>CAVYQA010000017.1:0-383646 GCA_963770495.1 Chitinophagales bacterium | reverse complement strand
TGTTTCCACGTATGAACTTGAAGCATATCCAAAAGAAAAAAGCAAGCTCGAAGAACTGTTTAAAATGTTTGATGATGACAGCAAGGCAAAAGCTGTGAAAGATATGTTAGGTAGCGCTTCTGTTTATCTTGAGCAATTAAAGAGCCTTCAAAACATGACCGGTGTGCAGGCACGTTTGCCTGAAGTGATTGAGGTGCAGTAAGGAAGTTAAAAGTCAAAGCTCAAAAGTCAAAAGTTTATTAGTTGACCACAGGCATATCAGAATAATTCGTTTAAAAGCAAGCCAACTTTGCTATACTATTTACTATCTACGGTATGGTAATTGTTCCAATATTCGTATATACCTGTATCAAATTATAAAATAAAGAAATTTGCCTAATATAGTTTCCATATCAAAAATTGATTTTCCGTATAAAATAAGCCAGGAAGAAGTAAAAAAATATGTGAATCAACTATTCTCATCGCACTTTGGCGATATAGAAAGAATGACAGGCATTTTTGATAATACCGGAATAAAACGGAGGAATTTTTGTAAACCGTTAAGCTATTATACTTCAAATAGCGGATTTAAGGAGAATAATGATGAATATGTAAGCTGCGCATTAAACTACTCCGTAAAAGCTATTGAACAATGTATTGCTTCGGCACAAATTAAGAAAGAAGATATAACGGATATTATTTTTGTTTCCTCCACAGGGCTGGCAACACCCAGTATTGATGCGCTTATTGTAAATGAACTTAGGTTAAATAACTATATAAACCGGTTACCCATTTTTGGATTGGGCTGCGCCGGCGGAGTTGCAGGCATGGCTAAAGCAAATGCTTTGGCAAAGGCAAATCCAAAAGCGGTTATAGTTTTGGTTGCTGTGGAATTATGTTCATTAACATTTCTAAAAACGGATTACGGTAAAAGTAATTTTGTTGCTTCAAGCTTGTTTTCAGACGGCATTGCCGCTTGTATTATTAAAGGAGATGCATATAAAACTAAAACAACACCATCCGTTAGTATTTTGGCAGCCCAAAGCAAATTATATTACGATTCTCTTGACATAATGGGGTGGGAATTTATGGATGAGGGATTTAAAGTTATTTTTTCGCGCGATATTCCGTCCTTTATTAACAAAAATATAAAAAAGGATATTGTACATTTTTTATCGGAACAGGGATTGGGCTTAAACGGTATTAAAAATTTTATTTTTCATCCCGGGGGAAAGAAAGTGCTGGAAGCTTATACTGAGTCATTAGGTATTAAAGATGATTTTTTAAAAAATACCCGCGAAGTTATGAACGAATATGGCAATATGTCGAGCGTTACTTTTTTATATGTGATGGAACGGTTTTTATCTACGGGTTTTGAAAATGGTTACGGGCTTATGCTGGCTTTAGGACCCGGATTCTCCTGTGAGATGGTTTTGGTTTCTATGACGAATGACTGAACTATGGGTTTTGCTATTTTAATTTCTATATTAATAATGCAACGGGTGTTGGAATTATTAATTGCCCGCAGAAATGAAAAATGGCTTTTAAAAAATGGGGCTGTTGAATATGGTCAGCGTCAGTACCCCTTTATTGTAGTGCTTCATATTCTTTTTATTGCATCGCTTATTACGGAATATAGTATAAAACAGAAAACGGGCTTAAACGTAATATTCCTGTCTATATATATAGTATTAATAACATTAAAAATATGGACTATTGCTTCCCTGGGTAAATACTGGAATACTAAAATATTTCGTATACCCGGAATGACTCCTGTTGTTAAAGGACCATATAAATTCCTAAAACATCCTAATTATATAATAGTAATGGGGGAAATAGCTGCTATTCCGCTCATATTTAATTTATGCTTCACGGCAGCCCTGTTTTCTATACTTAATGCAGTAATGCTGACTGTCCGCATTAAGGATGAAGATAGGGTGTGGAAAGCCAAATGATTAAAACTGGTTTTCTCGTCACAAATCGGGGTTTTGTGTTGCGGGAATTTTTAACAGGCGGGCGTATTTTACATGCAAATCTGAAATGCTATGAAAAAAGAAACGCCTCTTCCAAAGCGCAAAGTGGCAATTTTAAACAGGCAGGAAGCCTGCATAGCCACTCTTACAGCACGCGAAATGAGTATACAGCAAATCGCCGGCATGATGGGATTAAGCGAGCAAACTGTTGAACATATTCGTGCTAATATTATGCAAAAGCTTCAGTGTACGTCCACCATTGGCATATCACTTTATGCCTGGGAAAGAAATTGGGTGGCTTTTGGCGATAGCCATCCCTCATAATTTATTTACTATTCAATAAACTGTCTACAAAGTTTTCAAATTTTGTTTTGAACCCGGTATAATAAATACCTGTTGCGGGTCCCGAAAAGCCGGTTTCCGTTTTTGCAACATTTCCATCCTTATCTAAAATAATTGTTGTGGGGTAGCCATATATCTCATCTATTTGTGGCAAAGCTTTTTTCACACTGTCTTTTTCCGTAGTGCCTGCTAACAGTATTTCGTAAGGCACATTAAAGTGCTGCATAAAATTTTTGATGTTGCTCATTGCTTTCTTTCTGTCGTGTGTGCGTTCAAACGATAAACCGATTATCTCAATACCTTTATTATGATAACGGTTATAAACATCAACAAAATAAGCGGTTTCATCCAGGCAGTTGTGACACCAGCTTCCCATAATATCAATAATTACGACTTTGTTTTTGTAGCGCTCATCGGACAACGAAATCGGTTTCCAATCAGTATCCGGAAAAGAAAAAGTTAGTTTCTTATCTGTAACTTTAGAATGCAGTTCGGGCAACTTATCTAAACCATTTTTATAGGATATGAAAGCTATTTTATCACCATTGCCATAATATGCCATACCATTTAATATATCCGAAGTATCAGCAGTTGTCATAATCACGGCTTTAAACAGATCGGCAGATGTGCCGTCAAAACCTGTAAGATATAGTGAGTCGCCGTTTACCACACCGTTCAGGTAGCGTTCATCACCCGTTTGTTCCAAGAAAGTACCTGTAACAATAGTATTGTTCTGTTTAAATATACCTATTGCAGTTGTGCTATCAGCAAACGTAGTAGACCATTTTCCTTCCACGGAATAGGGATGATTAGAAATTGTTATTGTAGAAAAAAGTGAAGCATCTCCAAAGGCGGCATGAAATGGTACTTTACGCACTTTATCGTAAACGGTTTTTATCCATAGTCCTTTTAAGGTGTCGCCATTGTTGCCTTTTATAGTCGCTATAATTACGGATTCATACACGGGAAATTTTATTTTAATTGAATCGCCGATATGATGCACATATTCGGCATGAATGGCTTCGCCGCCGTTAATAAGTGTAAAGTCTAATGAATCATTATCCTTTTTATCTATTCTAAAATGAAAAGGAAACGATACACCGGCAGTATCAAACTCACCGCGCCACATGCCGGTTGAAATAGTATAACTTTTATTTGCAGTACAACCCCACTGCATAAACGTCATTAAGCAGGCGACAATAAATAATCCTGGAAGTTGAGGAATACTTTTATTCATTAGAAGTTTATTGATAATTGATAATTGTTCCCTGTTAATGGTGGTATTTCTCGTTTTTTATGATAGTAAAAGCACGATAAAGCTGCTCAACAAAAACAAGCTTTGCCAATTGATGCGGCAACGTAAGGCGTGTCAGGCAAATCATATCATCTTTACTTTCGTAAAGGCGCTCATCAAAGCCAAAGGCTCCGCCTATGATAAATACAAGTGATTTTACCGAGGTGTCCATTTTTTGGCGGATGTAATCGGCAAATTTAGCCGAGGTAAATTCTTTTCCCAATTCATCAAGTATAACCACGTAATCGCCCGGCTGTATATGTTTAAGAATAAGCTCGGCTTCTTCTTTTTTCTGCTCCACTATGGTTAATTCTTTTTGAGTGCGGCGCACCTTTACCGGCACCAGTTCAATTTTGGTGTAATGAGCAATACGCTTAACGTAATCGTCAGTAAGCTCATTTACTGTTTCGTTCTCATTGCGGAACACGGTGATAAGGCGTATTTTCATGTTGAAATTTGCCTTTAAAAATAATAATAAACTTCCACAGATAAATATTTCTAATTTTGTGCACTTATCAATAAACTATGAGCTGGCTGATAATCATTCTTATTATTCTCGTGGGGTGCGCCGTATTGTTTATTGAGGTGTTCTTTTTTCCCGGCGTAACAGTGGTGGCAATTGCCGGCGGCGTTATTATGTTTTTCGGTATTTATTTTTCATTTATCACCTATGGCACAGGCGCGGGATTACTAACCTTATTCGGAACCATTCTCTTTAACCTTGTACTATTCGCTATAGCTTTGAAATCGGGTTTTTGGAAACGGTTTGCCTTGCAGGATACCAACACCGGAAAAGTTAACGTAATTTCGCCCGAAGATGTAAAAGTGGGAGAGGAGGGTATTGCGCTTTCTAAAATCGGACCAATAGGGAAAGCGCTTTTAAATGATAAAGAATATGAAGTGCGCTCGCAGGGGGAGTATATTGAACAGCAAACAAAAATTGAAGTAACAAAAATTCATGACAATAAAATATTTGTAAAATCTAAAACTTAATTTATGCAAAATCCTGTAGTACTGGCCATTTTAGTCGTTGGTTTTCTTTTTGTAATCCTGTTGTTTTTCTATTTCATTCCCGTAAACCTGTGGATAACGGCTGTATTTACAGGGGTGCGAATCAGTATTATGAGTTTGATAACGATGCGTATACGTAAAATTCCACCATCACTTGTTGTAAACAGCTTAATTACCGCAACTAAGGCGGGTATTACTGTTACATCGGATGACATTCAAACCCACTACCTGGCAAGAGGTAATGTGAGCAATGTTATACGCGCATTGATCTCAGCACAAAAAGCAAATATTAATTTAGATTGGAAAACTGCCACCGCTATTGACCTTGCCGGGCGAGATGTGTCTGATGCCGTGCAATTATCCGTAAATCCTAAAGTAATAGATACTGCGCCTGTGGCTGCCGTTGCAAAAAACGGTATTCAGCTTATTGTAAAAGCCCGTGTAACGGTGCGCACTAATATTAACCGCCTTGTAGGTGGTGCCGGACAGGAAACAGTTCTTGCCCGTGTTGGCGAAGGTATTGTAAGTTCAATTGGCGGAGCGGAATCGCATAAAGATGTGCTGGAATATCCCGACCGTATCTCTAAAGCCGTATTGGCAAAAGGATTAGATGCCGGAACAGCGTTTGAAATTCTTGTCTATTGATATTGCCGATATAGATGTATCAAAAAACATTGGCGCTTTATTGCAAATGGACCAGGCAAACGCCGATAAAAATATTGCCCAGGCAAGGGCGGAAGAACGCCGCGCTATGGCTGTTGCGCAGGAGCAGGAAATGAAAGCCAAAGCGCAGGAAGCGCGCGCGAAAGTGATAGAAGCCGAAGCGCAGATACCCATCGCGATAGCCGAATCATTCCGCAGCGGCAACCTGGGCATAATGGATTATTACCGTATGAAAAATATTCAGGCTGATACCGGTATGCGCGAATCGCTGTCAACAACGCAGAAGAAAGACGACAAAACGTAATCAATTCTCGAAGGGGCAATCCTCGCGGTTGCCCAACCCTCGCGCTTGCCCAAGCACTTAATGTGTTACTACCACTTTTTGCGATTCTGTGCCATTACCGCTTATCAGTTCAAATAAATAAACGCCGCCCGGTAAATTGGCAACAGAAATATTGTTTTGATAATTAGCCGTATTTCCGGCTTCTGCCGTCCATACTATTTGCCCCTGTATGTTTATTAACCGCAATTGTAAGTATGTTGCTTGTTTTAATGTAATAACAACATGAATAATATTGCTTGCCGGGTTAGGATATAGTTTAATTGTTGAGTTATCACTTTGTTCATCTTCTGTCGCACTTACCGTCTTATTAAAATAATAGGTCACACTATCGCCTGAGGTTATAATCCCTTTTGCATCAAAGTTTTTTACTGCAAATGATACAATTATATTGTTGGCATCGTAGGTATTTGTTATGTATCCGCTCTTCAGCCAGGCGTCGCCATTCCAGGTTTGAGCCGAAAAACCCGTCACTTCATTATCTGAATTGTAGGCAAAATCGCTTGTTTCAGAGCAGTTAATCCACGTACTTCCGTTCCATAGTTGTGATAAGCTGTTTGCCAGGTTATCATAGGTGTCGTAAGTGTTGGTTGTTTGAGAACTATTTTCCCAGGTGCTGTCGTTCCATAGTTGAAACAAATAATTCGTCAGGTCATTGAAAGAGTTGTAGGTATAGTTTGTTTGAGAATAGTTCACCCACTCGCTGCCGTTCCAGGTTTGTTTTAAATCGCTGGTCTCTAAATTGCTGCGGTTATAGGCAGGGATTTGTTGAAAGCAGTTCACCCAATCGCTGCCGCTCCATAGTTGAACTACACTGCTTATCTCTAAATTACTTGGGTTGTAAGTATTTATTGTTTGCGTATAATTCACCCAGTTGGTCCCGCTCCATGTTTGAGTTACTTCGGTTGTTACCAGATTGTCGGGGTTGTAGGTAACGCTTAATTGCGATTCGTTTTTCCACCCGTTGCCGTTCCACTCTTTATTTAAATTGCCTGACACTAAATTTTTAGGGCTGTAAACAATATCAATAACCTTATTGCTGTAATCCCACTTACCTGTGGTGGAATTCCATTGCCAATAATAGGTGCTGTCATATATGGGCGTTAGCGGGCTATACGGATTATCCGAACGTATCTCGGGGACATGAGTACTTAGCGGTTTATTAAAATTTTGAAGAATATTGCCCGGCTTAAATTGCGGGTTCAGCCAGTCAGAAGAAAAGTTGTTTTGCGCTTTAAGAACTGTGCCTGCTGTAAAGCACAGTATAGCAATTAAAGTAATTACTTTTTTCATGGAGTAGCTTTCTTTTACAGCAAATATGATAGAAATCCTTTCCAAAGCTAACATGTTTTAGCCACTTAAATTAATTTAAGTTAATATGTTGTTAACACCACCAGGTTGAAGTAATACTTCAACCGTTTATTGCAGTGAATATTCCATCCACAGATCACTCCTGCGAAATTCACCAACCAATAAATTTATGAGAAGTATTTTTCATTATTAAATCACCAAATTATCAAATAATCAAACTCCTTAATCGCCATGTTAAACTCAGCTCTTGCTCTGCGATTTCAGGAACTCGTAAACCGCTTCCTGCGCCCTAACGGAGCGCCCGGTCCTTTCGCGGTAAGTGTTTTGTTCCTCTGCATCAATCACACGCGCCTTCACGTTATCCGTCCATTGAATATTGAAGAATCGTTTTAGCTCGCTCTGTATCCGCTTGTCGTAAATAGGCACACACACTTCAACGCGGTGAAACAGCGAGCGCGCCATAAAATCAGCCGATGAGATATAATATTTTTCATCGCCGCCATTGCAGAAAATGAGCACACGGGTATGTTCAAGCAGTTTATCTACAATGCTTATACCCTCAATGTTCTCGCTAATATCGGGCAACCCGGGTATGAGCGAGCAAATGCCGCGTATATTCAGTTTTATTTTAACTCCTGCCCTGCTGGCATTATAAAGCGCTTCAATCATCTCTCGTTCAACAAGGTTGTTTAGCTTTAGCAGTATATAGGCGTCTTTACCCGCTTGTGCGTTTTCAATTTCATTATCAATAAGCTTCATCAGTTTTTTGCGCATCTGGTGAGGCGATACGATAAGGTGTTTATAATTGGCAATCCTGAAATTGTTTTCAAAAAACTGGAAAATGTATTCCACCTCTTCAGTAATCTTTCGTTCGGCGGTAAACAGGCTATGGTCGGAGTAAAGCTTGGCTGTGGATTCGTTATAATTACCTGTGGCAAGGTTTGCATAGTTAACGTTCTTGCCATCCTCGGCACGGGTAATAAGGCAAAGCTTGCTGTGTACTTTTAGCCCCGGCACCCCAAGAATTATTTTTGCCCCCTCTTCCTTCAGGCGGTTAGCCATATCAATATTATTCTGTTCGTCGAAGCGCGCCTGTAGTTCTACCAATGCCTTTACTTCCTTGCCGTTTTTAACTGCATTAACAAGTGCATTAACCACTTTTGAGTGTTTGGTTACACGGTACAGGGTTATTTTAATTGATTTTACATTGGGGTCAATAGAAGCCTCGCGCAGGAAATCGAGGAAATGGTCGAAAGAATGATAGGGATAGGTGAGTAAAATATCCTGCCGCTTAATAGCATAAAACAAACTTTTGCCCGGCTTGATGTTGGGATGGGGCAGAGGTTTTATTTTTTGATAACGTAAATGCAGGTTTCCCAAATCAGGGAAATTCATAAAGTCGCGAAAGTTGTGATAGCGAGCCCCGGCAATAACGTTATCATTATCCTTATTAAGTTTCATGCGCTTAAGCAGGTATTTAAGCAACTCGGGGTTAATAGCGGCATCATAAATAAAACGAACCGGCTTTCCCACTTTGCGCTGTTTAATACCTTTAGTTATTTTTTGCAACATGCTCTCACTCAAATCATCATCAAGATCGAGTTCAAGGTCGCGGGTGAGTTTTATGGTAAATGCCTTAAAGGTATCGTGTGGAAAAATGTAAAAAATGTCTTTTAAGCTATAACGTATTACATCATCAAGAAGCATAATGTAATGGTTGTCTTTAAAGTAAGGCAGTATTACAAACCGCGAAACAATATCCGTTGGTATTTCGATAAGCGCGTATTTAGGCGGGTGTTTACGTTTGCTGTCGCTCAAATGCACGGCAAGGTAAATAGCCTGGTCTTTAAGCGATGGGAATTCCTTTATTTTATCAATCATTAACGGCACCAGTGTAGATTGCACCTCCTGTTTAAAATAATTGGTAACGAACTCTCCCTGCTCAGGGGTAAGTTGTTTTTCATTTATTATTAAGATATGATTTTTCTCCAGTTCCTTAAGAATGGCAGAATACGATTTGTCGAAGTTTTTTTGCTGGTTAATGACGCTTTTCTGTATCTGCTTCATTATCTTCCTGGGGTCATCGCCCATAATTTTTTTACCCTTTTTACCGAGTGCGGCTAACCGCTTTACAGTGGCTACACGTATCTGAAAGAATTCATCGAGGTTGGAAGAAAATATACCAAGGAATTTAAGACGTTCAATCAGGGGAACGTTACTGTCGTTGGCTTCCTGGAGCACACGGTCGTTAAACGACAGCCAGCTGATTTCGCGGTTAATAATTTCCATAAATGTCGTTCTTGGCTTAAAATTAATGATTCTTAAGCCTTAAAGGAATGCAAATCAACTAAAATTATGCGCCTTATGGAAGAAATTGTAAAAATTTAATATTAGAAATAGTTTTGCCTCACCCCGGTAAGGTTTGAGTTTGGGTTTGAGTGTGTTAAAGTGTGGAGGGGCGTTAGCGTCTCTTGAAAATATCGAAATGTATTAATATAAGATAACCGAGTGCCCTTCTCCTGAAAAGGAGAAGGGATGTGGATGGGACAGTATTATTGGCAAATGTTTAGACGCTTTTTGAAATATTATTAAATTTGCACCCCAAATCAGTCATTCATTTTATCATAACTATATACAATGTCAAAAATATTAGAAAAAATCAGTGAGCTATTAGGAACTGAAAAGGCACAATACCTGCTCTACCACAAATGCATGACCGTAGATAAAAATGCACTTTTTTTACCCAGTCCTGATTTTATTGAAGAGGTTTGGAAAAATTCTAACCGTAATACACAGGTGCTGCGTAACCTACAGGCAATACACAACCATGGAAGGTTAGCCGGTACAGGTTACTTATCCATTCTTCCCGTTGACCAGGGTATTGAACATTCAGCCGGAGCCTCATTTGCACCCAACCCTGAATATTTTGACCCGGAGAACATTATACGTCTTGCCATTAAAGGCGGCTGTAATGCCGTAGCAAGCACTTTTGGTGTGTTGGGAGCCTGTTCCAGAAAATATGCCCACAAGATTCCTTTTATTGTAAAACTTAATCACAACGAACTTTTAACCTATCCCAATAAATACGACCAGATCATGTTTGGCAAAGTAAAGGATGCGTGGAACCTTGGCGCAGCAGCAGTGGGAGCCACCATTTATTTTGGATCTGAAGAAAGTGACAGGCAGATTGTGGAAGTGGCACAAGCATTTGAAGAAGCGCATTCGCTGGGCATGGCAACCGTGCTGTGGTGTTATTTAAGAAACAGTGCCTTTAAAAAAGACGGTGTTGATTACAGCACTTCTGCCGACCTTACCGGACAAGCCAATCATATAGGAGTTACCATACAGGCAGATATCATCAAGCAAAAGTTAGCTACTAACAACGGCGGTTATACAGCCCTTAACTTTGGCAAAACACATCCTAAAGTTT
The DNA here is from genome assembly GCA_963770495.1 of Chitinophagales bacterium. Classification (GTDB taxonomy): domain Bacteria; phylum Bacteroidota; class Bacteroidia; order Chitinophagales; family CAVYQA01; genus CAVYQA01. The sequence continues at coordinate 373,303 of CAVYQA010000017.1, read as the reverse complement.
ACCGCGACCTTACATCAGAACATCCTATTGACTTATGCCGCTACCAGGTGCTGAATTGCTTTAATGGCAGAAGCGGGCTTATTAACTCGGGGGGCGAATCATTAGGCGCCAGCGATGTGGCAGAAGCAATTCATACCGCAGTGATAAACAAAAGAGCCGGCGGCACAGGGCTTATTTCGGGCAGAAAAGCGTTTCAAAAATCAATGAAAGACGGTATTGAATTATTGAATGCCATTCAGGATGTTTATCTTGCTAAAGATATTGATATTGCTTAAAAAGTTAAAAGTCAAAACGCAAAAGTCAAAAGTTTTGATAAGATCTGTGACAATTAACAATTAACTATTAACATTAACACTCTTCATGGCTTGGTTTAAACGTACAAGAGAAGGTATACTTACGCCTACTGAATACAAGCTTGAGGTGCCCGAAGGTATTTGGTTCAAATGCCCGTCGTGCAAGAAAACCATAGCCACTGCCGACCTTGTTGAGAACCTTTATGTGTGCCCACAATGCGACTATCATACCCGTATAAATTCGTCGCAATATTTTCCTATTATTTATGATGAGGGAAAATTTGAGTTGCTTTTTGAAGACGTTAAGCCGGTTGACTTTTTACATTTTACCGATTTGAAATCTTATGAGAAGCGGCTTGAAGATACCAAGAAGAAAACAGAAGCCAGCGAAGCCATAAGCATTGCCTTTGGTGAAATGAACCACATGCCTTTGGTTACAGGCTGCATGAACTTTGATTTCATAGGCGGCTCTATGGGCAGCGTGGTGGGTGAACGGATTTCACTGGCTATTGATTATTGTATTGAACATAGTTATCCTTTGCTCATCATCTCAAAATCGGGCGGTGCGCGCATGATGGAATCGGCGTTCTCGCTTATGCAACTGGCAAAAACTGCGGCAAAACTTACACAGCTTTCACAGGCAAAGCTGCCTTATATCTCTTTAATGACCGATCCCACCACAGGCGGCGTTACTGCCTCGTTTGCCATGCTTGGTGATATTAATATGGCTGAACCCGGCGCGCTGATTGGCTTTGCCGGTCCGCGTGTGATTAAAGAAACCATAAAGAAAGATTTGCCAAAAGAGTTTCAGCGCAGCGAGTTTGTGCTGGAGCATGGTTTTCTCGACCTCATAGCTCCCCGCAAAGAGCTTAAAGCCAAAATTACCCTGTTGCTTGTTTTTTTGATGCCGCATTCATAGCCTCACCTCCAGCCCCTCCCTCCAAAAAATGCACGTCTGGATGAACGCCTTTCGGACGGGCTACGCTACACACGCAACAACAGCGCTTATATGAAATTCAATTATTTTATCCACTAATCTATTAATTCTGCGTCTGCATTTTCTTTTGCACCTGTTCCATAAAAGCCAGAATAGCGCGGGGGTCGAAGTATGTTTCAATGCGGGTTATTTCTCCGTTTTTCAGCCAGTAGAAATCAGCTATTTGCATAGTGCCCACGGGAGTTTTTGTCACAAAATCGTATACTACGCTTATTCTGTCACCCTCTTCGCTTTTATCGCGCACTACAATATCTGTAACCATTTGCGATACCTGTGTAACCCTTGCCGTAAACTCTGCCACTCCGTTAAGCTGGTCAATAGGACCCTTAAATACAACGTTGCTTGAATAGGGCACTTTGCTGAAATCTTTGTTAATCCACGCCTGGTGGTGTTGCTTAACGATTTGCCAGTTTTTGCTTTCCATATAGTTTTTGTTTAGGTGATTGATAAATTTATACACGATAAAAGTAGGAACAAATTATAAGAATTGAGATTAAAAAATAGTTATTGATATTGCTTGTTCAAGAGATTGCTTCGCTGCGCTCGCAATGACGTGATTTATGGGGACTATCGTCCCGCCAAAGGCGGGACGGCGGCTACCCAAATACCTGTCATTGCGAGGGAGCTTTTCGCGACCGAAGCAATCTTCTGAATATCGTTTAAAGGTTTAATCTTTTATCCCTCAACTTTCTAAACTTCAAATTATTAGCTGTCAACTAATTTACGTATTTTTGCGCCCGATATAAAAAACGAAAGACACAAATCAATTATGCAATTGACGACGAAGACAAAGACTGATTTAATTAAAACCTACGGAGATTCTGACAAAAACACCGGTTCAACGGAAGCACAAATCGCCCTGATTACGGAGCGAATCAATCACATCACCGGACACCTGGAATCGCAAAAGAAAGATTTTAACACATCCCGTTCTCTTATGAAGCTGGTTGGTCAGCGCAAGCGCTTATTGGAATACCTGCACGACACCAATCTAAAATCATACCGAGAAATCATTGAAAAACTTAACCTGCGCAAATAAGGCGCTGCGGTTAAGTTTACAACTTTCTTTATCAAGGATTATCAGCATATTTCAAGTTACGGTGTAGATGGTTTATACCAGCCGACACCATTATATATTTAAAAAATACCAATTATGAGCAAGACCCCCATTAGCGTTAGTTTTGACGACGGAAACGGACAAAAAATCACCTTAGAAACAGGCAAGTTAGCCAGCCAGGCAGATGGCTCGGTAGTGGTTCGCGTAGGCGACTGCATGATTCTTGCCACTGTCGTTTCAAATAAAGAAAAAAAACCCGATTTGGATTATTTTCCTTTGTCGGTTGACTACCAGGAAAAATTTGCATCGGCGGGCAGAATACCCGGCGGTTTTTTCAGACGCGAAGGCAGGTTGTCGGATTCGGAGGTGTTGATATCGCGTTTAACCGACCGCGTGCTGAGACCGTTATTCCCGGAAGATTACCAATATGAAACACAGGTAATAATTACGGTCTATTCAATAGATAAAAATATACCTTCCGATAGTTTTGCTGCACTTGCAGCATCGGCTGCGCTGACGATTTCTGATATTCCGTTTCATGGTCCTATTTCAGAGGTGCGCGTGGCAAAAATTGACGGTAAATTTGTTGTTAATCCTTTAAAGGCGGATTTAGTAAAAGCAGAGCTTGATATTATTGTTGGCGCAAGCGACAGCAGTGTTGCCATGGTTGAAGGTGAAGCGAAAGAAGTGAGCGAAGCCGATTTAGTTGAGGCTATTCGTGTTGGGCATAATGCCATTAAACAACATTGCAAAGCACAGTTAGAATTAGCTAAAAAAGTTGGTGACAAACCAAAGCGTGATTACGAAAAGCCGGTTGAGGACGAGGAATTGAAGAAAAGCATTGATGCTGAATTTGCGCCAAAGATAAAAGCGATTGCATCGGCAGGAATTCCGAAAGCGCAGCGTAAAGAGCAGTTCGGGCAACTAAAGGAAGATTTGAAAGCTAAGTTTACGGAGGAGGAAGAAGAGAAATATAAGCTGGCGAAAAAATATTATGAAGCGCTGGAGTATGATGTAATACGTGATTTGATTTTAAATGACAAGCGCCGCCTTGACGGCAGAAAGCTGGATGAGGTTCGCCCGATATGGATGGAGGTGGATTGTTTGCCTTCGCCGCATGGCTCGGCAATTTTTACAAGAGGCGAAACACAATCGCTAACTACAGTTACATTAGGCTCGAAGCTGGATGAGTTGATGCTTGACAAAGCGCTTGAGATAACTTACCAGAGTTTTATACTGCATTATAATTTTCCTGCATTTTCAACGGGTGAAGTAAAACCGAATCGCGGACCGGGAAGGCGTGAAGTAGGGCATGGTTTTCTGGCATTGCGCGCATTAAAGGCTGTTATACCCGGCGAAGATATTAATCCATATACGGTGCGTGTGGTATCGGATATTTTGGAATCGAATGGCTCATCGTCAATGGCAACAGTTTGTGCGGGGTCGCTGGCGCTGCATGATGCGGGTTTAAAAGTAACAGGACATGTATCGGGTATTGCCATGGGATTAATCACCGATGCATCGGGCAAGGTGGCTATTCTTTCAGATATTTTGGGTGATGAAGATCATTTGGGCGATATGGATTTTAAAGTAGCGGGCACACGCAAAGGTATTACAGCCTGCCAGATGGACATTAAAGTAAAAGGGTTGAGCTATGAGATTTTAACCCAGGCATTGGAGCAAGCAAAGCGCGGTCGTTTGCATATTGTAGATTTGATGTATGAAGCGATGCCGGCGCCCCGTGCCGATTACAAGCCACATGCACCACGCATGGAGCGTATTTTAATACCTAAGGAATTTATTGGAGCAATTATTGGTCCCGGCGGAAAGATTATACAGGAAATGCAGAGAGAAACCAACACTGTTATTACTATTGAGGAAGTGGGCGACCAGGGGGAAATATTTATCTCATCAGCCGACAAGGCATCTATTGAAAAAGCAGTGGCTAAAATAAAAGGCATTACAACCATGCCAATAGCCGGTGAAACTTATGAAGGCACGGTTAAATCAATTATGCCTTACGGCGCTTTCGTGGAATTTTTACCCGGAAGAGAAGGCTTGCTGCATATTTCAGAAGTATCATTTAAACGCCTTGAAACGCTGGATGGTGTTTTATCTGTAGGGGAGAAGATTAAAGTAAAACTGCTTGAAGTGGATAAGAAAACAGGCAAGTTCAAATTGTCGAGAAAAGCGTTGATGGAAAAGCCGGCTGCGAATACGCCCGCACAGAATAATTGAGGTTAAAAGGGTTGAAAGTTTAAAGGTTAGGAGGTTGAAAGGTTTTTGAAAGAGATGCTCTGTAATTTTCCGATTTTTTAATTTTCACATTTTCTAATAATCTTACTTGTTGCAAATCTTTTTTCTGTATTCCGCTGCTTTTTTACAGCCTAACTTTTGGGCTACATCCAAGTCGTTGCAGGCGGCGCTTGTTTCCCCTAATCCGTCAAGAGATAAGGCGCGCCCGCAATAGGCTTCGGCAAAATCGGGGTACATGCCGATTACCTTATCAAAAATATCTTTTGCCCTGGTGAATTGATTTTCGTCGTTAAATAACTCACCTTCATAGAGGTAAGAAAGCCTGTTATTGGGTTTTATTTCAATGCTTCTTTCAAAATCCTGGTGGGCTTTAGCTGCATTTTTAAACTGGCTTTCAAACAAAAGCCCTCTGTTGAGATAAGCGTCGTAATAATTGGGGTCTTGAGCAATGGCTTTATTGTAATATTTCATGGCATTATACTTATCAAATTTCAAGGTATAACAGTAAGCCAAATCATAAAATGAGTTTTTATCATAAGGTCTGAACGTTAATACCCGGTTAAAATGGTCAATAGCTGCATCATAATCGCCTAGCCCCTCGTAACATTTACCAATATCATAAATAATATAAGAATCCGGTTTTTTAGTGAGCTTGGAATAGCTTATGAAGTCGTCAAGGGCTTGCTGGTTGTTGTTGCTGTATAAATAGCAATTTCCCCTGTAAAAGTAGGATACAGAGTCCTTAGGATTTTGCTGTAATGCGTCGCTGTAAAAAGCTATTGCGCTGTCTAATTTCTGAAGATAATAATACATCAAACCCACTTTCTGCTCTATTTGAGGATTGGATGGAGCAAGCTCATAAGCTTTTAAATAGTCTTTTAGCGCTTCATGGAAATTATTTTGCCGCTCTGCCATAACTCCTGCATTGGCATAATCGTTAAACGATTGCCCGTAAACCCTGCCCATGCTGAACAGCAGCAGAAAACAAATACTATTCTTCATTACAAATGCACGTTTATAATTAATAGCAACGCTCTGTGAAACTACGGTAAGTTATGTGCAGGATACGCAGGTGTATGCTATAAAGATAAAAAGGATTTCAATTTGAAAATGAGTTAATTTGAAAATTTGAAAATATGTCAATTTAAAAATAACTTGTTTACAAATAAAAATTTATTTCTTTAATAATCAATATTTTATGATAATCTTGTTAACAAGTTTTGTAAACCGCTTTCAATATTAAAATACGCCGTAATGTTGATCTGATTTTTTGCAAAAAATGATTTCATAGAAATTTATTCGTAACAAAATTACAGGTTGAATTGATGCAGTGAAAAAAGTTGGGACAAGAAGTTTTTTAAATTTTATTATTATAATATATAAAGGATGTGATAACCAATTGCGCTATTCATTTTTAGCCTTTACTTTTACTTTCTTTTTGTTTTCATTTTCTACTTTAGTGTCTTGTCCTGAAATAGGTTTACACTAAATTTGGGACAAATGAAAACAGAAAAACAACTAAAAGAAGCAGTAATAACCGAATATTTATCGGGAGGAGTAACCTATCGGAAATTAGCCTTAAAATATGGAGTTCCCCGCCAAAGCGTTCATAACTGGGTAGCCAGCTACAAGGGCAAAAAAGTAACAGGGCGCTCGGCTGTTCAACAGGGGTTGCTTCAAGAGGTCAACCAATTGAAAGCACAGTTACAGGACTCACGTCTGGAAAATCAACTACTTAAAGCCATGATGAAAACGGCTAAAGAGGAGTTGGGCATTGACATTCGAAAAAAACCTGGAGCCAAGCAGTCATGAGCGTAGAACGAGGTGGAAAAAGAAGCTTGTCACACCTTTGTTCACTGCTTGGCTATTCGCGGCAAGCGTATTATAAACAGATGCACAACAGCAGCAAAGTGGCTCTTAAAGAGGAACTGATATTACAGCAGGTCATGTACATACGTAAGTATCAGAAGCGGTTGGGAGGGCGCAAACTGCTGCATAAACTTGAGGGGTTTATGCAGCAGCAAGCTATTGCCATGGGGCGAGATGTCTTTTTTAATTTGCTGCGCAGCAATGGTCTATTGGTGCGAAAAAGAAAGAGGAAAAAACCTCAAACCACCTTTTCACGTCACCCGTTTCGTAAGTATCCTAACCTGATAGAAGGTTTTGTTGCAGGAGCAGCTAATCAACTGTGGGTATGTGATATTACTTATATCTGCATGGAAAGTGCATTTAGTTATTTGAGCCTGATTACAGACGCTTACTCAAGAAAGATTGTAGGATTTTATTTATCTGCTGATGCAACAGCCAAGGGATGTATTCGTGCTCTTGAACAAGCCTTAGAAGCTAATCCCAACAGAACCGACTTAATCCATCACTCTGATCGTGGCTCGCAATACTGTAGCACAGAGTATGTTGAGTTATTAGAAAAGAACGGAGTTAAAATCAGTATGACTCAAAGTGGCGACCCGCTGGAAAATGCTTTAGCTGAACGGGTTAATGGTATTCTTAAAGAAGAGTTATTACAAACCTGCTTTACCTGTTTTGACCAGGCACAACACGCTGTTGCCGTAGCTATTACTTTGTATAACCATCAAAGACCACATTCCAGTATAAATATGCTCACTCCATCTGAAGCACATACCTTATGTGGTCCACTTAAACGGCAATGGAAAAACTATTATCACTTGAAAAAACAAAAGGAGGTGGCTATGACTTAAAACTATGTTTACTATAATTGTAAACCTTATTCAGGATTTATTTACAATTGTAAACTTGTATCAGGATTTTTTGGGACAAACCGTAAACTTTTTTCAGGACGAGACATAGGGCGAATCGTTTTGAGATGCGGGCTGGAAAAATAAAAATATGGCTTTAACTATGATGTTTGTTTTTAATGCGGAGCTCGGACGCTCCGAACGGCGGATAAAATTATTTAACATTTTGGGACAATTGGTTTATGAGCAATACAGCGCTGCCGCAAATGGATTTTTGCAGCAGCAAATACAGCCGTGGGGTGTTGTTGATGGCGTATATTTAGTGAGGGTTGATGATGGCAAATCGGTTTACAAGCAAATGGTGGTAATAAATAAATAATGATTTTAGCTATAAATTGAGTAATTTTATAATCGAGAATTGAAATATGAGAAAAGTAATTTTAAGCATAATTGTTACCCTGTTTTTAGTAAAACAGGGAACAACACAAGTTGTACAATTGTGGGGTAATTCTTCAGCCGTAAGCAGGTATATGTTTGGCAATATATTTAGTGTAAATTCTGACGGCAGTAATTTTAAAACAGTTATAGCTTTTAATGACACAGATGGCTATTTACCTTTAAATAGTCCTTTTGAGGCATCTAACGGCAAAATTTATGGAGTGGCTTCAGGGGGGGGGACCCATAATTGGGGCACGTTATATGGTATTGATCCTGTAACCGATTCTTTTTCTGTCATTTATAATTTTAGAGATGGTTCATTGGGCGCTACCCCTGAAAGTAATTTAATGCAGGTAAATAATGGATTAATTTATAGCATGACTGCCATTGGCGGGGATAGCGACATTGGTGATATATTCAGCTATAATATTGTTACAAAACAATTATTGAATGTATATAGTTTTTCATTGTGCGATAGTGGCTGTGAACCCAGCTCACAAAACCTGATGCTGGCGAGCAATGGTAAATTATACGGGATGACTGAATATGGAAAATATTGCACTTTATTGGAAAATAATTATGGCGGAGTTATTTTTAGCTTTGATATAACCGGCGGTGTTTACACTGATTTATACAACTTTGATTGTGGAAATGATAGTGATGGTACATATCCCTATGGCAGTTTGGTGGAGTACCCCGGCGGCAAATTATACGGAACCTCTGGCGGCGGAATTACAGGTCACGGCGTCATATTCTGTTTCGACACCAGTAATAATACCTGTAAAAATGTATACGCTTTTCCCACTGCCATTGGCGTTTATCCGGGACAGCTGGTGCCTTATGATGGCAAATTTTATAGTTCTTGTCTTGAAGGGGGGTATGGGGCAGGTACAATATTTAGTTTTGACCCGTTAACCGATTCTGTTGATTGCCTGTTTAAATTCTATGACGCTAGCGGAGAATATCCAAGTGATTTAATGCTGGCAAGCAACGGCATATTTTATGGCACCACAACAAGCGGCGGTCAATACCAATATGGTAACATATTTAGCTTTAATCCTGAAAATTATTCTTTCAAGGTTATATATAGTTTTAAAAGTGATTCTTTTGGTGGTGGAAACGGCTTAATAGAATATAACCCCAGTGCAGGTATAAAACAATTATCAGTAAACAATAATCAATTATCAATTTATCCTAATCCAAGCAATGGCATTTTTACTATAAAATCTACAAAAAATATAGATGCGTTAAAAGTAACCAACCTGCTTGGGCAAATTATTTACGCGGCACAACCCAAACAAACACAATTCACGTTTAATATTAGTGCAACAGGAATGTACTTTGTAACAGTTACTTCAGATAATGAAACTGAAACGAAAAAAGTGGTGGTAGTAAAATAAGGAGTTTATTTATAGTTACCTTTTACTTTCATTTTGGTTTTCGTTTGTTAAATATATATCGCATTTATTATCAATGTTATAATTTGAAAAGTTGACAAGGTTTGCCATATGAACCTTTGGCAACGGAGGTATAATCGATTATACCAACTGCTTTAAAAAAACTCATTCCTCTTAAAATAGAATTGCCTTTCATTCGTCTTATCAACAAAAGGTTATATTTAGTATAATTTGGTATTATATTTGAATTCAAACCCGATTTTAACGTTTACTTAACATTATTAATATAATTTTAGAACTGCTACATTTGCAGTAAGTAATTAAAGGGAGACTAACCCCCTACTTTAATGGACGAGAGGCAGAAGATACTTTTTACTATCGGCTCACTTAATCAGACGACTCAAATGCATCAAATTGCATTGCAACTGCCTGATTTCGATTGCTATTTCTCACAGCTTTATGATATAGGACCTGTTGTTGGCTTAGCCTATAAGTTAGGTGTGTTTGAACAAACAATCTTTTCAGGTCACTTCAAACGCAACAGCGACAAATACCTTGCAGAGCATCATCTGCTCAATGACTATAAGATGCAAGTATATAATAATGATTATGCCTTAGTACTCATGTGCAGTGATATGATTATGGCTAAAAATATACGCCCCAAAAAAACAATATGGATACAGGAAGGGATGACAGACCAATATACGTTATGGAGCCGTATTGTGAAGGCAACCGGTTTGCCCCCGTATTTAACTTTAAATACCTCGTTGAACGGCTCTTCAAATGTTTGCGATATTTATTGTGCCGCCTCGGAAGGCTATAAAGAACAATTTGCGCGATTGGGTACCGATGCACGAAAGATGGTGGTAACAGGTGTACCTAATTTCGATAATGCAAAACAGTACCTTAACAATAATTTTCCATATAAAAATTTTGTGTTGGTAGCCACAACAGACACGAGGGAAACGATGAAGCTTGATAACCGTAAAAAATTTATCAACAAATGTGTGGAAATAGCGAATGGAAGGCAATTGCTCTTTAAACTTCACCCTAATGAGAAAGCCAAACGCGCCACTGCAGAAATAATGAAATATGCTCCTGATTCCCTGGTATTTACAAGCGGTAATATTAACCACATGATTGCCAATTGTGATGAATTAATAACGCAATATTCATCCTGCGTTTACATCGGCATAGCATTAGGTAAAAAAGTGCATTCTAACTTTGATGTGGATAGATTGTATAAACTTTCTCCTATACAAAATGACGGTGCATCTGCCAAAAACATTGCCGATATTTGCAGGGGATATATAAACTTCCAGGGAAGCGGTATAGAATTTCTTAACCATTACCTGAAGTTGAATAATCCGCAGCAAACAATACAAAATTTTTCATTATCAGTATCATGAATATTGTCACCATCATCCAGGCGCGGCGTTCTTCTACCCGCCTGCCCGATAAAGTGATGATGCCTCTTGCCGGAAAACCTTTACTGGTGCGCATGGTTGAGCGGGTGCAGTATTCGCGGCTTAAAGGAACAGTTGTTGTTGCCACATCTACTGAACCATCTGACGATATAATTGAAAAGCTGTGTAAGGAAAACAACATTGCAGTTTTTCGCGGCTCATTAAAGGATTTGCTGGACAGGCATTACCGCGCAGCCAAGCAATTTAGCGCCGATGTGGTTTTAAAAATACCCAGCGATGTGCCTCTAATTGACCCTGAAATTATTGACAGGGTTATTTCATTTTTTCTCGACAATAAAAACAAATTCGATTACGTAAGTAACCTGCATCCGCCAACGTACCCGGATGGCAATGATGTGGAGATAATGACTTTTGCGGCTTTGGAAAACGCGTGGAAAAATGCCACTAAAGATTTTGAGCGTGAACATACTACACCTTACCTTTGGGAAAATGCCGATAAGTTTAGAATAGGAAATGTAGAGTGGGAAACCGGTAAAGATTATAGTATGACTTACCGCTTTACAATAGACTATAAAGAGGATTACGATTTTATAAAACAGGTGTATGATGAATTATTTAACAGCAACCCGCGTTTTGGGTTGAATGATATTTTAAATTTACTGGAGAAAAAGCCCGAATTATTTTCAATCAACTCTAAATATGCAGGGGTGAATTGGTACAGGAATCATTTGGATGAATTGAAAACAGTTACTGCTGAACAGACTAAGATAGTACATTAATAAAAATGTTAAATAGTTTAGAAAAACTGCCCCATCCTCAATCCTTCCCCAAAGGGGAAGGAAGCGTGAATATGATGGTTATAGCAAGAGAGCGGAGCGGTTCCCCTTCGGGGTTAGGGGCAGTAGAGCGGATAAAATCAGACATGAGACAAATAATTATTATAAAAATAATTTATTGACAATTATCACATTACCAAATCATCAAATCATCAAATCAAAAATGTTACGCGAACAAAAAATAAAAGACCTACAGTCACAGGCGCTTAAAGTACGTGAGCAAATAATCCGATGGAGCACGGATGGGGGCTGCTTTACAGGCGCATCACTATCATGTACTGATTTGATTGTGTATTTGTATAACGAAGTGCTTAATATTGATAAGGACGATTTAAAAAATCCCGAGCGTGATTATTTGTTTTTATCTAAAGGTCACGATGTATCCGCCCTATACGCCACATTGGCTGAGTTGGGATTTATTGAAAAAGAGCGATTGAAGAATCATTTAAAAACATCTGACTCTATTTACTGGCACCCGAATACAAAAATTCCCGGTATTGAATTTCACTCCGGCTCGCTGGGGCATTTACCTTCCGTGGCAATTGGCGTGGCTTTAGATTGCCGTATGAAAGGGCAAACCAATAATATTTATGTAATAACGGGCGATGGCGAGTTGAATGAGGGCTCTGTGTGGGAAGCGGTGCTGGTGGCACAGGCATATAAATTGGATAACCTTACGTTTATAGTTGATAGAAATCATTTCCAGGCAAACATTCGCACCGAGCAATTAATACCGCTTGAGCCGCTTGAAGATAAATTTAAAGCATTTAATTGCGGAGTGTTGCGGGTTAACGGGCATAATTTTGAGGAACTTGAAAAAGCGTTTAAAGCTATTCCGTTTAGCAAAAACAAACCCAATGTAATTATAGCCGATACCGTGCGCGGCAAAGGATTGCCAAGCATTGAATCGCGCGCCGACAGGTGGTTCTGTAATTTTACACATGAAGAAGTTGAACAATTATTGCAGGAGTTGCATGGGCAACATGCCGCAGTATTACAATCTGAAACATTGATAGTTAGATAAGATTATGACCTACGAAGAATTATTAACGGAACTGGCAACTAAAGATGAACGCTACGTGGTGCTTACGGCGGAAAACCGCGCACTGATTCGCAACCTGCCGAAAATTTTGGGCGACCGTTTTATTGATACGGGAATTACCGAGCAAACTATGGTTGGTGTGGCTGCAGGATTGGCTTTAAGAGGAAGGATTCCTATTATTCATGCCCTCACCACATTTTTAACCATGCGCGCTTTTGAATTTATACGCACAGATGTTGGTATACCTCATTTGCCTGTTAAGTTAAGCGGTTATATTCCGGGTTTTTTATCGGATGGGAATGGCGCCACACACCAGGCATTGGAAGATATTTCATTGATGCGCGGAATACCCGGTATGACTGTATTTGCACCGGCTGACGAAGATGATTTGATACCTGTGTTATCTAAAGTATGGGCTTCACCCGACCCGGCATATGTGCGCATAAACACACGCAAAACAACATTTAAACACGATAAGAATTTTGAGATAGGAAAAGCGGAAGTAATTTCTTCGGGAGACGATGTTACACTGTTAACGTATGGTTTATTATTTGAACAGGCATTAATAGCCAAACAACTTTTAGAAAAAGACGGATTAAACGTTGGCTTAATAAATATGCGCTCATTAAAACCTGTGGATGAACAGGCAATACTTGATGCAGCTAATAACAGTGAATTATTGGTTACTATTGAAGACCATTTTTTAAACGGTGGTTTGTATACTATTCTTGCTGAGATATTTTTGAAAAATGGAATTACCAAACAAGTATTGCCCATTGCCTTAAAAGAGCGCTGGTTTAAACCCGCTTTGCTGGATGAAGTGTTAGACCATGAAGGATTTACCGGCAAAAAAATAGCAGAAAATGTTTTGGCTCACATAAATTTGATTCAATTATAAAAAATATAACGTATGGCTAATAAAGTTGCTTTCAACCAAAATTATCCCGACATAACTAAATCGGATGAGCTATATAACCGCGCTAAAAATATAATGACCCCTGTTACCCAAACCATGGCAAAAGGTCCAGGTCAATACACAAAAGGTGTTGCGCCAAAATATCTTAGTCATGGAAAAGGCTCGCATGTATGGGATGTGGATGGTAACGAGTATATTGATTTTAACATGGGCATTGGTCCCATTTCTTTGGGTTATTGTTATCCTAAAACAGATGAAGCTGTCATGAATCAATTAAAAAAGGGAATTACATTTTCATTGATGCACGAACTGGAAGTGCATTTATCTGAATTAATTCATAACATAATTCCCAATGCCGAAGCTATTCGCATCAGCAAATCGGGTTGTGATGTAACAACCGCCGCCGTTAGAATTTCGCGCGCTTATACCGGAAGAAATAAAGTGGTGTGTTGCGGTTATCATGGCTGGCACGACTGGTATATCGGCACAACCAGCCGCAGCAAGGGAATACCCGATGAAGTGAAAGCGTTAACCAGCACATTTGATTATAATAATATTGAATCGTTAAAAGCGGTGCTGGATGATGATGTGGCTTGTGTAATTATGGAACCGTTTATTTTTGATGAGCCGAAAGATAATTTCTTAAGCAAGGTTGCCGAGCTAACCCGCGCCAATGGTTCGTTGCTGGTGTTTGATGAAATGTGGACGGGTTTTCGTGTGTCGCTGGGAGGCGCCCAGGAATATTTTGGCATAAAAGCTGATTTGGCTTGCTTTTCTAAAGCGTGTGCCAACGGAATGCCTATATCATTACTTACCGGTCGGCATGATGTGATGAAAGGTTTTGAAGGTGATGTATTTTTCTATACCACCTTTGGCGGCGAAGCGCTTAGTCTTGCTGCGGCAATTGCCTGTATTAATGAGTTGAAAGATAAAAACGTGCCCAAATATTTAGCTGAAAAAGGAAAAAAGCTGAAGGATGGCTACAATAAAATTGCTACCGAATTGGGAATTGCTAATATTACCAAATGCAATGGTTACGATTGCAGAACTATTATATCATTCGATGCGAGTGCCGGAAACCCATTAGAGATGAAAACACTCGTTCAGCAGGAAATGATAAAGCGTGGTGTGTTGTGGGGAGGTTTTCATAACATGTGTTTCAGCCATACGGATGAAGATATTGAATACACATTAAAAGCCTATCGCGATGTGTTGTCCATTTTGAAAATAGCAGTAGAGGAAAAAGACGTGAAAAAATATTTGAAGGGTGAAGTGTTGGAAGCCGTATTTAGAAAAATTACAAATGAGAGTCCTAAAGCAAAACAGGTAGCGGCACGATAATGGAGAACTTATTTTCACTGGAAGGAAAGATTGCGGTTGTAACAGGCGCCTGTGGCTTGTTGGGTAAAAAACATTGCGAGGCGTTGGCCGATGCCGGAGCAGACGTTGTAGTGGCTGATATTGATAAAACGGCTGTTAAAAATTTTGCAAAAGAATTAGGTAAAAATCATTTGGGAGTTAGTGTTGATGTTACTAATGAAGAATCGTTAAAAACTGCCCGCGATAAAATTGTTAAGAAATATAAAAGGATTGACATACTGGTTAATAATGCTGCTGTTAACGATATGTTTGAAAACCCGGCAATGGCGGGCGAGCAATCGAAGTTTGAAAACTACCCTGTGGCTATGTTTCGTAAATCGCTTGAAGTGAACGTGACAGGGGTGTTTTTATGTTCTCAGATTATAGGGAGTGTTATGGCAAAACAGCAGAGCGGCAATATCATAAATATCGCTTCCACTTATGGAATGGTAGGTCCCGATCAGAGCATTTATAAAAACGAAGATGGGGAGCAAACTTTCTATAAATCTGCAGCCTATCCAACTACAAAAGGAGCAGTATTAAATTTTACACGGTTTTTGGCAGCGTACTGGGGCAAAAATAATGTTCGTGTTAACTCATTATCTCCCGGAGGTGTAGAGAATAACCAGGATGATTATTTTGTAAAAAATTATTCGGCAAAGACATTATTAGGCAGAATGGCAACCGCTGATGATTATAAAGGGGCTTTGATTTTTTTAGCGTCAGATGCTTCGTTGTACATGACTGGCGCAAATCTTGTAGTAGATGGCGGGTGGACTGCCATTTAAAATTAAAATTAAAATGAATAAAGCAGAAGTTTCAGAAACAATAAAAGATAAAGCGGCAAAGGTAAAGCTGGTGTTAACCGATGTGGATGGTGTGCTTACTGATGCCGGTGTTTATTTTAGTGATAACGGCGAAGTGATGAAACGCTTTTCCATCCGCGATGGAATGGGCGTGGAGCGATTGCGCGATTTATGCGGCATAGAGACCGGTATTGTTACCGGTGAGTTATCGCCATCGGTTAAAAAACGCGCTGAAAAATTAAAGATAACCGAAGTGTATCTTGGCGCTAAAAATAAGTTATCGGCTTTAGATAAAATTTTATCAAAAAGAGGATTAAAACGTGAAGAGATTGCGTTTATCGGCGATGATACCAATGATATTGAAATTATGAAAATGGCGGGCTTTTCGGCTTGCCCTGCCGACGGCACTACCTTTGTTAAGCTTATTGCCGATTATATTTGCAATGAGCGCGGCGGTCATGGTGCATTTCGTGAATTGGCGGAATTTATTATTGCAGTTCAACTAAGTAAAACATAACCAAAAAAATATATGAGCGAAATTGTACTTAACAACAACAAGAAAATAGGCACGGGGCACCCGACCTATATTATTGCCGAAATCGGCATTAATCACAACGGCTCGCTGGAGGCGGCAAAAAAAATGATTGAAGCGGCGAGCTGTAGCAGGATGTAATGCGGTGAAATTCCAGAAACGCACACCGGAGTTGTGTGTGCCTAAAGACCAGTGGTATATCGAGCGTGATACGCCGTGGGGTAGAATGACCTACATTGCTTACCGCCACAAAGTGGAATTTACAAAAGATGATTATGCCGAGATTGACCTCTTTTGCCGTGTACATGGTATTGACTGGTTTGCATCGTGCTGGGATGAAGCTTCTGTTGATTTTATAGAGCAGTTTAATCCGCCGGTGTATAAAATGGCATCGGCATCGTTAACCGATTATGCGCTTATTGAGAAAACAAAATCTACCGGCAAGCCTGTTATGATATCAACGGGAATGAGCACGATGCAGGAAATTACAGATGGCGTGAATTTTATCGGCAAAAAAAATTTGCTCATTGCGCACTCAACCTCTGCCTACCCCTGCGATCCGAAGGAATTGAATTTGCTAATGATAAACACGTTGCAAAATAAATATCCTGATATACCGATTGGTTACAGCGGGCATGAAACAGGTTTGGCGACTACTCTTGCCGCTGTGGCGCTTGGCGCTACTTTTGTTGAACGCCATTTCACCTTAGACCGCGCCTGGTGGGGCTCCGACCAGGCGGCATCTGTTGAGCCACAGGGGATGAGCAGGTTGGTAAAGGATATTCACGATATTGAAACTGCTTTGGGCGATGGGGTTAAGAAAGTTTACGACAGCGAGTTGGGCGCATTAAAGCGCCTTCGAAGGGCAACATCTGTAAGTACAAAATAAATTATGCACTTTCATTTTTCACCCACGGAAATTATTACTACTTCAATACTTATAGCCTCTGTATTCGGGTTTATTTTATTGGAGCGGTTATTTCCTTATAGAAAAGGGATAAAAGTTTTTCGAGAGGGATTCTGGACAGACCTGGTTTGGTACACTCTTATTCAAAGTTACTTTTTGAAAATATTTATTTTCGATTACCTCATTTTGCCTATCGATAATCATTATCATTTATCGCGGTTGCATTTGGTAACAAGCTGGTCGCTGTGGGTGCAGGTATTGTTTTTCTTTGTTATACACGATTTGTATATCTATTGGTTTCATCGTGCCCAGCATCACAGCAAAATATTATGGCGTATTCACGAGGCGCATCATTCCAATAAAGAAGTGGACTGGCTGGCGGGCTCGCGTTCTCATGTTCTTGAAATAATTATTAATCAAACAATAGAATTTGCCCCCATTGTTTTGCTTGGGGCAAATCCGCTGGTCGTTCCTATAAAAGCGCTGATGGATGCCGTGTATGGTATGTTCATTCACTCTAATATTAATGTAAGTTTGGGCAAATTGAAATTCTTTTTTAACGGGCCGGAGTTGCACCAGTGGCATCATGCCGATAACCGGGCTGTGTTTTACATGAATTATTCTACTAAATTATCATTGTGGGATTGGCTGTTCGGAACCATTTACCTTCCGCCACGTAAACCGGAAGTATATGGTTTGTATTATGATTATCCCGATGATTACTTTGTACAACATGTGTTTTCATTTAAACGGTTTGATTTTCGTAAATTAGATAATAATGCTTTGTTTAGATGGTATCATTATTGCCGTAAAAAGTTCACCATTTTTTTTAAATCATTATTTCAGGGTAAAAAAGAAGAGCTTTCAGAAACAAGTACGGTTAATTTAGGCGGTAAAAACAATATTTAATGTCGTGGTTGTATCTTTTTCTTGCCTCCTGTTGCGAAATATGCTGGACGTATTGTGTTAAGTTTGCCCGATTCAAAGAGGCATTTACAAAACCAAACCTTCAATTTTTTATTGATTATCATAATACGATACCTCTAATCGGATACGTAGCGTTTGGTGTGTGCAATATTTTTTTCTTTACCCTTGCTATGAAACAAATTCCGGCAGCAATTGCTTTTGCGGTATGGACAGGAGTGGCAATAGTAGGTCTAAAACTGATTGATACGATGTATTTCAAGCAACCTGCGTCATTATACCAGCTTTTATTTATGGCGCTTATATTGATAGGAGTTATTGGGTTAAAGAGAACCACAGCAGGTTAAACAGCTATTTGCACGGCGCCGATTATTTGCCTCACTCTTAATCTCTCTCCTAAAAGGAGAGGGACACTTATATAAATGGTTATCTTTTTTGTTTTGATTAATAGTTTATCGTCTATATATCTATCTGTACTGCACCAATTATTTTCATGGTAAGTTTATCCTGCACAAATGCTATTACTGAAAAGGTGTTTGGTGCATATTTTGGCATATTATTGAATTGAGCCATTCCGTCGGGAATAGTTATTGGGTCTGAAATTAATTGCATTACAACATTAACGTGTGTGAGTGTAAGCCCGGAATTTTCACCTGAAGTTATGCTGCTGACGGCATTTTTTTGAACCAATGCAAAATTGATTACCCAGCTTTTACCAGTTGAGGAGAGATGATAATCCATTTCAGCCGTGGAATCATTCAACGGATTTATGGAAACCGATATAGAAACAAGAGCAGGTTCTTTTAATGCCTGGTCAATTACATCATTTGCCATTGCATAGTTGGCAGCATAAATTTCATGAATGCCATTTACAAAAATTTGGGGGGTATAAAGACCAGTGCCATGAAAAAACCGCTGGTAATTTTGCTGGCGCTGTGAAAATTGTTTATCGCCGAAAGGATCTATCCACCCGGAATTATTTAAATAATCCACATCTTCTTCCAATACATAAATTGGCTGGTGGTTTTCGGCAGCGTCGATGGCTATGTTATTTATCATTGCATCGGCAGGAGGGCAACCCGAACAGCCTTCGGAAGAAAATAATTCGATGACTGCAATGTGTTGCACAGAATCTTTGGCAACGGGTTTGGCGTTACCCAACTGTTCGCCGGTTTGAGCGAACAGTAAAAACGGAGTGAATAGTGTAAGGGTTATTATAAATAATTTAAGCATAAATAGCAGTTCAATTTACGGTTCATAACCCAAATTAGGCGACAACCATTTTTCCACTTCAGCAACGGGCATGTTTTTGCGTTTGGCATAATCTTCTACCTGGTCTTTAGCAATTTTGCCCACACCAAAATATTTTGATTCGGGATTTGAGAAATAAAATCCGCTAACAGAAGATGCGGGGTACATGGCAAAATTTTCGGTGAGTGTGATGCCTGCCTGTTTTTCTGCCTGTAATAAATCGAACAAAATTCTTTTCTCCGTATGGTCGGGGCAAGCGGGATAGCCCGGCGCAGGGCGGATGCCGGTGTATTTTTCTTCAGCCAATTCCGTGGGCGTAAGATGTTCATCTTTGGCATATCCCCATAATTCTTTACGCACCAGTTCGTGCAGGGTTTCGGCAAAGCCCTCGGCAAGACGGTCGGCAATGGCTTTCAGTAAAATGCTGTTATAATCGTCGTGGTCTTTTTCAAATTGTTCAATCGTTTTTTCTATACCTATTCCTGAAGTAACGGCAAAAAATCCCATGTAATCTTTAACGCTGGAATCTTTGGGCGCAATATAATCTGCCAAAGAATAATATTTTTGCGACAGCGCTTTTTCATTCTGCTGCCGCAGAAAATGAAATGTTGTTAATACTTTTTTACGCGTATCATCTTCATATAGCTCAATATCATCGTCAACGGCATTGGCAGGGTAGAAACCCACCACACCTTTTGCAGTTAATGCCTTTTCAGCAATAACTTTATCTAATAATTTATTGGCATCATCAAAAAGCGATTTGGCTTCTTTGCCCACTTTTTCATCATTAAATATGGCTGGGTATTTTCCAAAGAGTTCCCACGTTTGAAAAAAGGGCGTCCAATCAATATTCTTACGAATTTTTTCGAGCGGAAAATCATCAAATACTTTATTGCCTATAAAAGATGGTTTGGTTATTTTAACTTTGCTCCAGTCAATCGGTATCCGTTGCTGCCTTGCTTTTTCAATGGTAACATATTTCTTATCCGATTTTCTGCCGAGATGTTGTTTGCGCAGTTCGTCGTATTCGGCATTTATTTTTTCGGAGAATGCTTTTTTGTTATCACCCAATAAACTGCTCACCACTGTTACACTGCGCGAGGCATCGAGTACATGAACGGTAGGCTGCGAATAGTGAGGCGCAATTTTTACGGCAGTGTGCACACGCGATGTGGTTGCGCCGCCAATGAGCAGCGGGCAGCTTTATGTTACGCCGTTCCATTTCTTTAGCCACGTGTGCCATTTCATCGAGCGATGGAGTGATTAATCCGCTTAAACCGATTATATCTACATTTTTTTCGATGGCGGTATTTAAAATTTTATCGGCAGGTGTCATCACTCCCAAATCAATCACCTCATAATTATTACAAGCCAAAACCACGCCTACAATATTTTTGCCTATATCGTGCACATCACCTTTTACAGTGGCTAAAAGCACTTTGCCCTGCGCTCTTGAACTCATGCCTCTTGCTTTCTCTGCTTCCATGAACGGCATCAGGTAAGCCACCGATTTTTTCATCACACGCGCACTCTTTACCACCTGCGGTAAAAACATTTTTCCTGAACCGAATAAATCGCCCACCACATTCATTCCTGCCATTAAAGGTCCTTCTATTACTGAAAGCGGGCGCTCATAATTTTGTCGAGCGGCTTCAGTATCCTCATCTATATAATCCATTATGCCGTTAACCAGGGCGTGTTTCAACCGCTCTTCAACAGCCCAACTGCGCCACTCATCACTTTTCTTTTCAGTTTTGCCTTTCTTTTTAATGGTTTCAGCAAACTCCACCAGCCGCTCGGTAGCGTCGGGGCGGCGGTTAAATAAAACATCTTCAATGCGCTCTAAAAGGTCTTTCGGTATTTCATCGTAAACGCCGATTTGCCCTGCATTTACAATGCCCATATCCATGCCCGCTTTAATGGCGTGATACAAAAAAGCCGTGTGCATTGCCTGGCGTACGGTTTCATTACCACGGAATGAGAAAGAGATATTGCTCACGCCGCCGCTTACTTTAACATAAGGCAGGTTTTCCTTAATCCATTTTGTGGCGCGTAAATAATCTATTGCATAATTGTTGTGCTCATCAATGCCTGTGGCTATGGTGAGTATGTTGGGATCGAAAATTATATCGTGCGGATTGAACCCTACTTTTTTTGTGAGAATATCGTAGCACCGTTTGCAGATGGCAATTCGCCGTTCAAACGTATCGGCTTGCCCCTGTTCATCAAAAGCCATTACCACCACTGCGGCTCCATAGCGTTTAACTTTTTTTGCATTGGCGATGAAAATGTCTTCGCCTTCTTTTAATGAAATGGAATTGACAATGCCCTTGCCCTGTAAACATTTTAACCCCCCTTCTATTACGCTCCACTTTGATGAATCAACCATCACGGGCACCTTTGAAATATCGGGCTCCGAGGCGATAAGCTTAATAAAACGCTCCATGGCTTTTTCGCCATCGAGCATGGCTTCGTCCATGTTAATGTCGAGCACCTGAGCGCCGTTCTCCACCTGCTGGCGGGCAACGGTTACGGCATCTTCAAATTTACCTTCAAGGATAAGCCGTGCAAACTGTTTTGAGCCTGTTACATTGGTGCGTTCGCCAATATTAACAAAATTTGTTTGCGGGGTGATGGTTACCGGCTCAAGACCACTTAACTGTAAAAAACGCTTATGTTGTGTTGGTTCGGTATCTGCAGCCATATTTGTGGGTGCAAATATCGGGGTTTTAGGGCAGATAAGTTAAAAGCCAGGGCGTAAAGTCAAAAGTGTGTGTTTTGTGTCTTAAGTGGATGATATAAAATAACCGCTAAGGTGCTAAGATGAAACTCATAAATCTAATCCACAAACACAGGCAGTTTCCTTGGCGCTATATTTTTCACTGCTTCGGCAATGGCTTTAATATGTTCGGGCGTGGTGCCGCAGCAGCCGCCGATAATATTTACAAAACCGCTTTCGGCAAAATCTTTCATGGTGGCAGCCATTTCTTCGGGGGTTAAATCGTATTCGCCAAACTGGTTGGGCAAGCCGGCATTGGGGTAGCAGCTTACATAACAATCGGCAATGTTAGATATTTCCTCAAGAAACGGGCGCATTTGCTGCGGACCCAAAGCGCAGTTTAAACCGATGCTTAACGGCTCGGCATGGGAAACGGAGATATAAAATGCTTCAGGTGTTTGTCCAGATAAGGTTCTGCCGCTGGCATCTACAATGGTGCCGCTTATCATAATGGGCAATTCGATATTCAGTTCTTCCATTAAATCTTTAAGAGCGAATAAAGCCGCTTTGCAGTTAAGCGTATCAAATACTGTTTCCACTAAAAATAAATCCACGCCGCCATCCACCAAGCCACGTGCTTGTTCTTTATAGGAATCAACCACCTCGTCAAATGACACTGCGCGATAGCCGGGGTCGTTCACGTCGGGCGAAAGAGACAATGTTTTATTGGTGGGACTTAAAGCGCCGGCAACATAGCGCGGCTTACCCGGTGTTTTTGCTGTGAACTCATCTGCCACTTTGCGCGCAATTTTAGCTGCTGCAAGGTTAATATCGTAAGCATATTTTTCGAGATGGTAATCGGCAAGGCAGATGCTTGTGGTGCTGAAGGTGTTGGTTTCCACAATATCAGCTCCGGCTGCAAAATATTCGCGGTGGATTTCCTCAATAACTTCCGGTTTCGTTAATGACAACAAATCGTTACACCCTTTAAGGTCGTGGGGATGGTTTTTAAATTGTTCGCCGCGATAGTCCGCTTCAGTGAGTTGATAGCGTTGTATCATGGTGCCCATTGCGCCATCTATGATTAAAATGTGTTTCTGGAGTTCGCTTTTAAGCTGTTCGATTTTGTTCATGGTAGCAAATTTACTAATTAACCTTTAAACGATTTTTATTATACATTAATTCAACCAGTGACAAGAATTGCGGCAGAAGGTAACAATTAATTTTTTTATTTATTGTCTTTCAATAAGTTGCAATGACTTTGTAAACAAGTTGTATTGCCAGGTTCTTGTCGTTTTCTTGTCGTTTTTCTTGTCGTTTTTTAGAACTGAAAATAAAACTCATAGAATTCTATTATGTAACATTTCAAAGAGCTATCACTTTCACAAAATTAGAAATGAATTAAATGCAGATTGGAATATTGGGACAAGAAGTTCGTAATTTATTGTGTGTGGATGGTAGATGATTTCCGGGACGTAAAGCCTCTTTGATATATTTTGTATAAATGAAAAATATTTTTAATTTAGAGCACAATTAATATGCTTTCCCCCGGCGTAGCCATTTTTGAACGTATAAACTATTAAATAATTAAATTTGAAAATATATAAAATGCTTGCTAAAGGAATAGCCTGTATTCTTATTGCGGGGGCTATACAGGCAAATGCTCAAAACCAACAGGATACTTTGGTGGGGAAGACATTAGTGGCACGATTGACTTTTAAAAGCTATAAATTTTTTGGCACAGTAAACAGCAAGGCAGTCTTCTATGAAATAAATGATGTTAATACAAGCCAGCCGGTTGTCGTAAAAGAAGGTTCGCAATGGAAATGTGAAAAGCTTGAACATTCATACTATTTGCTTACCGATTCAGGCGTTACCATAAAGGTCACAAAAAAAATTTCAGATGGTTTTTGCGGATATTGGGTAGAATTGACCGAGTTTGGACCGGACAAAGGTGTGCTTTCTATTTCGGGTTTTGTTGACAAACGTATTTGGTTAGCCGGGGCGCGAAGAGACAGCGTGGCAAAAGTAAGGCTTGATTCAAGCAACGAAGCAACAGAAGAAAAAAGGCTTAAAGTGTTAGAAGATGCATTTGGTGAAAACGACGGAATTGAAATTTACAATGGGAAAATAGAGATTGGATTTACTAAAGATATGTGTGAGGCAGCATGGGGTAACCCAGACTATGATTTGTCAACTGAAGTGACAGATGCTTATGGCATAACTTACACAGTTTTGGTGTATACCAATAGAGGTCCTGCTTATACTTCTTTACATTTTAAGAACGGGATATTGTTTGATGTAGTGATATTCAGATAATTAGTTGTAATCTTTTCCAAAGATTTCCTATAAAAATCACAATTCCACATTTTATTAGCAAATTTGCAACTCACTTATCCGTGTCCCATGTCTCGTATCTCGTGTCTTGTTATATCCTGTGTCCTTGGTATACTAATTACATCCTGCAACAGCACAAAGGTTGCTCAAACCACACCTAAATCCATTACGCCTGTTGTCACTCTTGATACGATAAAGGTTACAGCAAATCCCACAGCAGCGGACAGTATTTATCCTTTTCACATGTCTTACCGCCCGTTTTTTACTGTTGTAAATGACCTCAATCACACTAAACTTGCGGTTAAACTTAACTGGCAAACGCAGCAGCTTTACGGCAAAGCAACTATCAGCTTTAAGCCGCATTTTTATGCTACGGATTCACTCACTCTCGATGCCAAGCGCATGTACATTAACCGCATCGGTCTTATTGAGGGGAAAGATACTTTGCCGCTGAGCTACAACTATTCGGATTCTGTTAAACTTAAAATAAAACTTAATAAAACCTATACCCGCGAAGAGGGTTATACGATATTTATTGATTATACCTCCAACCCCGAACATCAGCCTAATAATACTTCGGGTGACATCATTTCAGATTCAAAGGGATTATATTTTATCAATCCTACGGGTAAAGACAAATACAAACCTACAGAGTTATGGACACAGGGCGAAACGGAGTGTAATTCGGTGTGGTTCCCCACGATTGATAAACCGGATGTTAAATCAACGGGCGACATTTATATGACCGTTGATACACAATACACCACATTGTCAAATGGTGTGCTCACCTCATCCAAAAACAATAAAGACGGTACAAGAACCGACCATTGGGAAATGGATAAACCCATTTCACCTTATTTGTTTATGATGGCGGCGGGCAGGTTTTCAATTTATCATGATAAATGGAGAAACATTCCTGTGAATTATTATACCGACCCGAAATATGCGCCTTATGCTAAAGAACAGTTCGGGCGCACTCCGCAAATGATAGAATTTTTTTCAGATATATTGGGATATGATTTTCCGTGGAGCAAATATTCGCAGATAGTGGTGCACGATTTTGTTACGGGCGCTATGGAAAACTGCACGGCTGTTACCATGCTTGAAGATGTGAATGAAACGCGCCGCGAGATGATTGACTACAATGGCGAGGAATATATTTGCCATGAGTTATTCCATCATTGGTTTGGTGATTTGGTGACATGCAGAAGCTGGAGCCAGATTGCGCTGAATGAATCGTTTGCGCGCTATGGCGAAACGCTGTGGTATACTCATGCTTTTGGTAAAGACATGGGCGATTATCATTTTTATGACGATTTAACCACTTACCTGGGCGTGACGAAGGAAGATGACCAGCCATTGATTCGCTATTATTATGACGACCGTGAAAAAGTTTTTGACCATATCAGTTATGAAAAAGGCTGCTGCATATTTAATATGCTGCGTAATTATGTTGGCGACAGCGCATTTTTTAAATCGCTGAATTTATATTTAAGGATGAACGCTTATAAGGCTGCCGATGTGAATGAATTACAGGAAGCATTTCAGAATATGACTGGCAAGGATTTGAACTGGTTTTTTAACGAATGGTTTTTAGCCGGAGGACATCCGAAGCTGAATATGTATTATAATTATAACTCCAATACACATATTGAGAGCGTGGCTTTAACACAATTGCAAAATACCAAGGATGGCACGCCTTTATACCGCTTGCCAATGGCGATTGATATTTATTATAACGGAACAGTGGAACGGCATAAAATTGATTTTAACAGCAGAACAGATACCTTCCGTTTTTCCGTGCCGGTAAAACCAGATTTGGTGAATGTGGATGCCGATAAAGTGATATGCGGTGAAAAGTCGGACAATAAATCCGATTCGGCGTTTGTATTTCAATATTACCATGCTCCTTCATACAAGGATAGGGATGAAGCTATACGGCATTTTAAGGAAGTTCAAACTAAAGACAAGAATTCTGAATTGGCATTGGTTGATGCATTGCACGACAAGTTTTGGGCATTGCGGGAATTAGCTGTGGCGTCTGTTGATTTACACGACAGTATTGCAAGGAGAGATGCGCAGTCAAAAATAATTCACCTGGCGCAAACCGATTCCAGTTCGCAGGTTCGGGCAACGGCAATAGAAAAACTGGGACAAACCGGCGACAAATCATTGCTTGAAATTTTTACCAATGCTATGAAAGACAGCTCCTACCTGGTGGAAACAGTTGCCCTGCGCACAATATTGGCTATTGACACCAATAAAGCTTTTGAAGTGGCACAACAACTTCGTGGCGATTCTGAAGCTGCAATTTCAGGAATTGTTTCGGAGATATTTGCACTCAAGGGTGGTGCTGATGATAACACTTATTTCCTCACTCATCTTGATCACGTTTCAGGATACGAGAAATATAAGATGTCCATGAGTTATGGTGATTTCTTAGGGCGTATGGGAAGCCCGATTCTTGATAACGGTATAAATTACCTATCGGACAGGGCAATGCACGATGACACATGGGTTCAAAGGCTTGGCGCTATGAACGGGTTGCTGCATATTCTGTCTTCGCTCCAGGACAAGCTTGGTCCATTGAATAATAATTTGAATGTTGCGAAACCGGGTTCTGATGAGTATTTAGCCCTGCAACAACAAGTGCAAACTCTAAACTACCTTGTCGGGGTAATAAGACAGGATGTGAGGACTATTATAGATGCGGAACAGGACCCGAATCTTAAAGCGATGTATCATCCGCAGCATTGAGGGGGATGTGAGACATGAGACACGAGATATGAGACATGGGACACTTGAGCCAGTATTATAAATTACTTACGTTAACCAATTCTTTCACTTTAATTTTTCCTTCTGACAGTTCGATGGAACAGGCTTCGGTTTTTGGATCGTGCTCGAAGAAGAGGATATAATTTTTTGCGGCTGCCTCTTTTAAAAAATCTTCTTTCTCGTTAAGCGTAATGAGCGGGCGCACATCATAAGCCATTGCATAGGGAATGGGCAAATGACCGGTGCTGGGTATTAAATCCGCCATATAGGCGACAGTTTTCCCGTTGATAGAAATATGCGGCAGCATCATGGCTTCGGTGTGTCCGTAAACGCATTTTACGGAAAAGCCGTGTATTAGCTCATCGCCGTCATTTAAAAATTTTAATTTCCCGCTTTCCTGTATAGGTAAAATATTTTCTTTGAGAAAAGATGCTTTCTCGCGCGCATTTGGATTTACCGCCCAGTCCCAGTGTTTTTTATTGCTCCAGTAAGTAGCGTTTTTAAATGTGGGCACTAAATTTTTATTTTCATCATATTTAATTGCACCTCCTCCGTGGTCGAAATGCAAATGGGTGAGGAACATGTCGGTAATATCGTCAGTGGTGAAACCGTGTTTTTTTAATGAGCCTTCCAATGTATCAGTGCCATTGGGTTCATAATAGCTGAAGAATTTTTCACTTTGCTTGTTTCCCATTCCGCAGTCAATAAGAATTCTTCTGTTACCCTCAACTACCAGCAGGCAGCGCATTGCCCAATTGCAAAGGTTCTTCTCATCGCCGGGGTTAATTTTATTCCATATTACTTTGGGAACAACACCAAACATGGCGCCGCCATCGAGTTTAAAAAATCCCGTGTCTATGGTGTATAATTTCATGGACTCTTGAAGCTTTGCCGGATGATTAATTTAGTCGTCTTTTGATGCAATGCTACTGATATTTTTTTCTATTTCTAAAACAATTTTAATTAATTCTGCCGATGCAAATGATGAAATGACAATTACAGATCCAATAATGCAAATTGCAACAACCAAAGGAAGTGTGAGTACATCTGATCTTGACACCAATATCCATAAAATAATTATCAAATAAATAAAGCCCAGGATATACCAGATTATAATAATAACTCTTAGCGCGGGGTATTTTTCAGATTCTTTAGGATTTTCAGCGACAATTTCCTCAGTATCATTATTACCTGCCTCATTCTTAAAACCTCTTTTAAGGTACTCTTCCCTCGCGATTTCTAAACATTCCAAATGATAATTATCATAATCTTTTTCAACTAATAATTTTAGATCAACATCACTTAAAGCGGTTATCTTTTTAACCAAATCCTCATTCCAATTAAATGTTATATTTCTTTTTATTAGCTCGTCTTTTACATATTCAATGAACTGTTCGCTGTAACTATTTGCCTGTTTTTGCAAAATAGATAAGAGTTTATCAGTAGAATATTCACTGATTAGCAGTTCTGTTTCTGTTTTGCGCATATAAAATTATTTTTTTGCAGTAAATATATAGAATACCTGGAATACTGTAAGATTTACCTGGATTTGCTGCGGCTATAATGTGAAGTAACAAGAGGTTAATTCTAAAACCCTTTTTGTGTGCAGAAAAAATATTTTTCAGGATTTACTACTTGTGTTTCTCACCACCATCTTTATCGCCGTTGCTGCTGCTTCAACTCCTTTATTTCCATGCTTGCCGCCGGAGCGTTCTTAGCCTGGCTATTATCTTCAGTAGTGAGTACGCCAAAAATAAACGGCACGCTGAATTTAAGATTAAGCTGCATAATGCCATTGGCAACGGCATTACAAATAAAATCAAAATGATGTGTTTCGCCTCGTATAACACAGCCGAGGCAAATGATGGCATCGGGCTTTTTACGTTCGTAGAGCTGTTGTGCCGCAAGAGGCAATTCAAAGGCGCCGGGAACATTCTCAATAAAAATATTCTCTTGTCTTGCGCCATTGGCGACAAGTGTTTTAAGGCAACCGCCAAAAAGCGATTCGGAAATTTCTTTGTGATAATCAGCTATAACAATGCCAAAAGAAAACGTGGTGACATCAGCAATAGATCCATCATCAGACGAAAGGTTATGAAGATGCGATGCCATACAACAGGAAATTAATTCATTGACGTTAGCTCTGCAATATACTTAACGGCATCACGACCTTGTGTGCTGTTAGGATATTTTTGTTTCAGCTCTTCAAAAACTTGTTTTGCTTCAGGGTATTTTTTTTCATAACGCAGCAGTTCCGCCACCTTTTCAAGATACATCGGAGCGGTTACATCATTATCAACGTAGTAGGCGGCTTTCTTATAATAATCTTCAGCATCTTTATAGTTGCCAAGTTCACTGTAAGCATCGCCTATTTGCCCCAGGTCAAGCGCTGTTATCACCTTATCGGCAGAGCTGAATTTTTTAAGGTATTTGATGGCATCGTCATACTTTCCCTGGCGCAGGTAAATGTTTCCTACATAATAACAGGAAAGATTAGCGGCTTTTGTCCATTTGTAATTGCTGATGATTTTCAAAAAGCCAGGGTAGTTATTGTCGCCGTTCAGAGCAAGATTAAGAGAATCCTTGGCAAAATATTTTTGCGCCTGGAATATCTGGCTTTGCGCCTTGTCTTCCTGTTTCGGTAAATAATATTTAACAAATCCGAAGTAAATCACTATTACAGCTACAACTATACCGGTAATTATAGATACCTGCTGTTTATTATCCATTACGTATTTCTCGAGTTTTGTATAGGTTTCCTCGAGATTCGCCATTACATCATCACTTTGTTTTTCTGCCATTTTTATGTATTTATAGTATAAAATTAATCCATTATATAAGGATAATCCGCCTGAACATAATTGTCATGATAAATTTCTCCCGGTTCAGGAAACGGAGAGTCTTCGGCAAATTTAACTGCTTCATCCACCCTGTTTTTTATCTTTTCATTTATTACTTCTATTTCAGCATCGGTGGCGTATTTTTTCTCTTTTATTACTGATAAAATATAATCAATAGGGTCTTTATGTTTGTATTCCTCTACTTCTTCCTTCGAGCGGTATCTTGCCGGGTCGGACATTGAATGACCCCTGTAGCGATAGGTAAGCACTTCAAGAAAAGCGGGACCTTTACCCGAACGTGCATTTTCTGCTGCTTCATATACAGCATCGTAAACCGTTTCAGGGCGCATACCATCCACCTCTTTTGACGGCATGTTATAACCGAGCCCTAATTTATAAATTTCTGTTACGTTAGAGGTGCGTTCAACAGAAGTGCCCATAGCGTAATGATTGTTTTCACAAATAAACACCACGGGCAGCTTCCAAGTCATTGCCATGTTAAATGTTTCGTGAAAAGAACCTTGCCTTACGGCGCCATCACCCATAAAGCATAAACATATATTGCCGCTGTTATTATATTTTTCGGCAAGAGCGATGCCTGCGCCAAGCGGAATTTGCCCGCCAACAATACCATGCCCGCCGTAAAATTTATGTTCTTTAGAAAAGAAGTGCATAGAGCCGCCCTTACCTTTAGAGCAGCCGGTTGATTTTCCAAAAAGCTCTGCCATTGCCGCCTTAGGGTCAATGCCTTTTGTAATAGCCATTCCGTGATCGCGGTAAGCGGTAATGACCACATCGCTTTCTTTTATAGCGCTGATGCTTCCCGCAGCCACTGCTTCCTGCCCAATGTACAGGTGGCAAAAGCCGCGTATCTTCTGCATTCCGTACATCTGCCCGGCGCGTTCTTCAAAACGGCGAACCAAGAGCATCTGCTCATACCAATGCAGGTAGGTTTCTTTTGTTATTTTTGTCTTTGCCAATCAGCTATTCTTGAGCCCGCAAAATTAAGAAAATTACCATTGGAACAAAATAACCTATTTCTACAGGAGTTGCACACGGTGAATTTTAAAAATGATTTAAAGGAAGATGATAAGCAGGAAAATGTTTTATTGAGTTTAACTGTGGCGGCTCTTTACTTTTGGCAAACCAATTTTACGTAGCATTTTATTTGCTTTTTCCAGCTTTTCAGGGAATAAAACAATATTGTTATATTTATTTAAGGATTTGTCAATCCTCACTATTGGGACTTTCTTTTTCTTTATTTCGCTAATTTTCATACTGTAAATTTAAGCTTTTTTTCGTTTTGTGAGAAATCCATTATAATCAACACCTTTTCTGAATGGCACCCATTCGTCATCTGTTTCTCCATATAATTCAAAATCAACTTTTATTTCAGATAAGTATTTTGTGATACCCATTCTGTAGAGTCGTGTTCTTGATTTAGTACTGCCTGATGCGTAAATCCAGGCATCAGGATGTTTATCGGTAAATGCATAAATAGTGGCTACTACTGTTGCTAATACCTTTTCATTGTCACCATTGTTAGAAATAATCGTGTCATCAAGTTCGCCTGTTTCACCATCTTTATCTCCCAATGCAAGATTATAAACATCTTTTAAATTAGTTTCACTATACTGAACAATCTTTGGAATTTGCCCCTTATACCCTTCGCTCACAAACTCAAAGGTCATTAGGTTATCACCAGATTTTAATTGGTAGCGTGGTAATTTCATTTGTTATTTTTGTAACAGTCAATTCACAAATTTATCCCAAAAATTAAGAAAATTACCATTGGAACAAAATAACCTATTTCTGCAGGAGTTGCACACGGTGAATTTTAAAAACTGCCGTTCTGTGGAAATTCAGTTTTCAGCCTGTTTTAATTGTTTTATAGGCGATAACGGGGCCGGTAAAACCAGCCTGTTAGATGCCATATATTATCTATGCCTTGGTAAAGATGCCTTCAACTCCACCGACCAGCAGAACGTGATGAGCGGGGAGCAGTTTTTTCGTATTGAAGGCAAATTTATAAGCGGGGGAAAAACAACTTATGTTGCTGTTGCCTGTGCCAAAGGAGCCAGAAAGGTTATTACTGCCGATACGATTGCCTACACAAAAGCATCACAGCATGTGGGCAGGTTTCCTGTGGTTATTATCGGACCTGATGACCATGAGTTAATTTCATCAAGCGGTGAAGCCCGCCGCCGCTGGCTTGACCAGACCTTGTCACAAACTGACACCCTTTATTTGGATGACCTTGTGCAGTATACCAAGGTGCTTACACAACGAAACGCTTTTTTGCGGCAGGAGAGAGAAATTGCAATTGATGAAGTGTTGCTTGATGCGCTTGATAAACAGTTGAATGATTATGGCGGACGGCTATTTGAAAAGAGAAAAATCGCTTTAGCTAAAATTCTTCCGTTCATCAATCATTTTTATACTGCCATATCAGGGGGAAGGGAGAAGGTGAATGCCGTTTATACCTCGCAGCTTTTTGAGAATAACTTATATGATTTACTAAAAAAGAATAAGCAAAAAGACCTTGTACTTCAATACACGTCTTGTGGTATTCATAGGGATGATATTGAATTTGAGTTAGATGGCATGTCGGCGCGAAAATTCGGTTCACAGGGACAAATCAAATCATTGGTGTGTGCCGTTAAGCTGGCGCAGTTTACGTTTACGGTGGAGATTGCCCAAAAGAAAGCCATTCTGTTACTGGATGATATTTTTGATAAACTGGATGAAAATCGTGTGCACAGCTTGCTGAAATTATTATCGGGCGGAGAGTTCGGGCAGATATTTATTACAGATGCGCATAAGCACCGGCTTGAAGAGTTATTTGTGGAATTAAAACTTGATTCCAAATTTTTTAGAGTGGAGGAGGGTTCAGTTTATCCTGTCCTGCCCCATCCTTAATCCTTCCCGAAGGGGAAGGACACTCACTTATCTTATTCATTAGACTTTTAATTTTTAACTGTCAATTGTCAACTTTCAACTGTCCGCTTTTTTTACTTATTTTTAACCCATGAACAATCACAACTACACTCTTAAACAAGCTATTGACGCCATGCTTGAACAAAGCAAAATGCGTGAGCAGTTTGATGAGGTGAAATTAGTGGGAGGTTGGGAAAACCTTATGGGCAAAACAATTGCGAGGTATACAAAAAAAATGTATGTCAATAAGAGTGTGCTTTATTTATATGTTGAGTCTGCTGCCATGAGACAGGAATTGAGTTACAATAAAGAAAAGGTGATAAAATTGGTGAATGACTTTGTTCGCGAAGGATATATTACTGATGTGGTGATTTGGTGAGTTCAATGTGCCGATTCTGCGGTTAAATGTCAGTACGTGCCAGTTTAAACAGTCATTATAATTACTCCATTATATTTGTGTTGCTTATTATTCTGAATGCAGCCTGAAGCCATAGCTTATATCAATAACAAAACATCGCTGAAAAAAACATACGTTAAAATGTTTTTTCTGATGTTGCTTTACACCACCATTATGCAATCGCTGTATCTAAGCCCGCTAACGGTGACATACATATCTTATATACAGCCGGTTTATATTATACTTTATATGCTGTTTTTCGTGGTATATATAGCAGACATATTTGCGAACAACCGTTCAATAACCTCATTAGAATTGATTATTATCTACCTGCTTTTAGTGCCTTTTTATCTTGCCATTCCTGCCGATATACTCTGGAAACAGCCTTTTATATATGGTGTAGCCGCTTCACGTGAGTGGTTTTTGGCGGTGTCGCCCTTATTTATATTTTATCTTTTTAAAACCAAAAGAATCACACTTAAAGAGATATACTACGCCATGCTTTGCCTGGGCTGGGTGTATTTAGTGGGGTTTACCATAATAGCTATTTTAGGAAATCCCGGTCAATTTATGGGTACGCATCCGCCGGTGTACGTTTCGTGCAACTCTGAAAAAGGAGGCTGCACCTACCGGCTCGATATTATCCCGATACTCTTTGCCTGTGTATATTATTTTATCCGTTTCATTAAAAAGAATGAATGGCGCAGCGCGATAGCGTTTCTTTGTTTTTTAAGTTACCTGCTGTTTGAGGAGAAGAAAAGAACCATGGAGCTGGCTCTGGCAATAACACTTTTTATAATATTTATGACGCAATTGCCCGTAAAAAAAATGGTTCTTTATTCGATAGGAATCGTATTGTTTTTAATAATTTCTGTTAGTGTTATTTACCTGGTCAGTCCAAATACCATACAGAATTTTATAACCATGTACTCGAATGTGTTAACCGTATTATCGGGACAAAAGGCGGCACACTCGAGCGCCGATGTCCGCATTGTTGAAACGATAGAAGCGCTGGCAATTATTGCCCTTAAACCTATTTCCCTGTTAGTAGGCAATGGCAGGATAAGCGACCATTATAACAACGGGCAGTATGGGAATTTTACACATTTTTATCCCTCTGATATTGATATTATAGGCGCCATATTTGAATATGGCATTATCGGGTATCTTATGGTGCAGATGGAATATGTTTATCTTTTTAATCTTATGTGGCGTATAAAAGAACATAAAAAGAATTTATTTCTGAAAGCCACTTTTTTTTTCCTGATATGTTTTTTCCTTGAAGGAGGCGCTATGGATTGTTTTACGGCGGGTATTGCTTCCACGCCATTGTTTATCAGCTTTATTTATTGTTTTGTCTATTTGGAAAAACATAAAGAGCGTGGCTATGAAGTGCCATAAAACAATAAAGGTAATCAGGGTATGAACGTAACTGACATAAAAGTTCGTGTTGCAATGGTGGAACCCGTGGGTGGTCACAGAGGCAACGAATTATATGACTTCGGGCTTTGTAAGGAACTTGCCGGAGAAGGATATGTGGTTACATTATATACCTGTGATGAAACTCATATTGATGAACAATTTTCTTTTCAGTTTGCAGTGAAGAAAGTGTTTGTAAATATTTACGGTAAAACAAATAAATATATAAGGGGAATAAATTTTTTGTTGGGTGTAAGGCGGATACTTGCTGACATGCACCGGCAACAATGCCGGCTGGTTCACATGCATTTTTATCATTTTACATGGCTGGAATATATAATGTTGCGCCGGTTTTCGCGTAAGGGGCGACAAGTGGTGGGTACCGTGCACGATGTGGAAACGTTTGATAAATACGGTAAGGAAATAAATAAAAAAAAGTATCAGAAGTTTGAGAAATTGCTGTCGCATATTATTGTACACACGCCCTATGCAAAAGAAAGCCTGCTGCATTATTTTACAAATACCAATCCCGATAAGATATATATAGTGCCGCATGGTGATACTGATTTTTTATATTCAACAGTGCTTTCTAAAACCGAGGCGAGGCGTAAATTAGGATTGCCTGAAGGAAAAAATATTATTCTTTTTTTCGGACAGATAAAAAAGGTGAAAGGGGTTGAAGTATTGTTAAAAGCATTTGCAAATGTATTAAAACACAGGCAGGACGTGCATTTGGTGGTTGCCGGCAATCCATGGAAACATGATATGGCAGCTATTTACAATATTATTAACGACGGGAAATTAGAATATAACGGCACATTTATTTTCGATTATATTCCCAATGACCATGTTCCTATCTATTTTAGAGCGGCGGATATTGTGGTTTTGCCCTATCTTAAAATTTATTCAAGCGGGGTTTTGCTTAGGGCAATGAATTATGGTTCGTGTATTATTGCTTCGGATACCAGCGCCTTTAAAACAGTGATTAAAGACGGGTATAATGGGGCGCTGTTTGCAACCGGAGATGAAAATGATCTGGCAGAAAAAATAAACACCCTGCTCAATAATAAAACACTGCGCGAAACCATGACGGCTAATGCACAAAAAACAATAGAGGAAAATTTTTCGTGGAAGATTGTGGGACAAAAGACAGCAGAGGTTTATCAAAACATTTTGCAATCATAAAATAGTTTATAATGGGAAAAATATTAATCACAGGCGCTGAAGGAATGGTGGGCAGCCATCTTGTAAACTATTATATTGATAAGGGCAAAGCGAATGATATTATTGCAACCTTTTACAATACTGTTGTTGATTTGAATGATGCATTTAAAAAAGCACATTATACAAAATGCGATGTTTGTGATTTTGACGTGATGCTCACCCTAATTGAAAAACACCGGCCTGAAAAAATATTTCATTTTGCCGCGCAAAGCTTGCCCACAGTTTCTTGGGAAAAGCCCGGAGAAACAATGTCTATTAATGTCAATGGTACCATAAACGTTTTTGAATCGGTTAAACATGTTCGTAAAGAAACAGGTAAAAATTACGACCCTGTAGTTGTTGTAGCTTGTTCAAGCGCCGAATATGGTTCCTCACTTACAAATACTCCCATAAATGAAGATGCCATGCTTTTGCCATTACACCCCTATGGAGTAAGTAAAGTAGCGCAGGATTTATTGGCATATCAGTATTTTAAAAATTTTAACATACGTTGTATCAGAGCGAGGATATTTAATACCACGGGACCCGGAAAAACCAATGATGTTACCGCGGATTTTATAAGCCGTGCAATTGGGGTGAAAAAAGGAAAACTGCCTGCGATGAAAGTTGGTAATCTTGAAACCCGTCGCGCTATTATGGATGTTCGCGATTTGGTGACAGCACTTGTTTTATTATCGGAAAAAGGCAGGTGGGGTGAAGCGTATAATATTAGCGGGGATAAAGTATATGCTATCAGTGAGCTACTGCCCATTATTGAAAAAATTTTAAAAATAAAATTGCCTGCTGAGCAGGATAAACAGCTCATGCGCCCCAGTGATGAGCCTGTTATTTATGGGGATTCGTCAAAATTGAAAAAAGATACAGGCTGGCATCAGCATTATAGCCTTGAACAAACTATACGGGATATGATTACAGGTGCTTTAACGCGTAAAGCTTTTTAAACACATCTTCATATTCATCGGTAATATGTTCCCAGGTGTAGCGTTCGTTTACGCGGTCGCGGGATTTGTCGCGGTAGGGTTGTGCTAATGTTTCGTTTGCTTCAAAATAATTTATTTGTTCAGCCCATTTTGCGGGGTCTTTAGATATAAGGATGCCGTATTTGCCGTCGTCTAAAACTTCGCGGCTAAAAACGGTATCCATTGCAAAAATTAAATTGCCGTAAGCCAAAGCTTTAAGCAAGGCAGGGTTGGTTCCGCCAAACTGATGCCCGTGGCAATAAGCAAAGGCATTGCAATGCAGTTCTTTTATCACATCCTGGTCGTCAATATGCCCTAAAAATTTTACGCGGTCGTTGGCGAGAGAGCGCACATAGTCTTCAAAGGGATTTTTGTAAACAGTGCCACCTGCTATTGCCAGTATTTTTTTAGAACCCGATTGCACAAATCCTTTTACAATAAGATCGGCATTATTATCTGCTACCAGGCGACTGGCAATAAGATAATAGCGATTGGGTTCTAACCCTAATTTTTTTACCAGTTCAGGATTGGTGGAATATTCAATTTTTCCCCCGTAAGCGATATCTACAGATTCACACTTAAAATTTTCGCGGTAATAGTCCTGCATACCTTTTGCATCGGTGATAATTATGTTAAAAAACTTTACGGCGCACTCTGCGCCCCACTTAAACATTCGTTTTCCCATGCGTCCCCATTTGGGGCGAAGCCATTCCAGCCCATCAACATTAATGCAGCAGGGTTTTCCAAATGCGCGCAATATGGCTCCGAAATAGCCATTGGCGCAATTGCACACCAACACCACATCTGCTTTTGAAAAGACAACATGCCAGGCGCATAAAAAAGAGTGGGAGAGTTGCGCTGTATTTTTTCCCTGCACAGCAGGAATATAAACTAAGTTAATCCCCTTGTATTGTTTAGGGCGTTCTTTAAAAAGATATTTATGGGCGTAAACCGTAATGGTGTGCCCGCGGGGAATAAGACGTGTTGCCAATTCTTCAATAAATCCTTCATAGCCGCTGTATCCCGAAGGAATTCCTCTTAATCCAAAAATGGCAATGTGCATATTATTTCGTGAAATGTTCTTTCAGAAAAGAAATCAGTGCATCTTTCCACGGGGGCATAATATCAATTCCCAAATCACTGAGGTTTTTATTTTCAAGCACTGAATAAAACGGTCTCTTAACAGTTGACATCGCGTCTTTTACGCTTTGCGGGTAAAGCGGTGTTTTAATATTCAGCGTTTCAAATACCACTTTCGTAAAATCATGCCACGATACTTCGCCTTGGCAAGCCATGTGATAAAGTCCGTACCTCTCTTTAGCTAAAAGAACTTTGGTGTTCTTGGCAATCCAAAGCGTGGGGGTGGGTGCCAGCACCTCATCATTCACCACGCGCACCTCCGGTCGTTCTTTTGCAACTCTTAAAATTGTAGTAATAAAGTTTCCCCCTTTTGCCCGGCTGGGAATTTTGCCGTAGATGCCGCTAATACGTATCACGTAACTTTTTCTGCAATAATTTAATGCAAAATATTCGCCGGCAAGTTTGGTGGTGGCATAAACATTTAATGGGTTAGGGCGGTCGCTTTCGATATAGGGTTTACCTTTCTCGCCATCAAAAACATAATCGGTGCTGTAATGAACAAACGTGTAATTCAGTTCTTCAGCCACACGTGCAAGGTTTAGGGCACCAATTCCATTTACTAAAAATGCCTCTGCGGGGATGTTCTCGCACTTTGGCACAACGTGAGAAGCGGCTGTGTTAAGAACAATATCGGGCTTAAGTTGCGCAAACATTTTTCTTACACTGTCGACGTCGGTTATTTCTATATCGGCATGTGAGAGCGGAAATACTTCATAATCGGGTGATAATTGTTCACACAAATCAGTGCCAAGCTGCCCGTTGCCTCCGATTATAGCTGCTTTTCTTTTCATTGGCTATTTAATATTTTTAAAAATTTCAATATTGTAATAATCCGGATTATCAAAATCTTTGAATTTGTCATGGTTTTCAATCAGCGTATCCAGAATAGAATCTATGTCATGTTTAGGTTTAAAGCTTAAAATATTTATTGCTTTTTCCACGCTAACCTTATAGTTTCTGAAATCCCGGATATTTTTAATCGTCAGCTTTATTTTCTTTTTTAGTTTTGTTTCCATGCCCTGTTTCACCTGGTCGGCTACTTCGCCAACCGTATAATTTCCGGAAGCGATGTTAAAGATACCTGAAATTTCCTGGCTGCATTCAATGGCGCGCAGGTAAGCGTTTGAGGCATCTTCAATACTTAGTATAGGTCGCCAGATGGAAGGATTATTTACCGTAATTTCTCCTTTTTGCATAGCGGTTTTAAACATGGTATTAACAATAAGGTCGAGGCGCATTCGCGGGCTATAGCCGCTTACTGTGCCTTGCCGGAAACAAATGACGGAAAAACTTTTATCAGCTATTTGGAGAGCGCCCTGCTCACCCTGCAATTTAGAAATACCATAGGCATACGTTGATACAGCAGGGTCGTCTTCATCGTATAATTGATTTACGGTATAGCCGTAAACCGAACATGAGCCGGCATAGATGTAGCGTTTTACTCCCGCCCGTTTTGAGAGATAAGCTAAAAACGCAGTGGTGGCTGCATTGTAAATAAAATTTTTACTGGGCGAAAATTCCGCCATCGGGTCATTGGATACCCCTGCAAGAAAAATAACCTGGTCATAAATTTTAAGGTCTTTTTCAGTGAGTTCGAAAATATCTTTTTTCTCTACTTTAACTTTTTTGGGAAGATGATTACCGAACCATAATAAATCTATTACATCCACATGATAGCCTCTTTCACACAACTTTGGTATAAGTTGAGAGCCAATATATCCTGCTCCTCCTGCAATTAGTAGTTTCATTTATAAGCGCTATAAAATTAATTCTAAAATTTGAAATTATCCGATTCGGGACGTTTGCTCCACTCGGCTAATGTTTGGGCTACCTCATCTTTTTTAGAAAGAACAGGATCTTTAACGGGCCATTCAATACCTATTACAGGGTCGTTCCACAGAATACCCGATTCAGCTTTATTGCTGTAAATGCCCGTACACTTGTATTGAATTTCGGCAAATTCGCTGAGTACGCAAAAGCCTCTTGCAAAACCGGCGGGTGCATAGACCTGCAATTTATTTTGAGCCGACACCTCGCGACCATACCATTTACCAAATGTGGGCGAGCCTTTACGAATATCAACTGCAACTAAAAATGCTGAGCCCAAAGTTACCCGCATCAGCTTGCCCATAGGCGGTTCCCATTGAAAATGTAATCCGCGCAATACATTTTTTGCACTGCGTGAATGATTATCCTGAACAAAATCTACAGGCAGTCCCAGTTCTTTAAACTGGTCGGTACGGAATGTTTCCATAAAGAATCCCCTCTCATCCTCAAAAACTTCGGGCTTAATTACAACCACACCATTGAGGTGGGAAGATTCAACAGATAATTTCATTAAAGGATGTTTGATTTATAAAACGCGTCCAAAACTATTATAAAATATCAATACTACCAATTTGTTGTTTCCTTATAACGTTACTAAACAGCCGATTTCTTCTTTTGTACTTAGTTTTCAATCTTTGCATAATATTACCATTGTGGGATAAATGCAAAAACACATTTTATTATTTATTATTACTATTTTTTTTACC
Source organism: Chitinophagales bacterium (assembly GCA_963770495.1). Lineage (GTDB taxonomy): Bacteria > Bacteroidota > Bacteroidia > Chitinophagales > CAVYQA01 > CAVYQA01. The sequence continues at coordinate 332,870 of CAVYQA010000017.1, read as the reverse complement.
GGAGTTCTTTTGGCGCAAGAGGTGACGCCGCAGACTAATCTTCCGTTTAACGATAATCTATATATGCGGTATGATGCCTATCTGTATTCTAAAAATGCAGATTTTCATACCGATATAAAACCCTACCTTCAATCGCAGGTGGACAGGGTGGTTAAGGATTCGCAAGTGTTTAATATTTATACCCGTCCTTATCCTCAAAAAAATATTATTAATAAAATTTTTAACGGGTTGCTTTATAATCATCTTGTAATAGTAAAAGCCACCGATTTTTATTTAACTATTGACCCTTCCATCAATTACAGTTTAGGACAGGATTTTGAAGAGAATCTTTCTCTTTATACTAACACAACGGGAGTTGTCATTAATGGTTCTATCGGCAGTAAATTTTCTTTTTACGCAGATGTTGAAAATACAAATGCTGTTTTCCCCGGATATATTACCCAATTTATCAGGGATACACTTGTTACGCCGGGAGGTTCGAAAACAGAGGCAGTTGTTGGCAAAAATAATGTAGCCAATTTTTCCCCGGCATTGGGATATATTTCCTATTCGCCCGATAAGTATTTTAATTTTCAACTCGGTCAGGATAAAAATTTTATCGGCGATGGTTATCGCTCGTTAATATTATCAGATAATGCCGCTAATTATCCCTTTTTTAAAATAAACACCACTATTTGGCATATAAAGTTTGAAGATGTATATGCTCAAATGGTAAATTTCCAGAGAGACAGCAGCATTTTAGGTATCGGCTACAATAAGAAATGGATTGCTATGCATTATCTAAGCTGGGATGCAACGAAGAGCCTGCACTTTGGTTTTTATGATGCCGTGATTTGGGATAACACTGATTCAGCAGGTCAATACCGGGGATTTGATTTAACGTATTTAAATCCCGTTATATTTCTTCATGATGCCAATTATAACCAAGGCTCACCCGATAATTCTCTTATCGGGTTTACGGGTAGCTATAAACCTATTAATGGTTTGGTATTATACGGACAGTTGCTTGTTGATGATTTTAGTTTTGAGAAATCAAAAAAAGCGCCGGGGTTTTATGGCGATAAATACGGCTTTCAACTGGGAGCTAAATACTATAATGCTTTTGGAGTTAAGGGGCTATATTTACAAACAGAACTGAACCAGGTTCGTCCCTACACTTACGGCGAAACGGAAACGGATATAAATTATGCCAATGAAAACCAGTCAATGGCTGACCCCTTAGGAGCTAATTTCAGAGAGGTTAACAATTTTATCGGGTACACCTATAAACGATTGAGCATATTGTTTCAATATAATATTTCAATGGTTGGCGGTGATTCTGTGGGAAGTGATTATGGAAGTAATATATTTATATCGGATTACAATATTCCGGGTTACCCTAATGCCTATGGTGTTTATACTTTACAAGGAGTTCTTAATACCATAAAATTTTACCAATTTACATTAGATTATTTGATTAACCCCCATAATAATCTGTGCATAGAGCTTTCGATTGCGCGACGTACCTCTAACTCTGAATTGCAGAATTACGCCGCCACATGGTTTATGTTCGGGATAAAAACAAAATTATATAATAACTATCTTGATTTCTAATATGAGTAAAAAAATTAAATTCGGAATTATAGGTTTTGGACACATAGGCAAACGCCATGCAGAAATGATTCGGCGCAATGCCGGTGCGCAACTTGTAGCAGTGGCAGATATTGATAAGAATCTTGAACCGCCGGTGAAAGAATTGGGGGATGTAAAATTCTTTCATTCGGCAGATGACATGTTAAATGCTGCTTTGGGACTTGATGTGGTAACTATTTGCACACCCAACGGGCTTCATGCTCTGCTGGCAATAAAAGCGCTGGAAACCGGCTGCAATGTGGTAGTGGAAAAGCCTATGGGTTTGAATAAAGCAGAATGCGAGCGGGTGATTTTTAAAGCCCTGCAAATGTCGCGGCATGTGTTTTGTGTCATGCAAAACCGCTATAGCCCCCCTTCGGTGTGGCTAAAAGAAATAGTGTCTAACAACCGCTTAGGCAAAATATTAATTGTACAAATTAATTGTTATTGGAACAGGGATGATCGTTATTATAAAAAAGGCAGTTGGAAAGGCAATAAAGAATTAGACGGCGGTCCGTTGTTTACGCAGTTCAGCCATTTTTTAGATATTATGTATTGGCTATTTGGCGACATAAAAAATATCCAGGCGCGGTTTAAGAATTTTAATCATCAATCCAATACAGAATTTTTCGATGATAGCGGTATGGTGAATTTTGATTTTGTTGACGGGGGAATGGGTGGCATTAATTATTCTACATCAGTTTGGGATAAAAACCTTGAAAGCAGCATTACCATCATCGGTGAAAAGGGCAGTGTTAAAGTAGGAGGACAGTATATGGATAAGGTGGAAGTTTGCCACATTAAAGATTATACCATGCCGGCGCTGGCGCCCACCAATCCGCCGAATGATTATGGCGAATTTAAAGGCAGCGCCGCCAATCATCATTTTGTGATAGATAATGTGATTGATACCCTTAGCGGGCGCTCAACAGCCACTACCAATGCGTTAGAAGGCTTGAAAGTTGTTGATATAATTGAACGGATTTATCAAGCGGGGAAATAAATGGGGGCGCGTATTACAGATATAATAAAAGCCCTTCATTTTAACGAGTTATTTAGAAATACTCTAACCCTTTTAACAGGGACCGGACTTGGACAGATTATTCCATTAGTGGCATCACCACTCTTAACTCGCCTATATAACCCTTCGCAATTTGGCGTTTATACTATATTCTATAGCATTGCAAGTACGCTGGCTTTAGTAGCAACATGGCGATATGAAATGGCTATTGTTTTACCTGAAGAAAAAGAACATGCTGATTCACTTGTAGTGCTTTCGTTTATTGCAACATTATTAACGACCATTGCTGCCGGTATAGTTTGTTTCTTACTATATGTTTTTTCACACCAGGCATTAACTACAATACAACCATGGATTAATTTTTTACCATGGATACCTGTTACCATATTATCATTAGGCTTTTTTCAGGCTTGTTATTATTATTCTATTCGTCATAACAGGTACAAGAAAATAGCTGTTGCGCGAATTTTGCAAAGTTCATTATGGGTAATAATAAGCATACTTTTAAGTTGGTTTAAAATCGGCAGCATTGGGTTAGTTATAGCGTTTGCACTTGCGCAGTTTGTTTCAGCCATATATCTTCTTGTAGTTTCAAAAATATCGACAATTGCCATAAATAAAAAAAATATAAAGCAGGTATCGGTAACATATAAAAACTTTCCGCTATTCAACACATTTCATGTTATTTCGGATGCTGTGCAGCTTTATGGAACTACTTTTTTAATCGGATATTTTTTCGGATATACAGTGGTGGGTAACTACGGCCTTAGCTTTAGAGTATTACGTTCTCCTCTTTCTGTGATAGGTAGTGCTATCGGGCAGGCTATATATCCCCAATTAAGTAATAATTATAATAAAGGTTATACACTATATAAACCTGTTAAACAAACAATGTTAATTCTTGCTTTGTTGGCGATTGTTCCATTTATTGCACTGATTTTATTTGCTCCGCCTATGTTTTCATTCTTTTTTGGCAATCAATGGTACGAGGCAGGTATTTATACTCAAATATTAGCGCCATGGTTAATACTTAATTTTATTATTTCGCCGGTATCCCAGATACCCTATATTTACCAGGAACAAAAAAAATATTTATTATTTACTGCAATTAATGCACTAACCGGGGCTTTACTATTATCAGGAATGGCATTTTATACTCACCGTGATACATATAGTTTTTTGATTTTAATGGCAGTTAATGTTATCTATAATATAAGATTACTATTTTGGTTTATTGGGTTAAGTAAAAAAAAGAAATCAATAGGTGGAGCCTAAGAGAAACCCATTACGTGTTTTAATGGTAATTCCCGGAACTGCGGAGGGAACAACATTTATTTATGCGCGTCGCCAGGGGCAATCACTGGAAGATATTGGAATTGAAGTAGGTTATTTTTTTCTTGCCTCACGCACTAACCTTTTAATATTGTATAAAGAAGCAAAGCGATTCCGCAAACAAATAAAAGAATTTAGACCGGATGTTGTTCATGCTCAATACGGAACAATGACAGCTTTTTTTACGGTGATGAACACCAAAATTCCTGCTGTTATCACTTTTCAGGGAAGTGATTTAAATTCTACTCCTGCAGACGGATTTATATCAGATAAATTAGGCAGGCTTCTCTCAAATCTTGCTTCTTTGCGCGCAAAAGCAGTTATTTGTGTTTCTAAAAGATTGGTTGAACATTTAATATGGAAAAGTAAAAATGCTTATATCATTCCCAATGGAATAAATATAAATCAGTTTGATATACAGCCTCAATCAGTTGCAAGGCAGAAATTAGGATGGAAACATTTTCAGAAAGTGATAGTGTTTAATGCAAATAATCCAAAGATTAAGCGACTTGACCTGGCTCAAAAAGCTGTAGAGTTGGCTGCTAAAGAAGTTTCGGATTTGCGCTTAGAGATATTAGCTGGCGAAGTGCATCAGGATACAATACCACTTATATTAAATGCATCGGATTGTTTATTAATTTGCAGTGATAGCGAAGGAAGTCCGCTGATTGTTAAGGAGGCAATGACCTGTAATTTGCCTATTGTCGGAGTTGATGTGGGCGATGTTACAGAACGTATAAATAAAATTAATAATTGTATAATTGTGGAAAAAGATTCAAATGCACTTGCCAAGGCGCTGGTTATAGTAATTTCAAATAATAAACGCTCAAACGGGCGCGAAGTATTTATGCAACAAGGGTTAGATGAGAAAAAGATTGCACTTGAACTAAGGGATGTTTACGATAAAATAAAAAATAACTAAAATGTATTTTTTCGCAGAATTGACAGCATTAACACTGGTTATAATTTACCTTGCATTTCGTACATGGCATCGTACTCATAGTTATTCAATATTAGTGGGGATTGCAGCGCTTTATTATTGGTCTTTAGCCGGAAGTTGGTTTATTGTTTATGACCTTCTTACTAATAATGCGGGCGAGAAATTCGGACTACATTATTATCATTATTTTAAGTTGATGTTTCCCATTCAATTAGACCAATACTATGCTGCTACAATTGCGTGGTATGGTTTTTTTATAATTATTGTGCAATTGGTTTTGTTTTTTAGCTTTAGGAAAAAAGGATTGCAGATTGACCAAGAGCTAAAAAGAATTCCGTTTAATCATCTATATATTTTTATTATTATAATTTTTGCAATAGCCGGAAGCATATTTTTTATACGGCAATCTGTAAATGAAGCCATCCGACAGGGAGAATCAATTTATGTTGCTACAAGATTTAGCCAGAATGGGTTTTTTTCGTTACATGAGCTTTGCAATGAAACCGCATTAACAGCATTATTTCTTGGCCTGGCAACTTTGTTGAGTGGATCAAAAAATGAATTTTTTATACAAAAAATTAATATAGTTGTTATTGTGGGTTATGTTGTAACAGTTATAATTGTTGAAACCTACCTGATATTATTAGGGAATAAACATGATTTTCTTTTTTCAGGCTTATTTGCATTCTTATATCTTATAAGCTTTAAAGAGTATAAAAAAATAATTTTCAGAACCGGCATATTCATTCTATCAGTTCTTTTGCCGTTAGTGGCTATTGACCCTATCAGAGGATTACCGATCGGTGGAGAAATAGCCCGGATATTTGGCATCCCGTATCTTAAACATTTAGTACCTGTGGAAACTATGTCTGGTGGGTCAATATTTGCCGATTTTATATTTAATGATGAAATGTTTCCTGCGCATATGTCACTTTATGGAGCATTTTTTTTTAGCATACCTATTACGTATGGAACTAGTATAATCAGTTTAATAGGTTCAATTGTTCCACGTTCTTTATGGCCAACCCGCCCAGTTGATATTTACCCGTATTATATATCCCATGTTCACGCTTCTCCTGTAGAAGGTTATACTATACATCATGTAACAGGGTGGTATTTGAATTTTGGATATGTAGGCATTATTATTGGCGCATTACTATTTGCGTTTTTATGGGTTTTTATTTTAAAACAATCATACTTCTCATTTAAAAATCAGAAGTATACAATTTTATTTCGCATTGCAGTTTGTGGCTTTACTGGGTTTTTACCGAATTTTATCCGGTCAGGTATAGAAGGTTATAAATCGCTAATTATTGAGGGTATGTTATTACCATGTATAATTACAATAATAGCTATTGCCCCGTGGCAATTAAAAAGTAAACTTTAGGATAGATAGTAATTGCTAATTAAATAGATAATGCGTATTGTTTTTCTTACTCAATATTTTCCGCCTGAAACAGGTGCGCCGCAAAACCGCCTTTACGATTTGGCTATTCGCTTGAAAAACTATGGCGCTGAGATAAGCCTACTTACTGCCATGCCAAATTATCCACAGATGATGATATATGAGGGATACAGGCGTAAATGGTATATGGAGGAATCTATGGAAGGACTTAAAGTACAAAGGAGCTGGATTTTTGTATCAAAACGAAAAGGGGTTATATTTCGCCTCTTAAATTACTTTTCGTTTGTGTTCTCTTCTCTGATCATGGGAATATTTAAACTAAAAAAATGCGATTATGTTTTTTGTGAATCTCCACCCTTATTTCTTGGTATTTCGGCGTATTTGATATGTAAACTAAAAAATGCCAAATTAATTTTTAATATATCTGACCTGTGGCCTGAAAGCGCTGAAAAATTGGGGATAGTAAAGAATAAATCTTTTCTAAATCTGGCAAAACGCTTGGAAGAATTTTTATATGCTCATGCCGCTATTATAACATGTCAAACACAAGGGATTGTTAAAAATATATCATCAAGATTTCCGCAAAAAAAAGTTTTATGGGTTAGTAACGGAGTTAATTTGGATAATTTTAAAACAAGGGAACCTATAAAACAACGTGATACACTCAATGCCGTTTTTAATGAGAATCATATTAGTCAAAAATTGACGGATAATGATTTTGTCTGTCTTTATGCAGGCATAATTGGATATGCACAGGGACTTGAAGTGATTTTAAAAGCAGCACAACGGTTAAAAGATGTAAAAGAGATAAAGTTTATATTGCTTGGCAGTGGACCTGAGAAAGATAAGTTAATAGCTTTGAGTAACCAGTTGAAACTTGATACTGTGTTTTTTCCCGAACCGGTTGTTAGAGACAGAATGTTACAAATAATAGCAGGAACTGATACCGCAATTATTCCCCTTAAAAAATTGGATATTTTTCTTGGGGCCATTCCTTCAAAAATATTTGAGAACTTAGCAATGCAAAAACCAATTTTGTTAGGGGTTGAAGGGGAAGCAAAAGAGTTATTTATTGACAGAGGCAACTGTGGACTGGCTTTTACGCCTGAAAACGATTTAGATTTGAGTGAAAAGATTTTACAACTTTATCGCAATCCGGAGTTAAAGCATACCCTTGGTAAGAATGGAGAAAAATATGTGAGAAATAATTTTTCACGGGCCCAAATTGCCGAAAATTTTTGGAAGGAATTACAAAAGATTTACAATGTACTTTAGAAAAATTGTACCATTTCAATTGATTCACTACCGGTTGTGCATCCTTGTGGCATTTGTATTTCCATTTTACAACATAATTATGCCCTATGCTATTGGACTGTTGATATTTAATTGGGTAATAGGAATTGCTTCTCTTAAGGGAATAAAAGCTGCACTTAAAAACCCGTTCTTTATTATCGCCGTAGTTTTTTATTTTTTATACCTGATAAGTGATTTATATTCTTTTAGTGTTGATGCTTCCTTCGATTTAAGAGAAAAGGTATCACTTTTTATTTTTCCTGTTATAATTTTTAGTTCTTTCCGGTTATCAAAAGAGCAGGTAGTAACAATTGTAAAATCACTTTGCTATGGGTGCTTTTTCGCTTGTATTATTGCATTAATCCATGCCTTCATTCTATATTTCCAATATCATCAATTCGCATTCTATTATAGTCCGCTCGCTACTTTTCACCACCCCGGATATTTAGCCATGTATATTGATTTGAGTGTGGCTGTATTGATATATAGTTTATTTTTTAATGCCAAAGGCTTATCTCGCTTTAAAACCTCATTTATAATTTTTCAGCTTATTTTTTTTACTATATTTCTTGCGCTGCTAATTTCTAAGATGGGAATTATTTGTTATTGTGTTATCCTTATTGTTACTGCATTTTATTTGTTTAAAAGAAAACAAAAAATAAAAATGGGCTTTATGATTATTACGGGATTAGCTATCATACTTTTTTTATCATCGGATTTTCTTGTTACCCGGGATTATAAAAGATTTATTGCTGTAGAAAATTCTATTGAGCAGCATCAATTGAATGCATCATCAGTAGAGAGTACAAATGTGCGTGTGTTTGTATGGAGCTCGGCGTGTAAAGTGATTAAAAGAAATATTTTTGCCGGTGTTGGTACAGGTCACGTTGAAGACAGCCTGATGGCACAATATAAAAATGACAAGGTAACCGGCGCATTCAAAGAGCATCTTAATGCGCACAATCAATTTTTACAAACGACATTAGCGCTTGGTATTTTAGGCGGTTTGTTGTTACTCTTCAACCTTATATATCCTTCAGTTTTTGCAATTAAAAATGATAATTATCTATACCTTGTTTTCCTTATCATTATTTTTATGAATTGTTTAACTGAATCGGTATTGGAATCACAGGCAGGTGTGGTTTTTTATGGATTTATTAATGCCTTGTTTGCCGCAAACATTACCTCATTTAAACCCGAAAAGAATATCGAAACCAGTTACTAATGAAGATAATCACAATCATAGGGGCGCGACCTCAATTTATTAAGGCTTCAGTTGTGAGTCGCGAATTGCGCAGCAGGAGCGGGGTAGAGGAAAAAATTGTTCATACCGGGCAGCACTTCGATAAAAATATGTCTGATATATTTTTTAATGAGATGCAAATACCAAGACCTGATTATTTTCTTGATATTAACCAATTGTCTCATGGTGCAATGACGGGCCGAATGCTTGAGGGGATAGAAAAAATATTAGATTCTGAAAAACCGGATTGGGTATTAGTGTATGGTGATACCAACTCAACATTTGCGGGCGCATTGGCTGCCAAAAAATTACATTATAAAGTCGCCCATGTTGAAGCGGGTTTACGCAGTTTTAACATGAGGATGCCTGAAGAAATAAACCGAATTTTGACTGACAGGTTATCCGATATTTTGTTTTGCCCTACTGATAAAGCCGTAAAGAATCTTGAGGCAGAAGGATTCAGAAATTTTAATTGCCGTATTGTGCGTACGGGAGACGTGATGTATGATGCTACTATCTACTATGACTCTATAGCAGTGCAACGCTCTGATGTTATCAAAAAAAATAATCTTAAAAATTTTGTTTTATGCACCGTGCATCGTGAAGAGAATACAGATAACATAGATAATTTCATATCTATTATCAAGGCAGTAAATAAAATTGCGATTGAGTTACCTGTTTTTATGCCGCTTCACCCGCGGGCGAAGAAGATTATGGAAGCCTACAAGCTTACCACCAAAGCTATTGTTTCAGAGCCGGTTGGTTATTTAGATATGATAGAATTACTAAAGCATTGTAGTCTTGTTATAACAGATAGTGGCGGTTTACAGAAAGAAGCTTTTTTTTATAAAAAAAATTGTGTTACGATTCGTGAACAAACTGAGTGGATAGAATTAGTTGAACATGGTTTTAATAGTGTTGTAGGTACAAATGAGAAACGTATTTATGAGGGGTTTAAAAAAATGCTAAATCATCACCCTGTTTATAATACTAATCTTTATGGAACCGGTCATGCCGCCCAAGAAATTGCAAATGCAATTATTTCATTTAATGAATAGCAGTGACATTTACTTTTTCAACGCCTTACAGGTGAACTTCGATATGCCGGTCTTTTGCTTTGTTGTCGAACTCGCTGATGATTTCAAGTATATCGTAATCTATGAAGTTACATTCGCTGCCATCAATAGTTAACAGCGAGTATTCGGGTATTTTATCTAAGGCATCGCGCAAGTTTACTTTGTTGAGGAATGTAATGTTAGTATTGAGTTTGATATAGTATACCTCGGTTTCGTGCTGTTTGGTTTTTTGAATTTTATACTCGGCACGAAAGTTATTATGCACAATGAAATAAATTGAAATGAGCAAGCCGATACTTACACCGATGAGTAAATCAGTTGTAAGTATAGCCACAATAGTAATTATGAATGGCAGAAATTGTTTCCATCCCAAACTCCACATATTGCGGTAAAGGCGCGGTTTCGTAAGATTATAACCGGTGATAAGTAAAATGGTTGACAATGATGCATAGGGTATTTTACACAATACAAACGGGATAAGCAAAACGGCAAGTAGAAGAAACAAGCCATGTGTGAATGATGACAATTTTGTGCGGCCGCCGGCATCAACATTTGCTGAACCACGCACAATTACAGCTCGTCATGGGTAATGCACCCAATAGACCGCAAGCCATATTGCCAATGCCCTGCGCTACTAATTCGCGGTTAACGGGTGTGATGCGGTTGTGTTCGTCGAGTTTATCTATGGCTTCCACACATAATAAGGTTTCCAGGGAAGCCAGTACACCGATGAGTATGCCATCTTTCCAAACCTCAGTACTGGAAAATAATTTGGACAAATCGGGAAACGTAATGTCTATAAAAATATTTGCAGGAATAGATACCAGTTGGGTATGCTTAAGTGAAAAAGCAGAAGCGGCTTGGGTGAACAACATATTTACAATAATGCCTAAAACCACTACTACCAAAGGAGCGGATACAACTTTTAGCTTGTGAGCAAAAGGTTGTTGAAGTAAGGCAAGAACCGTTAAAGAAACGAATGTAATCAGCAAAGCGCCGCGTGTAACATGAAGATTGAAGTTTTCAATATTTCCGAAGAAGTGCTTTTCCGAAAACAATTGCAGAAAGCCACTAGTCCAAAAATCGGGATGGTCGTAGCCGATAGCAATCGGGATTTGTTTTGAAATAAGAATAATGCCAATTGCCGCCAACATTCCCTTGATGACGGACGAAGGGAAATAATTGGCTATAGTTCCCAATTTTAACAATCCGAGAATGAGTTGAAAAACTCCCGCTATTATTATTGCAAGCAACAGGGTTTGATAACCGCCAAGTGAGATTATAGCTGCTGCCACCACAGTAGACAAACCGGCTGCAGGTCCCTGACACAGCAAGTTGTGAGCCGCTGATGAGTGAAACAATTAATCCCCCTATTATGCCGGTTAAAAGCCCTCATAAAGTGGTGCGCCCGATGCCAGTGCAATACCTAAACAGAGCGGAAGGGCTACTAAAAAAACAGAAAGTCCGGCAGGAAAGTCATGTTTAAGTCATATAAGACGATAATACTTTGCTTTGCGCCTATTGATAATGTTCAATGCAATTGTATACTTTTAAAAAACACGCAAAGATAAGATTGCTTTTATAGAAAATATGATTTCTATCATAATTATTTATGACATAGGTCATTGTGGACTCATTTTAGTCTTGAGATTTTTATAAGTTTATTTTCATTTTTTTAATAGGTCTAAGAAAGTATTTCATTAAATTTTATTGAATAAAAAAGTTGAGCCAGGTATATAAGAGGGATAAGAATGTAAATCTGTTTGATGAATATATTATTCAGCAGGTTTGGGAAAAAGGTAAAATTATAGAGCGGAATTCACCTGCTACTTGGCGCGAGGACAGTTACGGGTATTTCATGAAACGGGAATTCTACGGGAAAAAGAATTCGAGATATGGTTGGGAGATAGACCATATTAAACCGCTTACAGCAGGAGGAGATGATAATCTGGAAAACCTTCAACCCGTGCAATGGCAAAACAAGGTGAGAAGGGAACGTACTTATGGTGATAAGTAAATTAGAATTTATTCTGTTACTTATTAACTGATATTATTTTTTCGGTAATAGATGAGGATGCAGTGCTTATGCGTACCAAATAGGTGCCGCTTGGCTGATTGCTAATATCTAATGAGTATTTTCCTGATAGTACATCAGGCACCTCCTGTTCATATACTTTGGCGCCAATCATATTATATATTTCAATCTTTAAGTCTGATGCTTTATCCAGGTTTATATCGGCAAATAGATTTCCGGTAGTAGGATTCGGATATAGGTTTACTGAAATTTCTGATTGTTTAATAGTTGGAATGGCGGAAGCAATGCAGGCAGCAGTGTTGGGAATTGCATCAAGTGTTTGGGCAGATCCATTACCTACCGGGTCAAGCCAATGATGAAGGCTTGTAGCATTGGATGAATCTGTCTCATATACATAATACCAATTTAGTGAGAATTTGCTGTAATATGCCTTAACTGTTATTTCTACACCGGAGCTGTTTATATCCGTGCATGTAGGCTGTAAATTACCTCCACCCGTAAGGTCGCCGATAAGGCGCCCATTGGATTCAAAAAGCCCGCTGCCTGAAGATCCTTCTTCTGTACCTCCCTCCTCTGTATTTTCCACATACCAATCCAGTTCCCAATGAGAATCAGGTTCTCCACCATTGAAATTACCATACGGCGACACTTTATTTGTGGCGGCAACTTTTTTCACGTCTCCGCTTGGATGATGAAAACTTATGCTCGTTCCGATTGGTGTATTACCTGTATTGTCCCATCCGGAAAAATAAACGTTATAATTAACGGGAATGCTCTCTTTTAATTGCAATAAAAGAAAGTCGCCCACAATTGGAAAGACAGAACTATCATAAGAAGATCTCGATACAAAATTAGCGCCTCTCATGGTTTGGGAAGAAAATACATTGCTGTCTACTCCTGTATAAATACAGGTTGGGGTTTCATAATTAAAATAAAACATCCAGGTGCTGAATGTTTTACTTGAGGTGCTGTTTGTAGGATCGGCATGGGAAGCGGTAAGTATGTATGGGATACAATTCTGGCTTGTATTATTCATACAAGTTGCAGAAACCCCGTAAATGTAACCATTGGATTGATATTCTATTTTAACTGTAGCTTTTCTTTGTTCGGAAAAAGGTATTCCTATGGAACAAATAGCATTTATTTCACAAGGAGATGAGCCGCCATAGGGGAAAAGGGTGCTTTCTATTTTATCTATGGATTTGTAATGGTTAAGGTATTCGGTAGCCCGGTAAAAATCCGCTGCATAATTTATATGCATATAGACTGATGATGTATCGGCGTCAGCAGGAAGATCAAGTTCAAGATTTATTAAATCCCCCTGCACTTTTTCATTTGCCCATTGGTCATCATCGGGGTTATTATTGGAGGTATAAGCGCCTAATACCTGGTGTCCGTTTTCATTAAAAAGAAAATACTTTGCGCCTTGTGGTAAATAGAAATGGTCGTAATATAAGCCGATGGCTTTTGCGCCCGGTAAATGTATTTTTAATCGCCAAATTTTCTCGCCATCATCTAAAATAGTCCATTGCCCTGAACTTTTAATAGAAATATCTGCTGCCACTGCCACACCTTCACGGTATAAATCAGTTTTTTTATTTTTAGCCCTGTCCTGCTTAATAACAGGCGCTAAATCGGGAGCCGTTAATTCCACCTGGCTTACCTTAATTGCCCTGAGCTGAGTTTTCGAGAGGTCATTAATTGAGCTTGAGTTCAGGTTAGCTTGTAATGCAGAATCAAGGTTATTTATACCAAATAGTCTCATGGTCAATGGTTTACCGCCTTCACTTATTTGGGCATTAGCATTAGAAAATAGCAGAGGTATTGAGATAAAAATCAGGGGGAAGAACCTATTCATTTAAGGGGTTTTACAAAAAGAAACGCAAAAGTATTTACAAAAAAAATATTTTCCAAATTTACTTTAAAATCAGGATGTTGTGTTAATATCTTTTTAGTTAACTTATCGTTTAACAAAAGCATATGCGAAGGAGTTTAAAAGTTAAAATAGTTCAAATGAAATTTATTTAACCTGCTTTTTTGCAATTACGGTAAAGAGTGCTTACTTTTGCATTCCTTTTTTCAGATGCTAAAAACTACATGAACCGATTAATCCAGACGATTCGTAACATTTTCAAAATTGAAGAATTACGAAATCGTATTTTAACTACTTTACTGTTTGTATTCATCTACCGGTTGGGCACGTTTGTGATTTTACCCGGTATAGACCCCCAAAAACTTGGTGCACTTGCGCAGTCGGGCAACAGTGGTTTGTTCGGCTTATTCAATATGTTTGCCGGCGGGGCATTCTCACGCGCATCTATTTTTGCCTTAGGTATAATGCCCTACATTTCTGCATCTATTGTGATTCAGTTGCTTGGCATGGCTATCCCTCATTTTCAAAAGCTACAGAAAGAAGGGGAGAGCGGGAGGCGAAAGATTAATCAATATACAAGAATACTTACTGTGCTTGTTACTTTCGGGCAAGCTTCCGGTTATATAGTTTACCTGAGTCACCTTGGTAATGGAATTATTTTGATAAGCCCCGGGCTGTTTTACCTTTCAACCGTAGTAGTGCTTACTGCCGGAACTATTTTCGTGATGTGGATGGGTGAAAGAATTACAGACAGAGGGTTGGGTAATGGTATTTCGCTTCTGATTATGGTGGGTATTGTGGCAAGGCTGCCCTTTGCTTTACGATCTGAATTTCTATCACGTGTTGGCGCAGGGGGAGGCGGCTTGGTAGCTTTTCTTATGGAAATTGTTTCGATACTTGCTATTATCATTTTTGTTATTCTGCTTGTTCAGGGCACCAGGAAAATTCCGGTTCAATATGCTAAAAGAATTGTAGGCAATAAACAATACGGCGGTGTTCGCCAGTATATACCTCTTAAAGTAAATGCGGCAGGTGTAATGCCAATCATTTTTGCCCAGGCTATTATGTTCATTCCTGCCACCATTGCCCAGTTTTTTCCCAATTCCAATACTGCGCAGGGGATAGGAGGAATAGCTAATAATAACTCGCCATTGTATAACATTATATTTTTCCTGCTTGTCATTGCATTCACCTATTTCTATACGGCGCTTATCGTTAACCCTATACAAATGGCTGATGATATGAAGCGTAATGGCGGGTTTATTCCCGGTGTTAAGCCCGGCAAAAAAACCGCCGAGTATATTGACTCGATAATGTCGCGCATCACATTGCCCGGAGCTGTTTTTCTGTCGTTTGTAGCCATATTTCCTGCATTTGCAAGCGGATTTGGAGTTACCCAGGAGTTTTCGCGTTTTTACGGCGGCACCTCCTTGCTTATTATGGTAGGGGTTATTCTGGATACTTTACAGCAAATTGAAAGCCATTTGCTGATGCGCCATTATGACGGGTTGATGAAATCCGGTAAAATTAAAGGACGCACGACCGCTCCAAGCGTTTAATGATCTATTATAAAACCAAGGACGAGATTGAGCTAATCAGGCAAAGCTGCCAACTGGCTTCTAAAGCTTTAGCCATAGCCGCTCAACATATAAAGCCCGGTGTTTCCACCCTTGAACTTGATAAGGCTGCTGAAGATTTTGTGCTCAGTAATGGCGGCGTTCCCGCTTTTAAGGGTTATAAAGGGTTCCCTAATTCTGCCTGTACTTCGGTGAATGAAGAAGTGGTGCATGGTATTCCATCTGCAAAACGGATTCTTAAAGAGGGTGATATTATTTCTTTTGATTTTGGTGTATTGATGAACGGGTATTACGGCGATACTGCCTATACATTTACTGTTGGTGAAATTAAGCCCGAAATACAAAAACTTATTACTGTTACCAAAGAGGCATTGTATAAAGGCGTTGAACAAGCTGTTGCCGGCAAGCGCCTTGGCGATATAAGTTATGCCATACAAGAGCATACGGAAATTAAAAACGGCTACGGCGTAGTGCACGACCTTGTTGGGCACGGACTTGGTAAAAAACTCCATGAAGACCCGGAAGTGCCTAATTATGGCAGGAGAGGGTCGGGGATTAAATTGCAGGAGGGGCTGGTTATTGCCATTGAGCCGATGATAAATTTGGGCAAGCGGCAAGTTGTGCAGTTGAGCGATGGCTGGACAGTAGCCACTCAAGACAAATTGCCTTCCGCTCATTTTGAGCATACTATTGCCGTTGGAAAAGATAAAGCCGATATGCTTACTACATTTAAGTATGTTGAAGAAGTTCTTCAGAAAGCTTAAAATATTTTTTGTTTTCATTTCCGATAAAAAGTTAACATTTAATTTTTTAGTTAGTTGTTAGCTAATCAATTACAACTATGTTGTAAACAAGTTGTTAGCCTCATCACTGTGCAATTTCCTAAGTGTTTTATGCAGGTTGTTCACCAGGTGCATATAAATTCTTGCTCTTAAACGCACATCATTTTTTTCATCATCGGCAAAGGTGAGTAATCCTGCCTCGCAACTGTCGGCAAACAATAGCATATCCTCTAATACCAGTTCAGGAAAATTTTTAGCGCGTTTATAAACGGCTTGCCGCGAGTAGGGCATATTGTAATTCTCCCGTATATACAGCGCTGTTAAGGCGCAATTGCCGTTGCATATACTGTACGCCTCTTTAAATTCCTCTTCGGTTATCTTATAAGTTTGTTTAGTGTTATCCATACTTTTAAAATTTTAGTGCGCAACAAAATTATTGAGGAATAAAAAGCGTTGAGCAAAGCTGGGACAAGAAGTTTTTAAAGTGCTGTATATTATTTTGTTATGAGGGTAATTTTGGTAATGTGTCTTGTCCTGAAATAGGTTTACACTAAATTTGGGACAAATGAAAACAGAAAAACAACTAAAAGAAGCAGTAATAACCGAATATTTATCGGGAGGAGTAACCTATCGGAAATTAGCCTTAAAATATGGAGTTCCCCGCCAAAGCGTTCATAACTGGGTAGCCAGCTACAAGGGCAAAAAAGTAACAGGGCGCTCGGCTGTTCAACAGGGGTTGCTTCAAGAGGTCAACCAATTGAAAGCACAGTTACAGGACTCACGTCTGGAAAATCAACTACTTAAAGCCATGATGAAAACGGCTAAAGAGGAGTTGGGCATTGACATTCGAAAAAAACCTGGAGCCAAGCAGTCATGAGCGTAGAACGAGGTGGAAAAAGAAGCTTGTCACACCTTTGTTCACTGCTTGGCTATTCGCGGCAAGCGTATTATAAACAGATGCACAACAGCAGCAAAGTGGCTCTTAAAGAGGAACTGATATTACAGCAGGTCATGTACATACGTAAGTATCAGAAGCGGTTGGGAGGGCGCAAACTGCTGCATAAACTTGAGGGGTTTATGCAGCAGCAAGCTATTGCCATGGGGCGAGATGTCTTTTTTAATTTGCTGCGCAGCAATGGTCTATTGGTGCGAAAAAGAAAGAGGAAAAAACCTCAAACCACCTTTTCACGTCACCCGTTTCGTAAGTATCCTAACCTGATAGAAGGTTTTGTTGCAGGAGCAGCTAATCAACTGTGGGTATGTGATATTACTTATATCTGCATGGAAAGTGCATTTAGTTATTTGAGCCTGATTACAGACGCTTACTCAAGAAAGATTGTAGGATTTTATTTATCTGCTGATGCAACAGCCAAGGGATGTATTCGTGCTCTTGAACAAGCCTTAGAAGCTAATCCCAACAGAACCGACTTAATCCATCACTCTGATCGTGGCTCGCAATACTGTAGCACAGAGTATGTTGAGTTATTAGAAAAGAACGGAGTTAAAATCAGTATGACTCAAAGTGGCGACCCGCTGGAAAATGCTTTAGCTGAACGGGTTAATGGTATTCTTAAAGAAGAGTTATTACAAACCTGCTTTACCTGTTTTGACCAGGCACAACACGCTGTTGCCGTAGCTATTACTTTGTATAACCATCAAAGACCACATTCCAGTATAAATATGCTCACTCCATCTGAAGCACATACCTTATGTGGTCCACTTAAACGGCAATGGAAAAACTATTATCACTTGAAAAAACAAAAGGAGGTGGCTATGACTTAAAACTATGTTTACTATAATTGTAAACCTTATTCAGGATTTATTTACAATTGTAAACTTGTATCAGGATTTTTTGGGACAAACCGTAAACTTTTTTCAGGACGAGACAATGTATTACCAAATTGGGAACATTTTGCACATATTATTGCCGTTGGAAAAGATAAAGCCGAAATACTACAATGTTTAAGTTTGTGAAAGAGGCGCTTAAAAAGAGCAGATAATTAATCTCTTTAACTACGCCGGTAATTTTCTTTCTAATCTATCTTAATAAACTGGTTGGCTTTCACATTGGTGAGAATGGTATGCGTTCCTTTTGCATCGGGCCACCGCACATCAATGGTATCAATAACGGTTCGCTTACCGAGTCCGAAGCTTTGTATAAAAGGATACTCATTTGTCCAGCTGCCCTGGTCGCCGTATATTTCTTTCATTTGTTTTAAGTTGCCGGCTTTAACGGTTATGCGCGCACCTATACAACTTTTATTCACCCCTTTTGGCGCTACTAACTTAATAGTAATGTGGTTATTTCTATTTCCAATATTATTACGTAAAAACAAAACAGAATCATTTTCAGGAGCGCCGGGACTATAGGGGCATTTAATAATATCATCATCACCATCCAAATCAAAATCAACAGGTAGCATTACAGAAGGGCGGCGGATTTTATGCAATATGCTATCGGTAACGCTGTCGCACAATCCCAGCTTTGCCGTTATATCGTAGAAATTATGATTTGAAGTATCCTGTAATTCGAAATACATTCTCTGGTAATCGGGATATCCGCGTGATGTTAAGCCGTAAGCGGCATCGCCTAACATAAGGTCTTGGTAGCCGTCATTATTAAAATCACTCCAGAAACCATTGTGGTCGCCTAAGGTAACGTTGCGGGGTTTGTTTCGGTATATCCTTCCTACATCAGGTCTAAATCTATAACCGCTGTCCGGTCCCAAATTGGTAAAAATGCAACTTCTTCCATCGCCCGGAAAAGAAGTGGGAGAGTTGTAAGGCACAACAGTATCATAATTACCGCCATGTACAATAATGGCTAAAAAATCCATGCTGCCATCGTTATTATAATCGGCGGGCATGGCAGCCCACGGCACCATGCCTTGTTTTGACCATGCAAAATGAGGGTCCCAGTTTTCGGTAATGCCTACATCAGTGAAAGTGCCGTTGTGATTATTTCTGTATAAATTACCATAGCCCCTTGTATTTTCGGTGTCGGCGGCAGTAGAATATTTATTATTATTGGCGTTAAAGGGATAGCCTGTAGCTTCGTATGGACAGGTAAAAATATCAGACCAGCCATCGTTGTTCCAATCAAAAACGTTGGCGCCAAATAATGCGCGCGCAGTTGGAACCTGGTTATACAGCCATGGTTTAGAAGGGTCTTTTTGACTAACATTAATACCTGCTGTTACGGATACATCTGTAAAAGTGCGATTGCCATTGTTATGCATTAAATGAGCGGGCTCGGGCACTTGCTGGCACCAATCGTGAAAGTGGCAAGCCACAAAAAAATCGAGGTAGCCGTCGCGGTCGTAATCAAGAGAGGGCAAGCCGGTTCCGGCAAGAGGTCCCAGCGCTTTTAAGCCATTGTCGGGCGTGTTAGAAAAAGAATCGAGTGTGAAAGTGCCATTGCCATTACCCCAAAATATGCGCAGGCGGTTCTTAGCCGAATTGGTGTTTACCACACATTTATCACCCGATACAGTGCTGTCCATCCACCAGGTATTAACCAGCAAATCAATATTACCGTCATTATCAAAATCGCCGGCTCCGGCAAGGTCAATGATTACACCATGCACATTCAATCCCGAACCTGCTGTTTTGTCAACAAAAATCCGGTCGTGAGGATCTTTGGAACCGGGACGTTCTTCATTTATATAAAGAAGTAATCTATTAGTATCCGGCGGTCCGTTTTTTATAAAAATCAAATCGGGATAATCATCATTATTCACATCAACAGCTATTACAGCGCCAACGTTAGTAATATTTAGTCCTACTTGTTTTGTTATGTCTGTAAACCACGATGTATCGGGTGATTCTGTATTATTGGTTTGAGCAAATAGGGTAAAGGGGGAAAGGATAAAACATATTATTATACAGTTCAAACGAAAGTTGTAAAAATTCATTTGCGGGAAATTGCGTTAAAAAATAGAATGTGAATTTACCTATTAATGTAGTTATTCAAAATAAATCTTCATTGCCCCATCCCATCCTTCCCCAAAGGGGAAGGAGCTTGCTACGTATGTTTAAAAATATTTCTCTTGATTTAACAGGCATCCTCACCCTATTTGGGAGAGGAACGAGGAGTGGGACAGGACAATTTATTTAAAAATAAAAAAGCGCCCCGATATATCGGGGCGCTTTTTAGCATCAGAATTATTTATTGAGGATTGGTTTTCACAAATGGTTCAGTTACTATGCTACTGCCCGGAACACCGATTACATGAACAAAATATAAACCCGCAGGTAAGTTGCCCACAGGTAGTAAGAAGGATGAGGCATAACCCGGTTTGTAATCCGCCACCTGCTGCCCTAACTCATTATATATTTCTATAAACGGATTAACGGGCGCCTCGAATTTTATATTAAGATTATTTCCATTATCGGGATTAGGATATAATGTAAAATTATTGGGCGTATTTGGTCCAACAGGCATTATATGGGTGGCAACACTACTATCTGAGTTAATGGTTATAAAATTGTTTGCCGGCACATTGGTAAGAATACTGTGTGTACAGTCATTATCAGGCCATCTTATATCAATGGTATCAATCATTGTGCGCTGACCAAGTCCGAAGTTTTGTATAAAAGGATACTCGTTAGTCCAACTGCCCTGGTCGCCATATATTTCTTTCATTTGTTTAAGGTTGCCCGATTTAACGGTAATGCGCGCGCCAATGCAACTTGAATTCACTCCCGGTCCCGCTACCAGCTTGATGGTAATATGATTATTTTTATTTCCAATATTATTACGGAACAATGTTATGGAGTCGTTGGTGGTGCCACCTGGACTGTAAGGCATCTTAATAATATCATCATCACCATCCAAATCAAAATCAACCGGCAGCATAACTGAAGGGCGGCGTATATCATGTTTTATACTATCAGTAACACTGTCACACAATCCCAATTTTGCCGTTATGTCATAAAAATTATGATTTAATGTGTCTTGCAATTCAAAAAACATTCTTTGATAATCAGGATAACCTTCACTCGATTCATCATAAGCGGCATCGCCAAGGATAAGGTCTTGGTGCCCGTCATTATTCATATCAATCCAAATACCGTTATGGTCGCCATGTGTAACGTTCTGCGGATTGCTTCTATTTATCCTTCCAACATCCTCCTTAAACCTATAACCGTTAGCGGGACCAAGGTTGGTAAAAATTGCGCTTCTGCCATCACCCGGTAAATATCCTTCTTTATTGTAGGGATACGTGGTGTCATAATTAGTGCCATGCACTATAACGGCTAAAAAGTCCATATTACCATCATTATTATAATCAGCCGGCATGGCAGCCCATGGCACCATACCTTGTACTGACCATGCAAAGTGAGGAAACCAGTTAACAGTTACACCGGTATCTTTAAATTTACCATTAATATTTTCATACACATTTCCGTAACCTCTCGTATCTATTTGAGAATCTACATTGGAATAATAGGTTTGCCCGGTGTAAACATAAAACGGGTAACCAATGGCTTCATAAGGGGCTGTAAAAATATCGGGCCAGCAATCGTTGTTAAAATCAAATATATTGGCGCCAAATAAAGCGCGGGATGTGGGAACGGGAGGGTTCTGATTGTCGGGAGGATTATAAGGATCTTTTTGGCTGACATTAATGCCTGTTGCAGTTGCTACATCAGTAAATGTGCGGTTGCCATTGTTGTGCATTAAATGGGCAGGGGTAGCATCCTGATAGCACCAATTATCAAAGTGGCAGGCAACAAACAAATCGAGATACCCGTCGCGGTCATAATCAAGAGCGGGTAAACCGGTTCCGGATAATAGTCCTAAAGATTCCAAGCCACTGTTAGGTGTATTTGATAAACTGTCGAGCGTAAAATGTCCCTTACCATCGCCCCAGAATATGCGAAGACGATTCTTAGCCGGGTTGGGTACAGTAGGACAATTTGTTTCATTATCCAAATACCAGCAATTAACAACGATGTCAACATTGCCGTCATTATCAAAATCGCCGGCTCCTGCAAGGTCCTTATATACGCCGGGCACATTTAAGCCTGAATTTTTTGTTGAGTCAACAAAAATACGGTCGGTAGGGTCAGTAGAACCGGGGCGTTCTTCATTAATGTAAAGCGCCCACCCGGTATCACTGCCAAGACCGTTTAAGAAAATCAAATCAGGATAATCATCATTATTAACGTCAACGGCAATACAAGCGCCTACGTTAGTATTATACTTACCCAATCCCACACTGGTGGTTATATCTGTAAACCATGATGTATCGGGTGTTTCAGTACTATTGGTTTGGGCAAACAGGGTAAAAGGAAACAGGATAAAGCATAGCGTTATCCGGTTCATGCGAAATCTGAAGAAGTTCATTTTGTAGAAATTTTGTTTATAGAATAATTTTTTAAGTGTTTGTTTCCCGATTTTTATAAAACCGATTTATAAAAAAGAATGTGAATTTACTCATTTTCCATAGGTTTTAAAAAATATATTTATAGTATGTTAATGCCCGATTTTATTTATGATATTTTTATGACACAGAATTACCCTGCATAAAAATGATTTATCCATGCACAAAAAAAGCGCCCTGTTTAACCGGAGCGCTTTTTGTTTTTATACCGGAGCTAATTATTGAGGATTAGATTTTACAAACGATTTGGTAAGTACCGTGCCGTTTGGTCCGCCAATGATATGAACAAAATATAACCCTGCGGGTAAATTATTTACAGGAAGAGAGAATGATGATGCATAGCCGGGCTTGTAATCCGCCACCTGCTGACCCAACTCATTATATATTTCTATAAAGGGATTAATGGGACCCTGGAATTTTACATTCAGATTGCTTCCCGCATCAGGATTAGGATAAAGGGTGAAATTATTGGGTGCATTTGGTCCAACAGGCATTATGCCTGCAATGCCCGCGGAGTCAATTCGCAGAAACTGGTTAACGCCAACGTTGGTAATAATGGTGTGGGTGCAATCGTTATTAGGCCATCTTACATCAATGGTATCAATATGAGTGCGCTTGCCAAGCCCGAAGTTTTGTATAAACGGGTATTCATTGGTCTGGCTGCCCTGGCAGCCATAAACATCCTTCATTTGTTTCAGGTTGCCCGATACAACTCTAATGCGCGCGCCAATACAACTTTTGTTCACACCCGAAGGGGCGATGAGCTTAATGGTGATATGATTATTTCTTGTTCCGACATTGTTGTGCAGCACCAGCACAGAATCGCCCGGCGTGTTATAAGGGCATTTAAAAATATCATCGGCGCCGTCCAGATCATAATCAACAGGCAGCATTACAGAAGGGCGTCTTATTTTATGCAATATACTTGAACTAACAATACTATCTACATTTGTTCCTGTTATAAATCCTAGTTCATGTGTTATATCTCTAAAGTGATGGGTTGTAGTATCCTGAAGTTCGAAAAACATTCTTTGGTTATCCGGATAACCATATTGTGATTCGTCATAAGCGGCATCACCAACGACAAGATCAAGCCATCCGTCATTATTAAAATCACTCCAAAAACCGTTATGGTCGCCGTGGGTTATATTTTTTGGATTATTTCTGGTTATTTGAGTAACATTCGGGCTCAATTTATAATTACTATCAGGTCCTAAGTTTGTAAAAATACAAGTTATGCCATTGCCGGGAAAAGCGGGGTAATTATATTGAGAACCAATATTATTGGCACCATGCACTTCAAGCACCAAATAATCCATGTTGCCATCATTATTATAATCTCCCGGGCATAGCTGCCCACGGCACCATGCCCTGGTCAGCCCATGCAAAGTGAGGGTCCCAGTTGGCTGTTATACCTGTATCTTTAAAAATACCGGTGCCGTTAATATTCACATATAGGTTTCCATAACCTCTTGTATCTTCCGTATCGGCGTTAGTGGGGTACTGTCCATTCACTGCTTCGAAAGGATAACCGATAGCTTCATACGGACAGGCAAAAATATCGGGCCAGCAGTCATTGTTCCAGTCACTAACATTGGCGCCATAATAACCACGTGTAGGCGGTGGATTCAGCCACGGTTTTGAAGGGTCTTTTTGGCTCTTTTGTATACCTGAGCTTTGGGTAACATCTGTAAAATGCCCGGTGCCATCGCCTTTAAACAAGTGCGAACCAAAAGGCACTTCATAACACCAGTTTCTGAATTGTGTGGCTGCATACAAATCTAAATTACCATCGCGGTTATAATCCAGCATGGGCAAGCCGGTTCCGTAATTAGGTCCCATATTTTCTAAACCACTGTTTTCTAAAAGTGTGAAATGTCCCTGCCCGTCCCCTAAAAATATGCGCAAACGGTTTTGACCGCTATCGGGATTGGGAACACAATCACCATTACTATTGACAGTAGAATCGTCGTACCATGTATTAACTATAATGTCAACATTGCCATCGTTATTAAAATCGGCAGCGCCGGCTAAACCCACCACTACACCGGGAACCTGCAAACCTGAAGTTGCCGTTTCATCCACAAAAACGCGGTCAGTAGGGTCGGTTGAACCGGAGCGTTCCTCATTTATCCAAAGACGCAGACAGGTATCACTTTGGTTGCCTAATGTTATCAGATCGGGATAATCGTCGTTATTAACATCTACAGCTATCATTGCCCCTATGTTGGTTGTATTTAACCCAACTTTGGCTGTTACATCTGTAAACCACGATGTATCTGGTTTTTCTGTATCTTGGGCAAACAGGGAAATGGGAAACAGGGTAAAAGAAAACAGGATAAAACATATTGTTATCCGGTTCATGGGGGATTTGTAAAAATTCATTTCAGTAGTTTGTGTTTTAGTAGTTCATAGTTAAGTTCGCTTTAGGTTACGGGTTTTTATAATATTATTTATTTTCGTATTTTTTGTATAGCGATGTAAAAAACGGGATGTAAATTTAATAATTTCTCTGTCTTTTATAGAAATAAATTTACAGCGTGGTAATGTGCAGATTTGTATTTGATTTTAAATTATGAGATAAGGTAATGATTGTTTTTGACCGGGATTTACGAGATTAGCAGGATTAATTTGATTTAATAATATAGTGTTTGAATGGCATAAATTCATATTCAATAAATAATTATTCATTTTCTAAAATAAAAAGCCCCGGTTTTACGAGGGCTTTAATTTTCTAAGCACTAAGCACTGTGCACTAAAAACTATAATTACTCTTCAATTTTCACTTTGCCTGTAGCGGCTGCAACCACTTCCTGCTGAATGCCGGCGGGTGCGGGTGCGTAATGGCTGAATTCCATTATAGAGGTAGCGCGTCCTGAAGTGATAGTGCGTAATTGTGTTACATATCCAAACATTTCGCTCAACGGCACCTTTGCTTTTATCACCTGCGCATTGGCTTTCATTTCCATACTTTCCATCATACCACGGCGGCGGTTGAGGTCGCCCACCACATCACCGGTATATTGCCTCGGGTGATACAATTTCAAGTTTCATTATCGGCTCCAGCAATATCGGGTGTGCTTTTGCGCAGGCATGACGGAAGGCGTACTTGGCGCAAATTTCAAACGACATAGCATCAGAGTCAACACTATGGTATGAACCATCGTATAAACGCACTTTCAGATTTTCCACTTCATAACCCGCTAATACGCCGTTCTTCATGGATTGCAGGAAGCCTTTTTCAACGGCAGGAATGAACTCGCGCGGAATTGAACCGCCGAATATTTCATTAACGAACTGCAAGCCTTTTTGTCCTTCATCAACCGGACCAACCTCCACATAAATATCGGCGAATTTACCACGCCCGCCCGATTGCTTTTTAAACAACTCGCGATGCTCAATTGTTTTGGTAATAGTTTCTTTATAAGCCACCTGTGGAGCGCCCTGGTTGCAATCAACTTTAAATTCGCGGCGAAGGCGGTCAACAATAATTTCCAAATGCAATTCGCCCATTCCGCTAATAATGGTTTGCCCTGTTTCTTCATCCACTTTCACGCGGAAAGTAGGGTCTTCCTCAGCTAACTTGCCTAACGATGCCCCCAGCTTGTCAACATCAGCCTGGGTTTTTGCCTCAATGGCAATGCTGATAACCGGGTCAGGGAATTTAATATTCTCCAGAACTATAGGATGATTTTCAGCACAAAGCGTGTCGCCCGTTCTGATATCCTTAAAACCAACAGCAGCGCCAATATCGCCGGTTTCAATACGGTCAATAGGGTTTTGTTTATTGGCGTGCATCTGGAAGATGCGCGAAATACGTTCCTTCTTTCCCGTTCTTGTATTCAACACGTAAGAACCGGCATCTAATGTACCTGCATATACTCTAAAGAAAGCTAAACGTCCAACAAACGGATCGGTCATAATTTTAAATGCCAGCGACGTAAACGGTTCTTTAGAATCGGGTTTGCGCTCTACCTCCTCGTCCGTGTCGGGGTTAATGCCTTTCACGGGAAGTAAATCAGAGGGTGCAGGTAAATATTGTACAACGGCATCAAGCATAGCTTGCACCCCTTTATTCTTAAAAGCAGAGCCGCACAATACGGGTATAATAGTAATATCAATAGTTGCCTTTCTTACCGCTTCACGAATTTCATCTTCGGTAATTGAGTTAGGATCCTGGAAATATTTTTCCAATAATTTATCATCATACTCGGCAACGGCTTCAACCAGCTTACCGCGGTATTCCACCACCTGCTCCTTCATATCATCAGGAATCGGGATTTCATGAAACGTCATTCCCTGTGTGTCTTCATCCCAGATAAGGGCTTTATTGGTAATAAGGTCAACGACACCTCTGAAAGAATCTTCAGCGCCAATGGGCAATTGCAAAGGAACAGGATTAGCGCCCAGCTTTTCTTTGATTTGTTTAACCACATCTAAAAAATCGGCGCCGCTTCTGTCCATTTTATTTACAAATCCTACACGCGGAACACGGTAACGGTTAGCCTGGCGCCACACCGTTTCCGATTGGGGCTCAACGCCGCCAACACCGCAAAACAATGCCACCATGCCATCCAGCACGCGCAAGGAGCGTTCTACTTCAACCGTGAAGTCAACGTGACCGGGTGTATCAATAATATTTATTTTATAATCTTCATTACGATATTTCCAGAAACAGCGTGTGGCGGCAGAAGTGATAGTGATACCACGTTCTTTTTCCTGCACCATCCAATCCATAGTGGCAGCGCCATCGTGCACTTCGCCGATTTTATGCGAAACGCCGGTGTAATAAAGAATACGCTCGGTAGTAGTGGTTTTGCCGGCATCAATGTGTGCAGCAATACCTATATTTCTTGTATACCTAAGGTCCTGAGCCATGGTTAAATTATATTAAAAGTATTAAAAAAGTAAAAGGGGTAATTACACTTTGAAGTGTGCAAACGCTTTGTTGGCTTCCGCCATCTTATGCGTGTCTTCCTTCTTCTTAAATGCAGCACCTTCGCCCCTTGAAGCGGCAATGGTTTCAGCAGCCAGTTTTTCAGCCATTGATTTGCCTTTGCGCTCTGCTGCATATTGTATCAGCCATTTCATACTTAAGGATATACGCCGGTCGGGACGCACTTCAGTAGGGATTTGAAAATTGGCGCCACCTATTCTGCGGCTTTTCACCTCAACAGACGGCGTTACATTTTCCAAAGCCTTTTTCCATATCGGGAAACCGTCTTCTTTAGTCGTTTCAGAAATACGATCAATCGTATCGTAGAAGATGTTATAAGCAATGGTTTTTTTGCCTTGTATCATCAACATGTTTACAAACCGGGTTACATTAACATCGTTAAATTTCGGATCAGGTAAACGTTCAATCTTTTTTGCTTTAGACTTTCTCATAAAATTATAATCTCTTTTAAAATTTACTTCTTAACAGTTGCTTTAGGTCTTTTAGTTCCATATTTAGAACGGCTCTTCTTGCGGTCGTTCACACCGGCAGTATCGAGCGCGCCGCGCACAATATGATACCGCACCCCGGGAAGGTCACTTAACACGACCTCCGCGAATAAGAACAATGGAGTGTTCCTGGAGGTTGTGCCCTTCGCCGGGTATATAACTAATCACCTCTGTTCCGTTGGTAAGGCGCACCTTGGCTACTTTACGCAAAGCCGAATTCGGTTTTTTAGGGGTTGTCGTGTAAACACGGGTGCAAACACCACGCTTTTGCGGGCAGCTGTCGAGCGCTCTCGACTTACTCTTTGAAGTGATTCCTACACGCCCTTTTCTTACAAGTTGTTGAATGGTTGGCATTAGTTATTATTATATGTTTATTTTTTTTGAACCGCAAAGATAAGGTGAATTTGTATAGCAAACAACAGTTGGCAGTTATGCAATTAACAATAATAAGTTATTAGTGAAAGGAGATTTTAGACACGTGATTTGGGACACGAGACAGGAATATGAATAGTTTGAGGATTGAACGTTCAGCACGGATGGAACTTTTTCAGATATAGAAAATGGCCTAACTTGCACAGTCAAAGTTTGTGAATATATTAAGATCATACCTATTTATTGTTGCGGGTGTTATTTACCTGGCAGTCTTGTTGGTTTGTTTGCACTCCTGTTCTCTTACAGAATGCCTTGGGGTGAAATGCGTTAACGGCACCTGTATTGACGGCACCTGTAATTGTGATGCAGGATATTACGGACCGTCATGCGATACCATTATCCGCAATAAAATAGTTGGAAAAAGTTTTACGGTAACGTCAAGTTGTTTTCCCAATGAGTCATATTATTCTAAAATAGATACAGTTAGCAAAGCTAATTTATCACAGGTGATTATAGAAAATATGGGTGATTTTAAGATAAATATTACCGCTAATATAATTGGCATCCTCGTGCTTAACATTCCGCCGCAACAGAGCACCAGCGGCGGACAAACCCTGGTAATTTCAGGCTCGGGCTCAATGACGCCTAACCATAATGTACTGACCTTGCAGGTTATTTATTCTGATGTTAATAATAAATGGAGTGATACCTGCACAGAAATATATGTGCGGCAACAATTGTAGAAGTTAAGTAAAAAGTTAACTCTTACTTATTTTTTATTTCCATAAAATATCTGAATCCTAAATCGCAAGCTGATCTATTATAATGACCAATTGCATCAATTCTTAAAGCGGCTCTTGGTGTTGCATAGCTGCCGCCCTTACAGATTCCTTTTTCCTCAACCATTTCAGCCACATTACCACTCATATTAGAAATGCCAAAGCCATTTACCCAATAGGATTTAACGGGTCCCATCAGGGTTTCGCTTAAAGTTGAATCGAGAGTTTCAATATAAACCGGCTTATAGAAATAGCACATAAATTCTCCTTTGTCGTCGCCTTTTGTTACTCTTAATGTATCGCCGCAGGAATAAACGGGGTTTGGCAGTCCGCCTTTACCGGCTAAACACCATTCCTGCTCATTGGGCAGCCTGAAAACAACATTTTTGTATTTTCTACCAGGTATTGCATTGTATTTTTCAGTCAGCCATTTGCAAAATAAATTAGCGCCTTCATATGAAATATTCACAACAGGGTAGTCGGCAAAAGTGGGGTAAGAATGATAATTTTCAGCCCACCAAATTCCAGGGTATAAACCGTTATTGCCACCATAATTATAATCTTTAACCCAAGCCGCTGTGTCAATGCTTGCAATTTTTAAGTCTTCAGTTCTGTTATTTTGTTTTAAATCAGCAAGGAACATACGGTAAAGCCGGTTGGAGACCTCGAACTTCCCGGCATAAAGAGTAGGTGAAATTTTTGCCACCGAATTCTCAATCATTAATGCCGACAATTTTTTATGACTTGTTGTGGCATTAATAAGAAAAAGAGCAACTGAAATTAAAAGAAGTGGTAGTAATAAATTCCTTTTCATACCAAAGTATAGTTATTAAACGGATACTAACGTTTATTATTTGACTGCCTCAAAACCTTGTCGACTTTCAAATTTATAGTATTGAAGATGTATAATATACATATTATAAAATGTTATCTTAAAAATGAAAGTAAAATAATATTAAATCACAAACTCCACTTCCTTAAATCCAAATTTTTTTTTCTCGCTGTCAATTTGCAAAATCAATTTTCCCTCCGAAGTAATCCCATTTACAACCGCGTTAAATGTTTCATTGCCTTTTTTGAATAGTTGGGATTGATGGATTGCCATCAGCTTTGATTCATATAATTTTTTCAACTCATTTATTTTTAAATTTTTAACAGAAAGATAATACGCCTCAATATGCTCACACAGTTCTGCTGTAAGTTGTAATAAATCAAAAGTCTTACCTGTTATTAATGAGAGAGAGGAGGCATTAATGCTTTTAGGAAAAACCTGTTGGTTCACATTTAAACCTATGCCGATGATGCTGCTTTGAATGATGTTGCCGCGCAGCGAATTTTCTATTAATATGCCGCCTATTTTTTTTGTTTTAAAGTAAATGTCGTTGGGCCATTTAATGGTTAAGCCCTCGCCGGTTAAGGGTTTTAGCATATCATATATGCCAAGAGATACTGCTATATTTAAATTAAACTGATATTGCGGCTGAATAAAGGTTGGGAAATATATGAGGCTCATTAAAATATTCTGACCGGGTTGTGCGTCCCATGAGTTACCGGCGTAGCCTTTACCGGCGCTCTGGTAATCGGCAATAATGACAGTTCCTTCAAGGGGGGCGTGGTTTTTGCTTAATAGTTGAGAGGCGTAGTTATTAGTGGAATCGGTAATAGGAAGGTGGATAAGAACTTTGCCGGTAAATAGCGTGTTTAGAATGAGGGTTTGCAAAAGAATTCCTATTTTTGTAGAACAAAATTAAACGAAGTATTGAAGGTAAAAAATAAGAGAGCAGCAAAAAAAACTGAAGCAGTAGGATTGAATGATTTAATACTTCAAGCCATTCAGGACAAAAAGGGCGAACAAATTGTCAGCTTAGACCTCAGGAATATAAAAGACGCTGTTGCAGATTATTTCATTATTTGTGAAGCCAGCAGCACAGTGCAAGTTAAAGCCATAGCGGATTACGTTGTGGAACATACCGGGAAAACAATCGGGGAAAAACCGTGGCATACCGAGGGATTGAATAATATGGAATGGGTTTTGATTGATTATGTGAACGTGGTGGTGCATATTTTTTTAAAAGAAGTAAGGCGTTTCTACCAGCTTGAGGAATTATGGAGCGACGCAACAATTATGGAGTTTAACAGTTAATAAATAGAGTTTAATTATTATTTAATATGGACGATAATCAGGATGTAAAAGATAAGAATGGTAACCGTAAACCGGGTTTACCGAAAGGGTCCGAAATTCAGTATTTACTGGTTTTACGGGTTATTACTGCTGGTATTTATAGGGTCATATGCTTTAAATTTTAATTCCAATGTAAAGGAAACAACTTTTGTAGAGTTCAATAATGATATGCTTCAGAGCCACGATGTAGATAAGCTTATTGTGGTTAATGATAAGACTGTTGAAGTATATCTTAAAACCGATAGTCTTAAAAAGGCTCGGTATAAGGATGTATACAAAACTAATTTGGGCTCCGTAAACACTAAAGGTCCGCAATATTATTTCACCATAGGCAGCCCGGATGCGTTTAATACTGATATGAATGATGCAGAACAGAGTTTTTCTAAAGATGAGGATGTCCCTGTAAATTTTGTAGACCGGAGTGAGTGGAAAGATTATTTGCCTCTTATTTTGATTGTTTCATTATTTATTGCCGTATACTTTTTCCTGGCCCGCCGCGTAACCGGAGGTATGGGAGGAGGGGGGCAGATATTTAATTTCGGCAAATCAAAAGCCACGTTGTTTGATAAAGGCATGAAGGTGAACACGACATTTGCCGATGTGGCAGGGTTGGATGAAGCCAAAGTGGAGGTGATGGAAGTGGTTGATTTTCTTAAAAACCCGAAGAAATATACTGCGCTTGGCGGGAAAATTCCTAAGGGCGTGTTGCTTGTGGGACCTCCCGGAACCGGCAAAACACTGCTGGCAAAGGCTGTGGCGGGAGAAGCCCAGGTTCCGTTTTTCACTATATCGGGTTCCGATTTTGTTGAGTTATTTGTCGGGATAGGCGCATCGCGTGTTCGCGACTTGTTCAAACAGGCAAAGGAAAAA
Source organism: Chitinophagales bacterium (assembly GCA_963770495.1). Lineage (GTDB taxonomy): Bacteria > Bacteroidota > Bacteroidia > Chitinophagales > CAVYQA01 > CAVYQA01. Next base: position 300,645 of record CAVYQA010000017.1, on the reverse strand, counting down.
GCGCCGTGTATTATTTTTATTGATGAAATTGATGCGATAGGGCGGGCACGCGGAAAGAATTTTATACAAGGCGGCAATGATGAGCGTGAAAATACGCTAAACGCCCTGCTGGTTGAGATGGATGGATTTGGCACCGATGCAGGTGTTATTATTCTTGCTTCCACTAACCGCCCCGATGTGCTTGATACGGCATTACTTCGCCCCGGCAGGTTCGACCGCACCATTGTAGTTGAGAAACCCGATTTAATCGGAAGAGAGCAGATATTTAATGTTCATTTGAAACCTATTAAAATAAGCAGTGATATTGACGCAAAAAAATTAGCTGCACAAACCTCCGGATTTGCGGGCGCCGATATTGCTAACGTATGTAACGAAGCAGCATTGATAGCTGCCCGTAAAAATAAAAAGGCAGTTGATATGCAGGATATCCAGGACGCTATTGACAGGGTTATTGGCGGACTTGAAAAGAAAAATAAATTAATATCAGCTGATGAGAAAAAAATAATTGCTTATCATGAAGCAGGTCATGCCATTTGCGGCTGGTTTTTGGAACATGCCGACCCGTTAGTTAAGGTTTCAATTGTTCCCCGTGGGGTTGCAGCGCTGGGATATGCTCAATATATGCCGCGTGAACAATACTTATACACTACAGAACAATTATCTGACGGCATTAGCATGGCACTTGGCGGGCGCGCGGCGGAAGAAATTGTTTTCGGAAAGATTTCTACAGGCGCGCAAAATGACCTGGAGCGAATTACCAAAATGGCTTATGCTATGGTTACCATATATGGTATGAATGGTAAGGTTGGTAATCTTTCTTATTATGACCCGCAAAATGAATATGGCTTTCAAAAGCCTTATTCTGAAGATACAGCCAAAATGATTGATGAAGAAGTTCGCAAACTTGTTGAAGTTGAATTCAAGAGAACAAAAGACCTTTTAACTGAAAAGAGAAGTCAATTGGATGCTCTTGCAAACCGGTTACTTGAAAAGGAAATATTATTCCAGGCTGATTTAGAGGAATTATTGGGCAAACGTCCTTTCGATATGAAGCAACATATACTGGAACCTGCAATAGTTCAGGAAACTAACGAAGAGAAGCAAAAATTGCCTGAAACACCTGTTGCCGGTAAACCTGCTGCAGAACCGAGGATTCCGCCTAAAATTAACCCTGCGCTTTAACGGCATGTCATTAAAGACCAAGGAAAATATTTTAAGCAAGGTAAGAAAGGGATTGATACAACATACCCCCCAGCCTTTTCCATCGGTTGACCAAAACGCCCCGTTATATAAATCATTTGAAGGACCGCTGGATGTGTTGTTCGCGGAAGAATTCACCAAACTGCAGGGGAATTTTATCTACTGCGAAACTAAATTCAGCTTTGTTAAAAAGATAGCGGCGCTTGCTAAAGATAAAAATTGGGAGAACCTGTACTGCTGGGAATTTCCCCTTCAGCAGTTATTCCAGGAGCAGGATTTCAGAAAATGCAAGGTGGGAGTGAATCTTGATAAGGCAGATGCAGGTATTACGCTTGTAGAATGTCTCGTGGCGCGCACAGGAAGCCTTATATTAAGCACGCACCAGGCAGCAGGAAGAACATTATCTATTTACCCGCCTGTGCATATAGCTGTGGCTTATATAGACCAGTTAGTGTATGATATTCGCGATGGATTGCAATTGGTTATGGGAAAATATAATGGCAGCATTCCTTCTAATATAGTTATAACCGAGCGGACCAAGCCGCACTGCCGATATTGAAAAAACTCTTGTGCTTGGAGCGCACGGACCTAAAGAAGTTTATGTATTTTTGATTGACCAGACTTCTGAGTGACGCCCGGGAAAAAATATATTTCGCATCTGATCTTCATCTTGGTTTTCCTGATCATGCCTCGAGCATTGAACGGGAGAAACGGTTTGTTCATTGGCTGGATACTATCTCTAAAGATGCTGAAGCGCTTTATCTTGTCGGCGACCTTTTTGATTTTTGGTTCGAGTATAAACAGGTTGTTCCCAAAGGCTATGTAAGATTGCTTGGCAAGCTTGCCGAGTTGCGCGACAAGGGATTGCCTATTTATGCCTTTTCGGGTAATCATGACCAGTGGATGTCCGGCTATTTTGAAGATGAATTGAACATACCTGTTTATCATAAATCCCAAGAATTTATAATTGATAATAAGGTGTTTCTTATAGCGCATGGCGATGGATTGGGTCCCGGCGACAATGGGTATAAATTCATCCGTTATCTCTTCCACAGTAAGGTAGGACGATGGTTGTTTGCCAGGATACATCCTAATTTGGGTGTGTGGCTTGGAAAACGATGGTCTAAAAATAACGGGCTGTTAAATGCCAAAGAGAGTGAATCCTTCCGGGGAGAAAATAAAGAGTGGCTTATCCGTTATGCCAAAAATATGTTGGAGGAAAAACACGTTGATTATTTTATTTTCGGGCACAGGCATATTGCTTATGATTTTCCGCTTAGTGCGAGCAGCCACCTGATTTATCTGGGTGATTGGATAAGCTTTGATTCGTACGCCGTTTATGACGGAAATAAAGTTGAACTTAAATTTTACGGAAAATAGTAATTCGTTTTTTGTATTTTTAAATACGTAGTTTTATAAAGTTGAATACGGTACAAACCATTACTATAATTTTTACGCTTATTGCATCGCTGCAAAGCCATTCGAGGTATATCACGTCGGATAAGATTGATAATTTTTATACCGTAACCGGCGATTATGAGCTTGCAAAATATGATTCAACCGGTAAAAAATTATACACGTACGATGCCTATCAATATGGAAAACTGCAATCTGTAGATGCAAGTAATCCACTGCAGATAGTATGCCTTTATCCCGATTATTTTACCATTGTGCTATTAGACAATACGCTAACAGTTATCAATTCATATAATCTTAGTGTTGCCGGTATTTTGCAGACGAGTGCAGCGTGCTCTTCCAACGACGGCTACCTGTGGGTTTGGGATGCACAGGCACAAGAGTTAAAAAAACTGGATAACCTGCTTAATGTGCAGCGTCAAAGCCAGGATGCTATAACCTTATTCGGACAAGCTGTGTATCCTAATTTCATGGTTGAGCGAAATAATTTTGTATATGTTAATGTTCCATCTATGGGCGTACTTATTTTTGATATCTTCGGAACATACTCCAGCACCATACCGATAAAAAATTTAACAAATATAGAGGTGATTAACGATAAAATATATTATTCACGCAATGATTCACTGAATACATTTCAATTGAAAACAGAATCCGTACAACATATTGCATTGCCAGACACGGGTGTAATTCAACAGGTAAGCATTCAGCAGCAGAGGCTTTTTGTTCTCAAAAAAAATCAGGTAATTTTGTACTCAATTTCAACTAAAAATGATAGATAAATTAGAAGCCATAAAACTACGATTTGACGAGATAGGTAAACAGCTTAACGACCCCTCCGCCATGCAGGATGTTAAAAAATTTGCAAAGCTTAGCCGCGAGTATAAAGAGCTTAAAAAAATTGTTGAAGAATATGAAAAATATAAAGTCATTCTGAGTAATATTGACAACAACAAAAAGATCATTAATACGGAAAAAGACGAAGAGTTCAGGGAGTTAGCTAAATCGGAGGTAAATGAGTTGAATAATCAAAAAGACCAAATAGAAAAGGACCTGAGAAATCTGTTATTACCCAAAAGCCCTGAGGATAGCAAGAATGCCATAATGGAAATTCGCGCCGGCACCGGTGGCGATGAGGCAAGCATATTTGCAGGTGATTTATTCCGGATGTACCTGAGATATTGCGAAATGAAAAAATGGAAAGTGGAAATGATTGATGAAAGCGAAGGCACAAAGGGAGGTTTTAAGGAAATTGTAATTGAAATAACCGGGGAGAATGTGTATGGGACATTAAAGTATGAATCCGGCGTTCATAGGGTGCAGCGTGTGCCTGAAACGGAATCGCAGGGGAGGGTTCACACCTCGGCAGCTTCTGTGGTAGTGCTGCCTGAGGCGGAAGAGGTGGACGTGGATATTAAAGACAGCGAAGTTAAAATGGAAACAGCCCGTAGCGGCGGGGCAGGGGGGCAGAACGTGAATAAGGTGGAAACCAAGGTGCGCCTTACTCATATCCCTACAGGCATCGTGGTAGAATGCCAAACGGAGCGCACACAATTGGGTAACCGTGAACAGGCGATGAAGGTGCTTCGCAGCCGTATTTATGAGGAAGCCGTGAATAAGCAACAACAGGAAATTTCGCGCCGCCGTAAAACTATGGTAAGCACGGGCGACAGATCTGCCAAGATACGAACCTACAATTATCCGCAGAACAGAGTTACAGACCACCGTATAGGGGAGAATTATAACCTTATGGTGTTCATGGAAGGAAATATTCAAGATTTTATCGATGCCTTGCAATTGGCGGAAAATGCTGAACGCTTGAAAGAGGGTACTGTTGCAGTTTAACTTTCCCATAAAAGTATTTTACATTCCTAAATAGAGATGGAATGAATTCTCAGGATTATAAAAATATTGCTTATAATTTACCCGACAATCCCGGCGTGTATAGGTTTATAGACTCCACAGGCAGGCTTATTTATGTGGGCAAAGCAAAGAATCTTAAGAAAAGACTAAGTTCATATTTTGTAAAAACACAACCCTCACATAAAACAGTGATGATGGTTCGTCATGCCCAAAATGTGGAATATACGGTGGTAGATTCAGAAAAGGAGGCTCTGTTATTGGAAAATTCATTGATAAAAGAATACCAGCCTCATTATAATATCAGTCTCAAAGATGATAAAACATATCCGTTTATATGTATAAAGAACGAACACTTTCCGCGTATTTTTTTTACGCGGAAACTTATTAGCAATGGCAGCGAATATTTTGGTCCTTACACCTCTGTTTTTCGCGTGCGTGAAATTCTTGATTTAATTAAGTCGCTATACCCGTTGCGTAATTGCAATCTCAATCTTACACAGGATAATATCTCGAAGAAAAAATTTAAGGTGTGTCTTGAATACCACCTCGGCAACTGCAAAGGTCCGTGTGAAGCAAAGCAAACGGAAAGCGATTACAATAACTCCATTAACAATATTCGCTCCATACTTAAGGGTAATGTGAGTGATTTAATTACCATGCTGAAAAATAATATGAAATCGCTGGCGGAACAATTCAGGTTTGAAGAGGCGGACCAGGTGAAACAACAACTGTTGGCGCTCGACGAATATCGCACTAAGTCAACGGTGGTAAACACGTCCATCAGTCATATTGATGTGTTCGGTATTATCAGTGATGAGAACAAGGCATACTTAAATTTTCTTAAAATTGTGAATGGGGCTATCATTCAAATCAAATCAATTGAGATAACTAAAAAACTGGATGAAGACCCGCAGGAGATTCTTGAACTTACCGTATTGCAGATAAGACAGGAATTAAAAAGCAGTTCAAAGGAAATTATTGTACCATTTAAGATAAATTACCCTGATAGTGCAATTAAAATCACCGTTCCGAAGAAAGGAGATAGGAAGAAGCTGCTTGAACTAGCGCAAAAAAATGCCCTATTCTATAAACAGGCAAAGCTGGAAATATCGGATAAAACAAGGCGCGAAAAACCGAACGAGAGAGTGCTTAAACAACTGCAACATGATTTTAAATTAAAAGAATTGCCGGTGCAAATTGAGTGTTTCGATAACTCGAATTTCCAGGGCAGTTACCCGGTGGCTTCTATGGTGGTTTTTAAGAATGGCAAACCAAGCAAAAAAGACTATCGCCATTTTAATATTAAAACTGTAACCGGACCTGATGATTTTGCATCTATGGAAGAAATTGTTTCCAGGCGGTATAAGAGAGTGCTTGAAGAAAATGGACCGCTACCGCAACTCATTATTATTGACGGGGGAAAGGGGCAGTTGAGCGCGGCGCTAAACAGCTTGCGCCAGCTTGACCTGGTAGGGAAGGTGGCTGTTGCCGGAATTGCCAAGCGGCTGGAAGAAATATATTTTCCGGAAGACCCCTTGCCCCTTTATATTGATAAGAAATCGGAATCTTTAAGGCTTATTCAGCATATTCGTGATGAGGCGCACCGGTTTGCCATCACCTTTCACCGGCAAAAAAGACAGAAGGGCACCTTGCAATCTGAACTCACTCAAATAAAAGGTATCGGAAAAAGCACAGCCGAACTATTGCTTAAAGAATTCAAATCTGTTTCAAAAATAAAATCCGCCACTGAAAAGGAGCTGGCAGGAGTAATTGGCAATTCTAAGGCAAAGCTTATTAGTACACACTTAAAATAAAAAACCACCCGGAAAGGAGTGGCTTATTATTTATGATTAATTTTTAGTATGACCACATTTCCTGTTCAAAATTGATGAGGTTGTTCTTAATTCTATCCGCTTCAAGAAGTGCATCTATGCCGGTAGCATAATCCTGTATACGGCGGTCGTACACGTTGGAAATTTTATAGATATAGCTGGAAAATGACCGTGATTCGAACAAATCATCCCAGGTTTGACGTACAGCATCATTATCAGAATTAAATACTTCGTGTTTGACTAATGTTTTCCTGATATCAGGGTAATATATCCAAAACATTCCTGCTTCGCCGCGATAGCTTCCATCTTCATTGTATACATCTAAAATAGGTTCAATGCCAAGAATACGTACAAGCATCATTGACTTTTGTTTATCAAAAATCCAATCTTCTTTAAGGCGGAATTTTGTAACTTTATTATAGTCAAGCACCTTATTTACCACTTTCTTTGTGGCAACACCGTTGGTGTCTACCACATCTATCGTGTCTGTTCCTGCACCAATCTTATTGACATCTGCAATGGTCATTTGCGTACCGAAAGAATCAATATTTATTGCACCATAGGCAGTCATCTCGCCTGAATTTATACCATCAATAATTATTTTAATAAAGGGCTCTACAGGGTTTTTAAACGGAAGGTTCTGTTTTTCACGTACATCAATTACACGCCAAACACGTTTTTCATAAAACACATCAGCCTGCCGCAAAGGAGTATAGGGCAAAGGCTCAAGGTTATCCTTATCGGTGCGGTCATAAGCCCTGTCGCGGGGAGCCGTGGTAGTGGTTTGGCTCTTTGCTGCATAAACTGACATGCTGCAAACCAAAATAAGGCAATACTGAACAATCCGTTTCTTCATTGTTTTTTGTTTTTTATATCATTTTATAGATGATACTTGGAAGTTTTCTTACCGTTTTATCCGGCGCTTTACATTTAATATTATCTAAGTAAAACACATCTCCCGGCTTAGCTCTTTTCATAAATTCCTGCATTTTGTCGGTAAAAGTAGCCCCGTGGATTTGTGAATCTGTAATCAAATCCTGGCGCTTTGCCGCATAAGTTAAATCAAAAGATATAACAGGGAATTTTACGTCAAAATCAAAATCAGCAAGAGTAGCCAACACCACGACCTGCGCTTTAAAAGTGGATACAGGAGTGGGACCGGGGAAAAGATTACCCACTTCAGGAGCCGGGTTTGGAATGGTCTTAATACGGAAATGAACAGAGCCCATTACCTTATTGGTTTTATCTAATTGCTGGGCGCTCACTATAACATCAGTGCCTTTTACTATGCCTTCTGCAGTAACATTAACGGTGTATTTACCTTTGCCACCCGTAATGATTCCGCTGGACATAGAAGCAGAAACCTTATCATTTCCAAAACCGGGAACTGAAATTGAAACAGGGTTATCTACGCCGATATAAAATACATTCATTTTATCGGGAGAAACAACCACTGCCGCCTGTGCGGTAGTATATGCGGCATCGAACGGATAATATTTTACCTGCCCGTTGGCACCTTTTACTTCCACTACACCAGTATAGTGCTGGTCGCCCTGACCACTGGCAGTTGCTGTGTATTTACCCATACCATCTTCAACAGTAACAGGTGTGCCGGAACCGATAAGAGGATTCTCAGTTATATCAGCTGGATAATCGCCATTTGCATCCTTTTTAGCAATAGCAGGGTTAAGCTGTCCAACAAGTATTGTTGGGTTTTGTGTAGAGCTGTATGCCGCAACAAAAATTTCTGACTTATATTGTTGTCCGTCCATTACATAGCTTGTTGGAGCGATTACTTCTGCCTTAATTCTGTTTACCGGAATATCGTTGGCATTGATTTGTCTAAAAAGAAAATCAAGCAATTGAGATTCAGAGGTACGAATGTCATTCTGAAACTTATCAAGAATAGTAACGGCAGCAATAGTGGGCACCATTTCAAAATAAGATTGTGTCCACGGTTTAAGTTCGCCATCGGAATTAGGCTTCGGTTTTTCAATTTTTAAGGGCAATATCGCTTCATACACGGGCACCGCATCAGGTCTTATGTCTTTAACTATGTTTAATAAGTTAGTTCGTAAAGCTTGTATTTTTTGCTGTAAAGTATCGCCTCCTTTCTTTTCAACCATCCAGTAGGTTGATACATCAAGATTTCTATCATCAAACAGCTGGCCTTTATCCTCAGTCCATCCGGTTCCTTTCTGTTTTTTGCCATTCTTATCTTCCCACCCACCTGATTCATTAACTATTTTGTCTTTTTGTCTTTGAATAAAGTTGTAAAGCTGGTCGCTGGTTTGTTGCACCTGCAGAGCTTTTCTATAAAAATCCCCTGTTTTTAAAGAATCATTTAGCATTTGTTTTTCAAATGCTATCATGGTTCTGTCATTCTTACTTTGAACAGCGTTATTAGAATTATTTATGCCGTCGTTAACCACATGAAAAGCGTTTAAAATTTCTGCAGAAACATTCAGCGCCAAAAGTGCGGTAAGCACCAGGTACATCATGTTTATCATCATCTGCCGGGGCTCTTTTGGGATTGATGAGCTCATATTATATAGTTGGTTTATTAATTTTTATAAAATAATCTTAAATTATTGCCGGTTATTTATTTCCTAAAGTCATTGCAGAAAGCATGTTTCCGTAAATTGAATTAAGGTTAGTCAGGTTCTTAGATAACTTGGACATTTCTGACTTATAACTATTAGTATCACTAATAGACTCAGTAAGGTTGTCCATTGCCTGAGAGATATTACCATAAAACTTATTCATGGTTTTCAGGTGGTTATTGGTATCCTGTAATTCCAGTTCGTAAATAGCATTAAGCTGGGCAAGGTTTTGGGTAACCTGTTGCACCTGTTCATGATATTTTTTAGTGTCGGTTGATGAACTTGCCAAAGAATTAGCGGCTTCGGTAGCATTAGCATAAGCTATTTTCATTTCAGCGAGGGCTGCGGTTGCTTCCCTTGTCTTTTTTGAATAATCATCAGTATCAAGAGAGGCGCCTGATGCTTCGGAAAGCTTATTAATGTTTTCACCGAGTTTCTTAAGGCTTTCACCAAGACGTCTAACCATCTCAGGTTCAACATTATTTTCAACCAGCATGTTATCAAGCTGTTCGGTAACAGAGGTTTTTTCCATAATGGCAGACCTTTCCAGTTCTTCTTCAGTAGGGGCAATGTTCAATTCGGGATACATTTTTTCCCAATAATAATCTTTGGTAGGAGGTAAAATGCCCATTAAGGCAAAAATAAATGCCTCGGTAGACATACCTATAATTAAAAAGGTGCCTGCTCCGGGATAATGTTGCAATTTAAAGAGAGCGCCAATTAACACTACAGAAGCGCCACATCCAATAATAAGATTCTTAATGCGTTTGCCACGTTCGGTTTCAGCAAAGATTGCAAGTTGTTTAAACATTTTAAATTAAGGGTTTATAGGTTATAAAATAGTATTTATGTAGACGTAAACTAAAAAATAAACGTAAAAATTTAGTAAAAATTGTTAATTACCTATTATTAGGATTTATCTTCTTAATACCATAATCACTAATGGAACGCCCAAGGAATGTTTCTACACAACGGAAACCGATATAACATTTAGCCGTATCCTGATATTCATAAGACCTTGTGCTGACCTGACAAAAATACATTATATCTTTCCATGAACCTCCACGTATTTCTTTACGCTTATTTACTTCAGGATCCGAATCTTTAGCATCACGTGTATCATCCGGATTAAGGTCATGTTCAAAGGAGTAAGCATTTGCATCGTAGGCTTGGGATGTCCATTCTGCAACGTTTCCTGCCATACAATATAAGCCATAATCGTTAGGAAAGTAAGCATCGGCTTTTACCGTATAAAGCCCGCCATCATCGGAATAATCACCACGACCGGGCTTAAAGTTGGCAAGGATACATCCTTTTTTATTCCTCATATAAGGACCACCCCACGGGTAGGGTGATTCATCATGACCGCCTCTTGCAGCGTATTCCCATTCAGCCCCTGTTGGAAGCCTTATATCATCTACGGCTACCTGCTGATGTGAAATGCGATAGCTATTCCATAATTGCCATCTCCAGTTGCAAAATGCATTTGCCTGGTTCCAGTTTACACCGACAACGGGGTAATTATCAAATGCCGGGTGCCAGAAATAATTTCTGGTCATAGGCTCATTATAAGAATAAGCAAAATCATGAACCCAACACAACGTGTCGGGATAAATAGCTACTTGTTTTGATTTAATAAAATTTTTGCGATTTGCAGGGTCTCTGTTATTATTACCCTGGTCGTCTTTTTTGCGGGCAGCTTGTTTATAATCAATATAAGAATAGGCATAAACCAACTTACTAACATCAATTTCTTTTCTGCCCAATAATTGCTGGTCGTCGGGATAATACATAGCAGATAGGGCATCCTGGTTTGCTTCAGCGCTCCAGTCCAATCTCTTGTGCCAGTTAATACGTTCTGTGGGTTCACCTTCATCTATAAGATAATCGCCCCCGATAAGTTTACGGGCAACGGAATCTTTCACATATTCTACAAACTGACGATATTGATTATTGGTAATTGATGTTTGGTCCATATAAAATCCCTGGAGAGAAATAGATTTTGTACGTTGTACAAGGGCATTGTTAATATCCTGATCGCTTTGACCGATATGAAGGGTGCCGCTGGGGATATAAACCATGCCGTATGGAACAACCGGTCTATAAACGGGACGGTTTTGCACGCCGAGTAATTGGCCGTTCTCGCTGGGGCCGCAGCCTGCCAATACACATAACAATGCAAGCAAAAACTTTTTGGTTTTAATCATACCTTTAAATCTTTTTTAGTAAAAAGGACTGCAACCTTCTTATTGAATTGCGTAAAGTTAAGCCAAAATTTCAAAAAAAAAAATTTATATGTCTTGATTATTTACAATAAGCATGTGGATTATATACGCAACAAGACATAAAATGTTTCATTTAAAATTAACTATATTCCCCCACGTCATTTAATCTTTGTAACGGCGACACATTATTTATTATTGTGTTGATAAAAAAATAAATAAGGATATTATTTTACCTCAATTTTGTTTTAATGGTTAATATCTTAACAATTTATTAATAACGCAATTTTTGGGCAAATAGTATGATATTTTAATGATATGGGCTTAAATTATTTGATTTTTGATACGATACGATTAATTTTTAATAACTTTAAACTCAAAAACTATGGCAATTCAAGGTGCATTTAATTTTCGTCAATGGATTGATGAACATCGCCACCTGCTAAAACCGCCGGTAGGCAACCAAGTGGTATATAAAGACAATGATAATTTCATTGTGATGGTGGTAGGAGGTCCCAACTCGCGTAAGGATTATCATTATAACGAAACAGAAGAATTTTATTACCAGCTCGAAGGTGATATAGTAGTGAAGATTGTTGATGAAGGGAAGTTTCGTGACATTCATATAAAAGAAGGTGATATATTTCTTTTACCGCCCCGCACACCTCATTCGCCGGCGGCGTGGACCGAATACGATTGGCCTTGTTATGGAAGTATATCGTAAGGGACAAAAAGACGGTTTTCAATGGTATTGCGAAAATTGCGGCACAAAATTACACGAGGAGAAAATTGGTGTGAATGATATTGTTAAGGACTTACCTGTTGTGATGGAAAAATATTATGCAAATGTTAAATTGCGCACGTGTAAAAAATGTGGTGCCGTAATGGAACCTCCGAAGAAACTGTAGTAACGCTATGCACCATGCACACAAAACCATAGACATACACACTCACATTATTCCGGAACATCTGCCACGATGGGCACAAAAGTTCGGTTATGGCGGATTCATTTACCTCGACCACGATGAACCCGGCTGTGCACGGATGATGATTGATGATAAGCCCTTTCGCACTATACAACAGAATTGTTGGGATGCTGAAACACGTATTACGGAGTGTAACCATCATCATGTTGATATGCAGGTGCTATCAACGATTCCGGTAATGTTTAATTATTGGGCGCAGCCTCAACATACATTGGATGTGTCGAGATTTTTAAATGACCATATTGCCGGAATAGTAAAAAAATATCCCGACCGTTTTGTGGGACTTGGCACAGTGCCATTGCAAGCCCCTGAACTTGCAGTAAAAGAATTAGAGCGGTGTGTAAAAGACCTTGGATTGGCAGGAGTGCAGATTGGCTCGAATGTGAATCAAAAAAATTTGAGTGAAGTAGAATTTTTTCCTTTTTGGGAAGTTGCGGAAAAACTAAATGCCTGCATTTTTATTCATCCCTGGGAAATGTTCGGGCGCGATCATATGGAGAAGTACTGGCTGCCCTGGCTTGTAGGTATGCCGGCTGAAACATCGCGGGCTATTACCTCAATGATATTTGGCGGTGTATTTGAAAAATTTCAAAAGCTGCGTGTGGCATTTGCTCACGGAGGCGGCTCATTTCCTTCCACCATCGGCAGAATTGAACATGGTTTTAATGAACGCCCCGATTTAGTGGCGATACATAATAAAAAAGGACCTCGAGCCGATATTAATAAAATTTATCTTGATACCCTGGTTCATGATAAACTTATGCTTGAATATTTAGTTAAACTTTGGGGTACTGAAAAGTTATGCCTCGGCTCAGATTATCCTTTTCCATTGGGAGAACAGGAAGCCGGTAAACTTATAAGGTCAATGAATTTTGAAAAAAAAATCGAAGAAAATCTTATGTGGAATAACGCCTGGCACTGGTTAACAGGGAAACATCATTCGACAAATGTACCAAAAGGTAATTCGCAAAACGTTTCCCAATGATTACCATTGTGACGTAATAGAACAAGTTTATTAACTTTAAAAGTTTTATCAAATTTTCTGTTCTCAAAAACCGCCCATGCCTTTTTAAAATTTCCTTTCGTTAAATCACGATTGCCAACGGTTATGTGAGATGTAAATTTTTCGGGAAAATAAGGGATTAAAGTTTTTAATTGAGCAGTTACAAACGCGCATAATTCATTGTACAACTGTTGTAATTTCTCATTTGGTTCAATGGCAACAAAAATAGTTTTAGGAGGAAAGGCGCCAAACCCTGAAAGACGGATAGAAAAACTTTCCTGCATTAATGAAAACTCTTTTAACGGTTTTTCTATTGTTTCAATTTTGTTATCCTTGAAATAAAACGGCGTAATAAGAGTGAAATGTGCAGGTGAGTTGAGAGGTTTTTTGCTGTTATATTTTTCGGCAAACTCATGTTTTATTTTCATAATGTCGCTTGCCACAGGCTCGGTAGCCACAATAGCGACAAAATACATTGCTTCTTTTTGGGTTGATATAATTTCCGGCTTCATATAATTTCATAAAATTAATCATCTTTGAATCTTAATTTTGCATACATTTTTATAGCCTTGGAAAATTCTTTATCATTTGCACAGTCGCTGGACGCGGCAGATAAGCTTAAACAGTATAGAAGCCGTTTTTTCATTCCCAAACTAAACGGGAAAGAGGTTATCTATTTAACAGGTAACTCGCTGGGGTTGCAACCAAAAGCCGCCCGCGAAAATGTTGAAACGGAATTTAAGGACTGGGAAACGCTTGGCGTTGAAGGGCATTTGCAGGGTAAAAATCCGTGGTTTTATTATCATCATTTTTTATCGGCATCTCTTGCAAAGCTTGTCGGGGCAAAGAAAGAAGAAGTGGTGGCTATGAACACCCTTACTGTGAACCTTCATTTGCTGATGGTTTCATTTTATCGCCCTTTGGGTAAAAGAAAAAAAATAATGATGGAGGCAAATGCTTTTCCCTCTGACCAGTATGCCGTTGAAACACAAATACGTTTTCATAACTTAAATCCTGATGAATGTATTATTGAAATTGAACCTCGTGCAGGTGAATATTCAATAAGAACAGAAGATATTTTAAAAGCCATTGATGAACATAAAGATGAATTGGCGTTAATACTTTTTGGCGGCGTAAATTATTTATCGGGACAGCTATTTGATATGAAAGCTATTACCAAAGTGGGACATAAAGCGGGAGCAATTGTGGGTTTTGATTTAGCCCATGCTGCAGGAAATGCGTTTTTGAAGTTGCATGATTGGAATGTTGATTTTGCCTGTTGGTGCAGTTATAAATATCTGAACAGGCGGTCCGGGAGGTGTAGGAGGAATTTTTGTTAATGAGCGGCATGGCGCAAATGCCGATTTGCCTCGTTTTGCCGGTTGGTGGGGCAATGATGAGAGCACGCGCTTCGAAATGAAAAAAGGATTTCATCCGCAACGGGGCGCGGCGGGCTGGCAGATAAGTAACGCCCAAATTTTCCCGATGGCAATTCATCGCGCATCGCTCGATATTTTTGATGAAGCGGGAATAGAAAACCTGCGGGCAAAAAGCATAAAGCTTACTGACTATTTAGAGTTTATTATTAATGACTATAATCAAACACATGCCGGAAAAAGATTACAGATCATAACTCCAAAAAATCCGGAAGAGCGGGGCTGCCAGTTATCGCTTATTGCGGAACAAAACGGGAAGCAAATTTTTGAGCAACTCACCAAATCAGGTGTGGTGGCTGATTGGCGCGAACCGAATGTAATACGTGTGGCGCCTGTACCATTATATAATATCTTTGAAGATGTTTTCAGGGTAGGACAAATACTTAACAGCTTATGAAAAATGTAACCATACTTGGTGCAGGACTGGTGGGCTCACTACTTGCAGTTTATTTAGCGAAGCAGGGATATAAAGTTACTATATATGAACGCCGCGGCGATATGAGGAGAGAGAAGATTGCAGCGGGACGTTCCATTAATTTAGCATTAAGCGACAGGGGCTGGAAAGGACTTGCAGGAGCGGGCTTGGAAGAGGAGATTCGCAAAATTGCCATTCCCATGCATGGCAGAATGATACATGGCACTGATGGCTCTTTGTCATTATTACCTTATGGGAAGGAGGGACAATTCATCAACTCGGTTTCACGGGGTGAACTCAATAAAAAACTAATGGATTTGGCTGAACAAAACGGGGTTGAATTAATTTTCAATCACCGTTGCGACCATGTTGATTTAGATAATGACATCATTCATTTTACAACAGGCAATGAAAGCACAACCGTAAAGCATCAATCTTTATTATTTGGCGCTGACGGAGCGTTTTCAGCTTTGCGTAATAGTATGATGAAACACGACCGCTTTGAATATTCTCAGCATTACATTGAGCATGGCTATAAAGAATTATCAATACCGCCTGCAAAAAATGGTCAATGGTTAATGGGAAAAAATGCATTACATATCTGGCCCCGTAAAAATTTTATGCTTATTGCACTTCCGAATTTGGACGGCAGTTTCACCTGCACTCTATTCTTCCAATTTGAGGGTGAGCCTTCTTTTTCATCCATAGAAAATGAAAATAACGTTGAGAAATTTTTCAAAGCGTATTTTCCTGATGTCATTCCATTAATGCCATCGTATAAAAAAGATTTCTTTGCCAATCCCACTTCATCTCTTGTTACCATAAAATGTTTTCCGTGGGTATATAAAAACAAAGCGGTATTAATCGGCGATGCGGCACATGGCATTGTGCCGTTTTACGGGCAGGGTATGAATGCGGGGTTTGAAGATTGCACGGTACTGAATGAATTACTAAATAAGTATAATGATGACTGGACTAAAATTTTGCCTGCTTATGAGCAACAACGAAAGCCCAACACCGACGCCATTGCAGAGCTGGCGTTGCTGAATTTTATTGAGATGCGCGACCTTGTGGCTGACAAAAAGTTTTTGCGTAAAAAGGAGATTGAAAAGAAAATTGTTGCGGAACATCCCGGTAAATATCTCCCGCTATATACTATGGTCACCTTTAGCCACATGAATTATGCCGATGCTTTACGTCTTGGCAGGCAGCACGATGAATTACTGGAAAAACTTTATGCCGTGAATGATTTGGAAAAAAAATGGAAAACCGACGAGGTTCAGCAACTCATTCTCAGGGCCCTCTGATGGCAGGTTTTTTGCAATACCGTATAAACTAAGTAATTTTATAATAGTCAATCATAATCTATAATAGTATTAAAATGAAAAAAAGTTATGCAATCCTATTGTGTTTTTTACTGGGATTAAGTTTTACTGCTTATGCCCAGCTAAGCGATCATGTGCCGGGCGATTTGTTAGTAATGCTTAAACCCGGTGCATCAATAGATAAATTGATTGAATCTCAGCAACAATATGCCAGAACTGCAACTGAATTAAAGTCCTTACGCTGTATTTCGTCCAAATTTAATATCTGGCAGCTTCATTTTAATAATCAAAATGTGGACGAGGACCATTTTTTATCCTCAGTTAGAAATTCTGATTTGGTTCAAATTGCACAATTCAATCATTATGTTACCCTTCGGGCAGTGCCTAATGACACTTTCTTTGCCTCTGAACAGTGGAATATGAACAATACCGGGCAAACAGGCGGAACACCCGGCGCTGATATTGATGCTGAAAATGCCTGGAATGTTACAACTGGAGGATTAACATCTGATGACGACACCATAGTAATAGCTATTGATGACTGCGGTTTCGATCTTGCGCATCAGGACATTAATTATTGGAAAGACTATTATGGCGATGATAGTTATCCGGGAGATTATAACGGCTGGAATGCAGGCACTAATTCCGGACAGATTGATGATGATAACTGCTCACCTTTTGGCCATGGCACACATGTTACCGGCATTGCAGGGGCAATCGGCAACAATACTATTGGAGTTACGGGTGTTAACTGGAATGTTAAAATCATGCCTGTAGAATATGGTGATGGCACCGAAGATGAGGTTGTGGAATCTTACCTTTATATAGTAAATCAACGTGATCGCTATAACAGGGGAATTGGCAATGGTTTTGTTGTTGCAACCAACTCATCTTTTGGCGTTAACAAGGGACAACCTTCTGATTATCCGTTATGGTGTTCTATGTACGATGTGCTTGGCGCTGTTGGTATACTTAACGCTGCCGCCACTGCGGATGGTAACTGGGATGTTGATTCGGTTGGCGATATTCCAACAGCTTGCCCCAGTAATTATATGATTTCTGTTACCAACACAAATGATCAGGATAATTTAGATGTAGCTGATGGCGCTGCGTATGGACAACATACTATCGACCTTGGAGCACCGGGAACCAGTATTTACTCTACTTTGCCAGGCAACACTTACGGCATTTTAACAGGCACTTCAATGTCATCACCCCATGTTGCAGGTGCAATTGCGCTCATGTATTCTTTAAAATGCCCTGCCTTTGATTCTTCATTTAAGGATGACCCTTCAGGAACAGCTTTATTGATAAAAAAATTTATTTTGAATAGTGTTGATACGGTTCCCACCTTATTAAATAAAACGGTCTCAAACGGCCGGCTAAATATATACAAGGCGCTAAAGCTTGAAGCAGATTATTTTGGCTGTGATTCTCTTATTCCTTCAGGAATTAAAGCTATAGAATCCTCAGTTAAAATATTTATCGTTTATCCCAACCCGGCAGCTGATGAACTGAATGTTAAAATGAGTATTACTGATAATTCACCCGTAACAATTTCTCTAACAAACATTCTTGGTCAGCAGGTTTTAACTCAATATTATCATCCGGGGCACAGCGCCTCACAAAATTTAACTATTGATATCAGCCAGCTTCCGCAAGGCTTGTATTTTATTGCTGCGAGAAATGGGGAGGGGATAAGTGGAACTATTAAAGTTGTTAAAATGTGAATTATTTATTAGTCACATCAGAATTAAAATAATTTTCATATTTAGTTCTGAGCAAAAATTCTTCGTTGCTGTGATTAAAAAGATGAAAAAGTATATAGCTAAAAGGAGTACCTATTGGAGTCTTTTCATCAAAATTGTGAAAATTGTATCTGAAAATTGGAGTATTGTTTTTAAACTCTATTAGTTCTTTTCGGATAATTCCTTTTTTGTTCACCATTATTAAATCCGGGAGTAAATTTATAAATCCACCATTTTCTTTATTTAATTTATTTATCTCTTCTATCATTTCTTTATTTATTTCTCCATTATAAGCAAAAAGACATTTAAAAGGAAATAAAACTTCCCATGCCTGAATTGTTTCTATGACATAATCATGAGGTATATATCCAGGAATACTGAATGAATAATCTTTATTAGGTATGGATTGAAATTCAGATATACAACTTTGGAGTTTACTTTTATCCAAGGTAGCAGTTATACTAAAAGCGCCAAAAACGGTTTCTATTGGATAAAGACCTTTATCTCCAAATATTTTTATTGTTCTTTTACCACATAAAACAATATCAAATTGCTTTGATCTATTGTTCTTATAATTGATAATATTACCTCCTCTAAAAACTTATAAAATTATCACCGATAGAGTCAATTAGAAACTCTTTAATGAAAATCTCACATAATTCACCCTTATCTGCTGGATTTTGATCATTATATGAACTTCCATTGAATTTTGCTTGGATGATTTCAGCAACAGAATTAAAATAGTTATTAAAAAACATAAATTTAATTTTTAGTCATCAGCATATCAGCATATCATCAAATCAGCACATCAATTTAGTGCGCTTCCAGCCAATTACTACCAACTCCCGTTTCCACCTCTATTGGCACCGATAATTTAATGGCATGAATCATTTTTTCATGAACCAGCTCTTTAATTTTTTCGGTTTCCTCTTTATAAACATCGAACACCAATTCATCGTGCACCTGCAAGGTCATTTTTGATTTGAATTTATGTTTACGCAGCTCATTATGAATATTAATCATTGCCACTTTTATCATGTCAGCTGCAGAACCCTGTATGGGTGCATTTATAGCAATACGCTCGGCAAAATTGCGTACATTGGCATTGCGGGAATTAATATCGCGTAAATACCTGCGGCGTCCCAGTATCGTTTCAACATATCCATGCTCACGACCAAATACCCTGTTGTCCTCCATTAGGCGTGCAACGCCCGGAAACTGTTTGTTGTAATTATCAATTATTTCTTTAGCTTCGTTGCGAGATATTCTCAACGACTGTGATAAGCCAAACGCTGTTTGCCCATAAGCAATACCAAAATTTACTGCTTTTGCTTTGCTACGCATTTCACGTGTAACTTCATTCAAGGGCACACCGAAAACTTTTGCCGCAGTGGCAGAATGAATATCCTGACCGTGCTTTAATGCAGACATCATATTTTCATCGCCGCTTAGTGAAGCTATAATGCGCAATTCAATTTGCGAATAATCGGCTGATAAGAGAACATGTTTATTATCACGGGCAACAAATGCTTTACGTATCTCACGTCCCCGTTCAGTGCGGATAGGAATGTTTTGCAGGTTAGGATTATTTGAACTCAATCTGCCTGTGGCAGCAACAGCTTGTGCAAAAGTAGTATGTACTCTTCCTGTTTTGGGATTAACCAGCGCGGGCAAGGCATCTACATAAGTGGATTTTAATTTCGTTAACTCGCGGTAATCTAAAAGCTTTGAAATAATAGGAATGTCGGTTTCTAATTTGCTTAAGGTATCTTCATCCGTTGAGTATTGCCCTGTTCTTGTCTTTTGCCCTATGTATGGAATTTTTAATTTTTCAAATAATACTTCTCCCAATTGCTTTGGTGATGCAAGATTAAATTTTACTCCTGCTAATTCCTGCACCTCTTTTTCCGCTTTTGCAATATCTTTTTCAAGCAATACAGAATAATCATTTAAAAACTTTTCATCCACCTTCACGCCCTCAAATTCCATATCGGTAAGCACAGCCACCAATGGCATTTCCACCTCGTTAAATAACTTCTCCGCTTTTTTTTCTTTAAGCATCGGCACGAAATGCTCTTTCAATTGAAGTGTTACGTCCGCATCTTCGGCTGCATATTCTTTAATTTTTTCAAAGTCCACATCGCGCATATTACCCTGTTGTTTACCTTTTTTGCCAATGAGCGTTTCAATGGAAACAGGGGAGTAGTTAAGATAGGTCTCCGCCATTATATCCATGTTGTGGCGCATATCGGCATCAATAAGATAATGGGCAATCATCGTGTCGAACATAGTACCCCGCACATCAATATCATACCATTTCAGCAACAGCATATCGTATTTCATATTCTGACCTATTTTCAGAATGCTCTCATCTTCTAACAATGGCTTAAAATGATTTAACAATTCTTTTGCCTTTTTCTGGTCTTCAGGGAAAGGAACATAATAGCCCTCATGCGGTTTTATAGCTGCCGAAAAACCCACTATCTCGGCAAGGTTAGCATCAACGTTCGTGGTTTCAGTATCGAAACAGAAGAATTTGGATTTACCAAGCATAGAAACTAAATCTTTTACTTTCTCCGGTGTGTTAATGAGATAATAAGTGTGCGGAGTATTGTCAATATTAAAACCCACTGTTATTACTTCTTCTTTTTCGGCTTCTATGGGTTTCTCTAATTTTTCTTCTGCTCTTTCTATTGCGGGGGGTAAGGTTTCATTTCCAAACAAATCCGTCTGTGTTTTTGGAGCATTGGTAACGTTAAAATCCTGTCCCAGTATACGTTTACCGAGAGTACGAAACTCCAAATCGGCAAAAATTTCACCAAGCTTTTTCTTATCCATTTCAGAGCGCTCGAAATCTTTTTCATGAAACTTAACAGGCACATCGGTTATAATTGTCGCCAGTTTTTTAGAAAGGAGAGCTATGTCTTTATTTTCAATAACAGTCTGTTGCTGCTTACCTTTCAGCTTATCGGTATTTTTAAGCAGGTTTTCAACCGAGCCGAATTCAGCAACAAATTTTTTCGCGGTTTTTTCACCAACGCCCGGTAAGCCTGGTATGTTATCGCTGCTATCACCCATCAGTCCTAAAATGTCAATCACTTTTTTCACATCGTCAATCTCCCATCTCTTTTTTATTTCTTCCGGACCAAGAATCTCAAACTCATTGCCCAGGTAAGGTGGCTTGTACATAAAAATGTGGTCGCTCACCAATTGCCCAAAATCCTTATCAGGTGTAACCATATAAATAGTGTAACCCGCTTTTTCAGCTTGTTTGGCTAACGTGCCTATCACATCATCTGCTTCAAACCCGTCTTTCTCGACAATAGGAATATGAAATGCCTCGATAATCTGCCGTATATACGGAATTGCAATGGTAATATCTTCCGGTTGCGCTTCACGCTGGGCTTTATAATCCGCAAATTCTGTTTCACGGTTGGTAGGAGCAGCCGTGTCAAAACAAATCGCAATGTGCGATGGATTTTGTTTCGTCAAAATTTCGAGCAGGGTATTAGTGAATCCCTGGATGGCAGAGGTATTCATGCCTTTGGAATTATACAACGGGTTTTTGCTAAACGCAAAATACGCGCGGTAGATAAGGGCGAAGGCATCAAGAAGGAAGAGACGCTTATCGGTGTTTTCGTTTTCTGATGTGGTCATAGTATAATATGCTGATGTGCTTATACGGTAAATGTAGCATCTTTTATTTTTTTAAGGAATGAATAATTTTTTAATTTTGAACTAAATATACCAAACTTAGATTAACATAGCCGGATAATCGTCTACCTATTTATTAATGCAGAAATATACAGGCATTATCTATATTTGTCAGCGTAATATTAAAATCGAAACAGTATGAAACAGACATGGGTTGTATTAATTGTTATTCTTACATTTTTAATTATCCTGGGCGTTTTGCTTGTAGCCCCTTACAACGGCATGGTAAAGCGCAGTCAAAATGTCAGCAATATGTGGAGTGATGTAGAAACGCAATACCAGCGCCGAAATGACCTCTATACCACTGTGGTTAACACCATAAAAGGTTCGGCAAAATTTGAACAATCAACTTTGGTTGATGTTATTAATGCCCGCTCAAAAGCAACTAGCATAAATATTGATGCCAGTAAATTAACGCCTGAAAATGTTCAGCAATTCCAACAGGCGCAGGATGCTTTTAAAACTTCTTTCGGGCGCTTGATGGCTGTTGCCGAGCAATATCCTGAATTACAAACTACCGCTGCATTTCGGGATTTTCAAACCCAGCAGGAAGGCACTGAAAACCGTATCAACTTTGCCCGCCAGAATTTTAATGACGCCGTAAAAGATTATAATACCTATATCATGACTTTTCCTCACAATTTAACAGCATCCATGTTCGGGTTTAAGGAGAAAGGGTATTTCCAGGCACAGACCGGTTCGGAAAATGTTCCTAACGTTAGTTTTTAATTATAAAAATGGCTAAAGGCAATATAAAAGTATTTTCGGCTGAGGAAGAAGAACTGATTATTCAGTCCATTAAAGAGGCTGAGAAAGGCACTTCAGGTGAGATACGTTTTTATGTTGAACCAAAATGCGAAGGCGACCCGCTGGAAAGAGGAGTGGAGGTTTTTCATCATTTAAGATTACATGAAAGACATCACCGCAATGGAGTGTTGATTTATCTTGCTACAGATCACCGGAAATTCGCTATTGTGGGCGATGAAGGTATTCATTCTAAGGTGCCCGATAATTTCTGGGACGATGTGAAAAATAAAATGATAGACTTTTTTAAGCAGGGCAAATTAGCAGACGGAATTTGTGAAGGCATTAAACTGGTGGGTGAAAAATTAAAAGAATCTTTCCCTTATGATGCCAATAATAAAGATGGTTACTCTGACATTATAAACCACGGCAAGTGAAAATTTATATGAAAAGATTATTGATACTTGTTTGTTTGTTAGGGTTTGCCGTAAGTCATGTTTTTGCACTGGAAACAAAAGATTTACCGCCAAAGCCCAATCCGCCGGTCCCTGTAAGTGACTTTGCCCATATACTGTCGACAGGTGAAATACAGCAATTAGATCAGAAACTTATTAATTATAACGATTCCACCTCAACGCGAATTGTTATTGTTATTCTGGATTCTATTGATGATGATATTGCTGATTTTGGCGCTCGTCTTGGCGATTATTGGGGAGTAGGAGGAAAACATACAGACAATGGCGTACTTATTACCATTGTTATGAATCCTCATGGTATAAATATTGCGACAGGGCGCGGTGTAGAGGGTGCAATTCCTGATGTTACTGCAAGAAATATCATTGACAATTATATTACTCCCAATTTCAAACAACAGGATTATTATAAGGGATTAGATGAGGGAACTACAGCCATCATGCAAGCTTTAGCGGGTGAATTTAAAGGTCACCCTACAAACCCGGATTATAGCGGCTACTTTATTTTTGGATTTATCATTCTCATTTTTATTCTCTCTATAATTTTCAGGAACCGCGGCGGCAAAGGAGGTTATTACAGTAGCGGCGGTTTTTGGCCCCTCTTGTTATTTGGCGGAGGCGGTGGCGGGGGTGGAGGTGGTTTTGGAGGCGGCGGTGGTTTCTCCGGAGGATTTGGTGGCGGCAGTTTTGGTGGCGGTGGAGCCAGCGGAAGCTGGTAATTATTTCTTCCTTCTCTTAACCTCAGTTCTAATCAACGTCAGCTCCCGGCTCGTTTGCCCCGCAATAGAAGTATTTTCTTTAGCGCGGCGCATTAGATAGGGTACTACATCTTTCACAGGTCCGTAAGGCACATACTTGCTAGCATTATAGCACGATGCGGCAAGATTAAAAGTAAGATTATCACTCATCCCTAAAAGTTGTGAGAAATTCAGATGAGGATGATTATGAGGGATATTCAACTTTTCAGCTAACTCCGCTCCGTATTTATTAGTATACTCATTATGCGAGCCAATGCAGCAATTAATGTCCTGGATATTCTGAATACAAAACTCAACTGCACTGTTATAGTCATTATCGCAAGCAGCTTTATTGGGATGAATGGGCGATGGGTAATTTAGTTCTAAGGCGCGGGTGCGTTCTTTTTCCATATAAGCGCCGCGAACCAGTTTAGCGCCCAGTATATAGTTGCCGGCTTTTGCTTTTTCGTAAGAGGATTTAAGAAGAGCCAGTCCGTCTGTCCGGTAGAGTTGAAAGGTATTAAACATAACGGCTCTTTTGGTATT
The DNA here is from genome assembly GCA_963770495.1 of Chitinophagales bacterium. Taxonomy (GTDB): domain Bacteria; phylum Bacteroidota; class Bacteroidia; order Chitinophagales; family CAVYQA01; genus CAVYQA01. Next base: position 276,382 of record CAVYQA010000017.1, on the reverse strand, counting down.
ATAGGCAAGCATCAGTTCATTAGCCAAATCATCGAGCGGGTTTTGAATCCATGTTTCTTCAGCATCTATCATTAATGAAATGCCTGTTTCTAATGCGGCTTTACAGGCTTTATGCATTCTGGCTTTGGCATTAGCCCATTCGGTTTTTTCAGATTCTGATAATTCGGCTTTTGAATTCAATTTTTCAAGCAGGGCGAAACGCGCATACCCCGTAACTTTTATACTTGCAAAAGGAATATTTTTGTTGCCTTTTGCATAGGCAATGGCATTCAGCATCTCGTTTAAGTTAGCCTCAAAATCTTCTTCGGTTTCTTTTCCCTCAACACCATAATCGAGAATGGTTTGCACATTATATTTTGCAAGTTTTTCTATTACCGGAGTACATTCTGCAAGTGTTTCGCCGCCACAAAATTGGCTGTAAATGGTGCTTTTTATAATTGATTTAACAGGTAGTTTCCATTTAAGCGCCAATGGCGTGAACAAAGTGCCTACAGACACAAGTGCAGGATTATTCATCATTGAAAAAAGCCATGCCGATTTTTTCAACTCGGCATTATTTTTATTTGCAAAGGCAATTTCAGTATTATCGAAAGACAGGGTTGAAGGGTTCATAAAAAATTGCGCAAATATAGATAAAGACAGCTAAAATATTAGATGACAGTGGTCATAAAATAGCTTACCTTTGCGACCTGTAATTTATGCAGTTTTTACCTCTTAGTAATTGGAAAATAAAAACCGGCTTCCCGTTTATAATTGCCGGACCGTGTGCAGCCGAAACGCACGAGCAGGTGTGGAGTGTTGCCGAAAAAATTAAGCCGTTAGGTGTTCATTTATTCCGTTCTGGAATATGGAAACCGCGTACCCGCCCCGATTCATTTGCCGGAGTGGGTGAAATTGGTTTGCAGTGGCTAAGCGAAATAAAAAAGCATTTTGATTTGCCTGTTACCGTGGAAGTCGCCGGCAGAGAGCATGTTGAACTGGCGCTTAAATATGGAGTGGATGTATTGTGGATTGGAGCCCGTACGACAGTAAACCCGTTTTTAGTGCAGGAGATAGCTGATACACTTAAGGGAGTGGATATTCCGGTAATGATAAAAAACCCGTTGCATCCTGATTTGGATTTGTGGATTGGTGCATTAGAGCGTGTTTCAAATGCTGGTGTAAAAAATATTCTTGCTATTCATCGCGGATTTTATACTGCTGAGAAAACAAAATACCGAAATAAGCCGAGTTGGGAGATACCGATAGAATTGCGTCGCCGCTTACCCGAATTACCGATTATCACCGATGCCAGCCACATTTGCGGTAAAAGAGATTTGTTGCAGAGTGTTTCTCAAAAAGCCCTTGACTTGGGTTTTGACGGGTTGATGCTTGAAACCCATATTAATCCTGATAAAGCGTGGAGTGATGCCGAACAACAGGTTACTCCCGAAGGTTTGCAGAAAATTCTTGAACAATTAATTATTCGAAAACCAAACTCTGATAATCCTTTGTTTAAAGCATCACTGGATGATTTGCGCGCTATCATTGATAAAATTGATGAGGATTTGCTGGCTATTATTGCCGAGCGAATGCAATACATAGAAAAAATAGGATTGTTTAAGAAAGAGAATAATATCACTATTTTTCAACCGGAGCGCTGGAATGAAATAATTGAAACACGCAGCAAAAGCGCCGGCGAGAAAAATTTATCGCCCGATATTATTGTAAAGATATTTGAGCTGATACATAAAGAATCCATTCGCAAGCAAACGGAAATAATGAACCGCAAAACAACCGATAGTGATATGGTGAGTTAGATTTTTGATTTTAATTCACATGAAAAAAATTAAATATTTTCTGTATTTTTTTGTTTTTTGCCTTTCTGGTTTAATAATATATTCAATAATATTTGGTCCTGTGGTATTGGATTTTTCGAAGAATATTGATAATACTAAGAACGAAAATTACAAAGTTGGACAAGTTATTAGTCCACTCGAAAAATTTAATTTTGATTACGGCTCTTGGACTGCATACCTGTTTATAAACAGGGATGATAGTAAAGATTTATCTAAAGAAATGCCGCGCTGGCACAGCTTTAAAACATCCAATATAAAACTGCTTAAAGAAATGAAGTCTGAATGGAAATTTGCTTTTACGGGTGGCGATATGGCTACAGTAGAAAGCGAATTAATTCTTTGTGAAGACGGTAAAACAATTTATCAAAGTGGTATTGTGTTAGATGATGTTAATCAAGGCCTGCAAAGTGAACAATATGGATGGCTTGAGGCTCATCCTAAAAATTTGTTATCAGAATATTGCAGGTACTTTCATAGAAATTTTTCGCCGATAATTATTCTAAGATAGGCGCTGCCGGGTATTTTCTATTTATTCCAAATTTCCCAACTTTTCTCTGCCTGGTAATGCAGCATTTTTAACCCGTTTAAGGTTATCGCTCCTTTTTCTTTTCCTTTTTTTAGAAATACCGTTTCATCAGGATTATAGGCAAGGTCAAATAAAATATGTTTTGCCGTTAGCTGTTGATAGGGTAGCGGCGGATAAGTTTGCACATTAGGGAACATTCCTAAGGGAGTGGTATTAATAATCAAATGGTGAGTATTAATTATTTCATCGGAGATTTTATCAAAAGATAATTGTCCTTCATTCGGTCTTCGCGATACGATTTTAAAGTTGATATTCATTTTTTTCAACGCATACGCAACGGCTTTGCTGCCACCTCCAACTCCTAGAATTAGAGCGGAAATATTTCCTTTAGGTAAAATTTCTTTTAGTGATTTCGCAAAACCATAATGGTCGCTGTTATAACCGGTGAGTTTATTTTTTCCGTCAACGGTTTTTTCAGACTTTATCACATTCACTGCGCCAATATCGCGGGCTTCATCGTCAAGAGCATCCAAAAATTTAATAATGCTTTGTTTATAGGGTAAGGTTACATTTAACCCGGCAAGATTTGGATTTGCTTCTAATAATATAGGAAATTCATCAATAGATTTTAATTCAAAATTTTCATAAACACAATCAGTACTATTTTCTAGCTTGAATTTGTCAGAGAAAAATTGTTTAGAAAACGAATGTTGAAGCGAAAAGCCGATTAGTCCGAACTGTCGCAACGGAAATTTATTTTTTCAGAAAATGATGAAACGTATCTCCGCGCAAACCGATACGTAAGGTTTCCAATGGAATCACTTCATTGGGTGCAATGTTTCCTACATTAACATTGGCGCCTAATAACTTTATAAACCATACCTGCTGGGCTTTGTTGGGCGCTTCCCAAAGAATTTTATCTCCCGATACCTGCGACAGTATTTCTTCAACCAATCCTTCACGCACTTCGCCGCTTCCGCGATAAATGCCCACATTGCCGCCTTCCCGCGCTTCGGCTATCACCTTCCATGAACCAGCCCCTAATTCGGCTTTAATAAGTTCTATCCATTTATAAGGAGGAATTATTTTTTCAGCATCTTTGGAGCCTACTTCCGAAAGCACTTTAACCTGTTTTGAAAGTGTAGTAATATACTTGAGTTTTTCTTTATGCGACATTTCCAGCGAACCGTCTGATACCTCTGCATAGTCAAGCTTATATTTTTCAAGCATTTTTAAATAATCGTCAAATTGGTTGCGCACGATAAACGCTTCAAACAAAGTGCCTCCGAAATAAACCGTAATATTTGCCGCTTTGTAGGCGGCAAGTTTTTTCTCAAGATTAGGCAGAACGAAAGCAGTGCCAAACCCCAGTTTCACTAAATCAACATACGGACCGGCAACGGAAATAAAATTTTCTGTTTCCTGCACACTCATGCCTTTGTCCATCACCATCGTAAGCCCGGTTTCGCGCGGTTTAGGTGCCCGCACGGGAATATCTTTTAAATTAAAGTTCATTGCTATTTTTTATATTGTTCAAGGATAAGCTGAACAGCTTCATCATCTTGAAGCGTTGGGTTCAGGTCAAAAGCCAAATGGTGACCGTTGAAAGAAACGGAAGCCGCATATTCAAATACGGTAAGAGCAGAGCTTTTTTTACCGAGGGCATATAATCCGGCAGCTTCAATATAAAAGGTGGCGGAGCCGAATTCAGCCTCTTCGGAAATTTTATGATTAATGTCCAGTGCTTTGGAAAAATTACCTGTAGCAAAAAGATAGCTCATCATTTTTTTTACATGAGGAAATGTAACGGAATTATTTACGCTTTTAAAAAATGTATCGCTCATTTTTAGCAAACCATCACTATCATTTGATTTATAAAACACTTCTGCGCAAGCTGTAATGTAATCATGTTTGCCGTTGTTTATCTGTAAAGCGCGTTCGTAAGAATGAATGGCATTCTTCCATTGTTTTTGTTTACGATAAGTTTCGCCAATACGGTAATGCGCCATATCAAATTTTGAATCGGCAGCCACGGCTTTTCTGTAATACTGGCGGGCTTTATGGTAATCTTTTAACTTTTCATAGCACACGCCTATGGAATAATGAATGGCTTCGTAAGGCTTTGCAAATTCAATTGCCTTTTCAAAATACTCGATGGCTTTTTTGTAGTTCTTAAGCTTAAAATAACTCTCTGCACAATCACAATAAGCCAAATCACTTTTTTCGTTTATGGCAAACACAAACTCAAAAGCATCAATTGCTTTTTCATACATGCCTAATTCATGATAGGATAATCCAAGGTTATACCAGCCCCAATAGCTATAGGGGGTTTTATCAATCAAAGCGGTATGAAATTCAATACTTTCTTCAAATCGGCCGCTGAGCACCACACTATACCACATGCGGCTTAACGCCTCTTCATTCTCCGGTTGCAGGGTAAGCGCTTGTTTTAAGGTATCAAACACCTCGTAATAATGTTCCCATTCTTCATATACATCAGCTAATTCAAGCAATAGTTCGGGTTTTGATTCAGGTGATGCTATAAGCAGGGCATATCTGAGTACTTCGACAGATTTTTGATAATTGGATTGATAAAGATAACTGTCAGACCTCAATATATAAATCGTCAATTCAGAAGGGTCGAGCAATTCAGCGCGGTCGAGCAGTTCATGGGCTGTGCGATAATGCTTATCCATCAGTTCAAGACCGGCTTTTTTAATCAGGAAATAGGAGGAGTAAGGATATTGTTCTAAAGCAAAATCAAGTACGCGCTCAATCTTGTCAAAATCATTCCTGTCCTCATAATACTCGATCATATTTTCGTAAGTGGCGAGGTCGAAAAAGCAGGTTTCATGTTTCTTCAACATCGCTTCAAATTGTCCTACTGCCGCCTTTATTTTCGGACGGTCATCTTCATAATCATCGTCAAACATGGACATATATTTTTACAATAATAGAACATTTAAAAACGAATTACAAATTGCAGGGCTTTGAATTTATCCACTTTGTTACTCACCACAAATGTATTGTTATTTAAGTAATTTTTAATATAAAGGCAGCAAGAATTTTTTTGCTCAGATTATAGTAAAATCGATTACTATAAAAAAAAGTATTTCCATTAACAAGATAGAAAGATAAATGTTATTTTTCTTATGAAATTTCATACTATTAAAAAGATAGAGAAAAGCGAAAGCGATTATAAATAGCGCCCCATAGTAGTGGAACATAAACAGGTGCTCCGACCATTCATGGAATTTTAAAAATAGTGCTACAGGCTCAGCAAGGACGCTTATAAGTAAAATAATTAATGCGCCAAAAAGAGAGGCAGGAAAAACATGCTTAATCTTCAGTCTTTTCACAAATAATCCCACACAATACAATATGACAAATTTGTTAAGAGTAGCCATCACAGGCACGCCTAAAAGTTTAGGACCTAAGATAGTGCCATATTTAATAGGACCATAAATTAGCCCTGTTTTAACAGCAGCTAATTGAATTAAGAAACTCGCAACGAGAATTATTAGAAGAAAAAGCAAAAAGTCGGGGCTCCATCCCCTGTGAAAACACAACAATATTATAACTGATGCTAAATACAATATAGGAATGTAGGGGACAAAATAAACACGGTAATCATCCATACTAAGCCCGATAAGTACGGTTAAGTAGGACAAGCTTAAAATAATAATCGTTGAAATCAGTACAATAGTCTTTTGAGATACCTCTTTAATATTACCGCTCATGTCATAAAATTGTTACAAAAATATAGAACTATTCACTACAGTGAAGTTATAAATACTAAAATTTATTAAAATCAAAAAGAGTTTTGGGGATAGAATGAAACTCTCAAAAAAAGAAATTGAAAATTGCATTAAACCTGCTTTATTTCCGTTATCAAATTCTGAAGCGACTTTTTAGCATCGCCGAATAACATACGTGTTTTAGGCTCATAAAATAATTCGTTTTCTATTCCGGCATACCCCGTAGCCATGCTTCTTTTCATAACTATTACATTATGGGCTTTATCCACCTCAATAATAGGCATACCATAAATAGGAGACGAAGGATTGTTCTTTGCCGCCGGGTTCACCACATCATTGGCGCCAATTACCAGCACCACATCGGTATCGGGCATTTCTTCGTTAGCCGGTTCCATTTCAAGAAGTTTGGAATAATCAACATCGGCTTCTGCCAGCAGCACGTTCATGTGCCCGGGCATACGTCCCGCAACCGGATGAATGGCATATTTAACTTCAACGCCTTTTTCTTCCAGTATTTTTTCCAAATCATGGCAAGCATGTTGTGCTTGAGCAACTGCCAATCCATAGCCGGGAACAATAAACACTTTTTTAGAATAACTCAATAAAACAGACGGCATCACTAATTGAAATTTCTTTTATTGCTCCCTGTGTAGTTGAACCTGCACCTGCAGCGGCTCCCCCTCCTCCGAAATTGCCAACGATAACATTCAGCAGAGACCTGTTCATGGCTTTTGTCATTAACAGGGTAAGAATTGTTCCTGCCGAGCCAACTAATATTCCACCCGTTAGCATAACCTGGTTGCCATAAATAAACCCTGCACAGGCTGCTGCCACACCGGTAAATGAATTTAGCAACGAAATAACAACGGGCATATCAGCCCCGCCTATAGGCATTACAAAGAATACACCGTAACCCAGACACAGAACAGCCATAATACCCAGCACAGTCATATTAGCTGTGTCGGTAATTGATAAATAAACACCTATGCCAATAAGAATAATCAGTAAAACGAGATTGAAAATGGAGTGGAAGGGAAGAGAAAAATCTTTTATGTTGCCATTGAGTTTTCCAAAAGCTATCATACTTCCTGCAAATGAAACGCTGCCTATAAGCAATCCGGCAAGAATAGTTCCGTTCATGCCATAAGCGCCCGTCTGCAAAACGAGGTTGGAATTCAACTAAAGAAATAATAGCCGCGCAGGCGCCCCCCATTCCATTAAATAATGACACCATTTGCGGCATAGCCGTCATTTGCACTTTACGTGCGGCTACAGTACCTATTATTGAGCCAATAATAATACCGCCGAATATCCATCCCAGGTTATGGATACCGGGATACAGAAAAATTGTACCTAAAATAGATATGGTCATGCCACCGGCAGCTATAAGATTACCACGCCGTGCTGTTTCAGGATGGCTTAGCATTTTTAAACCGAGAATGAAGGTAATTGAACCAATGATGTAAATAATAATAAGAATAGCAGAAGCGTCTGTCATAATGTGATGATACATAGTCGATAGAAATATTATTTATAATCTGTGAATCTGTGGCAATTATTTTTTCTTTTTCTTATTAAACAGTTCCAGCATCCGGTCGGTAACAACAAAACCGCCCACTACGTTAAGCGTGCCCAATATCACGGCAATAAAACCCAATATTAATGCAAGGTAATCACCGGGCGTTGCGCTCCCCATAACGATGATTGAGCCAACGATAACCACGCCGTGAATAGCATTTGCGCCCGACATGAGCGGCGTATGTAAAACCGACGGCACATGTGATATAACTTCTATTCCAAGAAAAACGGAAAGTATAATTATAAAAATCTGTTCGTGATAGGTAGCTATAAAACTTACAAGATGATCGAGCATAGGTTAATTTATTAAGTGGTGGGTTGTGCCATTGATTGTTTTACACGGTCATTTACTATTTCGCCGTTGTGGACGACACAGGTGCCTTTAACGATATCGTCCTCAAAATTCAAATTGATTTGCCCTTCTTTAGTGAGAATTAATTTTATGAAATTAAATACGTTTTTCCCAAACATTTTGCTGGCATCAAACGGCATTTGTGAAGGGTAATTGGAATTACCCACTATCTTAATTCCGTTTGGGGTAACACTGATTTCATTATTTCTCGTCAGCTCGCAATTACCGCCGGTTGAGGCAGCCAAATCAATAATAACAGAGCCGGCGCGCATGGCAGCCACGGTTTCTTTAGTTATAAGTATAGGTGCTTTTCTGCCCGGAATTTGCGCCGTGGTGATAATCACATCCGATTTAGCGGCGGATTCATGAATGCGTTGTTTTTGTTTATCGAGATATTCTTTGGTTTGCTCCACGGCATAGCCGCCTGCTGCTTTCGAATCAACAGCGCCTTCCACTTCCACGAATTTTGCGCCGAGACTCTGCACTTCTTCTTTCACGGCAGAACGGGTGTCGAATGCTTCAACAACGGCTCCGAGGCGCTTTGCAGTGGCAATTGCCTGTAACCCTGCCACACCGGCGCCAATGATAAGCACCTTTGCAGGAGTGATGCTCCCTGCTGCCGTCATAAACAACGGGAAAAAGCGCGGCAGTTGATTAGCCGCTTCTAATACGGCTTTGTAGCCTGCCACCGTTGCCTGTGACGATAAAATATCCATGCTTTGCGCACGGGTAGTGCGGGGTATCATATCCAAACTGAACAGGGTTAATTTTTGGTTCACCGTTTCAAGCACTTTATTCGGATTAAAGAGCGCCTGCATAAAACATACGTAAACTGTACCCTGTTTTAGCTTTTTTACCTCGTCGGAATTTAAGGGCTGAATTTTCAACAGCAAATCGGCATTAGCAAGTATGGTATCGCGCTGCGCAATGGTTGCTCCCGCGGTTTTATAATCGTCATCAGAAGCGTAAGCGGTTGCTCCTGCTCCCGCCTCCACCTGCACTGTTATACTCATTTTTACTAACTGCTGAACTATTTCCGGCAACACTACCACGCGCTTTTCGTCGCCGGCTTCTTTGAGAATACCGATTAACATATATTATAATTAATTTAATTCAATAAAATGAGCGTCACAAAAATAGGGAATTTGGCTTGATAATTTGATGATTTGATAATTTGGTGATTTGATGATGGTGAAAAGTCAAAAGTTTTCATTTTATTAACTGAATTGCAAAAATTTGCAATAAAAAAAACTAACAATGCACTAATTAAAATTCTCAGAAAATTTTTTCATTGGTAAAATTAAAATTCTATCCTTGACACCAACGAAATGGGTAAAGGATAAGAGTTTGATAATCAATCTTTTATGAAATTATTATACTTGACAAAATTGATTTTGAATTTATAAAAATGAGAAGATTGATAATGAATAGTTGGAATGGAGCAAAGAAAAAGAAAACTAAAATGTACTTAACAGCTAAGTGAAGCGATTATTTTACTGTTGGCATGCAAAAACTTTTTCGGGGAATGCATGTATGACTTCGGAATTTTTTGAATTGGTTAAGCGGGTGAATTTTGTGTTGAATGACTTTGTGGAAACAACACTGTCATTTTTTACGATAGTTTTTAAAACAGGATGCCATTTTGAATGAGTTGCATAATTATTGTTTCCTGTTTTTAAAAAAGGAAACAGTTTCCGTTTCCTGTTTCGTTTTTTACTAAATAGGTGAGTGAGGGTAAAATTTATATTTGGAGGACGGGTGAGATGACAGGTTTGTGAATCGGCTTTTGTTTCTTCAGTAATAATGTGGGTTGATCCACTTCCAGGATGTACTTTTATTTTATAGCCTTCTATAAGAGCAAGCGCAACTTCTTTAGGCATTCTCCAATTTCCAGGTCCCCTGTGATTTGTTTTTTTAGTTTTATGATTTATGCAATAACTTTCTGCTGCAATGGAATATCTAATTACAATGAGCGAGAATAGGATTTTTATTATGATTATTAAAAGCATTTTTATTCAATTGTTACTGTGGTTACTCACCCCGCCAACGCTCGATTGCCACGTGCCCTCTCTACGCGTAGAGAGGGGCGTTGAGCCGCGAGTTGAGCGGGTGAGTAACCTAATGCAAATTTAAATACTGAAATAACCTGATGAAACAAATTGGGACAGAAAGTTTAATTTTCCTCTGAAAAAATCGGATTTAGTGGTATTTTGAGGGTAACAAATCAGAGTTCAGATAATTGTTTGCGAAACGAGGATAGTGAAATAAACTTAATTCCTAAATGTTCTTCCACCGCAAGCAATGTTTTATCTCCCGTTACTATTAGTAAAGTGTTGCTTGAGAGTGCCAGGTTTACCAGGAAATTATCATCATGGTCAGGCAAGTGAGCAACGTGTTTTTTTATTTTGAACGATTGTGAAAATAAAGCAATTAACGCTAAATAATTTTCTATATCAATATGGTATTTAACAAATTTTGGTCTCGAAATAGTTTCTGTTAATTCGGCAATTAATTCATCGCAGATTATTAGCTGTGAATTTGACTTTGCGAACAGGTCAACAATGAACTTTGTGTTCCTGTTTATTGCAAGGGAAATAAAAATATTGGTGTCGAAGATAATTTTATCAGGCAGCATGTTTTTCGCCTGAACTCCTCTTTTTCCTCACTTTTCTAACCTCTGCCACAATTTCTTTCATGAGGATTTTTATTGCAGAATTTTTACGCTTGTCGTTGGTTTCAGCCAGCAAATAGCCCTGTAATAATTGTAATTCACGCAGCAGGGATTGCCTGCTATCTTCATCCATAGATTTCAGGATGGAATTGATTTTTGTTAGTGTTGATGACATATAATATTACTATAGGTCAAAATTAAATAAAATTCAATAAAGATGGAATACTAAAGCCCCCTGTGGGGAATTTAGGTGGTTAGTATTATTGTCGTCTGCTTTAGCTGACGGACAACAATCTAATATTATCGTCAGGCTTTAACCATGAATTTTATTTTAAAGTTAGTAACAGCTTGGTTTAATTTTGGGCTAAAGCCTTAAATTTATCATACTTTTTCCGTCAGCTAAAGCAGACGGCAATTCAGCACTTATATCAATCCTGGCTATTTGCTTACGCTGCGGTGGCAGGTGGGTTTGACTTTTTCCATTGCTGAACACCTGCCACGGCGGGAAAGGGATTGAAAGGAGACTCTGTGGAGATAGAAGTTTGTAAACCCGAATAATATTTTAATATTTGTGATAAATTTAAAAATATATGAAATTTAAGATTCTCCTGATAGTAATACTCTTTACCTTCTTTACACAGCATAGCTTTGCCCAGGCTGTCACCCGCATGACTTATGATAACATTATCAAACTAAATATACTTTACGTATTGCTCACTGGAAATGAAAAAGAAGACAAAGCCATAAATTTTGCATTGAATAATTACTGGACGGTTACTCCGTATAAATTTATTAAAGCTGATGATAAATTAATAAAAGATCAAATGGACTTTTTGCATATTGATATGTATAAGGGTCAAATAGTTATTGAGAAAGACATAAGAGTTATTACAATAGATAATACAGATGAAGTACAGCGATTAAACAGTGGAACATGTTTTAGTTTTTATATGCCAAATGATACCGGTTATGAACAAGCCCTGTTTTTAATATCGAAATCAATACGGTTTTTTAACGATAATATCGCCTATTATAAAAAAACAAAAAAAATAAGAACAGGTGAAGATCTAAATTCAAAATCTTCAATTATAAAAGATAAAATACTGCTCATTCCTAAAGAAATTACCGAGAAACGCAGGTGGGGAAGAGGATTAGCCTCCTATTGCACACTGGATGAGGATGGGCTTTCAGGATATAGATATAAATATAAAATTGTCCCATTAGCAAAGATAGACGCATTGTTAGCTAACTCTTCCAATGCTTCGGATTACTGCTACCTGTATTATTATATTGGCAACACACCTTTATACATTTTTGACTGCGCCACCGATGAATGCTTGCTTGAATATGACGATTGGGGAGGTATGTCAGGGCTTCATATTAAAAAGGATAATATGTCGCACATTTCTGACATTATTGATGGTGTCAAGAAAAAATAATTATCTTTTATAAGTATAAACATCGCTGATTGTGATTAATGTTTATTTATATCACCACTAATAACCCCCGGCAAAAACTTACCCGCATCCCCGCCATTCCTGATTATATCTCGAATAACAGTAGATGAAATGGCAGAATATTCAGGTTTAGATAACAGGAAAACCGTTTCAATACCCGACATGGCTTGGTTTGCCTGTGCGATAAGGCTTTCATATTCAAAATCGGCGGCAGAGCGAAGCCCTCTTAGTATAAAATCGGCGTTATTTTTTTTGCAGAACTCTACCGTAAGTCCGCTAAATGCCTGCACGGATATTTTCTTTTCCTTTGCAAAAATTTTCTCTATCCACTTTGTTCTCTTTTCGGTAGAGAACAGGTATTGCTTTTGAGAATTATTACCTACGCCGATTATAATACTATCAAACAACGGTATGGCTCGTTTCACTATATCGGCGTGCCCGATAGTGATGGGGTCGAAAGAACCGGGGAATACGGCGATTTTTGGCATCAGGATTTTTTAAAAGTGTTAGATAGTTTTTATACCAATCAGATATATAAATATAGTTTGTTTTTACTTTGTCGCCAGGTGACTCACCCGCTCTACTCGAAGCTCTCCGCCCCTCTCTTTAAAGAGAGGGGCACGTGGCAATTAAGCGTTAGGGGGTGAGTCACCCCGAATGAAAAAGCACTAAGCGTTTTTTTCATTTGTAAAAATACTAAATATTGTGTCTCCGTAGTTTCTGCTGCGCTCAAAGTGGGGGTGATTGCTGAAATTATGGTGCCGGTCATGTTCCAATATAAACCAGCCGCCTTTATTAAGAATCTTTTTCTCAAATACAAGATTGGGCATTTCATCAATGGTTTCAAGTGCGTAAGGTGGGTCGGCGAAGATTATATCAAAGGTTTGAGAGTTGCGGTTTAGAAATGAATAGACATCACTTTTAACAGTGTTGATAGTGGTTATTTTAAATTCATCCGCTGTTTTTTTTATGAAATTAATGCAGCCAAAATCATTATCAACAGCAACAATATTGGTGCAGCCGCGCGATGCAAACTCATAGCTTATATTGCCGGTGCCGCTGAAAAGGTCGAGGAAACTCACTTCTTCAAAATCAAAAGCATGATTAAGCATATTGAATAAGCCCGTTTTGGCAACATCGGTGGTAGGGCGGGAGGGAAGATTTTTCGGCGGGTTAAACCTTCTACTGCCTAATGTGCCACTGATTATCCTCATACCATGCAGAAAATGCTGTAATAAAAATGCGGGGGCAACTGTTTTAGTTCTTCCGAATAATTTACACCTGCAAGCCGTTTGCCGAAACCGATATTACGAATGTATTTCACCGCCAGTTCAAATAATTTAGACTGGGAGAGTATCTCGCCTAAAAATATAAGCTGGGTTTTTTCCGGGTCAAATCCCAGTTTTTTATAGACCAGTAAGATGTAATAAATAAAATCTTCAGGGGTGGTGTAAGAGAAAATATTATAGAATACGGGCTTGTCTTTTCCGGTTACTATAAGCTGCAATTTATCGGGAAGTATATAGGCGAACACACGCTGCGCAGTGTCGCCGGCATAATCTTTCTGTAAAGTATTAATCAAAAAACTTGCTGAATGAGATAGTTTACAACCCGAAAATTTTTCTTTAACCGTATTCACCAATTTTTCATCTTCAGAAAAAACCGTTGTAAAATCATTGCCGTCTTTATAATCGGAAATAACATATTTCCCGGTATCCGATGGCTCAACCTGTTTCAGGTAATCTTCTTTAGAAGATGCATCGTACAAGGCATTGGGCACAAAGGTTACCGACTGGGAAAGAAATGCAGCAGTTATTGAATTATATGTTAAGTGCAGCACCGGATTTTTATTGACGAAATCAATAAACCGTATTAGGGTTTTTTTTTCATCTGCTTTGCTGGCAAATGAGGGATGAAGTACATGAATGAAAGTTTGCGACGGCAAATGAAAAATTCCCGCCAGTATCTGCGCATCGCTGATAAGTAATTTTAAATCACATTCCTTCGCCTTTTCAGGAGATAATGTTGAAACACTATCAGTGGAAGGTGCGGCTGAAAGTGACGACGCTCAAAAAATAGATTAGTTTTTAAGATATTTTGACGGATCGGCGCTGAAAGCAGTCCACTCAACGGTTTTATAAATATTGTCGCCGAAGTAATGGATAATATTATTCATCGGGTCAGCCGCCTGATAACCCGGTATAACCGAAAGACTGGTCAGCGATTCATCCATTACAATAATTGTAGGATAAGCGAGTTGTCCCTGCAACAGGTTATAGGCAAGTTCATTCGCGCGCATATTGGGATTAAAATGATATACTTTCCCGTTAAATACTATAGAATCTTTGGTTTCGGCATTAAATTTTACAGCGTAATAGTTTTTATTAAGATAGTCAATAATTCTTGCATCTTCCCAGGTGGTGGCGTCAAGGCGTTTGCACCAGCCGCACCAGTCGGTATACGTATCAATGATAATTTTTTTCGGATGTTTTTTATTCAGCTTTTCCGCTTCCTGAATACTCATCCAATGTATTGAAGTTTTAGAAGATGTTGAAGAGGGGGGCGTGTTTCCGGCATTCTGTGCTTTAGCCATTATTGAAGAACCGGCAATAATAATTACCAAAAGGAGGAGTATCTTTCTCATTAGAGGCAGTTTAAACTTTATATACGCAAATATACTACCAAAAGTTCATTAAAACCGTTTAACCAACGAATTATCTTTGAACTGTAATACGTGCACATCGGAGTTTTCAATAAAATCGGGTTCGCCCGTCTGTAAAGGGTTATTGTGGTAAGGAATAAAATTAAAATCTTCGCTTAACCCATGATAAGACAGATTAAGTACGTTTTTTTCAATGTCACCCGAATCAGTATTTAACAGCTTAACAGCCATCATCATCTGGTCGTAGCCGGTAACACTTCGTTCAAGCGGGCGGGAATGATAGGTGGCGATAAAATCCTGCTCAAATTTTTTATAGGCTGTGCTGTTTTTATCACACCAGGTTGCTGCCGTTATCATGCAATGTATAGCCGTAAGGTAATCAAGCCGCATGGTTTCAAAATCATCCCAGGTAGGCATTCCGAATACTACTAAAGGCACAGAGTCGCTATAGCCGTACAGCTGCCTGGTAACTATGCCTGTATAGTCTTCATCCATTGAAGGCACTATGATGAGGTTGGTGTCAATAATTGAAAATTTGGAATAATAGGTTGTATCGGTATAAAATAAAAGGTGCAAATCCTTAAAATTTTTTGCCGTGTTTTTTATGAGCCGCACGGTGATAGTATCATCGCCGGTTTTATTATAGATAAGAAAAATTTTCTTTGAACTGTAATTAGCATCGAGGAATGAAAGCATTTCATAACAATGCCTGCTGAGTGTGGGATTGGCAGAGATGTAATAGGGATTCTGACTCGTAATATTTTCTGATGCCGAAAACGGCGACATAAGCACCACATGCTCTTGTTTGGCTAATTTGGCAGCCACACGCAATGAACTGTTATAAACCGGTCCGATTACCAGGTTCATAGAATCAATGATGCCGGATTTAAAAATTTTGCGTAACGTATTGGAATCGGTTCCACCATCGAGGGTGAAGACGTTAAGCTTAATTCCGGTTTTCTTTAACGAATCCAAAGCAAGCAGTGCGCCATGGTAATACTGTATGGCGAGAGATGTTTCGGGGGTATAATCATAGTGTGTTTCGCCGGAGGTATCAAACTCCAGAGATTGCATCACATTAAACGGCAATAACAGGGCTATATTAAAATGATCGGGCTTATTATATTCAGCACTTTTTGTTACCGTTTTTTCGGGATGAGCCGGTAAAGCCTTAGTGGTATCATTATCAATAAGAGGTTCCGGCTTTTTCTTCCCGGATATTTGCGCATTAGCGTGGTTAACGCCAAAGAACATTATGATGATAACTATTAAAAATTGTTTAAAAATCATCCCCGGTTATTATTATAACAAATTTATAGAGAGCCCAAACTATTATTTTCACACCTCCATCACACCCCAACCTGATCATTCCCACTCAATGGTTGCCGGCGGTTTTGAACTGATGTCATATACCACGCGGTTTATGCCCTTTACATTATTAATAATGTCATTCGATACATTAGCTAAAAACTCATAGGGTAAATGACTCCAGTCAGCCGTCATACCGTCCGTTGATTCCACTGCCCTTAATGCCGCCACATTTTCATAAGTACGCTCATCGCCCATAACGCCTACGGCTTGTGTATTCAGTAAAATTACGGCTGCCTGCCACACTTTATCGTATAAATTTTCTTTTTTTAAGGCAGTGATGAAAATATTATCAGCTTCCTGCAACAATTTCACGCGCTCTTCTGTAATAGGTCCGATAATTCTTATTGCAAGGCCCGGACCGGGAAACGGGTGGCGACCTAAAATAAGAGAGTCAATATCCAATTCTTTGCCAACGCGCCGCACTTCGTCTTTAAACAACATACGCAATGGTTCTACCACCTTAAGGGGCATTTTCACAGGCAAACCACCTACATTATGATGCGATTTAATAGTTTGCGACGGACCGTGCACCGACACGGATTCTATCACATCAGGATAAATAGTGCCCTGACACAGCCACCTTACGTTTTTTATCTGCCCGCTTTCACTTTGGAAAACATCAATAAATAACTTGCCTATAATCTTGCGTTTTCGCTCAGGGTCTTCAACGCCGTGCAATTCTTTTAGAAATAACGCCGAGGCATCAACACCCTTAACATTCAATCCCATTTTTTTATAAGTATGCAACACGGTAGTGAACTCATCTTTGCGCAATAAGCCGTTGTTCACGAAAATGCAATGCAGGCGTTCGCCGATGGCTCTGTTTACTAAGGAGGCAGCCACCGTAGAATCCACTCCGCCCGATAATGCCATCATTACATGGTCATCGTCCAATTTTTCTTTCAAATCGGCAACGGTAGTTTCAACAAACAGCAAAGGCGTCCAGTTTTGTTGGCAGCCGCAAATGGTCACACAAAAATTATAAAGTATGGTAACACCCTCTTTGGTATGGGTTACTTCGGGATGAAATTGTATAGCATAAACCGGCTTTTCGTATACGCCTGATTTTGACCTGAAAGCGGCATTATTAACACTTTCTGTAGTTCCTATAACCTCAAAATTATCAGGTAATTGTGTAATAGTATCTGAATGAGACATCCATGCCTGGAAAGGAGCGACAATGGCTGTAAATATGCCGTTTTTGGTAAGCGGTGAAAGTATGGAACGCCCGTATTCGCGCTTATTCGATTTCTCTACTTTGCCGCCCATATTGTGGGCGATTAATTGTGCACCATAGCAAATTCCTAAAACCGGTTTTTTATTAAAAATAGTATTAAGGTCAATGGTGAAATAATTTTTATCATATACCGAACCGGGGCTTCCCGAAAGGATAATACCCTTAACATCATCAGTTAAAGCAGGTAAATGATTGAAGGGATAAATCTCGCAGAAAATATTCAGTTCGCGAATACGACGGGCAATGAGCTGGGTATATTGAGAACCGAAATCAACGATAAGGATTTTTTCCATAACCTGCCGCAAAACTACAAATTTTGTGGTCGTTAATCGTTAAATGTTAATTGTTAATAGTAAAGATTCGGAATGTGAAATGTGAAATGTAGGATGTGAAATGTAAACTGTCCTCTGTTCTCTGTCAACTTTCAACTGCCTGAATTTGTAACATTTTAATAACCATAAACGCTATAAACTTTATAATAAATCGGCTATATTTACTCTGTAAAATTTTTTGTTATGAAATATCTTTCCTTAGCTTTAGTTACGTTTTTATTTGTTGCAACCGTTAAAAATTGTGTTGCGCAAACAGTTATCACGCCAAATGTTATTTCTTTTGAGGGCAAGGTTGGAATCGGAACTTCTACACCGGCTGCCCCATTAGATGTAGTGGGAAATGTAAAAATAACCGATGGCTCGCAGGGTATTGACAAGGTGCTTACTTCAGATTCGGCAGGCGTTGCTTCCTGGCAAACTCCCAAACCCACATTTTACAAAGCGGGCGCCGGAATAACTATTAACGGCGACACCATTTCTACGGCTTCACCCGATGTAACTGCATTACAAGCTAAAGTTGATGTGCAGGAGCAGGAAATTGCCAATCTAAAAAACACAATAGCTCAAATGCAAATTGCCATGAGTGAATGTTGCAATAGTTTTTCCAATTCTATTGAACAACAGCAAGGCAGTGGTATAACGCAGACTGATGTTCCGCAACTGGAGCAAAATGTTCCCAATCCGTTCAACCAAAACAGTTATGTCAAATACTATCTTCCCTCCACAGCCCAAACGGGTATAATCATAATCACAGACCTCACCGGCAGGGTATTAAAAGAATTTGATGGTCTTGCAACCGGTTACAACCAGGTGAATATCAATGCCGGCGATTTAGTCAGCGGCACCTACCAGTATTCATTGTATGTTGATGGAGTTAGGATAGATACCAAACAAATGGTGCTGACGAAATAATAGAGAAGTGCAAATTGAATCATGAACAGCAGAATATTGAATTCCGAATGTAGAAGTTAAGGTATTTCGTTATTCGAAATTCAATTTGTCAGTCTCATGTCCCGTGTCTCATATCCCTTGTCCGATTATCACAGATTCACACATTCTCCATACGCCACGGCCGTTGCTTCCATAATGCCTTCGCTCATCGTAGGGTGGGGGTGAACGGCGGTAATTATTTCATGCCCCGTTGTTTCTAATTTTCGTGCTACAACCACTTCGGCAATCAGTTCGGTAACATTATACCCAATCATGTGAGCGCCTAACCATTCGCCTGTTTTCGCATCGAAAATCACTTTCACAAACCCCTCTTTAGCGCCAACGGCGCTTGCTTTGCCTGAGGCAGAAAACGGGAATTTGCCTATCTTCAATTCATAGCCTGCGTCAATGGCAGCTTTTTCCGTGTAACCCACAGATGCTATTTCCGGCTGGCAATACGTACATCCCGGTAAATTATTATAATCAAGCGGTTCAGGGCTTTTACCTGCAATCTTTTCAATACAGGTAATACCTTCATGCGAAGCTACATGCGCAAGAGCAGGACCACGCACAATATCACCTATGGCATAAACACCGGCTGCGCTGGTACGATAAAAATCATCTACAACCACTTTTCCTTTGTCTGTTTTCACACCGGTTTCTTCCAGTCCCATGTTTTCGATGTTGGTGCTGATACCTACCGCCGATAACACAATATCGCATTCAATAGTAGTATTGCCCGTTGGTGTTTTTACCTGCACTTTGCAGCCGTCTCCTGCCGTATCAACGCTTTCAACTGAAGAATTAGTGAGCACGGTGATTCCTTTTTTCTTAAAACTTCTTTCTAATTCTTTCGATACATCTTCATCTTCCACAGGCACTATGCGCGGCATAAATTCAACAAGTGTTACCTTGGTTCCGAGCGTGTAATAAAAATAAGCAAACTCAACACCAATTGCGCCCGCACCAACTATAACCATTGATTTAGGCTGTACGGGAAGATTCATTGCTTCGCGGTAGCCGATAATTTTTTTGCCGTCAATTTTAAGGTTAGGCAATTCCTTAGAACGCCCGCCGGTGGCTAATATAATATGAGTAG
Organism: Chitinophagales bacterium; assembly: GCA_963770495.1. GTDB lineage: Bacteria > Bacteroidota > Bacteroidia > Chitinophagales > CAVYQA01 > CAVYQA01. The sequence goes on along the minus strand of CAVYQA010000017.1, from coordinate 256,571 downwards.
CCGTGTGTTCCGACTTTGTGCCGGTGGCATCGGTTACTTCCACCTTTTTGCCCGGCTTTAATTTTCCGAAACCAGCTATTACATCAATTTTATTTTTGCGCATCAAAAACTGAACGCCGCGGCTCATGCCATTCGCCACTTCGCGGCTGCGTTTTATCATGCTTGCAAAATCAACCTGCGAGCCGGATACATTTACACCATAGTCTTTTGAATGATTAATATATTCAACCACCTCTGCGCTCTTAAGCAGCGCTTTAGTGGGTATGCAACCCCAGTTAAGGCAAATGCCGCCCAATTCAGCCCGTTCTACCACAGCAGTTTTAAATCCCAATTGTGTGGCGCGTACGGCAGTCTCATAGCCGCCTGGACCGCTCCCGATAACAATAACATCGTAATTCATAGTATAGCTTTATAAATAAAAACGGAGCGCAAGTTAGTCAATTATCAATAATCAGTTAACAGTGGACAGATGACAGTTTACAGTTTTATAACTTTCAACTGTACACTGTCCATTGTCAACTAATTTTAAAATCCTATCTTTGCGCCCGATTAAAAAATGAACTATGAGTTTAAACCTTAAAAAAATACTTGTTCCGATAGATTTCTCCGAAATATCGCTCACGGCAGTTGATTATGCGGCGTATATCGCAAAAAACACAGGCGCTGAAATTTTGATCTTGCATGTATTTGAATCCTTTGAACAAAATTCCAAAATTGAACAGGTTTTTGATTACAGTGAATTAATAGAAAAAGGGATACAGGGAAAACTGAATGAACTGAAAACGCAACGTGCCAACCTGCTCGGCATAACTATTCACACGCGGGTAATACAAGGGAAAATTCACAATGAAATTGACCGTATTGCAGCCGAAGAAAAAGTTGACCTTATTGTGATGGGAACACATGGTGCATCAGGCAGCCGATATATATTGGGTTCTAATGCCTATCACACGGTTCTTTCGGCATCAAAACCGGTACTTACTGTAAGCGAAGCAAAAAAGCAAATACGGTTTAAGGATATAGTGCTGCCTATTGATGGCTCTAAACAGACCAGGGCAAAAGTTGGTATGGCAATTGACTGGGCGCGAACTTTTGATGCAACCATTCACATAGTAGCCCTCACTGCATTTTTTGATGAATTACGCATTGACTTTGGGAAACTTAAAAAACAGGTATTGGAAATTGAAAAGCAAATGGTGGCGGCAAAGGTGCCATTTACTTCTAAAATGATGCGCCACCAGGCTCTGTCGGAATCGGTGCTTAATTACAGCAAAAAAATTCATGCCGACCTTATTTTTATTGTAGCGGAGAGAGGTTCGCGGTTCAGTGATTTTATTATCGGCTCGGCACAAAAGAATCTTATCTCAAGTTCACATATTCCTATTATCAGCGTTAAACCGAAGAAGAAATAATCAATTTGAAAATGTGCCAATTGGCGTCAGAGTTGGAATCTCTTGTTAATACAAATTAGTTAATTTGTTTTTCAAGCCCTTAATTAGTTAGAATCGGAAATCTAAAAGAATATAATTAATACAACAGATTTGAAAAAGGCTTATATTTTTCAACTTGAATGTTCAGGGGCAAGATTGGCACATTAGCACATCAGCATATTGGCACATTAAAATAAGCCGTGCAATTCAGCGCTAACCCTGTTAACTACTTCACCAAGGTCGTCTTTCTTATCGGCGAAATTACATTTGTCTATATCAATGATTAGCAGGCGTCCTTCTTTGTAGCCGTTTATCCAGTTCTCGTAATATTCGTTCAGGCGCTTTAGGTAATCGAGGCGCAAGTTTTCTTCATATTCGCGTCCGCGCTTCTCAATTTGCCCGACAAGTGATGGAATGCTTCCACGCAGGTAAATCAGCAAATCAGGCGGTTTAATTAATGAACTAACGGTATCATATAATTTGGAATAATTCTCAAAATCGCGTTTGCTCATCAGTCCCATAGTGTGGAGATTGGGAGCGAAAATTTTTGCATCCTCGTGAATGGTGCGGTCCTGGATAACGGTTTTATCTCCCTGCTGTATTTTTATAATGGTTGAAAACCGTGAGTTAAGGAAATACACCTGCAGGTTGAACGACCAGACGGGGCATATCGTTGTAAAAGTCGTAGAGATAAGGATTGTTGTCCAAATCTTCATAATGTGCTTCCCACCCGAATTGCTTAGCCAGTTGTTTGGTGAGCGTGGTTTTGCCCGAGCCGATATTGCCGGCAACCGCTACATGTTTTATTTTTTCCGCTTTTTTTGCCATGAAAATTTCCGCAAGATATTAATAAAATTTTTTAACGCCGATAATATTTTTTACTTCAGTCATTGTTTTGTTGGCGCTTTCCGTTGCTTTCTCTGCGCCCTGCTTTACCACCCGCGACAAAAATTTTTCATCAGCTATCGTAGCTTTTATTTTCTCGCGCATCGGTGCAAGATAGTTAATCATATCTTCTGCCAACTGTTTTTTCATATCGCCATAGCGGATGGTGCAGTTATTGTAAGCCGCTCTAAAATGCTCTACCGTTGATGGCGATGAAACAATTTCCATCAAAGTAAAGATATTTTCAATTGCCTCAGATTTGGGTTGGTTAGGTTGGGTGGGACCGGTATCGGTTACTGCACGCATTACCTTTTTACGGATAACTTCAGGCTCGTCAATTAAAAATATGGCATTGCCTTCGCCTTCTGATTTGCCCATTTTACCGCTGCCATCCAATCCCGGCACTTTTACTAATTTCCCTGTAAAACTATAGGCATAAGTTTCCGGGAATAATTCAACACCATAAATGCGGTTAAAGCGGTTAGAAAAGTTACGTACCATTTCAAGGTGTTGCTCCTGGTCTTTGCCAACGGGTACCTTGGTTGCCTTGTGAATGATAATATCTGCCGTCATTAATACAGGATAGGTAAGAAGCCCTGCATTAACATTATCGGGCTGCTGGCGCACTTTATCTTTAAATGAAGCCACACGCTCTAACTCGCCAACGTAAGATATCATGTTAAGTATAAGATATAATTCAGGTATCTCTCTTAAATCGCTTTGAATATAAATGGTAGCTGCATCGGGGTCAACGCCACAGGCAAGATACTCAGCCAGCACTTGCTTTACATTGCCATGCAAATCGGCTGATTTGGGATGCGTGGTAAGAGCATGATAATCGGCGATGAAAAAAAAGCAGCGATGCTCAAGCTGCATTTTTAAAAAATTTTTTACGGCACCTTCGTAATTACCGAGATGCAAATTACCCGTGGGGCGTATACCGCTTACAACAGTTTCCATAATGCCGAAAAATACGAATGAATTTTGAAATGCTGAAAATTAATAATCAATAATGTAAATCTTTTATTTTTGTCACGTGATAAAACTGCTCCAGCGCATCTTTGTTTGTTATTACCTCTTCTGGCTTGCGCTCATTTTTCTGTTATTTTATCCCGGATTCTATATCTTCTTATCAAAAGAAAAGTGGTATCCTAAGGCAAATGTCATGAGGCGTTTGTGGTCTGAATTGCTGCTTATATTTACAGGGATAAGACGGGAAATTACCTATGAAGAAAAGTTAGACCCGGAGAAAACATACATCTTTTGTCCCAATCATACTTCGTATAACGATATACCGATGTTTATGTTACTCTACCCTTACAACAATTATCGTATAATGGCTAAAGCCGAATTATCAAAAATTCCTTTGTTTAATATTTTCTTTAGAACGGTTGATATTTCCGTTGACCGCCAGAGCAGGGTAGAAGCGTTTAAAGCATTAAAAGCCGCCGAAACATCAGTACGTAATCATCAGAGTTTATTGATTTTTCCGGAAGGCACAATAAGCCCGGAAGCGCCTAAGATGGGCGAGTTTAAAAATGGACCGTTTAAATTAGCCATAGATAATGGGATAGCCATAGTGCCGGTTACGTTTATTGACGATTGGTATTTACTGGATTTAAAGCGCGGCTTCAGCGGCAGACCCGGATTAGCAAGGGCTATAGTGCATAAACCCATTGAAACAAAAGGGCTCACTAAAAAAGATATTGAAGCCCTGAAGCAACAAACATTTACTATAATTAATGAAACGTTAAAGAAATATTATAAAATTGATTAAAGCAGTTAAAACAATAGTGTGAAATTTACTGAATACGCAAAAGTCCCCTTTAGGGGATTTAGGGGTTAATACCGAAAACTTTACGAAATTTGCGGTTATATGGAAGTGAATGATGAATTAATAGACAAGCTGGCTGATTTGGCAAAACTTGAATTTGATGCTACATCAAAAGAAAATATTAAGAAGGATTTGCAGAATATGATTGCTTTTGTCGAGAAGCTCAATGAGCTTAACCTTAAAGGCGTGGAGCCTATTGAATATATTACCGATGAAAAGAATGTGCTGCGCGAGGATGTAGTTATTAAATCCATTACAAAAAGCGACGCATTAAAGAATGCACCGCTAAAGGATAGCGACTATTTTAAAGTGCCTAAAGTTTTAAAGAAATAAATTCAGCAGTTAAACAGATGTATGCCTGAAATTATCCGGCTTGAAAAAGTAAGTAAGAATTATGTGATTGGTAAAGTGCTGATTCCTGCTTTGCAAAATATAAACCTCTCCATAAATAAAAATGAATACGTAGCCCTGATGGGACCAAGCGGCTCGGGAAAAAGCACGTTGATGAATATATTGGGCTGCCTCGACACGCTGACAACAGGCAAGTATTCCCTCAACAACCAGGATGTAAGCCATATGACGGATAATGAGCTTGCCACTATACGCAATAAAGAAATAGGGTTTGTATTTCAAACCTTTAATCTCATGCCGCGCATGAGCGCATTGGAAAATGTTGCGCTTCCCCTGGTATATGCCGGTAAAAGAAAAACAGAGCGTGAAGAACTAGCGGAAAAATTGTTGCAGTCCGTTGGTCTCGGCGAGAGAATGAACCATAAACCTAACGAATTGAGCGGCGGGCAAAAGCAACGGGTTGCCATTGCACGGGCGCTTGCCAATAATCCGTCTATTATTTTAGCTGATGAGCCGACTGGTAATCTCGACAGCAAAACCTCTGAAGAGATTATGGAAATATTCGGTAAAATTCATGAACAAGGCAACACTGTAATTTTAGTAACACATGAGGAACATATTTCACTATATGCCCACCGTATTGTTCGTTTGAAAGATGGTGAAATTGCTGATGACCGTGTGAATAATACTGTAACTCATTCTTTAGTTGCAACTGCGAGCAATTAAATCAAAAAATAATTTTTGTTAAAGAGTAAGGCTGCACAATTATGTTATTAATATCTATGTTTTTTGTATCGTGAATTATTTCTGAAGGGTCAACTTTTTCATAGGTATAGGTTTTTTCCCACATGGTCCAGCCCATTGATGAATAAAGGCGATTGCCATATAATTCTTCCTGCGTTGCCGCGCCCATCAACGTTGCCGAGTTGACAGTTATTTTTATAGTTTGCGGTGAGTTGCTGTAATTCTCTATATATAAATATTGCTTGCCGTTTTTAAGAAAACTCTGCGCATATAAATCGGTGGCATTTGCGACATTGGTTGTTTCAATAGAACTGTTACCATGAAAGGCATCACTCATCATTCTAAGCGCCTTGCTTACGGTTGTTTCATAGTAAGTAGAGTGAAGAGGATTACCCTGATCATGAGGGGCATAAATTGCCGTTGTAGGTGCGTAATTGCAGGAAAGGTAGCCGCCAAATATTGCCGCAGCAACAGTATTATTTTGATTAGCAGCAAGCCATGATAAATATCTTCCCACGTGAAGTGCAAATAACATAGTGTTGCCAAAAATACTTCCGTTGTTTTTATTTTTAGTGTCGTTTATTCCCCATTGCTCAACTACAATTTTTTTAGCCGGGAAATTTTGTTGAAAATAATTATATGAATCCGTTAGCCCGTTAAAGAAGTTGTCATCCTCTTGTTTGCCATCGTTAAATGCGCTTTCGAGCGGTTGGTCGGTATTTAATTTGCTGGCTGCCTGGTTCCAGTTATAGGTGGCGATGTAATCATACCAGGTGGTGTCTTTTTGAAATGCTTCTGTCCATTCTTTACTCATTAACATTTCGTTTATCGGTCCGTTTGTGCCGTAATAAGGGACCTGGATAACAATTTTAGTTTTGGGATTAACTTTTTTTATAGCCTCTGAAAATGGTTTTGCTTTATTGATATAATCCTGCACGGTAGGAAACAACGATTGTATATTAGGCAAAAACAATTCCACGCCAAGTAAAACCATTTTAGGATTATATTTTTTTACATAATCCGTAGTTTCATCTATTGTGCCTGTGACGATATTGGCGCCATAAATAATTGGCACATTTAATATTGAATTTAGTTCGTCAAAACATACAGTATAGTTTCGCCGCTTATAAGTGGGCGACATCATATCGCGAAGACATAATGGAGGACCGCCGACGCCTTTATCTTTCAGTTGCAATAATTCCGTGCTGTCAAACCCATACCCATGCGGATTTTTCCAATGGGCATAATTGCAGCGGATACCATTTTCCGGTGTCATTAGCAGGGTGGGGGCAATGCTGATTATTTTATTAGTGAGAGATGTATCTTTAGGATCGCTGTCTCTCCAATTCGGAGCATCCGCCCCGAACAAATAGGGGTTCACGGGCTTTTCAATAGCTGTAGAAATCGTTATTGTTGGAGTTGCAGTAATATGTCTTTTATTATCAGGTAATATCAATACAAAAGAAAGAACAATGAATCCTATCAATATTACACCTATTAAAAGAATCGTTTTCATATTAAAGTTGTTGCCATGAACTTAAGTCACGACCTATCAGATCCGATAAGCGTGATATATCATTACGAAAAATACCTGACAGAAAAGAACGCTCCCCTTCGGTAATTACAGGAAGAGTTTTATCGGTTAATACTGCTTTTTTAAATTGTTTTTTTAGTGGTTTAGGAATTAAGCTGCTTATTCTTTCCCTTATTTTTTTATTCTGATATAAACTTCCGATAATTTTATTGCGCGGTAAAGTTGATTCATTGAACGAGTCGGTGTAATTTACCGGCACATCCGGATTTACCCTGATAAAAGAAAAGATTTTTTTCATTTCACCTTCTGTATTTTTTTTGAAATCATCAAAAAGAATAATGTGAAGTTGCCCGGGAGGAAATAATTCCATATACCGCTTCACCTGTTCATAATAAAGCCCTATTTCCACATATAAATTTGAAACGCCCCATCCTTTCAGCGGAAGAGCCATATCTTTTTTCATGGCATCCATAAAGGGCGGTTCAGAATAACCTGTGCGCAAATCCATAATGAAATGACTGAATGCCCGGTCAACAGGATTGCGCAGAATGATAATAATTTTTGCATCCGGAATTTTATCGTGAATATTTTTAGCGGCTGTTGCAGAGTATAAATAGGAATTACTCACCTCGCCAATTGCTTTTTCATTTTTTACATTTTTAAAAAGCTTAACGTACTGCGACCACTCTCTTATATAAGCCTGGAACACCGGTTCTTTCAAATCACCCTCTAAGTAGGTGGTAAGGTCTTTATTCATCACCGGCTTATAGTTATCGCGGAAGTGTTCAGTGTTCATATCCGATGCAAAATAATGCGGTTCTTTAACCGGCGACATATAAACCTCGGGATGCCGGGAAAGATAATTGTAAACAGAAGTAGTGCCCGCTTTAGCAGCGCCAACAACAAAAAAATTCGGAAGCTTTTGCTCAGCCATTCACTATGGCTTTTACAAGTGACACAGGTTGCCATATATCCAGCTGCCGCCCGATGATATGTTCCAGTTCAGCAATATCATTTTCATACTTTTTATAAAGCTCAACCCGCAGTTCTTCCGGCATTTTTGGCGGCTGAAACGGTTTCTTGTTCCAGTTTTCCAAAGCCCACAAAAGTTTATACCGTTTATCTTTTGAACGGACAAAAACGCTCAGTATCTTATTGGATATTTTTCTTAGTTTGGAATTTTGGGTTACCTCAGCAACAACATTTAAACGATTCTTTCTTGCGGGATTAACGCGTAAATCCGATTTAAAATTAAACCGGCTTACACCAAGAAAGTCAGTCACCTTATTCATGGTGTTACCGAGGTTTTCATGAAAGTCTTCTTCATACACCAAAAAAAGAAAATTTTCTTTAGGAAAATAATTTAAAAACTCTTTTACCTGTTTGGCATAAAATCCCCTGTCTATATAGCTGAAACGGCTGCGTTCAAGGTGGTCAGTGCTTTTAAGCCGCTCGGTTTCTTGCTCTATGGCTTTCTCAAAGCTTAACGATTCAAATCTTTTTGCTTTTTCCATCCAATATTGCGAATAAGCGCGGTTAACGGGGTTGCGAAAAATTACAATGAATTTCATTTTATCGCCAAGATTATCGTGAATCCTTTTGGCTGTTTTTGTGAAATAGATATAACACGGGTCTGTTTCACCGATTGCTTTTTGATTGGCAGCATCTTTAAAATAACGCGATGAATAATAGTCAATACCTTTCTCATAGAGTTCATCATATTGAAAAAACTTTGTTTCCTTATTCGGGGAAACATATATTTCAGGATGCTGTTTAAGCAAATGATAAAGTGTAGTCGTCCCGGAGCGCTGAACGCCAAGACACATGAAATTGGGCAAATGCTTATTATCCATTACTGCAAAGTTAATGGTTGTTTGCCGAACAATTAGTTATGGAATATTCCTCTGAATAAAAATATTTTTTTGAAACTAAATGTGTAAAATCCAAAATAATATTTAACATAAAAGAAAGGCACTACATTGAAAAGAATGAAACCGATAACATTAACCCAGGCAGCTCCTAAAATGCCATAACGGGGGATTAGAAGAAAATAAAGCCCGGAGCAAATGAGAGTGGCTACTAATACAATATTACGGCTTTCCTTATGTTTGCCGGCTAACATTAATACGTTGGAAACGGGACCGGTAGCGGCATTTATAAATTGCCCGATGGTAAGAATCATTAATATTGTGCTGCCATGTTTAAACGGCGCTCCAAAGAGTCCCATAAAAAATGATGGGATCAACATAAAACAAAGTAATATGGGAGTAGAAGTCCAGAAAATTATTGCAGTGGAATTTTGAACGATATCAGCCAGTTTTTTTATATCGTTTTTACCGTGAAGTTCGGCAATTTTAGGTTGAAGGGAAAGAATCAATGCATTGAGTGTAACCGCAGTAATTGTGGCGATTTTTAAAGCTAATTTATAAACGCCCAAGTCACCTGTAGTGCCGTATCTGCCAATGAGAAAAGTTTCAACCCAACCTCGTATCATATAAAGCATAGTGGTTGAAAAAAGTATAAATGCAATGCCCGACATTTCCCTGAAATTGACATGCTCTGCAATTTTCTGCGGCAGTTTTGCTTTTTTTAACCACCAGAAAATGGAAGTTATTGCTGTAACAACCATTCCCACACTATAAGCCACAACAGGAACAAATTTATTATGAGGAAAGAAAAGAGATATCCCAAAAGCTAAGCAGGCAATAATAAATAATAAAACCTGGTTTAGAAATGACGATGCAAAAAGCAGCTTCATGCCGCGAATGGCATCATTGTGAATTTCCATCAATATCCATGGCAGCAGAATGAATGCGCCAAAACGAAAGTAAATTCCCAACGTGGGTTTTAGCAGGAATTTTTGTGCAATAATATCCGATCCGAAAAACAAGACTGTTGAAGAAATTAGTCCTATAAGTACAGTTAATTTTAAAGACTTATAATATAAATCTTTAATTAAATCCCATTTATTTTTAGCAGAGAAAAATGCCACATAGCGCAAAAGCAATGTATTGAAGCCAAGTTTACTGATGCCGGAAAAAACCTGCATAACAGTTTGATAAATTGAAAGAGTGCCTAAACCGCCGGGTCCGTAAAATCGCGATACAAGAAAAGTAAAAAGGTAATTAAACCCGTAACCGATAAGACGCACTGAAAATGCCGAAACCCCTCCCTTGAGCAATTCCTTATTGTCAGGGTCTTTATTGTTATAAAGCTTATTGTAGAGCGTTTTTATCAATTCAAAAATTTATTTTAATGGAGCAACATATTTTTTAAATCATGTCCCAATTCGGCTGAGAAAAAATCGGCTCCTTTATAGTTCATGTGATTATCTGCAAAGTAATTCAAATCGTGGAATTCTTTATTAGGCGTGTAATCCAATAGCGGTATATTATTTTCAGTTGCGATAGATTTAAGCGTATCATAAGCGGCGCCACGGTTGATGTCTTCAAATATCGGCGAGAAAACTATTACTGCTTTAATATTATTTTGTTTGCAGATAGTTATTATCTCTTTCAAACAATTAATTTTATTTGCATCAATAATTTTTGAAGAGGGTTTCGAGTAAAGCTGCCGGTATTGCCTGGCTATTTCTTTTTCTTCATCCACTGTAAGTGTGGTCGTAAGAGGGTAAAAACCATTCATCGCATATTTTTCTTTTCTGAAATGTCCTATGATAATATCAAATAGAGTAGAATTATAAGGATAGATTTGAGACAATAATTTTATTTTTTCTTTATTGAAAGGTAAAGTCTTATAAAAAAAAGATGACGTGTCTGTTTTCTCTAAGCCGCGCAGATATACAATGTCCCTCACTTCGGGAAAGTCATGATAATAGGGTAGCAGCACGCTCAGGCGGTCGTAATGCACAGGGTTATAATAGATTTCTTCGGGCAAAAGATCAATCACTACAAGTTCAGGGTGATAGCGCCCGGTAAGCATTCGCATAAGTGCCAAATCATAAAATAACGATTGCCCGTCATGCCCGCCATTGTAACAACTTAAATGTAATGAATCGCCGATAATAACAGGGTCATAATTGCGCCGTGCTCTTGAGGAGCCGGTAATTATTACATCAGCATTAACTTTGGTAAATACGTAGATCATCTCTGCATCTTTACCGTATTTCTCGGTGAAATAATAATGATGCAGCAGTTTGCCTATTGCAAAATCAAGCGCTGTAATAAGCAAAAATAATATGACTGCTGTTTTTAAAAATTTCATATCAGAATTGAAAATAAATAAATTGACTGCCATCAAACACACCTAACATCAGAATTAGAACCACCACTCCTGCATAAAAAACATATTTGGCAGGCAGACTTTTTGGTTCGGGTAGAATAGCTTTGTTATTAAAATACTCCTGGTAAATTTCAACTGCGTATAAAATAATTATACCAATGATTCCGTAAAATAAAGTCTCACCGCTGCCGCGAACAAGAGTACAATTGCCAGGTGTGAACATTGATTTTAAAATAAATGCCCCGTCATGCAAAGTTTTTGCTCTGAAAAAAACCAAAGGAATTACCGCTTGGAAAAATTGAATGAGTGTGCAAACAATATTGCCGAAAAGGGGAGGACCGATACTGTAAACGGCATTATCAAATTTCTTAACCTGTTTTTTAAAGATGATACGAAGAGAAAGAAAAAAAGCAAATGAAAGAAAGCAAACTACATACGTCCAGTTGGCGCCATGCCACAACCCCGAAAGAAACATGACAATAAACAGGTTAAAAATCCCAATGGCAATTCCCTTACGATAGCCGCCTAACGGCTTAAAAATATAATCCATAAACCATGAAGTGAGCGAAATATGCCAGCGTTGCCAAAGTTCAGCAAAAGAACGGCTGAGAAAAGGGCGGCGAAAATTCAGCATCAATTGAAAACCCATCACACGGGCTGCGCCGATGGCAATATCGCTGTAACCGGAAAAATCGCAGTAGAGTTGCCATGTAAAAAATACTGCCGCTATCCAAAATGTAAGCGTCTGCCCTCTATGCAGGTGAGGATAATTAAAAACATCGGCAACGTAAGCAGACAGGCGGTCGGCAATGACTACTTTTTTAAATAGCCCCCACAGCAATAATTTCAAACCGCTGATTACTCTGTCAGAATCAAAATGGTGTTTTTCCCTGAATTGCCAAATCAAATTCTGCGGGCGTTCAATTGGTCCCGACACCAATTGTGGGTAGAACATAACGTATAAGGCAAAAATGCCGAAGTGCCGCTCTGATTTTTGGTTGCCGCGATATACCTCTATCGTATAGCTCATTGCCTGGAAGGTGTGGAACGACAACCCGATAGGAAGAATAATATTCAGAAACGGAATAGAATTATTGAAATGTACTAAATGAAGAAAGCCGGTAAGATTTTGATTCAGAAAATTATAGTATTTGAAAAATGACAGCACCCCGACATTAGCAACTATAGACATAAGCAAAAATAATTTCCGCTTTTTGCCCTGCGCATTTTCAATTAAAATTCCGGCAAAATAATCAATGATAATAGTGAAAACAAGAATGAAAATGTAAACCGGTATAAAAAACATGTAGAAGATGCAACTGACAGTTAAAAGGTAAAGCCAGCGGAACTTATGCGGCAATAAAAAATAAAGTATAGTTACAACGGGGAAAAATACAAGGAAAGAGAAGGAGTTAAATAACATGCAGTCACACTATAATAATATCTCTCAAAACTATGACTTTTTAGCTGAAAAGGGGATAACAGGTACTCTGCAATGTATTTAAATTATGCACAGCGAGATGAGGGTTATTTTTATAGTAGCCAACTATCTTATATATTTTCTTTTAGGATTTCTTTTTTGATGATAGATTCATACACATAAATTCGATGTAGTGATTCTTCAATTACATAAACAATGGTAAAGGGGTATTTGTAAAGATTAACCTCGTGAAAGTGTTTGTACCTGCGGTTAAACAGGTGTGGATTATATCTTACAATCTTTAATTTATTCTTTAGTTCCCTTACGAAATTTTCGGCGGCTTGCCGGCTTCTCGGTAAATACCACAAAATGCTTTTTTCAAAATCTTCTATGGCTTCATTGCTATAGACAAGCTGATACATTCTATTTTTTGACGGATTTTAATAGTTTATTGATTCGTTTATTTGCCTCTTTTTCCGTAATAAACAGTCCGGTTTTCTTATAAGATTCATACCGTTTATCTAATAAGGCTTTAAACTCATCACTATATTCTCTATGAGTTTCATTTTCTATTTCATCTTCAAAAATAGTGTACATCGCCTTTAATTTCTTTTCTTCAATCGTGTCTATGTAATCATGCAGTTTTTTTCTAATGGTGCTATGTGTCATAACATTACTTTTGAATGCAAATTTACAATTCTCTCTTAAAACTCCACCACAAAAAACGGGTTCAGCAAATTTTCCTTATTATAAGAAAGCGGCTTATTGGTCTCACTATTCAAAACCTTTCCTCCGGCACATTCCACAATGGCTTGTCCCGCCGCCGTATCCCATTCCATTGTTGGACCAAAACGAGGGTACACATCCGCTTTACCCTCTGCAACAAGACAAAATTTAAGCGAGCTGCCCGATGAAATAAAATCAACTTCCTTACCTTGTTTTTTCAAGTCATCCACAAATTGTAAAACATCATCATCCAGATGTGAGCGGCTGGCAACCACATTTATTTTTTGTTTTGAAAGATAATTTGATTGGGGTAATAGTTTCTTTGCATTACCTTTTTCATCCACATAAAAACTCCCTTCTCCGCTAACAGCATAATACATTTTGTTTAGGGTGGGAGCAAACAACACGGCTACAACCGGTTTTGTTTTATGTATTAAAGCAATATTGATAGTAAATTCGCCATTGTGTTTTATAAATTCTTTTGTGCCATCGAGCGGGTCAACCAGCCAGAAATATCCCCAGTTTTTTCTGATGGCATAATCAACCTGTTTTGTTTCTTCGGATAATATAGGCACATCGGGAAAAAGTTTTTTCAATTTTCTTACAATTATCTCATTTGAATTAGTATCAGCTAAGGTTAATGGAGAATTATCCGCTTTGTGCTCAACCTTAAAAGAATGTTCGTAAACCTTCATTACAGCTTCACCTGCAAGCCGTGCAATGGCAATTATTTTTTCTATTGGCAGATTTTCAAGCAAGGAGTTAGTTTGAAGATTATAAGATTGCAAAATTAAAAAGTCCCCTTTAGGGGATTTAGGGGTTAACTGTTCTTCTTCCTCCTGTTAATCTCATCGCGGATAGGAATAGCTTTATCGTAGTCTTCGCTGTTAACAAGCGCTTTCAGTTTGTCCTGTAATTCCTGTAAGGTATATTTTGTGAGGTCTTCACCCTTTGATGCTACACGTCCTTCGGCGCTGCTCTTCTTTTCGGTTTTTAGTTCAGGTTGTTCACCGCCTTCCTGCGGATTTTCTTCGAGAAGAATGCCCGCTGAATCAAGAATGAATTCGTAAGTATAAATCGGGCAGTTAAAGCGCACGGCGATGGCAATGGCATCAGAGGTGCGCGAATCAATTTCAAGCACTTCATTACCTCGTTTGCAAATAAGCTTGGCGTAAAAAATACCTTCGAGCAGGTTATTAATTACCACTTCGGTAATATCAATATTAAAATTATCGCAAAGCTGTTTAAACAGGTCGTGCGTTAACGGGCGCCCCGTATTCATTTTTTCCATTGCCACGGCAATAGATTGCGCTTCAAACCCGCCGATAACAATAGGCAAACGCCTTATGCCACCCACTTCGCCGAGTACTACGGCGTAAGAGTGCGATTGGGTAATGCTGTGTGAAATAGCTACAATTTCGAGTTCAATTTTTTTCATTGCGTACTGGTTAATATAATCCTTAAGTTCCCGCTTTAAATTTCTTAAACGCTTCGTTAAGTTTAGGAACAACTTTAAAGGCGTCTCCAACAATTCCATAATCTGCAGCTTTAAAAAATGGTGCTTCTGAATCCATGTTTATAACAACAATTACTTTACTTCCGTTTACCCCGGCTAAGTGTTGAATTGCTCCACTTATTCCAATTGCAATATACAAATTTGGTCGAATTGTCAAGCCTGTTTGTCCCACATGTTCTGCATGAGGTCGCCAGCCCGTATCCGCCACAGGGCGCGAGCAGGCAGTTGCCGCCCCTAAAATTTTAGCCATTTCCTCTAACATTCCCCAGTTTTCAGGTCCTTTCATCCCGCGACCGCCCGAAACAACAATCTCGGCATCCGCTAAGGTAACAGTTCCGCCGGCTTTATGCACTTCTTTTACTTTCGTGCGAAAATCTGTATCGGCTAATTGAGGTTTAAATTCCTCAACCGTTGCTTCAACATTCTTTTCTTCAGGCGCAATAGAGTTTGGCAACAATGAAATTATTTTTTTTGCCGAATGAATACTATATATAGCAAACGCTTTTCCCGAAAAAACATTTTTCATCACCTCCATTTCCGCGCCGTTAATTTTAGGCAAATCAATTGCGCCCGGCACATATCCCGCCTTCCACCTGCCCGATAAAATCGGCGCTATGGCTTTTGACGAAAAGTTATGCGAAAAAATCACCACATCGGCATTGATTTGTTCAGCCGCCTGGTGAATAAGCTTTGCATAAGCCGACGGGTCGAACTGCTGCAAGCGGGCTTCGCTCACCTTCCATATTTTCTGTGCGCCGTATTTTCCTAAGGCTTTAAGTTCATTATCATCAGCCACATTTTCACATAAAGCATGAACCGGCACATTAAGCTGCGCCGCTATTTTTGCGCCATAAGTAACTGCTTCAAATGCCGCCTTCTTAAATTTTCCGTCCGTTCCCTCAACAAATATTAAAACTGCCATGTTGTGTCGTTAATCGTTAAAAGTTAATTGTTAATAGTCACCCCTAAATCCCCTAAAGGGGACTTTAGGTTAGTATTATTTATAAAGTTAGTTTTGAATAAGAACGTTTTTCCATTTTCAAATTTTCAAACTGACTCATTTTCAAATTAAATTACCTTCGCTTCATCATGCAACAACCTCACTAACTCCTCCGGATGCTCTGCATCCACCAATTTCACTCCTGTTTTCTGCGGAGGCAGTATATATAATACCACCTTTGTCAATGTTTCCGAGGGATACGCCGGAACTGCTTTCAACGGTTTTATGCGAGCCGCCATTATGCCGCGCATCGTTGGTATCCGCGCTTCAGCCATTCCTTTCTGGCAGCTAATCACTGCCGGCAGTTTCACTTCCACCACCTCTTCGCCGCCGATTATTTCGCGCTTTAACGTGGCAGAGTCGCCTTCCACATCAAGATGCGTGGCAAGCGAAACAAACGGCAGGTCAAGTAAAGCCGCAATCATGCCACCCACCTCGGAGCCGTTGTAATCAATGGTTTCTTTGCCCGCCAGTATAAGGTCGTAGGCATTTTCTTTGGCGTATTTGGCAATCTGGTCAGCCACAAAATAAGCATCGGTTGGCACGGCATCAATTCGCACGGCATCATCAACACCAAGCGCAAGGGCTTTGCGTATAATTACGTCGTTGTCGGCAGCGCCCACGTTAATCACCGTCACCGTGCCGCCTTTTGTTTCCTTCAGCTCCAATGCGCGCACCAGGGCAAACCACTCGTCATAAGGGTTAATAATGTATTGCACCTTATCACTGTTGAATTTGGTATTGTTATCCGTAAAGGCAATTTTGGTGGTGGTATCGGGGGTTTTAGAAATACAAACCAGTATTTTCATATTTTTATCGTCTTAAAGATTTTGAAACGGCGCAAAGTTAAAAAAATAGCATGACAAACAATCGTATTGAACAACTGAAACAAATACTCAGCGATAACGAAAGCGATTCGCTCACCCGCTATATGCTGGCTCTCGAATACCGTGAGCTGGACGAGACGGATAAATGCCGCCAATTATTTGAGCAGATCATCGGCACCGACCCGTCGTACACCGCCGTTTATTACCACTTAGGCAAATTATATGAAGACCTTGGCAGGCTTGACGATGCAGAAGAAACCTACATTAAAGGAATGCAAATGGTTAAGGATAAAACAGGAAGGGAGTATAGGGAGTTACAGGGGGCGCTTGATTTAATGAGAGAATAATTTAAATAACGTACTTTCAACTCATGAAAAAATTGATTTCAATTATTGCAACATTAATTTTTTTTCATTTTGCACCTGCACAGGATATCAGAGGTTTATTTCTAAAACTTCCAAAAGAATGTACACCAGAGATTAATCAAAATGAAAGGCAAATTTTGCTTCAAAAAGGTGAATATGTAATACCCGGAGGAGATTCAATTAATACGGAAAAATATGATGTTGAAGAAGAGGAGTCTACTGAAGACTTTTTGCGCGTAGAAACTTCTTTTACAACTGGTCAACGTGCATTTTTAGCTATCGAACTAAGGCAGTTTAAAAAATCAAATGGTGATACAGTATTAATTTATTCGCGATATGGAGGTGTGCCGACAATTTTTAGTCAGCAGGTATTATTAGTTTTTAATATTAAGAACGGTAAGTTAATAGAAAACAAAGAGAACCTTTTACCTGATACTATTGATCTTGTGAATTTTATAAAAAAAGAAACTCCTGACTCAATTATAGCTCAAATAAGACAGGCAGCTTGCACTTCTTATTGTTTAGATACTTCGTATTGTCTAGATACTACTAAATCAATTGACAAAATTGAATATGAACTCTTATTCGATGGTGATGATGAATTTGATATATGGCTTTCTGCAAATGCAGTAGAATTTACGTGGAATGGAATTTCATTTTCCAAAGAGTTTATAAAGCAATAAAACTTTCTGTCCCAACTTCTCACATCGCTTTTATTATCGCAATAATTTTGCCGGCAGGTGATGATTGTTCTTTGAATGGGTATAGTGTAAAATCATGAGATTACTCACTTTAAATTATTTTTAAAAGGAGTTCGTGAGATTGCTTCGCTGCGCTCGCAATGACAGTACGTGGGGTAGGTAGTGTCCCGCCAAAGGCGGGACGGAAAATACCCCCATCAGCATTCGTCATGGCCTTTAGACTTGCACTTTGTTTTTACCAATCCATTACACATTATTATTAATTTTTCTTTTTGCTACTTTTTCTTTTGTGGAAAAACAGATAGACTTGTGAATAATACCTCAACAGCAGCAGTGAACTTTCGTCATGACAAAGCTCAAGGCTTAATCCTCGATTCAGACTGCTGCTGTTGGTTTTTAAGATGCTTCAAATAGAAATTTAAGGCACAAGGCCTATTAGCAAGGTTTTGAAGAAACTTAAAAACAGAGGTATCAATATTTAGTAACCAAAAATAAAACTTAAGGCTATGGAATTCAAATTTTTTATTGGAGTAGATGTCTCCAAAGAAACGTTGGATGTGGCATTAATAGATGCCCGGCAACATGAGCAAATCAACCATGTTCAAATCGGTAATGATGAGAAAAGTATTAGCCGGTTAGTACAACAGTTTGAAAATGCAAATGGACTTGATTTAAAACAAACGCTATTCTGCATGGAACACACGGGACTGTATAACTGCCCTCTATTGAAATTTCTAACTACACACCAGTTGAATGTTTGGGTAGAAAACTCCATAGAGATTAAACAGAGCATGGGACTACAACGTGGCAAGAATGACCGGGTAGATGCTAAACGTATTGCAAAATATGCTTTCAAAAACACAGAGAAACTGCGACTATGGCAGCCTTCTCGCCAGGTTGTGGATATGCTAAGGCATCTTAATGCCCTTAGGGACCGGTTAGTGGAAACTAAGAAGCGGCTGCTTGTACCTGTTGAAGAGTTCAAAGAATATGGCAATACCGCCATGACCAAGTTGCTGGAAAAAGCAATGGCTAAATCAGTCAACGCTATTGATAGCGACTTAGAAAGGTTAGAGAAGCAGATCAAACAAATCATTGATCAGGATGAGGACTTAAAACGGCTTTACGCCTTAATTACTTCTGTGGTGGGGGTTGGCTTTGTAACAGCCATAAACCTGATTATCTATACTAACGAGTTTAAATTATTCTCCAGCGTTCGCAAATTAGCTTGTTATTGTGGTGTAGCTCCGTTTGAACATCGTTCTGGCAAATCAGTTAAAGGACGAACACGGGTATCGCATTTTGCTAATAAAAAACTGAAAACTAATTTGCACATGGGAGCATTGAGCAGCGTAAAACTGGATGGTGAACTGCGAAAATATTATGAACGTAAAGTAGCTGAAGGTAAAAATAAAATGAGTGTACTTAATGCTATAAGAAATAAACTCTTGGCAAGAGTATTTGCTGTAGTTAAACGAGGAATACCCTATGAGAAAAATTATTCAATGAACAATTTGGTTTTATCATAGAAATCGAGGAGGAACGACGAAGCCATCTCCTGAATAAATAACAGGAAATAAACCGCAACGAAAACGAAACCAAATTTTTAAAATGAGCCCTAAAAAGTTCCTGACAAAATTTTACAATTAATTGATTAACACCAAACTAAATATGAATTTGACAGGAATTAAATTTTCGGTTTGGTTTACTTTTTCTCTGTGCCTCCGTGCCCCTGTGGTGATATAGATTTAATTTTTTTCTTAGTGTCTTAGCGCCTTTGCGGTATATTTACTTTTTAAAACAGTCCTTTTGCTAACCGACTTTCACAACTTCATCAAAAAAAATAATCTCTTCCAAAAGAACGATACCATTCTGCTAACCGTTAGCGGGGGAGTGGATAGCGTGGTGATGTGTGAGCTGTTTTACCAGTCGGGTTTTAAATTTGCCATTGCTCATTGCAATTTTAGGTTAAGGGGAAAAGACTCGGATGAAGATGAGGCGTTTGTTAAAACCCTTGCCGGTAAATATAGCGTTGAGTTTTTTACCCGCTCATTCAATACGCAGGAGTACGCCGATGAAAATAAACTCTCCATTCAAATGGCTGCGCGCGAATTGCGCTACACCTGGTTTGAGGAAATAAGAGCAAAGAACCATTTTAATTTTATTGCCACAGCCCACCACCACGACGATAATATTGAAACGGTTTTAATGCACCTTATTAAAGGCACGGGCATACGCGGCTTGAAGGGCATACCGGTTAAACAGGATAAAATTATACGCCCGTTGCTTTTTACGGATAAGAAAAATATCATCCACTTTGCGAAAAAAAATAATTTACAGCATCGCGAAGACGATTCAAACAGCAGCACTAAATACGAGCGCAATAAGCTGCGGCTCGATATAATTCCTATGTTAGAAGAAATAAACCCGTCCTTCACTAGCAGTTTTGGCGATAGCCTGGTATATTTTAACGATGCTGTACTATTATTCGACGAAGCGTTATATCGCATAAAAAAGAGAATTACATGGCAGAAAAACGGCGCGTTGTATATTTCCATTCCCAAATTAATTCATCATCCCGCCCACAGCACTATTTTGTTTGAGTTGTTGCAGCCTTACGGGTTTAACGGTGAACAGGTAAAGCAAATCGTTGAGCATTTTAATGCTGTGCCGGGTGCATTATTCTTTTCGCCCTCACACCGGTTGTTAAAAGACAGGAAAGAGCTTATTATCACACTCGCTGAGTCTTCATTATATACCGAAGACTTTGTTCTGCCTGAAACCAAAAAAGTGCAACTGGCGGATTTTACATTGAATATTGAAATTATTCCTGCCGAAAAATTCCATCTTAAAAAAGACAAAAACTTCACAGCGCTGGATTACGACAAGCTTGAATTTCCGCTAATGGTGCGGCGCTGGAAGGCGGGAGATTATTTCTATCCCTTCGGCATGAAAAAGAAAAAGAAAAAACTCTCCAATTTTCTTGTCGACCAAAAAATTTCTATCATCGAAAAAGAAAAAATAATGGTCTTATTATCAGGAGAGAAAATATGCGCTGTTATAGGTCATAGACCGGATGAGCGATTTATTGTTACGGGGAAAACTAAAAAGGTTTGGCAAATAGAAATTAGATCATGATATTTTATAAACCGCAAAGCGCGCAAAGAAAAAAGAACGCAAAGAGCGCAAAGCCTCTGCGTTCTTTGCGAAAGACTTTGCGACCTTCGCGGTAAAATGGATTAGAATTAAATATTTATTAACATATATGACCAATATCATTTTAACGTTAATACTTTGTTGTTTATTTTTGCCAAAATTTAAAATTTACTTATTATGAAAGTCACTATTGTAGGCGCCGGTAATGTAGGAGCAACCTGCGCTAATGTTTTAGCTCATAAAGATTTCCTGACTGAAGTAGTACTGATAGATATTAAAGAGGGCGTAGCAGAAGGCAAGGCGCTCGATATCTGGCAGGCGTCGGCTATTAACTCATTCAGCACCCGCGTTATTGGCGTTACAAACGATTACAGCAAAACCGCCGGTTCTGATGTGGCTGTTATTACCTCCGGCTTGCCGCGTAAACCCGGCATGAGCCGCGATGATTTAATTTCTACCAATGCGGGCATCGTTAGGTCGGTTACCGAAAGTTTGGTTAAATATTCCCCTGATGCCATCATCACCGTAGTATCTAACCCGCTTGATGTGATGACCTATTGCGCTCACCTTACCTCTAAGTTTGACCCCCATCGTGTATTTGGCATGGCGGGCATTTTAGATATAGCGCGTTACAAAGCTTTTTTGGCTGATGAGATAGGTTGCTCACCAAAAGATATACAGGCGGTATTAATGGGTGGTCATGGCGATACTATGGTGCCACTGCCGCGTTATACAACGGTTGGTGGCATACCTGTTACTGAAGTGGTAAAAGAAGAGCGCCTTAATGCAATTATTGAACGCACCAAGAAGGGCGGTGGCGAAATAGTTAACCTGCTTGGCACGTCCGCATGGTATGCGCCGGGCGCTGCCGTTGCGCAAATGGTTGAAGCGGTATTGAAGGATGAGAAACGTATTTTCCCATGCTGTGTATGGTTGCAGGGCGAATATGGCTTGAAGGATATTTACCTTGGTGTTCCGGTAAAATTGGGAAGGAAAGGTATTGAAGAAATAATAGAACTTAAGCTTAATAAAGAGGAAAAGACATTATTAAATGAATCAGCCGAGTCTGTACGCGAAGTGATGAGTGTGCTTGATAAAATGCAGGTGGTAGCTTAAACTAAACATAATCTGTTATCTTTGAAGGCGTTGGCAACAGCGCCTTTTTATGAGTAAAGAAACCAAAACCACACGCCTTAAACTTGAAGTGGCATCTATAAATGGAGATGGTTATCATTTATTTGCCACTGTACGCATTAAACGGTTTAAGCTGAGAGTGCTTATAGATACAGGTGCATCACGTTCTGTAATAGATAGAAATTTTTTGCAGGTGCATTTTAAAAAACTTGAGCTTGCAACAGCAGAAGATAAAGCGATAGGGCTTGGTTCAAATACAATAACCAGCAAGGTTGCCACCTTGCCTGAATTTAAACTTGGTCGCCTTCATTTGAAAGATTATATGGTTGCCGTGCTTGACCTATCCCATGTAAATGAAACTTATCAGCGGGTAAACCTGCCGCCTATTGCAGGTGTGGTGGGCAGCGATATTTTCTACGTTTACAATGGAGTTATTAATTATAATAAGAAACTGCTTGCTTTAAAATGGAACTCATCTCAGCTTTCCCCTGCGAACCTTTCCAGTTTATTGCCGGTTTAGGTTTATTGTTCTTCATTAAATATTTTATTTTGCAAAAAATCTGTTTACATGGCTGAAAGAAGAATCCGCAAAGTTGCTGTTTTAGGTTCCGGTGTGATGGGGTCGCGCCTCGCTTGTCATTTTGCTAATATTGGTTTACAGGTACTCCTGCTTGATATTTCCCCTAAAGAATTAACTGATGATGAGAAGAAAAAAAACCTCACACTTGATAACCCCAAAGTAAAAAAACGCATCGCTGACAGGGATTTAGCAGCCACTCTAAAATCAAGTCCTTCGCCTATTTATAAGAAAGAGTTCGCCTCGAGAATTACAACGGGTAATTTTGATACGAATATGAAAGATATAGCCGATTGCGATTGGATTCTTGAAGCCGTTGTTGAAAATCTGCAAATAAAAAAATCGGTTTTTGATAATGTGGAGAAATTCCGAAAACCCGGCACACTTATTACAACTAACACATCCGGAATTCCCATTCATTTAATGAGTGAGGGGAGAAGTGACGATTTTCAGCAAAATTTTTGCGGCACACATTTTTTCAACCCGCCCCGCTATTTAGAATTGCTTGAAATTATTCCCGGTCCGAAAACCAAAAAAGAGGTGCTCGATTTTTTCATGCATTATGGCGATTTGTATTTGGGTAAAACAACGGTGTTGTGCAAAGACACTCCTGCCTTTATTGCCAATCGTGTGGGCGTTTACAGCATTATGGCGATTTTCCACATTATGGAGAAAATGGATTTAACCATATCCGAAGTGGATTCATTGACAGGACCCGCTATCGGTCATCCAAAATCAGCAACATTCAGGACCACAGATGTGGTGGGTATTGACACGCTTGTTAAAGTAGCCAACGGCGTAAAAGAAAACTGTCCCAATGATGAACAGCGTGATATTTTTAATATTCCCGATTATGTTAATCAATTAGCGAAAAATAACTTTTTAGGCGATAAAACGGGACAGGGCTTTTATAAGAAGATAAAAAATAAAGAAGGTAAAAGTGAGATACATGCTATTGATCCAAAAACTTTAGAATACTCATTTCCAAAGAAAACAAAGTTTGCATCAATTGAACAAGGCAAACAAATTGACAACCTGCGTGAACGCATGAAAATGCTATTAAATGCAAAAGATAAAGCAGGCGAATTTTACCGCACATTATTTTATGGCTTATTCGCCTATATCTCTTATCGTATTCCTGAAATTACTGATACTATTTATGCACTCGATGATGCCTTATGTGCAGGTTTCGGATGGGAGTTAGGTCCGTTTGCAACATGGGATTCTTTCGGTATTGAAGAAACACTAAAGCAAATGGAGACATCAGGAAATAAGCCGGCAACATGGATTTACGATATGCTAAAGAATGGCTATAAAACATTTTATAAAGTTGAGAATGGCAAAAAGAAGTATTATGACCAAAACTCAATATCCTATTTGCCTATACCGGGAATAGAGAATTTTATCATCCTCGAAAATTATTCAAACAATGTAGTTTGGAAAAACTCCGGCGCTGATGTAAAAGATATTGGTGATGGGGTTTTATGCCTCGAGTTTCATTCAAAAATGAATACCATTGGTAGTGAAGTTCTGGAAGGTTTTCATAAGTCTGTTGACTTAGCTGAAAAAGACTTTCGTGGATTGGTGATTGGTAACAATGGCGCCAATTTTTCTGCCGGTGCAAATTTGGCACTGATATTAATGTTTGCCGCTGAGCAGGAGTTTGATGATTTGGATATGGCTATCCGCCAGTTTCAGAAAATGACTATGAGGGTACGTTACTCTTCAGTTCCCATAGTTGTATCGCCTCATGCACTCACGCTTGGCGGTGGCTGTGAAATGACCTTACATGCTGATAAAGTGGTTGCATCTGCCGAGAGTTATATAGGTTTGGTAGAATTTGCCGTAGGGTTAATTCCCGCAGGTGGCGGCACAAAAGAAATGACCTTGCGCGCATCGGACAGTTATGCAGAAGGTGAGATAGAATTTCCTGAATTGCAAAAACGCTTTTTAAATATTGCTATGGCAAAGGTTTCCACGTCAGCGGATGAGGCTTTGGATATGGATATTCTAAAAAAAGGACGTGATGAAGTTGTGGTAAATAAGAACCGGGTTATAACAGAAGCCAAGCGTGCCGTTATAGAGTTAGCTGAAGAAGGCTATACAAAACCTATTGAGCGCACAGATATTACAGTGCTTGGTAAAATGGCGCTTGGACCAATACTCACCGGTGCAAATGCCATGTGGACAGGAAACTATATTTCAGAACATGATAAATTGATATCTCAGAAATTGGGTTATGTCATGTGCGGCGGCGATTTGTCGCAACCTATGAAAGTGAGTGAACAATATTTATTGGATTTGGAGAGAGAAGCGTTTTTATCTCTTTGCGGAACAAGAAAAACGTTAGAAAGAATACAAGCCATGTTGACAACAGGTAAACCTCTTAGAAACTGATAACTTAACCTTAGCGTCTTTGTGACTTAGCGGTTATAGATTTTACCGCAAAGACGCCAAGGCGCCAAGAAAAATAAATAAACTATGGACGCTTTTATTGTGGCAGGGTTCAGAACAGCAATTGGCAAAGCCCCTCGCGGTAATTTTCGTTTTACACGTCCCGATGATTTGGCGGCTGATGTTATAAAACACTTGCTAAAATCCGTTCCCCAACTTGACCCTAAGCGAGTTGATGATTTAATTGTTGGCAATGCCGTGCCCGAAGCAGAGCAGGGCTTGCAGATAGGACGTATGATTGCTTTGCAGTGTTTGCCTATAAGTGTTGGCGGGATGACAGTTAACCGCTATTGTGGTAGCGGACTGGAGACCATTGCTATCGCAACTGCAAAAATCCGAAGTGGAATGGCGCAATGTATAATTGCCGGCGGAACCGAATCTATGTCGTTGGTGCCAACAGTAGGGTGGAAGCCAGTGCCCAACTATAAAATTGCCAGCACCACACCCGATTATTATTTAAGTATGGGACTTACTGCCGAAGCTGTTGCCAAAGAGTACAACGTATCGCGAGAAGACCAGGATGCTTTTTCGTTGCGCTCACACCATAATGCCATTACTGCCATAAAAAGCGGCTACTTTAAAGCGGCTATTGTGCCCATCACAGTTGAGGAAACATATACCGATGGAAAATCGAAAAATAAAACCCATTCATACGTTGTAGATACCGATGAAGGTCCGCGCGCCGATACATCACTCGAAGCGCTGGCTAAACTAAAGCCCGTGTTTGCGCAGGGCGGCTCGGTTACAGCGGGTAACTCATCACAAACCAGCGATGGCGCAGCGTTTACAATAGTAATGAGCGAGGCAATGATGAAAGAGCTAAACCTTCAACCCATTGCGCGTTTGGTTGCCTGTGCCAGCGCCGGTGTACATCCGCGCATCATGGGCATTGGTCCTGTTGAGGCAGTACCTATTGCTTTAAGACAAGCCGGGCTTAAATTAAATGATATTGATCTTGTCGAACTCAACGAAGCATTTGCTTCCCAGGCGTTAGCCGTTGTGCGCACATTGGGCATCAACCCTGATATTGTGAATGTCAACGGTGGAGCCATTGCTCTTGGGCATCCGCTTGGCTGTACCGGAGCTGCACTCACTCTTAAAATCATACATGAGCTTCGGCGGCGCAATAAAAAATACGGTATCGTCACCGCCTGTATCGGTGGTGGACAAGGCATCGCCGGAATTATTGAGCGGTTGAATTAAAAAACACACGTCATCTTATTGTTTGCAGTGGAAGCAAACCCTCAACAAAAATAGAATGACCAAAAACAATCTACATCTTCTTCACATCAGGAGGAGGTATTGGCGAACGTACCTGGTTGTGAATCGGGGGTAATGACCTCAGGTAAGCATAGATACATTTCAAATCCTCATCGGTGGCAACTGCAATGAAATTCCATGGCATTGGCGGCATAATCTGTCTTCCATCTTTTAGTCCCAAATGTTTACCGGACCGTATTGTATTTATAAATGTTTCTTCACTCCATGCTCCGATGCCCGTTGTTGAATCGGGTGTAAGATTTGCGGCAAATGATATTCCCCATGGAACCCACCCATGCTGTGAGGTCGGGACTTCCGGTATACCAGTAACCGGGATGGAGTGCATTGGTATCTACTTTTGGTAGCGGCACAGTTGACGGGCTTCCTGATAACAGGCGTGTAGTATCAGGTACAGGACCCTCGGCAGTAAATATTTTTGGCGAATGGCAGTCGTTACAACTCATTATAGTAACCATGTATTTGCCATGCTGAACCATTTGGTCGTGGCTCATTTGAGCCGGTTGCTGGGGTGTGCATCGTAGTTGCAATAAGGAAATTACAGCAAGCACTAACAATGGTGAAACCAGAAGAAAAGATTTGTAGAATGTTTTCATATAAGTGGTTTTTTGGTTTGAGGTTCAAATATAAAATCTTTTTTTAAAAATCTCATAATCTAATTGTCTAATATCTAACAGTCTAATTAATTATTACAACGTTGTTAAATTATAGTTATCCTAAATCCGTATAAAAGTGGTAGCTTTGAATGGCTAAAAAATTAGCGTTATGTCAGAAACAACAACAGCAACTGCCGTTTTAAAGGGTGGAGAATTTTTGGTAAAAGATGTAAAGCCGGAAGATATATTCGTGCCGGAAGAATGTAATGAAGAGCAGCAGATGATGCGCCAGATGACGCGCGATTTTATAGATAACGAGATAGCGCCTAATGTTGCGAAATTAGATAACCACGAGCCGGGTTTGATGCTGTCGCTGTTGAATAAGGCGGCTGAAGTTGGATTGCTGGGCATGTCAATACCTGAAGAATACGGCGGCTTCGGGCGCGATTTTGTAACAGGCACACTGATAACGGAAGAAATAGGGGCGGGACATTCGTTTGCGGTGGCATTGGCGGCGCATACGGGTATCGGCACGCTGCCAATTTATTATTACGGTACCGAAGAACAACGCAAAAAATATTTACCCAAACTGGTTACCGGCGAATTGAAAGGGGCTTATTGTCTCACAGAGCCGGGCAGCGGCAGCGATGCATTGGCTGCAAAAACAACGGCTGTGCTTTCGCCGGATAAAAAATATTACGTTCTTAACGGGCAAAAAATGTGGATTACCAACGGGGGATTTGCAGATATTTTTACCGTTTTTGCAAAAATTGACGGCGAAAAATTTACGGGTTTTATTGTTGAAGCCAACACACCGGGCGTAACGCGCGGGCATGAGGAAAATAAGATGGGCATTAAAGGCTCGTCAACGTGCCAGATATTTTTCCAGGATGCGAAAATACCGGTTGAAAATGTTTTGGGCGAGATAGGAAAGGGGCATCTTATAGCGTTTAATATTTTAAATATAGGGCGGCAGAAATTATGCGCCGCTGCATTGGGCGGGGCTAAGCGGGCTGCAACGATGTCTGTTCAATATGCCACGCAACGCGAGCAATTTAAGAAACCTATTGCCTCATTTGGCGCTATTCAATATAAACTTGCGGAACAGGCAATACGCATTTATGCTACAGAAAGTGCTTTGTATCGTGTGTCGCAGGATATTGAGTTGAAGAAAAAGCAGTTGATTGACAGCCGGAAAATCTACTTCACAGGCGCTGATGGGAGCAGCCGAGGAATATGCTATTGAGTGTTCTATTCTAAAAGTGTTCGGCTCTGAAGTGCTGAATTATGTGGTGGACGAAGGCGTGCAGATATTTGGCGGGGTAGGTTTTTCGGAAGAGTATCCCGCTGCGAGGGCTTACCGCGATTCACGCATTAACCGAATTTTTGAAGGCACTAATGAAATAAACCGTTTGCTTACAGTTGATATGCTATTAAAGCGCACGATGAAAGGCGCGCTTGACCTGATGACACCTGCTTTAGCAATTCAGAAAGAGCTAATGGGCATTCCTGAAACGGGTTCTGATAATGGAGGAGAATTTGCAGAGGAAAAGAAAGCAGTTACTAATATGAAAAAAGCGGTGCTGATGGTTGCAGGGGCTGCCGTTCAAAAGCTGATGATGCAATTGACGGACGAGCAGGAAATTTTAATGGATATATCGGATATGATAATGGAAACCTATGTTAGTGAATCATTGTTACTCCGTATTGAGAAGCTTGCTGATAAAGGAACTGATGAAATAGCTTTGAAAAAAAACATTTTACAGACGTTTATAAACGATTCTGTTGAGCGGTTAAATGTTAAGGGTAAAAACGCTATTGCATCATTTGCAGAAGGGGATGAGCTGCGGATGCTATTGGTGGGATTAAAACGTTTTACCAAATATGGACCCGTGAATACCAAAAACACACGCCGCAGAATAGCCGCTAAACTTATTACAGATAATAAATACAGTTTCTAATTTGAAAATTTGAGAATGTGCAAATTTGAAAATTAAAGTGAATTATAGTTGAAGAAATGTGAGTCATTTTGACTTTTTATTTATGAGAGCTACCAGCATCATTTTTCTATGTGTTTTTTTATATCAATGTGTTTGTGCACAGGAAGCGCCATTGCCTAATTTTGTCGAGAAGATAGCGGCATCGGAAATGCAGACAGCACAGGGTTTCCTGAATTTTCATGAAGATATTGCCACTACGAATTATAATATTGTTTACGATAAATGTTTTTGGAATATTGACCCTGCCGTAAAATTTATCTCCGGTCATGTTCAAACGTATTTCATTCCGCTTAATACGGGCATGACATCTATCGTTCTTGATTTAACAGACAGTCTGACCGTTGATTCAATTATGTATAATAATCAACAAACCACATTCACTCACGCAGATAGCCAAATAGTTATCAATTTTCCATCAGCACTTACTATCGGCGAGGAATATAATGTGGATGTTTATTATCATGGTGTTCCTGAAACAGTCGGATTCGGCTCATTTGTGCAGCAAAAACATGGTCCTGATTCTATTCCCACTATATGGACATTAAGCGAGCCCTACGGTGCAAGCGACTGGTGGCCCTGCAAAAATTCGCTTACCGATAAAATTGATTCTATTGATATTTATGTAACGACGCCCTCGAAATACAGCGATGCCAGCAATGGATTACTTGTTTCGCATGATAGTTCAGGCGGCTATACTACCTGGCATTGGCAACACCGCTATCCGATTGCCACTTACCTTGTTGCTATTGATGTTACAACGTTTTCTGTTTATTCCAATCAGGTTATTTTTAGAGGCGATACTTTAAATGTTCTCAATTATGTATGGCGGGAAGATTCAGCAGTTGCAGCCGGCGAAACTCCGACGATTATTTCTGTAATGCACATATACGATTCGCTGTATGAGTTATATCCTTTTTCAAAGGAAAAGTATGGACATGCCCAGTTTGGCTGGGGAGGGGGTATGGAACACCAAACGATGTCGTATATGCACGATTTTGAATTTGAACTGATGGTTCATGAATGCGCGCACCAGTGGTTTGGCGATAAAGTTACCTGTGGAAGCTGGCAGGATATTTTTCTGAACGAAGGTTTTGCCGTTTATTCCACCGATATTTGTTACGAGGAATTATCGCCGGATAAGTGGTGGCTGGTTTGGAAGAACGAGAAACTTGCCAGTATTACCAGTCAGCCCGATGGCTCGGTATGGGTAGATGATACTACGTCAGTAGCACGTATATTTAATGGTCGCCTTACCTATGATAAAGGTGGTTATTTGTTACACCAGCTTCGTTACCAGATTGGTGACTCTGCATTTTTT
This sequence comes from Chitinophagales bacterium, assembly GCA_963770495.1. Taxonomy (GTDB): domain Bacteria; phylum Bacteroidota; class Bacteroidia; order Chitinophagales; family CAVYQA01; genus CAVYQA01. Next base: position 226,483 of record CAVYQA010000017.1, on the reverse strand, counting down.
GGAGGGCTTCACAGTTATCTGGATGACCCTAAACTGGCTTATGGTTTTGCCCGCGTATCTGACCTGATAGCACATCTTTCAGCGTCGTCAGGGCGCGATTTGACAGATTATTTTAATCAATGGTATTATGGGCAGGGTTTTCCCAGCTATCAACTTACCTGGGGGGAGGATAATAATAACAGGGTTAATCTTACTATAAACCAAACCACATCCGATCCTGCATCGGTATCATTTTTTCCTCTTGATGTTCCAGTTGAGTTTAAAAACTCAACTAATGATACTATCATACGCCTTACTAATTCTTTCTCAGGTCAAAATTATACTATACAACTATCTTTTGCCGTTGATTCAGTTAAATTCGACCCTGAGCAATGGCTTATTTCAGCAGGTAATACTGTTTCGGCTTTAAATCCAACAGCGTCACCTTATTTGATAAATGTTTTTCCAAATCCTGTTTCCACAAATTTGTATATCAGCACAAGCGACAATGGATTTCATTTAATGTCTGTTACACTTTACAATATTATAGGTCAACAGGTTTATGCACAAACATTTTTGCAAAAAGCTAATTCATTTACTGTAGATAACCGCGCCATCTCCCAGGGTGTTTATTTATTGCAATTAACAACCGATGAAGGAACTATTCAGAAAAAAATAATAGTAATGCGTTAAAAAGTAAAGGTGTTACTTTTTTCATGTGAGAAACGTATTTCATGTTGAGGAAACTTCTCTAATTTCTAATTCGCCACATGGCGCCGATTAATAACGACCTGGCAAGTTTAGCGGGGGTTTTCTTAGCCGCCATACCGGGAAGAATTACCTTAATTTCATTAAATACTTCATTTACACCCTCAACGTTCTTAACTGTTCTTTCCGCCAAAATTTTTTTGGTGTAAGAATCAACCGTTCCTAAAAGCTTTACGTAACCATCATTAACTACAATGTTAATTTTGTATGCAGCAAGCTGGTGCAATTTAAGTTCCTCATGAATGTCATTGGTAAGTTGTGTATCAGTTTTCATGCGCTTTGAATTTATTATTAAAAATAATTATTCGATACTAACGCACCTAATAACTTAGGTTATTAAGCCTGATGTGTGTATAACATATATTATATCATTGTATAATAGGAAATGATATAGCTGCAAGTCGAAGATAGCAAATTTTATCATGAATCCAATTTATTTTCAGGGCGCATCTGCGGAAAAAAGATAACATCCTGTATAGAAGGGGAGTTGGTCATTATCATGGCAAGGCGGTCAATGCCTATGCCAAGCCCTGATGTGGGGGGCATTCCATATTCGAGCGCGCGCAAAAAATCTTCATCAAGCACCATAGCTTCTTCGTCGCCAAGTTCGCGCAATTTCAATTGTTCTTCAAAGCGGTTGCGCTGGTCAATAGGGTCGTTAAGCTCGGAAAACGCATTGCAGATTTCTTTACAGTTGCATATTGTTTCAAACCGCTCGACCAACCCGGGTTTGCTGCGATGCTTTTTAGCCAATGGCGACATTTCAACGGGATAGTCGGTAATAAAAGTAGGCTGAATAATATGCGGCTCACATTTTTCGCTGAATATTCCATCTATTATCTTTCCTTTTCCCATGGTATTATCAATATGTATATGCAGTGAGTGTGCAGTATCGCGAAGCTGTTGCTCATCCATCTGTGAGATATCTATTCCCGTAAAATGATTGATAGCTTCGTACATCGTCATTCGTTTCCAGGGGCGTTTAAAGTTGATAATGTTGTCATCCACTTTAATTTCAGTAGTGCCGTTGATGACAATAGCTGCTTTTTCAATCATTTCCTCAACAAGATTCATCATCCATTCATAATCTTTATAGGCAACATATAATTCTATTAGTGTAAACTCAGGATTATGAAAGCGGTCCATACCCTCATTACGGAAGTCTTTGGAGAACTGGTATACACCGTCGAATCCGCCGACAATTAAGCGTTTTAAATACAATTCATTGGCAATACGCAGGTAAAGAGTCATATCAAGTGTATTATGATGTGTTTTAAACGGGCGGGCAGCAGCTCCTCCGTAAATAGGCTGTAGAATAGGGGTTTCAACTTCAAGATAGCCTTTAGCGTTTAAAAACTCACGCATAGAATTTACAAGTTTTGTGCGCGCTACAAAAGTTTCTTTAACCTGTGGGTTAATAATCAAGTCGGCATAGCGCTGGCGGTAACGAAATTCAGGGTCGGTAACCGCATCAAAAGTTTCTCCTTCTTTGGCTTTAACCACAGGAAGGGGTTTAATGGATTTGCTGAGAAGTTTAAGGGTTTTAACATGAATGGAGATCTCACCGGTTTTTGTTCTGAAAGCGTAACCGGTTATGCCAATAATATCGCCAAGGTCGAGGAGTTTTTTAAAAACAGTATTGTAAAGTGTTTTGTCCTCACCCGGACATAATTCATCGCGGTTAAGGTAAAGCTGAATACGACTTGTAGCATCCTGCAGAACAGCAAATGATGCGCTGCCCATAATGCGTATGCTCATAAGGCGACCGGCAATACTAAGTTGTTGCAATTCCTCCTGGCTCTGGTCAAAAACCTGTAAAATGTGTTTTGTGTTGCAATTAACTTCAAACAACTCTGCCGGGTACGGATTTATACCAAGTTCAATCAGTTGTTTTAATGATTCGCGCCTGATTAGTTCCTGTTCACTTAGGTGCATGTAAAATATTTGTGCGTAAAAATAAACATTAGCTGTGAGATGTAAGATGTAAAATGTGAGATGTGAGATGTGAGAGGTAAAATGTGAGATGTTTTTTTCTTTACCATGATTGTTTGGGTGTTACTTTTCCTGATTAGCCTCACCCTTAATCCCTCTCCTAAAAGAGAGGGACACTCTCTTATCTTGATTATTATGCATTTAGATTTTTAAATTTTTAAATCTTCTAATTTTCTAATCTTTTAATTAACTGTTACCACATTTGTTTAGGTGTTACTTTTCCTCCTATAAAAGTAAACGGTCGTCCGCCACGGCGGAAGGATTCAAATTCTGAATTAAAGATGCGAATGATAACATAATCGAGGCAATCGCTTAAGTGCCCCCATTCCTGGTAGCTTACTCCTGTTTTAGTATCCTTTACGTTTACTTTAAGCTTGGTATCATCGGTGTCTTGTTTTACATTTTGCAGATCGAGAATTGTGTTTTTACAATTCTCACCAATAATAATTTCAATGCCATCTGTATTGTTACAAAATATATTATTTATAAACTGCCCCCGCATAAATACTTCAGGATTTGAAGGCGGCACTCTAAGTTGTGGTTTGTAATCGCTTAAACCGGTTTGTATTAAGCGGTAGAGGTCGTAACCGTTTTCCGTTCTTACATTTTGTTTTTTGCTTGTGGCATCGCCGGTGATGAAAAGCCCGTTGCGGTGATAAGGATAACGGCGGCAAAATTCGCTGAGCATATCTCTTACCGTGTTGTGGGGAGGTTTCATACACAACTCATCTACCTGCATGGCTTTTTTGCCGTTTACCTGCCAGATGGATGCGGCAAAATAGGGATGCACATTTTCATCGAAGCTTAACCAGATTGGTAACTTTGGATTGTAAACAAGCGGTTTTACATGTTTTTCTATATTGAATTCTTTGTAAAATTCAACGCCTGTTTTTAATAATATATCCCAATTACCCTCTACAAACACCTCATATTCATAGCGTGGCATGTATTTTAAATTCTGTTTGTGTTTTTCATCTATGTACGGATTATCGGTAATTTTTGCGGGAATGTACGACCATCTTTTATTCAGCTCCTTCTTTTTCCACGGGTCGTAAAATTTTTCTTTAACCCAGTTTTGCGAGGGGTTGCAGGTGCAGATTATTATTGGTGGCGGCTTGCTATCTATAATATGCGAACCCGCACGCTCTATGGCTTTATAAAACGATTTTTCGTGCAGCTCATTGGCTTCTTCCAGTAAAAAACCATTTACTTCCAGCCCGCGCCAGCGGTTCAGTTCTTTATCACGGGCATAGTTCTCGCCAAAGAAAATAATTTGCGAGCCGTTGATAAATGTAACTATGCCGGTAGTGTGATTAAACGACTGAATAAAATTTTGGGGACAAATTTTTAAAAAAGAAGGGATGGTATTTTTTTTCAGTGTTTGCGAGTCGGTGCGCACCACCGCCCACTTGCTGTGCTTATACTGATTACAAAGCAGAAGTAACGTGCCCAATGCGGCAAAGGTTTTTCCGCCGCGTATGGCGCCGCCATAGAGAAGAATATCTTTCTCGCCGCTACGCGCCTCGTCAATGAGTTGCTCCTGCTGCGAAAACGGCTGGAAGGTGATTTCGGGAGCGGACGATTTTGAATGATATTTAAATTCGAAGGTGGAAATGGGTTATGGTTTTTACCTCACCCCTAACCCCTCTCCATCCAAAAATGGAGAGGGGCACTTGGTTAGGCTGTTTTATATGGTTTATATTTTACTTTCAAATTTTGTTACTCACCCCGCTAACGCTCAATCTCGCGTACCCCTCTCTCTTTTGGGAGAGAGGGGTGCCGTGGTTAGTTTGATATTCATGGTTTATTTCTTATCACTGTGTCTCCGTGCCGGCGTTTACTCCGATTTTTACCGGAGTGGTTAATCTCCTTTTCCAAAGTGAACTATTTTATTATGTACTTTAAAAACCTGTTCGGGTTTTTGACTGATGCGGATTTTGTAACTGTTGAATTTGAAAATGGTGTTAATCATGTGGGTGGCGGCTCGTAAACGCGAGGGCGGACACTCTTCGCCCTGCATGTGCGCCACTATGGTGCTGATGGACACATCAAACAGGTCATCTATCATGGCGTCTTTATCTTCCTGGGTGTAATTTTTAGAGCGCTCGCGCACGGCTTGCCGCGAATAGCTGATGCCGTATTGTTTTTCAATAGCTTTTGCCGTGAGGGCGCATAAGCCGAAATTCTCGCGGTAAATAGTATCGAATTCGGCATCGGTTAATTTGTAGTTCTGTTTTTCGTTCATTGTAATTTTTTTTTTAATGAATTAATACAAAACAAAATTATGACAGGAGGGAAGGTGATGTGGAAAGTTGGGACAAGAAGTTTTCACCCCTAAATCCCCTGAAGGGGTCTTTTTGAATATTGGGCGTAATTATTGAGAAATCTCGTGGAGATTAAATTTAGAATAATGAATAACGAATACTGAATGTAGAAGTAAAAAGGAATAAAAAACAAAATTTACCACAGAGGCACGGAGACACAGAGAAAAGGAAACCTTGTCGAGATTGAAAAGTATGGTATTTATTATAAGTTAATTATATATTATATATTAATTAATTTATTTGTGGCATGCGGAAAAATATGTAGGCTAGATGGCTTCCTAAGATTCAATACCCCAATTTTTTCAAGTTATCCTTAGCTTTTTGATTTCCCATAGCGGCTGCTTTTTTTAACCAACTTATAGCAAGAGTAGTATCTTTAGTAATACCAGTACCATTGTAATAACTGACTCCAAGGTTGACCATTCCACCATCATTTCCCGCATCCGCTGATTTCTGATACCATTTCGCTGCCTGGGCGTAATCCTTAGTAACACCATATCCCCGATCATACATACGTCCAAGGTTGCACATTGCATCTGAGTTTCCTAAATCCGCTGATTTCCTGAAGCCATTTCACTGCCTGGGCGTAATCCTTAATAATACCATACCCATTTTCATACATAATTCCAAGGTTGTTCATTCCTTTTACATCTCCCGAATCCGCAGATTTCTGAAAGCATTTCACTGCCTGAGTATAATTCTGAGCAACACCATTACCATTGTAATACATAAGTCCAAGGTTGTACATTCCACTTACGCACCCCGAATCCGTTGATTTCTGAAACAGTTTCACTGCCCTGGTGTAATCCTGAGTGACACCAAAACCATGGTAATACATAAGTCCAAGGTTGTACATTGCAGATGCAATCCCCGCATCGGCTGATTTCTGAAACAATTTCACTGCCTTGGTATAATCCTGAGTCACACCAAAACCATGGTAATACATAAGTCCAAGGTTGTATATTGCAATTACGTCCCCCGCATCGGCTGATTTCTGAAACCATTTCAATGCCTGAATATAATCCTGGGTAACGCCATATCCATGTTCATACATACGCCCAAGATTGTCCATTCCACTTATGAACCCCGCATCGGCTGATTTCCGATACCATTTCACTGCCTGGGTGTAATCCTGAGTAACACCAAATCCATGTTCATATATTTGTCCAAGGTTGTACATTCCGGTTACGTCCCCCGCATCCGCAGATTTCTGAAACCATTTTACTGCCTGAATATAATCTTTAGTTACGCCATTACCATGGTAATATATAAGTCCAAGACAGCACATTGCAGCAGCTACATTCCCCTCGCCTCCTGCATCTGCAGATTTCTGAAACCATTTCACTGCCTGAATATAATCCTTAGCTACACCATATCCATTGTAATACATAAGTCCAAGATCGCACATAGCATTTATGTCCCCCGAATCCGCTGATTTCTGATACCATTTCACAGCCTGCGTATTATCCTTAGTAACGCCGTTATCATGGTAATACATACGTCCGGGGTAGTACATTTCATTTGAGTTCCCAAAATCCGCAGATTTCTGAAACCATTTTAATGCCTGCGTATTATCCTTAGTAACACCGTTTCCATTTACATTCATAAGTCCAAGGTAGAACATTGCATTTGGGGTTCCTAAATCCGCTGCTTTCTGAAACCATTTCAATGCCTGGGTGTAATTTTTAGCTACAGCATAACCATTATAATACATAAGCCCAAGGCTGTTCATGGCATCCGGGTTCCCTAAATTCACTGCTTTTTGAAACCATTTTAATGCCTGGATGTAATCCTTAGCTGCACCATAACCATTGTAATACATAGCTCCGAGGTTGTACATTCCACCAACGTTCCCTGCATCTGCTGATTTCTGATACCATTTCAATGCCTGGGTGTAATCCTTAGTAACGCCATATCCCTTTTGGTACATAAGTCCAAGGTCGCACATGGCATCCGGGTTCCCTAATGCCACTGCTTTCTGAAACCATTTCAATGCCTGGGTGTAATCCTTGGCTACGCCATAACCAATTACATACATAGCTCCAAGTCCGCACATGGCATCAGAGTATCCTAAATCCGCTGATTTTTGAAACCATTTCAATACTATAATATAATCCTTAGTAACACCATCTCCATTTTGATACTTAACCGCAAGGTTATACATTCCTTTTGCGGTTACTGAATCAACCGGTTCCTGATTTTTTATCGACTGCCCTTGACATAATGATGAAGAAATAACAAAAAGGGCGAAAAGGGGTAATAAATATTTTTTCATAGCGTTAAGTTAAAAAAATGAGAGCAAATGATATTAATAATATCATCTAAAGTAGTAATTTATTTTTAAAATATCCCTGCTTGCGGAGCGGGCAACCGCGAGGGTTGCCCGTACATGATGAATATTTAATCGCTTATTGCGGTATTAATAAATTGTATAAATGGCGAAAGGGCTTTAGCGGTTTTCACAAAGTTGCTTATAGCATTTTTGCCCAATATATCTGTATCCTTTTTAAAATCGGCGCCAAAAATGTAGCTCCTGTATTTTAACCATTCAATGGCGGGATTATCTTTAGCATAAGCTTTAGGAGTGGTGCTCATTTTATCATCATACATAGCGCCAAAAGTTTTTTTAAAAGATTTGTTAAGCACAATTTTTTCAAATTGTTTTTGGTTATAGTCAATTTCCTGCCGCACCTTTTCAAGCACTTCTTTTTCGGGATGCCACACACCGCCGCCGACAAATGTATTTCCGTTTGGCTCAATGTGAAAATAATAACCGGCATAGTGCGACTTTTTACCGCCTCTTCCAATGGAAGCCGCTAAATTACTTTTGTAAGGGCTTTTGTCTTTTGAAAAACGAATATCGCGGTTAATCCTAAACACACAATTTTTTGCTTCCATCGGCTCAATGTCAGGATTGAATTTTCTTAATTCGGTTATCAGCTCATCAACAAAGGTGTAAAAATCTTTTTTTATTGCTTCGTAAGTTTTTCTGTTTTTATCAAACCACACTTTATTGTTATTAGCTTTAAGAGCTTTTAAAAATTTAAAAGTATCGGGGTGAAGCTGCGGAGAAGGTTTCATAATAATTAATTTATAAAAAAGATTTTAACTATTTAACCTATTTTTCCTTCAGCAGTACAGGTTACCCCGAACAGCTTATTAAAGCGGCTCATTGTCATTTCAGCAGAGTTATATAGTTTCAATATTGAGTTAACTACCGGGTTTGTAGGAGCCATGGATGATTTGGGTTTGGATTTTCTTTTTATTTTTCTAACTGTCCAAACTAATGGAAAGATGCTGCCAAACAGGTAGGAGATGGAAGTTATTTGAAAATTTACATTTTTTAAAAGGTTTCTAAGTGTAGAAATACGATAGCGGCGGTAATGCCCAAGATAAACATCGTGCCCCGACCATAAACTCATAAAGGCGGGCACAGTGATAAAGAAATAACAGTGTTGGCGGCATTTTGATTTTATATGATTTAAAACAGCTTCATCCTGTTCAATATGTTCTAAAACATCCATCATTATTACCACTGCAAACTCAACATTGGCGGGCATTTCACGGCATTTCTCAATTTTTTGTCCTTTAGTATCAGATAATTCTTTGTCTGTATATTCAGTATCAACTAAAAAAAACTTTTCCGTCATCTCTGGGTGATGTTCTTCCAAATCATAAGAAAAAAAACCTGAGCCGGCTCCAAAATCAATAATGGTAAGCGGTTTGCCAAGGCGGCGGTATATTTTTTTTACGAAACGGTAAAGCGGAATTTTTTTGCTCTGGTAATACCAGTGTATTTTAGGATCAACACCACTTTCAAGTTCTTTGATATCCATTAGTGATGCATTTGTTTTTTTAATTCGTTCACAATTTCAAAATATTGATTAGCCATGGCCATATTGCCCTGCTGCTTATAAATACTGCCCAAGGCAGCGTAAGCATTAATATCGTCAGGATTTATTCTGATATCCGTGTTTAAATCAGTTTCTGCCAGGCTAACGTAACCTTGTTGCAGGTAACATTTTGCGAGATAGTAATAGGCAGTGGTATTTGTGGAGTCTCTTCCAATTAAGGAACTAAATGTTTGTGCAGCCTGAGTGAGATCGCCCTGTTGCATTTTTATCACACCGGTTATCATTAAAGCGCTTTGATAACCCGGAAATATTTTTAATGTGTTTTGAGCGACAGCAAGTGCAGAATCAAATTTAGCGGACTGGAGATAAGCCAGTGTAAGCCCGGTATAGGCGAGATCATTGTTGGAATCGGCTTTAATGGCTTGTTTATAATCAAGAGTTGCAGTTTGATAATCATTTTTCTTAAGCGCCTGGTAAGCATAAAAATCCGACTTATCAGTGCGTTTGACAATAATACAAAGGGGAGCATTGTCAGCTTTGACTATATGAATGGTATTTTTTGACATCCACCTGTTGTCTTCAACTTGATCGGGGTCAATAAAACGCGAGTAAAAAATGGCATAATCCCAATCGTGTTTATCGCGCTCGTCAAAACGCGTATAAGCCACTTTGATGTTTTTAGAATAATTGGTGAGATAATAAGACACAGGATTGGCGCAATTGGTGCCCACTATAACCGGTTTTGATACATTTACATTTTTTTCGAACCACAGGCAAGCTTGTTTCAGGCTGTTCATGTAATAATCAGTTTCGTATTTTCCGTAAGCATTATCAATTCCACCTTCCAGTTCATTAAAATAAACCACTTCATTGGGATGATTTTTTACGGACCAGCTTACAGGCAAGTATAAAAGTGCGACCATTGCAAGAGCAATTACTATTTGAGCAATTTTGTTTTTTAGTAATTCAAAAAGGCTATCCCAAAATACACCGGCTCCAACAACAAGGGGAGGATAGATAAACAGGAATTGCCGCCACCCGTCATACATCGGCGATTGTTTTATAACTCCGGCGTATAACCAGGGTAAAAATACCGCAAACATTAACAGGTAAAGTAAATACCGGGTCTTGAAGTATTTTTTAATGAAAGGCATCGTAAAAAATACACCAATAGCTCCTAACAGAACAATAACAGGGGCTGTAACAAAAATCCATTGTGGTATGTAATTCCAGGGTATGGCATCAGACATTATACTGCGCCCGTCAAACAAAACTCTTATATTAGTTGAAAACGCCTGCATTTCATTAAAAGCTTTTATAGGATTAGTGATTGGCGATGATAATCCGTAGGGAAAAAATATAAGCCCGGCAAAATAACTAATCACTACAATAACTACTGAAGTACGTACAACTTTCCAAAAATTTTCTGAAGAGGCGAATAATGAATTTCTAAAATCTTTTTTTAATATAAAATCTGCTCCCGTAAAAAGGAACAATATTACTATAAGCATTATACCCGGCACACGGATATCAATAGCCATTGCTATTCCCAGAATAAGCAGTATAATGGTTCTGCGATTAGGTGACGGCAATTGTTGAACAAATTTTAAAATAAAATAAAGAGAAATTATATAAGCGGCGGCGAAAGGTATATCCTTGGGATTATTCATACACTGCCCGAAAAATGCCGGTGATGTGGCAAGCAGAAGCATAGTAAACCACCCTGTTCGCCAGCTTCCAAGCTCTTTTGCTACTCTGCCGGCAAAAAAAATAGCCAGAAAACCAAAAAAAGCATTCAATATATGACGTATTGTATAAGCATCAATACGGCTAAAAATTTTATTGGCAACGGCACACCAAAAATCAAAAAAACCACCGTAGTAGTATAGATTTTGAAAGTGCCCCCCCACGGTAAGATAACTCTTGTCTTTACCAAGAGTAAGAATGAAACTAAGCACCTTTTCACCGTATTCTTTTTGTACTAATTCATCCCCCGTAATTCCATAGCTGCGACTCATAATGGGCATTGCAAAAAATAACAGCACAGCTAGTACAGAGAAAATAAAACGGTGCAATGGTTTTTTACCTGAATTAATGCCCGTAAATGTATTGCCATTGGATTTTTGCAACGGCTCAACAAAATAATAATTGAATTTGATGCGTAATGAAAGTGAGAGCAATTGGATAAACATTCCGAAGGAATCCTTAATGGGGTTGATTTTACTGCCCTCCATTACAGTCCAGGTTACAGGCATATCTTTTATACTAATGCCTGATAAACAGGCATTATATAATAATTCCACATCATGCGACCAACCCGATGTTTTTAGGCGTGAAAACAGCTTTTTTGCAACGGGCACAGGATATAATTTAAAACCGCATTGCGTGTCGCGGTTATGCAGCGGCGTAAAAAAACGCACTAAAAGATTAAATACTTCTCCCAGTATTTGCCTGCCCCTTTTTTCTTTAATTTTTGAATCAGGTAATTCACGCGAAGCTATCAATATCTCATTTTCAGGGAGAATACCATTAGTTAGCTTTAGCCAGTTGATTAGCTCACTTGGTCTTGTCGACATGTCGGCATCCAGTGTGAGCACATGTGCGCCTGTAGCCGCTTCCACGCCTGCTTTAAGTGCAAATCCTTTTCCTGAATTTTTAGCAAGGCGAATGAGCTGAATTTTATTTTTAGCTGTTAACCGGTTAAAAAAATCATCTTTTTCAATCAACCCGGCAGTAGCATCAGTGCTGCCATCATCTACAAGTATAATGGTATAATCCTGTTGCCAGAGTTTATCAAATTCCTGCAACCCTTTAAACATTTGGGGTAGCCGCGCACTTTCATTATAACAGGGAATTATAAGTGTTATATTATAATTCTGTTTATCAGGAACAACATAATTTCGCCTTTCAATAACCGTATTTTTTTTATTTGCCATGTAGCCGGAATTAAAACAAAAGTATTGATTTTTTTATTGTAAAAAAGTGAATATGCAATTTTATGGGAATTTTGTATTATTCCGGCAAAGTCATTTCCAACAATCGTTTTAATCTGTTAAATTTGCAGGTGGTTAATTTATTTATTATTCAGACTGATTTATGTTGAAGCAGGGGCAATATCAGAAACTTTTACAGAAGTTGTCGCCGCAGCAAATTCAATTAATGAAATTGTTGCAGGTGCCCACGGCGCAATTGGAAGAGCGTATTAAAGAAGAGCTGGAGGTTAACCCGGCGCTTGAGGAAGGAAATAAGGAGGAGGAAGTGAAATCGAGTGATGATACCCAGCAGGAATCGGAAACCGAATTGCCCACCCATGAAGAAGATATTCAACAGGATGATTCACCGGAGATACAGGATGATAACTCAGATATGAATGAATATATGGGAGATGATGATGACTCAGCTGATTATAAACTTAAGGATAATAATTACCCTGAAGAAAACACAGTTACCCGAGGCATACCAATACCCGTTCAGCGCACCTTCCAGGAGTTCCTCGAAAACCAGCTTGGTATGCTTGACCTTGATGAGCACCAGCATTTGATTGCCGAACAAATCATAGGTAATATTGATGATGACGGTTACCTGCGCCGCCCGCTTGATGCCGTGGTAGATGATATTGCTTTCAGCGTTAATGAAGAGACCACAGTTGAAGAATTAAACTATTTATTAGAAAAGATACAGCAATTCGACCCGCCGGGCATAGGCGCGAAAGACCTTAGGGAGTGCCTGTTAATTCAACTTAATAAAAAGGGCAATCATTCTGAAGTTATTGGACTGGCAAAAAAGGTGATTGGCGACCATTTTGATGAATTTATAAAGAAGCATTACGATAAGCTGCAAAAGCATCTTAATATAGATGAAGAAACTTTTCGCAAGGTGATTCACGAAATAACGCATCTTAATCCGAAGCCGGGCAGTGCCTTTAATGAATCATCGCAGCCGGAATCATTTATTGTTCCCGATTTTTTTATCATAAATAATGACGGCAAGCTCGAACTCTCATTAAATGCGCGCAATGCGCCTGAATTACGTATCAGTGAACAATACAGGGAGATGATGCGCGACTATGAGAAGGGAAGTAAAAAGGATAAAAAGCAGCGTGAGGCGGTTATGTTCATTAAAAATAAGATTGACTCTGCCAAGTGGTTCATAGATGCTATTCAGCAGCGTTATCATACCCTGTTAAGTACCATGCAGTGTATTATGGAGCATCAATACGAGTATTTTCTCACCGGCGATGAAACCAAATTAAAGCCGATGATTCTTAAAGATATTGCCGAAAAAATAGGGCTTGATATTTCCACGGTATCGCGTGTGGCAAACAGCAAATTTGTGCAAACGGAATTCGGAACATTCAGGCTGAAATCATTTTTCAGTGAATCGCTTACGACTGATACGGGAGAGGAAGTAAGCACCCGCGAAGTGAAAAAAATACTAACCGATTTTATTGAGTCGGAGGATAAACATAAGCCCTTATCTGATGAGAAGCTCACAGACCTTCTTAATGAGAAGGGCTATAATATTGCACGCCGGACAGTAGCCAAATACCGTGAGCAGCTTGAAATTCCTGTGGCACGATTGCGCAAACAGATCTGATGGTGAAAAGGCTTGCACAATTTATTTCATTTGTTTTTCACCCGCTCTTGTTACCCACATACAGCTTTGCATTTATAATTTATACCAACCCGTTTTTATTCGGCAATTATTCCCTGAAACAATTGGGAGGAATTATTATTGCTGTTTTTATAAATACATTTATTTTTCCCGTTATTGCAATTTTGCTGATGTATAAATTAGGTTTTATAAAGAGTCTGTATATGCAGGAAGGCAGGGAACGGCTTATTCCCTTTTTTGGAATTATAGTTTTTTATATCTGGACGTTTATGTCATTCAGAAAATCAGTGTATCCCGAAATTCTGAACATCCCGCTTCTTGGGGCGTGCTTTGCAATACTCATTTCATTTTTAATCACGCTTTTTAAAAAGATAAGTCTTCATACGGTTGGCATGGGTTCGCTGGTGGGGCTTATGATAGTGCTTTGTTTAATTTCCAATTATAATTTCATTGAATACCTGAGTATAGTAATTTTATTGGCCGGCATTGCCGGCAGCGCGCGATTGTCTTTGGATGCGCACGACCCTGTAGAAATTTACAGCGGTTATTTTGTCGGCATAATCTGCCAGTTTTTCGCCTGGCATTTTTTTTAAAATAAATAGTTAACTTTAAGTAAGCAGTTTAAAAATGTATAAAAAGTATTTTTTAACGATTTAGTGGTGACTCACCCGCTTGACTCGCGGCTCTGCGCCCCTCTCTTTAAAGAGAGGGGGGCACGTAGCATTGAACGTTAGCGGGTGAGTCACCAGTTAGTATATTCATTATCCTTAAGGTATTTTTGTAATTTCTAAGTAAACTTCCTACTATGTTTAATACTCTTTTATACGATGTGAAAGATGGCACAGCCACCATCACCCTAAACAGACCCGATGTATACAATGCCTGTAATAATGAATTGACGTTTGAGTTGCAGGACGCTATAAAAAATGCGGCAAAGGATGATTCAGTCAGGGTAGTGATTCTAACCGGCGCCGGAAAAGCGTTTTGCTCAGGACAGGATTTAAAGGATGCCGCCGCACAGGGTGTGCGTAGTTTTATGGATTCGGTATTTAAACGTTATAACCCTATTATCAGAGGGTTACGTAATTTACCTAAACCTGTTATTTGTAAGCTTAACGGCGTTGCTGCGGGGGCGGGTTGCTCGCTGGCGCTTGCCTGTGATATTATAATTGCTTCACAAACAGCTTCACTTACCGAGGCATTTATAAGTATAGGATTGGTTACAGATTCGGGCTCGTCTTATTTTCTGCCGCGGTTAATCGGGTACTCAAAAGCATTTGAAATGGCAACGATGCCGCGAAAAATACCGGCACAGGAAGCATTTGAAATGGGGTTGGTAAATAAAGTGGTTGCGCCTGAACAATTAGATGCTGCGATAAAAGAAGCAACGGATTATTATGCCAATGCCCCCACCAAAGCCATCGGGCTAATGAAAAAGATGCTGAACAAATCCTTCAATTCCGACTTAGAAACAATTCTTGAAATGGAAGCCTATAGCCAGGAAATTGCGGGTAATACCAAAGACCATAAAGAGGGTGTGATGGCGTTTATTGAGAAAAGGAAGCCGGTGTTTAAAGGAGAATAAATTCAAACTACTTTACTTAACTCTTCTTTAATTACTTCATACACCTTATTCAATTGCTCATCAGTTATACAATAAGGTGGAAGAACATAAATTGTATTTCCAAGGGGACGCAACAATACACCGCTTTCAATAAAGTTTTTATAAATAGTATCTCTAATAGGGTTAATATAACCGGCTTCTGAACCAGTTTTTATTTCAAAGGCTATTATAGTGCCTAATTGACGGGCACTTTCAACGGCTTTATTACCTTTCAATTCTTCCAGGAAAATTTTATGTTGTTGTTCTATTCGCTTAATATTTTTAAGTGTGTTATCATTTTCCAGCAAATCCAAACTTGCTAATGCAGCGGCACATGCAAGCGGATTAGCCGTATAGGAATGCCCGTGATAAAATGTTTTTGTTTTATCAGGCGTAAGAAAAGCATCAATAATTTTTTGAGAGCAACTTGTTATGCCAAATGCCATTGTACCGCCTGTTAACCCTTTTGAAAGGCAAATTATATCGGGCTTTTCATTAAGATAGTCACAGGCAAAAAAATTACCTGTTCTGTAAAATCCTGTTAACACTTCATCGGCAATACAAATAATATTTTTTGATTTTATGAATTGTAATAGTTTATTTAATGATTCTGTCGGATACATTTTCATGCCGCCTGCTCCCTGTAATAGCGGCTCATAAATAAATGCTGCTACGTTATTATTTTGGGAAATTCTTTCAACTTGGTTAATAACTTCATTAATATTATTCTCATTAGGTGTTGGAATAAATTTTACCTCGAATAAAAAATCATTAAATGGTTTGGTGAAAATACTCCTGTCGCTTACCGACATAGAGCCAAACGTGTCGCCATGATAACTATCTTCAAAAGCAATGATTGAATTTTTTTTCTCTCCCAGGTTAACCCAGTATTGAATTGCTATTTTAACGGCTACTTCCACGGCTGTACTGCCATCATCGGAGTAAAATATTTTCTTTTGATTAGAAGGAAGATATTTGAAAAGTCGTTCTGCAAGTCGTACTGCCGGCTCATGCGTGAAACCCGCGAAAATTACATGTTCTAATTTTTTAGCCTGTTCATAAATTTTTTCAGCAATATAAGGATGTGCATGACCATGTATATTAACCCACCATGATGAGACAGCATCAATATATGACTTGCCGTTATTATCGAACAATAATGCACCTTCACTGCGTACAATAGGTATATTTTCAATTCCTGTTATAAGGGGTGTATAAGGGTGCCAGATGTATTGCTTATCTTTTTCTGAAATAGTCATCTAATCCGCAAAATTTTAAACTGTTTGGCATATTTACTTATAACACCTTTTGTAATTTTATTCTCAGGCAGTAATCGTCCCAACAATTTTACGTCGAAATAATTTAAAATATAATCTTCGCTGGTTGGTGTTGGTTTGCCGTTAAAAATTATACCCGCTATTTCAATGTTGTTTTCACGAAGAGCGGACAAGGTGAGAAGTGTGTGATTAATACTTCCCAAATAATTCATAGAAACTACAACAACGGGCGTTTGTAATTTCTTTATCAAATCAATCACAAGGTCTTTTTCATTAAGCGGAACAAGCAGCCCTCCTGCCCCTTCAATAATGAGATGATTTTTTGTAGAGGGCAGATTAATTTTTTTTAAGTCAATCGTTATGTTCTCTTTAGCGGCGGCGGCATGGGGCGATGCTGCTAATTTAAAACGGTATGTTTCAGGATGAAATTTCGATTTTTTATTTGAAACCAATTTCTGAACCAGTTTTGTATCGGAGTTTTTTAAATTACCGCATTGCACGGGTTTCCAGTAATCGGCTTGTAAAGCTTCAGCCAATACTGCGGAAACAATTGTTTTCCCAATACCTGTTCCTATACCCGTTACAAATAGTTTCATTGAATATGCTTGTTTAATAACTCAACTAATTTTAGTATTTCCTCACCCGTATTATAAGTATGTAAGCAAATACGCAACCGTTCGGCGCCCACATGTACTGTAGGATTTAATATAGGCTTTACATCAAACCCTGCATCCTGAATTTGCTTTGCTAACTGCTTTACATTTTCATTACCGGGATACAATAAACTGATTATTGCAGAATCGAAGGCAATAATTTTTTCTCTGACCTTTTTGCCTGTAGAATCTTTAAACAAAGAAATTTTTCTTTTCAGTTCATTTACAAGAGTAACATTGTTGCTTAGAAATTTATATCCTTCATCAATTGCAACTAAGGCGTGTGCAGGTAGCGCGGTTGTATAAATAAATGAGCGTGAAAAATTAATTAAGTAATCGCGCAATAAATTATTACCCAGCACCACAGCGCCGTGGCAACCCATAGCTTTGCCAAAGGTGTGCACACGGGCAAAAACTTTTTGTTCAAGATTTTCGTGCTGTACAAGCCCGCCGCCGTTTTTACCGATAACCCCGGTAGCATGAGCCTCATCCACAATTAAATTCCAGTTCTTCTTTTCACACACTACTGCAAATTCTGTTAGCGGCGATAAATCGCCATCCATTGAATAAACAGATTCTACAATTACAAAAACTTCACCCGAAGCCAACCTCTTTTTGTTTTTTAAATCATTTACATCATTGTGTTTGAACGGGAATGATTTTGCAAGATGATTCATCCGGATGCCATCATGAATTGAGGCATGAACCAGCTCATCAAAAAAAATAACGTCATTTCTTTTTGGTACAGATGACAATAAGCCAATGTTTGCATCATAACCTGAATTGAATAAAAGAGCTGCATCAGAGTTGTGAAAAGCTGCAAGCCGCTTTTCTAATTCCTCCGTAAATGATGTATTGCCGCTTATAAGCCGGGAGCCGGTTGAGCCGTTTAAATGAAACGGCATTTTTTCTGCCGATTCAAAAATAATTTTCTTTAGTTGCTCATTGCGGCTAAACCCAAGATAATCGTTTGAACAAAAGTCGATAAGGTTACTTTCGGGCTTTAACTGCCTTAAAGCATTATCTGTTTTCCTTTTCGTAAGATATTTTTGTAACCTGTCATTAATCATCCCTGCAAATGTAGGTTGTATTTAGCAATGAAAATAGAGAGGTTTTTAATTACTTTTAACTTTGCATTATAATAGTAATAGTATGTATTCTGCATCTGAACAAAAACACCTTATAGAACTTTCGAGAAAGTTATTACACGAAAAGAAAGCAGGTAATATAAAAGATACCGCCGCACAGTTGCGTGAGGTTATTCGCTTTCATGACTGGCGATATTATGTTCAGAACGACCCCGTAGTTTCAGATTCCGAATACGACCAGTTATTCTCATGGCTGAAAGAGATAGAGCAGGATAATCCTGAACTAAAAACAAAGGATTCCCCAACACAGCGTGTGGCAAGGGGGTTGACTAAAGAGTTTCCCGAAGTTTCTCATTTGGTTCCCATGCTTTCTTTGGATAACTCTTATAACCCCGATGACCTTGTAGAATGGGATAAAAGGGTTAGGCAGTTAACAGGAGGAACTAGTATTGAATATTGTGTTGAACCAAAATACGATGGCGCAGGGATTTCATTGATTTATGAAAATGATGAATTTACGAGAGGAGCTACCCGAGGAGACGGCTCTGTAGGCGAGGAGATTACTAATAATTTAAAATTATTGCGCTCAATTCCTCTCTCTGCAAAGTTTTCAAAGTATGGTGTGTATCGGATTGAAATTCGCGGCGAATGTTTAATCAACAAAAAGTCGTTTAAAAAAATAAATGAACAACGGGTTGAAGAAAGCGAGCCGCCTTTTGCCAATGCGCGCAATGCTGCCTCAGGCGGCTTGCGAATGCAGGACCCCGTTGATGTTGAGAAACGCAATATGGAGGCTTTTTTATATCACGTAAGTGTTGCCGAAGATAAAAAGAAAAACGATTTATTGGGAAATAAATTAGCCAAACATTATGGCAATATAGAAATGCTTTACCAGCTTGGTTTTAAAACGCCTTTTAACGATATGAAGGTGGTGAAGGGCATAGATAAGGTTGTGGAGATTTGCCATGATTTTGCAAAACGGCGCGAAGACTTACCCTATGAGATTGATGGTTTAGTAATTAAAGTAAATGATTTACAGTTACAGGAAAAGTGCGGCTATACGGCGCACCATCCGCGATGGGCAATGGCATTTAAGTTTGCGCCCAAGCAAGCAACAACAAAGTTGCTTAATGTTGAATTCCAGGTAGGACGCACAGGTGCAATTACACCCGTGGCTAAATTGGAGAAGGTGCCTTTGGCGGGAGTGGAGATAAAATCCATCTCCATGTTTAATGAAGATTTTATTCGTGAAAAAGATTTGCGCATTGGCGATACGGTTCTTATTGAGCGGGCAGGCGATGTTATTCCCTACATTGTTAAACCGATAGTGGAGGCAAGAACAGGGCATGAAAAGAAAATTCATTTTCCTGAAAGATGTCCGGTATGTAATGCCAAACTTATAAAAGAAGGGGATAATGCAAATTACTATTGCCCGAATGAATTGTGTCCTGCAAAAATTAAAGAGGGCTTAATTCATTTTGTATCTAAAGATGCCATGGATATTGCGGGACTGGGTGAGGGGAAAATTGAGATATTTCTTAATGCGGGGCTTCTTCATACCATTCCCGATATTTATAAAATAGACTACAACAAGGTTTTGGAGTTGCCCAAGTTCCAGCAAAAATCAGTTGATAATCTTCGCAATGGTATTGAGGCATCGAAACATCAACCCTTACATCGTTTAATTTTCGGGCTTGGTATTCGCCATGTGGGCGAGGAAATGGCAAAGAGAGTTGAAGAGAACATTCATGATATTTTTGAACTGCAGGAGTGGGCTATTGATAAGCTGATGACCATTGAAGATGTGGGACCACAGGTGGCGGGCAGCATTCACCAGTTTTTTTCAAGGAAAGAAAACATTGCTATTCTGCACGATTTGGAATCGCTGGGCGTAAATACAAAGCGGTTAAAATCAAAATCGGCTAAGGAGGGCAAACTCAATGGGGAAACTTTTCTTTTTACCGGCACATTAAATATGAAGCGCAGCGATGCAGAAACGATGGTGGAAGATAACGGCGGCAGAGTGCTTGGCTCGGTGAGCGCTAAACTGAATTATTTGGTGGTGGGAGAGGATGCCGGTTCAAAATTGGATAAAGCGAAAAAATTAGGAACGGTGAAGATTTTAAGCGAGAACGAATTTTTGAAAATGGTGGAGTAAAATAATTTGAAAATTTGAAAATGTGCCAATTTGAAAATAAATTCTGTTTTTATAATGTTCTTGCAGTTTAATTTTCAATGATATTCATAGCATCCAATATCGGGAGAACCGTTACGCGGGTATCCATCCAAATCAGTAGAGGGTTCAAATGCGCCACCCTTTCCTATACATGGTGAGTTACTTTCCAAATGATAATTTTCACCGGGCGGGTTTACAAAAAACGGGTTTTCATTCACTAAGTTAGCGCTGTAACGCGATAAGGGAGTTGGTAACTTTGTTGAAATTAAACAGTTTTGAAAAAGGTATGTAAACCCTGTATTAGGTACACTACCGGTATCAATTTCATTTCCGTTTGATATGTCGCCATAAACTATGGTATTATAAAAATAGGCAGTTAGAGCACTATAAGAATTAGTCCTAAAGTAATTTGAAAAGGCTACTACAGGGTAGGAATGGCTGATATAAGCTGAATTGGAATCAACTAAAGTACAGCTATAAAAATTGTAATTACCGCCATAAAATAAGCCTACGTTGTACATCCCGCACGAATAAATCAATGAATTAGTGGCATTAACTGTTGAAAAAGTACTATAAATTCCATCCTGTAAGCAATCCTTAATTATACATTCATTCAAAATAACTCTTGGTTCATTAACTAAGCTATAATCTAAGACATTCGTATCAGTTTGAAAGCTGCCTATTATAATGCCATAGTTTGGCTCATCAATTATGGCGTGAGTTAGAATGCTCCCTGTGCTTTTACGAAAAATGACAATACCACCCCATTGACCTGGTATTTCTGAATATTCCTCTTCAAGTCTGTCACCTTTAAATACAACAGAATCCTGCGCAGTTCCATTAATAATTAATTTTCCTTTTACTTCAAAGTAAGAACCATAATGCATATAAATTCTCACACCGGCATCTATAGTAAGTGTGCAGGTAGAATCTACCAATATAGAATTAATAATAACATAAGGTTTATCGGGTTTCCATTCCTGTGTGCGAATAATAGTATCTCTATAAAAGTGCGCGTTTTGCCCATAAGCATTAAGTATAACCTTTTGATTATTCCCGTTGGTGCTGAATAAAATGGAATCGGTAACAAGAAAAGGATTATTGAGGTTGCTGGGATTCACAGTAACCGCCACAAAAATATACAAGCTGTCGTGCGCCGCTATTTGCACATTATTTATGGAGTAAGTGGGTGTGCCGTCAACATTCATGCGAAACATTGAGCCGGAGCCGCCTGCCAGGCTAATGTTGCTGATATTAATTTTCTCGCTGTTGGGATTATAAATTTTAAGCTGTTGCGTGGCTGAACCTTGCGTGGTGAATACGGTATCGAACTTAACGGTGTCTTCCTGGAAGGCTAATTTAGCTGAAGATGAAGTGGTGATAAGATTTTTTTTACATGAAAAGCATAAGGGCAGCATAAATGCAATCAGCAAACAGACGGGTATGTATTTTTTGATATACATTAATAATTAACTGCGACAACTATTTTTAACTTCCGGCAAAGTTAAGGAATTGATTTTTACAAGAAGCATAACTAACGATGACTTAGGTGGAATTGTTGTTATAAATAAATAAAAAGTCAAAAGTCAAAAAGTCAAAAGTTTTCGCCGATATAAAGGGGAATAAAAATTTGTCAAGTTAAAAATTACTTTACCCTTATTATTAAAAATACATACAATGTGATATTATTTGATAGTTAATAATTTATATAGTATTAATACATTAATATTTTGATAATCAATCAGTTAAAAATCATAATGACTTAATGCCCCATTAAACAGTATAAATTAGTACACATAGTGAATATCTTTTTGTTATAAACTATATATTGTTTTATAACTTAACAGAGTTAAAAACAATAAATGACACAAGCGCAAGATTTGCAGCAAGGGAAACCTACAAGGTTTTTACCGCAATATTTTGGAATTGCAATTATAATAATTGCTGCCCTGGTATTAGCCGGGTGGCAATTTAATATTGCAGTTTTAGCCAGCGTTGTGCCGGGTTTGGGCGCAATGCACCCGTTTGTAGTTATAAGTTTTTTTGCGGTAGGACTTTTTTTTATTGTTGACAGAATACAAAAAAGTGCTGTTTTAAAGCAGGTATTAAGTTTTGGATTGCCTCTTATACCAATTTTAGTGGGGGGTATAACACTATTTGAATTAATTTTCAATTTTTCATCGCCCATTGAGGCGTTGCTTTATCCGTCAAAACTTATTGCTTTCGGGTATCAAAATGTTCCTAATCATATAACCGGCTGTACTGCATTAGAACTAATTTTAACCGGCGCTACACTTTTTTTAATGAATTTTAAAGGACACCGTCTTGATATTCTTATTAATAATTTATCGGGACTGATAGGGATAGTGTGTTTATTGTCGTTTATCAGTTGTGTTTACCTGATTCATGAGTTTCACATATTGGTTTTTATTACAGCCATGGCAATACAAACGGGTGTTTGCCTTATCCTTAGCGCTCTTGCCATTATGTATTCGCGTCCCGATTCGGGGCTTATGTCTGCCTTTACGAGTAATTATCCCGGTAACAGGATGGCGCGTGTATTTTTGCCCCTTAGTGTACTTATTCCCGTGGTGTTCGGGCTTATTACGGTGCGTGTTTTAAGACATAATGTTATCACCACAGAGGTAGGGATGTCGCTTTTCTTTACATCGCTGATATTTTCCATGTTTATTCTCACCTGGTATTTAGGGGCGCTAATCAATAAGAGCAGCATTGAACGGTTAGGTGCAGAAAAACTAAGAAAGAGTGAATTCTATTACCGCTCTATTATTGAGAATGCCTCCGATGCCATAATGATAACAAATATAAGAGGCGAGTTCTCTGAGGTTAATTCATTCATGTGTGAATTGTTAGGGTATACGATAGAGGAATTGTTAAAATTAAATATCCAACAACTTATAGATCCTGACCAACTTAAAATCGACCCTATGAGTTTTGACCTTCTTACAACCGGGCAAACTTTTGTAAAAGACAGGCGAATGCTGCATAAAAACGGCACTATAATAGAGGTAAGAGCAAATGTAAAGATGTTGCCCGACGGGCGGATTCTTGCAATTGCACACGATATTACTGCACGTAAAAAAAACGAGTTGCAATTGCGCAAAAGTGAAGCAAAGTTTAGGGCGCTGGTTGAAAATAATTTTGACGCCATTACTTTGCTGGATAGCAACTTAAAACCTATTTATCGCAGCCCTTTTGGATTGAAGTTAACAGGTTGGAGCTATGAAGAAAGACAACAACAGAGTATTTACGACGTAGTACATCCTGATGATGAGGAGAAGGTAAAAGAATTACACAAAAAAATTATTGAACATCCGGGAGGAGAGCCTATTTCACTTTCTTATCGCATAAAGCATAAAGATGGATATTACCTATGGGTTGAATCAGTTATAAGGAACCTGTTTTCAGACCCGGATATTGGAGCAATTGTTGTTATATACAGAGACATAACAGAACGTAAGAATGCCGAACAGCAACTGGCTAAGAGTGAAGCGAAATTTAAAGCGCTTGTTGAAAATAATTTTGATGCTCTTACTTTACTGGACAGAAATTTCAAACCTATTTACCGAAGCCCCTCTACTGAAAAAGTAACAGGGTGGTCTGACAGTGATAGAAAAGATAATACTGGTTATGAAATGTTACATCCCGATGATTTGGAGAAAGTGAAAGAGGTTTTTAAAAAAATTATTCAGAACGAAAAAGAATCATTCTCACTTTTATACCGGATAAAACACAAGCAGGGTTATTATATATGGGTTGAAGCGGTTACAAGGAATATGCTTTCAGATCCTGATATTGGAGCAATTGTTGTGATTTTCCGTGATATAACCGAGCGTAAAAACACCGAACTGCAACTTGCTAAAAGTGAAGCCAGATTTAAAACATTGGTTGAAGATAACTTTGATTGTATTGTTTTATACGATGCCCATCTAAATATAATTTACCGAAGCCCTTCAGCAGACCGTATTACGGGATGGACGAAAGAGGATTTGAAAGCTAAAAATAATTTTGCGAAAGTGCACCCGGATGATGTTGAAAGCGCCGAAAACTCGTATAAAGAAGTTTTGAATAACCCCGGTAAAGCGGTGCAAAATGCTTACCGCCTGCTACATAAAAACGGTCATTATATATGGGCGGAATTCGTAACCCGCAATATGCTTAATGACCCAAGTGTTGGCGCCATTGTATCTGTTTTCCGGGATATAAGCGAACGCAAGAATGTGGAATTGCAACTCATAAAAAGTGAAGCAAAATTTAAAGCGCTGGTAGAAAATGATTTTGATGGAATTACTTTGCTCAACAGTAACTTAAAAGCTATTTACCGAAGTCCTTCAGCAGAGCGCATTACGGGCTGGTCGAACGAGGAAAGAAAAAAACAAGGGTATTTTGATTTAATACATCCTGATGATTTGGAAAGGTATAAAAATTCTTTTAAAGAAATTTTTGATAATCCCGGCAAATCGGTACAAAATATTTACCGTATCAGGCATAAAGACGGGCATTATATATGGGCGGAATTTATAAACTGCAATATGCTTAACGATGCGAGTGTTGGAGCCATTGTAAGTGTTTTTCGTGATGTTTCTGAGCGAAAAAATGCTGAGGAAAAGTTAATCAAGTATAACAGGGAGCTTTTTATGCTCAATCATGTTAACGATGCTATTGTTCGTTATAAGGATGAAGATGCATTAATGAACCAAACTTGTAACTTATTAGCCGATTATGGCAGCTATCCATTAGCATGGATAGGATTTGCACCGAGAATGGAGAACAATATAAGCGTATTGAACCAATTACAAAAGCAGGCAAAGAAGTAAAATATCTTGATTCAATATTAATTGACCAGGCAGATGAAAAAATGAAGAAGAGGACCTGTTGCAACTGCTTTGGCAACGGGCAAATTAAAGATAATGAATCATATAGAAGAAGAGCCCTATTTTGAACCCTGGCGGGAATTAGCAAAAAAGCATGGGTTAGCTTCGCTCATTGCTCTGCCATTTGATATTTCTGAAAAGGGCAAAGGCGTATTGACTATTTTTTCATCACAACCTGATGCATTTGACAGGGATGAAGTAACTATTCTTCAACGTATTACAGAAAATCTTGCGTATGCCATAAGAGGTATTCGCATAGCAAGAGAAAGAGACCTGGCTATAAAACAAATTGTGAAAAGCGAAGAAAAATATCGTTTGCTGTTTGAAAGTAACCCGTCTGCCCATGTGGATGTTTTCTGTTCCTGATTCTACCATAATTGATGTAAATGAGGCGGCAATAAAACACTATGGTTACTCAAGGGAAGAATTTCTTACTATGGACCTTAAAAACTTGCGTCCGGCTGAAGATATTGACAAGTTTATAAAATCGTATCATCACAGGGAA
This sequence comes from Chitinophagales bacterium, assembly GCA_963770495.1. GTDB lineage: Bacteria > Bacteroidota > Bacteroidia > Chitinophagales > CAVYQA01 > CAVYQA01. The sequence goes on along the minus strand of CAVYQA010000017.1, from coordinate 200,755 downwards.
CAAGACGGGGAAGGCATAAGCAACCTCGGCATTTGGCGGCACAAAAAAAAGAACGGAGAAATAATAAATGTTGAAATACTTGCTCACGATATTATATATGAAGGGAAAAAAGTACGACTAATACTTGTGCTTGATATAACGGAGAAATTGAAGTCAGACCTGGAATTGCAACAAATGAATGAGCAACTAAGGCAGTTTTCGGCACATGTGCAGAATGCACGCGAGGATGAAAGAACAAAAATCGCCCGCGAAATTCATGATGAATTGGGACAATTGCTGACGGGGCTGAAAATTGATGTTTCGTGGTTAAGCAAAAAACTTAATTCATCGCCTGAAGAATTAACCAAACGGGTGGAAGAAATGCTGCAACTAACCGACCGCACCATACAATCGGTGCGACGAATAGCCACTGAACTGCGCCCCGGAATTTTAGACGACCTTGGGCTTGAAGATGCCATCATGTGGCAAGCCACTGAATTTCAAAATAAAACCGGGATAAAGTGTGATGTGGAAGGCACTTTAAAAATAAAAAAATACTCGCCTGAAGTTTCTACAGCCGCTTTTCGTATATTGCAGGAGTCGTTGACTAATATAATCCGTCATGCCAACGCAAAAAATGTAATGATAAAAATGCAGGAGAATGAAACTACTTTACATCTTGAAGTAATTGACGATGGCAGTGGTATGGCACATATTAATCAAAACGGGGGACAGTCGCTGGGTATTATGGGCATGAAGGAAAGAGCGTCTATTATGGGAGGGTGGTTTTCTATTACCTCAGAGCCATTTAAAGGAACCAGGGTACAAGTTGAAATACCATTTAAAACGTTATCGTAACATGTCTTGCACAAAACAGCCCTTGAAAAGAATTTTGATTGCAGATGACCATGCCGTTGTAAGAATGGGCTTAAAACAAATCATCCTGGAGGGAATGATAAACGCAGAAGTGGATGAAGCTAGATAACGGAATTGAAGCGCAGCAAATGGCACAGAAAAAATTATATGATGTGATTGTGCTGGATATTTCATTGCCCGGGAAAAACGGATTGGATGTGTTGAAGCAACTAATAGATTTGGGAGTGCCGTCGAAAATACTTATCCTGAGTATTTACCCGGAAGACCAATATGGCATAAGAGTGATAAAAGCGGGCGCCTCAGGATTTTTAAATAAAGATTCAGCGCCTAATGAGTTAGTGGATGCCATATTTACACTATTGATCGGAAGAAAATATGTTACGCCGAAAATTGCAGAACAGATGGCGGAACATCTTTCCGGCGGCAATAAATTGCCGCATGAAACTCTCAGCGACCGTGAGTTCCAGGTGATGCAATTGCTGGCTACAGGCAAAACCGTGAATGAAATTGCCGTTCAATTCAATCTCAGCACCGCCACTATAAGCACTTACCGTGCCCGTGTATTAGGCAAACTTAATTTACGCAATCATGCAGAACTTACAAATTATGCGTTTAATGAAGGGCTTATAACCAATAAGTCCTGATAGGTTCTTGTCATAAATTTTATGACAAGCTTTTCAATAATAGTCTGACTTTACATCCTCTCTCCCGTAATTACTTTTACTATGTCATTTTGCAGAGGAATATGATAAAAGTTTTATGAGTTGAAGATTCAGACCTGGTAAGAGACCGCATTAAGCGGGCACTATCAGAGTTACCTAACGTTGAAATAGTGGGAGAGGCGATGAGCGCTAAGGAGGCTATTCGACTGGGAGCCCTCCATGAGCCCCATGTTATGATACTGGATATAAAGCTACAGGGAGACTACAATGGTTTCGTTGCCCTGGAAGAACTGAAGACTACACATCCTTTTATAAAGACAATAGTATTTACAAATTTCCCTGAACTATCGTATAAAAATAAGGCTTTCGAATTAGGTGCAGACTATTTTTTTGATAAATCCAAGGAGTTTGACAGTATAATCAAGCTTTTTAAAAGGGCGTAATTATTTAATGACAGAACCAAAAAAACTTAACATACTTGGAAAAGAGCAGTAAAGACCAAAAAAGAATCACCCGTGAAGATGTGGCTTTTTTATTAAAGCTCATTGCAAAGGGAGAAAGATTAAATTATTTTCATTTAACGGATAACGGTAAAGCTATATTAGAAATGGCATTGCACGACCAGTTGCCATTACCCAAAATTGCCAAAACCCTTTTACTTAGTGAAGAAAGAGTGCGCAGATTTATAAGAGAGAAATGAGATTGCTGGGTTTTTATATTGACAAAGCGTATTCAAACTACCAGGCATATATAGACCTGAAGAAAGAGAATGCTTTGTTGTATGAAAAAATACGGTCGCTGACTGAGGGAAATAATTCAATGAAAAATAAACCCATTGATAAAAGCAGCCTTGATCATAATCGCCGTGCCTGATAGGTTGGTGAATGATTACATTTTTTTATTTTGTTACCACCAGTTTCTCCACCTGTATACCTGCTTCCGATTTCAAATAAATAAAATACATTCCTGCGGGCTGAATATTAAGGTCTATGCTATTTTGTGAATTATATAAAACCGACTGATAAATTTTTTCACCCATCACATTATAAACTTCAACAGTGCAACCATTTTGGTTACTATTTAAGCTTATAGTAAATTGCCCTGATGTGGGATTAGGATAAATCGATAACTGTTCACTGTTCACTGATAACTGATTTATTCCTGTGGTAACGTTAAGAGTATCACTTGCCGGTTGCACCGTTAGCGTATTACCGCTTGCATCAATTGCCAGCCAATCCGAAACAGAAATTAAAAATTGCGGATTAGAAATCGAGGGGCTCAATGTAAAATACAAATCGCCAATTTTACCATAGCCGCTTTTATTGGTATGGTTAGTGCCCACAACCGCTGTTTCAACATCACTAGCCAATATTAGTAACGGAAAGAGCGCTGGTGTCTTTTGTTGTGCCGATAAATGAGCTATCAGAATTAAATACTAATGTTCCGGGTTCAATAAGCGATGTATCTATAGAAATAAAATAACCCAAACCGTATATGTTAGTTGCCTGCGTTGTTGAATTGCCAAGCCACACGGCAACATGAACCATTCTGCCGCCGTGATATGAAGCGCTATCGGCTATAAAATACAAAGGCACTCCGCCTGAAGAACGCCCTTTAGACGAGCCGCGCGGTGAATGAGACGGATGTGTAAGTCCATAATTTACTACTATTGGCACTACATCATCAATATTAATTTCGCCATCGCCGTTGCAATCGGCATATTTTAAATCATACCCGCTATATTGCGAAACTCCCCAATTAGCAGCGGGGTGTGGCGCCCATGTGTTGAGGTCTATAGTATCACGTGCAGGACCGGTTTCGCCGTAATAAAGCCCTAACGACAGAACGTCAAATGCATTAACTGTCAAATCATCATTGGCATCGCCGGGCCATACAGGGGTATTGGCGACAACAAAACTATCATCTTCAATCAGGTTACCATCCGGGTCATCTCCGGCAGTATCTGTAAATGCAAAATCGTGTATATCGGTTTCAATGTTTGTCGTATCATTAAAACTGAAAATTGTGCCATGAGCTATTAACGCCGCCATTTTGAGTCAATCCATAAAGCAAGCCGTTACTTGCTTTTAGGAGCGCGCCATAAGGGGTTTGCCCGTCAGTGCTGTTGCCAAAATCATGTATATCCTTAAAAACATTTGAATAAATATTGTAGCTGAATATTAAACCCCTGTAATTAATACCACCTCCTTCAGCCAATCCATAAAGCAAACTATCGCTTGCCTGCATAAGCGAGCCGGAACCATACGCATTAGTGAGGCCGCCGCCAAAATCATATAAATCAGAATAACTGTGTGTAGAGATATTGTAACTAATAGTACACCAACATCGTTTACACCGCCGGATTCAGTCGCTCCATAAAGTAAACCGTCGCTTGCCTGGATAAGTGAGGTGACAGGGTTACTCCCGGTACCTAAGCCACGACCAGAGACAAAATTATATATGTCAGTTTCTTTATGTGTAAAAATATTGTAACTGAAAATTGTGCCCACAGAATCGGTACCACCATCCACAGTCGTTCCATAAAGTAAGCTGTCGCCTACCTGGATGAGCCCGGAAAACTGGGGGTAATACCCGTCAGTGTCGCCGTTTGAAAAATCATGCACATCGGTTTCTTTGCCGGTTACTGTATTGTAACTATAAATTGTGCCGTAAAGATAAGCCCCGCCATTGGTAGTGATTCCATAAAGCAAACCGTCGCTTGCCTGCATGAGGGGACCATCGGGAAAGACCCGTCAGAAGGGGAGCCCATGAAATTATATGCAATGCTGTAGGCGCCTGTGGAAATATTGTAACTGAAAATTATTCCAATACCGCTAATGCCACCTTCACTGGTTACTCCATAAAGCAAACCGTTGCTTGCCTTCATGAGCGCACCTTCGGTTGTTAGCCCGTCTTTGCCGCTGCCAAATTGATGCTCATATGTTACTTTCCCTGTATCATTGGTTTTAAAAAGGTAGTAATCACCCGAGTTTGGCGCATTCCCGGCACCCGCATACCCCCATAAGATTGGACTTTGTGCGTTGCATAATGAGGTACTAATTGCAGAGAGGAACAGAAGGGGTAGTAAAAGTTTTTTCATAAAATTAAGTTTTGTATATCAAAATTATGAAAATAACCAGCTTTATAGAGTATTTATAATGATTTTTAAGCAAAGGGTAACAATAACATTAGGTATGATTTTTGATAAAGCAACATCATCGCTTTTTGAAAAATGGAGAGAAAAAGTTTTAATTTTAAAAAACAATAAGGTTTAAAATTTAAAATCATTTATTGCTTACTGATAACCGGAAAACAGCCTGATGGCATTGTCGCGCCGGATAATCGGTATAATCATATTCTTCTAAACAAACTCTCAATAGTATCGGTTGTTATTTTGTCTTTCCAGTTCGCGCCGTGATAGTGGTTCCACATGTGCGCTAACTTGTACGTTACTTGTGCCATTTCGGTAATTTGGCTGTCCGTCCAGTTTTTAGAAAGATTTTTCGGCAAAGAAATTTTGTGTTTCTTAATCATCTTTTTAAATTCTTTTACCCCTTCGGGATAATAATCTTCAAGATGCTGAAAGGTGATGCAATTAGCATAACAATGACGGGTATGAAGAACTTTCGATAAGCCGTAAGAAACGGCATGGCATACACCAACCTCGGAATAGGTAAGGCATAATCCACCCATTAAAGAGGCAAGCATCAGTTTTTCATCATTCACTTTATTTTGCCCGCAACCCTCGGTTAAAAATACTTCTCTGCAAAGTTTTAATGTTTCTTCCGCATAAGCGTGGCTATAAGTATTAGTTAAATAACCATTCTCTGATTCTATACAATGGATATAAGCATCCATCCCGGTATAAAACCATTGGTTGGTAGGAACGGTGGAAATAAGATCGGGGTCAAGAATAAGTTGATTAAAAACCGTCCATTCGCTTTTCAATCCCAATTTTTTTTCAGGACCTGTAAGTACGGCTGTCATCGAACATTCGGCGCCTGTGCCCGAAATAGTCGGTATGCCTAAATGGTAAATGCCCGGTTTCTTAATTAAATTTAATCCTTGGTATAATGTTGATGAGCCTTCATTAGTGAACATAAGCGACACCGCCTTTGCAATATCCATTATACTTCCGCCGCCAATGCCCGCCACACCGGCAGGCAGCCCTTTTGATTGCATCACGTTATCACGAATAGCATCTACTTTCGACGTGGTGGGTTCTTCTTTGTCTACATCAACGAATAAAACCACATCTTCATGTTTTGCAGGAATACGCTTTTCAAGGTCTTTACCTTTAAAATAATTATCTACAATAAAGACAATGAATTTATTGTTTTCATTTCGTCTTTCAGCCAGAATTTCATTCAACTGGTTGAAACTGCCACGCCCAAAAACTATCTTATCAATATTTTTAAAATTCTTATACATTAACCGTACTAAGCGCTTTAGAAACACAGGCAGAAATTTTTCCTGCTATCTCCTTTAATTCCTCTTCTGTCCATGTGGCGCGAATGCCGAATGATATTAACCTGCCTGTTACTTCCTGGCTTTTGGGCAATTGCAAATTTTTATAATCCTGTGCCGCGCCCAGCACTTCAACCGGAAGCCTGGAAACAGTGCGCATATCTTTAATATGCTCCCATTGATTTATAAAATGATACCTATTGGTGAACCAGTAATTAAAACCGCCTATGCCTGCTTTATTAAGTTCTTCCACCGTGCGTTTTGCCGCTTCAGTATCGGGTAGAAAAAGATTAAGAAAGGTGGCTGAATCTCCCGCCTTATCGCAAACCTTCGCAAAAGTTATTCCCAAAGTTTTTGAAAGCTCATTTTCCAAAAATTTTTTATTATGACGATTCTTTTCAAGTATCATCGGCACTTTGCGCGTTTGTGCCAAGCCTACTGCGGCATTTAATTCGGAGATACGAAAATTGAAGCCAAGGTTGGGATGATTTTCCATTCCGCGGTTGTTACCAATATGATCGTGTCCATGGTCGGTATAGGTTTCGGCATTGGTATAAACTTTTTCATCATTGGTTACCAAAACACCGCCTTCGCCGGCTGTTGCTATCTTAAAAAAATCGAAGGAGTAACTTCCCGCTTTACCAAACAAGCCAACTGCTTTTCCTTTATAGGATGTTGCGAAAGATTGCCCGGCATCTTCTATCACTATAAGTTTATGTTTATTTGCCACCTCCATAATAGCATTCATATCAGCCATGCCGCCGCACATGTGCACCAGGCAAATGGCTTTTGTTTTTGGAGTAATAACTTTTGTTATCCCTTCTGCGCTTAAACAAAGTGTTTCATCAATTTCAGCAAACACAGGTATTGCGCCAATGAAGAGTACCGCTTCTATAGTGGCTACAAAAGTAAATGGCGGCACTATAACATGGTCGCCGGTGCCTATGCCTGATGCGGCAAGCGCTGCTGCAATAGCGGCTGAACCGCTTGATACGGCGTGAGCATATTTGGCGCCCGTTATTTTTTTTACTTCCGCTTCAAACTCTTTTGTTTTCCAATGATTATTGCGCTGGGCTTCGTATCCATATCGAAAAAGAATACCTGTTTTCAATACATCATTCACTTCTTTTCTTTCTTCATCTCCGAAGAATTCAGTTCCGGGCATAGTATTTACGTTTTTTCGGGCTACAAATATACGATTATACAACGGTAATTTAAGTGAGAGCAATAATCTTATAGTTAAACTTTCTTTACTGCTTATTAATATTCGGAAATGTGCCTGTATAATTAAACGGCGTAAAATGTTTTAATTCTTTCTTTACCTTATTTGATATATCGAGCGAATCAATAAAATCATGCAGTCTGTTTTTGAGTTACCTTTTCGTTTTTACGGGTAAGCTCTTTTAACGCTTCGTAGGGCTGGTTGTAACCTTCGCGGCGCAAAACGGTTTGAATGGCTTCAGCCAATACCACCCAATTATCGTCAAGGTCTTCATGTAATTTTTGTTCATTTAAAATTAATTTGTTCAGTCCTTTCAGAAGTGAATCAAATGCAACGGAAATATGGGCAAATGGCATTCCTGCATTGCGAAGTACAGTACTATCCGTAAGGTCGCGCTGAAGGCGTGAAATGGGAAGTTTAGCGGAAAGATGCTCAAGCAGAGCATTGGCTATACCAAAATTACCCTCTGCATTTTCAAAATCAATCGGGTTCACTTTATGCGGCATGGCAGAAGAGCCAATTTCGCCCGTTTTTATTTTTTGTTTGAAATAATCCATGGAAATATATTGCCACATATCGCGGCACAAATCAATTAAAATAGTGTTGATTCGTTTCAAGCAATCGAATAATGCTGCAAGATTATCGTAGTGCTCTATTTGCGTGGTGAATTGCTGGCGGTGTAATCCCAGTTTTTCCCGCACAAATATATTGGCAAAATCAGCCCAAAAAATATCGGGAAACGCTGCGTAGTGTGCATTAAAGTTGCCCACAGCTCCGCCAAACTTAGCGTTAAACGGGATAGCATTTAACAGGTTAACCTGGTCGTTAATCCGCTCAACAAAAACATAAATTTCTTTTCCTAAAATAGTGGGCGATGCGGGCTGCCCGTGCGTGCGCGATAACATGGGTATTTCTTTCCAATCGCCGGCATAAGCGGTCAAAAGGGAAATTATTAAGTTTAACTGGGGCAAATAAATTTCATGTATAGTCTCTTTTATCATTAGAGGGAAGGCTGTATTATTTATGTCCTGCGAGGTAAGCCCGAAATGAATGAACTCTTTGTAGGCGCTTAAGCCGAGCGTATCGAAATATTGTTTTAAATAATATTCTACCGCTTTAACATCGTGGTTGGTAACAGCCTCGGCATCTTTTATTTTTGCGGCATCCGCTTCAGAAAATTCGTCATAAAACATACGCAACGCCTCAAATTGCTCTCGCGGGAAATCCTTTAACGGCGCCAGGGGTATTTCGCACAAAGCAATAAAATATTCTATCTCCACCTGCACACGGTAATTCATCAGGGCAAATTCAGAAAAATAGTATCTTAATGCTTCGGTTTTACGGCTGTAACGTCCGTCAATGGGTGAAATAGCTGTTAGAGGAGAAAGTTCCATATGTGCCGGTTTTAGTGCAAAGTTACGATTTGCAATAGTAATAATTATTTCAGCTATTTTATGATGAATTGAATTTTAAGCAAGTAGATGTATATTTGACAAAAGTTTACTGCTAATGGCATTAGAAAGACTTTGTGATATTTTTTACTATCAGAAAGAAAATTATCCCCTTGAGAAATCGCTTGCCGGAAAAGAAAACGGCGCATGGCGCGCTTATTCCACCGATGAGGTTATTGATATAATGAACAAGGTGAGTTTAGGAATGCTGGCTCTTGGTATCGGTAAAAATGATAAGGTAGGTATTATATCAGGCAACCGTCCTGAATGGACATTTATTGACCAGGCAATACTGCAAATCGGTGCCATTAATGTGCCGGTTTATCCCAACATCAATGAGAATGAAGTACAATTTATTTTTTCAGATGCCGGTGTGAAAATGGTTTTTGTTTCTAATGAAGATTTATTTAAAAAAGTGAGAGATATTCAACCGAAGCTGCCATTGCTAAACCATATTTTCACGTTTAATAAAATACCTAATGCCCGTCATTGGAAAGAAGTTATTGAGGCAGGAAAGGGCGACAGTATTTCTAAAATTAATGAATTAAAAAGTACAATAAAGGCATTAGACCTTGCTACCATCATTTATACATCGGGCACAACAGGAGAGCCGAAAGGCGTGATGCTGTCGCATAATAATGTAGTGAGCAATGTACTTGCCAGCCACCCGATATTTCCTATAAATCCCAGTGATGTTGCATTGAGCTTTCTCCCTCTTAATCATATTTTCGAGCGCATGGTTTCGTACCTGTATATGTCAAAAGGGGTGAGTGTTTATTTTTCTGAAAGTACCGATACCATTGTTGCTGACCTTAAAGAAGTGAAACCGCAGATTTTTACAACTGTACCACGCCTGCTTGAGAAAGTTTATGAGCGCATTGTAGCCACTGGTCTTGCCCTTAAAGGAATTAAACGTGCCCTGTTTTTCTGGGCGCTTAACCTTGGTTTGCGTTATGATGAGTTGGGTAATAATGGCTTTTTTTATAAGCTACAGCTTTCAATTGCAAACAAGCTGGTATTTGTAAAGTGGCGTGAGGCATTAGGCGGCGAGGTGACAGCAATAGTTTCGGGTGGAGCGGCATTACAACCACGCCTGGCAAAAGTATTTACTGCGGGAAAAATACCTATTATGGAAGGTTACGGGCTTACGGAAACCTCGCCTGTTATTGCAGTAAATCATTTACTGAAAGGCGAATTTAAGCTGGGCACCGTGGGCATGGTGCTAACCGGCGTGATGGTTAAAATTGCGGAGGATGGCGAAATATGCGTGAAGGGGACCTAATGTTATGATGGGCTATTATAACCGTCCCGACCGCACACAGGAAGTGATTGATAGTGACGGCTATTTTCACACCGGCGACATCGGAGAGATGCAGAACGGCAAATTCCTTAAAATAACGGACAGGAAGAAGGAACTTTTTAAAACCAGCGGCGGCAAATATGTGGCGCCATCACCCATAGAAAATAAGATGAAGGAATCTTTTCTTATTGAGCAAATGATGGTAATAGGCGAGGGACATAAATTTACGGCGGCGCTTATTGTGCCGTCGGCAGCCCATCTTAAAGAATGGTGCGAGAAAAACGGTGTGCCGTTTACCTCGCTAAAAGAGGTAATTAATAATCCCGCAGTGCTAAAAAGATATGATGAGACTGTTAACGAGATGAATAAAAATTTTAGTCATATTGAACAGGTAAAAGAGTTTAAATTATTGCCTGATGAATGGACCATTCAAGGTGGCGAACTTACTCCAACGCTTAAGTTAAAGCGCAAAGTGATTATGGAGAAATACAAAAAAGAGATAGATGAAATTTATAAAAAAGAACATTTAGTAAGCGCCGAGGGCAACGCTAATTAACTTTTTCACCCTCTTCTTCCTTCTTCATCAAATCCACATCAGGTGCTTTAAATTCTTGTGTAAATGGCACACCGCCACGGTCTTTGCGCACCACTCGTGAAAAAAGCGATATATTTCTATCAAATAAGAAACGAAATAACAATTTTGTATAAGAGGTGTGATAAGCCAGTGTTTCGTAATATTCGGGAGCAATGCCTTTTACCTTAGGCAATTTGTTCCATGGCACTGATGGAAAATCATGATGCTCATTATGATAGCCTACATTAAGATTTATAACATTCAAAGGTCCGTAATAGCTGTGAGTTTCTTGATCGCCGTCGGTAAGAAAATGCTCCTGTACCCAGCGCGCTCCTAGCGGGTGCAAGCCGATACTGAAAAACACACTGCTCAATAAATAAACAAATGATTTGGCACCTAAGAAATAAATAACCAGAACATTAGCGGCAAGAACAATCAACCAGTTTGCTATAATCCATTCATCAATAGGTTTTATTTCTTTCAGGCGAAGCGGGCGGAATGCCTGGAAAACAGGATAAATAAGCAGCCACAACCCTTTGCCTATGGCAGAATTGCCAACAAGGCGCGCCTCCCAATTATAAGGTAAATCGCCGTCTAACTCGGGAATACCCTGGTAGGCGTGATGTTTTAAGTGATAACGCTGAAATGAAACAGAACTTGGAACAACAGAGGTGGTATTGGCAAATATGCCTGCCCAACTATTCCATGCTTTCTTTTTAAACAACAAATTATGAGCACACTCATGTATGGAAACATATAAGACATGGTCAGCAAAGGCGCCAACAAAGTAAGCGACTACAATAACCAGCCACCAGGATTGGTGTCTAAGAAAATAAGCCAATGTAAATTGAACACCGACAGCAATAATTATAGCAAAAATTGTATAAGGGTTCTTGCCAATATAATTGCGCACATCAGGGTGCTTTTTCAGAATTTCTTTGGTACGGTCGCGGTGAGGCTCCTTCACATCTGAGTAAACAAAAGATAATTTCTTCTTGGTTTCCATCTAAACAGGCAAATAATTAGAATGCAAAAATACTAACAAAACCTAACATTCGGTTTATAAAAATAATTCGGGTATAATGAACTTCTCAACAGTTAGTTCTAACAGGTTTCAAAAATTTTCTGTTATTTAAAATCAGTATTATCTATAAAGTCCCCTTTAGGGGATTTAGGGGGTTAAAAAGATAAAATTGTTTTCTTGATAATATCAACACATTCCATTAGCTGGTTTTCCGTTATTATCAGCGGGGGAGCAAAGCGTATAATGTCGCCATGAGTGGGTTTTGCCAGCAAGCCGTTTTCCATCAGTTTCAGGCACACCTCCCAGGCTCCTTTTCCATTCTTAGGTTTTATAACAATGGCATTAAGTAATCCTTTTCCTCTTACAACGGATATTATACCCGATTTTATTTTTGATAATTCGTCTCTTAAAATTGTGCCAAGATAAAAAGCATTATCAGCCAGTCTTTCATCCCGTATCACATCAAGAGCCGCCATTGCCACTTTACAGGCAAGCGGGCTGCCGCCATACGTTGAGCCATGTTCGCCGGGTTTAATGGTAAGCATTATTTCATCATCAGCTAATACGGCAGACACCGGCAACATGCCGCCTGAAAGCGCTTTGCCGAGTATCAATATATCCGGATGCACATGTTCATAATCACAGGCTAATAATTTTCCTGTTCGTGCAAGCCCGGTTTGAATTTCATCGGCAATAAAAAGCACGTTATGTTTTTTGCATAACTCATAAGTCTTTTTAAGATAACCGTCATCAGGCACTACTACACCCGCTTCACCTTGTATCGGTTCCACTAAAAAGCCCGCAATATCTTTTTCAGATTCTAAAACTTTTTTAAGGGCATTAATATCATTGTATGGAATTAACAGATATCCCGGCATATATGGTCCATAGCCATCTTTAGCCGTTAGGTCCGAAGAAAAAGAAATAACACCGGTTGTGCGCCCATGAAAATTTCCTTCGCAGCAAATTATTTTAGCGTTGTATCTTTTTATGCCCTTAACATCATAAGCCCAGCGGCGTGCACAGTTTAATGGCGGTTTCTACCGCTTCAACACCGGCATTCATTGGCAATACCTTATCGTAACCAAAAAGCGAAGTGACATATTTTTCATACTCGCCAAGAAGATTATTATAAAAAGCACGTGAAGTAAGAGAAAGGATTTGCGCTTGTTCGAGCAGGGCATTTACAATTTTAGGATGACAATGCCCCTGGTTAAGAGCAGAATAGGAGGAAAGAAAATCATAATACCGCTTACCGTCTTCATCCCAAACAAACACACCTTGCCCTTTGACAAGCACTACGGGCAATGATTTATAATTATGTGCGCCGTATTTGTCCTCTAAATCAATAGCTGAAAGCTTTTTCACATCAATCATTTAGAGACAGTTTATAATAATTATAAAATATTTTTAAGAGCAAAATAAATAGACAAAGTTTAGTGGTGACTCACCCGCTCTGCTCGGCTCTGCGCCCCTCTCTTTAAAGAGAGGGGCGCGTGGCATTGAGCGTTAGCGGGTGAGTTACCTTGGCTTTTTTACATCAAACATTATTACAAATTTACTACAACTATTTTGATTGCTTTATACAATACAATAACTTGCAGTGTTATTTGTACGTTATTATGGACAAAACCACTGAAAAAAGTTCTGATTATAATTTTCTTGAAGACATGAGCATCACCGATCTTCTTATAAATATCAATAAAGAAGATGAAAAGGTTCCTGCTGCAATTAAAACGGCATTGCCCCAAATTGAAAAAGTTGCGGAAGTATATACCGCTAAACTAAAAGAAGGTGGCAGGATATTTTATATAGGCTCAGGCACAAGCGGGCGGCTGGCAATTGTAGATGCCTCGGAATTGCCACCCACTTACGGGCTTGAATTTGACAAGGTGATTGGTATTATTGCCGGGGGGGATGCTGCCATACGCAAAGCAGTTGAGTTTGCTGAAGATGATATTGAACATGGCTGGAAAGATTTACAAAAATTAAACGTTTCTCCTTCTGATTTTGTAATAGGCATATCTGCATCGGGCGCTACGCCTTATGTGGTTGGTGCACTTGATAATTGCAGGAAGAACGGTATTGTTACTGCCTGCATCACGTGCAATCTGCAAACTCCGCTTGCTGCAGTTTCCGATTATCCTATTGAAATAATTGTAGGACCTGAATTTGTTACCGGCAGCACAAGAATGAAGGCGGGCACGGCGCAAAAGCTGGTGCTTAATATGCTCTCAACAACTGCAATGATTAAGTTGGGGCGAGTGATGGATAATAAGATGATAGATATGCAGTTAACCAATAATAAACTTATTGACCGGGGAACCAGGATAATTGCGCAACGGTTAGCATTAAGTTACGACAGGGCAAAACACCTTTTGGAGGAATATGGCAGTGTGAGGAAAGTGATTGAACTGAATAAACGGAAAAAATAATCTTTTTCCGGCAAACAAAAAAATTTATTTTGTTGAACAAAACGCCCGTTCATGTTGTATTTTTGAATATAACAACCGCACAGGGTTGTAGTTATGCAGGATATAGAACCATATTATAATTGGCGGCATTGGTACACATCTGAGGAAGATGAGAACTCACCTTTTTATAAAAGGGAATACAGCGAGTTCGAATATACCAATACGATATACAATTATTTTATTCATCCCCAATGGGATGATTTTGGTTCCTCTACTCTTTATTTAAAAGTCCTCTTTGCCGACTATACCAAGCAATTTGTAATCATTGAATTTATAGGCGAATGGAATGATTGCATTACCAATGACATTATGTTTTTAAAACGCGATGTGATTGACCGGTTTATTGAGAATGGTATCAATAAATTCATTCTTATTGGCGAAAATGTTCTGAATTTTCATAATTCCGATAGCGAATACTACGAGGAATGGTGGGATGATATTAAAGATACCAACGGATGGATTGCCCTGCTTAATTTACGGGAGCATGTAGTAGAAGAAATGAAGGCAATTCACCTTGATAACTATATGAATTTTGGTGATAATTTTACCGATATTAACTGGCGCATAGTTAAACCGCAGCATTTGCCTAAACTGGCAGAAGGCTTAATGATGAAAGCGCTAAAATGATTTTTCCTTATCTAATTTCTGGTAAACAGAATTATTGCTCCTGAATTCAGGAACAATATCTTTCATTTTTGAAACTATTGCCGTGTTGTTCTGCATGGCAAACAAAGCAATGAGCTCGCAAATGTCAGCATTGATTTGTTTGAAAGGATATTCATACACCTTAGCTATCATAATTTTGGGATGATGTGTTGGCAGCGTATTTTCCTGGTTATTCAACAGTTCTTCATATAATTTTTCGCCGGGGCGCAAGCCGGTGAAAACAATTTTAATATCTTTTTCAGGCTCAAATCCTGAAAGCTGAATCATTTTCTTAGCCAGGTCAACAATTTTTATCGGCTCGCCCATATCGAAAATAAATATCTCGCCGCCGTTACCCATGGCACCCGCTTCTAGCACAAGTCGGCAGGCTTCAGGTATGGTCATAAAAAAGCGGGTAACTTCGGGGTCGGTAACAGTAACAGGTCCCCCGTCGGCAATTTGCTTGCGGAATAAAGGAATTACACTGCCGTTTGAGCCAAGCACATTTCCAAAACGCGTTGTAATGAAACGAGTATGGTATAACGTTTTGCCGGTATTATAATTAAGAGATTGAACATAAATTTCGGCAATACGTTTTGAGGCGCCCATTACACTGGTTGGGTTTACCGCTTTATCAGTTGAAACAAATACAAATTTTTCGACGCCGTACTTCACGGCAAGATTGGCGCAGATTTTTGTGCCTAATATATTAGTGAGTATAGATTCAGACGGATTGTCCTCCATCAGCGGCACATGTTTATAAGCGGCAGCATGGTAAACAATTTCCGGGCGAAAGGTGTTGAACATATTTTCCATCCGCTCTTCATTGCGCACATCGCCGATAACGATTTCATAGTTATCCCGTGATACCAGTGATGACAATTCAATATCCAGTTCAAATAAAGCCGATTCCGCCTGGTCGAGAAGGATTAATTGTTCGGGCTTAAATGCCATTAATTGCCGTACTATTTCACTGCCGATTGAGCCGGCGGCGCCGGTAATAAGAATTTTTTTCCCTGCTATCTGGTCGCGGATATTTTCCACATCAAGTTGTATCGGCTCCCGTTCAAGCAATTCCTCAATCTTAATTTCATGAATCTGTTTTGAATTAAGCTCTCCGTTTATCCAGTCATATACAGGAGGTAATTGTGAAACCTTAACAAGATATTTTAAGCATTTGTCAACAATCTCGTTTTTCTTTTGGGGAGTGATAAGTGACGTGATAATGAGTTGATCAGGACGATAAGTTTTAAGCATCTTGTCAAGATCACGGTGTGTATTATAAATTGTAACCCCTTCAATTTTTTGACTGATAAATGCCGGATTATCATCAAAAAAACCAATAACCTGGTAATGTTTATTAGTATCATTCTCTAAGGTACGCTTAGTGATAATACCCTCTTTACCCACACCATAAATGAATACGGTTGACCTTATTTTATCTATCTGTTCTATTTGCTCAACAAGCATTTTAACCCCTACGCGAAACCCCATCATAAATAACATGGCGATGAAATAGTCAATTATTAAAACTGAAAACGGAACGAGATATTTATTATGAATATAAAGGGCAACGAAGTTACTTGTCGCGGTAAATAATGTTCCTATGGTAACCGTATAGAAAATGCGCAAAGCGTCTTCCGAACTGGTATAACGTATCATGCCCGTATAGGTGCCGAAAATAAAAAACGTTATGATTCGCACGGCAACAAGAAAAATAATACCCGTGCTGAGCCCGGCTAATTCTGATGGGGGAATTTTAAAATTAAAACGAAGTTCATAAGCCAATATCACGGAGAACAGGCTTAACAACGTATCGGTGAGGAATATCGAGTAACGGGGCCACGTGTTATTAAACCTTGACATGTTTTTATTGACTATGGTTTATTTTTTATAATTCGATATAGTGTTGCAAAAATTATACTTAAATCTGTTTTAAAACTTTTATGTGCGATATAAAAAAGGTTTAATTCAAGTTTATGCGGCATTATTTCTTTTATATAAGACTCTTCGGGATTTTTATATTTTTTCAGCAAATCGCTTTCATTGGCGTATTGTATAGACGCATAATCGGTTATGCCGGGTTGCACAGTTAATACACGTTTTTGTTCCGGGGTGTAAAGTTCGACATATTTTTTCACTTCGGGTCTGGGTCCCACAATACTCATGTCCCCAAGCACCACGTTAAACAATTGCGGCAGTTCATCCAGCTTAGTGTTTCGTAATAGTTTGCCCACTCCCGTAATACGGGCGTCATTTTGCCCGATGGTAAGCAACCCTGATTTATCGGCATCCGGTTTCATGGTTCGAAACTTAAAAATTTTAAACAGCTTTCCGTTCAACCCCACCCGTTCCTGTAAATAAAATATAGTGCCTTTTGAATCTAATTTAATGGCAATAGCACTAAGAATGAGTAATGGTGAAAGAATAAAGATGAAAATAAATGCAACAACCAGGTCGAAAGTTCTTTTTAACATGGTGCAAATTTAGCCAATCACTGTTTCAACCGATTGTTTTACCGTATTAATAATTTCATGCACTTGTTTTTTGGTCAGGTCAAAATACACGGGCAATGTTATTTCGCGGGAATAATTATCATAAGCAACAGAGTAATCGGCTATTGAATACCCTTTATTTTTATAGAATGTAAGTAATGGCAATGGTTTAAAATGAACATTTACAGCCACCTCATTATTAAAAATGGTTTCGATTATCCTGTTACGCTGTTCTTCTGTAATGTTCTTTATACGCAACATATACAAATGATAAGAAGATTCGCGTATGTTATCTTTAAATACGGGTGTTTGCGCCCATGTACATTCAGCAAATGCCTTTTGATATTCATCGCAAATCCGTTTTCGTTTTGGCAATGTTTCCGATTCATATCTTGAAAATTCCACTAAACCGATGGCAGCTAAAACATCGGGCATATTGCATTTATATCCGGCTTCAGTAACATCGTATTCCCAATTGCCTTTTTGCATTTTAGCGAGAGCATCTTTATTCTGCCCGTGCAATGATTTAGTGTTTAATTGTGAGTAGATTTTACTATTATCAAATGGAACAGGTAAATTAAGGCACACTGCGCCGCCTTCAGCAGTGGTTAGATTTTTTACAGCATGAAACGAAAATACAGATGCATCGGCTTGCGAACCGGTAACTTTATTGTTGTAACGCGCTCCAAGCGAGTGAGCAGCATCTTCTAACACTAATATGCGCCCCAGTTTTTCCTGGTTTTCTGTTCTGGGCCTAAATTTGGAAATAATTGCTTTATCAGAAACAAGTTTCATTATAGCATTATAATCGCAGGGCAAGCCGCCTATATCCACAGGCATTATCACTTTTGTATTTACAGTTATTGCCTTTGCTATTTCAGTTATGCTGATATTAAAATCATTGGCATTTACATCAACTAAAACCGGTTTTGCACCGCAGTGCATTACCACATTGGCAGTGGCAGAATAGGTGTAAGCGGGCAATATAACTTCATCGCCTTCTGAAACGCCGAACCATCTTAACATCATTTCCAATCCGGCTGTTGCAGAGTTAAGACAAATCACATTCGGCACATTGGCATATTGCGCCAATTGTTTTTCAAACAACTTTGTTTTTGGTCCGGTGGTAATCCATCCTGAACGCAGGGTATCTACAACTTCATCAATTATTTTTTGGTCAATGCGTGGCGGTGAGAATGGAATCATTGGATAAAAATAAAACTTTTGTAGTTTGTCATAGTTTATCATTATCCATTAACTGGTGCGTATTATAGTTGTAATTAAGGGTATAAATTTTTCCGTCCACGGTAATTTTTATGGTATAATCAAGTATCTTAAAATCCTGCATGTCTTTCAGTTGTTTCGTGGTTGAATCTCTGTAAGCCATAGTCGCATATTTAAGATCTGCTGAAAGTGAAAGCAATTGGTAGTTTTTATTATATTTTTGGTCGAGCGCATCACGAATATATTGCGGCGTTCTGCTGATGGGAATATCGGTTAGTACGCGTTTTATTTGCCCGCCCATGGAAATATATACTGTTTTACTCAGCCCGCCCAAATAAACAGATGCCACGTATAAGCTATCGGTATTGAGTTGCCATTTCGGGTTTTTTAAGGTCGGGTAAACCGAATCAAAGGTATGCTTTACCACTAACGGCACCTTTGTAGAATCAATGGTTTGCGCACATAACCCGGTAGATATAAAAAGCAGGACGCAGAAAATAAATCGCATTAGGTTTAAAGTTAAAAACTATTAATACCAATTAGATTTTTAAAATTATTCTGTAATAAAAAATCAAAAGATTGCTTCGCTATCGCTCGCAATGACGTTAATTGTGGGTGACTATCGTCCCGCTAAAAGCGGGACGGAAAATATCCCCTATAACACTCGTCATGGCAATGGCGCTTTTTTGCACCAGAAGCCATCTCCCGATTATACTGCTGGAATTATTTATTACCGTTGCAAAGATAACTCATCCTGCTTCAATTTATTTAATGTTCAAGAACAGGCTCTCTATTGTATTCTTCAGCCAGCTTTTTCTGTATCTCGCCGGGCACTAATGCATATTCGGCAAATTTAGTAGTGAAACTTGCTTTGCCTTGTGTCATCGAGCGCAAAGAGGTGGAATATTTATCCAGTTCAGCCAGAGGCACTCTCGCTTTTATCACCTGGTAAGCACCCTCATTGTCCATACCCATAATAATGGAACGGCGGGTTTGCAAATCGCTCATCACATCGCCCATTTGTTCTTCAGGCACTATCACTTCAAGGTCATAAATGGGTTCCAGCACCTTGGGGTCGGCTTGCTGAAAAGCTTCTTTAAAAGCCATCATGCCCGCTATCTTAAATGAAATATCATTTGAATCAACGGGGTGCATTTTACCGTCATACACATACACATTAATATCGCGCACATAAGAGCCAGTTATCGGTCCTTCGGTCATTTTTTCCATTACGCCTTTCAATATTGAAGGTAGAAAACGTGTGTCAATAGCGCCGCCTACAATACAGTTATGAAAAACAAGTTTGCCGCCCCATTCAAGCGGTATTTCTTCTTTGCCGCGAATAGAAAATTCTTTTGGGGTGGTATAGCCCTCGTGCCAGGGCTCAATCATCATGTGCACTTCGGCAAATTGCCCGGCGCCGCCCGATTGTTTTTTATGACGGTAAATAGCCTTTGCCGATTTGCGAATGGTCTCGCGATAGGGGATGCGCGGCTTGCCGAATTCAACGCTTATTTTATAAATGTGCTCCAGCCGCCACTTTGCAGAATGTAAATGCAGCTCGCCCTGCCCGCTTAAAATAATTTGTTTTAACTCTCTCGAGAATTCAGTCAATATGGTGGGGTCTTCACGTTTCAAATCGTTAAGAGCGAGGGAAAGTTTTTCATCGTCGCTTTTATTTTTTGAAATAATGGATACGGAAATTCGCGGCGCCGGGAAATGAATTTCTTCAATAGTCACATCAAAGCCTTTGGCATGAAGGGTTTGATTAGTTAATGTGTTTTTTAGTTTAACTGTTGCACCAAGGTCTCCGGCGGTAAGCTTGCTAACAGGGTTGCGGTTTTTTCCGTCTAAAATAAAAAGTTGGTTTATTTTTTCCGTCGTGCCGTTCCACGAATTAACAAGTTCCTGCCCAAGGGAAACCTCGCCGCTCATTACTTTAAAAAGAGAAAGATTGCCAAGGTGGGGTTCGATTAATGATTTATAAATAAAAAGCACAGTTGGTTTCGATGCATCGCAAGGCACTGCTTTGCCATCGGTGCTTTGTTCGGCAGGCAAATCAGCCGTTGATGGCGCTACATTATCAATAAATCCCATCAGGCGACCGGAGCCCATATCTTTTTTCGCCGAGAGGCAGAACACCGGAAATATCTCATGTTTCATCATGCCGATTTTCAGTCCACGCCGCAATTCATCTTCATCCAGTGTGCCTTTTTCAAAATAGAGTTCCATCAATTTTTCATCATTCTCAGCCGCTTTTTCCACCAGTTCATTGTGCAATTGGTTGGCGCGGTCTTTTTCATTGTCGGGGATGGGTAGTTTTTCAGGTTTTCCGCCGTTGGCAGGGAATTTATACAACATCATTTTCAGCAAATCAATGATGCTGTTAAAACCTTCACCGGGGTTTAAGGGATATTGCATCAGCGTAAAGGCAGAGCCAAACCGTTTAGCGCCCTGTTCAATGGTATTATCCCAGTTGGCTTTCTCATGGTCAAGTTGGTTTACGGCGAATATGACGGGCTTAGTGTATTTATCTACATAGCGCCAAATGAGTTCTGTGCCCACTTCAATGCCCTGCTGGGCGTTTAACAGCATCAGGCAGGTATCAGCCACCCTGAGCGATGAGACAACTTCGCCTATAAAATCATCAATACCCGGCGTGTCAATAATATTTATTTTGTAATCACGCCATTCCGTATGCAGGGGTGTGGCATACACAGATGATCCGCGTTCCTGCTCAATCTCGTGGTAATCGCTTAAGGTGTTTCGCTCTTCAATGGTGCCGCGGCGCGTGGTGATGCCGGCTTCAAACAGCATCGTTTCCGTTAGTGTAGTCTTGCCCGATTTTGTGGCGCCGAGCAGCACCACATTTTTTATATGTTTTTCATCATATTGTTTCATATATCAAAAAAAATTTAATATTGCGTTAACGTAGATTTGATTTCGTCTTAAAAATAGAAAATCTTTTGATATAAGAATATGATTTATTTAAATTCCTTTTTTTATTTTTTTATATATTTACCATCAACTATTGAACATTGAAATTTAAAATGCAAAACATATGAAAAGAAATATTACTTTTTTAACTGTCTCTGCAATTTTTACTCTTAGCATTCTGCAATTAAATGTTAACGCGCAAACCAGTTGGCGCTGGGCGGCAAATGCGGGTAATTCAACTGAAGGCAATGGCAATTCCGTGGCTGTAGACAGTAAAGGCAATGTGTATGTTACAGGGAGTTATACCACTTCGTCCATAACCTTTGGCACATTTACATTAATTAATGCCAACCCTGATTTAAACGCTGTGTTTATAGCAAAATATAACGCATCAGGCACTGCGATGTGGGCAAACAGCGCGGGAGGTGGAGATGATTGCTACGGATTAAGTGTTGGTGTTGACGATGCTGATAATGTGTATGTTTCAGGCTACTTCAGATGCGCTACAATTACTTTTGGCTCATATACGCTAAATAATACAGGTGCAACTTCCGGTAATTCCTTTCTTGTAAAATATGATTCATCGGGTAATGTATTATGGGCAAAGAATCCCGGGTAACAGGAGACCCAACCAGTGATGCATTCGCAGAAATAACCGCCAATTCAGGTTATATTTATGGAGCAGGTCAGTTCCAGGCAAATACTATTACATTCGGCAGCTATACCTTGACCAACACTGATGACACTTACCAGGATGTGATGGTTGTAAAATATGACACATCAGGTAACGTAAAATGGGCAGAAAATTCAGGCGGAACAGATGGTAATGATGATGTTGCATTAGGTGTTGCAGCCAACTCAAGCGGCGAAGTTGCCGTGACAGGTGTTTATGCCAGCTCATATATTACCTTTGGCTCAACTAACCTGGTTAATGCCAACGAAGGTTTAGACGCTGTATTTGTAGTAAAATATGATTCTTTGGGTAATGCATTATGGGCAAATAGCGCAGGCGGAGATAATGACGATTACGGATTGTGTGTTGGTATTGATAATGCAGGCAATGTGTATGCTTCCGGTTACTTCAAAAGCCCTTCTATTACCTTCGGTTCATATACCCTCATCAACACAGGAGAGCCTGCGGGTAATATTTTTCTTGTAAAATACAGTCCATCAGGTAATGTATTATGGGCGATAAACCCTGCTACGACAGGCAGCATCACCAGCGATGCATTTTCAGCAATGTCTGTTAATGCAACCGGTATATATTTATCAGGTCAGTTTCAAGCCGCCACTATTAAGTTTGGCAGCACTACTACTTTGACAAATACCGACCCGACTTACCAGGATATACTACTTGTAAAATACGACACTACGGGCAATGTAATCTGGGCAAAAAATATAGGCGGAACGGATGGATATAATGACGATGCAGTGGGTATTTCTGCCAATAATAAAGGTAATGTTGGAGTGACGGGCTTTTATGCCACTTCATACGTTACATTTGGTTCAACTAATATAGTTAATTCTAATGAAGGCTCTAATGATATATTTATTGCAGATATGTATGACAGCACTGCTGTAACAGGCATACCTACTGTGGCAGGCAATGACGATAAAATAAGTATTTACCCCAACCCCAATGACGGCAATTTCACCATTCAATTACAAAACATAAATCAAAATACCCAAATAGAGATTTTTAATGTGTTAGGCGAAAATGTTTACACCGCTCCGCTTAATTCAGTAAATACTCAAATAAATTTGAGCGACCATCCGGCAGGATTGTATTTATACAGGATTTTAACTATTGATGGTCAATTTATTTCAAGCGGCAAATTTGTGGTTGAATAGTGCATTAATTTATCTTTTTACTTCAATTTGCTTCTGTTTTCTATCCTGGCAAAGATTTAGGACTTGATTAATAATTTTATATATTTAACTTATATATAATATATTTATTATCAATATAATACTTTTCAATCTCGACAAGGTTTTTTAATTTCGTTTTACTTCATTTTTTACTATTTTACATCTTGTATCTCATATCATTCCGAAATGCGTTTCATTAGTTTTGCTTTTATAATCTTTTTATTCACCTATTCATTTTCCCAGCCCATTGTAGTTCATAAATACGGAGATACAATTGTTTATCGTCGCCACCATATTTCATTGGGCGCAAAACATAGTGGCATCGGCTTTGGAAATTTTATTCATTACAATGGCTTGAAATTATCCTTTTTTGATAAAGACACTTTAACCAATGGCATATCAATATCCCTTAGCCAGCGCCGCCAGCCTAAAAAAACCAATGGCATTGAAGTTGGGGGTAACATTTCTGTAGGTTATATAACGGGTGCAGAGTTTGGAATAATTAATTCTGTGTATGAGCGATTAACAGGTTTTTCATTTGCTGTTTTATATGATTATAACTGGAGAACTAATGGGGTGGCTGTAACAGGAATATTTAGAATGAATGACTACTTAAATGGTATTTCCATTGCGGGGTTAGCGGATGTGCACCATTGTGCAAATGGTTTGGTAATTACCGGCACGAATGAAATAGCAGACAGCCTTAACGGAGTGGGCATATCAGGGATAACCATAAACACAGGAAACAGCAATGGAGTGACAATTGCACCTCTGAATTTTACTAAAACAGGGTGTGGCTTGCAAATAGGTATTTTAAATGATGCAACAGACTTTAAAGGAGTTCAAATCGGGCTAGTCAATATAAATAAGAGTAAAAAGCATTTGAAGGTTTTGCCACTGGTGAATTTTAAATAGATTCCATATATATAAGTCTCCCTTTAGGGTATTGGCATAACATTTAATGTAAATACCTGAATGATGGCTGATGGTTTCATTTGCTCCTGTGCAGTTTCAATTTCCTCCGGTTAAACTTTTACAAATTATTTCGTCTAAGTAAGCAACATATTTCATTGAGTTATAGCTTAATGAAATGCCCCTATAACTTCATAGACTAGTGCCCCCATTGAGACTATCACTTACGATTGTCCTTATTTTTTTTTATACCATTGTAAAAGCACAAACATATTGGCAACCCTTATCTGTTATTGATTCATTAAGTGCCGATTCCAGTCATCACGTCCAAAAAGTTGCTGTCCGGCACATTCGCCACCAGATTGATATTGTAGACATAGGAAAGCTTTTTGTTAAAGACACACTGGATAAAAGAGATAGTTCAGGTCTTAGACCGACCCAGTTACATGTTGCGTTATT
This sequence comes from Chitinophagales bacterium, assembly GCA_963770495.1. GTDB lineage: Bacteria > Bacteroidota > Bacteroidia > Chitinophagales > CAVYQA01 > CAVYQA01. The sequence goes on along the minus strand of CAVYQA010000017.1, from coordinate 176,185 downwards.
GCCTTTAGTGGGCTATACCTTGCAAACCGGTTTTGGAGCGGTGGTAGCTGCCAACGCAGCTTTTCTAACCAGCCATGATAATCAGGAAAATGTTTCAGAATTCCTAACCAGCGTAACCTATAGCCAGTATAACCAGATTATATTTCCATTACAAGGTAATATATGGACAAAAGACAATAAGTATAACATTCAAACGGATTGGCGTTACCTGAGGTATCCCTCATATACCTATGGCTTGGGAGATGCCACTAATTCAAGTAATGCTGTTGCAATTGATTATTCCTACGTAAAGTTTTACCAAACCGTTTTCAGAAACGTTGCAGAAAATACTTATATTGGCTTAGGGTATGACGTGGATTATTTTTGGAATATCCATGAAGTTAATACCCCAATACCTATTGAACCCGATTTTGAAGGTTATGGCTTAACTTCCACTGCCACAGCATCCGGTCCCACATTAAGTTTACTATACGATTCGCGAAAGAATTCTATCAATCCTACTAATGGTGAATATGCACAAATAATTTACAGGACAAATTTAAAATTTTTAGGTAACGATAGCACCTGGCGGTCATTAATTATGGATTTACGTAAGTACATCGAGTTTCCGTATAATTCAAACAATGTGCTTGCCTTTTGGAGCTATGATTGGATAACAATAAGCGGCAATCCGCCCTACCTGCTTTTGCCAAGTATAGGCTGGGATACTTATTGGAATACGGGCAGAGGATATATACAGGGCAGGTTTAAGGGCAGGGATATGGCATATTTTGAAAGTGAATATCGTTTTAGAATTTTAAGTAATGGCTTTTTAGGAGGAGTGGTTTTTGCCAATGCACAATCTTTTTCTGTCGAGGGATTAAACAGGTTTCAGAATGTTTGGCCCGGATGGGGGGTAGGCATAAGACTTAAACTGAATAAATTTTCTAATACCAATCTTGCTCTTGATTATGGCTTTGGTCTTGAAGGCTCAGGAGGCTTTTATGTGAATCTGGGTGAGGTATTTTGAGCAACAGAGTATTTATTGCCGGCTAATTTTCTCCTTTTATTTTTTCCGCTATTTCTTTCCATAAAAAATCAATTATTTTGTGCGTGATTTACTTAAAAGTAAGGCGGACAAACGTAATGAAGAAAATAATTGGTTTACTGACAGCACTAATCGTTTGGCATTGTGGTTATGGGCAAGCGCAAGCTGACATAATTAAAAAAGCAAATTACCTGGTAACAAATAAGAGGTACGAATCGGCATTTAAGCTGCTTAGTAGTTTTGATCCCAAAAACCAACTACCCGATATTGTTTTGTTAAAAGAAGATATTGCATTGAATTGCTATGTTGCAACAACCGAACACCAATTATTTGCATTTAAGGATATGCGATGGAATGAAGATGTTATGGATTACAGGGATAAAGCGGGTTCTTATACTATGTTTCGCTTTCCAATCAACACTATTTTAGATACTTTGATAAAAATTTATCCCGGCAATTATAAACTCTATAAAGGGCTTGGAGATTATTATTCTGCGGTCGAATTGATTTATGACAACAAATGGCTGATCAGCGAGGATTCTTTATTTAAACTGATTAAAAAAATTTTTCAAATTGCCATAGATCACAATTCAGGCGATGATTTTAGCTATTATGAACTAGGCTACATCAATCTTTCGCAGCAACAATTTAAGGATGCCATTCCGTACTTCTTAAAATCAATAGCATTAAATAAAAATAACCCCGATGCTTACTATAACCTCGCCTACTCCTATTTATATACCGATGACAGGGATAATGCGTTGAAAAATGCAAAAGCGTCATACAGGTTGTATGAGGATAGCATAAATAAAGCGGATGCCGCAAGAATGGTAGCGGAAATTTATGCCGAATTGAAAGATACCGGTGATGCTATCAGGTTCTACCGGGTAAGTGACGAGATAGATTCGGGCAATTATTACACGCTTCAACCTCTGCTCAATCTTTATGTTAGAACAGACAATAAGAAATCAGCTGAGACATTAAGCGAATTTTTTTACCTCGACCCTGAAAACCCCACTGTTTACAACGACCTGACGGATATTTACTATGACACAAAAAAAACCGGTGAATTGATTGATTTTTATAAATCGAAACTTCCTGAATTTAAAGATAATGATAAGGTTACAGGTAACCTGTATTTTTACTTAGCCCAGATTTACCTGGCTATTGATAAACAGGTCGCAGCTGGGTATTTTATTAAAGCCAAAGAAGCGTTTGAAAAGGTATATGACAGTGATAACCAGGTGTTTAAAGCCATAAATGACGGTTTACAGCAGACCGGAAAGTAGCTAATGTTTACAGGTAACTATAAAATGTCAAATAACTTGAGTATATTTGAGTTTAATACTTAAAAAAAATAAACATATAACATGGGAAGGCCAGCAACAGCACCAAAGAAATTGAAGGATGGATTTTATATTGAAGTTCGTAACAAAGGGTCGAAATCCGGCGTGAAAATCAGAACTGAAGGTAAACAGGGGATGATGGACGCTAAAAAGGAATACGAAAGAAATAAAGACGTCATCACCTTAGGGGAACACAAGGACGGCAAGTGGATTTAACAGCTAATCTGCTCAAAAACTAAAAGACTTTCTATAATAGTTCATCTTTGTTAGAGGGATGAAACAGAAGACGTTTTCACACAGAATTGTATAAACATACAAGGGGTGGAGTGTTTTTATATTGTATGTAATTGAAGGAATGTTAAAATTTAACGAAAACTTTACCTACCTTTACACCATGCAAGAAAGTGAAATTTATCAGCCGGTTTGGAAAAAGTATCTGCCTGTTATAGCTATGAAGCTTAAACAGGCAATAAGAAAAAACGAACCTGTTGCATTTAACGTATACAAGCCTGATTTTCAAAGTATAACCAAGCGCAAGAAAACCATTTTCGATTTTACCTTAGAAATAAGAGACGGACAGGTAAAAAATACGTTATCCCTTCCCGAAATTGCTAAAGACTTATTTAAAGTTCTTAAACAGGATGTGGCCATGAACCAATTGATAAATAACGGTTATATTGTTTTCATCCTCAACAGCGATTTTGTTTTAACCCTGCAAAAAGTAGCTTCCGTCACAGAATCCGCCGACCCTGTTGTTAGCGAGTAGGTCAGTCTAAAAAGTTCTGTTTTTTCAATCTTTCTCAAATAGTGATGTAGCTTTTATATTTAAAGTAATCGTTTTACTTTAACTTGGCTATGGGGGGAACGAAAAGTAGTGGGGGTTGTGTTTAAAATGAACAATCACATTACCAGTCTTTCATTAAGGCAATGTATGGAACTGAATGAACTGAAAAAATTAACAGATAATTATAAGAGCACCGGGAAAATGCCGGCGCTGTTTATCGGACATGGCAACCCAATGAATGCTTTATATGATAACCCGTTTACAAGAAATTTAAAATCACTTGGCGAATCATTAAAAGAAATAAAACCAAATGCCATACTTGTTGTGTCGGCACACTGGCTCACTAATGGAACTGCAGTTGCCGTAACCCCTAAGCCGCAAACCATACACGACTTTGGCGGCTTTCCCGAAGAATTATTTAAACAGCAATATCCGGCTCCCGGCGCACCGGAATTAGCTTTAGAAACGAAACAACTCATCACTTCTGCCATTGTGCAGGAAGACCGCCGTTGGGGACTTGACCACGGCGCTTGGACGGTTTTGAAACACATGTTCCCCGAAGCGAATATTCCCGTGTTTGAGTTGAGCATTGATTACACCAAACCGCCACTGTATCATTATAATCTTGCAGTGGAGTTGAAATCATTGCGCAAAAAGGGCGTGTTAATTCTTGGCAGCGGCAATCTCGTACATAATTTATACAGAGTTAATTTTTCTGATCATGCCAAACCGTTCGATTGGGCGATTGAGTTTGATGAAGTGGTTAAAACAAAATTGATGAGTAAACAATACGAGGATTTGATGAATTACAAATCAATTGGAACATCGGCTTTAATGTCTATTCCAACCAACGACCATTACCTGCCTATGTTTTATACTTTAGGGATTACAGATAAAGATGAGGAGTTGGAATTTACTTATGAAGAGATTCAGAATGCCAGCATAAGCATGAGATGTTTCCAGATTGGGTAATAGATAAAATGATACCTTTGTAATCACAAATGAAAAGGATTGCTGTCATAATAGTTACTTTTTTTTATCTTATCCCTGTGGTTGGGTTCAGCATTAACCTGCATTGGTGCGGTAATAATTTAACATTGGTAAAAATCGGAACGCCATTTAATACTACATGCGGCTCATGCCAAAAAGGTATGCATCGCAGTTGTTGTAAAAATATCCAACTGCTTATTAAGTTTAACGATAACCAGAACAAACCCGCTGTTGCATCTCAATCAATAATTAATTGCTTTAAGATTTTTGCACAGTCATCTGTGCAATTATTCGCTAATGGGTCTTCGGTAACACTATCATTTTATACTTATCACTCCCCGCCATTTAAGAGTAAACTCCCAGTTTACATAACTAATAACATTTTCAGAATTTGATTTTTAGCAATATTTATTTGCGCTGTCATTTTTAGAATGCACTGGCAATTTATTTATTGTTTAAAATCATATTATGAAATCTATATTATTAATACCCTTTATATTATTAGTTCTGCTGCATAAATATTCATCTGCACAAATAGATACCGCTATGCAAATGCCGATGAATAAGGATATGATGCCAATGACATCAAATTTTTCTCTCAATCTTCCGATGAACAGGGATGGTTCCGGCACTTCATGGCAACCCGATGCCAATCCTATGGTGATGTATATGATAATGAAAAAGAATACCATGATAATGTTTCATGGTGCAATCTTTATCCGTTACACATCGCAGGATATTACCCACGAAAATAACCGGGGCGGCAGCCAGTTTGATGCACCCGATTGGATGATGTTTATGTTTGCCCATAAATTAAGCGATAAAGATTTGATTTCATTTAATTCTATGTTCTCATTTGATTATTTTACCGAAGGAGGAAATACCGGTTATCCCTTATTATTCCAAACCGGCGAAACATATAAGGGAGTGCCTTTGGTCGATTGGCAGCACCCGCATAATTTATTTTCTGAGCTTGCAGTAAACTACACCCACAGCTTTACAAAAGATATTGATGCGAGTGTGTATGTAGGTTACCCCGGCGAGCCCGCTTTAGGTCCTGAAGTTTTTATGCACCGCCTGTCGGCAATGGATAACCCCGATGCGCCAATTGGGCACCACTGGCAGGACGCAACTCATATTACTTTTGGTGTTGCAACAATAGGATTCCGTTACAAAATATTAAAACTGGAGGGCAGCCTTTTTAATGGCAGTGAGCCTTCTGAACAAAACCGCTTAGGTTTCGATCCACCTAAATTTAACAGCTACAGTGGACGTCTTAGCGGTAATCCAAATAAGAATTTTTCGTTGCAAATTTCACAAGGGTTTCTCAAAAGCCCTGAAGTATTAGAGCCAACTATAAATGTGGTGCGTACAACGGCATCAGTGCTTCATACAGCATCCTTGGGGCATAGAAATTTTATTGCCTCATCGCTGGTATGGGGAATGAACCAAAACAGCAATGATAAAACCCTCCAATCGTTTTTAGCGGAAAGTAATTTGCAACTTTATCGGTCAGCCATTTACATGAGATATGAATTTGTGCAAAAAGATGCCGATGAGTTACAACTTCTCAATCAATTTGAAAACGATCCTACATTTAATATAAATACATTTACCTTGGGAGTGAGCAGAATTTTACTAACTGAATTCAGAACGGATTTATCATTGGGCATACAGGGAACTGTTGACATTCCCGATAATAATCTCATTCCAATATACGGTCATCACCCGTTATCGGCTGAAATCTATTTAAAAATTTCTCCAACTTTGGGAGAGCATCATTCTTAATTAAAATTAAAAAATAAAAACCATGAAAACTATTAAAGTAATTATGATGATAATACTCATCGCTCTATATTCACAGGCCAGTCATGCACAAAGATCAACTGCTACAATTCCACACTCATTTAAAATAGCATTAAATAAGATGTTTGAAGAGTATCTCGATTTAAAAGACGCGCTACAGAAAAAGGATGTAACTAAAGCTAATAACGTAGCCAAAGAATTACTAACTGCTGCAGATGCGGTTAAAACAGATAGTTTAAGTAAAGACCAATTGAAAGAGTTCAATAAACATATAGGCAAGGTGATCATGAACTCGCAACATATCAGCGAAGCCACAAATCTGCCTCACCAACTTGAGCATTTTGATTATATCTCTGATGAGATGTATGCCCTGATGAAATATTTTAAGACAAGTGGTAAAACACTGTATTATGATTACTGCCCGATGGCTAATAGCGGCGATGGTGCGCATTGGGTAAGCGATAAACAGGATTTTAAAAACCCTTACATGGGAGGAACGATTATGGGTTGCGAAAAACAGCAGGATAAATTCTGACAATCAAAAACTAACTCCAATAAAAACATCGTCATAACTAGCTTGCCCGAAATAGGTTTGCACATGGGCGCCGATAAATATATTTCCACCCGGGTGGGTTATCGGGTTCCGGAGATAATACTGAATACTTAGGTTTTCAAAAATTTCACTTGTTGCCTGGAAAGGTTTTTTTAAATAGGGACCAAGGTGCACCGCTAAGCCGATGTGTCCATATAGCCATTCGTAGCCGGCAAATATTGCAGTGCCCGATGCTTCATATGGTTGATTACCCACGTCAATTTCTTCCTGTTTCATGAAATCAAGCGCGCCAATATTATAGCTTTCATCAATGCCGATAGAGATTTTGTTTTTATGATTGATATATTTTACCAATGAAAAATTGGCAATATAAATATGGTATTCCGTGCCGCCGGCTATTTTCCATCCTTCAAAACCAATTCCGGTCAGGGCTTGTATATGTATGCTACGCGAAACGGAAGGAAGTGAATCTCTGAATTGTTTTCTTGTGGGAAATAAGGGAGTTTTTTCATTATCTCTAAATCTGTAAGTAATTCCCAAACTATAAATGTTAAGCCCAAGATTGGGCTCCCTGGCGCTGCCATTAGAGTAATGAATAAAAGTAATAGAAGGAGAAAATAAACTTTTTTTAGATAACGCAAACTCATATCCAACTCTTAATACAACAACTTCGTTAATATAACTGCCTGTAACATCGTTTTCGGGGTTTGTTACTAAGTTGAACGGTTTGGTAATGTAAGCCAGTCCTGTGCCTAACTCATAATACAAACGAAAACGGTGTTTTCTTGAAAACGTGTATTGCAAGATTGGCAATGCCCCGAATGCATTACCAAATACTGCAGGATTACCGATGCTGGTATAAATTAATTCACCGCCCAGGCGCGGGTAGTTTTGAAGAGTTTGCCATTCCTGTATGCCTGTTGTTTGTTTATTAAAATTTAATTCTATTGAGTAAGAATTGTGCAAGATGGGCGGAAAAACGGGGTCGTTGGTTATCACACGACCATAATCAATAGTAATACTACAAGCAAACGGGTTTTTCTTTTTAAACGCAGAATCACTTTGAGCATAAGCTAAATTAATGCTGAAGGTTAAAATGAGAAATAAAAATTTTGTAGAATTCAGCATTAGAAAACGTAAATGTAGGTTTATGGTTTTTTAATGGGCTTTTATTTTATCAGTATTAGAAAGCCGTTTAAATACCCAGCTTTTTGCAAGCGGTATTTTCCATAAGGTTTCCAATTCGTTTTTAGTTTGTATAGTGTTATTAAACACAATGATATTATCTGTAATGTTTTTTTTGCTGAATAAATTTTTTAGTTCACCCAATGCCGCAAGATGAATATTATTTTCATAGAGATAAGCCACCTTGGTTCTGTCGAAAAAATCAACGTTCAGTTCATGACCAATATCCTGTATCGAATGCACCGATTTATCAATGCCGCATCCGCCAATAATACTCTCACTTTCATCTACGTAAAATAAAATAAACAGGTTTTCACGCACTTCGGCAAAGGCTTTAAGCGGGCGGTCGTGTGCAGTCCAACCGGCTACAAAAGCCGTTATTTTTTTTGAGATAAAATTCACTTCATCAATGGTGAGAAGGCGATTAGCCTGGTAAATCCAAACTCGCGATTGTTGTGAAAGATCTGAATAAGAGTACATAATTTTTAATTATTTAAACCATTTGCAGCGGCAACCAGTTCGGCAATGTCAAGCACTTTAACGTCTTGTTCTTTTGATTTGGTTTTAACACCATCGCTCATCATCGTCATGCAAAACGGGCAAGCCGAAGCAATAATGGTTGCGCCTGTTTCCAATGCCTGTTCAGCCCGCTCGGTGCTAATGCGTTTATTGCCTTTTTCTTCTTCTTTAAACATCTGCGCTCCGCCTGCACCGCAGCACAATCCTTTTTGCTTGGAATGCTTCATTTCGCGTATGTCAGTCTTCAATGATTCTATTACAGCGCGTGGCGCTTCATAAATTCCATTTCCTCTTCCTAAATAGCAACTATCATGATAAGTAATAGTTTTACCGTTAAAATCGTTTTTCTCATTCACAACAATCTTACCCTCATCAATTAGTTGCTTAAGCAATGTGGAGTGATGCACTACTTCATAACTGCCGCCCAATTCAGGGTATTCATTTTTTATAGTATTGAAACAATGCGGGCAGGCAGTAACCACTTTCTTCACGCCATAATTGTTCATGGTTTGAATATTTTGCATGGCTTGCATCTGGAATAAAAATTCATTGCCGGCGCGTTTAGCAGGGTCGCCGGTGCAGGTTTCTTCCAATCCAAGCACTGCAAATGACGTTTTTGAAGCAGAAAGAATTTTAGCAAATGAGCGGGTGATGGATTTGCTGCGGTCATCAAATGAACCTGAGCAGCCAACAAAAAATAATACTTCGGGAACCTTACCTTGCGCGTGCATATCCGACATGGTAGGAATCTCGATGCCTTCCGCCCAGTTCATTCTATCGCTTGGAGAAAATTTCCACGGAGCACCGTTGTTTTCTATATTGCTTAACATGGCAGTCCATTCAGGATTAATTTTCGATTCTTCCATTACCAGTTCTCTTCTTAAATCCACAATAATAGAGAGCGGGTCAATATCAACCGGGCATTCCTGTACACAAGCGTTGCAGGTTGTACAAGCCACTAATTCTTCTTCAGTAATATAATCGCCTAACAGCGATTTTCGGTCAGTAAAATCCAAGCCATGTTTATCTATTTCTCTGCCCAATTGTTCTAAGCGGTCGCGCGTATCCATCATAATTTTACGCGGAGAAAGTTTTTTACCGGTAATATTTGCGGGGCATGATGAGGTGCATCGCCCGCATTCAGTACAGGAATAAGCGTCCATCAATTGTTTCCACGACAGGTCGCGCACATCCTTTGCGCCAAATCGTTCGGGGTGTTCGGGAGCAGGCGGAGCAGTTGCCGATGGGTCTAACATTAATTTTACTTCACGGGTTACCGATTCAAGATTATTGAATTGCCCGGCAGGGGTAAGTTTGGAGTAATAAACATTCGGGAAAGAAATTACAATATGAAAATGCTTTGAGAAAATGATGTAATTCATAAAGACAAGAATGCCTGTAATATGCGCCCACCAGCAAAATCGCTCAAGATGCACTAAACCACTACTGCTTATATTTTTTAGAATGAAAGAAGATATTAATGAGCTTACAGGAAATGCCCCGGCATGAAAATAATCTCCATAGTTTCTGTCTTGTAAAATATGGTCAGAGGCATTCATCGTAAGGAAAAAGCACATCAGGAAAATTTCCGTCACCAAAATGATGGTGGCATCAAGGCGGGGCCATACGGTCATTTCACTGTTCCAGAACCGTTTCAGGTGAACAATGTATCGACGTGAAAGAAAAACTATGCAGGCAACAAGTACACCAACGGCTAAAATCTCAAAACTGCCAATGAGGAAATCATAAAGAGAAGCAGGAAGCACTTTAGCAAAAATGCGATGAGTGCCAAAAACACCGTCAATAATAATCTCCAGTACCTCGATATTGATGATGATAAATCCTGCATAAATAAGAATATGAAAAAATCCGGCAATTGGGCGCGTCACCATTTTTGATTGACCAAGCGCCACACGAAATAAGGTGTTCCATCGTTTAGGGACATCGCCTGAAATAGTTAATTTTTTTCCAAGATGGATATAGCGTATAATCCTTCGCACATTGAAAGTGAAAAGAACAACTGCAACGATGAACAATAAACTAAACACTATTTGCGATATGTTCATAAAATCAAAGTTCTATTAGATACACGGTACAAGAATAGTGGCTAAAATTACTACTTTGAAAATAATATTTGAATATCAGTCAAAATAAGCTATATTTATTTATACGTAATTGCATCTTATGAAGAAGATTTACACTATAATTTTGTTGGCTTTGGCATTATGCTCTAATTTGAGTGCACAGAATACTAAAATGAGCATAGCATTAAACAGGTATGTCAGTTTTCTGTTAAGCGACCATGCAAGATCTGTTGAAAATATTCCGGTTTTGGTAGAGGGCGATGTAGCTCAAATTCGCAGTTACACTCAAAGCCACGGCGGTTTTTTTAAATATTCAGTTGCCAATCAATATGCTTCTATTATTCTTCCATTATCTACTATTAAAGATTTTGCTCAAAGCTCATTTGTAAAAAGAGTTGGGGGATACTCCACTATGGTCTCCCGACCTATGGAGGATTCTGTGGGATGCGCCCAAAGTTTTGTTTTTCCTGTTCATAATGGCACGGCTCCGTTGACTCAAGATTATTTGGGCGATGATGTGATTGTTGGAATTATTGATGCGGGTGGCTTTTATTACAATCACCGGGATTATAGACAAGCTGCAGATAGCAGCAAAACACGCTTTATTTCCATTTGGGATCAAACTATGTCAGGTACACCACCAAGTGGCTTTAACTTTGGCGCTGAATGGGACAGTACTTCAATTAGTGAACAGTTATGTACTGAATATGATTCTGAAAACCATGGCACAAATTGTTTGGGCAATGCAGTTGGTAACGGCTTGTCATGCAGCGAGGGCAGCGAATATATAGGCGTAGCCCCTCATGCAAAAATTATCGGGGTAAAGTATTTAAACAGTGAAAATTGGGAACAGAATGTGGTCGATGCCGCTCAATATATTTATGCCAATGCCGATGCTATGCACATGCCTTGTGTGATAACTCTTAGTGATGGCACTTATTATGGCTCACATGACGGGCAGGATATGGCTACGCAAATGCTGGATGCATTAATTACAGAACATACCGGGCATTCTTTTGCAGTTGCTTGCGGAGATGCAGGGGAATTAAATATTCATTTGGGCTATACTGCTACAGCTGACTCGCAATATACATGGTTTTTTAGTAGCGGCGGCAGTGGTGAGTCGTTTGATTTTTGGATAGATAGTGACCAGGCGGCTAATTTCAATTTTGCCATTGGAGTTGACGACACTACTACATGGAATTACCGTGGAAGGACTCCATACTATAATGTATCTGATTTTAGCGGATCGGTCGGATTAGGATATTTATTTAAAAATAGTAATAACCAGGTGGTATTTGGTGATACAGTATTTATGCAAAAGCAAGGAAATGCATATAATTTTGTAATTTATATCGGCTCTGATTCAGTTAACGACATTTTCCGTTTTATAACCCAGGGTTCCGGACGATTTGATATGTGGAGTAATCCCACTTATACCGGCACCTGGCAAATGGGCACTCACAGCCATCAATATCTTTTTCCTGCCCATCAGCCCCAATATGTTTATCCCGATTCATTTGAAACTATATGCAGCGAATTTCAATGCTCGCCCAATGTAATTTCTGTAGCCAATTATATCAACAGAACCTCCTGGGTAGAATGTAACGGAGCTACCTATAATACCACAGGCGAGACCCAGGGAGCGCTTTCATCAACCTCAAGCTGGGGACCAACTCGCGATGGACGTACTGAACCGGATATAACTGCTCCCGGCGATGAAACCATTGCACCCGGCGATCCCACGCTAATTATGAAGATGAGGCAGAGCGCTGATTATTATAAGGTGGCAAATTGTTGCGTGTATAATAGAAACGGAGGCACTTCATTGGCAGCACCCTTTATTGCAGGTGTGGCAGCATTGTATTTACAGGAATTTCCTAATGCTTCATGGCAAAGCGTTAAAGGGGCTATTGATTTGTGTGCATATAAAGATACTTTTACCGGGTCTACACCCATCCCTTATGAATGGGGATACGGAAAAGTTAATGCCTTTTGTGCAATGCAGGATACTCCTACAAGTGTTAAACAACCTGCAGCTCATTATATTGAATTGAAAAATTACCCTAATCCTTTTAATAATTATACCACCATTGTTTATAATTTGGAAAATACAGGTTTTCAATCTGCCGAGATTGATGTTTATGATATGATAGGACAAAAAATTAGAGTTATACCATTAAATAATTCATCAGGTACTTTACAATTTAATAATAATAACCTGCCGCAGGGAATGTATATTTACAGACTGGTTGTTGATCAAAAACCGCTTGCCACGGGTAAGTTTATTATTCTATACTAATTTATTACAATGAGTGAGCGTTCCCTTATTTTAACCCCGGATGATATTAAAAAGAAAATTACGCGCATAGCTTATGAAATTGCAGAGCGTAATTATGATGAGCATGAGATATTGTTGCTTGGCGTAGAAAAAAACGGGTTAAAAATAGCCACTCAATTAGCCGAAACATTAACCGGCATACTTTCACTGAAAGTTAAAGTAGGCGATATTAAAATCAACAAAAAAAATCCTGTACAGGAAGATGTATCTATAAACTTTGATCATAACAGCATAACAGATAAAGTGGTTATTATTGTTGATGATGTGGCTAATACCGGGCGCACCTTGCTTTATGCCATGAAACCTCTGCTCACTTTTTTGCCTAAGAAAATACAAATAGCGGTAATGGTTGACAGGCAGCATAAAAGCTTTCCCATTTGTCCCGATTATATCGGTATTTCATTGAGCACAAATATGCAGGAGCATGTAAACGTTGAGCTTGCTGCCAAAGCAGGAGGGGTTTACCTGAGTTAAAACTTGCAACCATCATAGTCGCTTAATTTCAAATGTTGTAAAGTTTTTTAGAGGCGCTTCATTTACTTCAACCTTTGTTACAGCGGCTCGTTCAGGTCCATTATAACACCAACTAATAAATTGGTCCATTATATTTTCAGGAGCTTCGGCTTCTATATAAACCGAGCCATCGGATTCATTGCGCACAAATCCTTTAATGCCCAGTTCATCGGCTTTTTGTTTGGTATAAGCCCTGAAAAAAACTCCCTGCACCCTGCCTGTAATATGAATGGTATAGTGCTTCATTGTTAAAGCAATTTATTAACTAATATTTATTATCCGAAATTAAATCAATCTTCTGATTTTCTAATCTTTTAATCTCTTAATCAGAATTATGTATTTTTGACTTTTCAACCACATGACATTCTTTTATCACTTCGGAAAATACCTGCTGATGCTAAAGGGGTTATTCAAACGCCCCGAAAAATACTCCATTTACTGGCGCGAAATTATGCAGCAAATGGTAGCAATAGGTATCGGTTCATTGGGTATCGTTGCCATTGTTTCCATTTTTCTTGGCGCGGTAACAACGGTTCAAACGGCTTACCAGTTTACATCGCCTTTGTTATCGAAATCAATTATAGGCACTATCATCACCAATTCAACCATTCTTGAATTAGCTCCCACTGTAACCTGCCTTATTCTTGCCGGCAAAATAGGCAGCAACATTGCATCGGAGTTAGGAACCATGCGCATTTCAGAGCAGGTGGATGCATTGGAAATAATGGGCGTAAATTCTTCGGCATATCTTATACTTCCTAAAATAATTGCCTGTACACTTATTATACCTTTACTTATTTTTATAAGCGGTTTCCTTTGTATTTATGCGGGCTTGCTGGTTGGCGAGTTTACAGGCGTTGTATCCAAGGAAGATTTTATGAACGGCTCCATCGAGTTTTTTATTCCCTACACCGTTTTCTTTGCCTTTGTAAAAACAGTTACGTTCGGTTTCATTATTTCATCCGTATCATCTTATTATGGCTATTATACAGAGGGCGGTGCGCTGGAGGTTGGGAAATCAAGCACACGCGCCGTGGTGGTTTGCAGCGTGGCTATTTTATTTGCTGATTATGTTTTAGCCCTGGTTATGCTATGATACGTATTAATAAGATATGCAAATCTTTCAACGGCAAAAGTATTATTAAGGATATTTCGGCTACGTTTGAAACCGGCAAAACGTCGCTGATTATTGGCGCAAGCGGTTCAGGCAAAACAGTGACTTTAAAAACCATTGTCGGACTTATTCCGGCGGACAGTGGCGATGTTTTTTTTGATGATGTGAATTTTCTGCAGTTGGATAAGCATGGCAGGAAAGCCATCCGCCAGCAAATGGGAATGCTTTTCCAGGGCGCGGCGCTTTTTGATTCTATGACGGTCGAGGAAAATGTGATCTTCCCGCTCAATATGTTTACCAACATGACCATGAAGGAAAAGCTTAACCGTGTGAATTTTTGCCTTGAGCGTGTCAATCTTCCTAACGTTAATAAGTTGCTGCCTAATGAACTTAGCGGCGGAATGAAAAAGCGCGTGGGTATTGCACGGGCAATTGTGATGAATCCGAAATATTTATTTTGTGATGAGCCTAACTCAGGGCTTGACCCCAAAACCGCGCTGGTGATAGATAAGCTGGTGAGCGATATTACCAAAGAATACAACATGACCACCGTTATTAATACGCACGATATGAACTCGGTGATGGAAATAGGCGATTATATTTTGTTTTTACACAACGGTGAAAAATGGTGGGAAGGCAACGATAAAGAAATTCTTACCAGTAAAAATGAAGAACTGGATAATTTTATTTTCGCTTCGGAGTTTATGAAGGAAATAAAGAATATGGCTCATTGAGATTTAAAAGTGAGAGGTGCGCAATGTTTACACAGACGAAGATTTTGACAACTTTTAACTTGCAGATATTCAATTGGTTGGAAGGGCAGGATTGACATGGGATTACAATGTTCTAATGTGCCGATGTGCCAATAAGTTAAAAGTCAAAGGTCAAAAGTCAAAAGTTTTGTTTGTTATGTTTGAAGGTAGAAAGAAGATAAAAGGAAACAAAACCATAAAAATTTGCGGGTGCATGCAAAAGTTTGTTTGGGGAATGGAATTGGGTTTTGGGGAATTTTTAAGTTGTTTAAGTTGATGATTTTTGTATTGATTAAAAATGAAGAAACAACATTGTTATTTTTAGCACAGGGCTTCGCCGTAATTACATTATATATTTTTTTAATTCGTATAAAATTATTGTCTCCTGTTTTGAATTGAGGAAACGGAAACGGTTTCCGTTTCCTATCAACTAAATTTGCATTTACGCGGGATGGAGGCGTGATAAGGTTCGGGTTTGGGTTTGCGTGTGATGGAGGTGTGGAATTTAATTTATTGTCGGGCGGATACAAGCTATCGAGAATGCACATCCATTCGACCAGGTTTTTACGATAGGATAAATCTTTAAATTTAAAGCGGGTTTTTGTTTTTGCATTTATACCATACATAAGTGCAAACTCCACATCAAAAGGCATCCTGGTATTACCGTGGAAGACTCTTGTTTTTTTATTTTTATGATTAATATGATAGCTCACCCACTTAATACAATATCTGATTGCTACGAGCCAAAGTAGTATATATACGAGGTGTTCTAAAAACATAATCACAAAATTATGCATTGAATTAATGCCGTGAAACAAGTTGGGACAGAAAGTTTTTGACTCACCCCATCCCTCTCTCCGCGAAAAGCGCAAAGAGGGCGTACAGTAAGAATGTAAATGATGAATGGTAGTAAAGAGTAATCTTGTAGTGCTTTTTTTATTCCCCTCCTTTTTCAAGGAGGGGGCAAAGGTTTGCGGGTAGGTGGGGTGGTTTTATTAAATTATATTGTCCCAAATAAATTCTGCAATTTTATTTATTTGACTTTTATTTCGTGCATATCTCCATTCGTCTATTTCTAATCCAGTTATTTTTGCGTTAATTTTTTTTCGGTATTTATTTAAGTATTTACTGAAAGATCGTTTATTTAATTGTGCTACACTATCAGGATTTCGATATTGACATTCTCTTTTTAAAATCTTTAGTAAGATTTTTAACAAAACAGCTATACCAGCATTGGTTTGAACAAAACTTTTTTTATTTTTGCTCCAGTCATAAGGAAACACTTCTTTAACACTTTCAAAATAATGAATTAGAATCTCAACGGGTGTATTTAAATCTGTATCATCCATTTGAAGCCAACCTCTCCCGTCACCTGTCCAACCGACTAAATTTTCGTCGGGTTTTTTTTTATCATTTGATGGTGAAAGATAGTCAACAAAAGTTTTCAAATTCAGCCAAGTATTTTTATCTCTTTTTATTCCCTTAAATATTTTACTTTTGAAAACTTCTGAAGTTTCTAAAGATAGTGCCACACTTGCTGATGCACCTTCTTTATCTTCTTTAAGTTGAGAAAGAATGTAACAAACTAAATTCGCATTGATACCAGTCTGTTCGTCATTTATAAAAAAGAAAATTTTTGCTTGATCTCTTTTTTTTATTGTCTTATAAGCGGAAACAGTATAACTGAAATCATCCAAAAGGTTTTCTTCTGTTTCTTTCAACTTTGTTAAAGAGAATAAACGATGTTGCCCATCTATTACCCATAGTGAAGAGTATTTATTCTCGATTTTTACTTTCTTAATATTTGGCAATTCAGTATCTTCAATAATACACTTGCAATCATCAGCAAAATTGCAAACTAAATTATTTGGGAAAACAGATTCAAAATTTTTATTTATAATAAATTTTTTAATCTCATTTAATCTGTCACCATCAATGAGTCTTTGGTATCTGAATTCATTATCTTCAAACATATTTGCTCTATAAACAAAACATAATTTCAATAACTCTCTAGCAGTCATTGTAAATGTTAAAAGATTAACGTCAAAAGTTTTGTTTTGAACTGCATATTTTTCAATGTAATTAGGCTCGTAGCTTACCATTATATTGAATCTATTTTTAAGAAAATCTAAAAATCCATATTGGGGATTAATATCAGTTATTAAATCATCAAGCTCTTGAAAAACACTTTCTTTAAATAGTTTTATATCATATTTTTGTGCTCTATTTATTAAGTCAGGAGTTAGTTCGTCCTCACTTTCCACGACAAATAAGGGATGGATTTTAACTTCTTTATAAGTCTCATCACGTTGAAACTTGCTAATTTGTCCGTAGAATTTTTCCAATTGCGGTGGAATGCCTGCAATGGTTGCATATTTTTTTAATTCAATAATAATAATATGATGGTTATTAGAATTTTTTATGTCAATGCAATAGTCTGGTATAAAAGTTTCACCTTCCAATTGAATTGTTCGATGGTAGTAAAGATCAATAGGGAAAAGATTTATCTCGCCTACTAATTTTATAATTATATCTCCGACTTTTTTTTCAAATTCGTTTGTAATGGATTTCATTTTTTTTCTGAAATCCTTGATTGTCGAGTTTTTTAGTTCCATATAGTGATTTTATATTTAAAAGTTTCTCAGTTTAAATGTGAATTTCGTTTTTATTGGTGTTATTTCAACAAATATGATATAAATATAATTATTATTTATACCCATAAACAGGTATTTTACAATATACCCAAAAACAGGTAGCAGGCTGAACGCGACGACCGATTAACTATTAACAATTAACTATTAACTTACCTTACGCCTCAAATTGCTATTTTTGCGCCACAGAATAACCGATAAATACAATGAGCGTTTTAGTTAATAAAGATTCGCGGGTGGTTGTGCAGGGGTTTACGGGCACAGAAGGCACGTTCCATGCCACGCAGATGATTGAATACGGCACCAACGTGGTGGGTGGCGTTACACCCGGCAAAGGCGGGCAAAAGCACCTCGACCGCGCCGTGTTTAATACGGTGGAGGATACGGTGAAGCATGAAGGCGCCAATGTGTCAATTATTTTTGTGCCGCCGGCTTTTGCCGCCGACGCGATTATGGAGGCAGCCGAAGCGGGTGTGAAAGTGATTGTCGCCATTACGGAAGGCATACCGGTGCAGGATATGGTGAAGGTGAAAAAATATATTTCGGATAAGAACTGCCGCCTGGTTGGACCGAACTGCCCGGGTGTGATTACGCCAGGCGAAGCCAAGGTGGGCATTATGCCTGGCTTTATTCATAAGAAGGGCAGCGTGGGAATTATTTCGCGCTCGGGAACGCTTACGTATGAAGCGGTTTATCAGGTTACACAGCATGGCTTGGGGCAATCAACGTGCATTGGCATTGGTGGCGACCCGATAATAGGCACATCAACAAAAGAGGCGGTGGAATTGCTGATGAATGATTCGCAAACGGAAGGAATAATTATGATTGGTGAAATAGGCGGCGGCATGGAGGTGGAAGCGGCGCGCTGGATAAAACAAAACGGCACTAAACCCGTTGTGGGGTTTATTGCGGGACAAACCGCGCCGCCCGGTCGGCGCATGGGACATGCGGGTGCTATTGTCGGTGGCGCAGAGGATACGGCGGCAGCTAAGATGAAAATTATGCCAGAATGCGGATTGCATGTGGTGGAAAGTCCGGCAGTGATTGGTGAGACAATGGCTAAGGTGATGAGGAAGCAGTTGGTAATTTGAACCCCTAAATCCCTAAAGGGGACTTTTTAAAAAAACAAACAACTATGAAACTACTCGAAGGTAAAACAGCATTGGTAACGGGCGCATCGCGGGGAATTGGCGAAGCGATTGCAAGGAAACTGGCTGAACACGGCGCCAATATTGCGTTTACGTATTTATCATCAACCGATAAGGCGCTTACGCTGGAATCGGCTTTACGCAAATCGGGTGTGAAAGCGTTATCGTACAAATCAAATGCCGCATCTTTTGTGGAAGCCGAAAAATTAATGGGCAATATATTAATGGAATTCCCAACTATTGATATTTGCGTGAACAATGCGGGTATTACGCGTGATAATCTTATGCTGCGTATGAGCGAGGCGCAATGGGATGAGGTGATAACAGGCAACCTGAAATCGGTTTTTAATATTACCAAGCAGGTTTTAAAACCTATGCTAAAGCAAAAGAAAGGTAGTATTATCAATCTTAGTTCTATAGTAGGCATTACAGGAAATGCAGGACAGGCGAATTATTCTGCCTCCAAAGCGGGAATTATAGGGTTCACAAAATCTGTTGCAAGAGAATTGGGTTCGCGCAATATCCGCAGCAATGCCGTTGCGCCCGGTTATATTGAAACGGATATGACCAATGAACTTAGCGACGAGATGAAACAAGCGTTTATGAAAAATATTCCGTTGGGACGGTATGGGCAAACGTCGGAAGTGGCTGATGTGGTGCTGTTCCTGGCTTCGGATATGTCGAGCTATGTAAACGGGCAGGTGATAAGTGTTTGCGGAGGGCTGAATTAATTTGAGAATTAATTTGATAATTTGAAAATGTGCCAATTTGAAAATTTGAAAATGAATAAACCTCAAAGCATAAAAATTATTATAGGCTTTCTTAAATAAGCTAACAAGTTCCCTTCTCTTTTAGGAGAAGGGTTAGGGATGAGGCAAATAATTTTAAACAATTACTTACGTTCTATTTTAACTCTTGAATTTCAATCTTTCTTTTCAATATCCTGCATGGTTCATACTGCTTTGCATGTTAGCAGGCGCGGCTTACGCCTTTATTCTTTATTACAGGAACCGGCGGTTTAGTGAATCAATAAATAACAACGGGGCGCTTGTTATCCTTTTATCAATTCTGCGATTCGTGTTGGTTACACTAATTGCGCTATTGTTGCTTGCCCCGTTTTTGAGACTTAACTCCAATGAGACACAAAAGCCCATAATTGTTATTGCGGCAGATAATTCCCAATCCGTTCATCTGGCGTTTAAGAAAAATGATTCTTCTGTTTATGTAAATAACTTAAAGAAATTGGCTGACGACTTATCAAAAAATTATGATGTGAAAACTTTTTCATTTGGCGACAAGGTGCATGAAGGGCTTGATTTTTCGGGCAAAGAAAAAGTGACTGATATTTCCAATTGTCTTAGTGAGATTGGGAATGATTTTGTGAACCAGAATCTTGGCGCTGTTGTGCTGGCAACCGACGGCATTTATAACCAGGGCGATAACCCGCTTTATTCTTTAAGCGCCATAAATGCGCCTGTTTATACTATTGTGCTCGGCGATACTACGGTGAAAAAAGATTTGTGGATTGCAGATTTAGAGTATAATAAAACGGCATATCTGGGAAATAGTTTTATTGTTAAAGCACGAATAGCGGCTCATGGATTGAGCGGAAACCAAACTGTAATGACTGTTTCCCTAATTGATGAAAACGATAAGGCGAATAAATTATCTGAAAAAACAATTCCAATTAACGGCGATAATTTCCATGACCAGGAGGAAATTACACTTAGCGCCACACAGGCAGGGGTTCAGCATTATCGAATATCTCTTTCTGAAGTAAAAGGCGAGGCGACAACGCTTAATAATGTGAGAGATTTTTTTGTTGAGGTTATTCAGTCAAAACAAAAGATTCTTATTGTCGGAAATTCCCCGCATCCTGATATAGGGGCGCTAAAAATTGCTATTGAAAACAACCAGAATTACCAGTGCGATGTAAAAATGATTAGCGATATAAAAAGCGATGTAAATGGGTATGACCTTGTTATTTTTCACCAGGTTCCCTCTAATAGTCATCCTGCCGCATTGCTTATACAGAAATTGAGAAGCGCCAAAGTGCCTTTGCTGTTTATTTTAGGATCCGAATCGTCATTGCCGGCATTTGGTGCTGCACAGAAGGATATTACTATAACGAGTTCGGAAAATTCATCAAACGAAGCGTTGCCGGCACCCGACCCGAACTTTAATTTATTTAACCTTACTAATGCCACGTTACAAAAAATAAATTCTTTTCCCCCGCTTAATGCGCCGTATGGAACTTATCACCCGGCGCCAACGGCTGCAATATGGATGTATCAGAAGATAGATAATGTTACAACCAACCTTCCGTTAATTCTTTTCAATGAAACCGGCGCTAATAAAGAAGGTGTTATTTGCGGCGAAGGATTGTGGCGGTGGAATATTTATGATTATGTAAATAACGGCTCGCACGATGCATTTAATGAAATTGTATCGAAGATGGTGGAGTATTTATCGCATAAGCCCGATATGCGCCAGTTCAGGGTGAACGTATTGAAAAATATTTTTTCGGAAAACGAGACTATTCATTTCGATGCCCAGTTGCTCAATGAAACAGGCGACCCTATTAATTCTCCCGATGTATCGCTTACGATAAAAAATACCGAAGGCAAGGAATTCCAGTATACATTTGACCGCAAGGGCAGCGCTTATTCCCTTGATGCCGGTTATTTTCCCGTAGGAAGATATTCGTATACGGCACAGGTAAATTACAATAATAAAAATTTGACAGATGCCGGTGTGTTTACGATAAGCCCCATTCAGCTTGAAGTGCTCAACACAACTGCCGATTACCACCTGCTTAATTTGATAACGGCTAAAACGGGGGGCAAATTATTTTATCCCAATCAAACTGATGAGTTGGAAAAAATGATACTCTCTTCACAAAATATCAAACCCGTAATTTATACCACCACCAAAACCGAATCGGTGATTAATTTTAAATGGCTGTTTATATTGCTCACCGTTTTATTATGCCTTGAGTGGTTTTTAAGAAAATATTTCGGGGGATATTAAATAATGTGTCAATGTGTTGATTGTTGGGATGAGGGGTACTGTTCCGTTATTTTTTTATAAAATTTTCTGTTGGCATATAATTTGAATAAAACTATGTAGATTTATAAAAAATTTAGCTCAAGAGGCTTTTTGATTATGAAAAAAATAATACTCCTTTCAATTATTCTTTTTGCTGGCATAGTTATTTTTTCTTCAAGATCCGGTGCACAGATTGTTGTTGTAAGACCTACTCCACCCGTTGCAGTTGTTACTAAACCGACGTCGCCATTTCCCAAAGCTATTTGGATAGAACCGGAGTGGCGATGGGATGCCGCGACACGTGTCTATGTTTATGTTCCGGGTCACTGGATTAAGCCGCGCGATCATTACGCCTGGGTGCCCGGACATTGGATATCCGTTCCCGGCGGTTTCCAGTGGATAATAGGTCATTGGAGAAGAGTGGGGTATTAGATTTAGACTTTTAGATATGAGATTATGAGATGCGAGACACGAGACTAATTGTCAAACTTTTTAAATCCCTCGTACTTCGTTCCTTTACTCCGTCCCTTACTTTTACTATTTTTGCGCAGAAATATCTTTATGCGAAAAACTTGATACCTGTCTTTATTAGCTATTGCATTAATTTGTTTTCCTGTTCAATACACAACAAAAAGAATCAGTCCCCGTCGTAGCCTTTTTAGATGCCTTCCAGGATGAAACTATTGCACAGGCAAAGACCGGTTTTTTTGATGCACTGAAGAAAAACGGGTTTAGTGAAGACAGCGGCACTATAAAAGTAATTTATAGAAATGCACAGGGCGATATACCAACACTTACACAGGCGGTTGATTATTTTATATCACAAAAGGTAAATTTAATTGCCACAAATGCCACCTTACCTACTATTACCGCCGTGCAAAAAACAAAAACTATACCTGTTTGCATGATGGTGGCGCCGAGCCCGCAGATGGCTCATCTCACCGATGCGCAGGGTAATGCGCCAAAGAATTTGTTCGGAGTGTATGAAACGCTTGGCTATATTGATACGTCGGTAACGCTTATAAAAAAATTATTGCCAAAGGCAAAAGTGGTGGGCACGGTGTTTAACCAGGCAGAGCCGCAATCACAGGCGGCGCTGAATGAAATAAAGAATGAATGTGAGCGTTCAGGATTAACCTTAATTGCGCTGCCCGTTGATAATTCTTCTGAAACACAATTAGTAGTTAACGCCTTGCTTAATAAAAATATAGACGTGTTTTTTGCGATGCCTGATAACACTATTTTCGCCTCATTTGAAACAATTGCGAAAAGCTGCGGCGATAAGCATGTGCCTATTTTCACCTCTGAAGCGGGTTTGGTAAAACGCGGCGCACTGGCTGCTTACGGCGCAGATATGTATCAATGGGGCTACCAGGCAGGGGAGCAGGCGGCTCAGTTTCTTAAACAGGGGAACATGAATGGTTTGAAACCTGAATTAGTGAAGATTCGCAAGCGTGTTTACAGTCCTGCAGTGGTACAGCACTATGGAATTACACCCGATTTATCATTTGAAGCAATAAAATAATGGATTTTTATTTATCAGCATTCGTGCAGGGATTAGGTTTTGCCGCAATGGGATTGGGCATTTATATTACATTAAGAATATTCAATATTCCGGATATTACTACCGATGGCAGCTTTACGCTGGGTGCTGCTATCACAGCATCGTTGCTGGTAAAGCATGTTCCCCTTCCGGTAATTTTAGTGATTGTGATGGCAGGAGGAGCATTGGCAGGAACCGCCACAGGGCTTATTCACACCAGGTTAAAAATTAACCCGTTGCTTGCGGGCATTTTGGTGATGACCTCATTATATTCAGTGAATCTTGCAATAATGGGACGCTCAAATATTCCATTGATAAATACGGTGAACATTGCAAACCTGTTTGGAGTTATGTCAGTTAATTTATGGCAATGGTTATCCGTAATGTTGTTATTCGCCATTGTTTTGTGGTTATTATTATCGTGGTTATTGCGTACTGATTTCGGGCTTGCCATGCAGGCAACAGGAAGCAATGAAACAATGATTCGCGCTATGGGAGTAAATACCAAAACTATGAAAGTAACCGGGTTGGCATTTGCGAATGCACTAACGGCTGTAAGCGGCTTTTTAATTTGCCAGAACCAGGGGTTTAGTGATATTAACATGGGCATTGGAATAGTGATTTTCGGGCTTGGTTCAGTGATGATGGGCGAAGCGTTATTTTCCGTGCTAAAAGTACAGTCTGTTCCGCTACGCCTGATTGGTGTTTTAACAGGATGTATTATATTTAAACTAATAATTGCCGTGGCGCTTAGTATTGGCATTGACCCTAACTGGCTAAAGTTTGTTACGGCTGCTATTGTTTTAATTGTAGTGGGAATTCCGAACCTCAAGCAAGAGAAATTGGTTTGAGGATTAAGTTAATAGTTAATAGAAAAAGCCGCTACGATTAACGCTTAACTATTAACGATTAACTTTTTGATTATTAACTTTACGTAACGAATAACCATCCATGCAACAATATCAGGATTTACTAAAGTATGTATTAAAGAACGGTGTTAAAAAACACGACCGTACCGGAACGGGCACGATAAGTGCTTTCGGCTACCAGATGCGATTTGATTTAAAAGAAGGGTTTCCTCTGCTCACCACAAAAAAGCTACATACAAAATCCATTATTTATGAGTTGCTTTGGTTTTTACAAGGATCGACTAATATTAAATATTTGAATGATAACGGAGTTACCATTTGGGATGAATGGGCTGATGAGAAGGGTGAATTAGGACCCGTTTATGGCAAACAATGGCGCAGCTGGCGTACTAACGACGGCAAAACTATTGACCAGATAACCAACGTAGTTGAAAGCATTAAAAAGAATCCCGACTCGCGGCGCCTGATTGTGAGCGCCTGGAATGTGGGAGAGATTGAAAAAATGGCACTGCCGCCCTGCCACACCATGTTCCAGTTTTATGTGGCAAATGGTAAATTAAGCTGCCAGCTATACCAGCGCAGCGCCGATATTTTCCTTGGCGTGCCTTTTAACATTGCTTCCTATGCTTTGCTTACAATGATGATTGCACAGGTTTGTTATCTGGATTACGGCGATTTTGTGCACACGCTTGGCGATGCACATATTTATTTGAATCACCTTGAGCAGGTGAACCTGCAACTCTCGCGTGATTTGCGACCATTACCAACCATGAAAATTAATCCGTCTATAAAAAATATTTTTGATTTTAAGTTTGAGGATTTTGAGTTGGTGAATTATAATCCGCACCCTGCAATTAAAGCGCCGATAGCTGTATGATAATTTCTATACTCGTAGCAGCTTCTCAAAATAATGTGATAGGAAAAAACGGGCAGCTTCCCTGGAGTTTGCCCGCCGATTTGAAATATTTTATGAATACGACTATGGGGCATCATATGATAATGGGACGAAAAACCTATGATTCATTAGGCAAACCTTTGAAGGGAAGAACCAGCGTGGTCATTACGCGTCAGGGAGGTTTAAAAATAGAAGGTGTTGTAATTAAAAACGATTTAAAAAGCGCCATTGACTTTTGCCGCGATAACAGCGAAACAGAATGTTTTGTAATAGGAGGGGGCGAAATTATAAGACATGCAATTCCGTTGGCTGATAAAATTTACCTCACAACAATTTATCACGACTTTGACGGCGATACATTCCTCGCTCCAATCAATAAAGAAAATTGGAAAGAAGTGAAAAACAAAAAGCATGAACCGGATGAGAAGAATAAATATGCTTATGCGTTCAGGGTGTTTGAGAGGAGAAAATAATGTGCCGATATGCCAATTAAATTACCTACTCACAACTATTTTTCCTGTTGTAGTTTCATTGTCCGAAATTACAGTTACAAAGTATATTCCTGCTTGTAAGTTGCTTAAGTCAATAGTTTTCCTTGTCACCCCTAAATCCCCGGTAAGGTTGGAGTTTGTGTTTGTGTGTGGGCTGGCAAAGACAACTTGACCGAGAAGATTTGTAACTTTTATCTCATTACTATTTTTTGTTGACGTGATAGTAATTATTCCATTTGTTGGATTTGGGTAAATTGATAATTGGTTATTGTTTATTGATATTTGATTAATCCCTGTGGTAGTGGTTTTCCAGCAAAAAGTAATTGGTTTAACTGAATCGCTGTTGGCGCAATCTGCCAGACCATACATTTCTTCAATTGTGCGTAATACATTATAATGAGTAATAGTATCGGAATAAGAACCGCCTTTAACCATCTGACCTACAAAAATTGTCGGGATGTTGTTATTATGGTTATCATCATCTTCATCAAAAGTTAAAATAAATAAGCTGTTATGCGATTTTGCCCAGGTGATGTAACTATCAAGATTATTTTTAAGCCATGTATCGCCTGCAGCGATGGATGCACTGTGCATATCATCGTCAAGATCCGGCATCACAAAGGAAACCGTCGGCAATGAATCAAAGTTTGACGGGAATAAGGTATAAGGCACGTTGGAACTCTGCGGAATGGCATTGCCGGACGAGCCCTGCCAGTTTGACCAGGGATTATGTTTACGCGCATATAATCCTGAAGTCGTACCTAAATATCCAACTGAAGGCAGGTCTTCTGAATATCCGATAAAGCTCAAACCATTAGCCAATAATGAAGCTCCAAGATTGCAGGTTGTAAACTGGGTTGAGGAAATATCATCTGACGTCACTCCTTGGTCATCGCCTGAAAATAACATCAGGTAATTGGGCTGGCTTGGGTGGGTTAATGCATAGGATTGTGTAAATACTGCGGCGTCGGTATCGGTTGTAAAGCTATTAATATAGGGGGCATAAGCGCTTGAATCACCCATGATTTCCTCGTAAGCATGATTTTCATCCATAACAATTAGTATGTGAGCCGGAACAGGAAGTGATTGAGCAAGTGAAAGATTACCTATGCAAACGAGTGTTGCAACAAGAATTGGTTTAAGTTTTTTCATATGCGACAAATGTAATTGAATAGCATTTATATTGCATAATAAAAGAAAGGGTTAACGATTATTTAATTAATATAATTTTTCCCGTTTCATTTTCATCATCCGAAGTAGCCGTTACAAAATACATTCCGTCTGAAAATTTACTCAAATCAATTGCCTGTTTAGCCCCTAAATATACTGAAGCGGACTCAAGTACTGTTTGTCCTAGCAGGTTGGTAACTTTTACTTCATCAATATTTTTTGTTGAAGTGATAGTAATTATTCCATTTGTTGGATTGGGATAAATGGATAGTTGATTGTTGTTTGCTGATAATTGAGGAATACCTGTTGTTGAATTACAGTATTTAAATATTACATCAGTGGAACTAATCGAATCTACGTGTGGGTCAAATACGGTGACTCCGTTAAATGTTAATGTATCTAAATTACCCGTACACCCAACATACAAATTCCCATCCGGGTCTAAAGCAGATGAGTAGCTTTGTCCTGTGCCATAGCTTTGCAATACATTAAGTATGTTGCCACTTGTATCTAATTTAGCTATAAACACTCCTATTTTAGTTAAAGAAAAATTTCCCAAATTAGTGGGCGGGTATACCCAACCACTCATCCAAAGATGCGCTGAATCATCAATTACATATGAGCTTGGCGTTTGTTGGCCGCCAATTGTGTTGCCTGTTTGTTTTATCCAGTCCAAATTTCCTGCTGGCGTATATTTACCATAATAAAATACACCATTGGACTTTAGAAGTGCCTGTCCGCTATAAGTAATATTACTATCCATTATTCCGGTAAAATATATATTACTGTTGCGGTCGGTTACAACATCGTAGAGCACTGAAAAATCTAATGGCCCCTGCCCGCCATTTACCCACTGGCAATTTCCGGCTGAATCGAATTTTGCCAGGTAAGGATTAAAGATGTAACCTGTAGTGTTATTATTGGCACTAAATGTTTGCGACCCGAAAGTAATATTATCATTGAAAGCGCCCGCTAAAATTACATTACCATCTTTATCAGTAGTAATACCCCAACCCCTGCTTCGCGGGTTAGATGATGTTGTAGACGACTGTTTTGCCCAAATAACATTGCCATCGCTATCGGTTTTGGTTAAAAAAACTTCTCGTTTAGTAAGCCCCCCTGTATATGGTATAATAAAAACATTTGAACCAAAATGTATAGTATCGGCATATTGCCCTGTAAAATAAACCTGGCCAAGATTATTAATTGTAATGCCAAATGCTTCATTATAGAAAATTGCTCCCAGGCTCCCGTTATATGTTTTTGCCCATATTAAATTGCCGGTTAAATCCAGCTTTAACAGGAAAAAATTATTACCCGGATTTGTAATCATCGCATTTGTTGATACATTGGTAACCAGTGTATCATAGTACACGCCGGCAACATATAAGGCACCGTTTTTCTGATACAATACCGGAGGAAAATTTTGTGTAGGGGGAGTTTCAAACTGCACCGCCCATTGAATAGTGCCCTTGCTATTGAACTTATTTACGTAATAACTAAATGCCCAACTAGTGTTATTAACCAGCGAATCGCTGCCAAAATGTATTGACCCGTTAAATGAACCTGTGCTATAAACATTATTACCCGCATCGGTAGTAACACCCCATGCTCCCTGTCCGTATGAAATCGTGCTGGCTTCAATCCAACTATTACATTGTGCAAAAAGGGCTGTGTTAATGCATAAAATAAAGGCGGGAATTAGTAATACTTTTTTCATAAGAATAATTTTTAAAAATTATAATACTATAAATTACTAATGTAAAATTTGCAAAATATTATTATAAAAACAAATTCTAATATTATTTTCAAATTGGCACATTTTCAAATTTTCAAATTGACTCAATACGCCCTCGCAAACAACACTCTCTCCTTAGAAGGTTTACCCGAATAAATGCATTTGCCATGTTCCTGCGGATTATTAAGCGGAATGCAGCGAATAGTGGCTTTTGTTTCTTCTTTTATTTTTAATTCGGTTTCTGAGGTGCCGTCCCAATGGGCGGAAATAAAACCGCCTTTGTCATCCAACAGTTTTTTAAATTCGTCGTAGGAATCGGCTTTATAAATATTTTCTTCACGGAAATCAAATGCTTTCTGGTAAATATTATCCTGTATTTGTGTAAGCAAATGTTCTGCTTTATTAGCAATGTCGGTAATTGAAAAGGTTGCTTTCTCTTTTGTATCACGGCGCGCCATTTCAACGGTACCCGAATCAATGTCGCGCGGACCAATAGCAATTCTAAGCGGCACGCCCTTCATTTCATATTCGGAAAATTTCCATCCCGGCGATTGTTTTTCGTCATCATCAAACTTAACGCTGATGCCTTTTTTGATAAGTTCATGTTTAATTTGTAATGCCTTTTCTGTAACCAGTTTTAATTGGGCTGGGTTTTTATAAATAGGCACTATAACCACCTGGATAGGGGCGAGCTTTGGCGGCAATACAAGCCCGTCATCATCGGAATGAGCCATGATGAGAGCGCCCACCAACCGCGTTGAAACCCCCCACGATGTAGCCCACACATGCTCCAGTTTATTTTCTTTATTGGAAAAAGTAACATCAAAAGCTTTGGCAAAATTTTGCCCTAAGAAATGAGAGGTACCCGTCTGTAATGCCTTGCCATCCTGCATTAGCGATTCAATAGTATAGGTGTCTACAGCACCGGCAAAACGCTCGTTTATGGTTTTCACGCCTTTTATAACAGGCATTGCCATCCATTGTTCGGCAAAAGCGGCATAAACCTCAAGCATCCGGCGTGCTTCTTCAACGGCTTCCTGCTCATTGGCATGAGCAGTGTGCCCTTCCTGCCACAAAAACTCGGTAGTGCGCAAGAATAACCGGGTGCGCATTTCCCATCTTACCACATTAACCCATTGATTTATTAACAGGGGTAAATCACGATACGATTTTATCCAATTCTTATAGCTATGCCATATAATGGTTTCAGAGGTAGGGCGCACAATAAGTTCTTCTTCCAGTTTTGCTTCGGGGTCAACTATAATTCCCTTTCCATCGGGGTCATTCATTAAGCGGTAATGCGTAACAACGGCACATTCCTTTGCAAATCCTTCAATATGAGCGGCTTCCTTAGCTAAAAAGCTTTTAGGTATAAATAAGGGGAAATAGGCATTAGAGTGTCCTGTTTCTTTAAACATATCATCTAATTGGCGCTGCATTTTCTCCCAGATAGCAAATCCATAAGGTTTTATAACCATGCAGCCGCGCACGGCAGAATAGTCGGCAAGCCCTGCTTTAATCACCAGGTCATTATACCATTGTGCATAATCCTGGTTTCTTGGCGTAATTTCTTTTCCCATAATAATTTTTTGGCACAGAATTCGCAATTCATTAGCAATACAAAGTTTATTTCAGTCTGCAAACTAAATAAGTGAAATTAACGTTGTAAATTGCAGAAACAAAAATAGAAATTAAACTCAGCGTTTTAAATTAAGTCAAACCATTATAAAATCTTTAAGTATGAAAAGATTATTTTTTCCGGCAGCACTTTTAGCACTGTTCGCGTTTTCGTGGACACCGGTTATGTCGCAATCGTCATCGAATAATGACGATATGTACTATTCTACAAAAAGCAATACGCAGGATAATACAACAACGCCGGCACCTGCAAAGGCAACTACTCCTACCATCAGCCTTCCAATACTTATCAAAATAGCCAGGAGGGTTATGGCAGCTATTCAAACCGCTATCAAAATTCGGCGCCGAGTTATTCGACAGTGGATACCTCAAACGGTGGCGGTAATAACCATTATCAATAACTATTATGGTACCCACAGGTATGGAAGGAGGAATGTGCGATCCTTATTTAGGTTTTGGTTACGACCCGTTTTTTTACCCGGGTTTTGGTTTAGGATTTTATGATGGTTTTTACCCCGGGATTTGGAATCGGTTTAGGTTTTGGATGTGGTTCTTGGATATCCTTATTTCGGATTCGGTTATGGATATGGCTATCCGTTCTATGGAGGATTATTACGGCGAAGGTTTTGGCTATGGCTATGGTGGTTTTGCTTCTTATTATGGTCCTAGAAGATTTGGAGGTTCAATTGGGAGGCAGATCACAGAACAGAGTGGTACTAGCAGGGGAAGGACTGTCGAAGGTGCCCCAAGAGAGGCAGGTAACTCTTCTGTTATGCTGCAAGGTCATCGTAAGAAGTACAAATGTGCCTTTCTCACGCCCTTCAGGCGCTGTTGCTTCCAACCATCAGCGGAAGGTTTGGTACTAGTTCCTCAACGCGGTCGGCAATGAGACAGGGTTCTTATACCAGCGCAAGCAGGAGTAATATACCACGATCAAACGTTCATAACTATTATAACGGCAGAAGTTCGGCAAGTGCTCAAAGGGCATATGCAAGTCGCGGTTCCTTTACACCAAGAGGTGGTTTTAGTTCATACCAAAACAACAGGTCAATATCCGGCTATCGTTCTTGCATATAGCCGTTCTTCAGGCTCATCTATGGCGGATACAGGTCGTCCGGGTACTTTCTCCGGTGCTTCAAGGGGTGGCGGTGGTTTTTCGGGAGGAGGAGCAGGGGCGGCGGTTTTAGTGGCGGGGGTGGAGGGAGAAGATAATACACACTATTTATTATAAAAAAATATAATGTATATATGAAAAATGTAACATTAATGCTCGTAGTATGTGCAATTGCCTTCAAGGCAAGCGCTCAGGATGCAGGAGATGCCTTACGATATTCGCAACTTACGTTTGGAGGTACAGCCCGTGGAATGGGTTTGGCAGGCGCCGTTGGCTCTTTAGGAGCTGATATAACTGACCTGTCTGTAAACCCTGCCGGTTTAGGGCTATATAGAAGCAGCGAGATAGAATTTACACCTTCTTTATTTTCAATAACCAATAATACAAATTACTTTGGGACGCCAAGTTCAACCACTGAAAGCAGATTAGACATTGAAAATTTTGGCGTGGTTTTTACGCACAAGGTGGGGCAGTCTTACAGGCGCGGGCGGTATAGGTCAGCGCACCAAGAACCACTAATTCAAAGTGGAAAACCACCAGCTTTGCCTTAGCCTATAACCGGTTGAATAATTTTAATGAGAATTTTTATTACCAGGGTAATAATCCTAATAATTCAATAACTGATTATTGGGCGCAAGAATTAAATGGAACGCAGCAGTCTGATGTTGTCAATAATTTTCCATTTGATGCGGGGCTTGCTTTTAATGAGTATTTTGTAAATCCAAATCCTTATAACAGTACTACATCATCTCAGTATTTAGGCACAGCACCTCCCGGAGGTGTAACGCAAACCAGAGTTGGACCAGATAACGGGTGGACAGGATGAATTTGATATTTCTTTCGGTGCTAATTATAACAATAAATTATTTCTTGGCGCTACTGTAGGAATTCCAACCATCAATTATAATATTAATTCATATTATACTGAAGTAAGTAATAGTTCTTCCATTCCTAACGATAATTATTATATGCAGAGTTTAAATTATGGACAGCAGTTAAGCACAACGGGTTCAGGTATTAATATGAAGTTCGGTATCATCTATAAAGTGAATGATTACCTGCGTTTAGGTATTGCAGCGCATACGCCCACGTGGTATAATATGCAGGATAATTACAGTTCCTACCTGTATGGTGTTATTGATTCTTTCGGTACTAGTATTAATAATTCTCCCGGACTCCAATCCCCCCTTGGTTCATATAACTATAGTTTAGTAACACCTTGGCGGGTTGTAGGAAGCGCGACCATACTGTTCAAACAATATGGTTTTATAACAGCTGACTATGAGTATGTAGATTATTCACAAGCCTATTTTGATTTTAACCAAGCAGGCAGTTCGTCAGATATACAATACCAAAATCAAATTAACCAAAGCATTACAACCTCATTTGCCCCCGCATCAATTTTTAGAGTAGGCGCTGAATTTGCTTATGATATTTTTAGAATAAGAGGTGGATTTGCTTATTATGGTTCTCCGTATCAAAGCGGGCAGGCTGGTCCGGGTGGCGACCAAAGTGTACAAAATATCACTGGCGGCGTTGGACTTAGGTTAGAGCATGTGTTTATTGATGCGGCGTATGTGTATTCAATGACTAATTCCACCTATTATCCTTATGTGGTTGACCCGACTCAGTCGCCTTATACAGCATCACCCTATGTCACAGAAAAAAACACTACGGGAAATATAGTGCTAACGGTAGGGTATAAGTTTTAAGTGTAAATTGATTCTGATTTTATTGCGGCGTGAGTTAATTTAACTCACGCCGCATCTATTTATTATCTTCACACCCAAAAGCACACTCAAACACAAACTCAAACCTTATCATGGCTTTCCGAAACTTACACGAATTTATTGATGTACTTGACAAGGCAGGTGAGTTAAAACGCATTACAGAATTTGTTGACCCTGTATTGGAAATTGCTGAAGTAACAGACCGGGTTTCTAAATCAAACGGACCTGCATTATTATTTGAAAATACAGGAACCGATTTTCCCTTACTTATAAATTCATTAGGTTCGTATAAAAGAATATGCCTTGCATTGGGCGTAAATGAATTGGATGAGGTGCAAAAAAATATTGAGTTGCTGTTTCGTTCGTTAATGAAACCTAAAGACAATATTCTTGATAAGCTTAAACTGCTCCCCACACTTTCGCAATTGGCGTCGTGGATGCCCAAAGTAAAAAGCGGCAGAGGCGATTGCCAGCAGGTGATTATGAAAGAGCCAGATATTACCAAACTGCCCGTGCTTAAATGCTGGCCCGAAGATGGCGGGTGCTTTGTAACGCTGCCTATCATTCACACAAAAGATATTGAAAATGGAATACGCAACGTAGGCATGTACAGAATGCAGGTGTTTGGACCCACGCTTACAGGAATGCACTGGCATAAGCATAAAGTATCTGCAAAGCATTTTAACGGCTATAAAAAACTGCATCGCAAAATGCCTGTGGCAGTGGCATTGGGCGGCGACCCGGTTTATACTTACGCTGCTACAGCGCCCCTTCCTGAGAATGTGGATGAATATATGCTGGCGGGTTTTTTACGAAAGAAAAAGGTGGAATTGGTTAAATGTATTACACAGGATATTGAAGTGCCTGCCGATGCTGATTTTGTAATTGAAGGCTATGTTGATCCTGATGAAGATTTTATTCTTGAGGGTCCCTTTGGCGACCACACCGGCTATTATTCTTTAGAAGATTATTATCCTAAGTTTCATATTACGGCTATCACTCATCGAAAAGACGCCATCTATCCCGCCACAATTGTGGGCATTCCGCCGCAGGAAGATGCGTGGATTGGCAAGGCAACCGAGCGTATTTTTTTAGCCCCCATAAAAATGATGCTCATACCCGAAATTGAAGACATGGAACTGCCAATAGAAGGTGTGTTTCATAATCTCACCATCGTAAAAATAAAAAAAGAATATGCCGGTCAGGCAGCTAAAGTAATGAACGCCATGTGGGGTGCAGGGCAAATGATGTTTAATAAGATGCTTGTGATTGTGGATGGAGATGTGAACATTCATAATTATGAAGTAGTGGCAAAATCTATTTCCGAAAATGTAGACCCTCAGCAGGATATTTATTTTTCACAGGGACCAATGGACGTGCTCGACCACTCATGCAGCAAATTTGCTTATGGCGGAAAGATGTGCATTGATGCTACAAACAAATTTGACGAGGAAAAAAGAACTGCAAACGGCAGCTACAAGCAAGAGGATTTAACAATAGATGAATTAGCGATAAAAAAATACTTTCCTGAAATAAAAGCGATTAATAGCTCCTTGCTTAATAGGGATATTAGTATTGTTTTTATATGCGTAGAAAAGAACCGCAAAAACCATATTAAGGAATTGAATGAAAAATTATTTTCACAAACCGACCTGAAAAAAGTTAAGATTATTATTTATGTAGAAGCTGCCGTAGATGCAAATGATATTAAAGATGTGGTATGGCGGTTTAGTAACAATCTTGACCCGCGGCGCGATAGCTATATTATTTCCGGCAATACTATTTCACACATTGGGTTCGACGGCACAAGGAAAACGAGAGAACTGGATGATTTTGACCGCCCATGGCCAAATATTATCTGTTCTGATGAACAAACCATTTTATCCGTTGATAAAAAATGGGAAAAGCTTGGTTTAGGTGAATTTATTCCTTCGCCATCATTAAAATACAGGAAACAACTCTATAGCAGCGGCGCAGTTGTTACAGGGTGAATAGTATTATATTTTATAGTTAATCAATTAATTGAATACCAAGTATCTATTTGGTAACAACACATCTGTAAACTTTTTAAACAAGAGTTTTGTTAAACTGTGGTTTAATTCATTTAACATTAAAAGAACCTTAAGTTAATATTATAGTAACAATTCATTAGATTATCCCGCGTAATTTTGCCCCAAAATAAAACGCCTTATGGCTGAAAAGAAATATAAAATTCTCGTAGTTGATGATGAACCCGATATTTTAGAGTTTATTGGGTATAATTTATCCAAAGAAAACTACGAAGTCATATCGGCTCATGATGGCATCTCTGCAATTAAAGCGGCAAAAGAGCATAAACCCGATCTTATAATTCTTGATATAATGATGCCTAAGTTAGACGGCATTGAAACCTGCAGGCATTTGCGTAATATACCTGAATTTAAAGATACACTCATTGTTTTTCTTACTGCTCTGGGCGATGAGCAATCGGAAATAAAAGGATTGAATATTGGCGCGGATGATTATATTGTTAAACCCATTAAACCTAAATTGCTTATAAGCCGCGTCAATGCGCTTATCAGAAGGCTCGGGCAAGGAAGATCTACCGGTCTGGTTACCGTTGGTGACATTGTGATTGACCGCGAGAGCTATCTTGTGAAACAAAACGGTAAAGTGATAACATTACCCCGAAAAGAATTTGAATTGATGACTTTACTTGCTTCTAAACCAGGAAAAGTTTTTCACCGCGAGGAAATTCTCAGCAAAGTGTGGGGGCAGGATATTATTGTAGGAGATAGAACCATTGACGTACATATTCGTAAATTGCGTCAGAAATTCGGCGATAACCACATTTCCACGGTAAAAGGTGTCGGATATAAGTTCGAAATTTGAGGAATGAAAAATGCCAGTCCCAGGCTAATTGCCTTCACCACAGCAATAGCAATAGCTATTTTTACGGCGCTCATTTCTATATTGGCGCGCCAGTATGTGTTGGCGTTTTTTCTTTTCATCGGGTCGGGTGTAATAACTTTTTTAAGCGTTTATTATGCGCTTGAATATTTTATCTACAGGAAAATAAAACTCATTTATAAAACCATTATTTCCATAAAAGCGCCTAAGCGCAACGGTAATAATTCCATTGAAAAACCTGTCATTGTTGATTCTATTGATGACGTAAATAAAAGAGTGATGCAATGGGCAGAAGACCGGAAAGAAGAAATTGAGCAGTTGCAGAAAATGGAAAAATACCGCAGAGAATTTGTGGCTAATGTTTCCCACGAGCTAAAAACACCGTTGTTTAATATACAGGGCTATATCCACACACTGCTCGACGGTGCCGTGGATGACAAAACCGTAAGCAAAAATTTTTTGGATAAAGCCGGGAAAAACGTTGAACGCCTCGTAAGCCTTGTTGCCGATTTAGAGGTTATCTCGCAACTAGAATCCGGTGCGGTTAATCTTGAAACGGAGACATTCGATATTCATGCTTTGGTGAATGATGTGTTTGAATCGCTGGAGATAAAATCAAAACAAAGAAAAATCACTCTTTCATTCAAAAAAGGTTGCGACCAGCCGTTTTATGTTATAGCCGATAAGGATAAAATTCGCCAGGTATTTGTAAACCTTATTGATAACTCCATTAAATACGGCAAAGAAGGCGGCAATACGGTTATAAGCTTTTATGATATGGCTGATAACATTCTTACCGAGGTAACCGATGATGGAATAGGATTAGCTAAAGAACATGTATCGCGTATATTCGAGCGTTTCTACCGCGCCGATAAAAGCCGCAGCCGCGAGCAGGGCGGCACAGGGCTTGGCTTATCTATTGTTAAGCATATTATTGAAGCGCATAACCAAACCATTAACGTGCGCAGCGGGGAAGACGTGGGCACTACATTTGGCTTTACGCTGAAAAAGGCATAACGGTTACTTAAACATACAATCGTTTTGTTTTGTGAAAATGTGATTACTTTAGGCGAAAGATTTGAAGATGTCCGATAGCAATAATTACTGGTCTAAAGAACCCGCACAAGTTTTAGAGCAGTTACAAACCAATAAGGACGGGCTTTCTAATGATGAAGCGGAGGAGCGGCTTAAGCAATACGGGTTTAATTCGTTCAGAGCAAAAAAACAAACATCGGCATTACAGCTTTTCCTGTCGCAGTTTGCAAGCCCCATCACAATAATATTAATTCTTGCTGCGGTATTATCTTTTTTTCTTCAGGACCACATTGATGCCACTATAATTCTTGTCATTGTTTTTTTAAGCAGCCTGTTAAGTTTTTATCACGAGTATAGCGCAGGAAATGCGGTAAAAAAGTTACTGGCACTGGTTAAAGTGACAACAAAAATTAAACGCCATGGAAATTTTTCCGAGATACCGGTTGAAAATGTGGTTCCCGGCGATATTGTGCAGTTAAATGCCGGTGATCTTATTCCCGGCGATTGTATGATAATTGATTCCAATAATTTATTTGCCGATGAATCGGTGCTGACGGGTGAATCGTTTCCTGCAGAAAAACAGACGGGAATAACTGATAGTAATTCAGGATTAAGTAAGCGCACCAATTGTTTGTTCATGGGTACGCACGTTGTCAGCGGCGCTGCCACTGCCGTTGTGGTAAATACGGCGAAGAATACCGAGTTCGGAAAAATTTCGCAACGACTGCGCTTACGACCGCCAGAAACCGATTTTCAAACAGGCATTAGAAAATTTGGTTACATGTTAATGGAGGTTACTTTAGTTTTAGTTATAGTAATTTTTGTAATAAATGTTTATTACCACAAACCGGTGTTGGATGCTTTTATGTTTTCCCTTGCTATTGCAGTAGGGCTAACGCCACAGCTTTTACCCGCTATAATAAGTGTTAATTTATCTTACGGAGCCAAGCACATGGCTAAACAAAAAGTTATTGTTAAGCGATTAGAGTCAATAGAAAACTTTGGCAGCATGAATGTGTTATGTTCCGATAAAACAGGAACAATAACCGATGGCACCGTGAAAATGAAATCGGCGCTGGATATTTCATGTGAGGATAGTGACAAGGTGATGCTGTATGCCTCTCTAAATGCCAACTTTCAATCGGGTTTTATTAACCCGATTGATGTAGCTATACAGCGGCAAAAAAATTTTGACTTAAGTTCATATCGGAAAACCGATGAATTGCCTTACGATTTTATCCGTAAGCGTCTTTCTATAGTGGTTAAAAATAATGACGGGTATTTAATGGTAACCAAAGGCGCGCTGGCTAACGTCTTGCAGGTATGCACGCAGGTTGAAATGCCTGATGGCACAGTGGAAGATATTGAGAAACATCAAGACGACATTCAAAATCATTTTCAGCAATTAAGTAATGATGGTTACCGTGTGCTGGGAATTGCTCACAAAAAATCACCGCAGCCGATTATAGGAAATAAAGCTTCGGAGAGTGGAATGGTGTTGTGCGGTTTTCTCGTTTTTTACGATCCGCCAAAACCCGGTGTGCTGCAAACTCTTCACGATTTGCAGCAAATGGGCATTTCATTTAAAGTAATAACAGGAGACAATGCTGCTGTTGCAGCCAGCGTAGGCAAACAGGTGGGAATGACAGATGTGAAAATTCTTACGGGGTCACAAATAAGGGACATGAGCGATGCAGCGCTTTTGCACCAGGTATCAACCGTAACTATTTTTGCCGAGGTAGAGCCGAATCATAAAGAGAGAATAATTATTGCGTTGAAAAAAGCGGGGAACGTAGTTGGTTACATGGGTGATGGCATTAATGATGCTTCTGCGTTGCACACTGCCGATGTGGGAATATCGGTGGATACGGCAGTTGATGTGGCTAAAGAAGCTGCCGATATTGTGTTAATGGAAAAAGATTTAAATGTGCTTTTAAAAGGAGTGGAAGGGGGGCGCAGAACATTTGTGAATACACGCAAGTATGTGTTTATGGCAACCAGCGCCAATTTTGGCAACATGTTCAGTATGGCGGGCGCTTCCTTGTTTTTGCCCTTCCTTCCTCTGCTGCCAAAACAAATTTTATTTTTGAATATGCTCACCGATTTCCCCGAGATGGCTATTGCATCAGATAATGTGGATGCTGAATTAGTTCAAACGCCCCGCAAATGGGATATTAAATTCATCCGCAATTTTATGATAGTGTTTGGCATTTTAAGCTCTATATTTGATTATTGCACATTCTGGGTATTGCACTTGTTACACGCAAAAGAAGCTGAGTTTCAAACAGGTTGGTTTATTGAATCGGTCATTTCAGCCACCTTGATTGTGTTGGTTATCCGTACAAGAAAAACTATTTTTCAGAGCCGCCCGGGCAAATACCTTGCATTAGCCACGCTTGGCGTTGTGGTTTTTACTTTTATTATGCCGCTCACTCCAATTTTACAATTACTGGGATTTACAAAAGTGCCTTTCTCATTTATTCTTGAAATGCTTGCTATTGTTGCAGCGTATGTTATCTCCACAGAAATTGTAAAGAAAATATTTTACCGTTTTTACCCGGTAGAAACGACTTGATTATAGTAAAGAGGAAAAATTAATTCCCCCACTCTTAAATTAAATTTCAGATGTTATTTATGGCGTGTCCCTCCTGCGTCGGGTCGCGCTTTACGCTACAAGTCCTCGCCCCGTTTCACTTCGCTGTGGGCTTTCCGCTACAACCGCTCACGCAAAAATGTCCTCCTCTGTGAGGGGGATTTAAGGGGGAGGAAACACGTAGGGTTGTAAAAATTATAACTCCGCCATTTATGGCGGAGACTATAGCATATAAAAATTGGCTTTAGCCTTGAACCTGTATTCGTCAGGGCTAAAGCCCATTCGTTTAGTATGTTCTTGCCCCATGCTGAAGCATGGGGTTAATTGTCAACCCACTGTTTTCAGGGATGTTGCCAAATCACGATTTGCAGGGATAAATAATAATTATATTTATATCATCTTTGCCGATGGGAAAAATAATATAAATAAAAAACAACACTATGCAAGACATAGGAAAACAATATTCAAAAGACGAAAAAACAGATACCACTGGCTTTCTGAGACAAGCACGATTTCACCAATCAAAATTTAGAGCAAATACTTTAAATTTACCTTATGACACATACTGCAATTATTTGACAAGGGCAGATGGTGAGCAAGGGAAAAATTTCTATAATGGCTTTGAAGTTTTTGAGATGGTTAAAAAGTATAGAAAATATAATAAAGCTTTATACTCGAATATGCTTAGGAGTGAGCATATACCTTTTAATTTCTTCACACCATTAAACCAAGACAAAACTTTTAGTAAAAATATCTTAAACGAGTTCTTTAAAAACAATATTCAAACAATCGACAGAATTGAAATTGAATATGCTCCTAAACCTAAAGAGAATTATCTTGGTGACCATACTTCATTTGATACATATATCGAATATACGCACACAGATAAGCAAAAAGGAATTATTGGTATTGAAGTAAAATATACAGAGAAAGAATATAAACTTATAGCGAACTCTACAGAAGCTAAAAAAATAAATGATAAAAACTCAAAATACTATTCAATAACCAACAATTGTAGGCTTTACAAATCTGATGCAATCAAAGTTTTGCCAATCGATAAGTTCAGGCAGATTTGGAGAAATCACTTGCTTGGTGAAAGTATATTGATAGTTGATAAAGATAAATTCAAATACTTTACTTCTTTAATATTATTTCCAAAAGATAATTTGCATTTTATTCAAACAAGTAGCGACTACATTGACCTTCTAAATGAAAACAAAAATAATTTTTTACCTTTAA
Source organism: Chitinophagales bacterium (assembly GCA_963770495.1). GTDB lineage: Bacteria > Bacteroidota > Bacteroidia > Chitinophagales > CAVYQA01 > CAVYQA01. Next base: position 135,380 of record CAVYQA010000017.1, on the reverse strand, counting down.
CTTATGAGTCGTTTTTTGAAGCTTGTAACAAACACTGCCCTAATGATAGTTTCAAAAATTGGATTGATTATTTATCAAAACGATATATTGTGAAGGATGAAAAATGAAACTATATTTAATGAGCAATATGATTTAATAACTTCTGATGATACTTTATTTAAAGTTCATAGTAAAGTGTCAATTTCCGCTTGTAATATAACTAAAAGAAGGGTTGAAGAGTTTTTTAGCTAAAAATATATTTGAATTTTATGATGTAACCGTGTCCCCGAAGGGATAAATAAGATGAACTTTATTGCAATAGACTTTGAAACATCAACTGCAAATAGGGACAGTCCTTGCGAGATCGGTATGACCTTTGTTCAAGATGATAAAGTTATAGATACAAAATCTTGGCTTATTAAACCGAAATATTATCCTCACTTTGATGCGTTTAATATTTTTATTAATGGTATAACACCTCAAGATGTTCCTAGTAGTCCAGAGTTTAATCAACTTTGGGAAGCAGAACTAAAATCACTTATAGACAATAAATTTCTAATTGCACATAATGCGGGTTTTGATATTGGTGTTTTACGTAAAACACTTGAAACATACAAAATTCCATTTCCATCATTACGGTATTCGTGCAGTTATATTTTTTCTAAAAAAATTTGGAAAGGGCTACTTTCTTATGACCTAAAATCTCTTTGCTATATTAATAATATTGAATTTAAACATCATCGTGCAGGTCCAGATTCGTTGGCGTGTGCTGAACTTTCAATAAAAGCTTTTGAGTTAGTAGGGGTAACAACAATTGATGACTTCCCCGAAAAATTAGGAATTTCAATAGGGCAATTATTTAATGGAGGATACAAGCCATCTGAAACAAAACGAACTAACGAATATAGCAATCCAGCATTAATCATTGGTGACCCTTTAAAACATAAACCAGAAAGTATTTTTTATAGAAAGTCAATTGTTTTTACGGGAACGCTTTCATCAATGGTTAGAGCAAAAGCACAGCAAATTATTGCTGATATTGGAGGGGTTAATTCGAATACCGTTACAAAAGATACTGATTTTCTAATTGTGGGACAACAAGACTTTAGAATTGTTGGTGAAGATGGAATGAGCGGCAAACAAGAAAAAGCGCAGAAGCTGTTAGAGAGAGGAGCGACAATAGAGGTAATCTCTGAATCGGATTTTCTACAAAATATTTAACGCTATGGCTATTCCGCTATCTCACACTCGGCTCAAGTTATTCTTACTTACTATTAATAGCACATTTTTAAAAGTCCCCTTCCGGGGATTTATTCGCCAAAGGGCGAATCCGTCCTACAGCGGAGGGGTAAAAACTTTCTTGTCCCAACTTTCCACATCGCTTTTATTATTGCAATAATTTTGTTGGGGATAGATAATCGTTCTTTGAAATATTGTACCTCATCCTTTCCTTCTCCATTGCATGGAGAAGGCACTCTTTTAGTTTGTTTTAAAATAAGTTTAGAATCGGAATATGAGATAGTATTAAAGTAAAGAAGAAGAAAAACGCAACCAAAACGTAACTAAAAAAACCGTTTAATTTACAACGCTTTTTTAAAGAACCTGACGCACCCCTCCGAACACATTGAGGAACAACAAACTAAAAAAAATAGTCAGGTTGTTACTTTTTACGGTTTTGTTTCGGTTTTTTCTGAAACGGCAGAGAAATAAATATTATTATTAATTCTTCTTTTCACTGCTGGCAGTCTGCAACTGGAAAGCCTTATCGCGAATCTGTTTTTCTATATCGGCTGCAAATTCAGGATTATCAATAAGGAATTGTTTTATTGCTTCGCGTCCCTGTCCCAGTTTCTCGCCGTTATAACTAAACCATGAACCGCTCTTTTGAATGATGTTGAGTTCGGAAGCCATGTCAACAATTTCACCAATCTTTGATATGCCCTGCCCGTAAATAATGTCAAACTCAGCAAGGCGGAATGGGGGAGCTACTTTATTCTTCACCACTTTCACACGCACCCGGTTACCTGTAATATCGTCGCCGTCTTTTATTTGCCCTATACGGCGAATGTCAAGACGAATTGATGCATAGAATTTAAGCGCATTGCCACCAGTAGTTGTTTCGGGGTTGCCAAACATTACACCTATTTTTTCGCGCAACTGGTTAATAAAAATGCAGCAACACCCGGTTTTGCTTATCGTACCGGTTAGTTTGCGCAGCGCCTGTGACATAAGCCGCGCCTGTAAACCCATTTTGCTGTCGCCCATTTCGCCCTCAATTTCACCTCTGGGCACAAGAGCGGCTACGGAGTCAATAACCACCACATCAATGGCGCCGGAGCGGATAAGATTATCTGTAATTTCCAATGCCTGTTCACCATTATCGGGTTGGGATATAACTAAATTCTCTACGTCCACACCAAGATGCTGCGCATAAGTTTTATCAAAAGCGTGTTCGGCATCAATAAAAGCGGCAATGCCGCCTTTCTTCTGCGCCTCGGCGATAACGTGTATGGCAATGGTGGTTTTACCCGATGATTCGGGTCCGTAAATTTCACAGACACGCCCTTTCGGTAAGCCACCAACGCCAAGCGCTATATCCAAACCCAGTGAGCCGGTAGATATGGCTTCAACGGGTTCAATCATGGTGTCGCCCAATTTCATTATGGTTCCTTTGCCGTAAATCTTGTCCAGTTTTTCCATGGTCAGCTTCAGGGCTTTCAGCTTCTCGCTGTTATTCTCTTTTGTGGTTGTGGTCGTTTCTTTCATAAATTGTTAATATGGTTAACGGTGTACAATTATTAAATATAGAAGTATTTATATGATTTATAGTAAAATTGCTAAAATATATTTTTCAACAATGGTTTACTGCACCACAAACTGTTTTGCCGCGCTGTTTGTGCCATTTGTAATTAGGTAATACAAATAGCAGCCCTTAGGCAAATCATTAGTGTTAAGTAATATATCGCTAAAGGCGTTTGTTACGGTATACTGTTTTAATAGTTGCCCGCTCATATTTGTAACAATCAATTCACCCTGCTCATTTCCATTTAAAGTGTAAGGTAAATGAATAACATCGGCTGTGGGATTAGGATAGGCGTTGTTTACATCGCTGCCATCTCCATGCGGACGAGGTATACCTGTGAAATAAGCACCGGGAAGGTCATAGATTTGTGTATATCCCTTTTCTCCTATTTCTACCAGAAATTTTGTTCCTTCTGAGGTATTAGCTATATCTCCACCGAAACAGGAATCAACTTCTAATAATGTTGTACCATTCTGAGTTTGTATATCACAAATACCAAAAAGATAACCACCGGCAGCTGTATCTGAAAAAACGCCCTCAAAGGCATATTGACTGGTATCACTGGTAAATAAGCCTTTTGATAAAAAATAAGCACCATCAAACTCATGCCCGATAGGAATAGTTATTTGAAAGGATGTAATTAAAGAATGGTTTAAAGAATAAATATATAAAGTGTTTCCCGTTGCATTATAATAATTCCAATAGTTAGGAGATATTTCAACTATTGAAGTTTCTACTGGGTAAGTATGTTCCAACGTAATCTGCGTAAATCCTTTTACCGATATAAGCAAAAGTGCAATCCATAAAATTTTTTTCATGGTAGTTAGTTTTTATTGTTAAAAAATAAATGATTTTAAGCCCGAAAGGTATATATTTATTTTAGATAAGAGTAAAAACAGGAATTCTCATCCGCCTTTGGCGGACTCAAATTCTCAAATTGCCATAATTCTTCTCATAATACTTGCAAAATTCCTTTATGCCGCATTCCGCGCATTTGGGATTGCGCGCCACGCACACATAGCGCCCATGCAAAATAAGCCAGTGATGCGCCAATGGAATTTGTTTTTCAGGAATATATTTAATCAGTTGCTCCTCCGCTTGCCGTGGGTTCTTAGCATTTGTAGTAAGCCCAATCCTTGCAGCCACACGAAACACATGTGTGTCAACTGCCATTTTGGGCTGGTTAAAAAGGCACGATGCAATAACGTTAGCTGTTTTGCGTCCCACACCCGGTATTGTCTCCAACTCCTCAGTATCAGAAGGGATTTCACCGTTGAATTTATCTACTATCATTTTAGCAGCGGCAATAAGGTGTTTGGTTTTGCTGTTAGGATAGCTTATACTTTTTATAAACGGCAACACCTCGTCAAACGTAGCTTCCGACATTGATTTTACAGTGGGATACCGCTCAAACAGGGCAGGAGTGGTCATGTTAACACGCTTATCGGTGCATTGGGCAGAAAGCATTACAGCCACCAATAACTGGTAGCCGTTTTTATAATGCAATTCAGTTTTAGCATCAGGCCGGTGGGCGCTGAAATAATTCAGCACTCCCGCAAAACGTTCCTCTTTTGTCATTTTGCAAAAGTATGCCAGCGGCAATCAATTTTCTGAATTAATTTTTAAATGCTTTTCGCATTACCCTCTCTTTTTAAGAGAGGGTACGTGGCAATGAGCGCAAGCGGGTGAGTCACCTGTACTATGTGGTAGTCTCGTGAGCCAGCAAGCTGTGCTCCATAATAATTTCAATGCTGCTGTCGGAGGGTTTTAAATCCAAATCAACAAGCATATCCATGGATTCACAGATTTGGTGAAACTCATTAGCCAGGTCAGGGTCGGTGTGCAAAGCGCGCCGGATATCAGCTATCTCATTGGGCGGCAGTTCTTTATACACGAATAACAATAAAGTGTCTGGAGTGTAATTTTTGCGCATAAGCGAGTACATTTTTTATGTTTGCTATTAAAACGCTTATTTTACATATTATTGTGTGCAGGGTGAGAATTATTTTTACTATTGAACAATAACAAATTTTTTTGTGGATTCGAATTGAGGGGACGTAAATTTCAATAAATAAATTCCCGCAGCCAGATCAGCAATGTTTATCTTTAATGTATTTATTCCTGCAATGGGATTTTGTAAGTCAATAGAGAGTACCTGCCGCCCGGTAATATCGTAAATAACTATAGCAGCTGGTTGATTATTAATTAAATGAAAAGATAAGTTTAACGTTGATTTTCTGCTGACCGGGTCGGGGAAAAGAGTTAGGGAATTATTGTTAGTAATTGTTTGAATTCCAGTTGGAGCACCTTCGCCCGCTAATATAGAATCGCCGGGTTGCGTATTAACAGCATAATCTTTTAACTCAACACAGTAATACATAGGGTAAGACCCCTTACTAACTACAGTAAGGCGCGCCCAGCCATAATAAGTGTTACTATTTACTTCTAATTGTAAACCTAAAAATTTATCGTGTTCTGTAGTGTCCCACAGTCCAAAATAAGAAACTGATGTATCCCGACCGATATAAGAATGAATTGCTCTATAAATTAAGTCAGGATTAATTTCAGTAAAATTATCTGACGCTCCTATTTCCTGTCCTGAATTAAATATATCTGCTACAGTATCTTTATCATATTCAATATAAGAAGAAACATGATTTTGTTGATAATGTATGTGTTCAGTATTAGCTTTAATGTCAGCAACAGCATTATTATTTTCGTTAATTACACGTACATAATTAAAGAAACTTGGAGAGGAAAAAGTTTGATTACGCGAATAAGGTTGAATGGCAAAATCATTTACCCCGTCATTATTCAAATCAAGTTGATAGATTTCACCGGGACAAATAGTATCGTTTACCTCTTTATATAATATCTGGGCATTGGCATTCTTTTCTGCGGCAAGTATAATTGTTGCTAATGTGGAATAGGAAGCAAGTTTTTGAAAGAGTAAAGATTTTTTTACCATATAAAAAAATGCTTATGTAAATTTAACTGTTTTTGTTAAATAAAACGCATTATTTTAAAGATTATTATCAGCTTCGTAATGTAGCTTTCAGTCTTAACGGATTATCTATCAAATCAAGTGCAGCGTGAATATCGGGACATATAATATCTGCTTCTGATAGTGTTTCAACTGAACCGCCCTCGCGCTGAATGACAATGATGCCGATTGCAGAAAGTTTTAGCATCAATTCATCGTTCCGACCGTTGCCGATACTAATAACAGATTGAGGTGGCAAACTATTAATGTATTTTTCTTTTTCCGTTCTTTGGTTTACAACCGGTAAAAGAACCAGTTTAAACGGTGTGTTTTTTAATTGATGCGCTGCCGTGCCATAAGTATCGCCCGTAAGAATATGTATTTGTAATTTTTGTGAAAGGGCAACCAGCTTCTTTTTCACCCCTGTAATCAACTTCCCGTCAATTGCCAGGGTTCCGTTAAAATCCAATAGAAGATGATGAAGCTGAAGGGAATCATTAAATCCGGGAATTGACAGTTCAATCATTTTTTTAGTGCTGATAATTATTTTTTCGTCACCACAAACTTTTCATTAAATTCTTCTTGTCCTGTAGCTACAGTTATAAAATACATGCCGGTAGATAATTTACTTATATCAATAGTTTGCCTTCCTACCCATAAATCCCCTAAAGGGGACTTTAGCTCAATCTGACCAACAAGGTTTGTAATAGTTATTTGATTTATATTTTTTGTGGCTGTGATAGTAATAAAATCACTCGCCGGATTCGGATAAACTGTCAACTGTCCATTGTCAACTGTCAACTTATTTACCCCTGTAGTAGGACTATTAAAAGCTATTATGTACACAGCGCCTATGCTCGAATCCGGGTTTATCTGCACCGGTTTACTTCCGGTTACATCGCCAATGAATTTTCTATTATCGGGGCTGTAGGAGCCATGACAATTAATATGCGTAGTCCCCGTCCAGTAGCTGCAAGCCGTATCGTTAAAATACGTGAGGCGTTCCTGGTCGGTGGTGTCCGAGTTCATTATCCACCAGTCATCGCCGCCGCCCGTACTGTCGGTGCCGTTGGCGCGGTTGGTCATCCACACGATGTGCTTCCCATCGGTGCTGTAAAAAGCATGTTCGGTGTAAGGGTAAGAGTGCGCCGTTGAACTCATCTGCTCAATAGCATTGCCCAAAGTATCCATGGTATAAATCTGGTCGTCCCACACCCAAAATTGGTTGTAGTCGCTGGCAAAAATTATCCGGCTGCCATCCGGGCTCCAGCCATACGGCTCATTAAATGCCGTCGTATCACCTGGCTCAAGCGTGCGTATGCTGCTGCTGTCAATATGCGGTCCGGTAATGCTGTCGTCAATAAAACTGGCGATTTTTATCACCCAATACCCAAATTCCTGCCTGCCGGCCAGCCCCACATTCTCCACCATCTGGTCCCACATAATTTCTTTACCGTTGGGCGAAAAATACGTCTCTATCATACCGCTAATGCCGGTATCGGGCATATCAATAATCTTGTAGGTTTTTTTGCCGTCCATGGTCATCACATACAAATCATTGTATAAACCAATGCCCGGAATAGAATTTCCCGAACTGCCCGGGTGGGTGGCTTTTTCAGCCGTAAACAGCAGGTATTTGCCCGCCGGCTGAAATTCAGGCTGCGCCACATTTTTCCCAGGCAATGACGGGTTGTTGCAGGTGAAACAATATTCGCTATCCAAAGTATTATTGGCGCCCACACGCGCAAGGTAGATAGCGTAATACCCGCTGGGGCGCAACAAATCATAAGCCACCAGTGTGCTGTCATATTGGCACCATGTTGATGCCAATGCAGAGTCTCTGAATTTATAAACCGAAATATCAGGTCGTTGCGCAGAGGCGAGTTGAGAAAATAAACAGGCAGTGAATAGTATGGTCGCAATTTTCTTCATCTCTACAAATATACAACTCTCCTTGTTTTTAGAAAGTACACGTATGTCTCCGGCTCTTCCCCATTTAGTAGGTAATTGCTTAAATTTTATCTTATTGGCATGATTATTACTTTTAGTATTAAAAATAAACCTCATCCGGCGCATGGTAAAAAAACAACGTTCTGAATTTACTGTTAAAGAGAAGATAAACAGGGCGGTTTTAGTACTGCTTTTATTACCGTTATTAGGGATAGGAGTGTGGTGCGCTTATAATGTTCAAACCTTATCTAATCAGCGCGCCCAGTTAAAAAATGATTACTCCGATGTCAATGATATACAATACGGGCTGCTATCGGTTAATGCCTGGAAAAGCAGCATTGAGAATGTTATTACCTCTCAAATCAATAACTTTAAACTTACCCCGGGGCAGGAAGATACTTTAAGGGTTCAGCTTAATTATATATTCAATGAGTTTATCACGCAAGCCGATTCAATGGTAAACCAAAAGCAAACCTCTTTAAGCGGAAAATTAAAAAAGTTTGCAGTAAAAACTTTTGTCAATGTAGATAAGGTTCGTGCAAAAGTGCCCCAGTTCAGCCAAATCATTCTGAATGAAGTGGAAAAACCTTCCAATAAACATAAACTGCAGGGTATTGTTATGGATAAACTGCACGATTTTGAAAACCAAACTTATGACAGCCTTGCAAACGTGGGGATTCAGGACAGCTTATTAGCCAAATACGGCGCCACCGGCATTGATGATTTTAATAACAAGATAAAAGGTAATATTGACCGCCTTCAGCAAAGTACCTACAATTTTGCCGGCATAATGCTGGCTTTGCCTGTGTTGTTTTTATTGACGTGGTGGCTGGTGCGAAAAGAACGAGCGTTATATGTGCCCTTGTTCGTATTGTCTGTTTTATTGGCATTGATACTTCTTTTTACCGGAATCAGTTCTCCGATGATTGAAATTGACGCCCGCATTAATGAGCTGAAATTTGTGCTGCTGGGGCAAAATGTGGTTTTTAAAAACCAGGTCATATTTTATCAAAGTAAAAGCATTTTAGATGTGGTGCACATTTTATTAAAAACCGGCAAGGTAGATTCCATGCTCGTGGGCGGGCTTATTCTTGTTTTCAGTATTATTTTTCCTATTTCAAAATTGATAAGCACCGAGCTGTATTTATTAGGGCGTGGAAAATTTAAAAATAATGCCGTTGTAAAATTCTTTGCCTTCAGGTCAGGGAAATGGTCAATGGCAGATGTTGCCGTAGTAGCCATATTTATGGCGTACGTTGGCTTTAAAGGCATATTAGATAACCAGCTAACCCACATTAATGTTAAAACCACAGATATGGAAAGCATTGCCACCAATAAAACCGCCCTTCAGCCCGGCTATTTAATATTTATCGCCTTTGTGCTTTTCGGATTGGTGCTGTCAGAAATTCTTAAAAGAATTACTACTTGGTATGACTTAAGGCAACCATTACAGGAAAAGCCCTATTAATTTGAAAATAATTTAAAGTGAGTAACGAGGGGCAGAGCGGTGGGAGGAGGTGGGGTGGTTATCTACCTGTTTTCAGATATATTGCAAAATACCTGATTATGGGTATAAATAATACTTATATTTATATCATATTTGTTGGTGAAATAACACCAACAAAGGCGAAAAAGGAAATTTATAACTTACTTTTTCCAGAAGTAAGAAAATTGATTTTAAAAATAGTTGAGTAAAAATCCTGTCCTCTTCCGCCCAAGCCGTCTCTCTCAATAGGGTATTCTGTTAAGTAAGAGGACACGGCGGGGCTGAAATAAAATTATAATTAATAAATTATGCAACATGAATTTTTACTCATACTGAAGAATATTTATTCTAATATTCAATTTTCCGAAAAGGAATTTGAAATGATTCAGGCTGCTTTTAAGCCATTAACTTTGAAGAAAGGAGAGTTTTTTTGCAAGAAAAATCAGATATGTGATAAATTAGGTATTCTTTTAAATGGAACTTTATATGCTTATTTTGAAGCAAAAAATTCAAATATTAAAGTCTCACGATTTTACTATTTACCAGATAATGTAATTGTGTCAAGTTTTGAAAGTTTTAAGTATGGAAAGCGTTCAAGTGAATTTATTAGGGCATTAGAAGATTGCCAAATGTTATGTATCTCATCACAGGAACTTAATAAACTATTTGAACAGAATAATAATTTCAATAGTATAGGAAGATCAATTGCCGAAGATAACTATATAAATGCTTTACAGCGGATTCATGAACTTCAGGCGTTGGATGGTAAAGCAAGATTAGAAAATTTCCTAAGAAACAAGGGACATTTATTTGAGAAGGTATCAGGCGAACATATAGCATCATATTTGGGGATGACACCTACAAATTTAAGAAGAGTGCGAAAAAAAATTAACAGACAATAATTTTCGAACATTTGTTCGGTTGAAGTGTTATAAAACAGCTTACTTTTGTAGCTACAAAATATATATACTATGAATGGAAATAACGAATTGGGTTCTACAACAAATTATGGACCTATAACTGATGTATCCAAATTTCTCAATAAAGCAGCCGGTGATAATTCAGAAAGGTCAATCTCTTTGAGAACAGCACATGGATTTAAAGATTTCTTCAATTTGGATAAATTAGACGATGATGCAGCGGAATTAATTGTCCATGGAGGAATGACTGCTACAATTTTATTATTGAGATCGAAAAAAGGTGGCGCTAATGCAGCAGGTTTTTTATTACTAGCGGGCCTTTTAGCTTGTTATTTGAAAGGAAGACAATAATCAAAATCAATTTTATGCCACATGTTACTGTAGAATGGGAAAATGTTCCTTATAATGAACTCATTGATTCATGCCCTTGCTGTGATTTATATTTAATGGCAAGAGGGGTAAATCTTGAATATATTGGTAAGGCATATGATCAAGATGTTTCTGATGAAATTAAGAATAGCCTTAGACGCCTTGATACTGATCCTAAATTTTTATCTTTCTGGACAGGTAGCATATTCCTTTATAAATCAACTTTTGATAGAAAATCACATGATTTGGTGTTAGATATTGAATCATTACTAATTTTCACTCATCAACCCACAAAAAATATTCAGTCAAAAAAGAGTTATAATGGGCGACCTCATCTTATAGTTAAAAATAGCGGTTGCACAAAATGGCTAAGACCAACTATAAGGGTTGTAGGTGGAACAGTATATCAGTCCTAAATAGATTACCCCTCGCATTGGTTGCACTTACGCCACATGCTCATTTTCACAGTCATAATTAATAAATATATAATTAATTTATAATCAATATACCAAATTGAATTGTTGACAAGGTTTTAGCCTCATCCCCGCCCGACTGAACGTCGTTCGGGCGGGCTTATTCCTTCTCCAATAAATGGAGAAGGACATTCACTCATCTTTTTTTAGACATTTCAATATTAACCAAGGTCTGAATATTTTCACAACCAACCGCCCCTCTCCACTTTTGGTGGAGAGGGGCAGGGGGTGAGGCAAAACTTTCTGTCCCAACTTTTCTCACCGCTTTGTTATACACTATAATTTTGCAGTGAATAAATAATTGTTCTTTGAAATAACTATATGTTTTGTTCGACTTAACCGCAAAGTCCGCAAAGAAAAAAATACGCAAAGAGCGCAAAGCGCCTTGCGTTCTTTGCGGTAAATTTGATGAAAGGGTAAGGGCAACTAAAATGTAACGAAACCGAAACCATTTTTAAAAATAAATTTTAAAAAGAACCTGACAGAATTTTGCAATTGTTTGGCTAACAATAAACTAAATATTGATTTGTCAGGAACTTTTTTATCGTTTTATTTTCTGATTTTTCTTATTTAACCAGCTTTATTGTAGCCATCCCTTCATTAGTCTGTAATTGCAAAAAGTAAATGCCTTCAGCTAATTCCGAAGAGGAGATGGTTAGGCAATTATTGCTGTAATTTAAACCCAATGGAACGGTTGTTCCTAAGGTGGAAAATAGTTTTGTGGAGGTGATTATAATATTTGGATTGGAATTACAAACTGTCCAAAAATCAGTTGAAGGATTATTTAAAACGGTAAACTGCGGATGAACGGGAGTTACACTTGCAATACCCGCAGAATTACATGAATTGATAAAAGGACTGAGGAAATCGGCTACGGTATCCATAAGCGCAGTATCAAGTACAATGGCATGGCAATTAGAAAATGCGGCATTAGCGCAATAGGGTTCACCTGCGCTTCCGGTAAAACAACCATAAGAAGGGTTTATAGCGCCGCCGCGCTCTACAATTTGCGAATCGCAGGTGATGTTCAAAGAAGGATTAGCGCGGATAAATGCAGCAATGGCTCCGCCACCATAGCAGTAAGGAACACCCGTAACCGGCGAACAGAGCGTGCAACCGGAAAGGCAATCGTTTATGGGACCATAAACCTGCCCGTGATAGCAGGGCACAATATCATCGCAGGTTTGGTGATATAAAAACAACCCGGCTTCTTTGCCAATTGTTTGCAGAGTGGTTGTATTCAAATTTAATACCGCACCGCAAAAACTGAGAGTGCCTTGTATGCTTGCATCGTATCCATTGAGGTTGGTGCCGCCTTGTATATCGCCCAAATCGGGACGTGCCAGGCTTGTAGAATTACAGGGATTATTTAACGGACAAGTAACAGTAGAATCAGGTTGCGGTGCATCGGCTATTTGATAGGTATCAGGTGGGCGTTTGGAAGAGGTATCCAAAAAATCAACAAGCAGTGCGGTGACAGCGCCGGCGCTGAATCCGCCGACAAATGCTGAATTGATATTTGTAGAATCTGTTGCATGGCGACCTTTCATAAAACGAATGGCGCCACGCGCATCCTGCAAGGCGCGGTAACCCGCACGAATGAGTTCTGACGTGTCGGCAAAATAATAACAATAATTAGAAATCTCACCGTAGCAGTCGGAAAGCGGGTTTAGATTCTGACCGCTTAATTGGTAACCAAGACGGTAATTAATAGAAGCCACCACGTAACCCCGCGAAGCCATGCTCTCTGCAATATAAACTTCTTCATCATCTGTTTTATCGCCGTCAACAAAAGAGCCGCCATGTATCGTTATTAATAGCGGGCGGCACGTGTCGTTATTTACCGGCTTATAAATATCAAGCTCGAGTGTATCGAGGCAGCCTTTGAAATTGGTGTCAACGGTATAAACAATATTGGAATATTCTTTTATTGAATAAACAGGCGAGCGGTAATTGCTTTGACCTGAAGAATTAAAGGTAAAACATAGCATAAAAAAAAGAGGTACAACTATTTTCTTCATGCTTAAAGTTAACACTTTACTTTTGAGTTAATTGATAATTGTTTATTGTTAATTGAAGCTGCTTTGCCCAGGCATCCCAATTTAATACTTCCTCAAACCGGTTACGTGATGCCTTAACCATTGCTATGTAGCGTGTATCTTCATTGTAAAGCTCTTTTATAACCTTTGCAAATTGTTTGCCTCTTGCTTCAAGAGGCAGCAGTTCACCTGTTATTCCTTCCATCACAATTTCAGGTATACCGCCTGTGTTGGTGGCAATAACAGGCAAGCCATAAGAAGCGGCTTCGCAAAAAACAATGCCATAGCACTCGGCTCTGCATGGTAACAGCAGAAAATCAGAAGTGAGGTATAATTGTTCAAGACGCTTGCGTTGTGTTTCATCCTGTTTATTTAAGTAAGGAATAACTTCTAATCTTGGATGTGTAAAATTTGCAGGTGGCACACATCCGCAAACAGTTAGGTGTGCTTTGATACCGAGCTTTTCAAGCTCAAGCATGGTTTCAAAAGCAATTTCGCCGCCCTTTCTCTGCCAGTGAACGCCGGGGAAAAATAAACGGCACTCTGCTGACTTATGTCTTGCTAAAACAACTTCACGGCTGGGAATATTATCCATATTAGCGCCCCATGGGATTATACTGAATTTTGATGCATCGCCACCATAATCTTTAATAGCTGAATTCGCAACCCATTGAGTCGGGAAAGGTAGTAAGGAAGCGTTTTGTATGGCGCGTTTCTCTATCGAATGTCCCTGCCGTATTGATGTACCCAATATATTTGAAAATTTTGAATAATAATTATTGAGCAGGTTCCATGTAGTATCGGAAGTATAAATTATAGGAATGGTTGTTTTTAGGAAAGCAATTTCTTTTGAAGCGGCGGGTGCAAAAATAAAATCAAACTCATTGCCTTTCATTTTTTGGTTCGCCATTTGGGCATAACGCTTGGCTAAGTAGGGTGTGTGCAGGTAGCGGAATTTTTTACTGAATAGTTTTTCTGATACTTTATTAATTGCTCTGCCAATAAATTCTTCCCACGGCTTTAACGGTCCGATAAACGTTATATCAAAACCATTGTGTAACAGCGCCTGTCCCATGTAATAGTGTGTGCTTGAATACGAGCGGCGGTCTCTGGCATCATTGGCAGTAAGAAAAGCAATCTTAATATCACTCATACCATGCTCTTAAATCTCTCTGCAGAAACTGCTCTAATTGCTTTACATCATTTTTGTAATATGCCTTTAGTTTTAAAACAGTCGGACGTGAAGGTGTTTCTAACTGCGTTGAGAATAAAACTCTTTTTACAAAATTAACGGTGGGTAAAGGCAGGAGGTTGCGTAGCCGGTGGCGCAGAGTTGTTTTCCGGTATAATTTGCCCATCAATTTGCCTCGTGGTGCAACATTTGAATTATGTTTTTTACTCACATCGGGAATGAAATTTTCATCCACACCAAGAAATTTATAAAGTTGTTTTACAAACAAGGCAGTATTTGCTTTCATATCTTCCAGCAAAAATATTTTTACCTGCTCCGGCGGAAACGTTTCTACATAGCGTTTTATCTGCGGGTAATAATTTCCCAATTCAATGTACTGCTGGTAATAAAGCCGAGACAATTCGGCAGAAGATTTATTCTCAAAAATTGTTTCAAAAGGCATGGTCACATAGCCTAATCTCTTATCCATAGCAAAATGCGAGAATGCCCGCTCCACGGGGTTTCTGAGCATTATAATAATACGCGCCTTGGGAACAAGTTTTTTTATTTTCGCCGGCACGGATTCGTAAAATAAATAGGATACGCTTGCCTCGCCAACGGCTTTCTCTGTTGTTACATTATTAAAAAGCGATTCATAGTCTTCTGTGTTTCCGACCTTCGTTTCTTTATAAAACAGGTTTTGTCTTATGATTTCTTCATATGAAAAGTAGTTGGGCTCCTTTATAGGGCTCATATAAATATCAGGGTGAGACTCAAGGTAATGATACAATGAAGTTGTACCTGCCTTTGGAGCGCCTACGATAAAGAAATTAGGTAACATTTGAGTCTATATTCCTTGTTTTCGTTTAAAGTAATTGCTCCAAGTTAAGGTTTTTATATGATAACCTGGTTCTTTAGCAGGTCATCCATAGCTTCTCTTTTCCGTATCAGGCGGGCTTTTTCATTTTCATATAGTACTTCGGCTGGTCTGAACCTGGAATTATAATTTGACGACATCTCAAAGCCATAAGCCCCTGCATTGTAAAACACCAAATAATCGCCTTCACGAACTTCAGCTAATTTCCTATCCCATCCGAAAGTATCTGTTTCACAAAGATTACCCACAACGGTATAAATACGCTCTGTTCCATGCGGGTTAGAAATATTTTTTATCAAATGAAACGCATCATAAAACATGGGGCGGATAAGATGATTGAATCCTGAGTTTACACCTACAAACACTGTAGCAGTTGTGTGTTTTATCACATTAGCTTTTACAATAAAATATCCTGCCTGGCTAACCATATATTTTCCAGGCTCAAACCAAATGGTAAAATGCCTTCCGGTTTCTTTTTCAAACTGGTCAAGCTTCGCTTTTAGTTTTTGGGCAAGAGCATCAACATCTGTTTCGGCATCGTCGGGGGCATAAGGCACTTTAAAACCGCTGCCTAAATCAATAAATTCCAAATCAGGAAAATGCCCGGTAATGCCAAGCAACACATCAACGCCTTCTAAAAATACCTCAATATCTCTTATCTCGGAGCCGGTGTGCATGTGCAAGCCGGTTACTTTCAGGTTTGTTGTTTTTACAATACGCTCAATATGGCGCGCCTGGTGAATGGAGATGCCAAACTTGCTGTCAATATGCCCTGTGGATATTTTATAATTGCCACCCGCAAGAATGTTGGGGTTAATACGAATAAAAATAGGATAGGAATTGCCGAATTTATTGCCGAACTGCTCTAAGATAGAGATGTTATCAATATTAATATGAACACCGAGATTTTTTGCGGCATCTATCTCTGCAAAATCAACGCAATTGGGGGTAAATAATATTTCACCCGGTGTAAAACCCGCCTTCAATCCAAGTTGTACTTCCTGGATGGAAACCGTATCTAACCCGCAGCCTAATTGTTTTATCAGCTTGAGAATGTTGATATTGGTTAACGCCTTACAGGCATAAAATATCTTTACATCAGACTTAGAAAACGCTTTTTTTAAATGATGATACTGCTTGCCGATTTTATCGGCGTGATAGACATAAAGAGGAGAACCAAACTCGTCTGCAAGTTCAACTAATAATTTTGCCGGAAGAAAATCCGAACCGTATGACATGATTAAAAAAATTTTGCGAAATTACGAAACTGCGAGCGCTTTTTTATTTCTATGTTAAATTAATATACAACCATGTAACTTTGACGCAGCGAATTAGAAAACATAATTATGAAAATATATACTAAAAAAGGTGATACCGGCACTACGCAGCTTATTGGTGGCACACGTGTTCCGAAGAACAATATCCGTATCGAATCGTATGGTACGGTGGATGAGTTAATCTCTTATCTGGGTTTAGTACGAGATAGTATTAAGGATGGATATAGTAAAACCATTTTAAAAACTATACAAGATCGTTTATTTACGATAAACTCTTCACTTGCAAGTGACCCCGTGAAATCGAAGATGAAGATTCCTGTTATTAATGAAGGTGATGTGACTCTATTGGAAAATGAGATGGATAAAATGAATCAGAAGTTGCCTGAGTTAAAATCCTTCCTTCTTCCCGGCGGACATCCTGCCAATTCAATTTGTCACATTGCGCGCACGGTTTGCCGCAGGGCAGAACGGCAGGTAGTGAATTTAAGCGAATATGATACGGTTGACCCGCTAATTATTAAATACCTCAACAGATTATCAGATTATTTATTTGTGTTGAGCCGTAAAATTTCTAAAGATTTTGGAGCTGAAGAAATTCAATGGAAACCACAGATATAGTTTGAAGGTTTTAAAGTTAACAGGTTACAAGGTTTTTTCATTTTCAAATTTTCAAATTGACACATTTTCAAATTAATTATGCCGGGAAGAAATAAGCAGCAGAAGTTTGCTGAGATGCACACGTTTCCAAATGTTTTCCAATTCGAGAATGCGAAAAAAAGAGATTGGGCAACTGAGGTTTTTAAGAACATCAATCCCATAACACTTGAAACCGGTTGCGGAAAAGGCGCCTATACTATTGCCTTGGCTAAGCGTTTTCCCGACAGA
This sequence comes from Chitinophagales bacterium, assembly GCA_963770495.1. GTDB lineage: Bacteria > Bacteroidota > Bacteroidia > Chitinophagales > CAVYQA01 > CAVYQA01. The sequence goes on along the minus strand of CAVYQA010000017.1, from coordinate 118,168 downwards.
AACTTTATAGGTATTGATGTAAAAGGCTCGCGGTTGTGGAGTGGTGCAAAGAATGCGATTGATGCCAAGCTGAATAACGTGGTTTTTCTGCGTATTCAAATAGATCATCTACTTGAATACTTTTCTAAAGATGAGATTGATTCTATCTGGATAACATTTCCAGACCCGTATCCTAAAAAAAGCAAATCGAAAAAGCGGCTTACGTCGTTTAAGTTTTTACAGATATATAAACAAATTCTTAAACCCAATTCTACTATTTATTTTAAAACCGACGATGCTGATTTATATAATTTCACTCTTGAAACGTTGAATGAACACCATTTTAGAATTGTCCGTACAACGGATAATTTGTATACCAGCGGCTGGACGGATGAGCTTTTATTCATTAAAACCCATTATGAAAAAATGCATCTTGCCAACGGTAAAACCATAAAGTATGTCGAGTTTAAAATAAACTGAATGTCTGAAAAGAAACCCAACTTTTTCGAGCGTGTGTTTACGGTAGCCCGCAAAATTCCCAAAGGCAGGGTTACCTCTTACGGCGCGATTGCCGATTTCTGCGGTACGGGTATGAGTTCGCGCATGGTTGGTTGGGCAATGAATGCCAGCGGCCCGGCAAAACCACCAGTACCCGCTCACCGTGTGGTTAACAGAAATGGCTTGCTTACTGGTAAACATCATTTTGCTACGCCCACTTTAATGCAGGAATTATTGGAGAACGAAAACATCATAGTCGAAGACGATAAAGTTAGAGACTTTAAAAAACTGTTTTGGGACCCGGCAAAACATATAAAAGCTAAAAAGTCAAAGACTAGCAATACAAAAAAGGAAATAAGCTTTTAAGAAGCTGAATGTAGCGGAACTTGGATGAGTAGGAATTATTTTATTTAAGAGGGAACAATTATATAAAAATCAGTATTTTTATTGCACACTTATCGATGGTTTAAATTTTTTAATATGAAAAGTTATTTACTATTATTGGTTGCCACGGTTATAACAATTAATTCTAATGCACAGGACTGGTTGCGCGATATTCAACGACACGATGTGAATTTTTTCACCGTGCAAAAAGAATTTAACGACTGGGAAAAAAGACAAACAGATAGCGTTGCCAAAACGGCGGAATACGAAGATATTACCGAGCAATATTACAGGTGGGAGCGTTTTTGGCGCAATCGCATAACTGAAGACGGCACTTTATTACCCGGCAATTGGACAGTAAGCGAAAGAAAAAAATACCTTGCGCAACATAGCATTTCAATAAGGTCTAACACCAGCAGCTGGCAACCTATACAGTATTCTAATACCGGAAATCCTGATAATGTTGGCAGGGTGGATTGCATTGCTATAAGCCCAACAGATTCTAATACCATATGGGCAGGTTGTCCAACAGGTGGGTTGTGGAAATCTACCGATGGTGGCTTAAACTGGAACACTACGACAGATACATTAGCTTCTCTTGGCATTTCCGATATTATATGTGATCCTAAAAATCCAAATATCATGTACTTGGCAACAGGTAATCGCGATGATGCTAATGGCGGCGGCTCAACTTTTTCGATTGGCGTATTAAAAAGTATTGATACGGGGCACACATGGTTATCTACGGGATTGAATTGGTCATTATCTAACAGTGCCAGTGTAATTAAACGGTTGGTAATTGACCCGACTAACGACAGCATTTTATACGCGGCAGTAGTTACCGATGTGTATTCTTACGTTTATAAAACCACTGATGCCGGCACCACATGGAACACTATTTTGGCACCACCATCCTATAATCCAAGGGTGGATATGGCTTTGCAGCCCAGCAACCCATCCACAGTATATGTTACATATTTAGATCAGGATAGCGGCTGTGTATATGTATATACATCTATTAACAATGGCAATACGTTTACTGCGCACAAACTTATTGCTAGCGGTTCGGCATTTAATGCACGAATGTCAGTTACCCCAGCCAATAATGAATATGTGTATGTATTAGTGGCAAACCAGCAGGATTTTAACAGTCTGTACCTGTCAAAAGATGGCGGTAATACATTCACCCTTCAAGCAGATACCCCCAACATTTTAGGTTATGGTTGCGGTAGCCCAACTCCAGGAGGCGGGCAAGGTTTTTACGATTTATCAATTGCGACATCACCCGTAAACGCCAATGAAGTGATGGTGGGTGGAATTGATATGTGGCAATCGGAAGATGCAGGAGTGAGCTGGGCGTCAAAATCGTGCTGGACCGGGCCGCCTTTTGTTCACGCTGACCAGCATTATACACTTTACAGTACGTATCATCCCAATACCATTTACCAGGGCTGCGATGGCGGAATATTTAAATCGCAGGATGATGGCAATACATGGGCAGCTATAAGCGCTAGTATGAAAACCACTCAATTCTATGGCGGTGATATATCTCAGCAGGATGTAAATAAAGTTATTGGCGGTGCCCAGGATAACGGCACAATTTTAATAAACGATGGTTCTTCAGTACAACTTGTTGGTGGGGATGGAGGTACAAATACTTTTTTCGATTATGCTAACGACAACATTTACTTTCTTACTGTTGATGGTTCGCCAAAAGGGTATGTTAATGGTATATGGGAGAATTGTGGCACCGGAAATTTTCAAATTAATCCATTAAACTCTAATTCGTTTTACGCCTATGCCGCAGGATTAGATAAATCGTACAATTATGCGGCAACATTTTCTGCAGTTACTCCTAATTTAAATCCGCTTAGTTATTATACCTACGATATTAAAATACCCCAAGCAGATTCAAACATTTTTTTTGCTATAAGCAATCTTCAGCTTTATAAATTTAGCGCTATAGACGACAACCCTGTATTACTTACAGGTAACCTTCCCGACATAGGAATTTATACACCCTGGGTTACAGATTTTTGTGTAAGCGATGCTGACACAAATAAAATTTGGCTCGTAACTTCAGGTACTTATGATGTACTTACCAATAGAGTGTATTACACTTCAGACGGAGGCTCAACCTGGACCGATATTACCGGCTCATTACCTGATGTGCCCTATAATTGCCTTGTGCTTCAAAACGATTCATATAACGGCGTTTATTTAGCCACTGATATGGGTGTGTTTTTTAAAAACGATTTACTTAGCGATTGGGTGTATTGGTCAAATGGATTGCCAAATACCATTATTAGCCAATTAAAAATAGACTATACCACAGGGCAGTTACTTGCTGTAACGTTTGGCAGAAGTATGTGGAAAACCAATTTGTATTCGGCAACGGGTATTAATCTGGTAAGTGCTAACACCACTTCAACTAAAATTTATCCCGATCCCAATAACGGAAGTTTCACTCTCCAATTGCAAAACACAGAGTTGAATACGCAACTACAAATTTTTAATGTGTTGGGTGAAAATTGTTATTCGGCAAAATTAAATTCAACTACAACTACAATAAAATTGAATGCCCACGCCGATGGTATTTATTTATACCGGATACTTTCACAAAAGGGTGAGTTGATTTCAAGTGGAAAATTTATGATTGAACAATAAAAGCCGCTATTTCACTATAATTGAAACTAAAATTAATTTATTCCTTAACCACAGACACTACATCCCGTCTTGTTTTATTTATTACCATCATAAAATACATGCCGTCCGGTAAATCAGATAGATTAATTTCAAAAGTCCCCCCTAGTGGATTTAAAGGTGATACTGTATATAATGTTCTGCCCAGCACATCGGTAAGTTGCATAGCCCGGTCTTTCACATCTTCTGCTGATGGATTTATTTTAATGAATAGTTCATTATTAAACGGGTTGGGATAAACTGTCAACTGTCCATTGTTCACTGTCAACTGATTTACTCCCGTCAATGAAGTTATGTTCAAAGAATCTGAGGTTGTGCTGCAACCATTAGCCTCGTTTAGTACATTAACTTTGTATTCTCCCAATATTGTAATTATAAGATATTGACTCGTATCGTTGGTGAGGAGGGTATCATTGCGATACCACTGGTTGTCGTGTACAGAGCTTGAAATAAGAGTGTCATTGTGTTGTGTGAAGGATGGTTTGTTAGGCGATGATAAAACTGTTACAACGGTCGAATCGGTAAAAGAACAACCTCCCGGTGTAGTGCCGGTTACCGTATAGGTAATAGTTGCCGTAGGGGAGGCAATAACAGAGTCGCCGGTGGTTGAGTTTAGACCTGTGGCAGGAGACCAGCTATAACCTGCACCTCCTGTTACAGTAAGTATTGTGCTTTGCCCGCTGCAAATGACTGCCGATTGCGATTGAACTGTTCCTGCTATGTTATAATTAGGAATAATATCGGGCAGCCCTAAAAAAGATTGTTTACCACCCAGATAGACAGCATTAGGTATAAAATCACAGGCAGAACCCAATAAATCGGGGTTAACAATAACGCTAAGATAATCCTCATTTCCGCTAACAACATACAATTTGCCATCAGGTCCTTGTTGTATGGCTCCCCCGCCTATTGGGGCAACACTAGTTCGCGAAGCAATAATAGCCGAATCATTGCCTGACAGCATATTGTATTGATAAACGTTGCTGCCGTTATTCCCATTAAAAGTAACATACATCTTAGAATTATCAGGTGAAAAACATAAACCGTATGGTCCCGAACTTCCCGGAAAAGCTGTATCGGCAACCGAGTTGGATACAACACCTGTGGTGCTATTAAAGTCAGATAACTGCATTGTATTTAATTCATATTCACAGTCAAGCCCCAATTTTTTCCCATCGGTTGTTATCCTCATGTAGCCGATGGCTTCAGAGTTAGACCCGCCTATATCATAAATATCAATTCCATCATTCGATATTACAGGTGCCGATATGCCGTTTGCTGTTACCAGATAAGCATAAAAAGCATTTGTGTTCCATTGATGAACAACTACCCACACACTATCGCCATTACAGCTGAAATAAGTACCGCATTTTTCAGTTGCGGGGGTAACCAACGGAGAATCCTTTGTAGCTGTTACTTCGCCTAAACCCCCGTGAAGGCTCATGTCAACAACATTCACGCTTAAACCACCCGCCCCCTGGGCGGCTAAAGTAAATATGTAATAAAGTGAATCTCTGCCGGGTTTTGGAACTATCACAGCTGATTGGGTGGTGCTGTAATTTCCGCCCAACCCGGTGCCATTGGGCATAACGGTATTTGTGCTATCCCAAACACTGGAACCATCTGTATAAAACAATAATTTGCCTGTCGTTTTGTCGGCAATACTGGCGCAGCCTTCGTAGGTACTCATTGCACTGGTTAAAATGGGCACAGGCGTACCTGAATTAAAATCCAATCCCGCATAAATACCAAAATACCATTGGTTGCCCTGTTTTTGAGCAAACGCACTGCTTATGCCAAGCACAACAAATAAGGTTGTGTACAAAAATTTCATTATTATTTTTTAATTGAAAAATGTTTGTTTCTGTAAAGCTAAGTAGAAATAAAGTAGATAAAACAAAATCTAAAGTTTACAATTAAAAATTTAGTATGGCTATAATCAATCATTTATAATAATTCTGTAAACAACTTAGTTAAACTTGCCTGACTCAATTACTTGCTTTTTCATCCGGTTTAGTTTATCTTCCTTACCGTAGTAAATTCCAAAATTTCAAAGAATAAAAATATATCCCTGCAAAATTATTGATATAATAAAAGCCATGCTGAAAGTTGGGACAGCATTTTTTGTTTAATAATCCAATTGAGCCTTACCCCAATTGGTTTTCAAAGGATTCATGGATAGTAAAAATAGGTCGAAAATGGCAGTTTTATGCATTTTTTTATGCATTTTAAGGTTAAATTTCAGCTTCTTTAAAACACACTTTTTGGTAAATTTAAATATATTTTTTAGGGTGATTATATTTATATTATAGTCAGGGGTTCATTGCCGTCACTAGGCATAAATGTAGCGGGATATTCAACCCTCAATTTTGTACGCAAAATATAAATACGCGATTCTTGACGCATTACTTCAAAAACAGTGTTTTTGAAATCAATCAACTTGTCTAAAAGCGAAATACCGTTATGCTCTAAAGTGATTTTTTTGTACGCAAAATTCATTTCCATATATTTTAATGTTTATTTTCTAAAATATTAGCAAAATTCTTTAGTTTTGAATTTCAGTTTGAAATGAAGGCGAACGTAAATCGAGCGAAGGTTTTATGCGATTCAATGAAACTCAATAGGGGCAAGGCTTTTAGAATTGGGTTCACAACCCTCTCTCTCCGCCAAAACAATGTTGCAACTACAAGTATTATTGCACGCATTATCTATTAAGTAAAAATAGAATGAAGAATGGCTTTTATTTATTTGATTTTCGCCAGGCACTAATCGAACGTAAAAGTCAGTTATTTCAAAGAAACCCAATTGGGGCAGAGCTCGAGTTGCAAAGGTTAAAATCTTACTTCAAAGTCATAAAAATAAAAGAAGTTCCACGGTAGTACTCTTAAAGGTCGGTATGTAGAAATTTTTGGTTGATTTCCGGATGGATGGGAATTTAAAAGCTAATTAGTGAATATCAATTAAGTGATATTGAAAGTGAACAAGTCAAGTGAAATAAAATAGATAAAAAGAGAGTAACTTTTTATCATTTTTAATATAATAAAAAATAAAGTTTTTGTTTATATTCGCCCTACATAATTTTATTTTTTATAGATGCATTTATATATATAATATAAATATATAAAAATAAAATAGTAATTATGAAGAAAAATATCTCCGTCTGTAATAGGAAACTTATTAATAATAAAATATTTTGCTATGAAGAATTTTACACGCATTTTGATTTCTGCACTAGTGGTGCTGATGATGACCTTAACCGCTTACTCACAAGATGTATATAAAACAGCTAACGTAGGGGTGGGCAGTGTTAAACCGTTGAGTAAATTGGAAGTTAACGGCTCATTTGGTGAGATAACTACCGCTATAAGCAGCGCTACAACGCTCGATATTACTTATGGTGTGGTGCTTGCTGCGCCGGCTACTGCTTATAGCATTACATTGCCTTTGGCAAGCAGCGCTAAACTTCGTGTTTATACTATTGTTTATAACGGCACGGCGGGAGGTAACACCATTACTATCCAGGCAAGCGGCTCAGACCATATTCTGGCAGATGCAAATAGCTCTATCACTTATCCCCTTACAGGTGGAGCAGTAACAATACAAAGCGATGGCACTAACTGGCATGTTGTAGTTGCATCGCCTCCGGTGGACGGCACAGCAGGGGGAGTATTTTACGGCACAGGAGTGGGCTCGGCTTTTTCAGTTGCTGGAGCTGCAGGACAAGTACTGCAATCTAATGGCGCTGGCGCTCCAACATGGGTAACACCAACCACATCAGGCACTGCATGGCAATTAACAGGTAATAGCGGAGTAACTTATGCTGCTAATTTTATAGGTACAGTAAGTGGTACAGACCAAGCCCTCAAGTTAGAGGTGAATGGCACAACATCAGGACGCATTGAAGATATAAATACAGTTAATGGTGCTTATGGCAATACATCAATAGGTTATTTAGCTTTAAGCACTGCAACTACGGCATATTCCAATGTTGCTGTAGGTAAGGAGGCTTTACGTAACAACACAGCTAATAAAAACGTAGCAGTAGGCGATAGTGCATTGGCAACAGTTACTACCAACGAAGGCAACACGGCTTTAGGTTATCAGGCTTTAGCTAACAGTACTGCCAAAAATACTGTAGCAGTTGGTGATAGTGCTTTGGCAAGTAATACTACCGGCACATTCAATACAGCATTGGGTTATCAGACATTGGCTAAAAATACTACAGGAAGATATAGTACCGCAGTTGGCTACCAGGCGCTTTTAAATACCAATTATCCATTAAGCCATAATGTAGCTGTTGGCTACCAGGCGCTTATGAACAACACAACGTTAAATGATAACGTAGCCATAGGTGATCAGGCACTATACACACAATCATATAGCGGTAGCACAGGCAGCTATAACACTGCCATTGGATATGAGGCACTCTATTCTAATAATCCAACAGGCACAGGACCCGGAGCAAACACGGGTCAAAAAAATACTGCGTTAGGTGCATTTGCACTTAATGGTAACTCAACAGGATACTTTAATACATCAATTGGAATGGGTTCTATGGAACTGAACTCCTCCGGATATTGGAACACTGCTATCGGCTTTCAAACAATGTTGTATAGTTCTACAGGAAATTACAATGTTACAAATGGAGCTAATACACTTTACTTGAACAACACGGGAAGTAACAATACCGTAAGTGGCTATTCCGCGATGGGTGCTGAGGGGGGTAGTAATAATACAGCTATTGGAGTTAATGCCTTTCAAGGAGGTACTTCAATACCAAATCAAAGTACCCCCGTAGGTACAGGAAATAACAATACCGCTATTGGGGCTAATTCTTTAGAATTAAATACAAATGGTTCATCCAATACTGCTGTAGGTTTAAATGCTTTATATAATAATACATCAAGCCAGGCAACGGCAGTGGGTGCAAATGCACTATATAACAATACTGCTAAACAAAACGTAGCAGTGGGCGATTCAGCTTTATATACTAACTCAACTGGTACAGATAACACCGCAGTGGGTTATAACGCTAATGTAAGCACCGGTGCTTTGTCCAATGCAACAGTAATAGGTGCTAATGCAACAGCACCCGTCAGCAATTCATTAACATTAGGTAATTCTTCTGTAACAGGTGTTTATATACCGGGCAGTAGCTATAATACTCCCGGTCAAATGTACTATACATCAGCAGCCAGTGGACTTTTAACGGCTATTACACCAGGTTCAACTAACCAGGTACTAACATGGTCAGGTGGTATTCCTACATGGGCAACTCCGGCCTCAACGGCAGCTACGGCTTGGCAGCTGACAGGTAATGCAATTCCCTATACTTTTAACGGATCACCTACTACATATTTGGGTACAACAGTTACAAATGGTGCAGGTTTTCAATTTGGAGTTGGCGGAACTAACGCCGGCCGTGTTGAATCCACCAGCGCAAATACTGCCCTTGGTTACGAGGCATTAAATGTAACTACCGCCGGCGCATCCAATGTGGCAATAGGAGACCAGGCTTTACTAAATAATACAGTTAGTCAAAGTGTTGCACTAGGCGATAGCGCATTAGTGAGCAATACTTCCGGCACAGGCAATACCGCTGTCGGTTATCAATCTCTTTATAAAGGCACTACAGCCACCGATAATACTGCAGTAGGTTACCAGGCAGGTAGCGTTACAACCAGTGATAATACTGCTGTGGGTTACCAGGCTTTAACGTCCGGGCTCATCGGTTTTAATGTGGCAATCGGATACCAAACTTTAAATAAGGGAGGTCTTGGTGAAAATACAGCAGTTGGTTATATGGCGTTAAATGACGGAGGCGATGTTCTAAATACTGCTGTTGGATATGAGGCAATGTCTTCTTTAAATGTCTCTACAGCAGCAGATCATACTGCTGTTGGAGCTAGAGCATTAACTTCTGATCAATCAGGCGGTTCAAATACAGACTGTTGGAATTAGCGCATTATATTCTAATACAGCCGGTCAATACAATACGACTGTTGGCGCAGGAGCATTATATTCCGCTACCTATGGTACCGGTGGATTTGACATCCAGGCAAATACTGCAGTAGGAGACGGCGCTTCCTATAGTACTACAACCGGTTCATGGAATTCGAGTTTGGGTTACGAGGCAATGTATAGTAATACCACAGGACAATATAATACAGCATTAGGTTTCGAGGCAATGTATAACAATACCACAGGACAATATAATACAGCAGTGGGATATAATGCGTTAAATACAAATACTGCCAATGGCAGTAATAACACAGCAATTGGTTATGCCGCCGATGTAACAGCTGACGGATTTACCAATGCCACAGCAATCGGTTATAATGCCAAGGTTGGTGAGAGTAACGCTTTAGTATTGGGTAGCGGCGCTAATGTAGGAATTGGAACAAGTACTCCTGCACAAACTTTGGAAATAGGGCTCACAACCGGAACGGTGCGTATTGACGCTATGAAGACCGGCAATACATTTAACGTAGCATCAGGAACATCCAATTCAAATATTGTTTTTGCTAATAACAGCACTGGTGATTTATCGGCGCTACAAAGCGGAACTGCCGGGCAAATATTGACTATGTCAAGCGGCGTTCCAACTTGGGCGACTCCAACTACTTCAGCCACGGCGTGGCAGTTAACCGGTAATGCAGGAACCACCTATGGAACTAACTTTGTCGGAACAACAACTGACCAGGGTTTAATGTTTAAAGTGGACGGCAGTGTTGCCGGACGTATTGAAGATTTAACAGGTACTGGTGAATACGGCAATACCTCGTTAGGATACCTGGCTTTGAACTCACCTGGAACAGCGCGCTCTAACGTAGCAATAGGTAAGGAAGCATTGCGTAATACCACGGTAAGTCAAACCGTAGCAATTGGCGATAGTGCAATGGCGAGCAATACAACAGGAGCAGGTAATACCGCTGTTGGAATTCAATCACTTTCATTAAATTCTACAGGCGGTTTCAATGCTGCAATAGGCTGGGAAGCCCTTGCATCAAATACTACAGGTGGAGAAAATACTGTGCTTGGTGCTGCAGCAGGACAATATAACACCACTGGCTCGTATAATTATTTTTCCGGTCTTTCTGCAGGAAGAGAGAATACAACAGGTGGTACAAACTTTTTCATAGGCACATGGGCAGGATATGATAATACTACCGCTAATGAAAATATGGGCGTAGGTAATTTTGCAATGGAGTATGGTGGCACGGGAACACAAAATACGGCTATTGGCGAAGGAGCCATAAACAATAATACCACCGGTAGTTATGCCACAGCCGTTGGGTATTATGCCCTTAGCGCAAATTCTACCGGTAATGATAACACTACTGTCGGGTATTATGCGCTTAGCGGAAACGGAACCGGTAACGATAATACAGGTATCGGGTACGGCGCATTAGCCAGTTCAAATTCAAATAACAATACGGCTTTGGGGTCGGGAGCAATAGAATCAGCCTATTCAGGAAACAATAATACGGCAATAGGGTTTAATTCTTTTCTGAGCGGAGACGGAAATAATAATACATTTGTCGGATATAACTCATTTACAAATGCAGGATATGGAAATTCTAATTCTACATTGGGTTCTAATACGTTGCTTAATGCTTCTACAGCAAGTTTGGAAACAGCCATTGGCGATAGCGCATTGGCAAGCACTACAACAGGAGGAAAAAATACGGCTGTCGGTTATCAAACATTAAACACAAATACAAGCGGCACTCTTAATACTGCATTGGGTTACCAGGCTAATGTAGCTTCTGCCACTTTAACCAATGCAACAGCAATAGGTGCGAATGCAATAGCGCCTGTAAGCAACTCGGTAACGTTGGGTAATACAGCGGCGTCAAATCTGTATTTGCCGGGCTATGCTACTACAGGCGAGATGTTCTATACTTCAGCGGCAAGCGGGCTTGTTTCACCGCTGACAATAGGTACAAGCGGTCAGGTATTGACAGTAACTGGCGGTGTTCCCACATGGGCAACACCAACAACATCAGCCACTGCATGGCAACTTATCGGTAATGCCGGAACCACTTATGGAACTAATTTTATCGGAACTACAACTGATCAGGGTTTAATGTTTAAAGTGAACGGCAGTGTTGCCGGACGCATTGAAGATTTAACAGGAACCGGTGAATACGGCAATACTTCGCTTGGATACCTGGCTTTAAACTCACCGGGAACAGCGCGTTCTAATGTGGCAATAGGTAAGGAAGCATTGCGTAATAATACTGTAAGTTTTAACACAGCTGTTGGCGATAGTGCAATGGCAACCAATACATCAGGCGCCTATAACACGGCTGTTGGTTACCAGGCACTGGCTTCAAATACAACGGGTGGCGAAATTGTCGCTATTGGATGGGGTGCGGGGAAAAATAATAATGGTTCACAAAATTATTTTTCGGGTTTAGATGCGGGAAATATGAATACAACCGGCAATACGAACTTTTTTGAAGGTAATTATGCCGGATATTCAAACACAACTGCAAGTGAAAATATGGCTGTAGGTTATTCAGCATTTGAATGGTATAATACTACAGGAACGCAGAATACCGCCATTGGTGAAGGTGCTATAAATACTAATACTACCGGTAGTTATTCAACAGCTGTTGGATATTATGCCCTTTCTGCAAACTCAACCGGTAGTGATAACACCACTATGGGTTATTATGCGATGAGTGGAAATTCTACGGGAAACGATAATACAGGTCTTGGATACGGCGCATTAGCCAGTTCCAATTCAAATAATAATACTGCTGTTGGTTCAGGAGCAATAGAATCAGCCTATTCAGGAAATAACAATACTGCAGTTGGTTTTAATTCAATGTTAAGTGGCGATGGGAATGATAATACAGTAATTGGTAATAATTCAATGCCCTATAGTGGATCTGTTAATAATAATACGGCACTTGGCAGTTATTCATTATACGTTTTGAGTAGTGGCAATAATAATACGGTATTAGGTTACCAGTCTGGGTACACTACAAACTCCGCTAATGCTCTTACATCAGGCAGTAATAATACTTTTATTGGATATAATTCGGGCTTTGGCTCAGCTACCCAATATACAAATGCAACGGCTATAGGTTCGAACGCCATTGTTAGTGAAAGCAATGCCGTAGTCTTGGGTTCGATAAGTGGAGTAAACGGTGCACCTGCAGCTAATATTAGTGTGGGAATTGGAACAGCTGCTCCATCGCGTGAATTGGAAATAGGAGGAAACGCCGCTGGGGTTCAGCACAATAAGAATGGATGCATTAGCGACGGGTGGAAGCTATATTACCACCCCTTCTGCAACTACAGATAAAGTTATGTATGCCGATTTAAACGGCGATGTTAGAGCAATAACCCCTGGTGCCAGTGGAACTGTTTTAACATTAACGGGAGGCGTTCCCACTTGGTCATCACTAACTACATCGGGTACTGCATGGCAGCTTCTAGGTAATGGAAGTACTACATATGGCACTAACTTTATTGGAACCACTGATGACCATGCTCTAATGATTAAAATAAATGGCAGCATTTCAGGTCGTGTTGAAGACATTAATACTGCTAATAACGCATACGCTACTACTGCATTGGGTTATTTATCTTCATTGCAGCTTACTACAGGGTTTTCCAATACCGTTTTAGGTAAAGAAGCTTTACGCGATGCTGCTACAAGCAGCCATAATACCGCCATTGGTGATAGCGCATTAGCTACGCTAACAACCGGTGATAATAATGCTGCTGTTGGTTATCAGGCATTGGCTGCAAATGCAGGTGGTGTTCAAAATACAGCTCTTGGCTACCAGGCATTAGCTAATTATGTTAGTAGTAATACTACAGCAATTGGATTTCAGGCAGGTTTAAATCTTGCGGCAAGTTTGGGGCAAAACGCTTTAGTTGGCGGCTTGGTTGGCGGTACCGGTGCGGTAACAAAAACTGTTGCAATTGGTTACCAGGCAATTGGCTCTGCTACAACTGCTATAAATAACAGCGTTATTATTGGATACCAGGCAGGGCAATCATTTGCCTCCACCACAGCGTCAAGTAATGCTGTATTTGTGGGTTACCATGCAGGGCAAAGTAGTAATACAGGTACAACTGACGGTCCGGTATTTGTCGGATATAATGCCGGAGCAAGCAATACCACAGGAGCAAATAACACCGATGTTGGTTATGATGCAGGAAGCAGTAATTCAACAGGTAATTACAATACTTATATGGGCTATCTTGTTGCAGCAAATAACACTGGCAGTAACAATACCGGTATTGGAACTTATGCTCTTGATTTAATGGGTGGCACAGGCTCATCCAGTAATACAGGCTGTCGGGGCGTTTGCAATGCAAGGTTATATAACCACATTTACATCAAATACAGGAGCAAATAATACAGCAATTGGTTACCAGGCAGGATTTAGCGCAAATACGCTTTCAGCATTTACAGGTAATAATAATTCATTTGTAGGTTCCAATTCAGGATATAACATCAACAGTGGTAGTAGCAACACTGCTATTGGTTCTCAATCAATGGTGGGCAATGGTGGGGGCATTTCAGGAAGTAATAACACTGCTTTAGGTTACAATTCAATTTCATCAATATCGAGTGGCGCTAATAATACAGCTCGTTGGTTATAATTCATCTGATGCAATTACTACAGGTGTTAATAATACATCTGTAGGTTACCAGGCATTACAATCGGTCACAACTTCTCAATCAAATGTTGCTATTGGTAAATCTGCTTTAGCAGCCAATACAGTAAGTCAAAACACAGCTCTGGGCGATAGTGCAATGGCAAGTAACACAACAGGAACCGCTAATACAGCAGTTGGTTACCAGGCATCGTCCAACAATCAAACCGGCACTCAAAACACATCGGTTGGTTTTCAAACATTAACAAAAAATACCACCAGTCAAAACACGGCCATGGGGTATCAATCTTTAGCCAATGCCACTAATGTTTCGGGCAACGTTGCTATTGGTTACCAATCATTATACAGTAGTGTTGGCAGCAATGGCGGAGTTCAAAATGTTGCTGTCGGTTATCAGTCCTTGTATAGTGTTAATAGCATATCAGGTTTTGGAAGTTATAACACTAATGTTGGTTACCAATCTGGTTATAATATAAGCACTGGCTATCATAACACTGCAACGGGTAACCAGGCTTTATATAGTGATAATGGAGGTAGCTGGAACACTGCTGTCGGGGACCAGGCTTTATATAATCAATCTTCAGGTTCCCCCAGCTTCCCCGGTACTGGCGTAGCTAATACGGGTATGGGCTTCCAGGCTTTATATAATACAAATACAGCAGGTAGTGGGGGCGCTCAAAACTCCGGATTTGGTGTTTATGCCCTTAAAACCAACAATAGTGGTAGTTATAATTCAGGATTAGGTTACCAAGCTGATGTATCAAGCTCTTCATTAAATAATGCCACGGCAATTGGCGCTTATGCATTGGCAACAGCGAGCAATCAGGTAGTTTTAGGTAGTAGTGGTTCGGTAGCCGGTAGTACAGCAGTAACTCAATTGGGCATTAATGGTGCTATTTCTCCATGGAATGGCGCTTCATATAACCCAGGTTCTACGGGTAATATTTTATTATCATCAGGTGCAGGCGCTAATGACACATGGCTGTCCAATGGCACAAGCGGGCAGGTATTAACTGCAAATGCAAGCGGCATTCCAACATGGTCATCACCATCATCCACCTCACCCGGCGACTGGCAGTTGACTGGTAATGTAGTTGGCTATACTTTTAGTGCAACGCCCGCTACCTACTTGGGAACAACATCTGGCAATGGTGCAGGTTTCCAGTTTGGTATTGGAGGTACCAATGCAGGCCGCGTTGAATCCACCAGCGAAAACGTTGCTCTTGGTTTCCAGGCTTTAAATGCTACCACAACAGGTACCGCCAATGTTGCCATAGGCTATAATGCTTTGGCAGTCGACAATAGCGGAGATAACGTTGCCATTGGTTACAATGCTTTAGCTGTTTCAACTACCGGTGGTATTTTAGCTGCTAACACTGCAGTTGGTTATTCTTCCCTGGCTGCCAATACGACAGGTTCCAGGAATACAGCACTTGGCGAGCGGACATTAACTGCTAATACAACAGGTGTTTTAAACGTTGCCATTGGGTTAAATGCAATGTTCCAAAGTACAACTGGTAATAATAATACAGCAGTAGGCGCAGCAGCTGCAGCAAGTTTAGGTGCCTTAGGCGGTGTGGGTTCTGATAATGCGGCTTTTGGATATGACGCTCTGGGAAATGATTTTGGCGGTTCGCAAAACGTAGCTGTAGGATCGGGCTCAATGGAAAGCGGGGGAAATTACCAGGCTGGTAACGTAGCCATAGGTTATAATTCATTATATAATGATGGAGCAAGTAATAACGTAGCTATAGGATGGGAATCGTTATTTACAAACACCACTTCCGGAAATAATACTGCCGTTGGTTATCAATCATTATATTCTAATACGGCTGCTAACAACGTAGCTTTTGGATATAATTCCTTAGAAGCAAATACCACAGGAACGCCCAATACAGCCATTGGATATTCGGCACTTGGTGCAAATACTACCGGCTTTAATAATACAGCCTTAGGATATCAATCATTAAATACAAACTTAGCAGGAAACAGCAATACGGCTTTTGGTAAACAGGCATTATATAATAATACAGCCAGCCAAAACGTAGCATTAGGTGATAGTGCTATGGCAGGTAATACTACAGCAACAGGCAATACGGCAATAGGTTACCAGGCTATGGCAAATAATCAAACAAATACTGAAAATACAGCAGTAGGTTACCAGGCACTTCAGACCAACAATTCTTTCGGTGGTTATACCGCTATTGGTTATCAAGCTGGTCAAAACTCTACCGGCAGCAATTCAATTGCTATTGGTCCTGATGCTTTGCAAAACAGTATCAGCGGCAATTCTGTTGCAATTGGTGTTAACGCCATGCAAAACAGTAGTGGTGGTGGCGGAGATATTGCCATTGGTACTTCAGTTTTAAAGAGTAATGCCGGTGGTTCAAATAACGTGGGCATAGGTCTTTCATCGTTAACAGCCAATACGACAGGTGCATCAAACGTTGCTGTCGGAGGGTTGTCAATGAACACTAATACTACAGGAGGAAGCAATACAGCACTTGGATACCAGGCCTTAAACGCCAATACTACCGGCAGTGATAATACCGCAGTTGGTTACCAGGCTAATGTTAGTGCTAATAATCTTACCAATGCCACAGCAATCGGTTACCAGGCATCTGCTCCTGCAAATAATTCAGTAACCTTAGGCAATACAGACGGCAACAAGTCTTTATTTACCGGGCTATCCTACCGCCGGGGCTTTGCTATATACTTCAGCAGGAACAGGGCTCGTTGCATCTACTACTGTTGGCACAAGCGGGCAGGTATTAACCTCAACAGGCGGAGGCGCTCCAACGTGGGCAACACCAAGTACATCAGCTACAGCATGGCAACTGACAGGTAATACAATTGGAGCCAGCGGAGATTTTTTAGGTACAATCGATGATAAAGCCTTGGAATTTAAAACTCACAATATATTTTCAGGTGTTATTGATCCGGGTGACCTCTCCACCAACGATGGAAGCGTTATCTTTGGAGTACAGGCTGGCAATTATGGTGGCGGGGCTACACAGAGTGTTGCAATAGGTTACCAGGCAGGTATGGTTCAAACTGCATCTAGCGGCGAAGGACCAAATGTTTTAGTAGGTTACCAGTCTGGTACCGCAATTACTTCAGGAAGCGGTAATACAGCTGTTGGTAGTTATGCACTTCAAACAGGAACGTCTGCGTTAGATAATATTGCAATGGGGCTATATTCAATGAGTCAAAATACTACTTCTGCAAATGAAAACGTTGCAATTGGTGATTATTCCCTACTTACAGTAACTTCTGGATACGACAATACTATCGTAGGTTCCCTTGGTGCAGTATATGGTTATAATGGCGCGGGTGGAAACATTTCTACTGCTAATGGCAATACGGCTATAGGGGCGGGAACACTTACACAGGATGACGTTGGAGATTATAATACTGCTTTAGGAGCTTACGCCGGATACGGAATCCAATCAGCCACTGCTACCCAAAATATAGCCATTGGATGGTTTACACAGGCTAGTTTAACGGGAGGATATAATATAGCTATAGGAAGCCAGGCCCAGGATGGAGTTGGTGGTATGACGGGAAATTACAACGTTGCCATTGGCCGTTTATCACAAGGATGGATAACATCAGGCTCACATAATGTTGCCGTTGGTAATTATGCAGCTCGAATACAGTAGAGCCGGTAAAAATAACACGGCAGTGGGGGATAGCGCTTATGCGGGATCGTATAATGGGGGATCTCCTAATAATTTAGGTAATTCAAATTCCGCTTTCGGATACCATTCTTTAATGGATGCTGCAGGCACAAGTTTATCAACTGCAATCGGCGATAGCGCTTTGGCAAGCACAACCACAGGAGGAAAAAATACTGCTGTAGGTTACCAGGCCTTAGCTGCAAATACAACAGGTACTAACAATACAGCTTTGGGTTACCAAGCCAATGTGGCTTCTTCAGCACTTTCAAATGCAACAGTCATTGGGTCAAATGCTGTTGCTATGCATAGCAATACAGTAATTCTTGGCGATTCCACTTTAACCGGCTCTACGTCGGCTGTTAATGTAGGTATCAATACTGCTGCCCCTGCAACCGATGCGGGACTTGGCATAAGAGGATTACACATTGAAACATTGAGTGGTAGTACTGCAACTACAATAGCACCTGCAGGCAGCAATAGCACAGCCGCTTTTAATGCAAGTAATGGTGCAAACGGTGGCACTGACGTGGGTGGTGGCTTGAATGTTGTTACCGGAGCATCTCCTGCACCAGGGGCGCAGGTAACGGTAACTTTTGCTACTGCTTATACAACTGTTCCATCAGTTGTTGTAACTCCTACAGACGCCATTACAGCTACATCTAATTTAGGAGTATATGTTACATCAACAGCTAATGGGTTTACAATAAATTTTGGAAATGCCCCGGCAGCCTCCACAACTTATAACTTTAACTATTTCGTAATTGAAACAAAATAATTATTTATGTAAATTAAACACGCAGATAGTATATTTTTTGTGAATAAAATCATTCCAGTTTTATTTTTAATTTTAATTTATCACGCCGGTTCTGCATAGTGAACTCATAAGTCAACTTACCCGGGCATAGGTGGGGGTTGGTTTTCTATTCCTTGGTGAGGAAAGGCTATTGTGTTGGGACACTCCGCAGGATTTTTGGGATTATGTTACCTTATTAAATTCATGGACACTACTACATAGTTTTCCGGTCAGGCTTCCGGTACAGAGGTAGCATTTTCAATAAATTATTTTGTCACCAGAACTTTTCCAACTTCCACACCTTCACCCGATTTTAAATAAACAAAATACATTCCCGCAGGTTGTAAATTAAGATTTATAACTTGATATGAATTACTTAAAACACACTGATATATTTCTTCACCTATCACATTATAAATTTCAACAATGTACCTATTTTTGTAATTATTCAATTGTATTGTAAATTGTCCCGATGTGGGATTAGGGGAAATTGATAACTGGTTATTGATAACTGATAATTGATTTACTCCCGTCACAGTAGTTATATCCATCGAATCCGAGGCTGTGCTGCAACCATTAGCCTCGTTATTCACAACCACCCAATATTCGCCCAATGAGGTAATTATAAGGTTCTGGCTGGTATCATTTACAAGAATGGAATCATTGCGGTACCATTGATTGTCATATTTAGAGCTTGAAATAAGGGTGTCACCATCTTGCGTGAAGGCTGGCTTGTTGGGAGACGGAATTACAGTCACCACATCTGAATCTTTTGCGGTACATCTGGATGAGTTTATGCCTGTTACCGTATAGGTTACAGTTGAGGCAGGTGTTGCTGTTACTGTGTCACCTGTTGTTGCGCTTAATCCGGCTGAAGGGCTCCAGGTAAAAGTTGTACTCACGTTATTTACGGAAAGGATAACACTTTGTCCGCTGCAAACTATAGGTGAAACCGGTGTAATATCAACTGAAAATGATGTTGTAATTGTAACAACGAATGAATCTATGGCACTGCAAACGCCGCTTTTAACCTGCACTGAATAGGTTGTGTCTTGTGTAGGTGTTATTTGAATACTGCTTGTAGTATCGCCGGTATTCCATAAATAGGAAGTGCTACTTGTTGCCGTTAATGTAATAGTTGAGCCGGAACAAACAGGGGTATCAACAGAAAAGCTGTTAGCAGAGGGCGGAATCTCATCAGCGCCAATGCACGGCGGGTTAGCCCGGGTTTGACCGTCAATATCGGTTGTTACCGATACAATTTGTATTCCTCTTGGACACTGGGCAGTTATATGCAAATTATCTGAATCAATAAAATTTGGAAGAGTTACCTGTGAATTGGAATTATAACCTCCCCCGCCAATTACAGTTGAATTGGTATAGGTGGTGCCATTAAAAGTGGCTTCGTTAGTTGAGGCGGCATTGTAAAAGATGTTATAATCGAATGCCGCAGGTGGTGAACCGCCGCTGCTAAGGCTATAAAATGGCTGCCCTGAACCCGAAGCGGCTGAATAGCTGAAAATATTATCCCTGATGTCGAAGCCTGATATTATGCCGGTAAGATAAATACAAGAATTAATACTGCTAGGAGAGCCGTTATTAATATTAATGGAATTGAACCAAATATTAACAGTACTTCCTGATATCATCAATGGACGATACGTGGTTCCTGTTGAAGGTAAAGTGCCATTAATCATATTATTGATAATATTAGAATTCGATGCAGTACTGGGAATAAGTACTCCAAAAGCAAGACCTGAAGCATTAGTTGATGAAAAATCATATATCATGTTACCATACATATTTACTGTGCCTGATGTAGTATAAACACCGGCGGCAGTTCCACTGACTGAAGTTATTCCGTAAATGGTGTCATTATTAAGAGTTACACCACTGCTGCTTGTTACTCCATAAGCGTTATTTGTTCCCGATGCAGAAATATTATAAATTTTACAATTGTTAATTGTGCCGCCGCCGCTGAATCCATAAGCGCCACTCGCTCCAACAGGGGCGCTTATATCGTGTACTACGCAGTAGTTGTAAGTGGCATTGGTGTAAAAGGCATAAGGGTAGCCTGTTCCCTGTGCGGCGTCTCCTGTTCCGGTATAAGTGAAATGGTCAATGGTATCTCTTGTTAATGTTGCCGGCACTGAATTTGAAAAATAAATATTTCCGCCGTAGTAGCCCGTAATTTCAGTGGCTGTGTTTGAAAAATTATCAAAGCGGTTTGAATCCATTTTTGCTATAGGGCTGCCTTCTTCAAATATTCCGTAAACACTTCCATTAATATTTTTGGGGCTGGTTATTTCAATATTCTCAAAATGGTTTCTGCTATAGGTTTTGGTGCCACTGGTATACCAATCAAATATTGCCATAGCATCATTAGGTTGTGAGCACGGAGCGCAACCCGTTTCACCGGGATGAATAATATCATGAATATAATTACCGGTTACATTTAATACCGAACAACCTGCCGCACAGTCCATTTCTATACCATAAGCAACAGTGGCATCAAACCATGGGGTTACATAGCCAATATTATTATTGTTAATGTTGATAGTTCCATCAACAGTATTAAATATACCTATACCTCCGCCATCATATTCAGCATTGGTCCAATTGGTATTAAGCACTGTATTTCCCATAAGAGTAAGTGAGGTGCAACCGGTGTTAGTGCCACCGCTGCCATAGCCCCACACAGCAATACCATATTCAGACGTTGCCGTATTAAGCCTGTTCCCGCCAATATAGTTGTTGGCAATTACGGCGCTGTCTTCATTACCAAACAGGGTGATGGCATAAGTGCCGTTGCCCCAGGTTTCAGTTACCCCCATGCCATATTTAGGAATGTAGTTGTCTTTTATGATGTTATCGCGGTCGTGTATGGTGCCGCTGCCTTTAAAATATAATATGTAGTTGTTATTGGGAATAGTATCGTTCTTAAACTCATTATAGGAGTTGGTGCCGCTTAAAGCGGTGGCAGTGGAGTAAGAATAGATACCAAAATTAAATCCAAAGGCGCCGCCGGTGCTGCCTAATAATGAATCCATAGTGATGTTGCAATTTTCAATCCTGTCGTGCTGACACCCTTGTGTGCCGCTTGAATTTTCTATATAGATCCCGGTTTCATAACGATACACATCGGTATTACCTGCAACGGCATTAAAACTTCCTGTATCTGCTATATTAATACCATTCCATGTTACATAGCTTGCTCCGTCTAAAGTTAACATCACATCACTTGGACTACCGCCGTTTCCATCTTCTTGTGTTCCCGTTCCGAAAGGCGGTTTTATTATTGGATTTTTACCCGAGCCGTTTTTAACAAAGGCAATGGTATCGGCGGCAGTTCCTGTTGCCTTAAGCACTAATTTGTAATCATGAAACTCTTCTCCTGCGGGTACATTGAAAGTAACATTAGCTGAAATGCCCGGACCGTTTACGGGTTCTCCGTCTGTTCGTGTCCCGGTGTTCAAATCGCCTATTGCCGAAGTAAAATTCTGGTAGTTAGATGTTGACGCTGCTAAAGTTTTATCAATTGTGTAAACCCCATTTAATTGAGCCGATACTTTTGTTGTCAAAGTAAAAATCAAAACACACACATAAGTAATAATTTTAATTATTGCGGACAGGTTTTTCATTTGAAATTATTTATTAGCGAAATGGATAAATGATTAATTTTTTATTGGCTAGATATTCGCGTTATTTTACTTCTTGGTACAACCTTTCTAATAGCTTTTAGCAATAAAATTACTACTAATTATTCAGGACAAACAAAATAGTCACAAAAAATTCCATTAAATAAAACAAAGCTTCATGTAAATGGCTTGATTTTATTTATTTAAAGTATTACAGATAATTCTTACATTAAAAAACTTTATTATCTATACTTAAAATTTATACTTACAAAAGTAATGTAACTGATTTTAAGTTTTAATAATGTATTAATGATAGTGTAATACAAAGATAACTTATCCACAAAACGAGTAACTTATTAACATTTTTCGTCAGCTTGTTAATAAAGCCTACTGCTATATTTGTCTTCCCATTAAAGGGCATTTATATATAACCCTTTAATAATTAACACTTTTCTAACTGAAAAAACCACCTATGAATAGTACCTCTACTATTTACTGTAGAAAAATTGTAATTTTTTTTACCGGTAAAGCCAAACTTTTAATTTGTGCACTGTTTTTTTTACTAAGCTATAAAGGGTTTTCGCAAACCCAAAATGTACCCGCAGTTAGCTCTGTATCAAGCCCTGCTGCAGGGTTGATGTCCTCATCGGAAGTAAGTCCCGACATAAAAAACATGCTTAATTATTATGATAAGCAGGTTTATTTTACCCAAAATAAGGGGCAGTGGGACTCTAAAATACTTTACAGAGCCGATTTTAAATTGGGACAGGCTTTAGCTACCAAAGAAGGTATGCTTGTAGGCACTTTTAACCCGGCAGATGCAGAAGCCCAGGCTCAATGGATTACAAAACAGGAAGCATCGCATATTAGCCATACTCCCTTTACTGAATCTGAACCACATTTAAGAGGCAATGGCTGGACTATGAACTTCATTAACCATTCTCCTTTAATGACGGTTGAAGGCAAAACCAAACATAAGGATGTTTTTAATTATTTTATTGGTAATCAATCCCAAACCAATATTAATAGTTACCAGGAAATCTGGTATAATAATGTGTATGATAACGTTAGTGTTCGTTATTATCCTTCAAAAGATGGCAGTCTTGAATATGACATGATTTGTAAGCCGGGCTTTAATAAGGATGCCATATCCATTAAAATGGATGGCATTTCTAAGGTTATTTTGAAAAAAGATGGTTCACTGGTTTTAAAAACAAGTGTAGGAGAAATGAAACTTCCGACTCCTGTAGCTTATCAGAATATAAATGGACAAAGAGTACCGGTTGATGTACATTATGTTGTAACCGGAAATAATATAGTAACATTCAACATCGGCAATTTTGATAAATCTAAAACACTGCTTATTGACCCCATAGCGTTACGCTGGGCTACCTGGCTTTGCACCAATTCTACCGGCGCTAATCACGCGCATTGTGTTTGGGTAGATGCATCGGATAATATTTACACAGTCGCCCGCGTGGAAGGAACGTCAAGCGCTACTATTACTGCAGGCGCATTTGATGTTACTGCCAATGGAACTCTTAACATGATTATTGGTAAATATACCGAACCTACTTCCGTTGGAGGTTCAGGAACCCGGGTTTGGCAAACCTATGTAGGCGGGAATGATGATAATAACCCTTACGCAGCTCAAATGGGACCCGATGGAAACCTATATATTACAGGTTACACCACCAGCAGCGATTTTCCATTGACGGGCGGTACCGCTTTCAGCGGAGAACCGGCAAGTATTAATGAGGAAAGCCAAACTACCGATAATATTTTCGTCCTGAAAATAACCCCGGACGGACAATCTATAAAGGGTGGCGTAATTGGCGGTAATGGCGACGATGAATCTTATGATCTTCGTTTCACCTCTACCGGTGATGTTCTTGTTTGCGGTGAAACTAAAAGCGGAAATTTAGCTACACTGTTTCCCGGTAGCGGCGCAACCGGCACAAGTGGCAGCGCAACTACTATTTATGATGTTTTTGTTTTTAGAATTAATGCGAATTTTGATACAATACGATGGATGAAGAATTATGGCGGTTCAGGAACAGGTGTGGTAAACGTGGCAACTATAATGGTTGATAACCCCGGAAACGATAATATTTATGTTGCCGGCTATACTTCAGCAACCAACTTCCCTACGACATCTGCGGTAGGCGAGCCCGCTGCAAGACAATCTGCTTTAGGCGGAAGTGAAAGCGGGTTCATTCAAAAATTAAACTCCGCCGGAACAACTAAGTGGTCATCCTATTTTGATGCTGCTTCGGGTAAAACGGCACAAATTCTTTGCATGGAATTTAATACCCTGTATGACGAGGTTTATTTCGGTGGATTAACAAACGGTTTGGCTTCAAGTAATATTTCTGCAGGCGCCTATCAAACAACTATAAAAGGCACCTCCGCTTTTTTTGTTGCTAATATGGATACCAATCAAACATTTGTTTCCGGGACTTATGTGGGTGGGACAAATACGACAGGAAACAATGCAGCAATAAATATGATGGGCTTAAATACTGATCAGAATAATGATGTTTATGTTTTAGCATACACTACCAGTACAGCTTTCCCTACCACAAATGGTGCAGTGCAAACAACCAATATGACCAAGGAAAAAACAGGTCAAACGGATACCACCGAGGTTTTTTTAAAGCTTTACACCACGCTTGATTCCCTTGAATTCAGCAGTTATTACGGTGGAACGTTTAATGACTATGACCCGGTTGGCGAACGGGGCATTAAATTTTCAAATTGCCGTATTTACACACTTGTAACTTCTGAGTCAGATGATATTCCTTTAACACAAGGTACTTTGAACTCCACAAAATCAAGCTCCACCTCCATTTATGAACCTGGGCTTGTGGTTTGGTCAAACCCGCCCGATTTGCTTGATAATACCATCATGGGAGATACAGTTGTTTGTAAAGGCGGCACACCTTCCGGTTTTACCGGCTCTATGCCTTCTTACAGCTTACCTACTATCATTCGTAATAATGTGGTTCAGACACCGGCTTACACCGTTGGTGGTTCAGCTACCTCTTACCAATGGCAATCCAGCACTGATAGTATTAACTGGACAAATATTCCCAGTGGAACCACTCAAAATTTAAGTAGTAGTCTTATTGGTGCATTAACAGTGACTACCTATTTTAGGAGAATTATTAGTGGTGATGCCTGTATAATTGCAGGGGCAGCCGATCAAACGGTAAAAGTGATAGTTGCCAGCGTAGGAGCCACTGTAAATAATGTTACTTGTAATGGGCTTAATAATGGTTCTATTACTGCCAATCCTACCGGTCCGTCACCTTATACGTTCACCTGGAGCACGGGTGCTTCAACGCAAACTATTTCAAGCCTGGAGCAGGGAACCTATTCGGTTACCGTAACTGATGGAAACAATTGCACTTATTCAAATTCTTTTATTATTACCCAACCTGCCGTTCTTGCAGAAACGATAGCATCGCAAACCAACCCTACCACATGTGTTGGTAATAATGGTAGTTGCACAGCTAATACACCTACAGGGGGTACTCCGCCTTATACTTATAACTGGACACCCAGTGGCGGAACCGGGCTCACCGCATCTAACCTTACTGCCGGAACCTATACTATTACTGCTATGGACAAAAACGGTTGTACGGCAACAGCAACTGCTATACTTCCACAGCCCACTAAAATTACTGCATTAATTACTGCTACCAATACAAGCTTTTGCATTGGCACTTCATCAGCAACCCTGAAAGCATCAGCTTCGGGAGGAACCGGATCATTTACTTATACATGGTCGCCATCAACAGGATTGAATGTGACCACGGGCTCATCTGTTTCAGCCAGCCCCACTGTAACCACAACTTATACTGTTACGGCAACCGATGGTAATGGTTGTACAGGTACAGCTACACAAGTTGTTACTATTTATCCCTTACCAACTGTATCCGTAACAGCAACATCATCTGCAATATGTGCCGGTAATAAAGATACCTTGACAGCATCGGGAGCGACAAGCTACACCTGGTCACCTTCCGGAAGCCTAAGTGCGTCAACAGGCGTTTCGGTAACAGCCGATCCGACACTAACGACAACCTATACCGTAACCGGAACAAACGGAAATGGCTGTGTAAATACACGTACTGTTACCGTAACGGTAAATCCATTACCAACTGTTTCTGTAACAGCTAAAACATCTTCAATATGTATCAGTAATGTTGATACCTTAAAAGCATCAGGAGCAACAAGCTATACGTGGGTTCCGGCGGGAAGCTTAAATGCATCAACAGGTGCAACAGTTATAGCCAGCCCAACTACCACAACCACCTATACTGTAACCGGAACGAACGGGACTTGTACTAATACCTATAATGTAACAGTAACAGTAAATCCGTTACCGACTGTATCGGTAACTGCAACATCACCTGCAATCTGTACTGGTAATAACGATACACTGACAGCAACAGGAGCGACAAGCTACACATGGTCACCATCCGGAAGCCTAAGTGCGTCAACAGGCGTTTCGGTAACAGCCGACCCGACAGTAACGACAACCTATACCGTAACCGGGACAAACGGCAATGGCTGTGTGAATACCGGTACCCTCACGGTACAAGTAAATTCATTACCGATAGTTACGGTAACGCCGACTTCAACTTCAATCTGTACCGGTAATAACGATACACTGGCAGCATCAGGAGCGACAAGCTATACCTGGTCGCCATCAGGAAGCTTAAGTGCGTCAACAGGAGCTAAAGTAATAGCCAACCCGACAGACGGCAACAACATACACGGTAACCGGAATGAATGGCAATGGATGTACCAATACTTATAATACAATAGTAACAGTAAATCCGTTACCGACTGTATCGATAACGGCAACATCATCTGTAATCTGTACCGGTAATAACGATACACTGGCAGCATCAGGAGCGACAAGCTACACATGGTCACCATCCGGAAGCCTAAGTGCGTCAACAGGCGTTTCGGTAACAGCCGACCCGACAGTAACGACAACCTATACCGTAACCGGGACAAACGGCAATGGCTGTGTGAATACCGGTACCGTCACGGTACAAGTAAATTCATTACCGATAGTAACGGCAACGCCGACTTCAACTTCAATCTGTACCGGTAATAACGATACACTGGCAGCATCAGGAGCGACAAGCTACACATGGTCACCATCCGGAAGCCTAAGTGCGTCAACAGGCGTTTCGGTAACAGCCGACCCGACAGTAACGACAACCTATACCGTAACCGGGACAAACGGCAATGGCTGTGTGAATACCGGTACCGTCACGGTACAAGTAAATTCATTACCGATAGTAACGGCAACGCCGACTTCAACTTCAATCTGTACCGGTAATAACGATACACTGGCAGCATCAGGAGCGACAAGCTATACCTGGTCGCCATCAGGAAGCTTAAGTGCGTCAACAGGAGCTAAAGTAATAGCCAACCCGACAGCGACAACAACATACACGGTAACCGGAATGAATGGCAATGGATGTACCAATACTTATAATACAATAGTAACAGTAAATCCGTTACCGACTGTATCGATAACGGCAACATCATCTGTAATCTGTACCGGTAATAACGATACACTGGCAGCATCAGGAGCGACAAGCTATACCTGGTCGCCATCAGGAAGCTTAAGTGCGTCAACAGGAGCTAAAGTAATAGCCAACCCGACATCGACAACAACATACACGGTAACCGGAACGAATGGCAATGGATGTACCAATACTTATAATACAATAGTAACGGTAAATCCGTTACCGACCGTATCCGTAACAGCAACATCATCTGCAATCTGTACCGGTAATAACGATACACTGACAGCAACAGGAGCGACAAGCTACACGTGGTCGCCGGCGGGAAGTCTAAGTGCGTCAACAGGAGCTAAAGTAATAGCCAACCCGACAGCAACAACAACATACACTGTAACGGGAACAAACGGCAATGGCTGCACCAATACTTATAATACAGTAGTAACCGTAAATCCGTTGCCAACATTATCAATTAATGTACCTATCACTTCAAGCACAACAATATGTTATGGCAGCAAGCGGTTCCAACCCTTACCGTAAAAGGTGCAAAATATTATTTATGGTCTCCGACTGCAGGATTACAGGGATTGAATAATGTGGCTACAGACTCAATTGTAATAGCAAGCCCAACTGTAACTACAACATACGTTTTTACTGGAACAAATGGTGCAGGGTGCACAAGTACCGATTCAATAGTAATTACTGTAAATCCAAAACCTGTAATTACAGTTGATTCAACGACGATATGTTATGGAGATACAGCAACTATACAGACAACTAATAATGAAGTAGGAGGAACCTATACCTGGTCGCCATCCACAGGGCTATTGGGAACAACAGGAGCATCAGTAAAAGCTAATCCTGCAGTAACCACCACCTACCAGGTGATATTTACAAATATTTATGACTGCAGTGATACAGCCATAGCACAGGTTGTAGTCAATCCATTACCAACTGTATCGGTAACAGCATCATCATCTGCAATATGCACAGGTAATAACGATACGCTGACAGCATCAGGAGCAACAAGCTACTCGTGGTCACCATCGGGAAGCTTAAGCGCATCAACAGGAGCTAAAGTAATTGCCAACCCGATAGCGACAACAACCTATACCGTAACCGGAACAAACGGCAATGGATGTACCAATACTTATAATACAGTAGTAACGGTAAATCCGTTACCGACCGTATCCGTAACAGCAACATCAACTTCAATCTGTACAGGCAATAATGATACACTGACAGCATCGGGAGCGACAAGCTATACGTGGTCACCATCGGGAAGCCTAAGTGCGTCAACAGGCGTTTCGGTAACAGCCGACCCCACAGTAACGACAACCTATACCGTAACCGGGACAAACGGCAATGGCTGTGTAAGTACAGGTACCGTAACGGTAAAAGTAAATCCATTACCAATAGTATCGGCAACGCCGACATCAGCTTCAATCTGTACAGGCAATAACGATACACTGACAGCGTCGGGAGCGACGAGCTACACGTGGTCACCATCGGGAAGCCTAAGTGCGTCAACAGGCGTTTCGGTAACAGCCGACCCCACAGTAACGACAACCTATACCGTAACCGGGACAAACGGCAATGGCTGTGTAAGTACCGGTACTGTAACGGTAAAAGTAAATTCATTACCGATAGTAACGGCAACGCCGACATCAACTTCAATCTGTACAGGCAATAATGATACACTGACAGCATCGGGAGCGACAAGCTATACGTGGTCACCATCGGGAAGCCTAAGTGCGTCAACAGGCGTTTCGGTAACAGCCGATCCGACAGTAACGACAACCTATACCGTAACCGGGACAAACGGCAATGGCTGTGTAAGTACCGGTACCGTAACGGTAAAAGTAAATTCATTACCGATAGTAACGGCAACGCCGACATCAGCTTCAATCTGTACCGGCAATAATGATACACTGACAGCATCGGGAGCGACAAGCTACACGTGGTCGCCATCAGGAAGCTTAAGTGCGTCAACAGGCGTTTCGGTAACAGCCGATCCGACAGTAACGACAACCTATACCGTAACCGGGACAAACGGCAATGGCTGTGTAAGTACCGGTACCGTAACGGTAAAAGTAAATCCATTACCAATAGTAACGGCAACGCCGACATCAGCTTCAATCTGCACCGGCAATAATGATACACTGACAGCATCGGGAGCGACAAGCTACACGTGGTCGCCATCGGGAAGCCTAAGTGCGTCAACAGGCGTTTCGGTAACAGCCGACCCCACAGTAACGACAACCTATACCGTAACCGGGACAAACGGCAATGGCTGTGTAAGTACCTGTACTGTAACGGTAAAAGTAAATTCATTACCGATAGTAACGGCAACGCCGACATCAACTTCAATCTGTACAGGCAATAATGATACACTGACAGCATCGGGAGCGACAAGCTATACGTGGTCGCCATCGGGAAGCCTAAGTGCGTCAACAGGCGTTTCGGTAACAGCCGATCCGACAGTAACGACAACCTATACCGTAACCGGGACAAACGGCAATGGCTGTGTAAGTACCGGTACCGTAACGGTAAAAGTAAATTCATTACCAATAGTATCGGCAACGCCGACATCAGCTTCAATCTGTACCGGCAATAATGATACACTGACAGCATCGGGAGCGACAAGCTACACGTGGTCGCCATCGGGAAGCTTAAGTGCGTCAACAGGCGTTTCGGTAACAGCCGATCCGACAGTAACGACAACCTATACCGTAACCGGGACAAACGGCAATGGCTGTGTAAGTACCGGTACTGTAACGGTAAAAGTAAATTCATTACCGATAGTAACGGCAACGCCGACATCAGCTTCAATCTGTACAGGCAATAATGATACACTGACAGCATCGGGAGCGACAAGCTACACGTGGTCGCCATCGGGAAGCCTAAGTGCGTCAACAGGCGTTTCGGTAACAGCCGATCCGACAGTAACGACAACCTATACCGTAACAGGAACTAATGGAAATGGTTGCGTAAATACCTCCACTGTAACTGTGTCAGTTAACCTACTGCCAACAGTATCTATAACTCCAACATCATCGGCAATTTGTATTGGTAATAATGATACATTAACAGCATCTGGCACGATAAGCTACACCTGGTCGCCTGCGGGAAGTTTAAGTGCGTCAACAGGCGTTTCGGTAACAGCCGATCCGACAGTAACGACAACCTATACCGTAACCGGGACAAACGGCAATGGCTGTGTGAATACCGGTACCGTAACGGTAAAAGTAAATCCATTACCAATAGTATCGGCAACGCCGACATCAACTTCAATTTGTACCGGTAATAACGATACACTGACAGCATCGGGAGCGACAAGCTACACGTGGTCACCATCGGGAAGCCTAAGTGCGTCAACAGGCGTTTCGGTAACAGCCGACCCCACAGTAACGACAACCTATACCGTAACCGGGACAAACGGCAATGGCTGTGTAAGTACCTGTACCGTAACGGTAAAAGTAAATTCATTACCGATAATAACGGCAACGCCGACATCAACTTCAATTTGTACCGGTAATAACGATACACTTACAGCATCGGGAGCGACAAGCTATACGTGGTCACCATCGGGAAGCCTAAGTGCGTCAACAGGCGTTTCGGTAACAGCCGACCCCACAGTAACGACAACCTATACCGTAACCGGGACAAACGGCAATGGCTGTGTAAGTACCGGTACCGTAACGGTAAAAGTAAATTCATTACCGATAGTAACGGCAACGCCGACATCAGCTTCAATCTGTACCGGCAATAATGATACACTGACAGCATCGGGAGCGACAAGCTACACGTGGTCACCATCGGGAAGCTTAAGTGCTTCAACAGGCGTTTCGGTAACAGCCGACCCCACAGTAACGACAACCTATACCGTAACCGGGACAAACGGCAATGGCTGTGTAAGTACCGGTACTGTAACGGTAAAAGTAAATTCATTACCGATAGTAACGGCAACGCCGACATCAGCTTCAATCTGTACAGGCAATAATGATACACTGACAGCATCGGGAGCGACAAGCTACACGTGGTCGCCATCAGGAAGCTTAAGTGCGTCAACAGGCGTTTCGGTAACAGCCGATCCGACAGTAACGACAACCTATACCGTAACCGGGACAAACGGCAATGGCTGTGTAAGTACCGGTACCGTAACGGTAAAAGTAAATTCATTACCGATAGTAACGGCAACGCCGACATCAGCTTCAATCTGTACCGGCAATAATGATACACTGACAGCATCGGGAGCGACAAGCTACACGTGGTCGCCATCGGGAAGCTTAAGTGCGTCAACAGGCGTTTCGGTAACAGCCGACCCCACAGTAACGACAACCTATACCGTAACCGGGACAAACGGCAATGGCTGTACCAATAATTATAATGTAACAGTAAAAGTTAATCCACTTCCAACAGTTTCAATAACGCCTAATTCTACTTCGATATGTCCCGGCAGTACTGATACTTTAAAAGCATCAGGAGCGACAAGCTATACCTGGTCGCCGTCAGGAAGCCTAAGTGCATCAGCTGGAGCTACAGTTATAGCAAGCCCATCAGGCACTACAACCTATACAGTAACCGGAACCAATGGAAGTGGATGTACCAATACTGCCACAGTAACAATAACAGTTAATCCATTACTGACAGTATCGGTAACAGCTTCTACACCTGCTATCTGCACGGGCAGTACAGATACATTGACAGCATCGGGAGCTGATTCGTACACTTGGTCGCCTTCGGAAAGCTTAAGCACTTCCACCGGAGCTAAAGTGATAGCCAATCCAACGGCAACAACAACTTATACTGTAACAGGGACGAATGGGAATGGATGTACTAATACTAAAACCGTTACCGTAACGGTAAATCCGTTACCATATGTAACAGTAACTCTAACTTCACTTTCAATTTGTTCAGGTACTACAGATACTTTAAGAGCAAGCGGAGCTACAAGTTATACTTGGTCGCCTTCTGGCAGCTTAAGCGCATCATCAGGTACACAAGTAATAGCCAGCCCGTCAGATACAACAACATATACTGTAACAGGAACAAATGATAATGGTTGCGTGAACACAGCAAAAGCAACAGTAGATGTTAAACCAGCACCAAAAGTTACAATAGGTGAACAATCATCTACAATTTGTGCAGGTATTGCTGATACCTTAACAGCAAGCGGGGCAGAAAGTTATACGTGGTCACCATCAACGGGATTGAGTGCAACAACAGGTTCATCTGTAATAGCCAGCCCGACTATATCAACAACATATTCAGTAGTTGGAATTAGCAACTCCGGTTGTGTAAGCCTTAATGTGACACTTGTATCAATAACAGTAAATCCATTACCAAATATAAGTATTACTCAAAGCGATTCACCAATTTGTGTTGGTGGAATAGATACATTGAGACCAACAGGGGCAACAAGTTATACATGGACACCGGCGGTAAACATGAAAGAAGGGTTACCTTATGTTACGGTTAGCCCAAGTATAACGACCACATATACTGTAATAGGAACAAATGGGAATGGATGTACTGATACAACAACAGTTGTTGTAAAAGTTAATCAATTACCTATGATTAACGTTACACCAGCAACAATATGTTATGGAGACAACGGTGTATTAACAGCAAGTGGAGCGACTTCATATACATGGAGTCCTTCAATAGGATTAAGCGCAACTACAGGTTCATCAGTATCAGCTGATCCAACTGTAACCACGACATATACCGTAACAGGCACAAATACCAAGGGTTGTAGCAATACAGCCACATCAGTAGTAACTGTAAATCCGTTACCGACAATATCTGTTGGAACTCCCGCACCTATTTGCGCGGGAAGCAGCACTGTCCTGACAGCAACAGGTGCAACATCATACACATGGTCACCGGCGAGCGGATTGAGTGCAACATCAGGTTCATCAGTAGCAGCAAATCCAAGTATAACGACAACCTATACCGTTAGTGGAACAAATGGTAATAAGTGTTCAAATTCTACAACCGTTACCGTTACGGTAAATCCGTTACCAACTGTATCCGTAACATTAAGTTCTTCTGCCGTATGTAGTGGCAGCAATGATACCTTGTGGCCATCAGGAGCAACCAGCTATACATGGATACCGCAGGTAAATACCCAGGAAGGCTTACCATATGTTATAGTAACCCCCACGGTAACTACAACCTATACCGTAATAGGATTAAATGGTAACAGTTGTACAGATACAATAAAGGTTATTGTTTCAGTTTTGCCGTCAACAAAGATTACTTCGCAACTTAAGAATGATACAGTTTGCTCTGGTAGCAGTGCGGCATTTAATATATCGGCAACAGGAAGCGACCTCACCTATCAGTGGCAGTTTGACGGAAAGAATATTACAGGAGCAAATTCATCTGAGTATTCTATCCTGTCTGTTACTGCAACTGATACAGGGGAATATGATGTGATAGTAACCGGCTCATGCGGGTCTGATACAAGTAATATAGCATTATTGAAGTTTGGTAATAATCCGCCCGTTATTAAATCACAACCTGTTAGTGTAACATTATGCTCAACAGGCGGTAAGTGCGGAGGCAGTAAAGGTGTTACTTTCTGTGTTGAAGCTACAGGCAATAATTTAACTTATCAGTGGCAGTTTGACGGTAAGAACATCAAAGGGGCAAATTCATCCTGCTACACAATTAATCCTGTGATATTATCTGACTCGGGTAGCTACGATGTGATAATTACAGGAGGTTGTGGTTCTATAACCAGCGATACTGCCAAACTTATTATCAATTCTTCTCCTGTTATAATATCGCAGCCTAAATGTGTTAGTGTATGTTCAGGTAGCAGCGCTACATTCTGTGTAACAGCTTCAGGTACCGATGTAACCTATCAGTGGCAGTTTAATGGTAAAAACATTAATGGGGCAAATGGTTCGTGTTATACCGTTTCGGTAACATCACCTGCAAACACAGGATGTTATGATGTTGTAGTTACCAACTCTTGTGGTTCGGTTACCAGCAGTATAGCGACACTCACAATTACTACACCGCCCATTATCACCTGCCAGCCTAAAGATGAATCCTTATGTTCAACTAATGGTAAATGCGGGGGTAACGATGGAGTAACCTTCTGTGTAACAGCAACAGGAAGTGACTTAAAATACCAATGGCAGTATAACGGCAAGAACATCAAAGGAGCAAATTCATCGTGCTATACCATCAATCCTGTAACCACATCAGATGCAGGATGCTATGATGTGATAGTCAGCAACTCTTGCGGTTCAGATACCAGCAACATTGCTGTATTAACAATAGGAAGCTCACCTGTTATTACCTCACAGCCGGTTTGTGTATCTGTATGCTCAGGCAGCAGTGCCACCTTCTGTATAACAGCAACAGGCAGTGACCTGACGTATCAGTGGCAGTTTAACGGCAAGAACATCAAGGGGGCAACTTCATGCTGCTATACAATTCCGTCAGCAGCGGCCTGCAATGCAGGATGCTATGATGTGGTGGTTAGCAACTCATGCGGCTCAGTGACCAGTTGTACGGTAACACTTACAATTAATACACAGCCTGTTATTACCTGCCAGCCACAAAGCCAGTCAATATGTTCAGTGGGAGGCAAGTGCGGTGGAGGTGAAGGAGTGACCTTCTGTGTAACAGCAACAGGAAGTGACTTAAAATACCAATGGCAATATAACGGCAAGAACATCAAAGGAGCAAATTCATCATGCTATACCATCAATCCTGTAACCACATCAAATGCAGGATGCTACGATGTGATAGTAAGCAACTCTTGCGGGTCACAGACCAGCAATACGGTTACATTAACCATCGGAAGCTCGCCGGTGATTACCTCACAGCCGGTTTGTGTAACAGTATGTTCAGGCAACAGTGCCACCTTCTGTGTAACAGCAACAGGCAGCAACCTGAGCTATAAGTGGCAGTTTAACGGCAAGAACATCAATGGGGCAACTTCATGCTGCTATACAATTCCATCAGCAGCGGCTTGCAATGCAGGATGCTATGATGTGGTGGTTAGCAACTCATGCGGCTCAGTGACCAGTTGTACGGTAACATTAACTGTTAACGGTGCACCATGTATTACATCACAGCCTGTTTGTCAAACAGTATGTGCAGGTTCGGGTGTTACATTCTGTGTTATTGCAAGCGGTAGTAATTTAAGCTACCAGTGGCAATATAACGGCAAGAACATCAGTGGAGCAAATTCATGCTGCTATACAATTGAATCTACTACCTCATCAAATGCAGGATGCTACGATGTGATAGTAAGCAACTCATGCAGCTGTGTAACGAGCAATACCGCAACTCTTACGGTTAATAATTGCTCAACATGTGAGGTTCCAACCGACCTAAAGTCATCGGATATCACTTGTACCGGTGCAACCTTAAGCTGGAGCTATTCATCATCAGCATCGAGTTTCACGGTGGAATATAAAGCCCTTGGCTGTTCAACATGGTCAACTGAAACGGTTAAGACCAATAGCTTGACATTAAGCTGTCTCACATCCGGCACAACGTATGAATGGAGTGTGAGTGAAAATTGTTCATGTGGCTCGTCTTCAGGATATGCTTCTGTGGTTGAGTTCTGCACATCGACCAACTGCTGTAATGGTAACAATATGGCTCCACGCGGTGATGGCAACAATGGTGACGGTCATGCCATTAGTGATGTGAAAGTTTATCCTAACCCAACGTTTAGCCTTACAACAGTTCATGCTACCTTTGAAAAGCAATCTGATGTCACTGTGATGGTGACCGACCTGACAGGCAGAATAATAATGAGTGAAACTGAAACGGCACCTGCCGGTGATTATATCCGCCAGTTCGATATGTCACAACAACAGGCAGGAACATATTTCCTCATTATCAGGAGTAGTGATCAAATGATTACATCGAAAATTGTTAAGATAGAATAAGAAAAAAGAATCTCTTTATTTCAAAGGCGCTCCGGCATTCAGAGTGCCTTTTTTATGCCAGTCCACTCGTAAAAAAATATTGTATAACACAAAATTGCACAACTTCTTTTTAATATTTGTTTTCAGCGATAATTTTATAATATTAATTGAATTAACTACAGCAAAAATAGCATGCTCAATGTGCATAAATATTCCGAAATTCTCAATAAAAATTACCTTACTTTATAAATGTTTTGAAGCGTAGCCCCGTCAAATTAACAAATCATCTTATTTGGCTGATTGCTTTGTTTAAAGTCAGTTGAATTCTATTTAATTTATGTTTTACAGGGTCAATGCTGACATAAACAGCAATAGTATTTAAGTTACACCTAAATATAATATTTTCAGAAATAAAAAACTGAAATTTTATACAAAAAGATTGGAATTGTATAAAGAGAAACGGGTGAGGTAATGTATATTTCGGGCGCATTATTTATTTAAGTTAATTTTTTTATTATTTAAAACTATTAATAATGTATGAAGCATTTTATTTCAACCAGGCGATTCCGGGTTCAAATAATTGTGCAAACATTATTGAGTAAATCACGTTTGCGGGGATGAAACAAAAACTACTCGCCATAGTTCTGTCAGTTACGTTGTTTTCACTCCATTTTGGAGCGGCGCAAAATACACCCGGTGTTAAGTGGATTGCAAAAAACCCGTTTGAACAAAAAGTATTCGTTGAAAATATAGGGCAATTTCAACTGCCCGGCAAAGCAGCGGCAAAAGATATTTTATTCTACGCCCGCCAGGATGGTTTACAATATTATTTTACACCAACCGGTATTTTGATTTCAAGAATTGTATCCGTTAAACGCCCTGAAGAGGAAATTGAACAGCTTAAATTAAGGGAAGGTGGGAAGAAAACAGGAGATGATGACGATGAATTGGAATTTAAAAATATTGAACAATTTTATGAAATGAATTTTGAGGGCGCTGATTCGCATGATACGATTACCGGCGATAATGAGGTGAGTTGGTACTACAGTTATACCATTAAGGGAGATTTAGCTATAAAAGCTCATGCATGGAAGAAACTAACTTACCATAATTTATACCCGGGAATTGATATGGAATTTTATTTTCCTGAAGATAAGGAGGGTTTTGAATATTCTTTCATTGTGCATCCGGATGCAGATATTTCACAGATTAAGATTCAGTATAATGGAGATATAAAACTTAATTCCGATGGTAATATGACTATCACGTCTCCTTATGGAAACTTTATGCAATATGCACCTGTTTCAAAGTTGTCGTCTTCAAATAAGGAAATCAAATGTGATTTTTCATTAAGTAATGGAAGTGTAAAGTTTACTGCGGATGCATATGATAAAAGCGAGACTCTTTTAATAGACCCCTTAATTATTACTCCGACTTTTAACCGAACAAATGATGCTTATGACCTTGATTGGGATGATGCCGGCAATATTTATGTTTATGGAGGAAGCTACCCCTGGCAGATATTGAAATACAATAGTGCAGGAACTTTGCTATGGAGTTACACCACAATTTTCAACGGCAATAACCAATACCTCGGGGATTTTGCTGTAGACAGGCATTCACAATCCGTTTACGTAACCGAGGGTAGGGATGCGACCCCAAGTGGCGCATTAGCATTTAAATTAAATAGTTCAGGTGTATTAATTGCGCAATATGGCGGGAATGTGGACTTTAATGAAATGTGGAAAATAGCATTCAGCTCATGTACAAATCAGGCTGTTATAGCCGGCGGTGGTTCTACTACACCATCTTACACTGCTTCGTATCTTGATACTAATCTTACATCCCTTTCACTTGTTAATACATTAAATGACACTGTTTCGGGATTTCACGATATGTGGGATTTAGCTCTCGATAATTTTGGAAATAGTTATATGGTAACTGCGCATAGCGTTTATTCAACGCTTGATCCTGACAGTTTTAATAATGTGCTTCTGAAACTTCCGTTACCTACTCTTATTCCAACCACATGGATGGTGCATTCTAATTATGATGTTCTTGAACATGGGAGTTTGACATACGGTTTAGATGATGCTTTCCAACCCGGCAATGGGTATAATGGCATGACGGTGAGTGATACCACTCTTTATACTTATGACAGTTATGTGTTGAAACAATGGGGGACAACGGCGGGTAATATACTTGACAGCGTTTTTGTGAATGGGCCAAGTGAGGATTCTACTATATCCTGGGGCGGGCTCACTTCAGATGATTGTGGTCATATTTTCCTTGGATCTATTAATACTGTGCAACAATATAATTCCAGCTTGAATTTAGTTCAAACTTTTGCTGAACCCGATACAGTATATGATGTCAGGCTTAGCAATAAGGATATGCTTTATGCTTGTGGAATTGGTTTCATTTCCGCTACACAGTTAAACCTGCCTTCCTGCTATATAATTAAAGTTACAAACAATATAAAGAATGTTGACTGTGATACATTGGGGTCGGCAACTGTTATACCAACAGGGGGTACACCGCCTTATACCATTACCTGGAATACTATACCTTTGCAGACAGGAAACACAGCTACCGGGCTTTATGCTGGAACATATATAGCTACTATATATGATAGCTCGTGTATAGTTCAAACCTTTCTTGATACAGTAACAATTTTAACAAACGCTATACAAATTACTCCGAATAATGCTACCATTTGTGATGGGAACTCTGCTACATTATCTGCATCTGGTGCCGTTAGTACTTATAGCTGGTCTCCCTCAACAGGATTAAGTTCAACAAGCGGCTCCAGCGTTATTGCCAGTCCGACTGTTACAACCACATACACCGTAATAGGAACTTCGGCTGCAGGTTGTACAGATACAGTTCAATCAGTAGTAACAGTAAACCCTACACCTGTTATTGCTGTAACAAATCCACAATCAATTTGCATTGGCAGTAGTACAACTTTAGCTGCAAGCGGTGCAACAACATACACATGGGCTCCTTCAATAGGATTGAGTGATTCAACAGGTTCATCGGTAACCGCTAATCCCACTATAACTACAACTTATACCATAACCGGAACAGATAGCATTGGATGTACTGCTACTACGACAGTAATAGTAACCGTTAATCCAAATCCAACGATAACGGTTGCAACCCCTGCACCAATATGCACTGGTAGCAGCACAACGCTTACAGCAAATGGAGCAGCGACTTATACCTGGACACCGGTAACAGGATTAAGTGCAACAACAGGGGCATCAGTAATAGCAAGTCCGGCATCATCCACAGCCTATACCATAACTGGAACAGATGGAAATGGATGTACAGGAACAACAACAGTAGCAGTAGCCGTTAATCCGAATCCAACGATAACGGTTGCAACCCCTGCCCCAATATGCAATGGTAGCAGCACAACGCTTACAGCAAATGGAGCAGCGACCTATACCTGGGCACCGGTTACAGGATTGAGTGCAACAACTGGTTCTTCAGTAACGGCTGATCCAACTACTACAACCCTGTATACAGTTATCGGAACAGATGGAAATGGATGTATCGGAACAACAACGGTAGCCGTGACTGTCAATCCTAATCCGACAATAACGGTTGCAACCCCTGCGCCAATATGCAGTGGTAACAGTACAACATTAACAGCAAATGGAGCAACAACATACTCATGGTCCCCGTCAACTGGATTGAGTGCAACAACAGGTTCAACAGTAGCAGCAAATCCGACAACAACTACAATTTATACGATAACGGGAGTAGATGGGAATGGGTGCACCGCAACAACAACAGTAACAGTAACCGTTAATCCAAATCCAGCAATAACGGTTGCAACCCCTGCGCCAATATGCAGTGGCAGCAGTGTAACACTAATAGCAAATGGAGCAGTAACCTATATATGGTCCCCATCAACTGGATTGAGTGCAACGACAGGTTCATCAGTAACAGCGAATCCAATAACAACCGCAATCTATGCCATAACAGGCACAGATGTAAATGGATGTACCGGAATAACAACAGTAGTAGTGACTGTCAACCCAAATCCTATAATAACGGTTGCAACTCCTGCACCAATATGTAACGGCAGCAGCACAACATTAACAGCAAATGGAGCAACAACCTATACGTGGTCTCCATCAACGGGGCTAAGTGCAACAACGGGTTCTTCAGTAACGGCTAATCCAACAATTACAACAATTTATACAGTGAATGGTATTGATGCTGACGGTTGTCAGGGTTCAACGATG
Source organism: Chitinophagales bacterium (assembly GCA_963770495.1). Lineage (GTDB taxonomy): Bacteria > Bacteroidota > Bacteroidia > Chitinophagales > CAVYQA01 > CAVYQA01. The sequence continues at coordinate 77,132 of CAVYQA010000017.1, read as the reverse complement.
GTGAACGTAATTATTAATCCAAAACCAATACTGAATGTACCAACACCACCAACTATATGTAATGGTAGTACAGCCATTTTAACGGCAAGCGGAGCGAATATTTATACGTGGACACCGGCGATAGGATTAAGTTCTACTACAGGTTCATCTATAACTGCAAACCCAACAATAACGACTACTTACACAGTGTCAGGCATAGATGTGAATGGTTGTATGGATACAACAACAGTGACAGTCACTGTGAGTCCAACCTTAGTAATAGGAGTAACTACACCAACGCCGATATGTGTTGGCAGTAGTACGATACTGACTGCCACAGGAGCGAACACTTATACATGGACACCAGCAACAGGATTAAGTGCCACAACGGGAGCGGCAGTGATAGCTAATCCGACAGTTACAACAGCATATACTATTACAGGAATGAGTTTAAACGACTGCACTGGTACCGCAACGGTAACAGTAACAGTTAACCCTAATCCATCATTAATTATAAATACACCCGCACCTATTTGTTCAGGAACAAGCACGTCTCTAATAGTAAATGGGGCTTCAACATACACTTGGACTCCGGCAACAGGATTGTCTACAACAACGGGTTCATCGGTTACAGCGAATCCTGTAACAACAACAACTTATACCATAACGGGAACAGATGGAAATGGATGTACAGGGATAACAACAGTAACAGTTACAGTAAATCCAAATCCAACAATAATTGTTGCAACACCAGCGCCTATATGTAATGGTACAAACACATTGCTTACTGCAAGTGGTGCAACAACCTACACCTGGTCTCCATCAACTGGATTAAATGCAACAACAGGTTCATCAGTGTCAGCTAACCCAACCACCACTACAACTTATATCATAACAGGAACAGATGGCAATGGATGTACCGGAACAACAACAGTAACGTTTACAGTCAATCCAAATCCAATAGTGACAGTAGCAACTCCCGCGCCGATATGTAATGGTAGTAGTACAACATTAACAGCAAATGGAGCGACAACATACACATGGTCTCCATCAACAGGGTTGAATGCGACAACAGGTTCAACAGTCACAGCAAATCCGACAGCAACAACAATTTATACCATAGCCGGAACCGATATAAATGGATGTACGGGAACAACAACAGTAACACTAATAGTTAATCCAAATCCAACAGTGATGGTTGCAACTCCTGCGCCGATATGTAATGGCAGTAGCACGACATTAACTGCGGGTGGGGCAACGACATACTCATGGTCTCCATCAGCAGGGTTGAGTTCGACGACAGGTTCATTAATAACAGCAAATCCAACAACAACTACAACTTATACTATAACGGGGACAGATGGAAATGGATGCACGGCAACAACAACAATGGTTGTAACCGTCAATCCAAATCCAACAATAACAGCAGCCACCCCTGCACCGATTTGCAATGGTAGCAGTACAACCCTTACAGCAAATGGAGCAATAAACTATACCTGGTCACCATCAACGGGATTGAGTGCAAGTACAGGTTCCTCAGTAACAGCAAATCCAGCAACAACTACAACATATACCATAACGGGAACAGATGCAAATGGATGTTCAGCGACAACAACAGTAACTATTACCGTCAATCCAAATCCAACGATAACGGTTGCAGCTCCCGCTCCAATATGCAGCGGCAACAGTACAACCCTAACAGCAAATGGAGCGGTGTTTTATTCTTGGACACCTTCAATAGGATTAAACGCTACATCAGGTTCATCAATAATAGCTAACCCGGCGACAACAACTACATATACTATATCAGGAATAGATGTAAATGGATGCACCAATACAATAACGGCATTAGTAACAGTTAACCCAAATCTGATAGTTACAGTCGATACACCTGCACCAATATGCAGTGGCAGCAGTGCAACACTTACAGCAAACGGAGCAGCAACCTATTCATGGACTCCATCAACAGGATTAAATGAAACAACAGGCTCATCAGTTATAGCAACTCCGACAATCACATCTACTTATACGATAACAGGAACAAGCGGAGTAGGTTGTAGTAGTGTTACAACTGTGGTGGTAACAGTTAATCCAAATCCGATAATAACAGTTACAACACCAGCACCGATATGTAATGGTACAACTACAACACTAGCAGCAAATGGAGCGGCGATGTATAGCTGGTTACCGGCAACAGGATTAAGTGCAACGACAGGTTCATTAGTCACAGCCAATCCAACCACAACTACAACTTATACTGTAACGGGAACAGATGTCAACGGATGCATAGCAACAACAACAGTAACAGTAACCGTCAATCCAAATCCAATAGTTACAGTTGTAACCCCGGCACCAATATGTAATGGCACAAGCACAACACTCATAGCAAATGGAGCAGCAACCTATTCATGGTCTCCATCAACAGGCTTGAGTGTAACAACGGGTTCATTAGTAACAGCGGGTACAACCACAACAACAACTTATACTGTAACAGGAACAGATGCCAACGGATGTACGGCAACCTCAGCAGTAATAGTAACCATCAATCCAAATCCAATAGTAACAGTTGCAAACCCGGCGCCAATATGTAATGGAAGCACTACAACACTAACGGCAAATGGAGTAGGGAACTATTCATGGTCTCCATCAACGGGATTAAGCGCAACGACAGGTTCATTAGTCACAGCCAATCCGACAATAACTACAACGTACGCTGTAACGGGAACAGATGTCAACGGATGTACGGCAACCACAGCAGTAACCGTAACCGTCAATCCAAATCCAATAGTAACAGTTGCAACCCCGGCGCCAATATGTAATGGAAGCACTACAACACTAACGGCAAATGGAGCAATAACCTATAACTGGACACCGGCAACAGGATTAAGCACGACGGCAGGTTCATCAATAACAGCCAATCCGACAACAACTACAACATACACTGCAATGGGGACAGATGTAAATGGATGTACCGGAGCAACAACAGTAACTGTTACCGTCAATCCAAATCCAACAATAACAGTTACAACGCCGGCTCTAATATGTAATGGTACAACTACAACACTAACAGTAAATGGAGCGGTAAAGTATATCTGGACTCCAGCAACAGGATTGAGCGCAACGACAGGCTCATCAGTAACAGCAGGTCCAACAACAACTACAACTTATACTATAACGGGGACAGATGGAAATGGATGCATAGCAACAACAACAGTAACAGTAACCGTCAATCCAAATCCAACAATAACAGTTGCGGCTCCCGCACCAATATGCAGTGGCAGCAGTACAACACTAACAGCAAATGGAGCAATAACATATACCTGGACACCGGCAACAGGATTGAACGCAACAACAGGGTCATCAATAACAGCCAATCCAACAACAACTTCAACATACACCGTAACAGGAACAGATGTCATTGGATGTACGGCAACAAACACAGTAACTGTTACCGTTAATCTAAATCTATCAATAACAGTTACAACTCCTGCACCTATATGTAATGGTACAAGCACTCTGTTAACAGCAAATGGAGCAGCAACATATATATGGACACCATCAACTGGGTTGAATGCAACAACAGGGTCATCAGTAACAGCAAATCCGATAATAACAACACCTTATAGCATAACAGGAATAGATGTAAATGGATGTACCGTAACAGCAACAGTGACTGTAACAGTCAATCCAAATCCAACACTAATTGTAGTACCGCCTACACCAATTTGTAATGGCAGCAGCACAATATTATCAGCGTCCTATGGTGGTGCTTCATATACATGGACACCATCATTAGGATTAAGTACAACAACAGGTTCATCAGTAACAGCTAATCCAACAACATCAACAACCTACACCATAACAGAATTAAATGTCAGCGGATGCTCAGCAACTACAACAGTAGCTGTAACAGTAAATCCCATGCCAACCATAGCTGTTTCAACCCCTGTACCAATCTGTAACGGCAGCAGTACAATACTATCAGCTACAGGTGCTCTATCATATACATGGACACCCGCTATAGGATTAAGCAATTCAATAGGTTTTTCAGTAACCGCATATTCGACAATAACTACAACTTATACCATAACAGGAACAGATAGCAATGATTGTACAGGTACGACAAAAGTAGTAGTGAAAGTTAACCCTAATCCGATTATAACTGCTACAACCCCAACACCAATGTGTAGTGGCAGGAGTGCAACCCTAAAAGCAAACGGGGCAACAACATATATATGGACACCCTCGGCAGGATTGAGCAACACCACAGGTTCAATGGTAACTGCTAATCCTACCGTAACAACTACTTATTCAGTTATCGGAACAGATGGAAATGGTTGTAATTCTACTACAAAAGTTGATGTAAGTATATATCCGCTTCCTACTATAATGGTAGATATTCCTCCTGCATTTTGCAAGGGAGATAGCGCAACATTAATTGCGCAGGGCGCAACCTCTTATTCATGGACGCCATCAACCGGATTAAATGCCACCTCGGGATCGTCAGTATTATCTAAACCCGCCAATACTGTAACCTATACGGTAACAGGTGTGGGCGCTAATGGATGTATAGGAACAGATGAAGTGTCAGTTATCGTCAATCCAAACCCTACTGTGTCTGCAAATACACCTCCTGGAATTTGTAGAGGCAATAGTCAAAAACTGATAGTCTCCGGTGCCATTAATTATTCATGGTCACCATCTGCTGGTTTAAATGTGACAACAGGCTCATCAGTTATTGCTAATCCTACAACTTCTACAACCTATACCGTTATTGGTATAAATGATGCCGGATGTGCCGGTGAAGCACAGGTTCAACTTTTGGTGATGCCTTTGCCTGATGTTTCCCTTTTTGGATTGAATCCTATTTATTGTACTAATTCTTCACCCGTAACATTAATAGGCAACCCCAAAGGCGGAACATTCTCCGGCAGTGGGATAGATAGCAATCAATTTAATCCTGCTTTAACTGGAGTGGGCACCTATTTGATTAAGTATATTTATACAGATTCAAATGGCTGTGAAGATTCTTCAACTACAACAATAACTGTTGACCCATTGCCTAAAGTAATTGTTAACCCGAATAACCCTACAGTATGTTCGGGCATTCCGACAACATTAAATGCAATGGGGGCGGACAACTACCTCTGGAGGCCCGGAACAGGATTATCTGATTCAACCGGAAGCAATGTAACAGCTGACCCGACAGTTACTACAACATATATAGTGACTGGGATAAATAGTGATAGTTGTTTTGACACGGCTATGGTGACAATTTATGTTGATTCGACTCCAACGGCTTCTTTTAATACTCAGATTTCAAACTATTGTGAGCCAATGACCATGCAATTCAATAATACCTCTGATGACGGAATTTATTATAGCTGGGATTTTGGAGATGGCACTACAAGCAGCGAATTTAATCCTCAGCACACATATAAACAGGGTGGCATTTATCAGGTTATATTAACGGTAACAAGCCAATTTGGTTGTATGAACGATACAGTTAAAGAAGTGGTTATAAAACAAAGTTTTGATGACCTTGTGCAAATTGGGAATGCTTTTACACCTGGTGTTGATGGCATAAATAACATTATTACTCCACATGTATTGTGTACAGATTTGTCGGGTTATGTATTCAGAGTATATAATAGGTGGGGGCAATTATTATTCCAAACCTATGACCCTAATGCAGGATGGGATGGAAGATTTAACGGGCAAATTCAACTTGTAGGAGTTTATGATTATTATATAGAATTTAATTGTGATGATTGCAAAATATTCAAGAAAGGAAATATAACATTGCTTAAATAAATAATACGTAAATATCTGCCAATATTTAGTTCCAGCATAGTATAATTTTTATTTACTCCCTTCTAAAAATGTGGCTGCTTTGTCATCTATAAACCAGTAAATTTCCCCGTGTGCCGGACCGATAAGTTGTGCGGGATATTTTTCAGGCAAATAGGAGCCGGTGAGTACAGTATTAAGAATGGCTGCTTTTTCTTCACCTGTGACGAGAACAATAATGTGGTGCGCTTTATTTATTATTTGTGCGGTCATTGTGATGCGATACCCCTCCTTGTCTTTAACAAACACTTCTTTTACCCAACGCACTTCTTCGTGAAGCACTGCAGTTCCGGGAAAGAGGGAAGCGGTGTGCCCGTTATTTCCAAGCCCAAGAAAAACAAGGTCAAAATGCGGAGCTTCCTTCCCAAAGAAATTATGAAGTGTTTCTTCATATTTTTTTGCCGATTCGGCAGGAGGCAAATGCGTAGGAACAGGAAAAATATTTGAAGAGGGGATATCAATTTTTTTCAAAAGAGCAACAGTCGCCATGTGTGCATTATTTCGCTCGTCATCCGCCGGCACACAACGTTCATCTCCCCAAAAGATGAATGTGTTTTTCCATGGCACTAAATCACGGTAAGGTGGCAAGGATAGGAGAGTGTACAAACTTTTTGGCGTGTTACCGCCGGAAAGGCACAGAGCAAAGCGTCCTCTGTATGCTACCGATTTTTTTGCAACATCAACAAGAAATTTTGCTGCTGATTCATTCAAATCCTCAATCGTCTTGAAAATCTTAATCTTATTTTTTGTATTCCTTATCATTTTTATCGGGGCATACTAAAACCAGTTGTGCCCGTCTTTGGCAATTAGCGCTTCCGCATCTTCAGGTCCCTGCATTCCGGCTGCATAGTTAGGAAAGCCGGTAGATGTATTCGCGTCCCATGAATTGATGATGGGCATAAGAATTCTCCATGCTGCTTCTACCTGGTCGGCGCGCATAAATAGTGTGGCATCTCCCCGCATAATATCCAACAATAATGTTTCGTAAGCTTCCGGTGTGCCGCTAGTATAAGTGTCGCTGTAATCAAATAGCATCTGAACAGGATTGATTAGCATTTTAAGTCCGGGTTGTTTAGCCTGAAAACGTAGCCCGATACTCATAGTTGGCTGAATATGCAAAATTAACCGGTTTGGTTCCCAGTTTTCTGTGGCTTTAGGTGGAAACGATTCATGTGGTACCGGGCGAAATTGTATAGTAATTACAGAAGCAGATTCGTTTAATCGCTTGCCGGTACGTAGGTAAAACGGCACACCTTGCCAGCGCCAGTTATCAATAAAAAATTTAACGGCGGCGAATGTTTCCTTGTTAGAATTCTTATTTACATCCGGTTCCTGGCGATAGGCTTTTACTTTTTTACCCTCAATCCATCCTTCACCGTATTGCCCCCGCACAGAATATTTATAGATGTCTTCGGGTTTAAATTTCCTTAATGCGTATAGCACATCCACTTTTTTGTTACGCAATTCATCGGCATCAAAAGATACGGGAGGTTCCATAGCCATAAAACACAATAGCTGCAACAGGTGGTTTTGTATCATATCGCGAAGCGCGCCGGCAGTTTCATAATAATTGCCCCTGTTTTCCACCCCAAGTTGTTCTGCAACGGTTATTTGCACATGGTCAATATAATTGCGATTCCAAATCGGTTCAAATAAAGCATTGGCAAACCGGAAAGCTAAAATATTCTGAACGGTTTCTTTACCCAGGTAATGGTCAATACGATAAATCTGTTTTTCATCAAACAATTTATGAAGTTTATTATTCAATTCTACGGCACTGTCTAAATCATGACCAAAAGGTTTTTCTATTACTATTCGGCTCAAATCTTTGTTTTTGGCAATACCTTCTTTACTTATGTTAATTATAATTTGTTCAAAATATTTTGGGGGAACAGCCAGGTAAAAAATACGGGTAGCGGGCGCTTTCCATTTTTTTTCCAGTGTTTTAATATGTTTATCTATGCCGGCATAAGTAGAAGCATCTGTAACCTCCCCGCTATAGTATGTAAGAGACTTGGAAAACGTATTCCATTCCTTTGTGTTTGTCTTTCCGCTACGGGAAAAATTATCAACGCCTTCACGTAAATGCTGGCGAAATTTATTTTCACTGCGATTGCTATGTCCCACACCCAACATCGAAAACTTTTCCGGTAACCATTTATCCAGGTATAAATTATAAAGAGCGGGTATAAGTTTACGCCATGATAAATCTCCCGTTGCTCCTAAAATAACGATAACCGTAGGGTTTGCTTTTTCTTCTGACGCTTGCATAATTACTATTTGTTTTGATTCCAGTGAGTATGAAAAATGCCTTTTCTGTCGGTGCGTTCATAAGTGTGTGCGCCAAAATAATCGCGTTGCGCCTGTAAAAGATTGGCGGGTAGCCAGCCTGAACGATAACTGTCGTAATAAGATAATGAACTCATAAATGCTGGCATCGGTATTCCCAGTTCTATGCCGGTTTGTAAGATTTTTCGTACATCTTTCTGCATCGCATTTAATTTTTTTGCAAAATCTTTATTTAATATAAGATTGGATAATGTTGGCTGGGCAATAAAAGTAGAACGTATATCGTCCAATATCGATGCCCTTATAATACATCCTCCTCGCCATATACTTGCAATATCTTGCAGCTTAAGCCCAAACTGATAAGTTATAGACGCCTGGTGCAACAATGCCATACCTTGAGCATAAGTTGTAATCATAGAAAAATAAAGTGCGTGTTCCAATGTATCTATTAGCTCTTTTTTGTCACCTTTGAATTTAGAGTCAGGCACCGTCAATTGTTGATGTGCTGCCAGTCGTTCTTCTTTTAAAGCAGAAAGATCGCGCACTGAAACGGCAGTGTCTATTGCGGGAATTGGAATTAATAATGACATAGAATCCTGTGACGTCCATGCACCTGTGCCGTTTTGTTTGGCGCTGTCAAGAATCATATCAATAAGACGATTTCCGGTCAGGTCATCCTGTTGTGCAAAAATATCGGCGGTGATAGAAATAAGAAATGATTGAATCATTCCTTTATCCCATTTTAAAAAAGTATTGTGTAACTCATCGTTGTTCATTCCTGCACCTGTCTTAAGCAAGTGATAGGATTCTGAAATGAGTTGCATTAATGCGTATTCAATACCGTTGTGCACCATCTTTACATAATGACCTGCCGAGCCTGTTCCCAAATAGGTAACACATGGTTCTCCTTTTACTTTTGCCGAAACCGCTTCCAGCATAGGCGCTATGCGCTTATAGGCCTCCTTTGAACCTCCCGGCATAATGCTTGGACCGAAACGCGCACCCGATTCACCACCCGATATACCTACACCCATGAAATGAATATTTTCTTTTGCCAGTTTTTCAATACGGCGGTTTGTATCTGTAAAATGAGAATTGCCGCAATCCATTATAAGATCATCTTTGGATAATAATGGTTTTAATTCCTCAACAACTGAATCCACAATAGGTCCGGCGGGCACAAGTAACAATATAACACGGGGTTGCTTTAAAGCATTTATAAATTCTTGTGTAGTGCGTGCGCCATAAATTTTATAATTGCTTTTTTCTTTTTCCAGTGTATCTACTTTAGAAATATCCTTGTCAAATCCTGCTACGGAATAGCCATGGTCACACATATTGTAAACGAGGTTGCGCCCCATTGTGCCCAATCCAACCATTCCATAGTCGTAGTGCTGTTCTGCCATTTTTTAATTAAGTGTTTATAATATTTTTGTATTACCTGCTGCAGCAAATTTTATTGTTTCCAAGTATTTTTTTGTGTCATCCAGATTTTGAAAGTGGTAGGCGTGAAGATTAAGAGAACGCGCTACTTCCACGAACATGTGGCGATCGTCAATATAAAGTATATGGGGAATGGGTGATTGTGCAACATTACAAGCCATATGAAAAATATCAGTATCGGGTTTCCGCAGATGCACATAACATGAGCACACGAAACTGTCGAAAAGGTGATTCAGTTTAAATTTTTTTATTCTATATTCGTTTATTTCACGCGCCTCGTTACTTACAGCTATTACTTTTAAGTGATATTGTTTTTTTAACTCTTTAAAAAACTCAAGCGATCCTATAATAGGCTGTGATTGTTCGTGCATAAACTTAATAAAATCATTCTTTGAAAATTTTCTTTTAGTATAAAAAACAATTCTGTTAAGATATTCATCTAATTTTAGTTTTCCGGATTCATAGGTATCGAACGTGAGATGATGCCGTTCATTCATTTCTTCTTCATTCAATTTAAAAAGTTTTGCAGCCCGGCAACGCGATTGCCTCCCCCATCCATTTGTAAGCAATACACCGCCTATATCCAAAAACAATGTAGTTATTTTTTCTTCTTGCACTATTATTTTTTCTGTTTTACTGCTTGCCATAATTCCTCGAGCCCATTATCAATATCTTTCCCCAAATTTATACGAATTACTCTTCGCCCTCTGTCGCTTAACGACCTGAAATCTCCCAAAGCCTGTGCACGATTTAAAACAGCAAAACTATATTTTTCGCCCGGTATTGGTAATTGTTCATCTTCCTCACCTGTAATTATTATATATAAACCTGTTGCAGGTCCGCCCTTATGTAATTGACCGGTTGAGTGCAAATAGCGGGGTCCGTTCAACAATGTAGTTGCAACTTTCAAATTATCTCTCAATTGCTGTCGCCATTGCTGTAAAACGGTTGTGCGTTTATCTGTTTTCAGAAAATAGGGAAGCAGTGCAATATAATCTCCAGGTTGAGATGAAGAAGTAAATGCTTTAATATAAGACCCGATTGATGTATTTATTCTCTGAATTGTGCCGGCAAAAACAGCGATATTGCCTTCCTCCAATACCGGTAATGATTTACTAAAGTCGCCTTTCTTATGCCATTCTTCCAGCAAATCCTCAGTATTCTTTTTGCTTTCGGCAACGTTAGGTTCATCAAACGGATTAATGCCAATCACCATTCCAGCAATAGCTGTTGCAACTTCCCAGCGGTAATACTCTCCGCCTAATGCCATTTTATCCGGTAACTCTATTCTTACTACGGGGTGACCTGCTTTTTCGAATGCTAAAAGTTTTTTATGATTTGCTGTATTGTTGTCGGATTCCAGGTATATATATATAAATACCCTGTCATTTCCATATTCCTCCGGGCTGCCCGGTTGTTCGCCATTTACAGGTATTAATCCTTTGCCTTCTTTTCCTGTGCTTTCAGCAATTAACTGTTCTACCCAATAGCCAAAAGCCTGGATGGATTGAGACAGAACAAAAGTAATTTTATCTCTTCCATGCTGTTGAGCTAATCCCAATAAACCGCCAAGGCTTATTCCCGGATTATTTGCCGCAGGTATAGAAGGGTCGCAACTGTCTTCCAGTTGTTTAGCATTTAGTAAAAGCGCACTAATATCAATTCCCATAAGCGCCATAGGCAAAAGCCCGAAATCGGATAAAACAGAATAACGCCCTCCGACATCAGAAGGATTGATAAATACTTTTCTGTACTTATAATCCTGCGCCATTTTTATCAGCGGTGTACCTTCATCTGTAATAGCTATAAAATTATTTCCTGTTTTGTCTTTTAATTTCACTTTTAACTGCTCGTAGAAATATTTGGAAAAACTTAATGTTTCTTTTGTTGTTCCCGATTTACTTGCAGAAATGAAAAGAGTTTTTTCTATGTCAATACGCTTTTCTATGTCGTGTATAGCTTCGGGAGAGGTATTATCGAGAACCAGCAATTCCAAATAACCTTTGCTTGTGCCAAATGTTTCACGCGCTACTTCCGAACATAAACTGCTGCCGCCCATGCCAAGCAATACCGTATATTTATACCCCTCCTGTTTTATTTGCCTCGAAAACGCCATTAGTTCTTGAGCCCTTTCTTTAAAGCCGCCGGGAAATGACAGCCAGCCGAGGCGGTTATTAATTATTTTTATTTGTGTGGGATCATTTTTCCACAGAGAGGCATCTTTGGCAAATAATTTTTTACCTGCCTGTCTTTTATCCAATGCAGCATAAACTGCATTTATTTCCCTATTCAAATCGCCGGAGCTGATTTGTTGTGTTTCAACTTGTTTTTCTAACGTGTCCATGTTTTTATCTATTTCATATTTTTGTTTTCTATCACAAAAACCTTGCCCAACCTTCTTTGATGACGCGGTGCATTTGTAAAGCGTGCGTTAAGAAATGTAAAGATAATTTCACGCGCCAGCTCAATGCCAATAACACGTTCACCAATGCAAAGAACATTAACATCATCATGCTCAACACATTGATGTGCCGAATACGTATCATGGCAAACACCTGCGCGAATGCCTTTGAATTTATTTGCAGCCACACTTACACCAACACCGCTGCCGCAGATAAGTATCCCTCTTTCCGCTTTTCCTGCAAGAAGTGTTGTGGCAACATCAATTGCCTGGTCGGGGTAGTCGGTAGGCGTTTCACTGTTAGTACCAAGGTTTATAACATCATACCCCGCTTTTTGCAGGTCCGGGATGAATAGGGTTTTATAGTAAAACCCCACATGGTCAGAAGCAATGGCTATTTTCATGAGTTAATTAAATTTTTCTTCAGAGAATATTTGTAGCGTAATTTATAAATTTTATTCATTGAATTTAATACAAATGTACTAACACTAATCGTTCCTGAGTCATGGTTAGGATACATTCAACTGTAAAGGACATTAAAAATCCGCAACTATTCGCAAACACTTTTTAAATTATTTAACGAATAAATAAGGGTGCATCCAATACCTTGTCAGGTTTTTTACAACTGATTGATTATCAATATCCCATCATTCATTCTCGGCAAGGTTTGATACTCAAGGTGAGAGTATTAGGCATTAAAAAATACCTTGATTTAATCATAACATTTTAGTTTAATTATCGTATAAAAATATAAAGGAATATATTATAATTTTTGAGGTTAATAAATTACAATTTTATTGTTATGTAAGTAAATTGTTTTTGTGTTGAAATCAAGATACATTTTTTTTGTTTTATTTAGTATAATGGATTAATTTTACTAACAGAGTATTTATGTTTAACGGTTACTGAATGGTGAAACTTTTACAAAAGTTTTCATATGTTAGGGTTTTGTCTCTCGTGTTAGCAATAACAGGTGCATTCACTATTCATGTCAAAGCGCAAGGTGTGATGCAGGCGGCAAAAGATAATTTTACGTCATTCACCCCTGAAAAAAAATATTCCAATTTAGATAAACTTCAGTCACTAACTCCTGAACAATTTAGAAATCATCCTGATTTTGGAAAATGTTTTACAGATAGTGCTAACTGGTATGAACAATTGGATAAGCGCACCCTGAAAACACGAAGCTATGTAGATATAAATCATCCCCACGAAGTTATTACACAATATGGATATGATAACCTGAACTACATTGATGAGAATGGCTGGCTCTGTGGAGTGGATACGCGTTTGAAGAAGACTGCTGGTGGATGGGCAGTGAATCAGCAGGAAACACCTACCTTTTTATACCCGGATGGTAGCACTGCTATATCTTTAGGACATAAACAGGTAATGCAGTTCAACAAAAACGTTGAATTTAACGGGGCTCCTATTAGTGTGTCTGATTTTACAGTTGGCGATAATGGTATGATGGTGAAGGATACAGTAACGAATACTGATAAAATAATTCATTTTAAACGTGATGAAATTGAAACAGATTATTTGATCAATAAGCCATTAAAACTGTCAGGTGATTTATTGATTAACGAAGATATCATTTTGCCGGCAGGTTATACTATTTTTGAAAAATCAATAAGCGATGAAGATGAGACGAACGATAGCTCACTTGAGGTAATTGGTCCTGATGGGAAAATAACGGCAGAATTAAAATACCCGTTCTGTTTTGATAGTCTTAGGAATGCGGGTGTTAGTTCTTACCGGATTCATAAACAACCCGGCGGGTACAAATTGGAAATAGTAGTTTCTTCCTCGTGGCTTAATGCCCCGGCAAGAAAATACCCTGTAACTATTGACCCTGTGGTGACCGGTACTACAACAACATGGGTGGGAGGAGTGATAGATGCCTGCTATTGGCCCGGTAACACTTCGGGCACAGGCACGGGTACTATAACGGTAACCATTCCTGCAGGTGTTACTATTACACATTTTTATGTAAGCGGGTCATATACGTCCAGCGTTGAAAAGCAGTATGCCGGAATTGCTTTTTATACATCATGTGGCAGGGACCCGTCAAACACCGCTCAATGGTGGTCAGTGAGTGCGGCGAATGGTGGAACTGTTCCTGGAACAGGTTTTCTTACTAATGAGGATATGGCTTCATCCCTTTCTTGTTGTATACCGCCCTCATGTTCAGCTCAAACTATTAACCTTACTATGGCTGAAATTCAAACTTTTAATAATGTTGCTTGCGGTACACAATATTCAGAATTCGATCCTGCTGCCGGCTACCCTTTCCAGGCTTATTTTGTAGGTCGTACTGTGGAAGATAGCTCATGGTCTGTTTCACCCACATCAATGTGCGGCAACAGTTGTACCTTAACTCTTACAGCTCTTGTACACAATGGTGTTCCGCCTTATACCATTACTCATGCATGGGCATCAGGCAGTGCTACCACCGGCAGTTATAGCACATCATCTTGTACAAGCATTGGTACAGCAACATTAACACTTACTATTCCTAATTGCCCGACTACTTGTGGCAGTGTAACATCATTGAGTGTTCCGGCGCCAACTATTGTTGATGCTTGCGGAAATTCTGTTTCAGGACTTACGGCAAAAACTGTTACAATTGATCCAGTACCTGTTGTTACTGCAAATCCTACTTCGGAGAGCACATGTAGCGGTATGAATGTGAATATAGCTCTTACCTCTTGTGTTACAGGAACAACCTATTCCTGGACGGGAACAAATGGGTCAAGTGGAACAGGTTCTACCATCTCTAATTCTCCAACTAATACAGGATCTACACCTATAACGGTTACTTATACCATCACCCCGTCAGCAGGAGGTTGTCCGGGTAACCCAATTACCGTGCCGGTAACAGTTAATCCTATTCCAACAATAACAGTGCCTACTCCTGCATCAATATGCAGCGGCAGCGGAAGTGCGACTCTGACGGCATCGGGAGGAACTACTTACACATGGACACCTTCAACAGGCTTAAGCGCCACGACAGGCTCATCAGTGACAGCCAATCCGGCAACCACAACAATCTATACCGTTTCGGGGACCACTAATGGCTGTACCGGAACAGCGACGGTAACAGTAACAGTAAATCCAACGCCAACGATAACAGTGCCTACTCCTGCATCAATATGCAGCGGTAGTGGAAGTGCAATACTGACGGCATCGGGAGGAACTACTTACACATGGACACCTTCGACAGGACTAAGCGCCACGACAGGCTCATCAGTGACAGCCAATCCGGCAACCACAACAATCTATACCGTTTCGGGGACCACTAATGGCTGTACCGGAACAGCGACGGTAACAGTAACAGTAAATCCAACGCCAACGATAACAGTGCCTACTCCTGCATCAATATGCAGCGGTAGTGGAAGTGCAATACTGACGGCATCAGGAGGAACTACTTACACATGGACACCTTCAACAGGCTTAAGCGCCACGACAGGCTCATCAGTGACAGCCGATCCGGCAACCACAACAATCTATACCGTTTCGGGGACCACTAATGGCTGTACCGGAACAGCGACGGTAACAGTAACAGTAAATCCAACACCAACGATAACAGTGCCTACTCCTGCATCAATATGCAGCGGTAGTGGAAGTGCAATACTGACGGCATCAGGAGGAACTACTTACACATGGACACCTTCAACAGGCTTAAGCGCCACGACAGGCTCATCAGTGACAGCCGATCCGGCAACCACAACAATCTATACCGTTTCGGGGACCACTAATGGCTGTACCGGAACAGCGACGGTAACAGTAACAGTAAATCCAACGCCAGCGATAACAGTGCCTACTCCTGCATCAATATGCAGCGGCAGTGGAAGTGCGACTCTGACGGCATCGGGAGGAACTACTTACACATGGACACCTTCGACAGGACTAAGCGCCACGACAGGCTCATCAGTGACAGCCAATCCGGCAGTGACAACAGTCTACACAGTAGATGGTACAGACGCTAATGGCTGTACCGGAACAGCGACGGTAACAGTAACAGTAAATCCAACGCCAGCGATAACAGTGCCTACTCCTGCATCAATATGCAGACGGCAGCGGAAGTGCGACTCTGACGGCATCGGGAGGAACTACTTACACATGGACACCTTCGACAGGACTAAGCGCCACGACAGGCTCATCAGTGACAGCCAATCCGGCAGTGACAACAGTCTACACAGTAGATGGTACAGACGCTAATGGCTGTACCGGAACAGCGACGGTAACAGTAACAGTAAATCCAACGCCAGCGATAACAGTGCCTACTCCTGCATCAATATGCAGGCGCAGCGGAAGTGCGACTCTGACGGCATCGGGAGGAACTACTTACACATGGACACCTTCGACAGGACTAAGCGCCACGACAGGCTCATCAGTGACAGCCAATCCGGCAGTGACAACAGTCTACACAGTAGATGGTACAGACGCTAATGGCTGTACCGGAACAGCGACGGTAACAGTAACAGTAAATCCAACGCCAGCGATAACAGTGCCTACTCCTGCATCAATATGCAGCGGCAGCTGGAAGTGCGACTCTGACGGCATCGGGAGGAACTACTTACACATGGACACCTTCGACAGGACTAAGCGCCACGACAGGCTCATCAGTGACAGCCGATCCGGCAGTGACAACGGTCTACACAGTAGATGGTACAAACGCCAACGGTTGTACAGGGTCAGCGACAGTAACGGTAACGGTAAATCCAACGGCGACCATCAATGTAACCACACCCTCACCGGTCTGCACGGGAAGCAGCGCCACACTGACAGCAACGGGGGCAGTGACCTATACCTGGACGCCTTCGACAGGACTAAGCGCCACGACAGGCTCATCAGTGACAGCCGACCCGGCAGTGACAACGGTCTACACGGTAGATGGTACAGACGCCAACGGTTGCCAGGGGACCACAATGGTAACCGTAACGGTAAATCCAACGGCGACCATCAATGTAACTACACCCTCGCCGGTCTGCACGGGAAGCAGCGCCACACTGACAGCAACGGGGGCAGTAACCTATATCTGGACGCCTTCGACAGGACTAAGCGCCACGACAGGCTCATCAGTGACAGCCGATCCGGCAGCGACAACAGTCTACACAGTAGATGGTACAGATGCCAATGGCTGCCAGGGGACCACAACGGTAACGGTAACCGTAAATCCGGCAGCGACCATCAATGTAACCACACCCTCACCGGTCTGCACGGGAAGCAGCGCCACACTGACAGCAACAGGGGCAGTGACCTATACCTGGACGCCTTCGACAGGACTAAGCGCCACGACAGGCTCATCAGTGACAGCCGATCCGGCAGTGACAACAGTCTACACAGTAGATGGTACAGACGCTAATGGCTGTACCGGAACAGCGACGGTAACAGTAACAGTAAATCCAACGCCAGCGATAACAGTGCCTACTCCTGCATCAATATGCAGCGGCAGCGGAAGTGCGACTCTGACGGCATCGGGAGGAACTACTTACACATGGACACCTTCGACAGGACTAAGCGCCACGACAGGCTCATCAGTGACAGCCGATCCGGCAGTGACAACGGTCTACACAGTAGATGGTACAAACGCCAACGGTTGTACAGGGTCAGCGACAGTAACGGTAACGGTAAATCCAACGGCGACCATCAATGTAACCACACCCTCACCGGTCTGCACGGGAAGCAGCGCCACACTGACAGCAACGGGGGCAGTGACCTATACCTGGACGCCTTCGACAGGACTAAGCGCCACGACAGGCTCATCAGTGACAGCCGATCCGGCAGCGACAACAGTCTACACAGTAGATGGTACAGATGCCAATGGCTGCCAGGGGACCACAACGGTAACGGTAACCGTAAATCCGGCAGCGACCATCAATGTAACCACACCCTCACCGGTCTGCACGGGAAGCAGCGCCACACTGACAGCAACAGGAGGAGTGACCTATACCTGGACGCCTTCGACAGGACTAAGCGCCACGACAGGCTCATCAGTGACAGCCGATCCGGCAGTAACAACAATCTACACAGTAGATGGTACAGACGCCAACGGCTGCCAGGGGACCACAACGGTAACGGTAACCGTAAATCCGGCAGCGACCATCAATGTAACCACACCCTCACCGGTCTGCACGGGAAGCAGCGCCACACTGACAGCAACAGGGGCAGTGACCTATACCTGGACGCCTTCGACAGGACTAAGCGCCACGACAGGCTCATCAGTGACAGCCGACCCGGCAGTGACAACGGTCTACACGGTAGATGGTACAGACGCTAATGGCTGTACCGGAACAGCGACGGTAACAGTAACAGTAAATCCAACGCCAGCGATAACAGTGCCTACTCCTGCATCAATATGCAGGCGCAGCGGAAGTGCGACTCTGACGGCATCGGGAGGAACTACTTACACATGGACACCTTCAACAGGCTTAAGCGCCACAACAGGCTCATCAGTGACAGCCGATCCGGCAGTGACAACGGTCTACACAGTAGATGGTACAGACGCCAACGGTTGTACAGGGTCAGCGACAGTAACGGTAACGGTAAATCCAACGGCGACCATCAATGTAACCACACCCTCGCCGGTCTGCACGGGAAACAGCGCCACACTGACAGCAACGGGGGCAGTAACCTATACCTGGACGCCTTCGACAGGACTAAGCGCCACAACAGGCTCATCAGTGACAGCCGATCCGGCAGTAACAACAATCTACACAGTAGATGGTACAGATGCCAATGGCTGCCAGGGGACCACAACGGTAACCGTAACGGTAAATCCAACGGCGACCATCAATGTAACCACACCCTCACCGGTCTGCACGGGAAGCAGCGCCACACTGACAGCAACAGGGGCAGTGACCTATACCTGGACGCCTTCGACAGGACTAAGCGCCACGACAGGCTCATCAGTGACAGCCGACCCGGCAGTGACAACGGTCTACACGGTAGATGGTACAGACGCCAACGGTTGCCAGGGGACCACAACGGTAACCGTAACGGTAAATCCAACGGCGACCATCAATGTAACCACACCCTCACCGGTCTGCACGGGAAGCAGCGCCACACTGACAGCAACGGGGGCAGTGACCTATACCTGGACGCCTTCGACAGGACTAAGCGCCACGACAGGCTCATCAGTGACAGCCGATCCGGCAGCGACAACAGTCTACACAGTAGATGGTACAGATGCCAATGGCTGCCAGGGTACCACAACGGTAACGGTAACCGTAAATCCGGCAGCGACCATCAATGTAACCACACCCTCACCGGTCTGCACGGGAAGCAGCGCCACACTGACAGCAACAGGAGGAGTGACCTATACCTGGACGCCTTCGACAGGACTAAGCGCCACGACAGGCTCATCAGTGACAGCCGATCCGGCAGTAACAACAATCTACACAGTAGATGGTACAGACGCCAACGGCTGCCAGGGGACCACAACGGTAACGGTAACCGTAAATCCGGCAGCGACCATCAATGTAACCACACCCTCACCGGTCTGCACGGGAAGCAGCGCCACACTGACAGCAACAGGGGCAGTGACCTATACCTGGACGCCTTCGACAGGACTAAGCGCCACAACAGGCTCATCAGTGACAGCCGATCCGGCAGTAACAACAGTCTACACAGTAGATGGTACAGACGCCAACGGTTGTACAGGGTCAGCGACAGTAACGGTAACGGTAAATCCGGCAGCGACCATCAATGTAACTACACCCTCACCGATCTGCACGGGAAGCAGCGCCACACTGACAGCAACAGGAGGAGTAACCTATACCTGGACGCCTTCGACAGGACTAAGCGCCACAACAGGCTCATCAGTGACAGCCGATCCGGCAGTAACAACAGTCTACACAGTAGATGGTACAGACGCCAACGGCTGCCAGGGGACCACAACGGTAACGGTAACCGTAAATCCGGCAGCGACCATCAATGTAACCACACCCTCACCGGTCTGCACGGGAAGCAGCGCCACACTGACAGCAACGGGGGCAGTGACCTATACCTGGACGCCTTCGACAGGACTAAGCGCCACGACAGGCTCATCAGTGACAGCCGACCCGGCAGTGACAACGGTCTACACGGTAGATGGTACAGATGCCAATGGCTGCCAGGGAACCACAACGGTAACCGTAACGGTAAATCCAACGGCGACCATCAATGTAACCACACCCTCACCGGTCTGCACGGGAAGCAGCGCCACACTGACAGCAACGGGGGCAGTGACCTATACCTGGACGCCTTCGACAGGACTGAGCGCCACGACAGGGGCAACAGTAACAGCCAATCCAATAATTACAACAACATATACGATTACCGGAACAGAGTTTAAGCGGGTGCACGGGTAGCACGACGGTAACCGTAACAATTAATTCTAATCCATCCTTACTTGTAAATACACCTGCACCAATATGCACAGGAACAAGCGCAGCGCTGACAGTGAATGGAGCAGCATCCTATACCTGGACACCCTCATCAAGTTTAAGTTCGGCAACAGACTCAATAGTTACAGCTAATCCAACAATAACAACTACCTATACAGTGATCGGGATAAATGGAGCAGGATGTTCAGATAGTGCAGCAGTAACAGTAACTGTAAATCCCAAACCGGTATTAAATGTACCAACACCACCGGCAATTTGTAATGGAAGTACAGCAACATTAACAGCAGCCGGGGCAAACACTTATACGTGGATACCGGCGACAGGTTTGAGCGCTACGACTGGTTCATCAGTTACCGCAAATCCGACAATAACTACGATTTACACGGTGGCAGGTATAGATGTAAACGGTTGCATGGATACGACAACAGTAGTTGTGACTGTAAGCCCCAATTTGGTGATAGGAGTAACTACACCCGCACCGATATGCACAGGAAGCAGCGCCACACTGACAGCAACGGGGGCAGTAACCTATATCTGGACGCCTTCGACAGGACTAAGCGCCACAACAGGCTCATCAGTGACAGCCGATCCGGCAGCGACAACGGTCTACACGGTAGATGGTACAGACGCCAACGGCTGCCAGGGGACCACAACGGTAACCGTAACGGTAAATCCAACGGCGACCATCAATGTAACCACACCCTCACCGGTCTGCACGGGAAGCAGCGCCACACTGACAGCAACAGGGGCAGTGACCTATACCTGGACGCCTTCGACAGGACTAAGCGCCACGACAGGCTCATCAGTGACAGCCGATCCGGCAGTGACAACAGTCTACACAGTAGATGGTACAGACGCCAATGGCTGCCAGGGTCACAACGGTAACGGTAACGGTAAATCCAACGGCGACCATCAATGTAACTACACCCTCGCCGGTCTGCACGGGAAGCAGCGCCACACTGACAGCAACGGGGGCAGTGACCTATACCTGGACGCCTTCGACAGGACTAAGCGCCACAACAGGCTCATCAGTGACAGCCGACCCGGCAGTAACAACAGTCTACACAGTAGATGGTACAGACGCTAATGGCTGCCAGGGACCACGACGGTAACCGTAACAATTAATTCTAATCCATCCTTACTTGTAAATACACCTGCACCAATATGCACAGGAACAAGCGCAGCGCTGACAGTGAATGGAGCAGCATCCTATACCTGGACACCCTCATCAAGTTTAAGTTCAGCAACAGACTCAATAGTTACAGCTAATCCAACAATAACAACTACCTATACAGTGATCGGGATAAATGGAGCAGGATGTTCAGATAGTGCAGCAGTAACAGTAACTGTAAATCCCAAACCGGTATTAAATGTACCAACACCACCGGCAATTTGTAATGGAAGTACAGCAACATTAACAGCAGCCGGGGCAAACACTTATACGTGGACGCCGGCGACAGGTTTGAGCGCTACGACTGGTTCATCAGTTACCGCAAATCCAACAATAACTACGATTTACACGGTGGCAGGTATAGATGTAAATGGTTGCATGGATACGACAACAGTAGTTGTGACGGTGAGCCCCAATTTGGTAATAGACGTATCAACACCCGCACCGATATGCAGTGGCAGCAGCACTGTGCTGGCAGCTACGGGAGCAAATACGTATACATGGATACCCTCAACAGGTCTAAGTGCAACAACAGGGGCAACAGTAACAGCCAATCCAACAATTACAACAACATATACGATTACCGGAACAAGTTTAAGCGGGTGCACGGGTAGCACGACGGTAACCGTAACAGTTAATCCTGATCCATCCTTACTTGTAAATACACCCGCACCGATATGCACAGGAACAAGCGCAGCGCTGACAGTGAATGGAGCAACATTCTATACCTGGACACCCTCAGCAAGTTTAAGTTCAGCAACAGACTCGATAGTTACAGCTAATCCATCAATAACAACTACTTATACTGTGATCGGGATAAATGGAGCAGGATGTTCAGATAGTGCAGCAGTAACAGTAACTGTAAATCCAAAACCGGTATTAAATGTACCAACACCACCGGCAATTTGTAATGGAAGTACAGCAACATTAACAGCAGCCGGGGCAAACACTTATACGTGGATACCGGCGACAGGTTTGAGCGCTACGACTGGTTCATCAGTTACCGCAAATCCGACAATAACTACGATTTACACGGTGGCAGGTATAGATGTAAACGGTTGCACGGATACGACAACAGTAGTTGTGACGGTGAGCCCCAATTTGGTAATAGACGTATCAACACCCGCACCGATATGCAGTGGCAGCAGTGCTACACTGACAGCTACGGGAGCAAATACGTATACATGGATACCCTCAACAGGTCTAAGTGCAACAACAGGGGCAACAGTAACAGCCAATCCAACAATTACAACAACATATACGATTACCGGAACAAGTTTAAGCGGGTGCACGGGTAGCACGACGGTAACCGTAACAGTTAATCCTGATCCATCCTTACTTGTAAATACACCTGCACCAATATGCACAGGAACAAGCGCAGCGCTGACAGTGAATGGAGCAACATTCTATACCTGGACACCCTCAGCAAGTTTAAGTTCAGCAACAGACTCGATAGTTACAGCTAATCCATCAATAACAACTACTTATACTGTGATCGGGATAAATGGAGCAGGATGTTCAGATAGTGTAGCAGTAACAGTAACTGTAAATCCAAAACCGGTATTAAATGTACCAACACCACCGGCAATTTGTAATGGAAGTACAGCAACATTAACAGCAGCCGGGGCAAACACTTATACGTGGACGCCGGCGACAGGTTTGAGCGCTACGACAGGTTCATCAATTACCGCAAATCCGACAATAACTACGATTTACACGGTGGCAGGTATAGATGTAAATGGTTGCACGGATACGACAACAGTAGTTGTGATGGTGAGCCCCAATTTGGTGATAGGAGTAACCACACCCGCACCGATATGCAGTGGCAGCAGTGCTACACTGACAGCTACGGGAGCAAACACTTACACATGGACACCGTCCATAGGGTTAAGCGCAACAACAGGGGCAACAGTAACAGCCAATCCAACAATTACAACAACATATACGATTACCGGAACAAGTTTAAGCGGGTGCACGGGTAGCACGACGGTAACCGTAACAATTAATTCTAATCCATCCTTACTTGTAAATACACCTGCACCTATATGCACAGGAACAAGCGCAGCGCTGACAGTGAATGGAGCAGCATCCTATACCTGGACACCCTCATCAAGTTTAAGTTCGGCAACAGACTCAATAGTTACAGCTAATCCAACAATAACAACTACCTATACAGTGATCGGGATAAATGGAGCAGGATGTTCAGATAGTGCAGCAGTAACAGTAACTGTAAATCCCAAACCGGTATTAAATGTACCAACACCACCGGCAATTTGTAATGGAAGTACAGCAACATTAACAGCAGCCGGGGCAAACACTTATACGTGGACGCCGGCGACAGGTTTGAGCGCTACGACTGGTTCATCAGTTACCGCAAATCCAACAATAACTACGATTTACACGGTGGCAGGTATAGATGTAAATGGTTGCACGGATACGACAACAGTAGTTGTGATGGTGAGCCCCAATTTGGTGATAGACGTATCAACACCCGCACCGATATGCAGTGGCAGCAGTGCTACACTGACAGCTACGGGAGCAAATACGTATACATGGATACCCTCAACAGGTCTAAGTGCAACAACAGGGGCAACAGTAACAGCCAATCCAACAATTACAACAACATATACGATTACCGGAACAAGTTTAAGCGGGTGCACGGGTAGCACGACGGTAACCGTAACAATTAATTCTAATCCATCCTTACTTGTAAATACACCTGCACCTATATGCACAGGAACAAGCGCAGCGCTGACAGTGAATGGAGCAGCATCCTATACCTGGACACCCTCATCAAGTTTAAGTTCGGCAACAGACTCAATAGTTACAGCTAATCCAACAATAACAACTACCTATACAGTGATCGGGATAAATGGAGCAGGATGTTCAGATAGTGTAGCAGTAACAGTAACTGTAAATCCAAAACCGGTATTAAATGTACCAACACCACCGGCAATTTGTAATGGAAGTACAGCAACATTAACAGCAGCCGGGGCAAACACTTATACGTGGACGCCGGCGACAGGTTTGAGCACTACGACTGGTTCATCAGTTACCGCAAATCCAACAATAACTACGATTTACACGGTGGCAGGTATAGATGTAAATGGTTGCACGGATACGACAACAGTAGTTGTGACGGTGAGCCCCAATTTGGTAATAGACGTATCAACACCCGCACCGATATGCAGTGGCAGCAGCACTGTGCTGGCAGCTACGGGAGCAAACACTTACACATGGACACCGTCCATAGGATTAAGCGCATCAACAGGTGCAATAGTGACAGCCAATCCAACGGTTACAACAACATATACGATTACCGGAACAAGTTTAAGCGGGTGCACGGGTAGCACGACGGTAACCGTAACAATTAATCCTAATCCATCCTTACTTGTAAATACACCTGCACCAATCTGTCCCGGAGCAAGTGCAACACTCACTGCAAACGGTGCGGCGTCATACACATGGTCGCCATCTGCAGGACTAAATTCTGTAACAGACTCGATAGTTACCGCAAATCCATCGGTATCTACAACCTATATGGTGATAGGGACGAACGGAGTAAGTTGCTTTGATACCGCAACGGTAACGGTAACTGTTGTTACGAATCCTGTCGTGAGTATTACATCTTCCACTCCTTCGATTTGTGCCGGAACTAACGCTACTCTAACAGCCATGGGAGCTACATCATATACATGGACACCGTCAACGGGATTGAGTTCAACAACGGGTTCAATAACTACTGCAAACCCGGCGATAACTACAACTTACACTGTGACGGGAATGAACAGTGGTGGTTGTTCGGATACAGCATCAATAATAATTACAGTTAATCCGAATCCTGCGTTAAATGTAACTCCAATAGCTCCCACGATTTGTTCAGGGAGTGGCACAACATTGACTGTGACAGGAGCAATATCCTATACATGGACACCATCAGCAAGTTTAAGTTCGGCAACAGACTCAATAGTTATAGCCAATCCAACCGTTTCAACAACCTATACTGTAACAGGTATAAATTCTTCAGGATGTTCAGGCACAGCGACAGCAACCGTAATAGTAAATCCCAAAATAGCGCTTAAGGTGACACCATCATCACCATCAATTTGTGCCGGAACAAGCACTACAATGGAGGTAACCGGCGGCACCTCATACACATGGACACCTGCAACGGGATTAAGCTCATCTACAGATTCAATAGTTACAGCCAACCCGACGGTAACGACAACCTACACTGTCACCGGAACAAATTCTTCCGGCTGCAGCGGCGTGACAACAGTCTGTTGTAAACGTTAATTCCATTCCTACATTGCATGTTTCACCGACCAATCCCTCTATCTGTCCCGGCAATAGCACAGTGTTGACGGTTACAGGTGCAAAATCATATGTATGGACTCCATCAGCGGGGTTAAGTTCATCAACTGACTCTATTGTTACAGCAACCCCAACGGTAACAACCACCTATACAGTAACCGGAACAACTGCAAGTGGTTGTCCGGGCAGCTCTTCTGTTATCGTGACGGTGAATCCCAAGCCTTTGATCAGTGTTATGCCCCAGTCGCCTTTTATTTGCCGGGGAGCTAATGTAACCCTAACGGTAACAGGAGCTAAAACATATACATGGTCGCCGTCAGGGGGTATCAGTTCTACTACTGATTCGGTGGTTACTGCTAATCCTGTCGTAAGTACAACCTATATTATAATCGGAACAAATTCATATGGCTGTACGGATTCGACCAAGGTGCCTGTGACAATTAACTCAAATCCCCTGTTAAGCGTGACGCCTTTAACACCTGTTATATGTACCGGTGATAGTATAACAATGACAGCAAGCGGTGCATTATCTTATTTGTGGACGCCATCTACAGGACTAAGTTCGGTCACCGATTCTGTAGTTATAGCTAACCCTAAAACAAAAACAACCTATACTGTTACCGGCGTAAATGCTGCCGGATGTTCCGGTAAAGACTCTGTAACCGTATTGGTAAAACAATCACCGGTGATTTCTTTAACGCCGTCTTCGCCATCAATCTGCATTGGCACAAGCACGACGTTGACGGCGTCGGGAGCAAATAGTTATTCATGGTCGCCATCGGCAGGATTGAGTACCACCAGTGGAACATCCGTAACTGCAAATCCAACAATAACGACATCTTATACAATTAATGCTGCGGATACAAACGGTTGCGCGGCTATAACAACCGTTACTGTTAACGTAAATCCGAATCCTACAATATCGGTTACAGGACCTCCTGCAGTATGTATGGGGCAAAGTGCAGAACTTACAGCCAATGGAGCATTGAATTACCGGTGGACACCTTCAACCGCATTAAGTGCTACCAGCGGAGCCGTTGTAACTGCTGACCCAATAAGCAACGTTACTTACCATGTAACAGGTATTGATAACAACGGTTGCGTGGATTCAAATACCGTGACATTAGATGTTGAATCGTTACCTGTTGTCTCGCTAACCGGGCTCAGTCCTTTCTATTGTGCGAGTGCTACGCCTGTGGAACTAATCGGGTTGCCGCCGCCACCCGGAGGAGTATATAGCGGTAAGAGTGTAATTGGTAATATGTTTAATCCTGCTACAGCCGGAGTGGGAGGTCCGTATATTGTTACATACAGCTATACAAATTCTAACGGCTGCTCAAATTCTGCAAGTTTATCGGTTACTGTTCTTCCTCTGCCAAATATAGTTGTCACACCAAATAAGCCGGTCTTATGTATAGGTATTCCTGTAGCCCTTACGGCATCGGGTGCCACCAGCTACGAGTGGAGTCCTCCCGACGGACTTTCAGATACTACAGGCAATAGTGTAATAGCTAATCCTACAATCACTACCACCTATATGATTATGGGAATAAGCGATTCCGGCTGCGCAGGAGTGACTACCGTTACGGTATTGGTTGATTCTTTGCCACAGGCATCCTTCGCATCTCAAATTCCGAATATCTGTACGCCCAGGGACGTACAATTTATAAATACATCAACAGGCGCGGTAAATTATTCATGGGATTTCGGAGATGGAAAAACCAGTAATGATGCAAACCCGCTTCATACGTATGACAGGCAAGGCACTTACTCTGTTACTTTAACTGTTACTAATGCCGACGGGTGTGAAGATGTTATATCTAATCCTGCAATAGTACCCGGCTATGAAGCTCCTTTGAACATTGCAAATGCCTTTACCCCCGGTATTAATGGAATAAATAATTATATAACTCCGGAAATAATATGCACGAATTTATCGCATTATGTATTCAGAATTTATAATCGCTGGGGACAGTTGTTGTTTCAAACCTACGACCCGTCCCAGGGATGGGATGGCAGGTTTAACGGGCAAATGGAGCAGGTTGATGTATATGATTATTATATAGAATTCAGTTGCGGCGATTGCCCCGTATTCAAAAAAGGCAACATCACTCTTCTTAAATAGAAGTAATAAATTCCTGCTTCATTATCGCCAGCCGGAGATGGAAGAGTTTAAGATATAGGGTGTTTTTTTAACCTTGATATAACCTTATATGAATCAGCATCGGAATAAGTGCCATAAGCATTTACTAATATTCCTTTCATATTATGCGATTTAGAGGAAATGGCGTAAACAATGTTTTCATCGCCGGGGTCAGTATCGCCTTCAAAGCGATATATTTCATCTATCTCAAACTCTTCGGGTGAAAGACGCTTATCATTTTGTTTACACAAGATAGAATCATCTTCAACATTAAAATCATGGTCATAGCCTCTTTTTATAAGACCATTTACCGCTTCATTCATTGTTTCGTAAGTTATCATGGTTTTTGTTTTATTCCCCGAATAACACTGCAAAAAACGCTCCTTGTTTGTTAACAACCTATAAAGTTAAACAGTTTATTTATACAAGAAATAGTAATAATGCACTATCTTAGTTACGATGAATCAGAATAATATTGAGCAGCGCCCCGATAGTGTAGTAATGTTTATTGACATGAACAGCTATTTTGCCAGTTGCGAACAGCAGGTGAATTATTGGCTACGGGGACGCCCGGTGGCTGTATGTGTCTATACCGGCAAACAGGGTTGTGTTATTGCTCCTTCTATTGAAGCAAAGAAAAGAGGAGTTAAGATGGGCTTACGGCTGCACGAGGCAATAAAGATTTGTCCCGAGCTGGTACCGCTGGAAACACACCCGCAGCGTTATCGTGAGTTTCATAAAAAATTTATTGCCGTGCTTAATAAATATGCCGAGGATGTTGTCCCGAAAAGTATTGATGAAGCGTATATCAATCTCACCTCATACAAGCGCATTTATAAAGACCCCGTTGAACTGGCAAAGAAAATTAAGAGGGATATTAATACGGAAGTCGGCGACTGGCTTAAATGTTCGATAGGTATTGGACCAAATGCCTTTCTTGCAAAACTGGGCACCGAGATACAAAAACCGGATGGGCTTGTGGTTATCAATACCGAAAATATTGACGATGTATTAAGTAAACTTAAGCTCACCGATTTGCCCGGTATAGCGAGCGGTATGTCAGAACGGTTGCAAAAGGCA
Organism: Chitinophagales bacterium; assembly: GCA_963770495.1. Taxonomy (GTDB): domain Bacteria; phylum Bacteroidota; class Bacteroidia; order Chitinophagales; family CAVYQA01; genus CAVYQA01. Next base: position 48,069 of record CAVYQA010000017.1, on the reverse strand, counting down.
GGTATTACCACACCGCTTCAATTACGACATACTTCGCCCGGTGTGTTAAAAGATGCCTGTAAAAGCATAGTGGGATTACATTGGCATTATCGCCTCAATTTTTCCGAAGTGGATATTTTGAGCCATGATTATAAATCTATGCAAGCCATGCGCCAGGTATCGCGGGGGCAGCGGCAATCGCTTGAAACGCTGAATGACCTTTTAGTATCGCTATGTATGACCTTGGAAAGAAGAATGGTGAAGCAGGAAGTTTTTTGCAATGAACTATTTATTAATACAAGTTATGAAGATGGCAACAGTTGGGGAGATAAAATACATACCGCTCACCCTATACAGGATGGAACAGAGATTCTTAACCTGATTAAAAAACGAATGTTCGATTGGCAGACTACACGACAAGCTCCGCCGCTTATCAATCATCAACTGACAAGTATGGGAGTGGGGGCTACACGTTTTACCAGTGATGAGATGTTACAATTCCGCTTGTTTGAAGATAATGTGCGAAAAGACAAACTGCGCAAGGTTGTTTATAATATTAAAGACAAATACGGACCCGATAGTATTATGAAAGCCATTGAACTGCAGGATGAAAGTGTGCTTAAAGATGTTATCGGTTTTGGCTCGATAAAGGATTTGGACGATAAGATTTAAAGAGTAAATAATTATTTCTTACAAAACTTTGTCCGCAAAGTTTTGATTTAATAAACTTTTTATAGTGTTATAAGGATAAACAAGGTGATAAGATGGTTTTATATCCTCTAAAGACTGGGGAAAATCGCAATCATCAAGAATTTCAATCCCGGTTTCCGTTAATATGAAATTCTTTACCTGCACCGAGGTCATACAATTATTATTTACATTATCAATAGCCGCCGCATAATCGGTTTTAGATATATCCTGGTTATCCAATTGGTCTTTTAAATCAACTTTATATTTATTTAAAGCAGTGGATTTATCCACCTGCACACCTTTCATAAACAAGTCGAGATTATCTTTGCTTATAATATCTTCAATCGCCAGCGGTTTACCGGTGGTAATATCAAAATTCAGAATAACACTTGTGTCCACACAATCAACAGCTCCGCAGCTCTGGTAATTTATAGTGAGCGACAGAATTCCGTTGTTGTTAAGTGTGGTTTTATACGACATTTTATTTAAGCCGATGGTGATAAAGCTGTCTAAAAGGTCAATATCTTGTTTGCCTTCTATATCTTTTAACACGGGAGAAAATAGGGTGCGTTTTATTTGTTTGTTGATTTGATCGGCAAAAGTGTCGTTACTGGTAAGTACAATAGGATATCTTATTGCTATCGTTGTATCATTCACATATTCATTAGCTGATTTTCTTAGAATGCTTTTGAACATGGCAACATTAAGAGGAATGGTAGTTGTAAGAGTAGTAATTTCCTGGGAGGAAGCTATTACGGGAATAGATAGCAGAATGAAAAGATATTTCATAGGCGTAGAAATTTATTGAAGTTAATATAAGACTACAAAAATCTTAAAGACTTTTGTAGTTTAAAGGTCACTTTTTACACATTAAAAATAACGATAATTATCTTTTCTTTATTTTTAAAAATCAAAATTGTGTAACTTGATAAAAAATAACAAAATCTATGGATATCAAAAAACCTCTTTCATTAGAAGAAATCAAGAAAAAAGTAAAATGGGAATTACGTAATATTAATGTTGTTCAGCGAAAAAATTTTTCCAATTTAGAAAAACTGGCGGTATGGATAACAGAAAACGTGGGCACTATGGGATTCTTTTTTATTATTTTCGGCTGGACGTTTGCGTGGCTCGGCTGGAATACGCTGACTCCAAAGCCATGGAGGTTCGACCCTTACCCGGCATTTGTGCTGTGGCTGTTTTTATCGAACATGATTCAGATTTTTCTTATGCCGCTTATTATGGTGGGGCAAAACATTCAATCAGAACACGCAGAGCTAAGAGCTGAGGAAGATTTTGAAGTAAATAAAAGAGCTGAACTGGAAGTGGAAACCATTTTACTCCATCTTGAAAGCCAGAATGAATTAATGCTCCGGATACTTCATAAGTTAGACACAACAGAAAAAAAATAAGCTGCATGTCACGTATAAAAATTAACCTTCCCGATAAATTTGCATTTCATTGCAAAATACCCGTTAGAATCACCGATATTAATTATGGCAATCATTTGGGGAACGATGCAGTTCTTTCTATTATACATGAAGCGCGGGTGCAATTTTTGGCGCATTATGGTTGCACCGAGCTTAACGTGTTCGGTAAAGCGCTTACTATGGCTGATGCAGCTATAATGTTTAAATCGGAAGGTTTTTATGGAGACGTGCTTGATATAGGTGTGATGCCGGAAGAATTCACCGGGTATGGTTTCGACCTTCTGTATAAACTCACTAATAGTAAAACCGGTGCAACCGTTGCTATAGCCAAAACGGGCATGGTATGTTACAATTATGAACAAAAAAAAGTAACACAGGTACCGAGGAGTTCAGCCGTTTATTTTCATTCGCCCTTTAACATGTAACTGTTATGATTTAGAATATTTTTAACAACCCCTTTAAGATTTTTTATGTATTTTTAATATAAGATTTTAACACACATGGAAAGAATTTATACCATATGCAGGGTTTGCTCTCTTGCACTAATTGCATTTGCAATAATTTACATAGGAACGCAGCAGCATCAAAAACCAATCCGCCTTTCTGAAGGAGGACCTGAAAGCACCCTTGCTCTTGCCAAATATATGCATATGCGCTACGCCGACCCGGCAACGGGTAAAGTGCCATTTGGCGGAACCTATGAAGCCTATCAGCAACTTGTGGCAAGAGGGATAATTCCGGCGCAAATGCGCATGGAGCGCTCCGGCGCTTCCTCAAGCGCCTGGCAGTTGGTGAACGATTTTTTTCCTTCAATAGCAATCAGTATGATTACTTATGACCCGCAGCATCCCGACATATTTTATTTCAGTACGGGTGAAGGTTGGGACGGTGTTGGTATGGCTATTGGTCAGGGTGTTTTTAAATCAACGGATGGTGGTACAATCTGGGCGCAATTGAAGTCTACCGACACTTCAATTTTTGATTATTGCCAGGATATTAAAGTGAATCCTTTTACAAGTGATATTTATGTAGCCACAAGTAGCTATGGGCTTATGCGTTCGAAAGACGGCGGCACTACCTGGCATAAAGTGCTTGGTGCATCTCCTTACCAGGCAAGTGCAAATAGTATGTGCAATATAGCATTTACTAAAAACGGGGGCATTTTTTGCACAGGTGGAATTTTTCAGCTCGGTGGAATTTATTATTCTCCCACCGGAGATTCAGGCACATGGACAAAACAAACCAATGGTTTTCCATCATTAGGAATTTACCGTGTGCAAATTGCCACGGCGCCTTCTAATGACAGTGTTGCTTATGCCGTTGCCTGTTCTACGGCTTCGGGTTATTTTGATGATGAGAGCGGTTTTCCTATTAAGGGAATTTATAAAACCACCGATTTAGGAAAAACCTGGACTACTTTGCCCCCGCCCGGAGGGAACGTTGATTATTTTGCGAGGGAACAGGCATGGTACGATTTGGCGCTTGCCGTTGACCCTAATAACGACAGCGTTGTTGTCGCCGGGGGAATTGAGCTATGGCGTTCGCGTGATGGCGGACAAAGCTGGCAGCAACTTGCAGATGACCAGCCCGATTCCACAACGGGAAAATATGTTCATGTTGACCAGCACGAAATTGTTTTTATAGGCTCTGATACCGTTCTGTTCGGAAACGACGGCGGTATTTGGGAAAGTGATAATTTCACCAGCGCTAACCCGGTAATCTTTTCACGCAATTATGGCTATAGGGTTACACAGTTTTATCAAGCCGGCATTAATCCTGATGCAGGTAGTAATTTTATTTTTGGCGGCACACAGGATAATGGCTCACCGGCTATGCAATTTTCAGGCATCAGCAATTATTTTGATCTGAGCTGGGCTGATGGCGGCTATTGTGCTATTAATTATAATAATCCGGGTATAATTTATACCACTTCAAACGAGCTTATCGGAATGTATCGTTTAACAAATGGTGATTTCTCTACCCGCGATACGATTGCTAATCCTTATTTACCGAGTGGTAGTACTGAGTTTGTTAATCCTCTGGCTATGGACCCTAATAACCCCGAAATTCTTTATATGGCAAGTAATGCGGGGCTATGGCGGTTAACAAACGCCTCCACGGCTAAAGATTCAGATTGGACACAGGCTTGTAAGGGAGTAGGAACTATTTCCGCAATCGGTATTTCGAAAAGCCAGCCTAATACGGTTTATATTGGAACACAACCCGCCGGTGCAATATTCAGGATAGTTAATTGTGATACAACGGGCGCAACCTATGTTCCAATTAACTGCGATCCAAACAAAACTTTACCGCAAGGTTCTGCAGGATACCCGATTTATACTAGTTCTATTGAGGTAGATCCTAATAATGTTAATCATGTATTTGTTGTTTATAGCAATTACAATGTAAATAATATTTGGGAAACACATAACGCCACATCACCGTCGGCAGTATGGACTCCGGTGGACGGAGATTTGCCGAATTTGCCGATTAACGATGTATTCAATAACCCTGCTGATACGAATGTATGTTATGCAGCTACCGACCTTGGCGTATTCTATACTAACCAGCTCAATGGCGACAGCACAAAATGGCTATCGTCGAACGCAGGGTTGGCTAATGTGCGCGCAGAGATGTTTAAGTATCGCCCTGTTGACAGCACCATTATTGTTGCCACCTATGGACGCGGTATTTTTCAGAGTAAGCTTAATGCAGCCGGTGCCGGCAATTATGCACTCACGTGGACTGAGCGCGGTTCCGAATAATGTTGGAGGAAGAACACGTGCCATTATGGTTGACCCTAATGACCCTACACACCATAAAATATGGGCGGGAAGTATTGCGGGAGGATTGTGGTTTGTGAATGATATTGATTCGTTAACGGGAATTAGTACACCTGCATTAGCGCAACAGAATTATTTTAAAGTATATCCTAACCCGTTTAACAGCATTGTGCATTTTGTTTTTAACACAACAGCTAATTCTGATAATACTATTTTAAGGATTTTTGATGTGACAGGAAAAATTGTTCAGCAAATAAATTGCGGACAACAGACCCGGCTCGATTGGCAACCCGCACAGAATGTAGTGCATGGTTTATATTTTGCAGAATTGATTTCGGGAAATAATAAGTACGTTCAGAAGATTGTTTATTTGAAATAAGGGCAGGAGAGTGGTTAAAAAGTTAATTGTTAAGAGTTAATGGTTAATTGTCGTGTTTAACGGCGTCTATCTTGTTTTTTATTAACGGTTTTTAAAAAATACCTTGAATTTTAAAAAGTTGTCAGAGGAGAGATAACTTGTCTCAGAACGATATTTTGACAACTTTTAACTTGCAGATATTCAGTTTGTTACAAAGCTATACTTGACAAGTTAATTTGAGAATTTGAGAATTTGAAAATGGAAAAAAATTTGATAATCCGCCGGTGGTCGGACAAGTTTTGATAATTTGATGATTTGATGATGGAAGGAAAAATGAAAAGGAAAGGGAATAAAAATTAAAGCAAACCATAAAAATTGGGTGTGTGCATGCAAAAGTTTGTTTGGGGAATGGAATTGGGTTTTGAGGAATTTTTAAATTGTTTATGCCCGCAATTTTTGTGCTGAATAAAAATGAAGAAACTACTCCGTTATTTTTTGCACAGAGCTTCGCTGTAAATACATTACATATTTTTTTAATTGGTATAAAATTATTGTTTCCTGTTTTTATTTTAGGAAACGGAAACGTTTTCCGTTTCCTATCAACTGAGTTTGCATTTATGCGGGATGGACGTGTGAAATTTAAATTATCGGGCGGATACAAGCTATTGAGAATGCACATCCATTCCACCAGGTTTTTACGATAGGATAAATCTTTAATTTTAAAACGGGTTTTTGTTTTTGCATTTATACCATACATAAGTGCAAACTCTACGTGAAAAGGCATTCTGGTATTACCGTGAAAAACTTTTGCTTTTTTATTTTTGTGATTAATGTGATAGCTCACCCACCTGATAGAATACCTGATTATCAGAATCAGGAATATTATTTTTATAAGAAGTATTAAAAACATAATTCAAAATTACGTGTTGAATTAACGCGGTGAGAAAAGTTGGGACAAGAAGTTTTGACTCACCCCGTCCCTCTCTATAAAAATAGAGAGGGCGCTCAGTTAGAATGTAAAAGATGAATAGTAATAGCGAGTAAGATTGTCGCGCTTTTTAAACTCCCCTCCTGTTTTTAGGAGGGGACAGAGCTTTGCGGGTTGCCGGGAGGTTTTATTCTTTTACCTCCTCAGCTCCGCTCATACCCGCCCGTACCGAAGGGGTACGTTCGGGCGGGGCTTAGCCTCCTCCTAAAACCTTAGACTTGCTTTTTGAATTGTTATGGGATTACATTTGAAGATTTTATAACAAGGGTTAGATCAGGTGGTAAACCATCTCCTAAATTAGTGATGAATCACTATCTCCTTATTTGGCACCACCTGATTTTTAAGAGAGTCAAGCCTGTATAAGAATTAAGCCTTTGCTATTAAGGTTTTTAGGACAACTCTCTTGCTAACCCGATTAAAACGTAATGTATATGCAAAGTAAATCATTTACCCATTATCTAGGTTTAGATGTTTCAAAAAAAACCGTAGACATTTGTTTGTTTGATGGTCGAAACATTTTGGTTCAATGCCAATGCCCTAATGAACCTAATGCTCTAAACAAAACATTGGCAAAATTAATAACTGAACAAAAATTGCAGATTGCTGAAGTACTTGCTTGTGCTGAATACACGGGCATGTATATCTATCCTTTGACAGAAGTTTGTGTCCCGCTTGCTTTGCCTTTGTGGTTGCAACATCCGGCAGAGATCAAGCATAGTATTGGAGTTCAACGAGGTAAAAATGATGCCATAGATGCCCGTCGTATTGCTTACTATGCTTGCCGATTTGCTGATAAAGCTCAACTCTATGTACCCAAGCAACAAACTATTAAACAACTCTATTACCTGGATACAGAACGTGAGATGTTAGTTACAGACCGTGCCAAATATATCGGACAGTTAAAGGATCAGGGAGATTTTATGCCCAAAGAAATATTTAAAGCAAAAGCTAAGCGGCTTAAACAACTTATCAGGCAGTTAGATAAAGTCATAGCACAACTTGAACAAAGTATGGATGAGTTGATTCAGCAGGATTCTCTTTTATCCAAGCAATATCAACAAGTCACCTCTGTAGATGGCATAGGTAAACAAGTAGCTATCCAAGTGCTTATAGTTACCAAAGGATTTTCTACTTTTAATGATCCAAGAAAATTTTGTTGTCACGCAGGTGTAGCACCTTTTGCGTATCTGTCAGGTTCCAGCCAACGTACACGATGGCGCGTATCACACCGGGCAAATAAACGACTTAAACAGTTGCTTCATATGGCTGCTCTTTCTGCTATCAGGATTGAAGGAGAATTAAGAAATTATTTTTTAAGAAAAGTAGCTGAAGGTAAAAACAAAATGACTGTTATCAATGCGGTAAGGGCTAAGCTTATCCATCGCATTTTTGCTGTAATAAAAAACAATACAACTTATGAAAAAAATTATTTTAAAATATCCTTGGAAAAACCATAAGAATAAGGAGGAGAGTTTGGCTTGGCAGCTGGAGGTTAGTGTGTAATTTTTAATTGCCACGCCTTTTAAGGCGTGGATGTAAATAATAAAAGAATAGACTTTAGCCGAAAATGATTAGTGAAATGCGGAGCGTTGACGCTCCGCACGACGGTGCGGAGGTGGGGTGGTTTTATAAAATTATTTTGCTTTGGTGAATGAATATTCACAACAATAAACGACGTAAGCACAGCTTACGCCGAGTGGGGCTTTGTCCCCTCCTTGAAAAAGGAGGGGAATACATATTCGTAAAAGCAAACTAACTGAATTATTCACTACAACCTAAAGTCTCCTTTAGGGGATTTAGGGGTGACACAAGGGTAAAAAAAAGCGGTCAACCCAACCAGCAGACCGCTTAAATTTTATTAAGGAAACTTATTTTTTATTGAATTCCGAACGCATAATAATAAACTCCGGCGCGGTCAGGATATACACCTTCTATCATCGTACCGCCTTTTTTACCTTCAAGGGTTTTTTTCAAATCATCAATATTGTTTACCGGTTTGCCGTCAACCTTGGTAATAATAAATCCTTCCTGTATCTCGGTTTGGTGAGCTAATATACCATCTGAAAGTTTGGTCACCTTAACGCCGCCATCAATGCCCAAATCTGACTTTTCTTTACCGGTGAGGTTTTGAAATTCGGCGCCCAATAAGTCATAGGCGGTATTAACATCCTTCTTTTCCAAATCCATTGCGCCTTCTTTATTTTCCAGCGTTACAAGGGTTGTTTGTTCTTTATTATCTCTCAAATAGGTAACAGAAATTTTATCGCCGGGATGAAAGTAAGAAATAGTGCCTAATAACTCCGGTTGTGAATTTATTGCCTCGCCGTTTATTTTGGTTATAACATCGCCATGCTTTAACCCCGCAGACTGCTGCGGCGCCTTCAGGAAAAACGCTGTCTATATATACACCATTCATTTCGGTGATGTCCAGCTTTTTTAATTGTGCTTTATTCAAATCATTTGGGTCAACAATAGCAACACCAAGGTAGCCGCGCTCAACCATGCCATACTTCAATAAGTCATCTGCAACCTTTTTTACAATATTTACCGGAACGGCAAAAGCATAACCGGCAAAAGAACCGGTGGGAGAGGCAATGGCAGAATTAATTCCAATCAATTGCCCCATGGTGTTAACCAAGGCGCCACCGCTATTGCCGGGGTTTACGGCGGCATCGGTTTGAATGTAATCCTCAATGGCAGCATGGTCTTTTTCAGGAAGGTTAAGGTTTCTTCCCTTTGCGCTTATAATTCCTTGCGTAACAGTTGATTCAAGATCGAAGGGGTTGCCCACTGCTAACACCCACTGTCCCACTTTAGCAGAATCGGAATTACCGAAAGCAATGAAAGGAAGATTTTTCTCGTCAATTTTTAATAAGGCAAGGTCGGTTTGCGGGTCTGTGCCAACGACTGTAGCAGTATAGCTCCTTTTGTCATATAATTTAACCGTTATATCGTCTCCGTCTTCAACAACGTGGTTGTTAGTGACAATATAACCGTCGGGTGAAATAATGACACCCGAGCCTGACGCCTCTTCAGGTTGTTCCTCCTGTGGCTGTTGCTGAAACTGGAATCCGGGAAATCCCTGCCCAAAGAATTGGAAGAAAGGATCCATCTGTTGTTGTTGTTGCACTCTCTTGGGCTTTATAGTGGTGGTTATATGCACCACGCCGGGTGTGGTAATAGAGGCGGCATAAGTAAAATCCACCATTCCCTTGGGTGTATAGCTGTCCTCGTTGGTGCGCCACGAGGCAAAATGCGCCAGTTGCTGCTTTTGCTCAAAACTAACCGGGTTAGCTTTGTTCTGGTAATAATTAAATGCTGCCAGGGTTACTAACGTACTAAAAATAGCCGTCAGTGCTGTCAATCCAAACTTTTTGATGCTCATAATGCTTTATATTTAGATTTCAAGGGTTAAAATAGTAAAAAATTCAATACTCACTAATCAAAAAATGTGCCTGTTAATAAGTGTAAATATATAGGTATATAGGCTTTGTGAATTGTTTTACGACACTTATAACGAACTAATTCTTAAAAAAGTTACATAGAAAAGCGAAATTTGCATTACGATGATACTTAATTTTTCAAAATATGAGGGAGCCGGGAATGATTTTATCTTAATTGATGATAGAAAAACAACATTTCCCTCACATGATATAAACCTAATAAACCACCTTTGCCACCGACAATTTGGCATTGGCGCCGACGGGCTTATTTTGCTCCGTGATAAAAAAGGCGTTGATTTTCAAATGGTTTATTTTAATGCCGATGGCAGGGAAAGCAGTATGTGCGGCAACGGGGCACGTTGTATTACATTATTTGACAATGATTTAGGATTAATAAAAGATAAGTATGTATTTGCTGCGTATGATGGGGAACATGAATCAATACTTCTTTCCGAAAATAAAGCCGCGGTAAAAATGAGTGAAGTGATGGGAGTTGAAACGGGAAAAGAGTATTATTTTCTTAACACCGGTTCGCCGCATTATGTGATTTTTAAAGATGATTTGAATAATTTTGATATTATTTCCGAAGCGCGTAAAATCCGTTACAGCGAGCGCTTTAAGCAGGACGGTGTGAACGTGAACTTTGTGAGCAGCATTAAAAATGAAAATACCATGCGAACCTATGAACGCGGCGTTGAAGCTGAAACCCTTTCCTGTGGCACCGGAACCGTGGCGGTTGCCATAGCCATTGCCGAAAAGAATAATTATTCACATCAGCACCAGCAATATTATATTAATTCTCCCGGGGGTAAGTTAAAAGTTACTTTTGACAGAAACAGTAAAGACCTTTTTACAAATGTTTGGCTTGAGGGTCCGGTGAATAAGGTATTTAGCGGGGTGTATGAAATTAAATAATTTATTCCCTTCCTTTTTTTAAGGAGGGGGCTGAGCTTTAGAGGGCAGGTGGGGTGGTTATTGATTGGGTTACTCACCCCGCTCTGCTTAACGGCTCTGCACCCCTCTCTTTTGAGAGAGGGGTACGTGGGATTGAGCGTTAGCGGGGTGAGTAACCAATAAACTTTAAAATTTTCACAAATGCCATTTATTAAATACGATGTTAGTAACCGCATAGGAGTTATCACCCTTGCCCGTCCCGAAAAGCGAAATGCTTTAAATGATAAGGTAGTTACAGAGCTTTCAGAGGCGTTTACCAAAGCTGAAAATGATAAAGCGGTTAAAGTAATAATACTTAAAGCGCAGGGAGAAGTGTTTAGCGCCGGGGCGGATTTGGATTACCTGCAACAATTGCAAAAAAATTCTTTTGAGGAGAACCTTGCCGATTCCAAACACCTTGCTGAATTATTCAACAAAATTTATACGTTAAAGAAAGTGGTTATTGCCCAGGTGGAAGGCGCTGCTATTGCAGGAGGCTGCGGACTGGCAACCGTTTGCGATTTTACGTTTGCCACTCCAGAATCGCAATTTGGCTATACGGAAGTGAAAATTGGGTTTATTCCCGCCATTGTGATGGTGTTTTTATTGCGCAAAATAGGCGTGAGCCGAAGCAAAGAATTATTATTGACGGGTAAGCTTATAGATGCAACTTATGCTAAATCTATTAGTCTGATTAATGACGTTTATGAAAAGAATATGATGGAAGCCAATGTGCTGAAATTTGCCGGCGAGCTTTGTTCATCGGCATCGGAATCGTCTTTGGCATTAACTAAAAGGATGATGGCGCAGGTGCAGCATTTGCCGCTTGATGAGGCGCTTAATTATGCCGCACAACTCAATGCTAAAGCGCGTTCAACAGAAGATTGTAAAAGGGGCATTAACGCTTTTTTAAATAAAGAAAAGATAAGCTGGTAAATAAATTTTCCTACTTTTGCCGATACAAAATAATTCTATGAAAAAGATACTTCTAACTATTATTACTGCAACCTTATTTGCAGTAAACGCTTTTGCCCAAGACGAATTTAAGGAGGGTCATATTACTTATTCCATTACTGTTACAGGTAATGACCAGGCAGCGCAAATGATGAACGGCAGCACCATGAGTCTTACTGTTAAAGACAGTATGTCGAGAGTGGACATGAATATGAGTATGATGAACACCATTGCTATTATGAACAATAAGTCGCAAAAAGGTACTATGCTAATGAATATGATGGGAAATAAATATGCTATTTCACTATCGCCACAGGATATTAAAGACCAGGAAAAAAATGTACCTGACTATGATGTTAAGTATATTGACAGTACCAAAGTTATTGCAGGACACATCTGTAAAAAGGCTATTATTATAATAAAACAAAAAGGCGGCGACAAAACTTTTACAGTTTGGTATGACCCCGCTATGAAAATTTCGGTTAATAATAAAAACATGTATAATAAGGTTAACGGGCTACCATTAGAATATACCATGGAGCAAGGTCCTATTGATATGGAGTTTACTTGCACATCAATTGATGGTAACCCCGTGGATGTTTCTGTTTTTACTATACCTGATGGATATCAAACTATGACGATGGATCAATTTAAACAATCGATGGGCGGAATGGGAGGACACTAAGGTTGGGGCTAGGGTATGATTGAGTGTGAGTTGGTAAATTCATTCAAAAAACTTTTATTCCTGCCCACACAAAGAAAAACTGCAAAAACATCATGCCATCTACAAGAAAAATATAATAATAATCGGAGCGGCGGGGAACCGTGTTATAGATGATAACTGTAGCCACAAGATTTGAAAGCGCAAGCCCGGCGAAAATTCCAGGATTATAATTAAGTACAAGAAAATTAAGCGCGTAAACGGCAATAATTACTATACATAGTATAATATACAATTGCCTGGTTTTAGTTATGCCGACAGCAATAGGAACTGTTCTAATTTTTTCCTGTATATCGTAATGCATATCACGGGCATCAAAGCAAAGACCGAGATTTAGAATGAATAACGACCTCCCGAGATAAATCAGCAGGTTTTCTAAAGTAAAAAAATTATGTCCTGCGTTTACCACGGGCAGAATAACGGATACACCCGCTACCACAAACACAATCATAAATACTTTCAGCAATCCTATATTACGAAGGCGAGTGTAGATTTTATTATGCTGAATAAGAGGCAGTTCATATAAAACAGATATTACCCCAAGCAAAGCAAGAAGTACAATCATCTTAAAAGGAATGAAAAAGATGCTTATTCCCATTCCTATAAAAGAAATTAGCACGAGAATGATAAGTGTACCTTCATGTTCACTCGCCCATTTGGTTATGGGTTGATGATTTTCAGGCGAAATGCGGTGCACACCCAGCCAGCGATGAAAGGAGTAAATGAAAAATGTAGAAAAGAAAATAAAAAATGATAATCCGTCGTAACGCGGAGCAACGCCTGATTGCAGGTAGGTTTGTTCAACCAGCGACACAATGCAGAAGGCAATGAAAATGTTGCCAAAGAAAAAAATGTTAAATGCTTCTTTGAAAAAGGTTTTCAAGAGTAAAAAGCTGTTAGAGAGGTATTATAAATTATTAAGAGCAAAAAAACGATATATAGCCGTGGTGACTCACCCCGCTAACGCTCATTGCCACGTGCCCCTCTCTTTAAAGAGAGGGGCGTAGAGCATATAGTCAAGCGGGTGAGTCACCATTAGGAATTATTTAGAATTATTCTGAAATATTTTATACATTTTTTTAACAGCTCTAAAAAATTACAACGGTATATTACCGTGTTTTTTTCGCGGCAATTTGCTCACTTTATTTTGCAGCATTTCAAATACGCGTATCAGTTTTATGCGGGTGTCTTCCGGCTTTATTATTTCATCAATAAAACCACGGGCGGCAGCGCCATAGGGGTTTGCAAATTTTTCGGAGAACTCAGTTACTTTTTCCTGCAGTTTTATATCCTTATCGGTGGCAGCGGCAATATCTTTTTTGAAAATAATTTCTGCAGCCCCCTTTGCGCCCATAACGGCAATTTCAGGCTGAGGGCCATGCAAAATTCATATCGGCGCCAATGTGTTTGCTGTTCATCACATCATAAGCCCCTCCATACGCTTTGCGCGTTATAACAGTAACACGGGGCACCATGGATTCACAAAAAGCGTACAGCAGTTTTGCCCCGCTGGAAATTATAGCGTTCCATTCCTGGTCGGTGCCGGGCATAAAGCCGGGCACATCTTCAAATACTAAAAGAGGAATATTAAATGCATCGCAGAACCGCACAAAGCGGGCGGCTTTTATGGATGCCTTAATATCCAATACTCCGGCTAACACAGCAGGTTGGTTGGCAACAATGCCAATGCTTTTTCCCGCAATACGCGCAAAACCCACAACAATATTTTCCGCAAAATTTTTATGCACTTCAAAAAATGAATCCTTGTCCGCCACTTCATTAATCACTATTTTAATATCATAAGGCTGGTTAGCATTATCAGGAATGATGGTGTTGAGATTGATGCGTTTTTCATTTTGAGTATAATCGTAAGGCAGGGCAGGAGCATCATCTTCACAGTTCTGCGGCATATACGATACTAATTTTTTAATTGCCTTAATACATTCCACTTCATTTTCACAGGCAAAATGTGTTACACCCGATTTGGTGGCGTGAGTCATCGCTCCGCCCAATTCTTCCGAGGTCACATCTTCATGTGTTACCGTTTTAACCACATTAGGACCGGTAACAAACATATAGGATGTATTTTCAACCATCAAAATAAAATCAGTAATGGCAGGAGAATACACAGCTCCACCGGCGCAGGGTCCCATAATAGCAGAAATTTGGGGTATAACACCCGATGCCATAGTGTTACGATAAAAAATATCGGCATAGCCGCCAAGCGAAACCACGCCCTCCTGGATACGCGCACCACCCGAATCATTAAGCCCTATAACGGGTGCACCGTTTTTCATAGCCAGATCCATTATTTTGCAAATCTTTTCTGCATGGGTTTCAGAAAGAGAGCCGCCAAAGACAGTAAAGTCCTGCGAAAATACATACACCAATCGTCCGTTGATTTTCCCATAGCCGGTCACCACGCCATCACCCAGATATATTTCCTTATCCATTCCAAAATCAGTGGATCGGTGCGTTACGAACATACCTGTTTCTTCAAAACTATCTTCATCAAGAAGCAATTGCAGCCGTTCACGCGCAGTGAGTTTTCCTTTCTTATGCTGGTCGTCAATACGCTTTTCGCCGCCGCCCTTTAAGGATTCCGAAATTTTTTCGTTGAGTAATTGTAGTTTATCTTTCATCCGGCAAATTTATGCGAACAAATTTAGGAAAAAGATAGCGGGGAAAGAGAAAGTTGCGGCTAAAAGGAAATTATTTAGCCCACTTTACGTAAATCGTTATTTTGCAAAATCTGCAATAACTTATTTCTTGTAAGTGGCTTAACTATATAATCGGTAACAAGAGGATTATTATTAGCCAGTTCCCGGTCGGGTTGACTTACTGAGGAAGATAAAATATAAATGGCAACGTTTTTTTTCACTTGATCTTCAAATTTTTTTAATTTATCAAGCACATCCCAGCCGGTCATGCTTGGCATATTAATATCAAGAAAAAGAATGGCGGGAGTGTCATCTCCCGGTTTTACAAATTCACTCTCAATATAATTAAGTCCTTCTTCCGGCTTTGTAAAACAACGGGTTGTAGTATCGCCTGTAGCGCTTTTTATGGTGTGCGAGCAGATCATATTACTAATCGGATCGTCGTCAATAACCAGAAAATGGGGATATGTTTCCATATTTTTAAAAGTTTATTACTAATAAAGGAAGTGACTAATTAATTTCTTTATTAGATTAAGTAATACATACGTTTTTATTCCGTTAAAGTTTCTGTTTACCTTAATTTTAACTAACATCCTTCTGAATTTTAATAAAAAAACAATAGTAAGTTAAACTGTTATATATTTTAGTGGAATAAAAATACCCTCAACTTATCAGTTCTATTTGATAGATGAAAAAGTCCCCAGAAGCGTTGGGTACATTGGAATTAATACACTTACTCTCTTAAGCTACGTCAATCATCTTAGCCGTTGTTAAATAAGCGCCCGATGCCAGCTTTTTCTGACCTTCTGTAAAGGCGGCAAGGGTAAGGTCAATATCTTCATCGGTGTGAACAGCAGTAGGAGTAAGGCGTAACATGATAATTCCTTTAGGCACTACAGGATAAACCACGGCAGACGTGAAGATGAGATAATTTTCGCGCAAATCCATAATAAGATTAGCCGCTTCAGGAATTGAACCGCTAAGATAAACAGGTGTAACAGGTGTGTTGGAATTTCCTATATTAAAACCACGCTCTTTTAACCCGCTTTGTAAACGATTAACATTATGCCATAATTTTTCGCGCAATTCAGGTTTTGATTTTAATAACTCAAGTCGTTTCATATTACCCAATACAAAAGCCATAGGCAATGCTTTGGCAAATATTTGCGAACGGTTATTATATCGTATATAATCAATTACATTTTCATCACTGGCAATAAAACCTCCTATGCTCGCCATTGATTTGGCAAACGTGCTGAAATAAACGTCAATACCATCCTGGCAACCTTGTTCTTCACCCGTTCCTGCGCCAGTTTTACCCATGGTGCCAAAACCATGTGCATCATCAACAAAAAGCCGGAATGGAATTTCATTTTTAAATGCAACAATCTCTTTCAATTTACCCTGGTCGCCCGACATGCCAAATACTCCTTCTGTAATAACCAATATTCCGCCACCCGATTCTTTTGCCATATCGTCGGCTCTGCGCAGTTGTTTTTCAAAACCTACCATATCATTATGCGGAAAAACCAGCCGCTTACCCATGTGCATTCTAAGCCCGTCAATGATACAGGCGTGAGATTCGCCATCGTAAACAATCACATCACGGCGGTCGGCTAAGCAATCAATTGCCGAAACCATGCCCTGGTAGCCGTAATTAAGTAATATGGCATCTTGTTTACCCGCAAAAGCGGCTAATTCTCTTTCAAGTTGTTCATGTTGCTCGGTATTGCCCGACATCATTCTTGCCCCCATGGGATAAGCCAAACCGTATTCTTTTGCGGCATCGGCATCGGTTTTACGCACTTCGGGGTGGTTAGCCAGCCCTAAATAATTATTTAAGCTCCATACAATTCTTTCCTTACCGCGAAAAATCATGCGGTCGCCAATTTCACCCTCTAATTTCGGAAAAGAATAATAGCCATGAGCTATAGGTGACAATTTACCAAGCGGTCCGCGATTTTTGGCGATTTTTTCAAAAATATCCATGTTTTCTATTTAATATTTGATTTACTGTAATAATCGGCTGCCTCTAACGTTACTCACCCGCTAACGCTCAATCCTCTGGCGCCCCTCTCTTTAAAGAGAGGGGCATTGAGCCATGAGTAGAGCGGGTGAGTAACCAGTTAATTGGCTGCAAAATTAGTTATTAATGCTGTATATTAAAATGTAATTGGCGGTTAAAATTTGTTCCCTATCTTTGCACCCCATGAATAAACGGTTAGTACCTTATTTATCAGCAAGCGGGTTGTTGCTTTTAATATTTTTTACATCCTGCTCTGATTATCAAAAAGTGCTAAAAAGCACCGATATGGACTATAAATATCAAATGGCAAAGAAATATTACGCTGAAAAACTATACTATAAAGCACAACCGCTGTTTGATGAGCTTGTCAATTTTTATAAAGGTACTAAGAATGAAGAAGACGTGTATTATTACGATGCCTATAGTTACTTTGGTGAAGGAGAATATATTATGGCTCAATATAACTTTAAAAATTTTGTAACCACTTATCCTACAAGCCCTAACGCCGAGGATTGCGCTTTCCAGGAAGCCTATTGTTATTTTATGCTGTCGCCCAGGTACGAGTTAGACCAGGATTATACCAATAAAGCTATAAATGAATTTCAGTTATTTACCAATCTTTATCCCAACAGCCCTAAAGTAGAACAGGCAAACCAGCTTATTGACCAGATGCGCTCTAAGTTAGAGATAAAAGAATTTATGGGTGCGTACCAATATTATAATTTAGAGAAATACAGAGCTGCCGTCGTGTCATTTCAAAATTTAATGTCTGATTATCCCGATGCCCCCAATATTGAGCTGGCTAATTTTATGATTCTTAAATCAAATTATCGCTATGCCGTTAATAGTATAGAGAGCAGAAAGCAGGGACGCTATCAGGCTGTGATAGAAGCCTATAAGGATTTCACAAAAAAATACCCTGCCAGCGTATATTTAAAAGATGCACAGAAAATTTACGAGGTAACGCTTGCCGACATGAACAATATTAAATCAAAAAACGTTAAACAAGATAAAATAAAAAACAATGAACAAAATTAATAAGAAGCTACAGCCGGTACCTATAAATAACACGCTTGAAACCCAGGACTTTTATAAGATAGGGGAGAAAACAGGCAATATATATGAATCCATTGCTGTTATTGCAAAAAGGGCTAACCAGATTTCACTTCAAACCAAGGATGAGCTTCATTCAAAGCTTGAAGAGTTTGCCACTACAAGCGATAATCTTGAAGAAGTTCATGAGAACCGTGAGCAAATTGAGATTTCAAAGTACTATGAGAGAATGCCTCATAGCACGTTGTTGGCAACGGAAGAGTTTCTTGAGGATAAAGTCTATTACCGCAATCCGGCTAAAGACCCGATTCCAGGCGAAAAAATATAACCTGCAATGGTTGCAGGAAAAAAAATTGTTCTGGGTATATGCGGTAGTATTGCCGCGTATAAGTCGGCTGTATTAACACGCCTTTTAGTTAAAGCGGGTGCGGAAGTTAAAGTGATAATGACTAAAGATGCGTTAAACTTTATTAACCCGTTAACGCTTTCTACGCTTTCAAAAAATAAAGTAGAAACTAAACTAATTACTGAAGAGCAATGGAACAGCCACGTTGAACTGGGTATTTGGGGAGATATTTTTATCATTGCTCCCGCTTCGGCAAACACCATTGCCAAGCTTGCCAACGGCTTTTGCGATAACCTTCTAACCGCCGCCTGTCTTTCCGCCCGTCTGCCCTGTTTTTATCGCTCCTGCAATGGATGCGGATATGTGGCAGCACCCTTCTACGAAGCGCAATATTAATACGCTTAAAGAGGATGGCTATTCTATTATTAATGTAGAAAAAGGCGAATTGGCGAGCGGGCTTATTGGCGAAGGACGGATGGCAGAGCCGGAACATATCATAGCCTATTTGGAAAAATCCATTGGAGATAGAACGCTTAATTCCGGTCGTCTTACGGGCAAAACAGCTCTTGTAACAACAGGACCTACACATGAAGCATTAGACCCCGTGCGGTTTATCGGTAATAATTCTACCGGACAAATGGGTGCAACTATTGCTAAAAAACTGGCTGACGAAGGGGCTAACGTAACGCTAATCACAGGTCCCGGTACTTATGCTCCTATGAATGAGCATATCCGCGTTGTACATGTAACCACCGCAAAACAAATGTATAATGCCTGTATTAAATACTTTAAAAAAGCAGACATCACTGTTATGGCGGCAGCCGTTGCAGACTACACACCGGTTCATGTTGCGGATAAAAAAATTAAAAAAGATTCCGATAAGCTTACACTCGAATTAAAACGAACTAAGGATATATTGGCAGAGCTTGGTAAACAAAAAAATAAAAAACAGTTGCTGATAGGGTTTTCTCTTGAAACAGATCACGAAAGCAAATATGCTCTTCAAAAATTACATGATAAAAAACTGGATGCCATTGTCCTGAATTCTTTGCGGGATAAAGGCGCAGGGTTTGGCTACGATACCAATAAAATTTCCATATTAGACAAAAAAAATATCCGCACCGATTTTGCGTTAAAGCCAAAGCCGGAAGTGGCTAAAGATATTGTTGAGTACATAATTAATAAAATTCATGCATAGATTATTGTTTTTTATTTTCCTGTTTATTGCCGGGCAATCGCCGGCGCAGGAACTCAATTGCACGGTGCAGGTTATTTATTCTTCTAAAACGCAGCTTACCGACCCCACCGTCATTCAATCCATGCAGCAAACTGTTGCAGATTTTCTCAATACCCGCAAATGGACAACCGACATTTATCAAAATTTCGAGCGTATTCAATGCAGTATGATTATTAACCTCACCCAGCAAATCAGCACCACTCAATTTAATGCGCAGGTAACAGTTTCATCCAACAGGCCTGTTTATAGCTCTTCTTATAACACCACGCTAATGAACATGATTGATAAAGATTGGACGGTTACCTATTCTGCCTATCAGCCTCTTCAGTTTACCGATAATAGCACTAACTCCGATTTCTCAGCGCTTCTTGCCTTTTATGCCTATATTATCATTGGTATGGATTACGATTCCTTTTCGCTAAAGGGTGGAACACCTTATTTTTTGAAAGCACAGAATATAGTTAACCAGGAACAAAATAGCACAGTTACAGGCTGGACATCGTTCAGCGGCACCTCCAATCGTTACTGGCTGATAAGTAACATTCTTGATAATAACTATGATGCCGTGCGGCAGGTTGAATATGACTATCATCGTAAAGGGCTTGACAAAATGTATGAAGACCCTGATGATGCGCGTGGCGCAATAACTTCAGCTCTGGCTGTGCTTGATAACGATAATGAAAGCCATCCCGGTTCATTTATCATTCAATTGTTTTTTGAAGCTAAATCAGATGAATTGGTAAATATTTTTTCAGGTGCTTCACCGGCTGAAAAAACCGCCGCCTACAATATTCTTGCAAAACTTGACCCCACGGATGTCAATAAATACCAGGCTATTTTAAAGAGTACCAGCCAGTAAGAAATTTCGAAGCATTTTCTTTATGATATTTACAAGAATAATAAATAGCCCCATATCTCTGTTAATAATATTAACAATAGTTGGTATTGTATTCAATCAAACTTCATTTCCTTTAACTACAATACATAATGAAAAAAGATGGCTTTATCCCCTGATTATTATACTTGTTGGAATATTCATTGGGTTTATATTTAAACTACAACATTATCCGGGTGGTTCACAGATACTGATTATATGCTTATCATCCTTGTCATGTTATTTTATGCTAAGGTTTAGCCTTAAAAAAAAGAAAACATTACTTTCTTATTTAAAATATGGCTGGGGAATTATTTTCCCTATTGGTTATTTATTTAAGTTGATGCATTGGCCAAACGGTGGAGAGTATATTACAATTTCAACCATATTTTTCTTCGCATTTATTATGGTTTGGTTGTATCAGGGAGTAATCGCTAAACCAAAATAGCCGCATATTATAATCCTAATAAATCTTTCACCGGGTTAGAACCTGAGAGGAGTTGTTCTGGATGTTCCAATTGCTCTTTTATTCTGATAAGAAAACTAACCGCTTCATGCCCGTCAATAATACGGTGGTCGTAGCTTAGGGCAAGATACATCATCGGGCGCACCGCAATTTGCCCGTCAATAACAACCGCCCTATCCTGTATTTTGTGCATACCCAAGATAGCCGATTGAGGAGAATTGAGAATAGGAGTGGACAACAATGAGCCAAACACGCCGCCGTTGCTGATGGTAAATGTGCCGCCGCTCATCTCATCGGGAGTTAATTTATTTTCACGCCCGCGCTTACCAAGGTCTGCCACTTTTTGTTCGAGTTCAACAATTGAAAGAGATTCGGCATTTCTAATAACCGGAACCGTCAATCCTTTTGGGGTGGAAACTGCTATTCCTATGTCGCAGTAATCGTGATAGATCAATTCTTCGCCATCAATAAAAGCGTTCACTGCTTGCCATTCATTTAAAGTATTGGTAACCGCTTTGGTAAAGAAACTCATAAAGCCAAGATTAACGCCGTTTTTCTCTTTAAAAATATCCTTGTATTTAGCTCGTATATCCATTATTGCTTTCATATCCGCTTCATTAAAAGTGGTGAGCATGGCGGTCTGGTTTTTTGCAGCAACCAAATGTTTTGCCACTGCTTTGCGCAGGGTACTTATCTTTTCTCTGCGCTCACTGCGGCTAAATGGTTTTTTGGGTTCGGCGGGTTTAACAGGTGCAGTGGCAGCAGTTTTTGTGCTTTTCTCACTTTTACCTTTACCATTTGAAGCCGGAGCAGTTTCTTTAATTTTTTCAATAGTTGGGATTGGCGCTTTTTGTGTAACCGGTTCTTTTACTCCTGTTATTGCGGGAGATTCTTGTTTAGAAGATTGTGACCCGGTTGCGGCTTGAGTTTCTGCTTTCTTTTCTTCCTTTGCAGGAGTTTCAGTAAGAGCGGGAGCAGCATCTGTGTCAATTGTGCAAACAACCTCACCGATTTTTATCGCACTGCCTTCAGTGGCAAGTATCTTTAGTTTACCCGCTTTTTCTGCATTTAGTTCAAAGGTGGCTTTTTCCGATTCTATTTCACAAAGCATATCATCCTGCTGCACAAGGTCGCCGTCGTTCTTATACCATTTTGATAAGGTAACCTCGTTAATAGATTCACCTACGGTAGGTATTTTTGTTTCGAGTATCATTTCAAGTTTCTTTAATTTTCAAACGCTTTTGCCACCAGTTCGGTCTGTTCTTTAATATGCACTTTATTATATCCTGTAGAGGGGGAGGCGCTGGCTTTACGGGCAACGTTATAAAACGTTTTTCCTTTATAATTCATTAAAAGATAGCCAAGTGCACCCATATTAGCCGGTTCTTCCTGCACCCAGATAAATTGTGCCATGCTGTATTTTTTTACAATAGCGTCTAATTGTTTTACAGGCAACGGATAAAGCTGTTCTAATCGCACAATAGCTATATCAGTTCGCTTATCGGCTTCTTTCTTCTCTAATAAATCGTAATAAATTTTTCCCGAGCAAAGCAGCACACGTTTTATTTTTATCAGCTCGGCGCTGCTGTCATCAATAACTTCTGCAAATGCTCCTGATGTAAGTTCGCTCACATGTGAAATGCAAAGCGGGTGACGTAACAACGATTTTGGCGACATTACCACCAATGGTTTCCTGAACGGTCTGTATAATTGCCGCCTTAATAAATGGAAAAAATTTGCCGGCGTTGTGCAATTGGCAACAGTAATATTATATTCGGCACAAAGCTGCAGGAACCGCTCAAGCCGTGCGCTGGAGTGGTCGGGTCCCTGCCCTTCATAACCATGAGGCAATAACAATACAATGCCGCTCATGCGTTGCCATTTGGTTTCACTGCTCGAAATAAATTCGTCAATAATAGTTTGAGCGCCATTGGTAAAATCGCCGAACTGCGCCTCCCAAATATTAAGTGAATTAGGCGTTGCCAATGAATAACCATATTCAAAACCCAACACGGCAAACTCCGAAAGCAGTGAATTATAAATACGGAAACGACCTTGTTTTTCAAATAAATTATCGAGGCGGTTGTATTCGGTATTAGTTTCTTCATCGTAAAGAGTAGCATGGCGGTGCGAGAAAGTGCCGCGCTTAACATCTTCGCCGCTCATGCGCACATCATGATCTTCCTGCAATAAAGTGCCGTAAGCTAGCGCTTCCCCAACGCCCCAATCCAATTGTTTCTCCTCGAAAAATATTTTTTTCCGATGCTCAATCATCGTTTGTATTTTCTTGAGTGGATGAAAATCTTCTGGTATATTAAACAATCCTTCTGCTACGGTGTTAATGATATATTCGTCTACACCTGTTTGAGGCGATGAATCAAAATCTTCGGGAGTTGCCGTGCGCAAGGCGCGCCACGCTTGTTCAGGCTCCTGGTAAACATAAGGCAGCGGATGCTGTTTTACTTCATCAAGGCGCTCCTGCAAAAATTTAGTATAATGTTGCGCCATTTCTTTTGCCATCTGCGCTTCAATTTCACCGCGGTCAATTAATTGCTTGGTATAAATTGCACGCGGGTCGGGATGATTAGCAATTAATTTATAAAGAGCCGGCTGTGTAAATTCGGGATTATCGCCCTCATTATGTCCCTGTCGGCGGTAGCACACCATATCCACAAAAAAATCTTTATGAAATTTTTGTCTGAATTCCGTAGCAAGTTCTACAGCAAATACCACGGCTTCGGGGTCGTCACCGTTTACATGCAATACAGGGGCATTTATTGTAGCGGCAAAGCTGGTGCAATAATTTGAGGAGCGGGCATCATCAAAATCCGTAGTAAAACCAATTTGGTTATTAATAACAAAATGTATAGTACCGCCTACGGTGTAACCGGGCAGGTAAGCCATTTGAAGCCCTTCATAAGCTACACCCTGTCCAGCAAGTGAGGCATCGCCATGAATAAGTATGGGCACTATTTTATCATAGTTGTTTTCATAAAGTATATCCAGTTTAGCGCGTGCAAAACCCAGCACAACGGGGTCAACCGCTTCAAGATGCGAAGGATTAGGCGATAATTTAAGATGCACTTTTTTTCCGGTAGCTGTTTCTACTTGTGAAGAAAAGCCGAGATGATATTTCACATCGCCATCGCCCATGGTTGTATCGGGAATAACTGAACCTTCAAACTCACTAAAAACCTGTTCGTATGTTTTTTCAAGAATAGTCGCCAGCACATTCAACCGCCCGCGATGCGCCATGCCAATCACAAATTCTTCAGCGCCCATATCTGCTGCGGCATTAATAATAGCATCAATGGCAGGAATGGTGGTTTCCCCGCCTTCTAACGAAAACCGTTTCTGACCCACATATTTTTTCTGCAAAAAATTTTCAAAGCCAACCGCTTCATTAAGCTTCTCAAGAATGCGTTTTTGCTTTTCAATAGGCAATTTTATCGTTGCCGCTCCCTTTTCAAAACGTTCAATAAACCAGCTTAATTCATCGGGCTCAATCAGGTACATAAATTCCGCCCCGAGAGAACGGCAATATATCTTTTGTAAATAAGTGATAATGCTTTGCAGCGATGTTTTTCCCAATCCCAATAGTTCACCCGATATAAATTCTTTATCCAAATCAGTATTGGTAAAACCAAGTGATGAGAGGTCAAGATGGGCGTGACGGTCTTTACGCTGGCGTAACGGGTTTGTTTTTGAAATAAGATGCCCCTTTTCGCGATAGGCGTTAATAAGGTTCCATACTTTCAATTCGGATGCGTCCCAATTAACAGTGGCAGGTGTTGTACCCGTTTCAGTTGTGGCAATGTTACCGTTTGAAATATAATTTGTTACGGCAAAATCGAAGCCATCGAAAAACTTTTGCCATTCCTGGTCAACCGAATCGCGGTTATTTTTATAATCTTCATAAAGCGATTCAATGTAAGCCGGGTCGGCGTTAGCTATATATGAGAATTTGTCCATTTATAGAGTAATATTAAGTGCGAATATCGGTAAAAACAGGTAGTTATAAGGTTTAAAAATAACAGGCATTGATCTAAGCATTTCCTAATGAGTTTTAGTTGTTTATTAGGTATAATTCTTAATTTTCTTATCTTTGCCGTCCATTTAAAACCTATATAAGAACATATGGCTAACCATAAAAGTGCGGATAAAACTCATCGTCAGTCAGTAAAACATCGTGAGGTGAACCGGTATTACAGCAAAACCATGCGTAGCGCTGTTAAGAAATTGCGTGAGAATAAATCAAAAGATGAGACTGTTAAGGAATTGCCAAAGGTAATTTCATTAATTGATAAATTGGCAAAAAGAAACGTTATTCATAAAAATAAAGCGGCTAATCTCAAATCGTCATTGATGAAAACGGTTAAAGCCAAATAATTATTAACCCGTGCGATTTAAAGCAGCTCCAATAAGGGGCTGCTTTTTTATTTCCGGAAGGTTTAATTTTAGACTATTTGTTTACATTTGCATAATACACATAAAACCCGAGTTTATGCCCAATCACACCCACACCTAAACACACACCCAAACCTAACCGCGGGAGTAGCTCAGTTGGTAGAGCATTAGCTTCCCAAGCTAAGGGTCGCGGGTTCGAGTCCCGTTTCCCGCTCATGATTTCACCCCTAAATCCCCTAAAGGGGACTTTTTAAAAATTTATGCTTGTACAGAAACTCAATGCAGAAATGTTTTACGGAGCAAATCCAATTTTATTTGAGTTTGCAAAACAATTAAGAAAAAATGAAACTGAAACGGAAAAGATTCTTTGGCAACAATTAAGTAGAAAGAATTTTTATGGTTTCCGTTTTCGAAGACAACATCCTATCAGATATTTTATTGCTGATTTTTATTGTCATCAGGTAAATTTAGCAATTGAATTAGATGGTGGAGTTCATCTTATTCCCGAACAATATAAGTACGATAAAGACCGGGATAATGAACTTGAGGAATTAGGACTAAAAGTTTTGAGGATTAAAAATGATGAAATAATAAATAATATAGAATCAGTTCTTAATAAAATAAAAGAAGCTTTATTTTATTCCTCAGCTCTTTAATATTTAAAAAGTCCCCTTTAGGGGATTTAGGGGTGAAAAAGCTTAATTTTAATTGAATCTTTTATAATATTGTACAACAATATTAGCACTTGATAAAAGAATACACTCCAAATCTAAGCATCAAACAGTGGGCTGAAGAAGACCGTCCGCGCGAGAAACTTTTGCTCAAAGGCAAGAGTGCGCTTAGCGATGCTGAGTTGCTTGCCATATTAATAAGCACGGGCACTAAAAATGAATCGGCAGTTGAATTAGCTAAAAAAATATTAAATATCTATAAAGGCGATTTGAATGAATTAGGCAAGCTATCCGTTAAAGAACTGACAGAAACAAAAGGAATAGGAGAGGCGAAAGCCATTACTATACTTGCCGCTTTAGAGCTTGGACGACGGCGTCAGTTTTCTGAAATAAAAGATAAACTTCAGTTAAAAACAAGTAAGCAGGTGTTCGACTATTTCCAGCCGAAGATTGCCGATTTGCCGCACGAAGAATTTCACGTTTTACTTCTTAATACATCGCTTAAATTAATAAGTGACGAGCGCATCAGCGTGGGCGGCATTGCAAATACTATTGCAGATCCGAGAATAATATTTAATCTTGCTTTAAAAAATCATGCCACGTCTATTATATTGGTTCATAATCATCCGTCAGGAAATCATAAACCGAGCCAGCAGGATATCGCTTTAACTAAAAAACTTAGAGAAGGGGGTAAGCTGTTAGATATAGAAGTAGCCGACCATATCATCATCTCCGAAAGCGGCTATTACAGCTTAACCGATGAAGGACTGATTTGAAACTCCCTTTAAAATATCACACTTCTATCATACTTAAACTCAAACACCAACCTTATAGGGAGATTTAGGGGGCACAAAAAAGGCAACGGTTTCCCGCTGCCTTTTGCAATAATTTTTTATTAGCTGTTAATAATTTCCAAACTGGAAAGTATAGGTTATACCATTAATAGTGCACGTGGCATTATCATCGCAGGTGCCGTCGCCGAAATCAATTATGCGCTCAGCTTTACCCTGGACTGCTAAATCATAAGTACCCTGAACAAGTATCCAATAGCAGCCAAAATTAGCAATAATGGGATTGGTAATGGTAGCAGTAAATGCTAAACCCTTTCTGTCAGTGCCGCTTGCTGAACCAGTAATGCTGTATTCTGTATCCCACCAATTCCATGGGTCATTTGAACCCTGAATCCATGTTCTTGTTCTTGATGAAATCCATGAAATGGTTCCATTAGCAGTATTAATTGTAGCTGTATCATTGATGTCGAACGTAATAAATCCATTTACACGCCCTACATTGGTAACCCACTTTTTGTAATTATGTAGATTTCCATTAACAGTATAATTTTGAGTATAGGTATGTATAACTGTGCCGATATCGCGATATCTGCCATTCCACGTTACAATAATTTCACCGGAACGCACTTTTCCATCAAGGCAGGTACAATTTCCGTTAAACGTAATTGTCATGATTTTTGTGCTGTTAGTGGTATCGGCATTAAAAGAAATAGTTGCACACTTAAATATTTGCCATTGTCCCCCGCTTCTTGGTTGTGTGCCTGTACTTTGTGCTGCACCTGCATCGGCTGAATTTTGAATGAAATTAGATTCATTTTCCGCCTGTGCCTCATCCTGGGCGGTAGAAATGTCAGAATCCGTTGTGCTCTTTTTACACGCATTGATTGAGAGGCATAACGCTGCGGCAGCTATAAACAGCGTTACTTTGGTGGTGATGTTCTTCATAGGTTATTATTTTTAAGATTTTTATAAATTTGAGATATATGACTTTTGTAATAAGCCAGGGTTTAATGCAGAATAAATATTTTTTATTTACTTAACATATTAACGTCACCTATTTTAGTATGATTCCCATTATAGTCAAGCCTCTTATACGTAATAAAACAATAATTGTTCCAATTTCCGTATATAATTTCTATTCAAAAAACAAACCCCTTTTCACCCTCTGCTGATTTTCACCCCGAAGTATAGTTTTAACTAAATTTTTACTAACTTTGATTAAAATTCTTCCCGTATGAAAAATTTTTTACCCGCCCTTTTCATGATTTCGCTGTTTGCAAACCAGGGGTTTTCACAGTGCGTCACGTCAGTTTCACACGCCAGTTTAAATATCAATGATGTTAATGCCACTATTGATAATGCCGGTAGTCTTTTTCCTTTAAATGCTCCCAAGGACACTGATATTAGTTCAATATTTGCCGGAGGTTTATGGGTAGGTGGAATTGACCCCGGTGGTCAATTGCATTTGGCGGCGGCTACTTACAGACAGAATGGAAACGATTATATAGTGGGACCAATTAATTATTCAGGGTCTTATAATTTCGATACGGTTTGGGTAATGTATAAATCAACCATTGATTCGTTTAAAGCCAATTTGTTTAGCACTATTCCACATTCAATAAAATACTGGCCCGCACAGGGAAATCCCAATACCCACGATTTGCCAAATCAGTCACTTGCTCCTTTTGTAGATGTTGCCGGCAGCGGTTATTATGACCCGTCTAAAGGAGATTATCCCGCTATCAGAGGGGATGAAGCCACTTGGGAAGTATTTAATGATGATTGTACACCGCATAAAGAATCCTTCAACTCCGTTCCATTGGATATTGAAGTTCATTTAATGGCTTATGCTTTTAATGATACAGGTTGTTTAAATAATACCACTTTTTATCAATATACTATTATAGATGACGGTTCTGTTGATTATGATTCAACCTACATTGGTGTATTTGTTGACCCTGATTTAGGTTGGTACTTGGATGATTATGATGGTTGTATTCCGGCGCTAAATATGGGCGTTTGTTACAATGGTGACTCCATAGATGGTCCCGGTACTCCCAATTATGGTAAATATCCTCCCATTTTAGGAATACAAATGGTAAATCTACCATTGAATCAAAATGGCGATACCGTTCACATGAGCGATTTTATATCATACGTCAATGCTTTTAGTGACGTGGGTAATCCCGATAATACCCAGGCATATTATAATTATCTTACAGGTAGTTGGGCAAACGACACTCCCGTTACGTTCGGTGGCAATGGATATGGTGGAACAATTCGTTATCCGTATATGTATCCATCCGATCCCACTGATACTTTAGCTGGCGCATGGTCAGAATGTAGTACAAGCCAAGAACCTAATGATGTGCGGTTTATTATGAGTTTTGGTCCTATTAAATTAATTCCTAGTTCTGTAACTTCATACACTTATGATGTGCTTTTTGATAATGACACCTCAGAAATACATTATCCTTGCCCGTCTTTTTCAAGTTTAATTGATATGGCACAATGTGTAAAAGAAACGAATGTAACCGGCATTAACACGCCAACTCTTGAAACTAATTTTGTCAACTTCTATCCCAACCCAATGGGTAATGCAGGAACATTTTCATTTAAAATAAATTCCGTAAAAGAAATTAAGCTCTTTAATATTTTAGGTCAGCAGGTTAGAGATTATGCAACTATTAACGGCACAACACAGCCATTGCTAAGAGGAAATCTCAGTGCGGGAATTTATTTTTATTCGGTAATAACAACTAACGGCAAGGTTGGGAATGGGAAAATAGTTATTCAATAATGTAAAGAGACAAGTTTTAGTTCCTTCTGTTATGATGGCACGTTCAGGGCATTTTTGCAACCTTTTAGGCCTTTGAAGCGTTAAATAGCCTACCCGGTTAATTTTTACCATCGGGTTTTCTTAGTAACTTTGTAAAAAATAATTAACAGAGGATATAAATATGCAATTGCGAAAATATGGCTTGCTTGGACTGATGCTTTTAATTGCCCTGCCCGCTTTTTCCCAGAAAGGGTATAAAATTAAAGTACACATTGCCCCATTACATGATACGGTATGTTATTTCGGGAATTATTATGGCGACAAAACCTATATCAAAGACACTGCCCGTATTGACCATAATTCAAACGTGGTTTTTAAAGGCAAAGACTCAATAGGAGGGGGCATTTACCTTGTTGTAACACCGCGAAAAACTTACTTTGAAGTAATTATTGATAAAAGCCGCGATTTTTCATTAAAAACAGATACCGCCGATTTTATAAAAAATATGGAGGTGAGCGGTTCGCCCGAAAACCAGGTATTTTACAATTACCAGAAATTTATACAAAAACTTGAAGACAGCATCACCACATTACAGAGGCTGGAAACAAAAAATAAAGGCAATAAAGACTCCGCGAAAATATTAGGCGCACAACTTAGACATATAACTAAAGAAATTGCTGATTATCGCAATAAAATTATATCAAATTACCCGCAATCATTTTTTGCCAGAGTTTTGGAAACCATGAAGGAACCCGATGTGCCTTCAGACCCGCCCAAAACACCCGCCGGCAAAGTGATAGATTCATTTTATGCCTATCATTATTACAAAGCGCATTTGTTTGATAACACCGATTTTTCGGATTCGCGTTTGCTGAGAACGCCTGTGCTCGCTGCTAAAGTAAAGAATTACCTCACTAATTATACGTTTCAGATTCCCGATTCAATTATTGTCGCCGCAGACATGATTCTGGAAAAAGCAAAAGCCAGCAAGGAAGTGTTTAAATATTTTTTAACTGAATTTACTCATGAATATGAAACCTCGAAGATAATGGGTATGGATGCCGCATTTGTGCATCTCGTTCAGCGCTATTACCTGAGCGGGCAAGCCGACTGGGTTGATAGAGAGCAGATGGATAAACTGCGCGACAGGGTAAACAAAATAACACCCAACCTTCTTGGCAGTTATGCGCCTATATTAACGATGCAGGATACATCATTTCACCCGGTTTCCTTATACGATGTTAAAGCAAAATACACGTTGGTTATTTTTTGGAAATACGACTGCGGTCATTGCCAGCACGAGATACCGATATTGGTAGATGAATATAATAAAAAACTTAAAGCACGGGGAGTAACCGTATTTACGGGATGCACAGGCGACGATACAACAGAATGGAAAAAATTTATACGCAATTATAAAATGGGCGATTTCATAAATACATTCGACCCTGAAATGCAAAGTAATTATTTTAATAAATATGACGTATATAGTACGCCCACCATATACCTGCTTGATGAGAACAAAAAAATAATAGCCAAGCGAATTGATGTTGACCAGATACCTGACTTTATAGACCATCTCGAAAAATCAAAAAGCTAAAGTGGTTTAATACCTTTTCATGAAGGAACCAAAATACAGGTGGGTTCAAGCTACTGATCTGGATGGCAATGAAAAAATTCATCTCGGTATTAATGAAGTAACAATAATAAAAGCCGGCGGAAAAAAATTATGTCTTGGTCGTCTTGAGGAAGGCTACCATGCCCTTGGCAATACCTGCCCCCACGCCGGCGGACCGCTTGGCTATGGCTGGTGCGATGGGCATGGCAACGTAGTTTGCCCCCATCATCGCTATAAATTTGATCTTCGCACAGGTAAAAATGCAAGTGGCGAAGGCTATTATGTTCGCCCTTATCCTGTGGAGGAACGACCCGAAGGTATCTTTATCGGGTTGCCTGTGAAGAGTTGGCTTTTCTTCGATTAAAAAAGATTGGTGTAATTGCAGTAAGTTTGCAGCGTTTTTAGAGGATTTATGCATCAATATACCATTCAACAAATAGTAAAAATAATCAGGGGGAAACTCATCCAGGAATCCTACACGGGAACTATAGAATATTTACTTACAGATAGCCGCCGTATTATTTTTCCTGGTGCATCTGTTTTTTTCGCTATTAAAGGTGACCGCCGCGATGGGCACAAGTTCATAGAGGCTTGTTATAAAGAAGGCGTTCGCAATTTTGTAGTGAGCGAAACTCCCGTTTTATCTTCTTTCCCCGAGGCAAATTTTATATTGGTAAAAAATACAATACAGGCGCTCCAGGCGCTTGCTGCAAAGCACCGCAGCCAATTTAATATTCCTGTGGTGGCTATCAGCGGCAGCAACGGGAAAACCATTGTAAAAGAATGGTTGTATCAATTGCTCGAACAAGACTATTCTATTGTGCGCAGCCCTAAAAGCTATAATTCTCAAATCGGTGTGCCGCTTTCTGTTTGGCAGATGAGGAGTTATCATAACTTCGGAATATTTGAAGCGGGTATATCCCAGCCATCGGAAATGAGTAATCTTGCCAAAGTAATTCAGCCAACTATTGGAATTTTTACAAATATCGGCAAGGCGCACGATGAAGGATTTTTGAATTTGCGTCAAAAGATAAATGAAAAACTGAACCTGTTCATTAATTGTGAAATTCTTATTTATTCCTGCGACTATACTGATATTACCGAGTGTTTGCGTAACATTAAATCACAGCTTAAAAAGAGCGATGCTGATTATGACGGGTTCAAAACATTTACATGGTCGGCAAGCGGACTTGATGCTGATGTGCATATCCTTAAAAAAATAAAAAAGGACGGCTACACGGAAATAACGGCAGAATTCGGCAAGGTAACAAAATCCATCACTATACCTTTTGTGGATGAAGCCAGCATAGAAAATGCCATCAATTGCTGGATGTTAATGAAGTATTTAAAATATGATGATATAATAATCAACCAGCGCATGGCTTTGTTGAACCCGGTGGCTATGCGCCTTGAATTAAAAGATGCGATTAACGATTGTTCGCTCATAAATGATAGTTATAACTCCGACCTCAGCTCACTCAACATTGCTCTCGATTTTTTAAACCAGCAGCAGCAGCACCCCAAACGCACACTTATTTTATCCGATATTTTACAAAGCGGTAAAGATGATGAAGCGCTTTACAGCGAAGTTGCCGATATGATAAAGCATAAAGGCATTCACAGGTTCATCGGCATCGGCATTGCCCTGCAAAAGCAGGAAAAGAAATTTACCGGTGTGGCAATTGAAAAGATATTTTATAAGAAGACAGAAGATATTTTAAAAGACATTCCTCAGCTCCATTTTGAGAATGAAACCATCTTGCTGAAAGGTGCAAGACGATTTGAATTTGAACGAATCAGCCGGCAATTAGAGCAAAAGGCGCATCAGACTATTCTTGAGATTAATTTGAATGCACTTATTGAAAATCTGAAAACCTACCAATCGCTCCTAAAGTCAAATACCAAACTCATGGTGATGGTGAAAGCTTTTTCTTATGGCAGCGGCAGCTTCGAAATAGCCAATGTGTTACAGTTTCATAAAGTGGATTATCTTGCCGTAGCTTATGCCGATGAGGGCATTGACTTGCGCCGTGCGGGTATAACACTTCCCATAATGGTAATGAATCCCGAGCAGAAAAATTTTGAATCAATAATTTATTATAACCTCGAACCCGAAATTTATAATAAGCGGGGATTACAACAATATATTGCCATCACCCAAAATTTAATGCAAACCGCACAGGGCGAAGAGGAACAAAATAAAGACAGAAAGTTTCCAATACATATTGAATTGGACACAGGAATGGTGCGGCTTGGATTTCACGATAATGACATGGATGAATTAATTACCCTGCTGAAAGCTAACCCGCAAATAGAAGTTAAATCGGTGTTTTCACACCTTGCAGCCAGTGAAGATGTTGCGCAGGATGATTTTACAAACCATCAGATAAAATCTTTCGACAAGATGAGCAAGAAACTGATGAGTGAGTTAAATGTTACTTTTATTCGGCATATTCTTAATTCAGCCGGTATTAGCCGCTTTCCTGATGCGCAGTTTGATATGGTAAGACTGGGTATTGGATTGTATGGCATTGATTCGGGCGAAAAAGTGCAGGGGCGTTTGAAAAACGTTAGCACACTTAAATCCACAATAGCCCAAATTAATTTTATAAAGAAAAGTGAAACGATTGGCTACAACCGTGTAGGGCACATTACCCGCGACTCTAATATTGCCACCGTAAATATTGGCTATGCAGACGGGCTCAATCGCAGGTTGAGCAACGGAGTGGGCAAAATGCTTATCCGTGGAAAAATTGTTCCCGTTGTGGGTAATATTTGTATGGACATGACGATGGTTGATGTAACTGATGTCGGTGATATACAGGAAGGGGATGAGGTAATAATTTTTGGCGATGACTTGCCGGTGAAAACAGTATCGGATTGGCTGGAGACTATTCCGTATGAAATTATAAGCACTGTTTCACAACGGGTAAAAAGAGTGTATTTTCATGATTAATTTACGCTTTAAAATTCTTACTAATGCTGAATCTTGACTATTTAAAAGGCATTTCAGGCGGTGACGATAGTTTTATGAAAGAAATGCTCACCATCTTTCAAACAGAAATTCCGAAGAATCTTGCTATAATCAGGCAGCGGTTTGACACCGGTGATTTCCAGGGTTTGCGTGATATAATACATAAATACAAAGCGTCTCTGCTCACATTAGGCATGGCAGATGCCGTGGAAAAAGTGAAAAAAATAGAAGAGGAATGCCTGGGTTCAAAAGATATAGCGGCTATAAAAAGCAATCTTGAACCATTGTTGTCAGAATCGGAAAGTACGCTGAAAGAGATTAATCAATGGCTGGCTGAAAAAAGTTAACGGATAACCATTACGGTACCCGCACTTTGTACGGTATGGTCTTGAGAATCTGTAACAGTAATGGTATATGCATAAACCCCCTGCTCCACAAATTGACCATTATACGTGCCATTCCATCCCTGTGTATAATCATTTGTCTCAAAAATCAATCCGCCCCAGCGATTATAAATTTGCATCGAGTAGGCATTAATATCCTGGTAAGCAAATAGTGGTATGAATATATTTTTTCCTCCGGGAACAATTGCATTTGGCACGAGGATAGTAAGTTCCTGGTCTAAACAAATAATATTGGATTGCGACGTGGTAGTATCCGGCATTCCATCGGGATAAGTAACCGAATCGGTTGCGATAATATAATAACAGAATTGTTGGTTGGTGCTTCCTAAGTGACTGACATTTTCTTTGTAATTAAGAGAATCAGCAGAATAAATAACAGAATAGGGTAATTGGTTGTAAGTTTGGTATAATGAATAATCGAGTACCTTGCCATACTCAAAATTAAAGGCGTTCCAATCCAGGTAATTATTAAGGTTGCTGAAAGCATATCCTGCCAAAACAATATTATTGGCAGAACTTGAATAGGTAGAGTCGTTACAGCTATCCACCGCAATTATTCTGTAATAAAATGACGTGTGGGCGGCATCGATATTTTGATCCTTGCAAAAGATGGGAGATGCCGATGGAGATAG
This sequence comes from Chitinophagales bacterium, assembly GCA_963770495.1. Lineage (GTDB taxonomy): Bacteria > Bacteroidota > Bacteroidia > Chitinophagales > CAVYQA01 > CAVYQA01. The sequence goes on along the minus strand of CAVYQA010000017.1, from coordinate 12,852 downwards.
ATATTGAATGGCATAAAAATGAACGTTATCCAGGCCGCGTTGTAAAACAAGACTTGATAGACTGGCATTGTTATTAAGGCTGAAAGTAAGGTCTACTTCGGTATTGGATGCTGTGGTAATTCTGTTAATATAGCAATAGGTAACAGGTCTTACAACATGCACAACCGCACATTGCAGATTGGATGAAGATTTATAACCGCCGCCTCCCTGCTCATTTGCCACTACCCACACACATATATCATCACCATCCTTTAAACCTGCAAAGGCGGTATTAAAAGTGGTACTGCTAAACGTACCAATTAAACTGTCAGGACGTCCATTTATGCTGTCATAAACGTTGTAAGACATTACTCCGGGCCAGTTCTGGTAGGAGTCCCAATTAAGCGTGATAGAGTGCGCGCATACATTGAGCGAATCGGTAAGGTATATTGTATTTTGTGGAGATGTGTTATAAGGTCCAATATTTCCGCAACTGTCTAATGCTGATATAGTATAACTTACCGAACCGCTATCAGCGTTGGATTTACCTATTTTAAAGGTTGTATCCGTTCTGCCATATACAGTATCAATAGGAATATACAAGCCATTCTTGAATTCGTAAATTACATATCCATAGGTTTGAGGTGATGGACCTTCCTGCCAGCTAATAGTTGTAGTGTCATTGGTATTTACGGTAACAAAATTTATACCCGGCGTCTGCGGGTTTCTGTTGCTGATAGTATCGGAATGTAAAGAGGTGGAACCGACACAACCGCAATTGGCAACCATGTAATAATAGTAAGTGGTATCGTTCCCATTAGCATTGACTTGCAGGTATGATGTTGAACCCGCCGGGAGCACTACTAAAAGTTTATAGGGACCATTTATGCCCATAGATGAAACATAAATACTGTCAGATGGTAAACCATGCGGGGCGCAAGGACAACTGTTATTTGTCCAGTCCAATTCTACCTGACCATTTGCTTGTGTGGTAGCGCAATGCAATGATGGACCCGAAACAGTTTGAGCATAACCGGTTCCTGTAAAAAGAAAAACGAATAATATTATTAAACTGGCTTTCATTTTATATCACCGGTAACAATTTCAAATAAATCCTCCCTTTTAAGATATTTACGGGCTAATTCCTCAAGTGTTTCAGCATCGGTTAATTGTATAGTCTTAACCATATTGTAAAAATAATCAGTTTTAAGATTATAAATCAAAAGACCTTTCAACACCCCCGAAACATTAAACGCTCCATCCAATGAAGAAAGTATATTCCCAAGCATATAATTTTTAACTAATTCCAGTTCTTTTGCACCGGCTTTTTCATTTTGCAGCCGTTGAATTTCATAATAAATTTCGTGCAGTGTTGCCGCCGTTACTTCAGTACCCACTTCAGTGGAAATAACCAAATAGCCCGTTTGTAAAAAAGACCCTGCCGATGAATAAATGCCGTAGGTATAACCCTTATCCTCCCTTATATTTGACATCAGCCGCGAGCCGAAATAACCTCCAAGCAAGGTGGCAAGTAAACGCATCTTAATAAAATCAGGGTGGGTTTTATTGAACAACACTTTTCCAACCCGAATAGCCGATTGAACAGCGCCGGGTTTTTGCGCAATGTGTTTTTTTTCTTTTGAAGATTGAACAGTAGGTAGTTCACCGGAAGTAGATGGACTTTGAATAATTGCACCGAAATACTCATCCAGAAGGGTTTTTAAATCCTTCCTGATTTTTCCCGAACAAATAATAATAAAATTTTCCGCCGTATAATAAGTGTTGAAAAGTTGTATTAAATCATTACGGGTAAGCGCTTTAATCATATTAACATCCCTGGTATAGCCGAGAGGATGATTAGCGCCAAACAACGCCTGGTTGAATTCTTTTGTGGCAAGGAATTCGGTTTTCTCTAAATCAACTAAAATGCGCTGGATGGTTTTTTGCTGGTACACACCGAATTCTTTTTCGGGAAACAGTGATTCGGTTAAAATCTCTTTCATCAACGGTAACACATTTTCAAGATATTTGTTGAGCGAAAACAACGTTATCGAAACAATATCGGGACCGGCTTCCGTGCTGATGGTGGCGCCGTAGAAATCAAGCAGTTCGGCAATTTCAAAAGAGGAGTGATGTTTAGTACCGTCTTTTAACATGGCATTAACTGCGGCAGACACTGCTTTTTTTGACTCCTCATATCTTCCGGCATAAATAATAAATTCAACTTTAACAATATCTTCCTGTTGCATATCAATCAAATGAATGGAAATACCATTACGCAAAGCCGAACTTTCAAAAGCAGGAAAAGTGATGGATTCTATTGGGTGAAGCTGCGGACCGAGTTTTCTGTTAGCCATTCAATTAATTTTTCATTTCTCGCTTAAATAATATAATGTTGAACAATTGGTGCTTTGAAAGCATTGGTTTATCTGCAATTTAACGGATTCAGTAGTTACGGCAAGATAATGATCAAGAGTATGATTAATGAGTTCAATATCGCCAAGCAATTCAAAGAACGCCAGGTTCACCGCCTTGCTCATTACATCCATTTCATTGAATAAAATATTCGATTCCTGTTTATTTTTTACTTTCTGCAATTCATGTTCAGTAACGCCTTCGGCTTTAATTTTTTCCAGTTCTTCCTCAATAGAGGCATCTGCCGTACTCATTGAAATACCCTTCATAAGTTTACCTTCAATTACAAATAACCCCGGGTCAATGCTGGCAGTCACATAGGCATTCAACTCGGTAAAAAGTTTTTTATTTTTTACAAGTGCATCATACAATCTGCTCGAACGCCCTGAAGAAAGAATATCTGAAACGAGGTCGAACGTGTAATATCTTTCATCAATACGTGCGGGCATGTGATAGGCTTTATAAATTGCATCTAAAGGTACTTTGGAATGAATTTCTTTTTTTCGCGCTGCGGTTTGCTCCGGCTCTTTTGGCAGTTGCCTTTTTGGTATTTCACCTTCCGGAATATCGCTGAACCATTCCTCAATTTTTTTGAAAACATCTTCGGTTTTTACATTTCCTGTAATAACAAGTATGGCATTATTGGGACGATAATGATGAAAGAAAAAATCCTTTACATCAGCCAGCCGGGCATTCTCAATATGCTCTAATTTCTCGCCAATAGTGGGCCAGCGGTAAGGGTGTGTAGTATAAGATAATTTCCTCAACTGATGCCATGCATCTCCATAAGGCTGGTTAATATAATGCTCTTTAAATTCTTCAGAAACCACCTTGCGTTGCACATCAAGACTTTTATCTAAAAAACTGAGTGACAGCATCCTATCTGATTCTAACCAAAGTGCTACTTCAAGATTGTTTGCCGGCATTGTTTCATAGAAATTAGTAAGGTCGGTTGAGGTGAAAGCATTATTTTCGCCCCCTGCTTTTTGTATGGGTTCATCAAAATTAGGCACATTAAGAGAACCGCCAAACATAAGGTGCTCGAACAAATGAGCAAAGCCTGTTTTATCGGGGTTTTCGTCTCTGGCACCTACATCGTACATAACATTGCAGCAAGCCATAGGCGTATTGTGGTCTTCATGAACAATAACACGCAGCCCGTTTTTTAAAGTCTTTTTTTGATATTGAATCATTGCATTACTTATTACCTATTTAGGGGTGTCTTTCGAGAGATTGCTTCGGTCGCGAAAAGCTCCCTCGCAATGACAGTTCAACTGTGGTGACTATCGTCCCGCCAAAGGTGGGACGGAAAATACCCCTTATAAGCACTGTCATTGCGAGGAGGAACGACGAAGCAATCTCTTTATTTAAACAACTCACCCTCGATTTTCCAATCCTAAAAATAAGTTCCAAATGTCTAAACATTTTATTTAATACGCTAACAAAAATGGTTATACTTTTGCATTGACGTATTGTTTTATAGTCAAAGCTAATATGGAAACAACGGATTTACTTAAACGTGCCCTTGATTTTGAATTCCTATCACCAGAAGAAGGGGTATATCTTTTTGAAAATGCATCACTTGCGCAGCTGATGTATACTGCCAATGAATTACGCAAAAAACAGAAGAAGGATACGAATGTAGTTACCTGGCAGATTGACCGCAATGTAAATACCACCAACGTGTGTATTGCCAATTGCAAGTTTTGCAATTTTTACCGCAAACCGGGACACCCGGAAGCCTATATAACCACTATTGGGCAGTATAAAACGAAGATAGAAGAAACATTCCGTTTTGGTGGCGACCAGTTATTGCTGCAAGGTGGGCATCATCCTGAATTGGGATTAAGTTTTTATGTAGGTATTTTTAAAGAATTAAAATCTCTTTATCCCAATTTAAAGCTGCACACTTTAGGACCGCCTGAGGTAGCGCATATTGCGAAACTGGAAGGGATGTCGCACCGCGCTGTGCTTATTGAATTGAGAAAAGCAGGGATGGACTCCTTGCCCGGAGCGGGAGCTGAAATATTGAACGACAGGGTTCGCCGGTTAATCTCAAAAGGAAAATGCGGCGCGCAGGAATGGCTGGATGTGATGCGGGCTGCACATCAATTGCGTATCACCACCTCAGCCACTATGATGTTCGGGCATGTGGAAACATTATTCGAGCGGTTTGAACATCTGGCTTTTATCAGGCAAGTGCAGAGTGAAAAGCCCGAAGATGCCAAAGGATTTTTAGCCTTTATACCATGGACATTTCAAAACGTGGGAACCATGCTCGAGCGGGTGAGGGGAATAAAAAATCATGTAACAGGAGAGGAGTATATCCGGATGATTGCTATGAGCCGCATAATGCTGCCCAACATCTTAAACATACAGGCATCGTGGCTTACGGTGGGCAAAGAGGTGGCGCAACTGTGTTTACACGCGGGCGCCAATGATTTCGGCTCTATTATGCTTGAGGAGAATGTAGTCTCTGCAGCAGGAGCGCCGCATCGGTTTACCAGCAATGGTATTCAGCAAGCCATTCGTGAAACTGGGTTTACGCCACGCTTGCGCAACCAGCAATATGAGTTTAGGGAAATGCCGGTTGTGCTGGAACAGCAAGAAATTACATACTGATGTGTGTTTAAAGATTAAAATTGAATTATGATTAAATTCTTCTTTTTTATTGTAATTTTTTTACCTTCTTTAGCTTATAGCCAGGATAGAGTTAAAGTTGCCCAAAAGGATTCAGACAAATATTATACTGATAGTTATTATGTTTTAAAATCAAATAAAAAAATAAAGGACGGTAACTATCAAAAAACTTATAGACAAGGTTTAATTGCTATTGACGGGTTTTATAAAAATGGATTAAAGGATAGTGTCTGGACAGAATATTATTGGGGTGGAGTAAATATAAAAAAGAGAGGGTATTACTCTCATGATCTAAAGTCAGGAGTTTGGGAATTTTATGATACCAATGGGCAACTCCTGGAAAAATATAATTATACTACCAAACGTGTTGTATTTGATAAGCATAATGAAAGCGAAAACGAAAGAGAATTTAGAGTAGTAAACGGCAAGGATACAATTACCACTAAACTGGATACTGCTCCACATTTTATCGGTGGAGAAGTATTTTTGGAAGATTTTTTAATTCATAATATTAAATACCCTTCAGCGTCAAGTGAGAAAGGAATCTCAGGTAAAGTTTTACTGACTTTCATAATTGATACTTCAGGACAAGTCACTGGTCTAAAAATAAAACAAAGCGTCAGCTCTGATATTGATGAGGAGGCGTTACGAGTATTAAAGCTTACATCAGGCGATTGGGCACCCGGTATCTTAAATGGCAAGATGGTAAATGTTGAATATGTTTTTCCTGTTATGTTTTCAGTTGAGTAATTATTGATAGATGGTTATTCGTAGTCTGTTTCATAAGACGTTGAGAAAGCAGAACCGCTTTTAATTATCAATTATTCTATACTTCGGGTATTCAGTGGCATTTTTGTTTTTGATAATTGAGTTTTTTGATTTTTGAATTTTTACTTTTACCTTAATTCCCGTTGGAACGTTTCGTTTGGCAGTGGCGGGTGTAGTTATTTTCTGTAAGTAGGAGCTTAATTGTTTATTGATTATTGATAATTGGTTCATGCTGCTTTTTGCAACTGCATTTTAATAATCGTTTCAACTAACTGTCGGGCATTATCAGGATAGGAAACAGGGATGATATGATTATTGTTAAGCCATGCTCCAAGATGCTCGAAGAAATTATCATCCACTTTATCCAGCACTTTTACGCCCAATTGTTTTAACGCTTCGGCATTGCAAAGCTGCTCGTACTGATTAACCATAGGTATGGCAAGCACTTTTTTACCAAAGAACATCGCCTCGGCAGGACCTTCAAAACCCGCGCCGGTAAGCAATCCGCACGATGAGGCAAGACTTTTAATATATTCATCATTATTTATCGGGCGCACAAAAACATTTTCTACTCTGTAGCCGCTGGTTTTGCATTGTCTCGTAAATAAATGAAACGGCACATCAGGAAAATGAAGAAAATGTTTTATTAAAACAGCATCATCATAAGAAGGCAGATAGATGGTGATATGACCGCGATTATCCACCGGTGTATTTCTTATTTCGTATCGTATTATCGGCGAGTAAATAAAATCATCGTAGCGTTCAAAATGCAAGCCGATATACCGGTCGGCAGGGGCGTAGTGTTTAAATACCAGTTCTCCCACTATATCTCTTTTCGCAGGGCGCGGCACCTTTGGGCTAATGAACGATGACTGGTGACCGAAAGAAACACAGGGATGTTTTTTAACCTTACATGCCCACGCAGTTACCGGCTCAAAATCATTAATTATTAAATCGTAATCCTCAACCGGAAATTTTAAAATATCTTTAAGCAGGGTAGCGGGGCGGAATATTTTTATGGTATCGAGTATATTAATCCCGCCTTTTTTGCCAATCGCATAACTGAAACCGTATTTATTGTATTTAACGCTCTGGTTTAGCGTAACATCACTTTGGGTGCCGCTTACCATAAGGTCGAGTTGACCGTAATCCATTAATATAGGCACTATTTCTCGTGCTCTGCTCATATGCCCGTTCCCCGTTCCCTGTATAGCGTAAAGAATTTTCATTGCAAAAAAATTATCTGTTCATGATTTTTTGCAGGTCAGGAAGTATTGAAATTACAGGCACTTCGATTTCTTTTTTGCCTTTTACTTTTTTAGTCTTTGCGACTTTTTCTTCTTCGTATTTAAAGATTTGCCACTGGTTTTTGTTGTATTCAAGCGCGGTTAAATTCTCCACCCAATCGCCGGAGTTCATATAGGTCACCTCGCCTTTTGGAGTAGAAATAGTGCGTATTAAAGGGTGATGAATATGCCCGCAAACCGCATAATCGTATTTTCCTTTTATAGCCAGTTCAGCCACCGTGGTTTCAAAATCGCTGATATATTGCACGGCGCGCTTTACACTGTCTTTAACTTTCTTTGAAAACGAAATTTTTTCCCTGCCGAAAAATTCTAAAATAAAATTCACAAACCGGTTAAGCACTATAAGCATATCATAACCCGTTCCGCCAAGCTTGGCAAGAAATTTTGAGTTTTTCATAGTAATATCAAACACATCGCCGTGAAAAAACCAGTAGCGTTTTTCATCGAGGGTTAGAACTAATTTATCGAGAAGGCAAAAATTACCGATACTGAATTCACTGTATTTGCGCAGCATTTCGTCATGGTTACCGGTAAGATAATACACCATGGTGCCTTTGCTCATCATTTTTAAAATGCGTTGCATTACCTTTGTATGCGATTTGGGCCAGAAGCGTTTGCTGAATGACCAGCCGTCAATAATATCGCCGTTTAAGATGAGGATGTCGGTTTCTATTGACTTTAGGTAAGAACTGAGTTCTTTAGAGTGAGAACCATAGGTGCCGAGGTGAACATCGGATATAACAACAATCTGTAGCTTTCTTTTTTCCTTTTTTCCTTCCTGCACAAAACTTATTTCTATGCAAAATTCCGCCTTGTATGTAAACTAAATGTTACCAATCGGTTAACAAATAATTATTTTTAATTTATTTGTGGATATTCTATATGATTGATACTAAAATTAGACAATGTGTACAAATTCGTGGATAAGTCGATGGGTACGTAACCAAAAATTCACACTCAATTAACTTCTCCTTTATATAAGAGTCTGAACTTTGTAAAAAAAACAATGAAAACGAATCTTAAAAGTTTAATTACCGGTGCGGTATTGATTAGCCTGCCTGCATTTTTGTTCTGGGGTTCTGCGATTGTGTCTTTTCTTTACCGGCGAAATTTTCTCTCCGATTTTTATAATAATTTGCCGGTTATTATCCATGCGCTTATTCTTATTGTTTTACCTGCGCTGGTTTTATTGTCAATTACCATAACGAAAAAATTATTTGAACGGCATCAAAATAATTTGTATCACCTGTTTTACACCCTTCTTCGCCGGTTCAGTTACTTTACGATTATTTCTTCTATTTTATTGTTTGCGCTGATACAGGTGTTTTCAAGAAGCTGATTGTATATATAGACATCAATCATACGAAAGCCGCACCGGGCGCGAATTAAAATAATTTCCTACCTTCGGGGCTCAAATTTTAATTATGAGAATCTGTCCCGGTTTTTTATTGTTTTTTATTAGTATTTTATTAATTGTTGTTAATACAAGTTCATTTGCCCAGGCACAAGGGATTAAATGGAGCCAATGCTATGGCGGCTTGTCATACGATGATTTTGAATCTGTAAAACCAACGGCTGATGGTGGTTTTATTGCTATTGGCTCTACGGATTCCAATGACAGTTTAGTAATGTCAAGACATGCATTAAGCGAGGTATATGTAGTAAAAACCGATAGCAATGGCAAGCAGCAGTGGTATAATACTTACGGCGGTTCCGATGATGATTTCGGATATGATATTGTTCAAACTCCTGAAGGAGGCTATATGTTTGTTGGAGGCACTTATTCGGATGACGGCGATGTAACAGGCAATCACGGGGGTGAAGATGTGTGGGTAGTTAAGATTGACGACAAAGGTAATATTGAATGGCAAAATTGTTTTGGCGGAAGTTTTTCAGATGAAGCGCATTCCATTTCCGCTTCGGCTGACGGCGATTATTATGTAGCAGGATTTACTTCTTCTACTGATGGTAATGTTACCCAATGGTTCGGGGGTGATGATTTTTGGTTGTTGAAAATTGATATATCAGGCTTCCTGATATGGCAACAAAGCTATGGCGGTTCCGACAATGATGATGCCAACGCTGTGGCGGCTACACCTGACTCAGGTTGTATTATTGTGGGGTCATCATCATCTATTGACGGCGAAGTTACAGGCAATCATTATTCGGAAGATTATTGGGTGGCGAAGGTGAATTTATTAGGTAACCTTCAATATGAACAATGTTATGGCAGCTTTTATACTGACTTTGCTACCGGTGTGGCGTTAACGACAGGCGGTAATTATCTTGTCTGCGGAAGTGCTGAAGATAGCACCAGTGGTATTGATAAAAGTGGTGATGTTACCTTTAGCTATGGCGGGCAGGATTTTTGGGTAATAAAACTTAATGATACATTGGGCTTAATTTGGCAGCAAAGTTATGGCGGCGACAGTGATGATGTTGCTAACAGCATTGTATCAGATGCAACAGATGGTTCTTCCTATGTTCTTGGCTACACAACATCAAATAGCGGCGAAGTATCAGGCAACCATGGAGAAACTGATGCCTGGTTGATTCAAATCGATTCATCGGGCAATCTTCGTGAGCAAGCGTGCATTGGAGATACAGGAAATGATTATGGAAATTCTGTATGTGTTGCACTGGATAGCAATGTTATTGTGGGTGGGGTAAGTAACTCAAATGCGGGACTTATGAGTACAAACCATGGTGGCTACGATGGATTTCTTACGAAGGTGAGTAATATAGCAACCGGTATTTATACTCCGGCATTACATGCAGAAGCAGTAGTGTATCCTAATCCCACCGGCGATTATTTTACAATGCAGTTATTTAATACTACCACAATTAAATCAGTTCAGTTGCAGCTTTTGGATGTAACGGGCAGAACTGTGCTCGAACAAAGCGGGCAATCCGCTTCCTCTTATTATTATAATAAGGTAGATATTAGCTCGCTGCCTTCAGGTATGTATTTTTTAACTATAAAAATAAATAATGAGGTTTATGCAGTAAAGAAAATTGTAAAAAATTAAGAATTATAGTTTTACGATTTTCACTATTTCCCGGCTACTGGTTGTACCTATTACTAAAATATACATGCCATGGTTTAATTGATTTAAGCCGTTAAGTTCATAATTAATAAACCCATGGGTAATAAGTGTAACGGTACTCCTGTATACCAGGCGACCGAGCATGTCATATATCTGTACAATCTTGTCATCAGAAGTATCGTTGTAATAAATTAAATTAAGCTGGTTTGAAAACGGATTAGGATAAACATACGGTGTGGTTGACTGGCTATCAGAGAGGATACCTGTTTTTAAGCCAAGAAGAACACTTGCTAACCCGTAATTGGGAATGCCATAGCCGATGAAATAATTAGGATTGGCATACAGGCTTGCACTTTGCTGTATTGCATGTATAATCTGCATATTGGTTTTGGTTGGATATTCCTGCCACAGGCAAGCCGTCATTCCGGCTATAATCGGGCAGGAGAATGAGGTGCCATAACCCAGCTGCACATCATTGTAAAGGGGACTAAAATATGCAGCAGACGAGCCTTGTGCCACTACATTGGGTTTTATGCGTCCGTCAGAAGTGGGACCTATTCCGCTAAACGGGGCATAATTACCATTCTGGTCAACTGCGCCTACAGTCAGTATGCTATCAGCATCAGCCGGCGCGGTAATATACATCCAGCTACTCTGACCTTCGTTTCCCGCACTGCTGCAAACTATCATTCCTTTTGTTGCTGCAATACCTGCCGCTATGGAACAAGGAGCGGTTTTCCCATTCATATCGGCATAAGTATAATTAAATATAGAGTCATTGAAGGTACTGTAACCTAATGAAGATGTAATTATATCTGCTCCCACACTGTCTGCAAATTCCGCTCCCGACACCCAGTTATACATTTCAACCGGATTTTCTGTAGAGTCATTTTCTGTTCGCAGAAGCCAATATCCGGCTTTGGGCGCTGTGCCAATCATTTGCCCCGGTAAATAGGCAGCCATTGTTGAAAGTGTTTCACACCCGTGAGTATCTAATGTAAACAAATCGCTATTATCTTCATTCACAAAATCGCGTCCGCCAAGAAACCTCCGGCATCAAATATGCTGTCAAAACAACTGAGCGAATCGGCATTATACCAGCCATCGTCAAGACTAGCAATAACCATACCTTGTCCCTGGAAACCCGCTTCATGAAGCCCCGTGCCGTTAATCATGTTAATCTGGTTAAAGGCGCTTCCATAATTAAGTAATGTTGATCTTACATTAGCATTAGTGGTATTGGAACTGTTGTTTACGTGAACATGGTTTTTCTTTATTTTAATTTTTGCCGCATCTACTATTGAGACAGGGTTTAATTTTTTAACAAATGGAAAAGCTGCAATTTTTAGCAAAACGTTGGTATCGGTTGTAGAAATGGTTACCCCGTTAAGCCATTTTGTGGGGTTCATAATTACTGCGCCGGTTGATGCCACGCTGTCAATATAGGCGGGGTTTACAGGTAAATCTAAGGAGTCAATAGGAATATTTTGATTGAGCCGCCTCTGTATTGCACGAGCAGAAAGGTAAGCCGATGGGTTGTCAAGAGAATAGGGGCTGTTGTTTTTATCTGTGAATTGAATATAATATCTTTTGAATGCCGTGGTTTGTGAAAAAACAGGTAAGAAAAGAACAACTGCAAAAAAAACGATTGCTATTTTTTTCATCTCTATTTTTTATATGAAATTGCTGTCATCTTATAAGTAAAACCTGTATTAGCGCGCTTAGGCCATGGAATGACCGGGTTCACAATGTCCGTGCTATCATTGGCTAAGATATCCAATTCTTTATAAATTAAGCCAATATTTTTTGCATATTTTTCTACGGAATAGGTTTTGTGAATAAGATCCGAATCGGCATATTGAAGCACAGTAAGTGTAGAATCAGATGACAAGTTGCCTGATGAATCTGTGAGCGTAAGCGGAACATCAATGTTCAGGTAGGAATAAATCCAGCCGGCTAAATAGGCATTGGTATCTATGCAATCAATATATGAATTACCGGACCATGACGTATTAAGAGTAGGAGGGAAAACTAATTTTGTATAACGCAGATTATTTTCTGTTTTTTGGGCTATGGTTGTATACCGGTTTGAAGTCCAGGTATAATAAGTAGTCCACGGTCCATTGGGCAAAGAACTCCTGTATCCCGCAATCCAGCAAGTCGGGTTCCCTGAATTATCGATGAAAATAGATTGAATACATTCTTTTACATAAAAATGAACACTGTTAATAGTTATTATAGGGGTAGTGAAATCGTTGTAGGTAACAGAGTCTACGTCATAGATAACATAATGCCCGGTATCAATAGGGAAGTAGCCATATTTAAAATCAATGGCTTGAGTCTGATCTTTTTTACAAGAAAAGAAAAAAAGAAAAACAACAGCAATATACAGAAGTGGGTTCTTCATAATTATTTATTATAGGCAATTGCTGTCATCTTGTAAATAAAACCTGTATTGGCACGTTTAGGCCACGGAGCACCCGGATTACCGCTCGGAACTATCAAGAGCCAATATCTCTAATTCCTTATAAATTAAACCAATATTTTTTGCATATTTTTCGACAGCAAAGGTGTCTGACACACCGCCTGCTGGAATCTGAATTCTGCAAAACTGTGAGTGAAGAATCAAACGACAATGTTCCTGATGATGTGGTAAGTTGTAAAGGCACATCAATATTTTGATAAGAATAAATCCA
>CAVYQA010000016.1:0-263272 GCA_963770495.1 Chitinophagales bacterium | reverse complement strand
TCTGGCTGCTGAATAATGATACTGTTATTGCACGTGATGCTATTACACCACTTGTTAAGTATTATCAATCACATCCGGATAAAAAGATTGGCATCATCGGCTCAAAACTGTTGTTTTATGATGAGCCGGATATGATACAAGCCGTCGCCGGACGATTTAATAAACTAAAAGCATGGCCCGAACAGATAGGCACGTTTCAAATTGACAGGGGACAATTCGACACCATGCCCGTCAAAGCAGACTACGTCGTTGGCGCTGCGCTTTTTTTGCCTAAACAATTTATAAGCGACGTTGGATTATTAGATGAAGTATATGTTGCCTACAGCGAAGAATTGGATTGGTGCACACGCGGGGCATTAAAGGGCTACGAAACACATGCCTGTTTGGCAAGCAAAGTATATCATAAACAGGGCGTCTCGTCGGGTTCAAAAGTAAAAAACAGGCGTAAGCCGTTATTTGCCATGTATTACCACTATCGCAACCTGCTTTTGTTTTATAAAAAATATTATCCCAGGTATCGTATTTTTATATGGCTGCGTATTTTTTTGCAGGGAATAAGAAAACTTTTTCAGGGCTCTACAATCGAATTCAGATTATTTATCTTTTTCCTGTTTCATCCGCCAACCTGGAAAAACCCGGTGCGGTTTGAAGAATCGGGATTTGATACAAATCAAAAGTCAAAAACTTTTTAATGGTCATCGCTGTTGTGAACCAAATATAAGTTTTACGCTTATCCTCAATAAATCCTAACTATCTTTGTATCGTGATTTTAGAAAAACCAAATATCAGAGAATTAGAAGCAGATGACGTAAGCCACTTATTGGTGAAGAAAGGTGAAAAACCTTTCCGCGCCAGGCAGGTGCAGGAATGGCTTTGGAAAAAAGGCGCGCGCTCATTTGATGAGATGAGCAACCTTGCGCAGCCCTTGCGTAATTTTTTGCACGACAATTTTTCGCTGAATGCTTTAACAGTAAACCTTGTTCAACGCAGCGAGGATGGCACATTAAAATTCCGGCTTCAAACGTATGATGGGCATTTTATTGAAAGCGTGCTTATACCTACGGATGACCGGGTGACGGCGTGCGTGTCGTCGCAGGTGGGGTGCTCGCTTACCTGTAAGTTTTGCGCCACCGGGAAATTAGAGATGCAACGCAACCTGAACTTTGACGAGATATTCGACCAGGTGATGATACTTCGGCAAATGTCAATGGAAAATTTCAACCGACCGCTTACCAATATCGTGTATATGGGTATGGGCGAGCCCTTGCTGAATTATGCCAACGTAATGAAATCCGTGAACTTCATCACGTCGCCTAATGGAGCGGGTATGTCGCCGCGTCGCATAACCATGTCAACTGCCGGCATCGCAAAAATGATAAAGAAACTGGGGGATGATGAGGTGAAATTTAAACTGGCGCTGTCATTACATGCGCCTAACGATTTAAAGAGAGAGCAAATAATGCCTATCAATGAACATAATAATTTGAAAGCGCTGATGAATGCGCTGGATTATTTTTACACTAAAACACGAAACCGCATTTCGTTTGAATATATTTTATTTGATGGATTTAACGACACGGAAAAAGATGCTCTTGAATTAGCGGAATTATGCAAGCGTGTTCCTGCCAAAGTAAATTTAATTGAATATAACACAGTGGAAAATGTATCCTTCAAAAAAACATCGGCTGAACGGGTACAACAGTTTGCCGATATATTATACAGTCGAAATGTAACTGCTACTATACGTTTTAGCCGCGGTAAAGATATTGATGCCGCTTGCGGGCAATTGGCGAATAAGTAAATTTGAGAATTTGATGATTTGGTGATTTGATGATGGAAAAAGTTCTAACTTTTCCATGCACAAAGCACTATGCACTAACAACTCTTATTTTGCTTCGGCATTTACTTCCTTCACTTCGGGAACGAGGCGTTTTAATAAGCCTTCGATACCTGCTTTCAATGTTATCATGGATGAAGGGCATCCGCTGCAGCTTCCCTGCAAGGTGAGAGCTACCTTGCCTTCGTGATACGATTTGAATTGAATGAAACCGCCATCCATTTCAACGGCAGGTTTCACATAATTTTCAAGAACGTCTTTTATTTTCTTCTCCGTTTCCGTCTCGTTTTCATTTATTGAACGGTTGTTATTCGATTCGCTGAAATCGTCCGATACAATAACTTCATCCGCCTGAACATATTTCTTAATAAATTCTTTTAAGGTAGGAATTACATCTTCCCACTCCACATCTGCCTGTTTGGTGATAGTAACAAAATTATTCATAATGAATACCGACTTTACATAAGGAAAGCCGAACAACTCCGTAGCCAGCGGTGATTTAGTTGCGGAGGCAATATCTCCAAATTCGGCAATGCGATTGGGTAGCAGCATTTTATTCAATACAAACTTCATGGTCGCCGGGTTAGGCGTCATTTCGGTATAAATATCAATGGATATACTGTCAGTATTCATGTTAAAATCAATTTTCGGTGTGCAAAGATAACAAATACTATTGGCTGAGGGTTCAATTAGTGACCACATTTTTACAAATCCGGCTTAGGGCGTAAATAGGAATATTGTCGATGTATCTTAATAGCGCGAAATGAAAGAAAAATAGCTACAATCAGCGCCAAAAATGCGCCACCTGTTATACCGGGAATTGCTTTTTCGGTTAAAAAGAAATCATAAGCCCCGTGAAAAAATGTGGCTACAGTAAGCCCCGTTATATTAAGGCTTCTTCGATTTTGAGGATTCATTTTCGCCAGTCCTACAAAAAAACCCATCATTACGGCATTGACAGCGTGAGCGGGCACCGCAGTAATAGCACGCACCAGGGCTGTGCTTAAGCCCCCTGAACCATCGCCGGGGAATACATAAAAAAAATTCTCTACCATGGCAAAGCCCATAGAAATCATTACGGCATAAGTAATGCCGTTGTAGGGCTCGTTAAATTCTTTACGGTTAAAAATAAAAACTCTTAAACAAAAATATTTAAACCCTTCTTCCACCAATCCTATAAAAATAAATGCCTCAATTATAGCTTTAAATAAATTGCGTGATTCATCAAAATGAAAAACGCTGTCGAAAAATACTTCAAAAAATACAGCAGGAATAATACTAAAAGCCCCCAGTGCAAAACAGGCTAACAGAAGATAAAACGGGTCTTTTTCAAATTTATCACGCCAGTACACATAAATGGCAATGGCAAGTCCCGGGGCAATAGTAAGTGCAATTAATCCGAATATCATCTTAGTATGTTAATAGTTAATGGTTAATCGTTAATTGTCTAATATCTAATAGTCTAAAATCTAAAAGTCTCATCCCGAATCTCACATTTACTTCGCCTTATTCTCAAATTCTCAAATTCCCAAATTATCAAATTATCAAATTATCATTTATTATTTTTATCCGTGCTTGTAACCAGCCATCTCACCAAATATTTTAACAGGGGCACCCCTAACGAGGTGCTGGCGTTAAACGGCTGTTCTCTTAATATAGGTAAACAAGAATTTGTAGTGGTCATCGGTTCAAACGGTTCAGGCAAATCTACATTGCTTAATTTAATTGCGGGAAGCTTTTTACCGGATGGCGGCTCAATTATTATTAATGACATTGATGTAACAGGAAAAAAAGATTTTGAACGCAGCAAATGGGTAGCCCGCGTATTCCAGGATCCGATGGCGGGCACTGCACCCGATTTAACCATACTCGATAATTTCCGCCTTGCCGCATTACGTACACAACGTAAAAAATTAAAAATTGGTATTGATGCTCCTTTTAAAGAAAAGGTAAAAGAGCGTTTATCAATACTTGGACTGGGCTTGGAAAATAAAACTGGTACAATGGTGGGTAAATTGTCGGGGGGGCAACGGCAAGCGTTGACCCTGCTGATGTCGGTAATGGATGAGGCGAAGATACTATTGCTGGATGAACCCGCCGCCGCCCTCGACCCAAAATCGAGCGACATCATAATGCAATTAGCCGATAAAGTGATTAGCAGCATGAAACTCACCGCCCTGCTTGTTACACATAATATGAACCACGCCGTGCATTACGGCTCACGGTTAATAATGATGCGCAACGGCGTTATGGAGAAAGATATTTCAACCGCGGAGAAAAAGCAACTTAAATCTCTGGAGTTGCAGGAGTGGTTTTTATAAAATTATTTTCCAAGTGCGAACCTGTTATGCATAAATTGAAGAAGCTCGTTCATATCTTCTTTGGAAATCATACTTTCCTTAAAAGTAATACCATCGCCCGGATTTTTTTTCATTATAAACAGGTACCCCATAAAACGCCGGTAGCGTTTATAGTTATTCCAGTCGAGTGTTGTAGTGCCCCTGTAATCTTTAAAAAATATTCCGTCAGCCGTAAAGTTTAATTCAATATCGGTGTTAGCATCTCTGTTTAGTTTAAACCATTTATAGCCTACCGTCATATATCTGTATAAGCCGTAAAACAATAACAAAAGAATTAATGCTGTTACAAACAGAATAGAATTACCTATGTAGCGGTCATATTGTGCTTTAAACGGCAGCAAATTCAGGGCAAAAAGAAAGCCTATAACTATATCAATTATTAATCCTATCCAAAGCTTTTTGGTAACAAGAAGCCATTTCATCTTCATGGTTTTGGGATAGTAGTCGGAATTTTTAACGTTTACCTTAAGATTCATATCTGTTGTTTTGCTGCAGCAAAGGTAAAAGTATATTTATAACATTACTATATTAGATTGTATTCAATAAATTAACTTATTCTATGTCGCTTTTGAGGTTAATAATTCTACCACTCATTAATGCTATAGTGCCGGGTACAGTATCATGTTCTTTAGTCGGCTTAGGTCCCTGTGGCGCATAATCAACCCACACCGCGAAAAAGCTTTCGCCTTTGCTTGACCGTGCAAATATTTTTCTAAAAAAATCAGGAAAAAAATTGCCTTTTCTTTCAGTAGTCAAGATAATATTAGCGGTTTTTTTATATTTTCCCAATCCCGCTTTGTAGTGCTCAAAAGGTGTATCTCTTGCAAATAAAATGTAAGTGACATTATTATTTTGAATCAAATCAATCAGCTTATATAACTTAATTTTATCACCTTCGCTATCATATACATTACCCTGTTCATCGACATCAACAAACAAGTGCATCAAATCATAGGTAGTGTTTTTAATAAATGATGTGAGTTCTTTAACGCTATTAACGTTTTCCGTTTCTACGTCGCGATAAAAATCCGAATAAATTGATTTATCAATCTCCAATTCAGCTTTGCTTTCAATTCCCATCTGAATTAAAATTATTTGGGGTCGAGATATGTTTATTGTTGAAGGATTTGCCGGACGTAATACATATTTTGCTATAGAAAGTCCAATACCACCGAGCAATAATATAATTAAGGGTAAATACACTTTTACTCTTTGAGATTATTAATTTAAATCCTAAATATAATTACCTCCTGTAATTTTCACTGCCGTAAGCCTCGCCTTTACCCGTTTGGCAGAGGTTTCTTAAGCTCACCATAAACAAAGCCCATGAGAAAGAGCAATTGGCGTAGGAATCGTTGGCTTCTTTCCACCTGTCGTGGCTAAAGCGGACACGGGTTTTGCCGTCGTGGTCATCCAATTGAAACGTTAATATTGTGCCAATCCAATCGGGCGTGGTGCCCAAACACTCCCACTTCACCAGTTCATTCGGTTTCAGTTCAAGCACTTTCATAATGTGGTGCCCCATGCTGTCGAATTTAAATTCAATGATGCTTCCTGTTTTGCTTTCGCCCGTGGTTTGTTTTGTCCACCAGTTCGATAACCCGTCAATGGTGCTCAGCGCCTCATACACCTTTTGGCTCGGCGCGGCGATGTGGAATAACTGTTTAATGGCTGCCATTGTTTAAAGTTAATTGTTAATGGTTAATTGGATGTAAGGTACAATATTAACGAAAATTCAGTGTGCAATTAACAATAATACAATACATTACATAGCTATCTATTATCCTACTTTTTTATTTTTTTCAATTCATAATAAACCCGCTGCCGCTGTATATTAAATGAAAGCCGACTGCTTTGGTCATACGCAGTAATAAAATCGGCTCTGCGTGAGTCGGTATCCTTGATTTTACCTTCATACTTGTTAAAAAGGTTGTAATTCTGGTACATGTCGGGTAATACATCATCAGATAATCCATAAATGTAATCGCTGTCAAATGCAATAGAATCTTTATGGCGGATGTTGTAGGTGGCAATCCAGCCATCCCAGTTAAAAAAGCTCATTACGATCATCACCATAAAAGCTATCCAGCCGTTAATGCGAAACAGGTAATAAATGGTCTTATGCCTTTTAATTTTTACCCACATGGTAATTAATCCTGCAATAGTTAGCACTACATAAATCAGCACACCGATGCGTTTGTAGGTTAGCCCGTCATAGCCGATGTAATACGAGTTCTGCACAATAACCGAACAAGCCATGAAAGCGTTTTGCGCTATCCACGCATAAGCAAGAGCCTTCACTCTTACATTATGCCTGTGAAAATTTAACTGCCCCCTGAAAAAATATAACAGCACCGCCATTGACAGCACTATGCTCAGGATAAGCAAATCGGTTCCCTGGTGCACTAATTTTGACAGGTTCATACCGGGCTTATATGAAAAGCCCAGCCACACATACACTACATCAATAACATTAACCGCCAGCAGTAATATGTTGCAAAAAAACAAGCTTAATAAAGCAATCCGGTATTCCGAGTTATCAGATAAAAAAGCAGATTTACGAAGAGCTAATTCCGTTTTTTTAGGTGCATATAAATCATCGGCGCTGCCTTCGTCATATTTATAATATTTGCGCACATCTGATTGTACGAGTAATACCGTGGACAGTAAAAGTCCTATGATAAAGAAACCGGTTTTAGTCAGCGTATCAGTCGTAAAAATAGTTGACAACCAGTCGAAGATATGTCCTGTGATCCGGTTAACCACATCGCCAAAAACCGGATTGGCGTTGCTATATATTAACGTGAAAACAAAAGCCAATATTAGCGGGATAATAAGCAGCAACGACCAGCGATATATCCGCCGCACCTGCACATAGCTTTTGGTTATTACAAATAGTCCGCGTAGAAAACGCATGGGTGCAAACAGTGAATTAACAACTGTTACGGGCAAAGCATAAAGTATATTTCGTAAAACGGGAACAGCTAAACTGCCGGCAACCAAAGGAACGGCTATGAAATAACAAATTCTTGCCACTTGCGAATCAAAAATAACATTGGCAATGGCAATGAGCACCCAGCCGATAAGCAAAGAGCGGGTTACCGTGCGTTTCCATAATTCTTTATCAATGACACCTGCGGCAAGGCTTACAGCTAATGAATAAAGCAGCAGGTTGAGACCGGTTTGCTCCTGCCAGAATACAAGATAAAATACAATAGCACAGCCCACAATAAGGGCATAACGGATGATGGCGTTTTTCATTGGATGAGTTTTTTTGGTTGATGAATATTGTTTTCGGGATGGTAAACGACTACTTATTAAAGAATCGTATGTATTCTTTAAAAAATATTTACTCATCCAAAGTTTGAAGATTTTACCATAGAGGCACAAAGGCACAGAGAAATCCGAATGGCAACTTTACATAAACCCCAACTGCAGCTTTGCCGCTTCACTCATCATTTCCTGGTTCCACGGCGGGTCGAAGGTGAGTTCTACGGTTACATTTTTTACACCTTGTATGTGGCGGATTTTCTGCTCCACATCGCCGGGCAATGAGCCGGCTACGGGGCACATGGGCGAGGTGAGCGTCATTTTTACGAACACATTATTGGCGGGATCAACAACGGTTTCGTAAATCAATCCCAAATCATAAATATTTACGGGTATTTCGGGGTCGAAACAGGTTTGCAACACTTTGATCACTTCATCCTGTATCTGCACAAATGAAGGGGTTGATGAAGCGTTACCGGCGTTTACCGGGTTGTCAGATGAATCAGTCATACTTTAAAAACAGGAATGGGAGTTAAAAGTTTCATAAAAATAAGAGTTTCACCCCTAAATCCCCTAAAGGGGACTTTTCGTTAGTAATTATCTTACAGCATTTACAATACTTAATGAAGAGATTGCTTCGCCTCGAAGGGCAGCTCGCAATGACAGCGTTGTGGTGGGGGGTCTGTCGTCCCGCCAAAGACGGGACGGAAAATACCTCTACAGAACTTGTCATGGCGAGGAGGAACGACGAAGCCATCTCCCGAATAAACTACTGAACGCCTAAACCTTAAATATTTTTAAAGCATCAGCCGTTGTTATGCGTTCAACCTCTTCAACAGAAACCGATTTTACCTCTGCAATTTTCTGCACCACCAGTTTTAGATAGCTGCTTTCATTGCGTTTGCCTCTGTGCGGAACGGGCGCTAAATAAGGCGCGTCGGTTTCAAGGACAAGATGTTCGAGAGAGATGTAGGGCAGAATTTTATCCAGCCCGCCGTTTTTAAATGTAACCACGCCTCCAATACCCAAATAAAATCCTAATGCAATAATCTTTTGTGCCTGTTCTAATGAGCCACTGAAGCAATGGAAAACGCCATTAAGGTTTTCATTTTTTTCTACAGATACTATTTGAATACAATCATCAACCGACTCGCGGCTGTGAATGGAGACGGGCAGATTTAACTCCTTCGCCCATTTTAATTGCAAACGCAGACATTCCTGTTGTTCTGTGATAAATGTTTTGTCCCAATAATAATCCAAACCAATTTCACCAATGCCGAAGAATTTATTTCTATCTGAATCAAATAAATAACTCCGGCAATTATCCAGTTGGTCCTCCCAGTTGTCTTTAACTGAGCAAGGGTGCAAGCCCATCATGGCGAAACAATTTTGAGGGTAGTGTTTTACCAGATTTAAAAGCGCCGTATTGCTTGTGCTGTCAATGTTAGGAAGCAAGAACTTTTGAACCCCGGCTTCAAAGGCGCGTTGCATCACCGTGTCGCGGTCGGTATCGAACTCGGTTAAATATAAATGAGTATGGGTGTCGATGAGCATTTTAAGTTAATTGTTAAACGTTAATAGTTCTGCTAATATCGTTTCGATTAAATTAATAGTAGTGCAAATATCGTCACGATTAACGATTAACTTTTAACCAATAACTTAATTACTAACTAATGGAGACAGGCTATCAAAACGATAGCCGAGATTAGAGAAATGCTGAAGCACTTTGGGTAAAGCGTATTGCATTCGTTCCCGCGCTTTAATGCTGTCATGAAAAACAATTACGGAGCCCTCCACCGTGTTATTGATAACGTTCTCAACCACTTTATCTTTATCAAGGGTTTGGTCGAAATCGCCGCTCAATACATCCCACATCACCACTTTGAAGCGGTCGCCGAGGCGGCGGCTTTGCGCACGGGTTATTTTACCATAAGGCGGGCGGAACAAATTACTGGGAATAAGATTGCGGCATTTATAAATATCTTTCAGGTATTGTCCGTTATCAGTTTGCCAACCGTTGAGGTGGTTATAGGTATGGTTTCCTATACCATGTCCTTCTTCCGTTATAAGCCGGGTAAGTTTAGGGTATTTTCGCACGTTATTGCCCACTAAAAAAAATGTGGCTTTGGCGTCATATTTCTTAAGTAGGTTCAATATCCATCGCGTTACGCCGGGAGTTGGTCCATCGTCAAAGGTGAGATAAATGGATCTGTCACCTGAAGGAATGCTCCAAACCTGGTTAGAGAAAATCCGCTTTACTAAACTGGGTGTCTTTATGAAATACATTAAATTTATTAATATAGTTTTAGACCTTTAAAGTTAAACCAGGTTTAAACTGTTATATAGATGCAAAACAGTGTTTGACGGTTGCATTAAAATTGAATTAATTTTAGTATACGGATTATATAAGATTTTGTTTATATAATAGACGAAACAGCCGGCATTAGATTTTAAAAGGTACGGTTTTGGACAGAAAAAAACCTTCACCCGTTTTTATATTTATATTAAACCACCTCTAACGAGTGAAGGTTTGCAACAAACTATTTATTCAACCTGCCTTAAGCGGGCTGGGCTTCTTTTGCTTTTTTGTTTTTATCTAAAAACTTTTCGAGCAAATCGGGCAATTTTTCAAATGCAGCGCCTAATCCTCTTGCCGTGCGTGCAGTTATAAATTGAATCTCGCTTCCCCTTGTTACTAAAAATCCTACGGGACCCACTCCGACTCCGCCTGCACCGCCGGTTCCTGCGCCTTGACCTTCACCTACAACTTTTGATGTACCTTTTCCTTCACCGCCTCCGCCGCCAAATCCAAGTCCCACAGCCATTACAGGCACACAGGTGAATTCGCCCAATTGAAATTGCTGTCCGATGATTGTTTCAGTCTTTGCTTCTGATTTCAGAAACTCGGTTATTTTGCCGAGTATGTCATTTAAGTTTTCCATAACGTTTGTTTTTATTGTTAAGTAATTATGATTTAAAATAAGCCCATATCATACGGGCGCAATTATTTTCAATTTCAAGAATCATTTCATTTTTATCTAAAAAATTTATGCTGATATCTTTGCCGCTGTAAATCCGTAACCACATTATGCAGGGATAGAGAATTCCGTTCAATGGCATATCGCCGGTATCAACAGTAAGATGAACCGTATTTATTTTAAAACTTTTAAAAATGGCTTTCATTTTTCTAAATGAAATACGGAAAGCTCTTTTCCTTTTTATTTTTACTTCTTTATGCGGGGGCTTCTCTTTCTTACTGCGTTGTGTAAACAAATCAATTGTTTTATGCCACCAGGCAATTTTCAGCTCAACTATCAAAGAACGTCCGGTATGAATTAACCTCGCGCTTGCCAACCAGTGAAACCTTACACGATATAAAGCGCCAACAGTATTTATTTCTAAAAAAAATGGTGCAAAAAGAAAGTAGCCAATACTAATTGCAAATATGAGAACTATTACCCCTGCTATCATCATTTCTGCACCATTTTCGTGCTGCAAACGTAGCACTATAGACAGGGCGGGGGAATGATTATAATCATTCCGGATTATGATACTAATCAGGTTTCGGGTTTTCCCGGTTTATTATAGAGTCTATAAAATAACTATGCCCCTATGAAAGGGCATAGTTACAACTGCAGAAACACGAACACTGATTTACTTTTATTAACCTATATATTTTTACCTGGCTACAGAAAATTTATCCTCACTTAAAATAGTACCGGTATTATTTTTTACGGCGATAAAATAAATGCCCGTGGAAAATGACGACGTGTTTATTGCGGCTGACCCATTTACCAATTGCGTAGTTAAAAGGTCTCTTCCTGTAACATCGGTTATTGTAATAAATCCCGTTTCAACAGTGCTTTTAACTGTTAATTGCGCAGAGGCAGGGTTGGGATAAACAGAGAGCAAATTAGTTGGGTACTGAACTTTATCTTCACCTTCAATACCTGTAACCTGATTGCAATTCCCGATAACATTTTGCATATAATATACTTTTCCGTCTGTCGGAGAAGATAACGTGCAAGGTGCAATGGTTGGTGAGAACAATAAAAGGTCCTCCGAATGAAGTGGCACTCAAATAATAAGCCGTATCCCATGTAGCGCCGCCATTGCCTGAGTGCTTGTACCACGCTCCCGGCTTTTGCACACCTGCGCCAATCTGGGAATATACCAAATACAAATTCTGGGTGTCGCGAATCATATAAGGATAGGAATTTACATAGGTATTATAAGTAACCTCATTATCGCTGCCCCAGGTTGCGACCGAACCCGAATCGGAAGAATGCCTGATAAATACATTATAACTGCCGCCTGCGCGACTGTCACCACAGGGAACATCAACATTTGAATTATCAAGGCAAACCATGGTGCTGTAAGACGTACCCGAACCATATATCAGCGCAGAATCAACACCCCATGTTGCACCCCCGTCTGTTGAGCGTTTGTAATAAATTTGCATCCTGCCGCTGCGGTTATCGTTCCAAGCCAAATAAATATGTGAGCCATTAACAGCTATCGCCGGGTCTTCAGAGCGCCCCTTGCCAGTGCGGGTTGATATTAACTGTTTATTACTCCATGTTGTGCCATTATCCGCTGAACTCATAAAATACACAAAAGTGCTGTCAAAAGCTCCCTTATTCAACGATAGCGCAACCGTGTTACCACTACAGGCAACACCGGGCCAAAAGATGGTATTGGTATCAAGGCAAACCGGTTTTGACCATGTGTTTCCGCCATCCAGCGAATGGACATAAAATGAAGACGCATGGGTATAGGTTGAAGAATCCCAATAAACTATATGCACATTCATTCCCGATGAAGCTATGGATGGCATACTTGCTTTGTGGTTGGTATCCGTCAGGGCGATTTCATTGCTCCAGGTTACGCCGCCGTCAACTGAATGTTTGTAGTAAATGGCTTCTCCTTTCGTTCTCTCGTCACTCCATACCACGTGCAGCGTATCGCCGCTAACGGATATGCACTGCCCCATGTTCTCATTTAATCCGGCATTCATGGCATTGGGCGTGATGTTAAGCTTGGTAGTCCACTGCGCGTGGGCTGCGGTATTAGTAAGAAAAAAAAGGGTGGTTACAGTAAGAATCACTTTTGGTGGTGAAAAAGTCATTCTCATGTTATAAAGTTTAGTTGTTTTGAATAAATAATAATTTCATGCAATATAAACCAATAGTGAGGCGATAAAAAATTTAAGTTATAAAAATCTTACGTATTCAAAACTGAAAATTATAATGGCTGAATAAGTTTTTTAGTTTTAATTTTAACTTTTCCCGTAGGTGAAATTCTGCCTTCATAATGCCATAGCTTGCCTGTGGATGTTTTTACATTTAGCGCGAAGGTATATTTTACGGGCAATGTGTCGAGCTTTATAGCTTGTAATTCTATGTGTTGCTTATATATCATTAATTTCCCCTGATCGGTGATATTAGTGGTATTGGCTAACCCGGCGTGTTGGGCAATGGTGCGTATTTCATCAATATTTGCATCCAGTGAATCGAAATAGCGTTGAGCTGAATCTAATTCCTTAGCTGAGTTAGGGTCAAAATAATCCACGTCTCCAAGACTGTCTACTAAATGGAGTTTAAGTTGATAAAAACCAAGTGATGGCGCCGGGGTTTTGGCTATATGGTGACAGGTTGCCGCTGCTACTACCACTAATGGAATGAAGAGATATTTCATAGTATATGTGTTTTAGGCAACGGTTTTTATCTATTGCAAGATATTTAAAAACATAATCTTTTTTTATAATACCATCATAATGATATGCACCGTGTGTAGTGTTATTGTACAAAAACCGAAAACAAACCGCAAAAAAAGTTCCTGACAAATTTATACTTAGTTTATTGTTAATCAATTAAATGTAAAATTTTGTCAGGAACTTTTGAACATCTTTTTTATAAAAATGGTTTGTTTTTAATTGCGTTTTGATTATTGGTTTTAGCACCTGTTTATTCATAGAAAAATTATCTGTTACACAGACTACAAAAGTCTTAAAGACTTTTGTAGTTTATATTCCCTGCAAAATTATTGAAGGAATAAGTGTGATGAGAAAAGTTGGGACAGAAAGTTTTGCCCCGGCAATTTTAATACACATCAGTTTATCTCAAACCAGCCTGTAGTGCCGCCTTCTATTTTTTTTGCATTGATAATTCCCGAATCCTGCAACTTAAGCAACGCCAAATCCGATTTTGTTAAACCCATCCTGCATGTAACAACAACGGTTTTGTCTTTTGGAATTTCTGATATATGATTTCCCAATTCTTCCAGCGGAATATTAACTGCCCCGGGAACATGCCTGCCCGTAAATTCTTCCTTGCTCATCAGGTCGATAATATAAATCTCACCCGGCATTTGGCTCAGCGATTCACTAAGCTGCGCAGGGCTGATAGTTCCTTTTTTTATGTCGTTTCCCATTTTTTTCAGGTTTAAAATCAAAAGTAATAAAATTTATAATAACCTGTAAGAAAACCGAAAGAAAAGTTCCTTACAAAATCTTGCCGGTAAACCCTGTTAAAACCTTGTCGAGATTTGATTGAACTATATTGATTATAAATTAATTATATATTTATTAATTGGGACTATTTGAAGAAGGAACTATTTTCCTAACCCAATCTGGTTCATGTAGGTCATGTTATCCCAAAATAACCACTCTTCAATCATCACGCCGTCTTTCCAATGCCCGATGGTGCACATGGGAAGTTTAAATGATTTGTTGGTTGGCTGGGCAAATTTTCCATTACCCAATGGCATTGGTTTTGTAAATGTACCTTCCATAATTCCCATAACACAAGTCCATTCACCGGTGCTGTTACCAAACCGTATAGGATGCTGTTTATTCTTGTATCAGGGGCATATACAAACAAGGCTTTCAAATCTTCAATATGCCTTTCTATTCCGTTGGTATGATGCCCATCGGGCCAGTTCACCACAATGTCTTTAGAATGGCTTTCATGCAAGCGCACCCATTCCTGGTTAGTAAACACCGTATAATCCAGTGTATCAAATGTCACCAGGTTTTTTGCCAGTGTAGCATTACCATCGGATATGCTTTTCAATATATTCTGCATCGAATCAATTTTCGCCTGCATTTCTTTTGAATAGCCTCCATTGCTATTGGAACAACTTGTCAGTAGTAAATACGGCAATGCTATAAACAGCATATACATTACCCTGGTCGGGTTAATAGTTGGCGTTTTCATATAGTTTAATTTTTATACTGTGAATATTGCTTTGTAAGAATTGATTTACTAAGTAAAGCTATATATAATTAAAACATAATAAAACTTTATTGTTCCAAAAATGCGAAGCCGGGTTTTCAGGTGGTGGGTAACCCCGCCAAACCTTGTCGAGATTTGATTGAAATATATTGATTATAAATCGTACCTATCCCGATAACGGAATTTATTTATCTTTGTGAAAAATGTTTTTATGGTAACAATTAAATTAAACAGCGAACACCCAACGTACGAAAATATATTTAGTGACAATACAGGTGAAATAAATTTACATCTAAAAAGATTAATACTTAAAGATGCAAATAAGAATGACCTTGATGGTTTTATTAAACTTAATCTTTCAAATAATAATGACAAAATAAGAAATATTGTAATATTTGAAAGTGCAATGATTAAACCTATCAATGTAGAACCATTATTTAAACTAATATTTAGTATTATAGATACCAATGTGTTAGAAATAGAATTTGATTTATTAAATGTCAATGTTTTATAAATCCAGCAAGGCTAATACCAATATATTCAGGTTCATTATTTTTATGACATCTAATTAACATTCCAGAGTAATAACCTATATATAACATTTCGTCAATAACATCTTTGCTAAATTTTTGTAAGTATTTATATTTATATAATTCATTAATTGAAATTTCATCTTTATCGCTTAATAAAAATATTACATACTTCAAAACAAATATTCCTTGTATTGCTCTATCATTCCAATCAGGATTAAAAATCTCATCAGTTATTTTATGTTTTGTATCTGTTTCAACATCAGTTACTTGAGAATTTTCATTTGCGCCACTTCCGTTATCGGGATAGGTGCGTTATAAATTAATTATATATTTATTAATTGGGACTATTAGAATGGGTATATATTTTATTAGTTTTGAACCGTATTTTATCAGATTATGGCAAAAAATGATGAGGAAAGTTTAGGCTATTTATTATTGGGTGGTCTTTTAGGTGGAATTATTATAGGGGCAGCTACTTCTGCCTCTAAATCCAAAACTAATACCACCAAAGTTGTTGATAGGCAGAAATACTTAGATTTTCTGAAATATGAAAATGAATTTACAAACTTTAAAAATTGGAAAGATGGTGTTGAACAAAGGTTCAATAAACTAAAACCATTACCTGAGAAACGTCAGCTGATTAGGGATAAGATTGCATTACGTGGTATACAAGAGGCCATAAATCTTTATTCGCTGGGTTATTTTAGATGGTCAATTATTGCTTGTATCTCAACGTTAGAATATTTACTTAAAAAGAAATTAACTGAAGATAGCTTCAATAAACTTATAGAAAAAGCCCACGATACAAATCTAATTTCAACTTCAGATTATCATTTTTTACATGGTTTACGAAATGATAGGAATGATACAATTCATGAAATTGAAAAGGTAATAACAGAAGATGACTCAAGACTAGCGGTGCTAATTACCTTAAGAGTATTAAAATCTATAATACCTGCTTTAATAGAAAATAAATATAATTTTAGCCTTTTTAAACAGGAAAATGATGACCATTATTGGAATAAACTACTTGATTTAAACCATTTCAGGTATATAATAAATTTGATACCAAGAGGGCAATTCAATTATTGGAGATTTGGAATTAAATTCTCAAAAACAGAAGATATTAATACTGATAAAAGAGAAAGTCCTAATCAACCTATATTTCATTTTATTAAAAATATTGACCAAACAAATTTAATGACAAGATGCATTGGGAATTTTATAAATAGTACTAACAGCCAGCCAAAACTTCTATTTAGCAATTATAATAACGCCCAAGTAATATTTACTATAACAAAAACAGATGACCAAAAGGTTGTATTAACCTTATCTGGTAAAACAACTTCTAATATTCGCAATATAGCCACACTTCATGATTTTTCATACGCCAAGATATTTGCTTGGGGTGATGGAAATCCTTTTGAATTGTATGTGACTGTACAGGAAAATGAAAAGATTTAATTATTAAATCACATCCTACATTTATTGTAGAAATAACACCAACATCATCTCAAAACCCAAATGAGCCTTGATTTGTTGGTAAATCTTTTCTTTTACTTGTGTGCTTTGATTTCCTCTCTTTTAAGATTGTTTGATTTTTGAGATTTACTTCTTCTTCTTCTTTATGTTGTTGAGTATGTTTTTCTAAAAAATTAACAATCTCATTTCCATTAGAAAACTCAATCCCTCCTAACTTAATTAAATCAATATTACCTTGCGGGGTTGGTTTTAAAATCCGGGGACTTAAAACAAAAACAGGAATGTTCATTTGTAGTGCAGTTTTACCAGCATCAAACGTGCCACTCATTTTTCCTTGACTATCTTTTTCAGGGCCAGATGCAATTACTACAATTGCTTTAGACATTGCGCAAACAAGTTTGTTTCTTGCCATGGCATTTTGCCCAGAGAATTTCTCATATGGTGCAAATTGAGTAACAAATAATGCGTTATGTTCCCAATCAAAATTCTTAATGTCTTTTTTTATAGTGATAAAATTTACACCAAAACTTAATATCATAGTCGTAGTTCCATTTGATTCCAACGCCCCTAAATGAGCAGCGGTGTCAACACCTTTGGCATAACCAGAAACTACATTTAATCCATTTTCAGCAAGTTTTGAAGCAATACTTTTTGTAAGCATTACACTAAAATCATCAACCTCTCTTGAACCGACAATAGAAACACCTAATGTATTAAGAAGTGGTAAATAACCTTTACAATATACAAGAGGTGGGGCATTATCACCCATATTTTCAAGGACAGACTTAGGGTATCTATCATCATCAAGTCCTATTAAATGAACTCCCTC
This sequence comes from Chitinophagales bacterium, assembly GCA_963770495.1. Classification (GTDB taxonomy): domain Bacteria; phylum Bacteroidota; class Bacteroidia; order Chitinophagales; family CAVYQA01; genus CAVYQA01. The sequence continues at coordinate 245,726 of CAVYQA010000016.1, read as the reverse complement.
ATTTTGCAATTTATCAAAATAATTATATAGGATATTAGTATCCAAATTTTGAAAAGCTGAAAAACTTGCTCTTGAAAATTTACCTCTGCCTATTTCAGGAAATAAATTAGTGAATTGCTTTAAGTCTAATTTAAATAAATCATTTATTAATAAACCATGTTCTATGAGAATTCTAAAAATGTAATGAATGCTCTTAGACCCAAACCCCGGTGCATTCGTTAGCATATACCAAGAATATTCTTTATTTCTCATCTTTTAGTCCTGGTTTTAGTTATTGTAAGAACATAAACATTTGAAGCATTTCCTTTTCTCTTTAAAATATCATTTGCAGCATTTAATGTTTCTCCCGAACGAAACAAGTCATCAAACAAAAGTATATTTTTACCTGATAATGAATTCTGGGTAGTATCAAAAGCATCTTTTAAGATTTCTTCTCTTTCTTCAGGATCCTCAATGGTTTTCAATTGACTGGTGGATTTTATTTTTTTTAACGTGTTAAAATCTACCTCTAATTTACAAAGAATTCCAATTGCCTTCGCTAATTCATAAACAGGTTGAAAACTTCTTGTTGTATCAGAGGGTGGTATTGGAATGATTTTATGTAATTCCCAATTTGTTTTAGAATTTAAAAAAATAGCTGATTCTTTAGCAATAGGTTGAATATGACTCTTGTTATTACAATATTTTAACTGATAAAGATGTTCAGCAATTTCAGGTCTTATAGTATCCCAACCAATAATTTTCCCTTCTTCTTGTACTTCAACTTCTTTTCCATCAATAATCTTTTTTATGGTTAATATTTCGTATATTGCTTTACTGGAAGTCGTATGTAGGTCTAATGCAAAACCCTCCGTCCAATGCCCAGTTAGTTTTTGTATATTTAATTCCATATATAATTTATTGGTGTCATTTTAAATATAAATATCACATAAATATAAAGGTTTATTGTCACCATAGACAGGTTTCTACAAGATCTCTGAAAACAGATAGACGATGGTTATAGCACAACCCCTGCGTGAGGGATTGAACGGAAAGCCCACAGCGTAGCGCAGCGAAGTGAGGACTTGGAGTGAAAGCCCGGTGGCGCTTTTCGCGCCACACGCCCAAAGACCACCCCACCTCCACACAATGCTCTGCCCCCTCCTCGTAAATGAGGAGGGGAATAAAAAAGTAAAATTACACACCCCTTCTAACTTTAAAACCTTCAAACCTTTTAACTTTTTGTAGTTATTTTTGCGCTCTCAATGGAAAAACCGGTAAGAGTTCGATTTGCGCCAAGCCCCACGGGTCCGCTGCACCTGGGCGGCATCAGAACGGCTTTGTATAATTACCTGCTGGCAAAAAAAACGGGCGGCACGTTTATTATCCGCATTGAAGATACCGACCAGAACCGTTTTGTGCCGGGCGCGGAGGATTATATTTTTGAGGCGCTGGGCTGGTGCGGCATGATGAACGATGAGGGACCGAATGTCGGGCGACCTTATGCGCCCTACCGCCAGAGTGAGCGCAAGGCAATGTACAAGCAATATGCGGAGCAACTGGTGACGGCGGGTTATGCCTATTATGCTTTTGATACCACGCAGGATTTGGAGGAGATGCGCGAGCGGATGAAGAACAACGGTGTACCCAACCCGCAGTATAATGCCGCCACGCGCGAGTATATGAAAAACAGCGTGGTGCTGCCGGCTGATGAGGTGAAGGCGCGCATGGACAGGGGCGAGCCCTGCGTGGTGCGCATAAAAATGCCGCGCAAGGAAGAGGTGAAGGTGCATGATCTGGTGCGCGGCTGGGTGGTGTTTCACAGCTCGCAGCTGGATGATAAGGTGCTGTTTAAAAGCGACGGAATGCCCACCTACCATTTGGCTAACGTGGTGGATGATTACCTGATGAAAATCACACACGTCATTCGCGGCGAGGAATGGCTGCCCAGTGCGCCGCTGCATGTGTTGCTGTATCGCTATTTGGGCTGGGAGGATGTGATGCCGCAGTTTGCTCACCTGCCGCTTATTTTGCGCCCGGATGGGAACGGCAAATTAAGCAAGCGCGATGGGGACAGGCTGGGTTTCCCAACGTTTCCTATTAACTGGACGGACCCGGAAACGGGTGAGAAAAGTATAGGTTTCCGCGAGCGGGGATTTTTTCCGGAGCCGTTTGTGAATATGCTGGCGCTGCTGGGCTGGCACCCTAGCGACAATAAAGAGATTTTTACGATGGATGAGTTGATAAAAACATTTACGATTGAAAAAGTTGGCAAAGCGGGCGCAAGGTTTGATTTTGAAAAGGCGAAATGGATAAACCAAAACTACATTAAGCATTTGCCGGATGAAACGCTGGCTACGGAATTTAAAAAAATATTGACTGAAAAAAATATTACCGCCGGTGATGAATATATTAAACTGGTGTGCCACCTGCTGAAAGAGCGTATTGCTTTTGTGAGCAATTTGTGGGATATGGGGTTTTATTATTTCCGCAAACCGCTGGAAAGTGAATATGATGAAAGTGTGGTGAAAAAGAAATGGGCGCCTGAAAAGGCGGTTTATTTTGAGAAGCTGATTTCTGTATTAAAAAGCGCCACGGCTTTTGATACTGCGTCTGTAGATAAACTGCTGCACGATTTTGCCACTGATAATAATTTCAGCACGGGCGATTTAATGCCTCTGCTGCGTATTATGACGGCGGGGATAAAAATTGGTCCGGGGGTTCATGAGATTGTGAGTGCGCTGGGTGCGGATGAGGCGGCGGAGAGAATTGTAATTGCAATACCTGTGTTTAATAAAATGTTACTCACCCCCAGCCCCTCTCTATAAAAATAGAGAGGGGAGTATGGGTATGAGTGAAAAGTATTAATTTAGAATTTTTAAAAAGTTATTCTTTTTACCCCATGAAAAATAAAAAACCAAAACCTGAAGAAAAAGCTGAGGTACATGAAGAGCTGAAGGGCTTTAATATTAGCGTTAATGAATTTGGCGAAATAATTACCAATACACCTATCTCTAAATTAAATTCATTTTTGGATAAACACGTGCGCGATAAAAAGCTGGTGGAAAAGGAAATGAAGGAGAAGAAACTGCTGGCGAAGAAGGAAAAAGAGAAAAAGAAAAAAAAGAAATAGCCTCTCCCCCTGCCCCCTCTTCAATAAATGGAGAGGGGGTAAGCGGATGAATAAATATTAGAAAGGATTATGAGTGCGGAAGAAAATAATTTAAAACGTCCTATACGTGTGCTGGTGGCAAAGGTGGGTCTTGACGGGCACGACCGAGGCGCCAAGGTGATTGCTCAAACGTTTCGTGATGCGGGCATGGAGGTGATTTATACGGGGCTGCGCCAAACGCCTGAGATGGTGGTTAACAGCGCACTGCAGGAGGATGTGGATGTGATTGGCATCAGCATTTTATCGGGGGCGCACATGTCGGTATTTCCGAAAATAATGAAGCTGCTGCAGGAAAAACATATGGATGACGTGTTGGTGACGGGCGGCGGAATTATTCCTAATGAAGATATGATAACACTTAATGAAATGGGCGTAGGCAAATTGTTTCCGCCGGGTTCCCCTACTTCGGAAATTGTAAAATATGTTAAAGATTGGGTATATCTTAACCGGAATTTTTAATAACTAAAAACATAATCTATTACTAAACCTTTACAACTACAAACTATATGTCTTACCAAACTTTGTTGACAGAAATCCATCAGGAGATTCTGACTATTACCATTAACCGCCCCGATAAAATGAATGCGCTGAATTCCGTAGTGATTCGCGAACTGGATAAAGAGTTTGACCTGGCAAGAGATAATGATGCCGTGCGCGGCATAATTATAACCGGTGCGGGTAACAAAGCGTTTATTGCGGGCGCTGATATTGCAGAGCTTGCCAATTATACAACAGAACAGGCAAAAGCCATGTCGGGTGTAGGGCAGGATATTTTAGACCGCATTGAAACGTGCCCTAAGCCCGTGATTGCCGCCGTAAATGGTTTTGCATTGGGTGGCGGATTGGAACTGGCAATGGCTTGTCACATTCGTATTGCTAGTGATACCGCGAAATTCGGACAGCCGGAAATTAATCTGGGCATCATTCCCGGCTATGGCGGCACACAACGGCTGCCGCGCTACATCGGCAAAAGCAGAGCGCTTGAGCTGCTGCTGACCGGTGATATGATTAGCGCGCAAGACGCATTGACATTCGGCTTGGTAAATTATGTAACTACTGCCGATGAGTTGTTGCCAAAAGCAAAAAGTATTCTTGAAAAAATTAAAACCAAAAGCCCTCTCACCGTTGACCAGATTATTGCTTGTGTGAATTCATATTACAATAAAAATGAAGACGGCTTTGAGCTGGAGATTGATGAGTTTGGGCGTTGCTTTATTACGGAAGATTTTAAAGAAGGCACAACAGCATTTTTGGAAAAACGCAAAGCGGAGTTCCAGGGGAAATAATTATAATTTTATTTTTGACTCAAATTCCCATCATGAAAAAATTATTTTCTCTTACCGGCATCACCTGCTTAATCGTTCTAACAAGCTGTAACATGAATAACACTGCCAATACTGCTACTGACCAAAATGCAAGTTTCGATAACTATAAAGAGGGCTTTATTGACGAGCTGTGGAAACTGAACCCGTCTTTTGCAACGGAAGAGGGATTTCATAATTACGACAGTGTAATTGATATTCCTTCGCAGGATAAAATGCAACAGAAACTCACTGCCTACGGTGTTTTGCAGGACAGCCTTCACAAATTCGACCTTAACAATTTATCCGATAACAATAAAACCGATTATTATCTTATTGATAATTATTTTAATTCGAGTAAATGGTACACCGATACATTCAAGCAATGGCAATGGGACCCGTCAAGTTATAATGTGGGTGAGGATTTTGATATGGTTGCGAGCAGAAAAGATATTCCGCTGAATGAAAAGCTAACTATCATCTCAAAACGCCTCTCCCACGTGCCCGCTTATTTTGATGCGGCGAAAAAGAATATTTCCAATCCCACCGATGTACATACCGATTTAGCCATCAACCAAAATAAAGGCTCGCTCGATATTTTTAACAACATCGCCGATTCGCTTAAAGCATCAATGCTCAGCGCCGGTGAAAAACAAAACGTGCAAACCAACTTAACCAATGCTATTGCGGCAGTGAATGATTACGTGAAATTCCTAACAGATGTTGTGCAGCCGGGTTTTAAGAAAAATCCGCCGCGCAGTTTTCGTATTGGTAAAGAGTTGTATGAGTGCAAGTTTCATTACGACATACAATCAAAATACACAGCAGAAGAATTATATAACATTGCGGAGCAGCATAAAAATTTATTGCACAGGCAGATGTATGATTTAAGCGTAAAACTGTGGAGCAAGTATATGGGCAATGTGCCGCAACCGAAAGATTCGTTAGAACTGACACAGGATGTCATTAATAAAATCGCTCTCAATCACTGTAACAAAGATTCTTTTGTTGCAACGATAAGGAGGGAAATCCCGCAAATAGAAAAATTCATTAACGACCATCACCTGGTGTATATGGATCCGAAGAAACCGCTGGTGGTACGCAAAACGCCTGATTATATGGAAGGCGGCGGAACGGGCGCATCAATAAACGCACCCGGTCCTTATGATAAATACGGCAACACGTTTTATAATGTTTCTCCGCCCACTCACATGAGCGATGCCGATGCCGAAAGCTTTTTGCGCGAGTATAATTATTATACCCTACAGATATTAAGTATTCATGAGGCAGTGCCGGGGCATTATGTGCAGTTGATGCACGCCAATATGCAGCCGAGCATTATTAAGAGTATTTTTGGAAATACCTCTATGATTGAGGGCTGGGCGGTTTACGGCGAGCGGATGATGATGGAGAACGGCTACGGCGATAATGCACCTGAAATGTGGCTGATGTATTATAAATGGAATTTGCGCGAAACGCTTAACACGATATTGGATTACAGTGTGCATTGTTTGAACATGAGTGAAGATGATGCTATGAACCTGTTGATGAAACAGGGTTTCCAGGAGAAAAAAGAGGCGACCAATAAATGGAAACGCGTTAGACAAACGCAGGTTCAGTTAGATGCTTATTTCAACGGCTCAACGGAAATTTTGCAATTGCGCGAGGAATATAAAAAAGCGCTAGGCGATAAATATAACCTCTACGATTTCAATAATAAGTTTCTTAGCTACGGCTCAGTGCCGGTGAAATATATTGAGCAGATGATAATGGCGGAGGGAAAAAAATAATTTGATGTAGAATTCTAATTGCAGCTTAAATATTTAACAATGGCCAGAAATAATGGAAAAATTGTAATAATACTTATTGCAGCAATTATTGTAATATTTCTTCTTTTGTATAGCTATTTTAGTGCCGGTGGCTGGATATAAGAAATCAAATAGTTGCATGAACACCTGCAGCAAGCACATCACGGATGGCGCCAAAGGTGTTGCCTTCCATAAACTGCAATGATTTGGTATCAGCCCACACAGCCATTTCAATATTTTCTTCGGCTTGGGGAACCAGAGCCTGGTCGGGGCAGCGCATTTCGAACCAATGGGTGGCTTTAATAAGCCGCTTCTCTTTTTCGGTATAGCAATGGTAGGTACACGGCTGCTGCCATGCGTATAAACTTATTTTACCTACAATCTGCAAATCGGCTACGCCGGTTTCTTCGGCTACCTCGCGCAGGGCGGTTTCATCAATGGTTTCGCCTTTGTCCTGTTTGCCTTTGGGTAAATCCCATTTCCCCCGGCGGTAAATCATCAATATATGATGATTTTCATTCTGCACTACCCCTCCTGCCGCCACCACTAATTTAAAATTTGAAAAAAATAATTCTTTAAGCGTTTTAACATTATTGGCGGAAAAAATAACGCCGTTTACAGACGTTGAAGACAATAACCCCAAAGCAGATTGAATTGCCGCCAAATCGTTCACATGCTCAAATAGCGGGAAATTCTTTATTTCATTCGACTGTGAGAATAAAAGCCCCAAATCGTCGTGCGATGAAAAGTAAACCGGCTTATCGTTCACAAATATTTTATACATTTGAACACTTTTATGGCAGTTACAAAAAAACTACTTTAATAGCAATAACTTATAAAAAACATATTTATTTTATCCACCTGAAAGCGTTAATTACAATTTATGATATATTCCCCGTCCGTTGCCTCTAAAGTTGCCTCGCTTTTGTTACAAATTGATGCGGTAAAACTCAGCCCTCAAAAACCATTCACATGGGCATCGGGCTGGAAATCGCCCATCTATTGCGATAACCGCTTAACGCTTTCCTATCCTGAAATACGCTCTTTTTTAAAGAATAATTTCATTTCCCTCATTAAGGATAAGTTAAATAGCATGGAAGCTATTGCGGGCGTGGCTACAGCGGGCATAGCGCACGGAGCATTAATTGCCGACGGCTTGGAATCGCCGTTCTTATATGTGCGCTCATCGCCAAAGGCGCATGGGTTAACCAACCAGATTGAAGGCAAGCTTATTTCCGGGCAAAAAATTGTGGTGGTGGAAGATTTGGTGAGCACGGGCAAAAGCAGTTTGCAGGTGGTGCAAACCCTGCGCGATGCCAGCGCCGATGTAATAGGAATGGTTGCCATTTTCACTTACAATTTTGATGTGGCTGATGAGGCATTTAAACAGGCGGGATGTAATTTGTATACCTTATCTGATTATAATTCTCTTATACCCGTTGCTGTTGCGGAGAAGATTGTTTCTGCGGAAGATTTAGAGACATTGAAACAGTGGAGAGAGGCGCCGGAGAAATGGGGGCTGTGAACAGACGTGAGATATGAGACACGAGACATGTGACGTCTTCAATTAACAATTAACAATAATCAATAAACAATTATCCTCCTATGAAACATTTTGCTCTTTTTTTATTGCTTTTTATTTTTTCTTTAACCGGCTATGCACAAAAACCTGCTCCATTCCAACACCCGGCGGGACAATATTTAACGGTTAACGGCGCAAAATTGTGGGTGGAAACGGAAGGGCAGGGCGACCCGTTGTTTATTATTGCCGGTGGTCCGGGCGGCGCTCATGCGGGCTATCACAGCTTTGACGCTCTGAAAGATTCGTGCACGCTGGTATATATTGACAATTTCGGCAGGGGAAAATCGGATACGGCGAAAGATGTTAAGGAATATACCATTGACCGCGATGTGGAAGATATTGAAGGCATACGCAAGGCATTGGGATATGATAAAATAAATATTTTAGGACATTCCTACGGCAGCATACCCGCACAATTATATGCGCTTAAATATCCGCAACACACTAAACATTTAATTATTGCCGACGGATTTTTCAGCGGCAAGATGTGGCAGGAAAATGACGATAACAGCAACCATGAAATTTCGGAAAACTATCCTGAATTATGGGATACCATTATGAAACTGCGCAAAGAAGGCTACCGTTCTGATGATACTATCTGTTACAAGATTTATGATACGGTGCCTTACGGATTTTTATATACTTATAACCCAAATAATTTTTTACACAGCATAGATCCCTACTATCCAAATAGCTTCAATACTAAATTATATTACCAGCTTGTGGGCAGCGACGGCGATTTTGTTGTGGGAGGCGACATTGCCAAATTTGATGTGACCAAACAACTTAAAGACCTGAAGATGCCTGTGCTGGTTGTTGCGGGCAGATACGACCGTGTGTCGGTGCCGAAGTTTGCCGTGCTGTATAAAAAATACTGTCCGCAAGCCACGTTTGTGCTATTTGAACGTTCAGGGCACGACCCCATGGTGGAGCAACCGGAAAAGGAATTCAGAATTATAAGGGCGTTTTTAAATCACTAAAACTTTTGCGGGTAAGACTAAGCAATCACATAATCACTATTCAGGAGATGGCTTCCTCCGATGAAAAATCGGAGTCGCCATGACAGACGCGGAGTGGTGTTTTCCGTCCCGCCTTCGGCGGGACGACAGCCCCCATCATTACGCTGTCATTGCGAGCGCAGCGAAGCAATCTCCTAAAATCTTTCATCAATTTTTTAAAAGTTAATTGATATAATTATAAAATAATTTTATAATCTTTGAACTCTGAAATTTTATATTTAAAATCACTAATTAAAAACTACAACTATGGGAATGGTACAAGAATTTAAAGAGTTTGCCATGAAAGGCAATGTTATTGACCTTGCCGTCGGTATCGTAATCGGCGCAGCATTCAGCGCAATCGTCAGCTCAATTGTGGGCGATATTGTTATGCCCATTTTCGGCGCAATTATTCACGGCATTAATTTCACCGATTTAAGCATAACTGTGGGCGCTGCAAAAATCACTTACGGCAAATTCATTCAGGCTGTAATTAATTTCGTAATTATTGCATTCAGCCTGTTCATGGTTATCAAAGGCATTAATGCCACGAAGAAAAAGGAAGCCGCTGCCGCTCCCGAGCCCACCAGCCAGGAAAAACTGCTGATGGAAATAAGGGATCTGTTAAAAAAGTAACCCGTTTTTATTTTTTATATATTTTCACCGCCGGTTTAATTATATAAATTGACGAAAAATCATTTTTTAAAATACCACACCATGAAAAAAATTTATTTGCTACTGTTATTTATTGGAGTTACCGCTCATTCATTTGGCCAAACAGCGCCTTCAAAAAAAGATTCTTCAAATGTAAAACGTGATACAGCCTGGAAAGTGGGCGGACTTATCAGCATCACTTTCGGACAGGTAAGTTTATCCAATTGGGCGGCGGGCGGAGAAAATTCCTTGTCACTTGAGAGTTTGGCGTTCCTCCACGCTAATTATAAAAAAGGTGATTGGCTATGGAAAAACGAACTGGACATGGCTTATGGCTTCCAGGAGCTTGATGGAGGTACAGCTCAAAAAACCGACGACCGTGTTGAATTAACTTCTAATGCGGGTTATAAATTGGCTAAATCGTGGTACTTAAGCATCTTATTCGATTTTAAAACTCAATTTGCACCGGGGTATAATTACACCGTTAACCCTAACCCTGTAATTTCAGGACCGTTTTCACCGGCTTATTTTTTATTAGGCACAGGCATTACTTATACCCCTAATAAAGACCTCACATTATATTTATCACCTGCAACTGCACGGCTTTTGGTAGTCACCAACCAAACTATTGCCAATGCCGGCACTTACGGCAACACACCTGCTGTTGTAGTAGATGATACTGTTGTTACACCAGGACAAACCACCCTTTTTGAGTTTGGCGCTTATTTTGCCGGCAAATATTCTCATACTATTATGAAGAATGTAACTGCAGGCACTGAACTTGACCTGTTTTCAAATTACCTGAATGACCCGCAGGATATTGTTGTGGACTGGAATGTATTGATAGGTTTTAAAGTGAATAAATATCTTTCAGGCAACATTAATACGCAACTTATTTATGATAACTCCGTGCATCTGCCCACTTATAACACCGTAACAGGTTTGGCGGGAGTTGCCAGCGGTCCGCGAACACAGTTTAAAGAGGTATTCGGTATAGGGTTTAGTTACCTGTTTGGTAAAAAGTAAAGAATTAACCGCTAAGGCGCCAAGTCGCTAAGAGAAAAATAATTTGGAATATACCATTTTTCCTGCCCCATCCTTAATCCTTCCCCAAAGGGGGAAGGATACACGGTTAGTTTGTTTTTAAAATTAATCTTAAATAAGCAGGTGTCCTCTCCCTTTTGGAGAGGGGATTAAGGAGTGGGCAGTTAAGTTTTACCGTAAATCTATCTCGGTATTATCGCCGATGTTAAGGCTTTGGCTTAATCCGCGCACAGTGGCATCGCTGCCGATTACCGAACGCGAGAGCTGCACGTCTTCCAGTACGGAGTAGCTGCCTATAATAGAATCTTTTATTATCGAATAAATAACAGATGTGTTAGCTCCGATAGTAACATTGGGTCCTATTATAGAATTACGTATGGCGCAATCAGGCGCAATGTTCACCGGGTGAATGATGATGGTATTTTCATAAGGCGGTAAATCCTTTGTAGCATAAGAAAATTTCTTTAGAAGAATGGAATTGGTTTCAAGAAGCACATCCTTTTTACCGCAATCGAACCAGTTGGGCACTTTCAATCCCGTAAACTTCACTCCTGTATCTATCATGAGCATAATAGCATCGGTAAGCTGTATCTCATCGTGTGTGCGCTCATTCTTCTTAACCAATTCATCCAATATGGTGAACAGCAATTTGGTTTCTTTAACTTTATATAAACCGGTTAAAGCCATATTCGATTTTGGGAACTGCGGTTTTTCAGTTACACGTATAATAAGGCTATCACCATCCAGTTCAGCCACACCAAAGCCGCGCGGGTCTTCCACCTTTTTTATACCCAAAACCGAACCCGGGTGATGTGCAAATTCTTTAAAATCCACGTCAAATACACTGTCGCCCAGCACTACAAATATTTCTTCATTTTCGCCAACAACGCTTTTTGTAAGCCACACAGCGTGTCCAATACCTTCGCGGGTAGGCTGCTCAACAAACCGGCTATTCAAATCAGGGTAATCAGTTGTAACAAAGTCGCGGATTTTTTCACCTAAATAGCCCACCACAAACACAAAATCGTTTAGCCCGGCTTTCAGCAAATCGTCAATTAAAAAGGACAGTATGGGTTTGCCAGCAACAGGTATAAGCGCCTTAGGCTGGGTGTAAGTATGTGGTCTAAGCTTGGTACCCGCTCCTGCAACCGGAATAATAACTTTCATGTAATACGCTATTTTAAACTATGGTGCAAATTTTGCAATAAATTGTTCTAAAAGAAAATATGTTACAGTATTTGACAGGTTAAAGTTAAAAACAAAAACATTCCCACATGTTTTGTATACATAAATTTAACATTTCATTAAAAAGCTGCTTAAAAATATATGAAAAAACATTTTAGGGATTCTTGTGAGCGATTTAAGGGTGAATCGCCTTTGTTCTTAAAGTATTTTTAGAATGATTTTTAACATTTTCATTAAATTATTTTTTAACCGCATCTAAAATTTGAGTAATTTTACAGCCTTGAATTATCACAATTAATATTATAAAATATGGGTATCGTTAAAGACACATTCCAAGCCAAAGCCACTCCGCTGGCTCACGAGATTAAAGAACTTCTTAAAAATGACGGCGAGGTGCAACTCGGTAATATCACCGTAGATATGGTTTACGGCGGTATGAAAAGTATGACAGCGCTGGTTACCGAAACATCATTGCTCGATGCCAATGAAGGTATACGCTTCCGGGGTTACTCTATTCCCGAATTACGTGAAAAGCTTCCTAAAGCCGAAGGCGATACAGAACCATTGCCCGAAGGCTTATTTTACCTTATGCTTATCGGCGAACTGCCCGACAACGACATGGTTACTCATGTGAGCAATACCTGGGCGCGCCGCTCAAATGTGCCGCGCCATGTATTTAATGTGATTGACGGATTGCCTATTACCACACATCCCATGACGCAATTCTGCATTGGCGTTATGGCTATGCAAACCGAGTCTATTTTTGCAAAAGCTTATCATAAAGGCATCAGCAAAAAAGATTATTGGGACCCCACCTACGAAGATGTGATGAACGTGATAGCCCGCTTGCCGCGTATTGCTGCCTATATTTATCGCCGCACTTATAAAAATAATATACATATTGAACCCAACCCCATGCTGGATTGGGCGGGCAATTTTGCCCACATGCTCGGATTTGACCATGATGATTTTAAAAAGATGATGCGTTTATACATGACCATCCACGCCGACCATGAAGGCGGCAATGTATCCGCCCACACCACTCATCTTGTCGGCTCGGCGCTTAGTGATGCTTATTTAGCGTTCACCGCAGGTATGACCGGGCTGGCAGGTCCCCTGCACGGCCTGGCAAACCAGGAAGTGATTCGCTGGCTGCTGCAAATGCGTGAAGACCTTGGCACCCACACCCCCACCTCGCAGCAGATAGAAGACTATATACACAAAACATTGAAAGAAGGCAAGGTAATTCCAGGATACGGTCATGCCGTATTGCGCAAAACCGATCCGCGTTTCCTTGCGCAAATGGAGTTTGCAAAACGTTATATCCCCAATGATGAATTGGTGCAACTGGTATGGAAAGTTTACGAAGTCGCTCCACATGTTCTTGGCGAAACCGCTAAAATAAAAAATCCATGGCCCAATGTAGACGCTCATTCAGGCGCCTTGCTCATGCATTATGGATTGGTGGAACATGATTTTTATACCGTGCTTTTCGGCGTGTCGCGCTCGCTTGGTGTTCTTGCTTCTCTTTGCTGGGACAGGGCGCTGGGTTATGGCATCGAACGTCCAAAATCAGTAACTACGGAATGGATAAAGCAATATATACAGGTTAAGACCGCTACCCCCGTTGCACACTAAGTGATTAATTATTTTATCTAAAAAATATAAAAACAAAACAATTATGGTACGCAAGGCAACAGCCCAATGGCTCGGTGGCGGCAAAGACGGCAAAGGAACGCTGTCCACACAAAGCGGGGTGATTAAAAATACTCTTTATACCTACAACTCACGTTTCGCAGACGGGCTTGGAACCAACCCCGAAGAACTTATAGCCGCCGCACATGCCGGGTGTTTTTCTATGAAACTCAGTATTGTAATCGGCGCTGCCGGTTTTGCACCGACCTCTATTGATACCAATGTTTCCATAACAATTGAAAACGGCACTATTACCAAATCACAAATAGAAACCACGGCTAAAGTGCCCGGTATGACTGCCGAGCAATTTGCCACAGCAGCCGCAGATGCAAAAGCTAACTGCCCCGTCTCAAAAGTCCTTAATGCAGAAATAACTCTTGACGCAAAGTTGATTTCTTAGAAACCAATTGTTCCGGAATAACTAAAATTCCTCATCGTCAATATCATCTAATAGCAGATGTTGGATAGAATATTTTCCGATGCCGTAGATATATAAATAAACAATCAGGAAAAACGTCACGAAGGCTAAAAGCCACTCCGAAGAATTAAGCAAATGCGTTACCATGTTTATAAGCATGGCGCCAATCAGTATGGGTATTTGTATGAGACACACGATGCGTGTAAATATTCCCATCAGTATAAACAAGCCGCCTGCAATATTTGCAAATATTACCACCCACACTAAAGCGGTTGAAAACGGCGTTTGATGAAACGAATTGAGGAGGCTTGTGATATCAGTAGTATGGAACAAAAACCTATAACCTTTCAAAATAAGAACGCCTCCTAAAACTATTCTGAGTAACAATAAACCGACATCGCGGTTTTGGTCGCTCCACTTATCCATCATGCTGTGATTATGATTATGCGAAAGAGCCATAGGAATATATTTTTAGGGTAAACCTCCCCTCCTTTATTCCTTATATTTTAAGAAACACAAGAATGTTGCCAAAAATTCAATGTTATGGAAATTAATTTGATTATTTGTTTCTCACGTAAACCAGCGTAATATTATTTTTGCCGGTGTGCCGTTCATCCACCTCAAATTTGCCAAGGCTTTTAATGAAAGGGACTAATTTTTTGAAGCCGTAATTGCGCGGGTCAAAGTCGGGTTTCTTTTTTAAGATAAGGCTGCCGAGCTCGCCGAGGAAAGCCCAGCCGTCATCGTCTGCCACATCACTAATGCTGTCTGAAATCAATTTAATTAAATTCTGGTCAATTTTACTTACCGTAGATATTGGAGTTACTGTAGGCGCAGATATAGTTGTAGTTGCCTTTCTTGATGAGGTTTTAATGACAGGTTGTTCTTCATCTGCCCGCAATATTTCTATATAAATAAATTTATCGCAAGCCGAAATAAATGCCGTAGGTGTTTTCATGGCGCCCAATCCGAAAACCTTCATTCCCGCTTCGCGAAGGCGGGTGGCGAGGCGGGTGAAATCACTGTCGCTGGATACGATACAAAAGCCATCCACACGACCTGTGTAAAGAATATCCATAGCATCAATAATCATGGCGGAGTCTGTTGCATTTTTACCAACGGTATAGCTGTATTGATGCACAGGGGTTATGGCATTTTCCAGCAAAACCGTTTTCCAGCCAGACAGAGTTGGTTTTGTCCAGTCGCCGTAAATTCTTTTAAAAGTGGGCGTTCCGTATTTGGCAATTTCTTTCAACATGCCTTTGACATTGGTATAAGAAATATTATCTGCGTCAATAAGAACGGCAAGACGGAGGTCTTTAATGGGTTCCATAAAAATCAGTTTAGTGAATTACTTCAAAGATAGAATATTTACCATTGCAGGAAAAAATCATATTAATTTGTGATTATAACACGTTCAATCACATCATTCCCGTAACTATAAGGAATATTCGCAATTGAATTTACCGGCTTTGTAATAATAAGATTGGCTTTTTTCCCTTTTGTAACAGAGCCCAATTCATTTTCAACCTCCATGGCGCGCGCGCCGTTAATGGTGGCGGCGTTAATGGCTTCTTCAGGTGTCATTTTTAATTGAATACAAGCTAAGGAAATTATAAAACTCAGTCGTCCGCAAGGCGATGTGCCGGGATTATAATCAGTTGCTAAGGCTACTTTCACATTGTTATCAAGTAATAATCTTGCCGGCGCTTGTTTCATATCCAAAAAAAATGCCGCACCGGGTAGGAGTGTTGCAATAGTATCGGAATTTTTAAGCAGGTTAATTTCTGCTTTACCGATAAATTCAAGATGGTCGACACTAATAGCATTTACCTTCACTCCCGCCTGTACACCACCTGAGTTGTTAAGCTGATTAGCGTGTATTTTAGGTTTTAGTCCGAAACGCAAACCGGCTTCAAGAATTTCTATTGTTTCATCTTTTGTAAAATAATTTTTTCCGCAAAACACGTCGCAGTAATCTGCCAGTTGTTCTTCTGCGATTTTGGGCATCATCACTTCCGTAAGCAGCCGGATATAATCACGGCGTTTGTTTTTATACTCGCCAGGAATAGTGTGTGCCCCAAGAAATGTAGCCTTTATAGTAAGCGGCGAATGTTTTTTTAATTTTTTAATTACGCGCAGCATTTTCAATTCTCCCTCTAAACTAAGCCCATAGCCACTTTTAATTTCAACCGCGCCCGTGCCATAGCTTTGTATTTCATTCAGCCGGTTTAGCGCCGATTCAATCAATTCATATTCCGGGGCATTATTTAATTTTTTTACGGAATTTAAAATGCCACCGCCCCTCGCTGCTATGTCGCCGTAAGTCAATCCGTTAATATGGTCAACAAATTCATGTTCTCGGGTATCGGCAAAAACCAAGTGGGTGTGTGAATCGCAAAATGCAGGTAATACGAGTTTACCTGAGCAATCTGTCTCTTCAAAATTTTTAGCCAGTTGTTCCATAGAGAAATCTTTCATCGCGCCAAAATCTTTTATTTTCCCGTCTTCAACTATTAAATAAGCATCATTAATTGAAGGCAGCGTTTTCATTTCCGTGCCTTTAAGTACAGAAACATCCTGCTCCCTGACCTGCACTAATTGTTTAATATTTTTCAGAACATAATTCATTCCAACGCAAAATTATTTTTTCTTCAGCAACATATATATATGCGGTATGCCATCTTCATCATAAGGATCACCTGTTTGTTTAAATCCGAAATATTCATAAAACCGTTTCAGGTATTCTTGTGCGCCTATCTTTATATATCCTTCTTCAAAAATCTCGTAGCATTTATCAATGGATTGCTCCATGAGCAGTTTTCCAAAACCCTTGTTACGAAAGTGGTGTGGCGTCATTATTCTACCGATAGACATCTCTTTAAATGATACTTCAGGCGGTACAAGCCGCGCATAAGCCGCAATCTCATTATCATAAAACCCTAACATGTGATACGATTTTATATCAATACCGTCAATATCATTAAAAGCGCACCTCTGTTCCACCACAAAAACCTTTGCCCGCTCTGCCAGCAAATTATATAGCAACGTGTTCGATAACTCGTGAAAAGCGAAACATTTCCATACCAGATTATCTGCCTCTTTCATCTTTGTTTTTCTGCAAATTAACTCAAAATTATTTTCCGGATAAAAATCACCAAATTCGCCCTAAGAAATTAAAGTTATGGCTAATAATACATTTGGCGAAATATTCCGTATTACCACCTTTGGTGAGTCGCATGGTGAGGCAATAGGCGCAGTAATTGATGGTTGCCCCTCAGGAGTGGAGATTGACTCTAATTTAATTCAGCACGAGTTAAACCGCCGCAAGCCCGGGCAATCGGGCATTACCACGCAGCGTAAAGAAAGCGACACGGTGCAAATTTTATCGGGAGTATATAATAATAAAACGCTTGGCTCTCCCATCGCTTTGCTTATTAAAAATGAAGACCAAAAGCCGCAGGATTACGAAAAAATAAAAACCGTTTTTCGTCCTTCTCACGCCGATTATACTTATTTGTCAAAATACGGTCTCCGCGATTATCGCGGCGGCGGGCGTTCATCGGCGCGAGCTACCGCTGCTATGGTTGCTGCCGGTGGAATAGCTAAGCAGCTTATTAATCAGCTTGAAAAAAACACGTTGGACATTCGCGCTTACGTGTCGCAGGTGGGTAAAATAAAAACAGAGAAATCCTATAAAGAACTTCCTCTTGATAAAACAGATAACTCTATTGTGCGCTGCCCCGATGAAGAGAAAGCAAAACAAATGATAGCTCTTATTGATGAGGCAAGAGACAACGGTGATTCCATTGGTGGTGTGATTACAGGTGTAATTCGTAATTGCCCCTCTGGTCTTGGCGAGCCAATCTTCGATAAGCTGCAAGCCGACTTAGCCAAAGCGATGTTCTGCATAAATGCTGTTCACGGATTTGAGTATGGCAGCGGTTTTGAAGGCTCATCAAATTACGGCTCGGAAAATAATGATGAGTTTACGGAAGCCGGGGGTAAAACCATCACCAAAACAAATTACTCAGGCGGAATACAGGGCGGCATATCAAACGGAATGGATATTTATTTCAATGTGGCTTTTAAGCCAACATCAACTATAAAGAAACCGCAGCAAACTGTAAATGAAAAAGGCGGGAAAGTAACCATTGAACCCGAAGGTCGCCATGACCCGTGTGTATTGCCCCGTGCAGTGCCTATTGTGGAGGCAATGGCTGCTTTGGTAATTGCTGACCATTTGCTGAGAAACAGGGTATCTAAAGTGTGATTTAAAATTATTCCACCAGTAAATTGCACCCTCTTATATCGCTGTAATCCATTCGCCCGATTACTTCAAAAGTGCCGTCCGGCGAGCATTTGCCAAGATCGGAGGTGGAAATAAATGAACAGGAATCGAGATTTGCCAAATCAATACTATTTATTGCGCCACTTTGTTCCGTTTCTATTAATTTAAAAGGATCATTCACATCACGGGTAAAAATTTTCATCCACGGCGGCGATTGAAAAACACCATTGCCTTTGGAATAGGCTTGCGACAATAATTCCGTCATTCCATACTCCGAAAAAATAGAATTCACTTTAAAAGCATCACAAAGAACGGTATGTAATTCCTCCCGCGAAATTTCTTCGCGTCTACCCTTCATGCCGCCTGTTTCCATAATAATAATGTTCTTCAAGGGTTGTGGAAACTCTTCTGCAAAATCGAGGAGAGCAAATGTTACCCCTAATAAAATAGTTTTTTGCCCTTGTTGTTCCAATTGGCGAATCGTATCATTTAATTTTTTATAATCATCAAGGTAGAAACCACTTAACGGATGTGCCGATGCTTTTATCAGGTAATCCGTCATATAAACCAATGAAGAATTATCACGCTCTAAATAAGAGGGAAGTAAGCCTAAAATACAAAACTGTTTTGGGTCGCCAAAGAATAATTTAAATGCAAGTAAAAGAGATTTCTCATATAATGCTAAGTCAGCTACATAATGGCGGCTGGTTGCAATTCCCGTTGTCCCACTGCTTTCAAATATTTTTTGTTCTGGATTATTATTTGAAATTATTTTCTGCGTTTTAAAAAATTCAATGGGCAAAAAAGGAATATCGTTTACACTTTTTACTTTGGCAGGTTTAATACTCAACAACCTTACAAATTCGTTGTAAACGGGGTTGTTTTCGTATTGATACTGAAATACCTCTATGGCTGCCGCTTCAAACGTGGCAGGTGTAACTGAAAAAATCTTTTGGCGTATGGTCTCACGATTCACACCATAAAAGTAATCACTCTAAGCGGGCTTTTAAAAATTTAAAGGCAGCATCATTAGCATCTGCGGCAGAAACTTTATCAAAATGAGGATTGCTGGGATTAGCGAAGGCATGGTCGGCGTGATATGATTTAATCTCTAACTTTTTATCCGCCTTTTTCATATTTGCTTTAAATGTTTCTACAACCTTAGGAGTTATCCATTGATCCTTATCGGCAAACAATCCAAGCACTTCACAATTCAGGTTTTTTAATTTATTAATATCCGTTTCAGGCAATCCGTAATACATTACGCAACCATCTCCCTGTTTACCGGCTAATATGGCTGCTTGCAAAGCATAACCACCGCCAAAGCACCACCCCAGCGAATAGATGTGGGCATTTTTCCCGGCATAAGTAATTGCGCCTCTTATAATATATTTTATGCGGTTATCATCTGCATCTTTCGTTAGTTTCGATGCCTCGTCGGGCGTCGTTGCCACCTTACCATCGAACAGGTCAATGGCAATGATATTTACTTTCACAAGTTCCTTCTGCAATTCATCGGCGCGCTGCTTAATATAGTCGTTCAATCCCCACCACTCAGGTATGATGATAAGAAAATTATTAGTCGGCACCGTTGCCTTCACTTCATACGCCGAGCCGGTTCTGCCATCGGGCGTAGGAAACGTTATTATCTTTCCTGACTGACCGGTGTAATTAAATGGTAGCGGTGGTTCATGAGCGGCAATAAATTTCGGGTCGCTTGTCATAGCGGTCATGGTAAAGGATGGGCTATTGCAACAACTCATTTTATTTTGTGCATTGGCAGCTGCGGCAACCATAAAAAGAATGAAGGGTAAGGTTTTTTTCATAGGCTATAATTTTGGTTTATAAAGTTTAGAAAGTCACCTCCTGTGCTATCAATTGTTTTACGAATGGGCGTAAAATCAACCCCTAATATATTCTTAATTTTTGAACTATCATAAAAATAGGCTTTTTCTGAAATGCGCGCTGTTTCTTTTGTTAAAACAGGTTTGCTGCCGGTCAAGGCGCTCCTTAACGCTTCTTCGCGCCATGCAAGTTCAGCTAATAATCGCGTGGCTTTAATTTTCGGACGGGGCTTGTCAAGCCGGTCGGCTATCATGGAAAAGAATTCATAATGCGGCAGATTATCTGCGTTCAAAATAAAACGTTGGGCGGAAATATCACTTTTCACGAGCGAGATAATAATACGCGCCACGTCATCCACATCCACAAAACCGGTGGTTCCCACGGGATAAAATCTTAATCCTTTCCATATCTGTGAAAAAAACTGCGGTGTGCCTTCACTCCATTTGCCCGTGCCAATCACCAGTGAAGGGTTTACTATCACGGCATTCAATCCTTCGGCGATGCCGCGCCATACTTCACGCTCGGCAAAACGCTTACTTATTGCATAAACTGTATTCAGTCCGCCTTCTTCCCATTTCGTTTCTTCCGTTACATGATTATCAAATGAGCTTCTGCCAATTGCCGCAATAGAACTGAAGTATCCTAATTTCCGAACTCCCGCTTCTAAGGCGGCATTTACAACATTTGTGGTGCCCACCACATTAACCTTCATCATTTGTTTTTTAATCTTCGGGTCAAAAGACACTATAGCTGCACAGTGATAAACATCCTGCACACCTTGCATAACATCAAGCAAACCGTTTACATCAAGCACATCACTCTGCACCCACTCTACTTCACTTTTTATTTTGTCTTCAAGAATAAAATCAGGCATTTTGCGATAAATAGCGCGAACCTTTTCTCCATTTGCCAGTAGTTGTTTCAGCAAATGCTGACCAATGAATCCCGTTCCGCCGGTTACAAACACCATACGTTAAGAATTGAATGGTTTAACTATACTTTGAAAAATCTCTCCCCCGCAAGTATCCTTCGAAGCGCCGGTAACACTACTAAGCACATTTACTTCATTCCTGAAACGCAACACACCGATGAGCGCCATCACCAATGCCTCTTTAAATTTCACCGTTTCATCATTTGGTATAACAACTTTAGCGGGTGAAACTTCTTCTATGCGCTCAATAAGAAATTTATTAAATGCTCCTCCTCCCGTTACCAGCATTTTACTTTTTTTCAGGCTGAATTTTTTGGTAAAATAATTCACTTCTTTTCCAACCTGCATGGCAATGTGCTCCGTAACGGTTCGTAATTTATCAGCCACATCAATATCATATTTTAGTAAAACAGGTAAAAAAATGCCATTCACAAATTCAACTCCCAATGATTTCGGAAATTTTTTATGATAAAACTCTAATCCGTTTAATTCATTTAATAGTTGTTCATTAATTTTTCCTGCACGGGCAATTTCACCGTCTTCATCATAATCGCTTCCTGCAATTTGCGCCAATTCGTTTAAAACAAGATTTGACGGGCAAGTATCATAAGCAAAAATTTCTTTCTCCGTTTTAAAAGAAATATTCGTAATGCCGCCTATGTTCAGACAAAATTCATACTCATTAAAAAATGATTTATCTCCGATTGGAACAATCGGAGCGCCCTGCCCGCCATACGCCACATCCATTGTGCGAAAATTACAAACTACGGGCAGGTCACAAACAGCGCTGATGGCAGCGCCATCGCCAATTTGCACGGTCACGCCTTTTTCGGGCTGATGAAAAATGGTTTGCCCGTGAGAGGCGACAAAGTCAACCTTATTCTGCAACTGATGTTTTGTTATAAAATACTTTATTTTTTCGCCAATAAATTTTCCGAAATCAACGTGCGCTTTACTCAAATCGAAAGCCACGGCTTGCGGCAATTGACGAATGCGCGTTTTCCATTCCTGTGGAATAGGTTCACATGCTGCTTTTATAATTTTATAACTCCAATAGTTGTCGAAAGAAATATGGCAATACACCACATCAACGCCATCCATTGATGTGCCCGTCATTACACCGATAACACGATAAAGCATTATTTTTTCAATGTTGCTACATACATACTTACCGCACTAATCTGGTCGGGTGTAATCACTTTTTTAAATGCCGGCATATTGACTCTGCCGTAAGTTATTACCTCAATGATTTGATCTCCGTCCAAATTAATTTTAGTAAGGTCAAATGAACCGCTGAGCCCAAGCTTGCCATCACTGCCATGGCAGGTTGCACAGGCATTTTGGTAAATCTGTCCCCCATAAGCAATTTTAGCTGCAGGGCTAACAGCATTTGCATCGTAAGAAGGTATGTTATAAGTTTCTTTTTGAAAAGTAAGACTATGAGTTTCTGAAATGCCATAAATATATATTAATATCAACAGGGCAAGTATCGCCAGTGTTTTGCTGAGCTTACGGAATGCAATAATGCCAATAGGAACTACAGCAACTACCAGAACTATTTTTCCCCAGAACCAATCGCCACGGCGCACTTCACCCGAATAGAATGAAAGATATAGCCCGCTTAACAAAAACAACGTAGAGAGCATCATCTCAAGCCACATGGTTTTCTTGCGAAAGTTCATAGTGTTTTGTTGTTTCGCAAGTAAAAGCATCGCAACCTTTATCAGGAAAAACAAAAGGTAAAGTGTAACTACAACCTGGTGAAAAATTAATATAGTGTTGAACATGGTGGCTATGTTTAGTTATAAATTACAATGCAAATTAATGATGTTTTTTGTTTTCTTAATATCCTGTCAATAACCCGAACTCTTTAATTGCCTTTGCACACTCATCCGGCGCCTCAAACATACCCATGTGCGCCACATCATCAAGAATAAGAATCTGCGATACATCGGGCAAAGCATATTGTTGGCGGCTCTTTTCATACGGCACGGCATTATCTTTTTTCCCAATGATAAATAACACAGGCACAGTTAAATTTTTTAACACATTTATCCTGCCAGGTCTTGTACGCATAGCATTGAGAGCAGCAATTACACCATTAGCAGAAAAATGATAAGCATATTGTTGCAATGGTAAAATAATCTCTTTGTTCTTAGCATAAAAATCCGGCGCAAATAATTTAGGGTAAAGCTCATTAATATAAACCTCCACACCGTTTTTATTTACAAAGTCTATGGCTCTTAGCCTGTCTTGCTTTTTATTATCATCATCGGCAAAAGCGGAAGAATGAAACAACACAATACCCATCAGCATTTCCGGGTATTTCTCTGCAAATGACAATACCGCGTATCCTCCCATAGAGTGCCCTATCATTATGCACCTGCCGGTAGATTCTTTCTTAAGAAGTTCATGAACCGCTTCGGCATAAGTATCAATGGATATTTCCCCACCTGGCAACTCGGATTTACCGCATCCCGGTAAGTCGGGTCGAATAATTCTTATGTCCTTTGGAAGAAGTTTTACAAATGAACCCCAAATAGTATTATCCTCGCAAAAACCATGAATAAGCGTCAATGGTGTTCCGTCTCCATCATCCGCATAAAACAAATTCTTATCTCTAAACGATATGTTTTTCATATTCTTATCATTGATAAAAATACTATAAACTAAATGTACTTTTTGCCGTCAATATTTATTTATCTGTTTTATCGCAATAAATATAAAACTCAAACGTCATGCTATTTTATATTACCTTTTTGTAAAGTATTTATCGTTGAAAAGCTACTATAACTGTTCATCAAATGTTAATAAAAATAGTAAGTAAAGAAAGATTTTGGTTAGTCAATTATGTTTTTATCTTTGCGGAAAATTAGAAGGTACCTGTTATGTATTGGACTCTCGAATTAGCTTCATATCTGGAAGATGCACCCTGGCCCGCCAGTAAGGACGAATTGATTGATTATGCCATTCGTTCCGGTGCACCTATTGAGGTTATCGAGAATTTGCAGGAACTCGAAGACGAAGGCGAACTCTACGAAGGCATTGACGACATTTGGCCCGACTACCCCACTCACGAAGACTTCTTCTTTAACGAAGACGAATATTAGCCTCATCCATATCCCTTCTCCTAAAGAGAAGGGTACTTTGTTAGTTTGCTAGAAAAGCACTTAGTAATCTTCAAATTTTCTAATATTCCAACAACATTTCAGCAATAATTATATCAAAAGAGGTTGTTATTTTGATATTGGTTTCTTCTCCTTCAACCAGATTAATGCGCTCGCCAAGATGCTCTACTAAGGTAGCATCATCAGTTATATTTTCTGAGAACGATTGATCGTAAGCCCGCTTAATCAATGGCAAGTTAAAACACTGAGGTGTTTGCACCAGCCGGAATTTTTTACGCTCCAAATGTTTTGAGTTATTGCCGGCAACCTCTCGAATGGAGTCTTTCAGTTCTATCGCCGGCACGGCGTTCCCTTTTTCAGCGGCAATTTTAAACGCTTTCTTAATTAAGTCTTGCGAAACCAACGGGCGCACCGCATCGTGTATGGCTACTATGCCATCGCCGCTTATCGCTTCCAGCCCGTTTTTTACCGAGTGGAAACGTGTTTGCCCACCTTTGGCAAGTGTATGAGGTTGCGAAAAATTATAGTCCTCACAAATCTTTTTCCAATATGCAAATTGCTCTTCCTGCAACACCACTGTTACATTAATGTTTGGAATGGCAACAACAAACTTTTCAATCGTGTAAAAAATAAGAGGCTTATTGTTTAGCGGCAGAAACTGTTTAGGCAGGGCGCTGTTCATTCGTGCGCCAATTCCTCCCCCCGCTATAATAACATATGTATTCAGAAAAAGATAATTTCTTCAATTACCGCAAAGGCAATACTAAAAGTGTTGTTCTTACATTATCAGCATGGCATCGCCATACGTCAAAAACTTGTATTTCTCTTTCAGAGCCACCTTATACGCTTCCATTATCAGTTCGTAGCCGCCAAAAGCGCACACCATAATCTGCAATCCCGATTTGGGAGCGTGAAAATTGGTTATCATGGCATTGGTCACGCTAAACTCATGTGGCGGATGTATAAACAGGTTGGTCCAGCCCTCCATCGGTTTCACATAGTGGTGCGCCGATACCGCCGTTTCCAGCGCGCGCATAGAGGTGGTGCCCACGGCGCAAATACGCTTTTTGGCATCAATGCCCTTGTTAATAATGTTCACCGTGTTCAGGTCAATCTTCATATATTCGGCATCCATCTTATGCTTGCTCAAATCTTCCACCTCAATCTGCCGGAACGTGCCAAGCCCCAAATGCAGCGTAATTTCAGCGGGGTTAACGCCTTTAATCTCAAGGCGCTTCAGCAATTCGCGGCTAAAATGCAACCCGCTCGACGGCGCCGCCACAGCCCCTTCCACCTTTGCATAAACTGTTTGAAAACGCTCCGCGTCCAGCGGCTCGGGTTTGCGTTTCAGGTATTTGGGTATAGGCGTTTCGCCCAGCGAGTATAACATTTCTTTCAGTTCATCGTCGGTGCCGTCGTATAAAAAGCGGATGGTGCGCCCGCGCGATGTGGTATTATCCACCACCTCAGCCACCAACATACCGTTTTCGCCGAAATATAATTTATTGCCCACGCGTATCTTGCGGGCAGGGTCAACCAGCACATCCCATAGGCGCATCTGGTGATTCAGTTCACGCAGCAAAAACACCTCAATCTTGGCACCGGTTTTTTCCTTGCGTCCATACAGGCGGGCAGGAAAAACCTTGGTGTTGTTAAGCACCATCACATCGCCATCGCCGAAAATATTTAAAACTTCTTTAAACGTTTTGTGTTTAAACGTTCCCTTTTTACGGTCAACAATCATCAATTTACAATCCTCCCTGTTCTTGGAAGGATATTGTGCAATAGCAGAGTTGGGTAAATCGAAACGGAAATGGGATAATTTCATCTATGGTAAGTGTTTTTTTACGGAAAAACGGAGCGCAAAGGTAATCATTTTATGAAAAAAACAATGGATTTTCAAAAAAATTCAGTCTATCGCCCTTGAATGTTATTGATAACAAGGTTGTTATGAAGCATTAGTTAAGAGTTAATGGTCTTGTTGCGTTGTGACAAAATGTAAACCTTTTTCAGACGAGACAATTTTCAAATTACTTTTTTATATACAACTCAAATTTGTCAGTAGCAAGATCAACTCTGTTATAACCGGGAAGAGTGGCGTTTTCCATTGATTTTTCTTTAAGGTAAAACTTATATTTTTTGCCGCTTATGTCTACACTGATATTGGAATACCTCATTAAATAGCATTGTAAACTCCAGTCATTCCATAGCGCCGTTGGAATACTTATGACTGAAAACTTTGGAACTATTTTATTAATTATATAAACATCGTGCAAGGTTTCTTTATCCCTGCTAAATTTTCCTATTTTATCAAAAGAAATAAACAAGACTAAAATCAGCAGCACAGCGCTAACAGATAAAAACAACTTAAAGGCGCCTGATTTAACGTTCATCATTTCAACAAAATAACTTATTGCAGGTGTCATAAGAATTGAAAACCCAATGGCAAAAAATGGCAGGGCGGGTATATAATAAAATCCTTTTTGAACAAGGGTAAGCATTAGGGGTAATGTTCCTGCAAGTCCGACAGCAATAAAAAATACGGCAGGACGAAAAAAATTTGCATCATCAATTTTTATTTTTTTTCTGAATCCGGCAAAAAGGATTATTGTCAGTATAACCAATTGGGGCAATAGCTCAGAAACCAGACTATACACTATATAAAACCTGCTGTTGACAGTAGGTAGGTCATTTATGCGTGACAAGGCTCTTTTGAAAAAGTAAAGTGATAAACTCTCGCGGCTGGCAGGGAAACAAATTAATATTCCATAAATAAAAAACGAAACGATGAGGAGTATAGCAGTACGATAAGCAATCTTCTTAAAATCGGTTCTTTTAATAATTAACCAATATAAAAAGGGTATGGCAATGGGAAAAAATCCGGGTAAGCCTTTACTTAATGTAGCCAAAAAAATAAACACGCCTGCTAACAGCCATATTGTTATTCTGTTCCGATGCGATTCAAGCGCTTTAAAAATCAAGATAGCTGCACACAGTGTAAAAATGCCCATCGTATTTTCGTGCATATTATTGGAATACGACCAAAAAACCACGGGAATAGTTATCCAGATAATTACCGGCATCGCATGCTAATTGTTTTTGCTTTACATCATTTTTGAAAATCATCTTCCAAAAAACAACAATAAGGAGAGCAGTAATACATGCGGTTAAAAATGTGTAAAAACGTTCTACATACATACTATTGCCGAGGAGTTTAAAAAACAGCGCCTGTATTCCGAAAACCAGCGGAGGTTGTTCATGGAATGACGCTAAGCCCGCCATATTGTTATAACTGAACTGCGGAAACCAGAATGTGCCAATACCAAGACCGAGGTTGTGCGACACGCAGGTATAAAGCTCGCCGTCTATAAACATGCCGTCCTGGATAAGAACAGGCACCGTCAACCCTATAACAAGGGCAACGGCAAGTAACCAGAATGGTAATTGTTTATATGATGGTGAAATAATTTTCAATCTGGTTATAAAGTTATAAGGTTATAAAGTTGAAAAGTTTTTGAATTTAGAATAACGAATATCGAATACAGAATGTAGAAGTTGCGTGTACTTCATTATTCGAAATTCAATATTCTGCTGTTTAATATTCGAATTACCAAATTATCAAATTATTACAGCGCCCCCGTAACCGCTTCCTTATTTATCTTCTTAACCAGCCCTTGTAAAACATTTCCCGGTCCGCATTCGATAAATTCTTTTGCGCCGCCGGCAATCATGGCTTGTACCGATTGTGTCCATTTTACGGGTGCCGTTAGTTGGGCAATAAGATTTTTTTTGATCGTTGAAATATCAGATGCCGCCAGTGCCGTTGCATTTTGATAGACAGGGCAAATAGGCTGTGAAAAATTTGTTTTCTCGATAGCCGCTGCCAACTCCAGGCGCGCGGGTTCCATTAACGGCGAATGAAAAGCGCCGCCAACAGGAAGAAGAAGTGCGCGTTTGGCTCCTGCGGCTTTCATCAGCTCACAGGCTTTTTGTACCGCTTCCACCGTTCCTGAAATCACCAGCTGCCCGGGACAATTATAATTCGCGGGCACCACAATGCCATCTACGCTTTTGCAAATCTCTTCTACCTTAACATCATCCAATCCTAAAATAGCCGCCATGGCTGAGGGCTGCAGCTCACACGCTTTTTGCATAGCCAACGCCCGCTCAGAAACTAATTTCAATGCATCTTCAAACGACAACGTTTTATTGGCGACGAGAGCGGAAAATTCACCCAGCGAATGTCCTGCAACCATATCGGGCTTAAAATTATCTCCCGCCATTTTTGCTTTTATAACCGAATGTAAAAAGACGGCGGGCTGCGTAACCTTCGTCTGCTTTAAATCTTCATCTGTTCCGACAAACATGATATCCGTAATACGGAAACCGAGGATAGTGTTGGCTAGCTCAAATAATTCTTTTGCCAAATAATTGGATTCGTAAAGGTCTTTGCCCATTCCTACAAATTGCGAACCTTGCCCGGGAAAAATATATGCTTTCATACCCTTATCAGTTAATGGTTAATAGTTGAATTGTAATAATAACTATTTTCTGCGAAGATACCAGAAGGGTTTAAGGGGAAGAAAAATTTAATTCTGCTTTATAATAGGAAACACCCCCCTTCCTGTTTTATTTATAACGGTTATAAAATACACGCCATTTGATAGATTAGACAAATCAATTTCAAAAATCCCTGCCAGCTGGCAGGGATTTAAGGGTGACATAGAATACACTGTTCGCCCCAGCACATCCGTAACCTGCAGGTTCCAGTCTTTCACACTCTGCGCCGAAGAACTTATAGTTATAAAAACGTTACCCGTTGTAGGATTAGGATAAACTGTCAACTGTCCACTGTTAACTGTCAACTGATTTATTCCTGTCGGAGATACTTCCATCGAATCAGATGGTGTGCTGCACCCATTGGCTTCGTTATTTACAATTACCCAGTATTCACCTGCTATGGTAATTATTAGATTTTGGCTGGTATCGTTTTTAAGCAGTGTATCATTCCGGTACCATTGATTGTCATGTACAGAGCTTGAAATAAGAGTGTCTCCATCTTGTGTGAACGTTGGTTTATTGGGCGAAGGCACTACGTTTACAATAACCGAACCCGTTGCCACACAGCCGGCAGAATCTATTCCTGTTATGGTATAGGTAGTTGATACCGTAGGACTGGCAACTACACTATCGCCGATTGAATCACTCAATCCCGTTGAAGGGCTCCAAATAAAGTTTTCCCCGCCGCCTCTTACGTGAAGAGTAGCTTTTTGCCCGCTGCAAAATGAGGTATCCTGAGGTACAATAGTCAATAAGGGTGCGGGATTAACCATAACCATGATGCCTGTATCACCGGGGCAGCTTCCATTGTTTACAGAAACAGTTATTGTTCCACTGGTATCACCAGCTATAACTGTAATGCTGTCTGTGGAACTTGCTCCGCTCCATCCCGACGGAAGAGTCCATGTATATGTAGTAGCTGCGCCACATGTTATAGCTGAAACAAAGTATATATTTAATGAACCGCCGCAAACCGATGCAAGACCACTAATACCATTTAATTGCGGAATACAGAAATTTGCCGCAGTATCAATTAATCCGGTGCCGCCTGAAGTGGCTCCTTCCTGGGGAAATGCCGTCATATTAAGTGAATTGGTTGTACCATTTGCTCCACCAAGCGCCATGCAGGTTATTCCGCCATTTGTTGTGGCTATATATCCCCCGCCGCCGCCACCGCCCGGACCTTCTGATTCATAGGAGAAAAGAGACTGGCTGCCGCCGGCTCCGCCATTTGCTGTAATGCTTATTCCTGTTATGCTTCCCATAGAATTTAATACCACTGTTCCGCCGCCGCCGCCACCGCCACTTCCATCATTGGCTGTGAGAGTTGAATTATCGCTTCCATTTGAAATTATTGTTCCGCCGCCTGATACAGCGCCGTAAGATAACAGGTAAATAATTCCACCTCCATTAGCTCCGCCACTTCCCACATTATTGTTTTCCTGACCTGCCCCGCCTCCGCCACCCAAAAACAGCCGTCCGCTTGAATAATCTAAAGGTCTTCCCCCTTTTCCTCCGACATTAGGTCTGTCATTGCCGGGACCAAAAGGAGAATTCCACACTGGGTTGAAAGGCGCATAGATTAACGGGCTGAAACCCTGCCCCCACGCAGTTCCGTACCCTCCTCTTCCTCCTCCCGAAGAAACAGAGGTATCAAAGCCGACGTATTCCAGGTTCCAGGCACTATCCCATGATACGCCGGTATCGGGATTGCCATTCCCTGTCCATCTGCCCATTCCTGCATTTGCGCCGCCGCCACCTGAAGCATTTGCCGAATTACCTCCACCGCCGCCGTTAGCCGGAGCTCCTCTTCCACACATTCCGCCATACACATTGTAACCGGTTTGGTATCCTGCTATGCTTTCGCCTTTCTGTCCTGAAGAGTCTGCCGAGTATACTGTAAAATTCAGCACGTCAGCGGGGGCTCCACTGTTCTGAACTACACCTCCCCTGAATCCTGTTCCTGTTGCATCTATCTCTCCTCCCGAATTTATGGTAGTAGCACCTTCCACTTCTACTGCAAGCACCCCGCCTGTGGCGCCATTCCACGCATCACAGGTTAATATATCAGTAGCATCAACAGTAAGCGTGGTATATCTCGGAACCCGCATCACCTGCACGTTTCCCGCCGCCGTATAATTATGTTGAAGAGGACATTGCAAATTAATTGTCGTACTGCCCGATACACCTGCTACCTGTTTAAATTCATACCAGCCGCAATTTCCATAATTGGTTATTGCTCCCCAAGTGCTGTCTTTAGCAGTTCCGTTTATCGTTGCTCCCTGCATCTGGATAATCATTATCAAATCCCCGGCTGAAAGCGGTCCCGAAAAACGTCCATTAGTATTTAATGTGTTATCACTTACTGTAATCGAAGTAGTTGCGGAATCCGCATCACTTATTAACGAGGTATATTCATTTACGATAGTGCTTGTTGTGTTTACTATTTCTGCTCCGTTTTTTCCTTTTTGGGCAAAACATATTTTTAAAAAAAAGACAGCTAATAAAATTAAAAGGCAAATTTTTTTCATCACAAGCACAATTTAACTCTGCCTTATAACGGGAAACACCACTCTGCCCATTTTATTTACAACTGTTATAAAATAAACGCCACTTGATAAATCAGAGAAGTTAATTTCATTAATATAGTTCAATGTTTGTTTTGAATATACTGTCCGTCCCAACACATCTTTAATTTGCAAACTCCAGTCATTCACATTCCCAACAGATGAATTAATTTTAATAAATACGTCATTATTAAACGGATTCGGATAAATGGATAACTGGTTACTGATAATTGATAACAGATTTATCCCTGCCGGAGTTACTTCCATCGAATCCGATGATGTGCTGCAACCATTCGCTTCATTATTTACTATTACCCAATATTCTCCCGACGTGGTAATTACAAGGTCTTGACTGGTGTCGTTTTTAAGCAACGTATCATTTCTGTACCATTGATTGTCATGTTTAGAACTTGAAATAAGCGTATCTCCATCTTGTGTGAACGTTGGTGTATTGGGAGAAGGGATTACGGTTACAACAACCGAACCCGTTGCCGCGCAGCCGGCGGAATCTGTTCCTGTCACGGTATATGTAGTTGAAACACTCGGACTGACAACCACACTATCGCCCGATGCTGTTGAGTCAATTAATCCCAATGAAGGTGTCCAGATAAAACCAGTTCCTCCACCAACTATGTAAAGAGTGGCGCGCTGCCCGGTACAAAATACAGTATCCTGTGGTGCAGTATTCAATTGAGGTGCGGGATTAACTACTACCGATATACTTGTATCAATAGGACAGCTTCCGTTGCTAATGGAAATACTTATTATTCCACTGTTATCACCCGCTATAATAGTAATACTGTCTGTTGCACTTGTTCCTGACCATCCTGTCGGAAGAGTCCACGTATAAGTGGTATTTCCACAGGTGGATGGCTTAACAGAATAGGTATTGGAAGAACCGCTGCAAACCATTGCAGAACCACTGATGCCGCTTAGCTGCGGCAAACAGGATGTAGTAATTATTACAGAGATATCAATTCCATTACCTCCGCTTGTAGCTCCATTGGGAAGAAAAGGCGCTATACCTGAAGAATTGCTTATGCCGTTTGCACCGCCAAGCATCTGGATGGAGATGCCTGCTGTTAGATGTAGCTACATATCCACCACCACCGCCGCCACCAGGTCCCTGCCCTTCAACGGTGTAAGTATAATTTATATCCTGGTTACCACCAACGCCACCATTGGCATATACATTAATGTCTGATATGATTCCGACGGAATTGATAATTATTGTTCCGCCGCCACCGGCCCCACCCGCACCGTCACCATCGGAAGCGGCACCGGTACCGCTTGAATTATCTTCATATCCGTTTTGCCCGTTTGATAATATGCTTCCGCTGCCATTTACCATTCCATAAGATAATACATAAATAAGTCCGCCGCCGTTACCGCCGCCACCTCCATTATTATCATCTTCATGTCCTGAACCGCCGCCACCGCCTAAAAACAAACGATCTGTAGAATAATCCAACGGTCTGCCGCCTTTGCCGCCCACATTCTCCCTCATAAACAAAGAAGACCAAATTGAATTATTGGGACCATATACGTAAGGGTTTTCCTGGTAAGCCGATGTAGCATATCCACCGCGTCCACCCCCTGAAGAAGTGGAATTGGCAAATCCGGGATATTCTAAATTCCATGCGGTAATATAATTGCTGTTTGTAGTAATATCGGGATTACCGTTGCCAGTCCATGCCCCTGTGTCTCCTGCATTTGCACCACCGCCGCCGGGCGCGTTCCATACATTTCCGTCGCCGCCGCCGTTAGCGGGCGCTCCCCTGCCATACATTCCGCCATACACGGTGTAATCATTTTGGTAACCAGCGATACCTTCACCTTTTTGTGCGCCGTAAGCATAACCGCCCGGGTTGGTTGAAGCGAAAATTGTAGATGTATCAGGAACCTGAAGGTAAATTCAGCAGCGCTCCGCCCCTGAATCCTTTTGCTGTTGCATTTATTGCTCCGTTTATGGTAGTGGTGTTTTGCACTTCAACGGCAACAATGCCTCCTATAGCAGATCCTGTACTTTCCCATGCATCACAGGTCAACGTATCTCCTGCATTAATAGTAAGAGAAGTATATCGTGGAACACGTACTACCTGCACTCTTCCCGATGCCGAATAATTATTTTGAAGAGGACATTGCAGGTTAATAATGGTTGCGCCCGATACACTTAATATTTGTGCAAATTCATTTAATCCGCAACTGTTATAATTAGTTACAGTTCCCCATATCGTATCTTGTGTAGACGCTATCGTTGCTCCCTGCATCTGTATGATCATTATCAAATCGCCGCCTGACAGTGAGGATGAAAAACGCCCGTTAGTATTGAGAGAGTTATTAGTTACCGTAATTGAAGTGCTACCAGCAGCGGCATCGGCAGTTAATACCGTATATTCATTGACAATAGTATTATTTACAGCTATGGTTTCCGCATCATTCTTTCCTTTTTGGGCAAAACATATTTTTAAAGAAAATCCGGTTAATAAAATTAATAGACAAATTTTTTTCATCCAGGCATAATTTAATTCAAAATTAATAAAAAAGTCGGTTTTATTGAACTGTAAAACTATTGTAAAAGCGGATTTTGCGGAATTGGCTACAACAGGCTATCTAAGCAGGGTAATATTTCCTTTCAATAATTTATTCACGCCAAATGAATCATTATAACTTACGACATATACATATACTCCTATGGGCTGCGGCAATCCGTTAAACCGTCCATCCCATTTTGCCTGGTCGTCATTAGTAGCAAAAATCAATTGCCCCCACCGGTTATAAATGCGGAAATACTGTAATGTGGTATTTCCATTGCCTGTTTTTAATAATCCTATTAAACTATTTGCATTATCCTCACCCGGTGTAAATGCATTAGGCAAAATATATCCTCCTTCGCAACCCGTAATTTTTATGGTATCCAC
This sequence comes from Chitinophagales bacterium, assembly GCA_963770495.1. Taxonomy (GTDB): domain Bacteria; phylum Bacteroidota; class Bacteroidia; order Chitinophagales; family CAVYQA01; genus CAVYQA01. The sequence continues at coordinate 211,647 of CAVYQA010000016.1, read as the reverse complement.
AGCTTGTCCGCAACTGTTGGAAACCGTTACCCAATAGGTTCCATCTGTGTTTACGGTAATGGTTTTTGTAGTATCGCCTGTTGACCATTTATAAGTTACTGCTGAATCACTTGCATTTAATACGCGTGTAAAGCTGCCGCAATAGGAAGTATCGTTACCAATAAAAACCGTTGGCTTGTTTTTCTGAATTATGTTTATTGAATCGCGCAACGTATCACAATTGTTAAATACTTGCAGCCAATATGTTCCCGTTGTGGTTGCAACGATTGAAGTAGTGGTATCGCCTGTTGACCACAGGTAATTAAACCCGGTTGAGCCGGAATTAAGTTGTAAATTAATAGCACCGCATATTGATGTATCTTTTGGAAAGGTTGCGATAACAGGGGCAGGATAAACTGTTACCATCATGGTTGTATCTAACGGGCAACTTCCATTACTTGCAGAAACCTGTATAGTGCCGCCGCTTGTTCCTGCAATGGCTGTAATGCTGTTAGCAGTATTGCTGCCGCTCCACCCTGCGGGAAGAGTCCAGGTGTAGATTGTATTTGCACATACTGATGGCGCAACAGAATAGGTATAGGATAAACCCGAACAAACTACTGCAGGTTCCGGTGATGGCGCTGAGTTGTAATGTGCAAACCGGTGCTATTGTTGTATCTGTTAGTCCATTACCGCCTTTCGTACCGCCATTGGGAAGAAAGGGTACTATACCAATGGAATTGGATGTTCCATTAGCAGCGCCGTTTACCTGCGTAGTTAAGCTGCCGCTAGAAATGGCTATATACCCGCCGCCGCCGCCGCCCGCCCCGCCTTCAGATTCATCGGGTTGATTTCCATTATCAGTAATATCCTGGTTGCCCCCCGCTCCGCCATTGGCTATTATTGAAATACCACTTATAGTGCCGGCAGAGCTAAGTATAATTGCGCCGCCACCGCCACCACCGCCCGGCGGGTCACCGGCTCCTGTATAACAAACGGCATTTTGTCCTTTGGCGCCGTTTGATAACACACTTCCAGTACCCGATATGGTTCCATAAGATAATACGTAAATTATACCGCCTCCATTACCACCTGCACCACCGGAAAAATTATCTTCCTGCCCTGCGCCGCCGCCGCCGCCGCAGAATAATCGCCCTGTAGTATAATCCAATGGTCTGCCGCCTCTTCCTCCAACGTTTCTTCTGCTATCACCACCCCATGATGGGTCTCCCGGTGGATCTGTATAAGGGTTATTACCATTAGAACACCAGGTGTATCCTCCTTTACCGCCTCCCGAAGAAGTAGAGTTGGCAAATCCGTTATATTCTAAATTCCATGCAGCCACATAACCATTATTAGTGGTAATATCAGGATTACCATTGCCGGTCCAGTTACTTGTATCTCCTGCATTAGCACCACCTCCACCTGCTGCATTATGCCCGTTACCGCCGCCACCGCCGTTTGCAGGGGCGCCCATGCAATACATTCCTCCAAAAGCGTTGTAATCCGTTTCATAACCGGCTATACTTTCGCCTTTTTCTGCACCGTTGTCAACATCGTTTGAAACAAAACTCACAGTACCTACAGTACCGCCTGAATTATCCAATTGACCTCCTCTAAATCCTTTGCCCGTTGCGTTTATTGCTCCTCCTGTATTTATAATGGTGTTGCCCGACACTTCAACTGCAACAACGCCTCCTGTAGCAGTTGCATTTCCTTCCCATGTATCGCAGGTTAAGGTATCGTTAGCATTAATGGTGAGTGTTGTATATCTCGGAACCCGTATCACCTGCACTCTTCCCGATGCCGAATAACTATTTTGAAGCGGGCATTTTAAATTAATTATTGTTGTGCCTGATACACCTGCCACTTGTGCAAATTCATTCAAGCCGCAATTGCCGTAATCAGTTACATCACCCCAAGTGCTGTCTAATGTTGATTTAATTATTGCGCCCTGCATCTGGATAATCATTATCAAATCTCCGGCTGAAAGAGATGCAGGAAAACGGTTATTGGTATTTAATGAATTATTGCTTACGGTAATTGATGTATTTCCTGCAGCAGCATCACTTGTTAATGAAGTATATTCATTTACAACAATGTTGTTGACAGTTATTATTTCCGCTCCGTTTTTTCCTTGCTGGGCAAAACTTATTTTTGCAAAACACACAACTAACAGAATCGGAAGATAAACCTTTCTCATATATTGCCCACAATTTAATGCAAAAAATATATATCTTATAAAAATGTTAAAAATTAGCCGAGGGGTAGTAACACTCCTATATTATCTGAGCAGCGTGATATTCCCTTTCAATAATTTATTCACGCCAAATGAATCATTATAACTTACGACATATACATATACTCCAATAGGCTGCGGCAATCCGTTAAACCGACCATCCCATTTCGCCTGGTCATCGTTGGTAGAAAAAATCAATTCACCCCACCGGCTATAAATGCGAAAATTGAGTAATGTAGTATTACCATTGCCTGTTTTTAATAATCCTATTAAACTATTTGCATTTTCCTCGCCCGGCGTAAATGCATTAGGCAAAATATATCCCCCTTCGCAACTCGTAATTTTTATGGTATCTGCAGCTTGTCCGCAACCATTAGAAACCATTACCCAATAGGTTCCATCTGTATTTATGGTAATGGTTTTTGTAGTATCTCCTGTTGACCATTTGTAAGTTACTGCGGAATCACCTGCATTTAATACACGTATAAAGCTGCTGCAATAGGAAGTATCATTACCAATAAAAACCGTCGGTTTATTCATTTGAATTATGGTTATTGAATCGCGCAGCGTATCACAATTGTCAGATACCTGAAGCCAATATGTTCCCGTATCGGTTACAACTATTGAAGTGGTAGTGTCACCCGTTGACCATAAATAATTAAACCCGGTTGAGCCCGAATTGAGCGGCAAATTAATAACGCCGCAAAGCAGGGTATCTTTAGGAAAATCCGGATTAACAGGAGCGGGATAAACTGTTACCATTATGGTTGTATCTAACGGGCAACCGCCATTACTTGCCGAAACTTGTATTGTGCCGCCGCTGGTGCCTGCAATGGCTGTAATGCTGTTAATAGTGCTTATGCCGCTCCATCCCGAAGGAAGCGTCCATGTATATATCATATTTGAACATGATGGCGCAATGGAATAGGTATAGGATAAACCCGAACAAACCATTGTATCGCCGGTAATAGCGTTGAGTGACAGAATACAGATTGGTGCAACCATACTATCCATTCCATTACCTCCTGCAGTGGCTCCGTTGGGCAAAAACGGGGTAACACCATGTGATGTGGTTGTACCATTAGCTCCGCCAAGCGCCTGGATAACTATGCCGCCATTCGATGTAGCAACATAACCGCCGCCACCACCTCCTCCCGGTCCCTCTGATTCATCAACGGTTATGGTTTGCACACCTCCCGTACCTCCATTAGCGGCAGCCGATATTCCGTCTGATAGCTCCCAACGAATTGATAATAACTGTTCCACCGCCGCCGGCTCCGCCGGGACCATCGCCATCAACCAGAGAATCCTTTCCACCATTTTGCCCGTTTGAAATAATACTTCCGCTACCTCCGATAGTTCCGTAGGATAACAGGTAAACAATTCCCCCTCCTGCACCACCGTTGCCGGCGTGACTATTATCCTCATGACCGGCGCCACCGCCGCCACCCATAAATAATCGCCCGGTTGAATAGTCCAAAGGTCTGCCCCCTTTACCTCCGTCATTATTTCTGCCGCCCCATAGAGTACCACTACCGCTCCAGGATGAATTACCCGGTCCATCGGTAAACGGGTCGTTTTGGTTATTAGCAGAACTGTATCCTCCGCGTCCCCCTCCCGATGAGGTGGAATTGGAAAACCCGGGATATTCTAAATTCCAGGCTTCTTCATAATTAGGGTTGGAGGTAATATCGGTATTACCGTTGCCTGTCCAGCTACTGGTATCTCCGGCATTGGCACCGCCCCCTCCTCCGCAGTTCCATGTATCTCCTCCTCCGCCCCCGTTAGCCGGTGCACCTCTTCCGTACATACCTCCATAAGCAGTATAATCCGCCTGGAAACCGGCAATACCTTCACCTTTTTGTGCGCCGTAACCTATGTCTGTAGCTGCAAAGGTGTCTGTTACCTGGACTGAACCCGAATTAGCCACGAGTCCTCCTCTGAACCCCTGTGCTGTCGCACTTATTGCTCCCCCTGCATTAATAGTAGTGCCGTTTTGTACTTCAACTGCAACAACACCTCCGGCAGCAGTTCCATTTCCTTCCCATGTATCGCAGGTTAAGGTATCGTTAGCATTAATGGTGAGTGTTGTATATCTCGGAACCCGTATCACCTGCACTCTTCCCGATGCCGAATAACTATTTTGAAGCGGGCATTTTAAATTAATTATTGTTGTGCCTGATACACCTGCCACTTGTGCAAATTCATTCAAGCCGCAATTGCCGTAATCAGTTACATCACCCCAAGTGCTGTCTAATGTTGATTTAATTATTGCGCCCTGCATCTGGATAATCATTATCAAATCTCCGGCTGAAAGAGATGCAGAAAAACGGTTATTGGTATTTAATGAATTATTGCTTACGGTAATTGACGTATTTCCTGCAGCAGCATCACTTGTTAATGAAGTATATTCATTTACAACAGTGTTGTTGACAGTTATTGTTTCTGCGCCGTTTTTGCCTTGTTGAGCGAAACATATTTTTAAAGAAATGGCAAATACTAAAATTAAAAAACAGACATTTTTCATGCACCATTAAAATTAAATTCCATCACGGAAACGGTTAAATTTTTCCGTTAAATGACAATTTTTCTATCAAAGATAAGGCTAATTTAACAGTTATAATAGCATTAAATCTCTGTTATAAACGAGTCTTAATTCAACACGGATTTTTAATTTGAACTAAGCGAAGCCGCTGTTGCTCCTGTTACTTTTAGGTTAGATGATAACTGGGTATATGCTACAATCTGCACTTCATCCGCCGAAATATCTGAAGGGAAAATCAGTTTAAGCGTTCCAACTGCATTGGTTAATGCAACGGTTTGAAAATCTCTTACCACATTCACATGCAACAAATGACGCCCCGAGTTTTCTCCCTTTACAACATTGCTTTGCGCCGTCTTTTGAATAAGAGCCACATTCAAAAGCTCATTCTTAAGTTCACCCTGTACAGCATAACTGATGCTTATAGAAGGGTCGGTATTATTATATTTTGGCTGTAGAGAAATAGTTAATATTGCCGGTTCACTCAACGATTCATTAATAGCTTTATGCGCGGCGGTTTCATCCGAACCCACAAATTGAGTACTGCCATTCACCACCATTTGTGGTGTGTACGTAGTGCAATGAAACAGATCAGAATAGTTTTGTTGCCGCTGCGAATAAGCGGCATCACTAAAACGGTCTTTCCATCCCAAATAATTCCAGTAATCCGCATGAAAAGCCAAAAGAAAAACATTGTCTGCATTTTCATTCTTTAATTTACTCAATAACGCATCTGCCGGCGGGCAACTCGAGCAACCTTCAGAGGTAAATAATTCAACTACGGCAACACCCTTGTCGCTAATAGTTCCATTCCTATCCTGCCCGTGACTGTGACTTTTAACTATGTTAATAGTACCCAAAGCAACTATTATACAGGATATAAAAATTACTGATTGTTTTGATTTCATGACGTTATTTTGCCTCATCCCTAACCCTTCTCCTAAAGGGAGAAGGGCACTTGGTTAGTTTGTTAAAAAAGCAGTACTTGAATTATCAGGCTTTTCATTTTCAAATTGGCACATTTTCAAATTTTCACATTAATTACTCCCTGGCTGTTTAAATTTCGCTTCGGTAAACGTTTTCTTAAATTCTAAAAAATCAGGTATGGAAACATTTTGCACATAAGGATTATCGGGATGAAAATGAATATACTCCTGGTGATACGCTTCAGCAGGATAAAATTTTGTAAAGGGAATCACTTCGGTAACAATTTTATCTTTATATTTTTTTTCATCTGTTAGTTTTTTTATGGCAGCCAGAATAATTTGTTTTTCATTGTCATTGCGGTAAAAAGCAATGGAGCGGTATTGTGTACCTTCATCATTGCCCTGCCTGTTAAGCGTGGTAGGGTCCATGCTGGCAAAAAAAGCATCAACCAGTGTGGCATAAGATATTTTATTGAGGTCATAATACACTGCAACTGTTTCGGCGTGACCGGTATTGCCTGTACACACCTCTTCGTAAGATGGATTAGCAGTAGTGCCTCCGGCAAATCCGCACACAGCAACTCTCACACCCACCAAACTCTGAAACACTATCTCCGAGTGCCAGAAGCAACCCTCGGCAAAATATGCCACCTGTTCATTGGGCGTGGGTGTTTTACCGCCTAATGGCAAATACACATCACTGTTTTGCGATTGGGCGCACGAGGCGAACAGAATCACAAATAAGCTTAAAGCAAGAATAGGTTTCATAACTAACAATTACAGATTAAATATACTGCAATAAATAAACGTAAATGGGCAGAATTTGGTTTTGGAAAAATTAAAGAATAAAACTATAGCAATTTGTTAAACCTATACTAAATACGATATTTGCTATGTGCGAATTCTATTATGTATTTTAGTATTGATTACATTTTGCCCGGCTGCACATAGCCAATATGCGCCGCCACGTGCAGGATATTTTGCATCACGTAATCCTGAAAAACTGTCGCATCGCCTCACAGCCAACCTGGAAACAGAACCGGAGAAAATATTCGCCATTCATTATTGGATAACGCATCACATCCGTTATGATGTGAAACGGTTCTTACAATATAATTTCGATTCGTGGTCAACAAAGAAAATACTGCGCAAAAGAAAAGCTACCTGCGTTGGGTATACAAGCCTGTTCAATGAACTTTGCGCCTATAGTAACATAAAGTCCGTAACGGTGCCGGGCTATGTAAAAGATATGTTCACCAATTTGGGTGATAAATTCTATATGGACGAACATGCCTGGAATGCAGTGGAGTGCAACGGCAAATGGCGATTGGTTGATGCCACCTGGGACGCTGGTTATATCGTTTTTTACAGAACGGCTTTATTCAGCCGGCTGGCTCACTTCATCACGTTTGGTAAAACGAAATTCAAAGCTGTGTATTCCCCTCATTTTGTAAAAGCCCCCACCGATGTATATTATTTGAATACCGGACGGCTTTTCAGGACAAATCATTTACCGCTTGACCCGATATGGCAGCTATTGCCGGTGGAAATGACCGTTGAAGATTTTGAAAAAGATTCGCTGTTTTATTTTGGGCGATATGATGCATCGCCCGATACAGCATCTTATCCGGAATATGCCGCACAACGGGACGATTATTACAATGAAGATGATACCCGTAAAACTCTTGATGAAGGTTTTGACGGGCATCGCTTTAATGTGAAAAATAATTTCGGAATTGCTGACAACTGGAATATACTGGCTCATGCCAAATGGGACTCTATTAATGTTCTTACCGATTTCGAAAAGCAGCAGCGCGAAGATTGTGATACGGTTTTACAACGGCTGGATTCATCCATTCATTATTATAAGCTGAACGATTCTTTATTACACGTTCAGAAAACAGAACTTATAGCCAATAACGATTTAAAAACACAATTATTCAAAAACAGCAACGGGAAAATGCTTTCTTCAGAAAAGCAGGTAGAAAGCAGTATGATTGTCAATGGAGTAATTTCAAGATCGGGCTCAAATATACTGGCAGCAAATATCAGGATGAACAATAAGCGTGAAAAATTGATTATGAGTCCACGGTATATCCGCAATGTAACACATAATAATTCCAACCGGGTAAAGGATTCACTCGAAATCCACAAAAAACTCCTGCCGCTTGATGACAGTATATTAATGTTGAACCGCTATCTGCAGAATTGCTATGCGCAACTGGACAGCGACTACACCACCATTGTGCAACGAATGAACCTGTACCTTACCAATAAAAAAAAGTTGACCTCTCCTGAAGAAAATATTGTAGATGCGCGAATGGTATTTTACGACGACCTTGATTATCCCATTATTTCTATAAGAGATAGCCTGGTTTTTGGTAAATTAAAAAATGATTCTCTTCTGCTTAAAAACGATACGTCATTGATTCGTTATTATTCGAACAGGATAAAGTATACGTTGCGCCTGTATAGCCGCTTGTACCATTCTCAACGGGCAAAAATACAATTGTGTTTCAGGATGAGAGTAATTTCGTGTAATCGCAGTAGGGCTGACAGCCTCTATAATGCAATTGTTAATGCAACCCTGTTGACAATACAAGTTCAAAATGAATGGGATAAAAACACTACCTATCATTTGAAAAACCTTGATCAAAACTGTTACGGTATTTTTAATAGTTGCGAATTTAATCTTAACGAATATTACTTTGAGAAAAAAATTGAAACCCAAAACAGTGCGGCAAGGCTGACAAATATAAACACGCGTCTCACTGCTTTTTTAGGAGTGAACAATACATCGGAATCATCAGCAATACAACTAAAGGAGCAAGCCGGTAATCTAAAGCAAAAATTACTGGCATCATTGAAGTCAACCCGATAAGTATTTTCACCTTTTTAAAACACGATTATACCGGCATTTTCCGTTCAGTCACCTAAATACATTTTATACAATCGCGCAATAATCATAATTTAGATTATTAATTACAGAGTTATGGCAAAAAACAAAAGCGGCAATACAGCATTTGGTGTGGCTATGGTTAGAGTGATTGAGCAATATGAACCACCAGAACAACGGCTTTTCGCGGTACCCGGTCATCAAGAAACTCACTGTCCCGTCATTTATTTTTCAATTCGGATTCATAAGAAACTGGTTTATGAAGATGTTCGATAAAAGCACAAAGGGAATTTATGGCTTGCTGGTGTGCCGCACAAAATTTATTGACGAAAAACTTATTGAGGCGTTGAAAAACGGCGCTCAACAGGTAGTGATACTTGGCGCGGGAATGGATACGCGCCCTTACAGAATTGAGGGTATTAACACCGTTAAAGTTTTTGAAGTTGACATGTCTTCAGTGCAAAACGTTAAAATGAAAATGGTGCAGAAACATTTTGGATTGCTACCACCAAATATCACCTACGTTCCAATTGATTTTAACAGCCAGTCTATTGAAGATGTTCTAAAAGCCAGTAAGTTTGATTTCACAAAAACCACGTTTACAATTTGTGAAGGTGTAACTCAATACATCACCAAAGATGCCGTAGATAATATATTTAATCTCGTCTCAAAAATGGCAGCCGGAAGTTCTATTGCGTTTACTTATGTTTTAGAAAGTGTGATTAACAGAACCTCCACTATTGAAGGCGCCAAAGAAATAATGGACTACTCCAAAAAGAAAAACTGGCAATGGCAGTTTGGAATTGAACCGGGTAACATGGTTGACTTTCTGAAAAAATATAATCTACAATTAGCGCAGGACGTGGGAGCAGATTACTACCAGGGAAAATATTTGCAACCTATCGGGCGGCAATTATTTGTTTCGGAGGTAGAGCGGGTGGTACTGGCGAAAAAGTAACCTAAGCTATCACCCAAGTCTCATTCCCCGATAACAACTTATCCAGGTTGCCTTTGCCTCTTTTAGAAATGGCGCCGTCAAGTTGTTCCTTCATGGTGTCTTCGTAAGTGGGGCGGACGCCTTCGTAGAACACACCGAATGGGCGCGGTAAATGATGTTCAGAATGCGGGTTATCGAAAAAGCGGGAGAGGATAAGTGCCTTGTTCAAATCATGTTCATCATGTATCATCAAGTCATTGGCGCCGGCGCCTTCAGTTAAATTAACGATCACAGGTGTAAATCCATCCAGCTTAATACCTTTATCATTATTAGCACCAAACGTTAATGGCTTGCCCTGCACCATAAAAAGCGTTTCATCTTTTTTACTCGATTTCTCGGTGTACACTTCAAAAGTGCCGTCATTATAAATATTACAGTTCTGGTAAATTTCCAAAAACGATGAGCCTTTATGTTTGTAAGAGCGCATCAGCATATCCTGCAAATGAGCCGGGTCTCTGTCCATAGAGCGGGCAACAAACGTGGCTTCAGCACCCAATGCTAATGCGGTTGGATTAAACGGATGGTCAATAGAGCCGTAGGGGGTTGACTTGGTGACTTTATGCTCTTCCGATGTGGGAGAATACTGCCCTTTCGTCAAACCATAAATCTGGTTGTTAAACAACAGCACATTCACATCAAAATTTCTGCGCAGCAAATGAATAATATGATTACCGCCGATAGAAAGGCAATCCCCGTCCCCCGTAACAATCCAAACAGACAATTCAGGACGAGTAGCTTTCAATCCCGATGCAACAGCCGTTGCCCTGCCATGAATAGAATGCATTCCGTACGTCTCGGTATAGTACGGAAACCGCGACGAGCAGCCGATACCGCTTATGAAAACAATATTTTCTTTTTTAATGCCAATATGCGGCAACACGGTGTGCACCTGTTTTAAAATAGAATAATCGCCGCAGCCGGGGCACCAGCGCACATCCTGGTCGGTTTCAAAATCTTTTGCGGTGAGTTTCACCTCTTCTTTTCCGCTTTCTACTAATATATCAGCCATAATAATTTTGAGATTTTAAATGTTAAATTTTGAAAAGTAATAACCGCTTATCAATTAATTTTAATTTTTTCACCCATCGGCACATTATGCTAACTCTTTTAACAAAAATTCTTTCATCTCACTCTTAGTAATTGGTGTTCCCTGTATTTTATTATAACCAATTGCTGGGATTAAAAATTTATCACGAATAACTTTTATTAATTGCCCGTTATTTAATTCGGGAACAATTACTTTTTCATAATTAAATAAAATTTCGCCCAGGTTTTTCGGGAACGGGCGCATATACCTCAAATGCGTGTGTGCCACCGAATGCCCTTCAGCCAGCAAATCGCGCACAGCCGCTTTTATAGCGCCATACGAACCGCCCCATCCCAGCACCAGCACCTTGCCTTTTGCGGGACCGTTATCAATCTTTTGCAACGGAATAAAATCCGCAATTTTCTCAACCTTTGCTTCACGCGTTTTCACCATGTGCTCATGGTTAGCGCCCTCGTATGAAATATTTCCCGTAATATCTTCCTTCTCCAACCCGCCAATGCGATGCTCCAATCCCGGCACTCCCGGTATTGCCCATGCGCGAACCAGGTTCTCATCGCGCTTATACGGGTGGAATACTTCGCCATTCTCTTTTTCTTTTGCAAAGCGCACTTTTATTTCCTTCAACTCATCAGCAGTCGGGAAACGCCACGGCTCGGCGCTGTTTGCCAAAAACCCGTCGCTTAAGAAAATAACAGGCGTCATGTGCTGCACCGCTATTCGCACCGCTTCAAAAACCGCGTAAAAACAATCCGATGGCGAGCTGGCAGCTATCACAGGCATGGGGCATTCTCCGTTTCTGCCATACAGCGCCTGTAACAAATCCGATTGCTCTGTTTTTGTAGGCAGCCCTGTACTCGGACCGCCGCGCTGCACATCAATTATCACCAGGGGCAATTCCAGCACTACAGCCAAACCCATCGCCTCGGTTTTCAAAGCCATGCCGGGACCCGATGTTGCCGTCACGCCCAGCTGTCCGCCGAATGAAGCGCCGATAGCCGAGCAAATCGCCGCAATCTCATCTTCCGCCTGGAACGTGCGCACACCGAAGTTTTTATATTTCGCCAGCTCATGTAAAATCTCCGAAGCGGGCGTAATAGGATACGACCCGTAAAAAACCGGCAACCCGCTTTTTTCACCTGCTGCTATAAGCCCGAGCACCGTTGCCTGGTTGCCCATTATGCTGCGATAGGTGCCGGGCGGCATTTTCGCGGGAGCCACATTGTAGCGCCGTGTAAACGTTTCCGTGGTGTCACCATAATGGTAACCCGCTTTCAGTGTACGCAGGTTAGCATCACGCACATCTGATTTTTTAGAAAATTTATCGTTCAAAAAATTAATCGTGCTGTCCATCGAGCGGTCGAACATCCAGTATAAAAAACCCAGCACAAACATATTTTTGCAGCGGTCTTTTTCCTTCACGCCCAATTCCTTTATATCGGCAAGAGCGTCGCGGGTGAGCTTGGTAATATCAATCTTATACACCTCGTAATTACCCAGCGAGCCGTCTTCCAGCGCATTATGCTCCACGCCTGCCAGCCGCAGATTTTTCGCGTCAAAGCCCGCCGTATTGGCAATAATTATACCCCCTTTCCTCAACGCTTTCAAATTCATTTTCAGGGCGGCGGCATTCATAGCCACCAGCACATCGCACCAGTCGCCGGGTGTAAATATTTCAGTGCTCGAAAAGTGCACCTGGAAACCCGACACACCTGCCGGGGTGCCTTGCGGGGCGCGTATCTCAGCCGGGTAATCGGGGTAGGTTCCCAAATCATTCCCGAACAACGCCGTAGTATTTGTAAACTGCGTTCCCGTCAGTTGCATTCCGTCGCCGTCTGTCGCCGGCAAATTTTATAACCACATCCTCGCGCTTTTCAATTGTCTTGCTCATTACTGGTAATTTATTTTATCAATCCACAAAATTAAGGAAAAGTTCGTGCATATTCAGACATGAGATTTTGAGACATGAACATGAGACAGGTAAAAGGTTTTATAAACCGACAACAATCTTAGCGTTTTTGACATTCATTTTTTTATTTTTCTGTTATTCAATGCATTATAACAACCCCGTCAGGAAATTTTACCTGCGGTTCTTGTCATGTTGTTGTCGTTTTTCTTGTCGTTTTAAAAACCGAAACCAAATAGAAAGTGCAGGTAATAAGCGCAAAATTTACTATTACCTATAACTAAACAGTATTTCAAAGAGCGTTTTACAAAATTACTTTTAGAAGTTATACTGTGCGAGAAATTGGGACAACTTTTTTAGACAGGGGGATGTGAGACATGGGACATGAGACGCCGGACGGCATCGTCTACCTGTTTTTGGGATATTGTAAAATACCTGTTCATGGGTATAATAAAACTTTATATTAATGTCATAACTTTATAGGAATAATAATTTGCAATTATGGGTGAAAATCACTTTCAAATCATATCTCATCCGAGATACTTAAGATTTATTTATTTTATAAATGCAAATTATACACATGAAAATCTATTAAGTTTGATTTTAGCCAATCAAAAATTATGGGGCGGAGGCTACAATCCGATTATCCCAGTCGATAATAATACAATTCCAGAAAAATATTATCGAATTTTGGAATATTATGATCCTGATTATATAATCTATTCAAAAGATATTGATATCGAAGTCCTTAAAAAAATTCCATTTTTTAATCCGGAGGGATATTATCCTATTGACGAAATGCAAATGATGGATGGAGTAGATTGCCATCATTTATTAAATCTTTTTAATATTAAAGGTCAGGTAATTCTAGCGGATGGATTAATGAATTTTATTAACCCATTGTTGGATTATTATCAAATTAATTTTGGGTTAAGGAAAAATGCCTTCCAAATGGACAAGACATTAACAAGAAACTCAGATCAAACCTTAATAAATAAGGATACGTTCAAAGATTTAAATAAAATAATATGCGAAAGGAGCCCTTATAGACTTTCAAATTTATCACGATTAAATATTACATAAATAGTGTTGAAAGGGATAAATATTGCATCAAATTTATTTGAATTTATTATTGCCAAAGACAAAAACTCTGTAGAGGACTTATTATATTATTGGAATAGACAACTATTTGAAAATGGGGGTATTTTTTATTTAACAGTTGAAGAATTAAAACTTTTATCAGCAGATCCATTCTGGGGTATAAGCCTTCAACGAATTATAATATTCCAAACAATCAATGTATCATCTTTTAGTTTAACTGAAAATGAAGTAAATGAATTGATTGAAAATTATCTTAAAAAGACTAAAGCAAATAAATTATTCATTTATAAAAAGATTGAATATTTTCCATTTGATGTCAAGAATGAGATGGGAGGGTCATTTAGCAGATCGATTGATAAATCAAAAATGCAAATCTTACCTTCTAATAATGGGGTCTATCAAACTTATAAACCTGAGTTTATTTATAATAACCTGAATTTCCCTTATAGATGGGTAAACGACATAAATATTATAAAAAGTAACACATCAAGCCAGTTTTACACTAAATATCCATTGACTGCTAATGCAACATTTATTTTTCCAGAGGTAAGGTGTAGAGTAAATAAAAGAAATGATATTTCTTTAATTTTAGAAGAACCCCACCAGAGATTTGATGCAATTACAATTAGAATCCCTTCCTTTTTTAATTTGGCGCAACATTTAATCCAACGTCCTATTAAAAATGGTAAAGCTGTTAATACTAAATTTAAAAAGGCACGATTTAATGATAGTAGTAATAAATTATATGAATTAATTAATCTTTTCAATGGGAATTTTGATACTATATCAGATTTCTTTACTGATAAATTCTGGTTTGATATATTTTCATCTCTATCTAAAAGCAGTAAAGAAGCAGGTGACTCAATTACTTTTAATGAAATTAAAGAAAAATGCCTTGACATATTCAAAATTCGTGATTTTAAATTAACAAAAAAAGAAGAATCACATCTTAATGAAGAGAATTTATCTTGGGGTTTAATTGATACAATTACTGAGCTTTGCTATTATAAAGTATTTTTAAAGGGATATACAATAAAATGCGATAATTGCTCTTCTAAATTCTGGTATCACATAAGTGAAGTTGAGGAAACTGTAGAATGTAAAGGTTGCCTAAAAGAATTTGATATTCCCGTAGAAACACCATTTTCTTATAAATTAAATAGTCTTGTTCAGAATAATCTAGTTCAAATAAATAGTGTAGTCAAAAGAGATTCTATTGAAAGCCATATTGTACCTAATGGTAATTTAACCGTTCTTAGAACCCTTATTAATTTGAAGTACTCCGCTAAATCATCTTTTGATTATATAACCCAAATTGATTTATTTGATGACGTTCACTCTAATAAACCACTCTCGGATATTGATATATTTTGTGAGGTCGATGGGGAATTGGTTATTGGAGAAGCGAAACATAATAGTAAAGGATTTTTTGATGACGGAAAAAAATGCTTAAAAAATATCGCTGAAATAGCTAAAGAAATTGTACCCAATAAAATTATATTGAGTTGCTATGAAAACACTGGAGATAGTGCGGGTCAAAGTATAAATAAGGCAGTTGATAATTTAAAGAAAATATTAGGTTCTGATGAGTTTGAGATTATTTCAATGATTATTAATCCCCCCGATTATTTTCATCTTGGGCAAAATAGATATTTCCGGTACTAGTCTCACCCCACTCGGCGTAGGCTGTGCCTACGTCGCTTATTGTCGTGAGTATTTCATTTCCAACCCAAAACCCATTTTCACTTAAAGCCTTATTCTTTTATTATTTCCCCGCGCCTTAAAAGGCGCGGCAATTGAAAAAAAACACTACGCCATGTACCGCTGAGTCAAAGGATAATACCTATTAAATTGTGCCTGTTTTTTTTGTAAATTAGCGTTGTGAAAAAATACCCTCTGACTTACATTGATGTTGAAATTGATAAACTGACTAATTCTATTGAAAACTCTTTAACGGGTGAAATTTTTGATACTGAAATAGCATGGGTAAAAATAAAAGACATAAAACAATTAAATAAGAAAGACTGGCAGTTTGATTGGATAAAAGAACTAAAAGATAATAGCAAGTACGTTTATAAGCTATCTACAGTAAATAATCCTACAATTATTCAAGGCTTATTGAGCATTGAAGATAAGAAAGACCACATTTTTCTGCATTTAATTGAGAGTGCGCCTTTTAACAAAGGCAACTCAAAAGTATACCTGGGCGTAGCTGCTAATATGGTGGCTTATGCCTGTAAAGTTTCTTTTGATAAGGGCTATGATGGCTATGTGGCTTTTGATGCTAAAACCAATTTGATAAAACACTATGAACAATCACTTGGAGCAACTCATTTTCACAAACAAAGAATGTATATTGGCATAACGGCGGCGGCAAAATTAATTTCACATTATTTTAAATCGTAAAAAATGGCATTTATAAAAGAACCAAAAAATATTGATCTGACTATTAAATCAGAACCATGGACAGATGAGGAACTTGTTGAATTTAGAAAATTGATTAAAAAGCAAAAACAGAAAAGTGCGCGTAGAAAGATGAGATTAACATCTAAACCGGTAAAAAAATAACACATACTCCGCCCATTTTCAGCTAAGCCTTATTCTTTTATTATTTCTCCGCGCCTTAAAAGGCGCGGCAATTGAAAAACACACTAACCTCCAGCCGCCGAGCCGTCCGCGAGTATTTTAAGCGGAGCACCCGCCCGAACGACTGCCAGACCACTTACGCCTTACCCCTTACGCCTTTTTACTTATTCAAAAAGATAACATGAACGCAATAAACACTTACGATGTTTATCAGTCTAATAAAATAATTCACTCTATTGACGCTTTTACTACCTCAATAGTGCAGATTTTTCATGGTTTTGGTTTTTAAAAAAGAAACTCCCCTCGTCAATACCAGGGGAGTTTCTTTTTGTAGCAAGAGGAAAAAATTTAGTTTTGGGCAGTAGTGGTAAACGTTCTTTGAATTTCATTTTTTACGGGCGCCAATGTTTTAAGATAAGCAAAAATACATTTTGCTTCATAGTCTGTCATTGTTGTAAAAGGCACCATGGGATAGCGGTTAGTCGTTCCGTCAGGGCGTATACCGTATTTCACCGCTTTCACAAACTGGTCTTCCGTCCAGTTGCCGATGCCTGTTTCAATGTCGGGAGTAAGATTGGCGGAATGAATGGTGTTACCCTCCCTGTCGGGAATAGGGTTGCCGCCTGCCATAAAGCCGGGAGTTTTTTCAGGGTCTTCCTCATTCAATGTTTTAAACGATTGAGAATGACAAGCCCAGCATTCAATTTTTCCCGTAACAATATATTTGCCATAAGCCACCATATTGTTTGAGTCGGGCGCATTGATGGGCTGGGCAGGATAAGCAATCGGCTTAAATGCCACATGGCATAAAAATTTTGCCATAAAGTTTGGCTCGCAGGGTGTGGATGGCTCATTAACCGCTTGCAAACGGTCATCATTGGAACGCAGCCAGGCGACTATGGATTGAATATCATAATCACTCATGTGAACAAACTTGGGCATATAGGGTGGAGCATATTCACCGCTTGGCATTACACCGGTGCGCAGGAAATACAACACCTGCCCGTCTGTCCAGCTGCCAATACCGTAACGCTCATCATGGGTTATGTTATAGGAATGAATATTTCCAAACGCTCCTGCATCAGGCATAGCATCTCCGCTAAGCCGGTTTGTTTCTTTGTTGAGATGGCAATTCACACAAAGCAGGGAAGCAATTCGCGCACCATTGGCAACCATTATGGAATCGCCATGAACTTTAATTCCGGGGTCATGCGCTTCATAACTTGGAATACCGCTTATTTCAATGTAAGAGAAAAATGAGAGCCCTGCAACCGCTGCAATAATCAAAAGGACGCCGATGACTTTTAGAAAAGTTTTCATGGTGGAAGAATTTTGGTATAAATGTAAAAAAGATTTCTTTACATGCAACCGGGTTGGAACGGCTTAATAAAACGCCGTTTTATAAGGATAACGAACTTTGTAAGCCGCCTTAATCATAGAGAGTATTTTCCCGCGCAGTTCGGCAATGTTTTGTTTTTCAGTGGCAGAAATAAAAACGCATTGCTCCTCTGTTTTGCTCATCCAGCTTTGTTTAAGGTCTTCAAGAATGTTCTGTTTTTCTTCTTCCGGAATAAGTTCATCAAAGAAATTCTTAACATACAAATCCATTTTGTTGAAGATAAGAATGGTGGGCTTGTCGGCGGCATCAATGTCCAGCAATGTTTCTTTCACTACTCTTATATGGTCTTCAAATTGCGGATGAGAAATATCAACCACGTGCAGCAAAATATCCGCTTCGCGCACCTCATCCAATGTGGATTTAAAGCTTTCTATCAGTCCGTGCGGCAGTTTGCGGATAAATCCTACCGTATCCGACAACAGGAAAGGCGTGGTTTCAAAAACAACTTTGCGCGTGGTGGTGTCAAGCGTGGCAAATAATTTGTTCTCGGCAAACACATCGGCTTTGCTTATCAAATTCATTATGGTGCTTTTTCCCACATTGGTATAGCCCACCAGCGCCACACGAATAAGCTCTCCGCGAGCCTTACGTTGAGTGAAGCTTTGCTTATCAATTGATTCTAATTGTTTTTTTAGTATTGATATCTGATTCTTAACTATACGACGGTCGGTTTCAATTTCTTTTTCACCGGGACCTCTCATTCCGATACCCCCTTTCTGACGCTCCAAATGGCTCCATAATCCCTTCAGTCGGGGCAATAAGTACTCAAGTTGCGCCAGCTCCACCTGCGCTTTTGCCTGTGCAGTCCTGGCTCTTGAAGCAAAGATATTGAGGATGAGGTTGCTGCGGTCAAGGATTTTTATTTTCAATTCTTTCTCAATGTTGTTTATTTGAGAGCCTGTAAGGTCGTCATCAAAAATCACCAATTCAATGTCATGTGTTTTCACATACTCTGCAATTTCCTGCAGTTTGCCTTGTCCTATATAGGTGCGCGGGTCGAGCGATTGCAGCCGTTGTGTAAAACGTTTAACTGTTACAGCTCCGGCAGTTTCGGCAAGAAATGCCAGTTCATCAAGGTACTCAATTACTTTTTCTTCAGGCTGGTTTTTATGGATTACAGCAACAAGAACTGCTTTTTCTGCTTTTAATTTTACAGGATGGTTATTTTGCATCAATTACTACGGACGAATTAAGCGCCAGGTTATTTTCTTTTACAAAGTTACACCAATAACAATCAGGTTTACCACATCCTGTGTTAAATTCATGGTTCATTATTTTTTGGTAGGAGTCTCGTATCTGGGCAAGCACAATATCAATATGTTCTTTTTCAATGGCAATTTTATATTGCGGAAAATCATTGGTCTTTTCATCTTTCTCTACAAAATCAACCTGCCCGCTTATCATTTTCCAATTTTGCAGCCTGTTATTATCCAGTAAAATTTTATAGAAGATGATTTGCCGCCAGTAATCGCCCCCATCGGGATTTTTCTCATTCGGGGGTTGCATTTTGTCTTTCGAGTATTTGGGATTGCCTGTTTTGTAATCCACCACGTTAACATCGGTGCCGGTGAACTCTATTTTATCCAGCTTGCCGTTTATAGGCACACCGGCAACCTCCACATTGCGCACAAAATATTCGGTAACTACAATTTTATTCCATTTGTAATGGTACTTTTCATAAAATTCAGGCAGAATTTTTTCGCCCAATGCCAAGCGCAACTCAAATTGCTTATCGGTAAACGAGTCTTTATTGCGGTACAACTCAAACTTAAAATCCTTTAAAAATTCCTCCACCGGCGGAAATTTTTGTTCGGCAGATTTTTTCATGTTTGTAAATAACCTGTTAATGGCATAATGCACGGCGAGACCGAATGCTAAAGATTCATTTTTAGCCGTGGGCACTCTTAATATATAATCGTAGTAAAATGAAAGCGGGCAATCGAGATAAGAATTCAATCCCGTAGCGCTTAACACAAAATTTTCGAGAACAGTATTAATATAATCCTCATCAAACAATGTTACTACGGGTTTTTCAGGCTCGCTAATCGCCGCAACATTCATCTCAAATATTTTTTCATTACTTAGCGTCGCGTTTAACACTTCCAAATTCGTCTTATCCAATATCTCGGCAATAAATTGCGATGGTTCCTGCCCTCTTCCGTCATTATCCTGTTTGGCATAAGAGATAGTAAGAAATTCCTTGGCGCGGGTGAGAGCTACGTAAAATAAGCGCCGCGATGATTCTATTTTATTTTCATCTTTTGTATAAGTAAGCGTATCAGGCAAGGAGTACATGCCTGTGTTGCCTCTTGCTTTCTCCCATTTATCGGATGTGCAGCCGATAAGAAAAACATATTTAAACTCCAATCCTTTTGCAGAATGCGCCGTAGTAAAATAAACCCCTTCTTCATTATACGACGAGGTTGTATTTACAGGGATGGGTATCTCATGCGATTCCATTTGTTTTATCATGTCAAAAAAATCGCTGATTTTCAGCCGTGGTCGTTTGGCGCTTTCCGCCTGTAAAAAGCCGAATAAGGTGCTCACAACCTCCATCAGATGCACCTTTTCATTGCTGTGCAAAATATAATTAAGCAAGCCGCCCTCATTAACAATTTTCTCAACCAGCATTTGCAGGGTAAGGTTATGCACCTCCGATAACCATTCATTTATTTTTTTACCCAGATGCGCCACTGCTGTTTTGTTTTCAAGATTAAGCTCATCCAGTAAAAACTCATCGCTTAAAATTTCGCGCCATGTTTTTTTAGTATCCTTACGTGAAGCGTAGGTGGTAATATTTAAAATATCACCGGGGGTAATACCAATAAAATTGTAGTGCATTAACTCGAACAAAATATGCTCGGCGCTATGCGGGCGGCGCGATTCTTCATTTAAATACCGCAACACATTCAGCAACTGCTGCACAATAGTCAAATCAAGCAGGTTTTCTTTTTTCCTGATAATGTAGGGAATACCTTTTTTGTTTAACAAATGAATAATGTTGTCGGCTTGCCGGTGTTTACGGTAAATAACGGCTACATCGGATAGCTGCACCCCTTTTTTATACAACTCTTCAATCTGCTCCACAAGCCACATTTCCTCCTGCACCAGGTTTGGAAACTCAAGAATGGAAGGTTTTTCCGCAGAGGCGCTCACTTCTTTACCTGCTGCAATAAGTGTTTTATCCAGATTCAGTTCTTTTAAAATGCTTATCAGTCGCTCGTTGTTATTATCAATCACCGTTTTCGCAACATCTAATATGGCCTGCGTGCTGCGGTAGTTTTCTTTTAGCACTACAGAGGTAATGCTGTCTTTATATTTTTCATAAAACTCCAAAATGTTTTTCAGGCGCGCTCCCTGAAATTCGTAAATACTCTGGTCATCATCGCCCACGCAAAAGACGTTCGGCTTTTCCCAAAAGCCGGAGAGCAGGTTAAGAATTTCATTTTGCGCCCCATTCGTGTCCTGGAATTCATCTACCAAAAAATATAAATACCGCTCCTGGTAATTGCGCAAAAAATTTTCATCTTCCTTAAATGCTTTTATCACCCATAATATCATGTCGCTGTAATCGTAGCGGTTTCGCTTCAGCATCATCTCCTGATAAACAGGAAAAAGCGCGGCAGCGGCGTGCAGGGTTTCCATCTTCTTTTTCTCGGCATCTATTTGTTCCTGTTTCAGGTCGCCAACTTTTACACCGGTCTTTGAATTGGCTTTCTTATAAATAAATTCTTCGCGGTTGGGTAAATCGGCAAGGTAGCTGTCTATACAGGTATTAATATGTTCGGCAGACCAGTCTTCACGCTTCATCAGGTCGAAGAGCTTTTGCAAACGGTCAACCTCAAAATAGGCATCAGTCTTAAACCGTTTCAGCGGGTGATAATTATCAAGATTATCTATTAACTCTCTCAAAATGTCAATCGTTTCTAATTCTGAAATGGGTTCAAGTATTCGCTTACCAAAATAATCGAGGTTTTGTTGTATCACTTCATTGCAAAAAGCATGGAAGGTGTAGATATTAACGCGGTAAGCCATGGGTCCCATAAAATCGAGCAAGCGCTTGCGCATGGCTATAGTGCCGGCATCGGTATAGGTAAGGCAAAGAATATTTTGCGGCTGCGCCTGTGTATCGGGCGTACTTAAAATATTGCCGATACGTGCCGCAATGATTTGTGTTTTGCCTGTGCCTGGACCGGCAATAACCAGCATAGGGTCTTCAAGATGTTCAACCGCTATTTTCTGGTCATCATTAAGAGAAGCAATCACATCTTTAAAAACAGAATCGGAAACGGGTTGGTTTTTATCTTTTTTATTCATTATATAATTGCCATCAGTTTTTACTGATGGGGGAAAAATTAAATTCAATTATGGCTTTAGCCTAAAACATTTACCTCTTAACATATAAATATAGGTTTTTGTTTAGGGCTAAAGCCATAAAGTTAATGAATTATGAACAGCAGAATATTGAATTACGACTATTGAAGTTAAGGTATTTCGTTATTCAATATTCGATATTCATTATTCGTAATTCAAAAAATATTAGGTAGTATGAGGCTTATAGTATTGAATATCCTCCAGCACATTTCCCCACAGCACTTCATAC
This sequence comes from Chitinophagales bacterium, assembly GCA_963770495.1. Lineage (GTDB taxonomy): Bacteria > Bacteroidota > Bacteroidia > Chitinophagales > CAVYQA01 > CAVYQA01. The sequence goes on along the minus strand of CAVYQA010000016.1, from coordinate 189,428 downwards.
GGCACAACTTCCATCGCATCAAAATGGCGACCTGATTTTTCACCATAAGATTGCATTTTTAAAAAATAGGTATTGGCATCACGCTTGGTTGCTACAGGGTCAAAATCGCACCGTATCATTATAAGCAGCATTTTCACAAAGCAATTGCTTCGGAAATTGTCGTCCTCTTTAATATACCGGCTGCGATACATTTTCAACGACTCGGCTTTATCTATCAACCTGCCAAATTGCCGTTCATGTATCATTAGTAATATCTGTATAATGTTTATTGCCACATTATACCCCGCCTTATCTTTTGAATAAATAGGCACTTCATTTAAAAACTTGAGAACTTTAAAATTAGTGGGACGTAATACCGGTGGCAACATATAATAAAGATATGCTTCATATATTTTCCATCTTTCCTGCCTGTCAGGCGGCATATTTTTCATTTTGGGATGCCTGATAGTCTCATTATATATCTGTAAAGATCTCTCGTAATTACGGTTATTGAGTTCAAAAAGAAAATAATTCTCCATATAAATAACCCAGTTATAAGAGCCTTTAACAAAATATATTTTGCTATTCTCTGCACACTCCACTCCTTCTTGGTATTTTTTCAGTTGCAAATAACCGTAAAGTTTATAGAGAGAAATCTCGCCTCCCCGCCCATGACCATAAAATTCTTTATTACTGTTATTAAAAACTTCGGCTTCCTGGGCTATTTTAAGCAAGTTCTCATAATTGCCTGAATACATGTAATAGAAAAAACCTACCCTATAATAGTTCCAGCGTATATTGCTTGACTTGTTTTGATTTGTCAGTTCAGTCAACCTATTGAAACTACTTTGCATTATCTCAACATACTTTTTACTAAATCCTATTATCTTATATAAGGTCACTCTTATGTTATTTTCAATGCTTTCCGCTTCAAGTTCAGCAGCATATAGTTTTATTATATTGAAAACCAACTTATTATATTTTTCAAAGTTTGCTCTGTTTCCCAAAACGCTGTTCATAGTTGACAGCCATTGCAATGAAAGAGCAGAAAGCCCTGTTACTTCTGCCCGTGACGATAACTGGTACGCCTTTTTCATCATAGCAGTACCGGTAATAGTTGCCTGGTTAAGCAAAAGCAACCGCGCAGTAGCAAAATTCTTAACCGCATGGTGAACCAATATATTATAAGTAGATTGCTTTCTGGGATCGGTCTTCATTAATATTACGTTATCCAACAAAAGGTCTTTTAGCCGTGATTTTAGGGTTTTATATTTGGCTTTTGACTTTTTATCGCCGTAAAGAGCTCCAGCAGCTTCATCATCGGTTTTGAATTTACCGCTTCTTATACCATCAAGTAACCGGTCGTAAAGGGTATCATCGTCTCTTATTGTGTTCGATTTTAGTTCGGAGGCACCCCTAAGGGCAACCAATTGTATTATTTCCTGAACATCTCTCATAAGGTATTAAAATATAAATAAGGTATTCAAAAGTATAAAGTGTAGTATTTTTTAGCCATGGGGATAACTTAAAATCACTTTTTAAAGCTTAATCCAAACCGTTAATTCTGGTTTGCGTATAACACCTTCCCATGCTAGTTATAAAGCACCTTAATAAGTGATTAATATGTAACTATTAATGGTAAATACCAATCGTAACTAAAATAATGTAATTATAAAATTAATTGTATATCAACATGTTAACTATAACTAAGTACTCTTACAAGACAAAGGTACATATAAATATTGATGTAACCGAATGGGGGGTATTGTTACTTATAAACGCCTATTGTGTACATAACTTTGCATCAACGAAACCAAATAAATTTAACGCTTATGGCAACCTTAGCAGCAGCAGCCTTTATTGCTGGAATTATTATCATCGATCCATCAGGTCAATAGCCTGGAAAGTTTAAGTGATAATACCGACAGCAAAGATAAAGGTAAAAAGAAGTAACCTTAAACTTTAAAGTCGGTTATCATGAAAAACTTATTCGACGATAAAATTCTTGAAGATTAGAAGACCTCTTCCTCCGGTAAAAACCGGAAGCAGGAAGAGGTTTTTTTATTTTAGCCCTTTTATGTAACTTTTTAAGGCTAAAATAACACATAAATAAAAGAATAAATACTTATAATTAACTGATAATAAATAGTAAATAAATAAAATAAAGTAATAGCTATCATAAAATAGGTATTGATAATGATGTAACCGTTATGAGCCTACTGTTACATAGAAAAGCTTACCCTCAGCATAACTTTGTATCACAAAACAACAACAACTATGAAAACAATGTTTGACGACAGAAACATAGAAGACTAAGAAATCCTTCCTCTTCGCTACGCTCACCGAAACCAGAAAGCGAAACAATTTAATAACTGTAAAACAACTACAATGAAAAGGGTATTTGACGACAAAATCATCGAAGGCGACTGGATTATCGAAGACTAAGAAATCCTCTCTTCATCACCGCTCACCGGAACCACAAGCGAAACAAATTATTAACTGCAAAACAACACTACTATGAAGAATATATTTGATGACAAAGTCATTGAAGATTAATTAAAGCAAAGAAGTTTCCCTGTAACAGGCGATAGTTTACCTTTAACCAGCCTTTACCTCATCCAAAAAAACATCTGATCATCTGTGTTCTATAACTATCTTGCTTACCATTGTATTTCCTGAATCATCCATAAATTGCAGTAAATACATTCCTTCAGGATAAGTGCTGCAGTTAAGAGGGTAATTTTGCTGAACTGATATTTGAGTTGTATTCCATAATCGCCCGGTAATATCATATACCTTTAAAATACCACTCGCAGGTTTAGAAAATTGCAATTGAGCTATATCATCTATTGGGTTTGGATACACTCTTACTTCTTCATTCTTAGCACTTGGTTCATTTATTCCTGTTGTAAGCAAATTGCCCATTTTAAGCCCGTTTCCAAAACTGTTAACCCAAATTTCATTCGGATTATACGGGTTAAAATAAACCCTGTTAGGTTGTCGGAACGGATATTGAGCCAGTAATGTAAAAGCCGGGGTATTTGCTTCAATGTTTGATGAAAACCACAAACCTTCCTGTTGTGTAGTAATATATGCCTGACCCTGATGAACCGGGTCAAAAGTAATAGAGTAAACCTGTGAAAGTGTATCAATTCTTGTCCAGTTTAATCCCCTGTTAGTAGTGCGGTAAAGTCCGCCAAGTGAATTATTGGGTCCACCCCAATTGTCAAACACCCCGCAATACCATGTGTTTTGTGCTGTATCCCAGGGGTCAATCACTACGTCCATGGTCCAGTATTCCATTCCGGGGTCGCTGCGGTCTGTCCATGAATTGCCCTGGTCAGTACTTATGAATACTCCTGAGCTATCTGTAAATTTATCTTTTGAGTTTATCCGTCCCGAATACGAAGTTACCACGGTTCCATCATTAAGCACTCGGATATTAAAAGGGTGACCCTGTGTACGGGCAGGTGCATTACAATGTGTCCACGTTGAACCGGCATTAAGTTGTATATTATTGGAAACCCATATACCGCCTAATCCGCCGGAATGATTAACAACACTGGCGTACATTCTGTCAGAGTCGGTAGGGTCAAGTGCCATCCAAATAACAGGTGCATTAAAATTATGCAGTTGATTAAAGGTCGTTCCACCATCCGTCGAATAGGCAATTATACCCGAGCCGTTATCGTCATGTGCATCTGTCAAATGAGTACTTTCATACATGTCATGGATACTCGACGTGGCGGCATAAATCACTTTATTAGCGGGGTTCTTTAAGAATTTATAAACCGTATTATAGTTTGATAATTCTGTATTGTAGTTAAAGGACCATGAATTTCCTCCGTCTATACTTCGTATCGCAGTGATGTCCGTACATCCTGAAAACATATCAAGAGAGTCAGTCCACATCAAATCCCATTGGGAAGTGACTTCAATACCATTGGGATGATAATATTTTCCTGTTGGTGTAGGAGCATCAGCCGGGTTGAGGTCTGCCCTGGGTACGTACGCGTCCTGCCAGGTTGCTCCACCGTTGCTGGTAACGTGCGTAAATCCTTCGCCGGTAAGAACAGCATAACTTGTATCCGTTAAGCTAACGGTAAATCCAAAGGCATATTGGTCCCAATCCCATCCTAAATCTCCGCCAGAGCCACAATATCCTGTCTGTATATTTTGATTATTGGCAGTGTTGAATACATGTGTCCACGAAGCACCGGCATTGGATGTTTTAAGCACTTCCGGGAATTGCGTATTATTATCATTACCGGCAAGATAAACTACATTGATATTATTTCCCGCCATTCCTACAAAGAAAGGAAGGTCGTTTGAAAGAATTCCCGTTTCCTTTTTCGTCCAGTTGGTAATTCCGTAATCCATAGAATAGGTATTGGCATATCCATAGTTGTTATCGCCTGTTTCACCCACATATACATCTCCTGCTGCCTGTGTAATACAGAAAAAACGGGTTGTACTTCCTGATTTTGCACCGGCACATGAAATTATACCTTCTGAGCTTGGAATACCCGGCATGGTGGGTCCCGTCCAACTGTTTCCTCCATTGATTGAAACCAATAACCCGATATTTGTGCAGATGTAAATATTCAATCCGTCAAAAAAAGTACCTGCAATATAGGCACCTGCACCGGTGGCGTCAGTGTAAAAAGCGGAACCAAAAGTAATGCCGCCATCATTCGAAAAATAGAGGTTATCGTAATCAGAAACAATTAACTGGTTTGAGTTTTGGGGGTTGGCATAAGTCAACCATGCTCCGTTGCCATCTGTAGGGTCAGTAGTTAAATTCCACGTAGTTCCGCCGTCTGTAGATTTTGTTGCATAACCATTATCGGTGTTATTATTAAATGTCATGCAGTAAAGAATATTAGGGTTGTTGGTAAACTGCACCATTGACGGATGACCGGCTTGTACCTGCAGAAAACTTAGAATATTCCATGAATTACCAGTATCTAACGAATGGTAAAGACCGCTCATATCACAAGCCACATATATTTCAGCCGGGTTGTTTGGGTTTATGCCGGGTGCATATTGAGCTCCGCCCCCGCCTATTCCGTGGTAATTGAACGCGGCGGGCTGAGACCGGGTAATGTTTACAAAACAAACAGCAGATATTAAGAGTATAAAAATTTTCATATGGATTTATTTGTTGATTAAAAACACACTTACCTATTAAAATTAAGTGCTTTATTTTAAGTTTTATTTATTTAAGACGAATAGTTATAAACAAGTCTTTTGATTTATTACATTTAACATCTGCTGTCTTTGCTTTATGAATTTTTTGGCTCATCTCTACTTGTCGCGCCATTCGGAAAAACTGATGGTGGGTAATTTCATTGCTGATGGAATAAAAGGAAAAAAATATTTACTGTTTGAAAAGGAAATTGCCAACGGCATTTTAATGCATCGTTCTATTGATTCATTTACCGACCAGCACCCCATTGCACACCACAGTAAAAGTTTATTACGTGACAAATTTGGGTTATTGAGCGGGGTAATTATAGATGTATTTTATGACCATTTCCTGGCAGCAAACTGGCAATCGTATTCTGATGACTCACTGGAAAAATTTACTGTTACCTGCTACTCAATTCTTTTTAAGTATGAAAACACTTTGCCTGAAAGAAACCGTAAACTATTATTTTATATGAGCCGCGAGAATTGGCTCCTCTCCTATGCTGATATTGACGGAATACGTTCGGCATTAACCGGTATATCACGGCGCGTGAAATTTGAGAATAACTTATTTGAAGCCTCTGATGAATTAGAAAAAAACTATAGTGCTTTTAAAAATGATTTTACGGAGTTTTTTCCGCAGTTGATTGAACATATAAAGGATTGGTAGCCTCATCCCTATCCCCCGCCCGACTGAACGTCGTTCGGGCGGGCTTCTCCTAAAAGGAGAAGGGCACTCTGTTAGTTTGACTTAAAAACATTTCCATAATTAACAGATGTATTCTTTCTATTTTGGCAGCTAGCAGAATGAGAAGTGAGGCGACTCGTTCAACTTACTCCGGGCGGCTCAGTGTAAATTACCTGTAAAAGAGTTTGCCCTACGGCTTTAAGCGTGGTGGTATCTATAATAGTCATAGTATCCTGATGGGTGTGCCAGTAGTAGGCGAAATAGGTAGGAGAATTATTATCGAGGTCAATAATATCAACGGTGGGAATATCTGCAATTGTATTTACATAATAATGGTCATCGGTAATCGGAACGCCGTCTTCGTATTTAAAGAACTGCCCATAACCAATTTGGTTACCGGCGTCCCAAATCTTTTTCATTACGTTCGGCGCATATTGCCTGGTATATCCTTCCTGTAAAAATTGCGCGTTTTTAGCTCCAACCATATCCAAAAGTATTCCGTAATAAGCGCTGTAATTGGGCACATGGGGATGTTTCGCCCAGTATTGTGTGCCGAGGCAATAAAAATCATCATCGGCAATATTACTTCCGCGCGGCGGACCGTAATCTTCGACATCCGTTAATAAAATATCCACTCCCACCGAAGGGCTTTGAAGTGAAAACTGCCGCGCCATTTCAAGTAATACGCTCACCCCGCTGGCACCGTCACAGGCTGCGGGGAAGGGTTTATCTTTATTAATGGTATCCTCATCGGCATAAGGGCGTGAATCCCAATGCGAGAGTAACAGAATGCGTTTTTGCGCCTGTGGATTAAATACGCCTATAATGTTTATACACGGCACCATTTTGTCGGTGTAAATTTTCACCTGGGTTCTTTGCACATATACATCCTTTGTATAACTTTTTATTTTTGAAATAAGCCAATCCGCCACTTTTTTCTGAACCGGTGTGCCCGGAATACGGAAACCAAAATCAACCTGTTTCTTAGTAAAATAATAAGCAGAGTCGGCATTGAACTGCGGCACATTTACATTTTCAATCTGCTGAACGGGGTTTGTGGCAGTCTGCTTTGGGGGGTTTTGCTTACAGGAATTATATCCCGCAAAAAAAACGAACGCAACAAATATAACCACTAATGCAATTGCAATTATCTTTTTCATCATAGTTAAAACGAAGTGGCAAATATCGCTGAATGTAGCGGGATAAAAAAACTCCGTCATTATATTGAAAGTTTTTATCTTTAATTTTAAAACATATCATTTATGGCTATTTACAAAACATCCAATCCCGCATTAAATGAAAATACTTTTAAGAGCGTTGCACAGGCAGACCAATCAGCCTGTGTGATGACCATTGAAGGCACCATAAATAAAATAGGCATTTTATTACTTATTGTTATCGGCGCGGCATTGTGGGCATCGCTTGGCTATAAAGGCATTGCCGATGCGCAAACTATACTGCCCTACCTGATCCCCTGCGCTATTGCAGGATTTATAGTTGCGCTGGTAACCATTTTCAATAAAAAAATAGCTTATATAACCGCACCCATCTATTGTGTTATTGAAGGACTTCTTCTTGGGTGGCTTACCGTTATTTTCAATTCATTATACCCGGGAATTGGTTTTGAATCCATAATGCTGACTTTTGCCATACTGTTCAGTATGCTTTTTCTTTACCGGTTTAAAATAATAAAGGTGACTGAGAATTTTAAAATGATGGTGTTTTCTGCCACTTTGGGCATTGCCTTATTTTATTTGGCTGATATTATATGCGGGTTCTTCGGCATTCATCTGCCTCTGATAAATGACAGCACACCGTGGGGAATAGTATTTTCTTTATTCGTGGTTGCAATCGCCTCACTTAATTTAGTAGTTGATTTTGATTTTATAGAGCAGGGCGCTCAAAATAACGCTCCAAAATATATGGAGTGGTACGCCGCTTTCGGCTTAATGGTGACCTTGATATGGCTATATCTTGAAATTCTACGATTGCTATCAAAAATGAGAAGAAGATAATAGTTAAAAGGTTGGAAGTTAGAAGGTTTTTTGAATTTCGAATAATGAATATCCAATATTAAATGCAGAAGTTATTTACATCACAATTCATTATTCATTCCTATGCGACCATAGTTGGCGTATCCGTGCCATGAACCGCCTCATTTTTTCTCCAAAACCAGCACCACCTTATTAAAATCGGCGGAGGCATTGATTACTTTTTGGAATTCAGGAAACTGGTCAACGGTGTAGTTTATCTTTTTATAATCTTCATTGATAACGATTTTAACGGTGTTGCCATCTAACGTATACCCCGAGTGGAAATAAGAGGTTTCGACGCCGTTCTCAACTAATGCAACATTGATATTAATATCATTTAAATTTTTGATGGCATATCCATCGGGAATATTAAATGTGATCTCACGGTGATAGCCATGATTGAAATCGTTCTCTACGGGGTTCTGCCTTTTTTCGGAATTATACATCTCATCCTGCGGACCAATGGCGGCTCCCACTTTAAACAGGTATTTATTGCCGGCGCTTTCAATGAGCGAACTGATTTCAATATCCCCTTCCATCGTAAAAGGATGGTTGGGAACATTATTATAAATATCATTGGTTACTTTTAAATTGCTCACCTTAGAATCCTGCCCCATGAATTTCATTAACTGGTCGTTCAATTTAGCCCTGTTATCGTCGGTCATTAAATCGTAATAAGCCTGAATTGTGGCAGAGTTATAGCCGGTCATAACATGTTTTAAATGCGAGTGAAGCACATCAAAGCTCCCGTCAAAATTAAATGTAATATAAAGGTCATCACGGTTGAGGGAATAATCGGTTGCGGGAATAGATTTCACCGATGCCAGTCCATGTGAAACATCGCCAATGGTCACCTTTTTAATATAAAGCCCGTCATTATTCGCCCATTGATAAGGTATAAGCCCGTTGCGCGTGTAATCTTCCGTAGGGGCTAAATAGATATCCTGGTCGGGAAGGTAAACCAATTCGTGCTCAAGAAAATCCCACGTTTCAAAATCAGGGTCGAAGCGTTTCTTTTCACGGTCAGATGTTAACACCAATTCCCAGTCATATCCCATTTGCTGAAGCGCGGCAATATACAATTTAACAATGCCGGTTTCATTGGCATATTTGTTTACAATTATTTTACGCAAATCTGAAAAATCGGGGTTTTCCTCATCCTTAATAGCAATGGTTTTCTTTAAGTAAGCATCTAAAGCAAATATTTTTTCCTTATCATCGCTGCCCGTTATCGAGGCTTTCTTTAAAAATTTACCTACCTCGTTAAGAATTTTCTTATCAGGAGGATTAAAGGTGTTAAAGTAAGTATCCCCTGCCTGCGCCCAATCCAATATGCGCGCCCTGCTTCGCGCCAGGTTTATGCCCAGCGTATATTCCACGCGCATAAGGTTGCTGGTGTATGTAGCAAATTGCTCATCTTTCAATGCAGGAATACTATCCTCCTTCGCAAATAAACGGTTCTTAGGGCTTAACGTGGTGTCTTCTTTCAGTTCAGGAAAACCATTGTAAGAATGAGTAAGATACAGGAGGTTTCTCGGTGAAATAATTTCCATCTCAACATTTTTCTTGGGATAATCAGCTTGTAATAATTCAGCGCCATAATACGAACCCTCGGATTTAATGGTATAATAATATTCAACTTCGCTTCCCACTTCCAGTCCTTCAATGGCAAATATCTGGAAAGGACCTTTGTCTTCAAGGTTCTCAACTTTTTTGATGTTGTTCTTATCCACTTCCTGGATAACGCCATCTTTAGTGATACTGCGGGCTTTTAAATCTATAATATCACTGGCATCCGTTACCGGAACATATACTTTATTAAATTCTTCAATGGCAGACTGGGTGAGTATTTTTACTATGATATGATGCGTATAATACATTTGCAGGACGCCTTTATCGTCATAAATAAATTCAATAACTCTTTTATCTTTTAATCCGATGGCATCCTGTTTTTCATCTTCGGCTGTCGGCGTATACGTAACAGGCTGCTTGTTCCAGGTATAATCTTTATACTGGTAATCCTGTGCGTGTACTGAAATAAAAAAGGACAGGCAAAAAACCGTAGCTATAATTTTTTTCATATGACTAATTTTTCTTAAGTATCGTTGCTTCCCCATATAATTTACCTAATTGGTGAATCATATCGTTCCAGGCAGGATAATCAGATACTTTTATAAAGCGGCTGTTGATAATAATTTCTTTATGTAAAACCAGTTTATTATTACCGGCTGCATAATGCGCCGTAAAACTAAACAGGTTGTTAGTATATGAATAATCAGACGGCTTATATTCAAGGCTGTACCCTGTGGGATACGGAAGCACGTAGGTTTCAATAATTCTGTACTTATAATCGCGCTTGGTATCAAGCTTGGTGATGGTCGTATCCATAACGTCGTTAAAAAACTCTTTCAAAAGATTAAGGTTTATAAAAATCTCATTACCGCTTTTACTGATATAACTGGGGATGTTAAAACTATAATTAACGGCTAAAGCCGAATCGGGATTATCTTTGTTTGTAACCCAGGCGGTATCGAGCTTATATTTATTGCTGCCCATCGTAGTGAATTTTTCAAGCAGTTTATGAATTTCGCCGGGTTTGGTATCAGCGTAGCTGTCATTAAATTTCTGGCGTATATAGCCGGTTAACAGGTCAACGCCGGTGCCTTTCACTACATCACTGCTGACATCAATATTTATCGAATCGCGGTCGGTATTCCTTTCGGCCGGCATTTCGGGCACGATAACCACTTTATAGTCCGACGAATCAATAGCCACTAAGGCTTCCTTGCCTTGTATGAATGAGGAAGGCATTCCGTAAGGCAAATATTGGCTGGTGCCATCAAGAAAAGTATAATTACCATTATTAATATAGGTGGCAATCATATGGTTATTATTTAACGGAAGCGTCACCTGCTCATAGGTGTAAGGTATGTCATCAGTGCCCACCCAGGTTAAATGGCAGTCAATTTTTGCATAGTGCATCATGGCAGTAATAATACTTGCCATATCTTTACAATCGCCATACCTGCGGTCGCAAACCACATTTCCCTGCCTGGGAATAAACCCCTGTAACCCGTCTTCAAAGGCAACGTATTTAACATGGTTCTGCACCCAATACACAATGCTTTTCACTTTATCGTTTTCGGTTTTATCGCGGGCTATGAGTGAATCAACTATATGCGCCATAGCCGGCGTGGCGTGAGCTGTATCTATATCACGAATAAAAGCATAATACCAATGATATAAATCCTTCACCGATGAAAGCATAGGTATTGTTTTATTTTTAACGGTATAATCAGCTATATATACAATAAGGTGCGGAAAATAATAACGGGGGTTAGGCGCCTGTTCTTCCACCTCATATTTGCGCACATTTTTCATGCGCCAGGTGTAAACCGTGTTGCCGCCCTTTTGCTGCTTTGTGAACCCGACCGATTTTTCGTCAACATTAAATAATTTATACTGCAAATGCACATTAGCGGGGCAGATATAGGTGCAAACCGATTCAACACAGGGGTCAAAGTCGGCAAAATAAAACGGGCTGATTAAATGCGGGTCTTTAACATTTATCTTATAATTCAATTCAATTTTCGCTCCTTTCTGAACATTGGAATAATAAACCTTTTTATCCCAGCTGTCGTCATAAAAAATATAATCGTCAGTAGATTTTTCAGCAATAATATTTGAAACCGGAATTGATTTATAACTGTTTTTAACCGGCACCATTGTTTTTGCATCAAGGCTCACCAATTCATTAAAACCGGAATAGTCCACCGTGCGCTCAGAGTATTCATTAACGTTGTTGCCCAAAAGAAGAACCTCTTCATTGTCATCGCGGGTTATTTTCAACTGGTTGTTGTCGAAGGTTATTACATTATTCTCATTTTTTTGAAGATAGACAGCATTATCATTCGAAAACAAAGTGTGGTAATGCTCATAATCGGGCGAAATCTGCCCCTGCGCTGATACCATTACCGGTACCAGGCAAAACAATAAAAAGATTGGTTTTTTAAACATGATCGGTTACCGAGGTTAATTTATTAATTCGTCGTCGTAATAGTGTTCTGTTTTAATCAGCTTACCGGTTTTGTCGAAATAATTCCAGGTGCCGTATTTGTTACCTAAGATATAAAATTCCGTATGTTCCACTTTCCCGTTATCGTAATAAAAGGTGCAAACACTGTCTTTATCGCCGTAATAATATTTTTCGTCGGAGATTAACTGCCCGTTTACATTGTATTTTTTATCATCCCCGTTGTCAAGATTACTACTGAACGGTTCTTCTTCACGTAAATTGCCGTTGGAATAATATGTTTTATAATCGCCATCCCAATATCCGAATTTATAAGGCAATTCAATTGATTTTTTACCGTTGGGAAAATAGGCTGTCACCGCTCCGGTTTCATTTTTCAGAGGAATAACAGCCACATCCTTGCCATCAGCACCGGGGTAAGTATAAGAAACCAACAATCCCTCATCATAGTTCAGTTGAATACATTCTTTTCCGTCGGCATCGTACCTGATGGTTTTTCCGTCGCGGTCGTCATTATAAAACCGGCTGGTTACATCAAGCAGCCCTGTGGGTGAATACCAGGTCCATATGCTATCATCATTATCATCTTTGTAATAACTGTCTAAGGATTTTTTACCTTTTTCATAATAAGTGAAATGTCCCTGTTTTTGGTCGTAAAGAAAGTTGCCTTCTTCAGCAGGCAATCCTTTATCATCATAAAATTTCCATAAGCCGGTTTGATCACCATAAGCAAATTCACCGGTGTGGGCAATTTGTCCGTTTAAATGATAAACGGTTGAGACGCCGGTTCGTTCGCCGAATTTATATTGTTCCGATATTCGTTTATTACCGTTAAAATATTTTTGTTCACAGGGTCCGCTTCCGTTAGTGAACTGTACAACATTTATGGGTTTGCCTGTGGTATCGTAATTTATTATTTTATCAAGTAAAGTATATTTATAATAAAAAGCGTCTTCAGGTTTGCCGTTTGGAAAATAAGAATACTGGTAGCCTCTTGGCGAGCCACTTGAGTAAAAAGATTTATTTGATAACCCGCCTTTAACATCATAGTCATACCAAGTGCCGTCTTTATCGCCGTTTTTATACCATCCTTCCGAGCTCAATTTACCATTCCTATAATAGTCTTTAGAGTAGCCGTCCAATTTGCCGTCTTTGTAATAATAGTCTGATTTAAGCAACCCGTTTTTCCAAAAGGATTGAAAATGCCCGTTTTCATTATCATCCGAATACTCCCCTGATGTTTTTTTGTTTCCGTTGCCATAGTAATAGGTCCATGTTCCGTCTTTTTTATCGTTTTTCAGTTGACCTTTAAAACTGAGCATCCCATCAGGAAAGTAGCCGGTCACACCACATGCCCCGCGCGTTCGCTGCGAGGTTGAAATTACTTTCGAGGTTTTGTCATAATAAACCATCTGGTCAATTTTGCCGCTTTTATAGGTAATGCTTGTAAACATCTTTCCATCCTTGTCAAACTCCTGCGTTGACCTGGGATCGCCATTAGCTTCATACACCGAAATTTCCTGCACTAACCCGTTTTCATAATATTTTTTCCAGGTGCCCGTAGTATTTCCCTGCTGGTTATAATCGCCTTCCTGTTCTAATGCACCTTTCTCATAAAAATATTCAAAGTGACCCTGCGGCACATCGTTTTTATATTGCCCTACAATATATTTATTGCCATTTTCATGAAGAAAAAGATAGGGACCATCGTATTTATCATCGGTCATATGCACTGAAATACGTGGTTTTCCGTCTTCATACCAGCTTTGATAGTCGCCGTTTTTTTTATCATTTACGTAGGTGAACTCTTCATTTTTATTGCTGCTTTCATAGTATAACGTGTATAAGCCGTTTTTCATGCCGTTTGTGATATTGGCAACTACTTTGGGTTGTCCCGAAATGTAGTAATTTTTAAATGCCCCGTCTAAATGCCCATTCGTTATATTCACTTCAAACGCGGATTGCCCGTTTTCAAAATATTGAATGTCTTTCCCTGTTCTTTCGCCGTCTTTATACGTACATACTTCCTTAGGATTCCCGTTAGGGTAAAAGGATTTCCATTCGCCCTCCGGCTTGCCATCGTCGCTATAAGAACCGATTTGATGAATGGAGCCATTAGGATGAAAATAATACCAGGTGCCAATCTTTATCTTGTCATCTTTAGCGCTCACTTCACCAAGGGCTTGCATATAATTTGAGCCATAAGACCAATGTTTCATTTTTACCGGCGTTCCGTTAACGTAAACGGGGTTCTTTGCGCTTACCTCCGTGATTTTATCGTAAATGCCTTTATAAAATGCCTCGTCGGTTGATTTATTACCTTTTATCCATTTAACTACTTCCGGGTTGTGTGTAGGATATAAAATATTGTAGCAAAAAGGCTCAAAAAAATTATTCTGATAAATATAAGTGAATACAGGCACATAGTCCTGCATCCATAAATCATCATTATTAGAATTATATTTAAGTTTTTCCATCAACACCTGCAATTGCTTAACCACATCGAAAGTTAAATGTATTTTGGATTTATAATTTTTAGTTAGCGCCAGGCGTGACTCCACTATTTGCTCCACCTCGTCAAGATTATCATCGGCAGAATACAGAGGGAAATTTTTTATCATGTCCGAATCTGCCAATGGTTCGCCACGGCTAACCGATTCCATCAGGCTCACTATCCCGGGTGCGCGTGAGGTGTCATCATTCATCAGCATTAAATACATTGACATTGCCATCATTGCCGGCACTATTTTTCCGCAACGCGCCGCCAGCAGACCAAGCTGAAGATTGGTATTCGGATGAAACGGGTTTATTTCCAATGATTTTTGAAATGATTTAAGGGCACCGGAATAATCCTTTATATTCATTTGAGTTAACCCGAGATTATAATACAACTTATAATCATTGGGATATTTGGCTATTCCCTCATTATATACTATTACGGCGCTATCATGTTTACCGCTATTATCGAGGGATGAAGCCAGGTTCACATAAAAAACATTACCATATTCGGTGCCCAATGTTAACCCTTCACGGCAAACAGCCCCTGCTTTATCGTATTGCTTATTTTCAACATAGGAGAATGATTTTTCGGTGAGAACCAGCTCATAGTTGGTATCATTCTCAGATACCCGGTCATATAATTTAATAGCCCCGGCATAATCCCCCGCATCACTTGTATTTACACCTTGCTGAAGAATATCTTTAGAATCAATCAAAGGATTATTGTCCTGTGCCTGCAATAAGTTTGTGTGTATTATGCATATAACTATAGCACAAAAACATAAAAAAAACTTCATTTTCATTACACTAAATTTTAGGTAATCAGATTCAAGGGGGTCACAAAAATAAGAAATTTCGCCCGAACAAATGTCATATAATACATTTATGGCTGGCATTAGCAGGTATAATCAACCTGATGCAAAGACACGTATGTTGTAAAATTTTTTTTACCCAAATTAACAGGGATAAAAATAAACCTTAACTTAAAGATTTATTAACAATCTTCATCACTTTTTATTGATAATCAATAAATTACAAATATATTTCATCGCTATCAAAAAGTATGCCTTTTCTAAGAATTAAGATGCTTTTCTGATGTGAAAAAAATATTTATGGTTTGTAACAATAATCTATAAAAGTTCTTAGTTAATATTACGAATTATAATATTTCAGATGTTAGATTCTTCCACCACAAAACCCCGCCCGGAATGTAAGCCACAACTTTTTTAATAAGGCAGTATCCTCGCCATACTCTTTATCCGCGCATTGCATTGTATTATAATTATACCACATCTTAAACCGCCAAAAAAATGAAATCGCTTATCAAAGTCCTGATTCTGTCAGGCGCTTTGTTCACAGTAGCCTGCAACTGGAACAAAGAAAATGAAGTGTCTGTTTTATCTAAAAATTTTAACGGAGAAATAGACGTTGAGCAAAACCTGATCTTTAATTTTAACAAAAACCTTTGCCCTGACTCTCTCCTCAATAATTCATGGGACACCACAAAATATATTGTATTTACACCAGCCATTCCCGGTAAATTCAAATGGGATGGCTCCAGCGAACTAAGCTTCTCACCTGAGCGTGGTTTCCGCCCAAGCACTGTTTATACCGCAATTCTTACCGATAAATTATTAGCACATACTCATAAGAAATATTACCTGACAAAAGAAAATACCATTCAGTTTCATACGCCTTATTTAAGAGTGGAAGGCGGTCTTGCGCAATGGATACGCCCCGACGCCACACCCGACAAGGTGGCAGTTCAATTGAATTTGACTTTTAATTATGAAATTAATCCTGTGGTAGCTGCAAAATATATTAAAGTAACGAACGGCAGCGACCAATTGGATTTTTCCGCTCCCACTTCTACAGACAATTCAAAAACACTTTCATTGCTTATCAGCCCCCCGACAGATAAGGATGAAACCACCAATGTGGATGCGCAATTGCTGAAAGGCATGAAACTGCCCGGCAGTGATTATAGCACCGACAAAGACACCACAATAACCATTTCTGTTCCCTCGCGCTACAACCTTACAGTTACTAATTTATCGGCCGAACATAACGGCAGTGAAGGTATTGTATCTATCTCCACGTCACAGCGTGTGCTTGAAACTAATTTAGCTTCTCATATCTCCATCACGCCCAACGTAAAATTTACGGTGGATATGACCTCCGACGGCTTTAGCGTTTCCAGCGACGATTTTAATGTTGAATCAAGCTACGAAATAACTGTTGACGACCAGGTGGAGGGAGAATTCGGTGGTAAGCTTAAAGTGCCCTACGATGAGCAATTCACATTTGGAAAATTAGAACCCAGCATTTCTTTTGCAAACAACAAAGGCATGTACCTATCGGGTAACGGCTTGAAGAATGTTGCACTCAATATTGTTAATGTGCCCAATGTAACTGTAACCATTACTAAAATTTATGAGAACAATATTGAAAATTTTATGCGTGGCGACTACTACTATTACTCAGATGACGAAGATGAGGGCTATGACAGGAACTATTATAATACCACTAATTACGGTGATGTTTTATGGACCAAAGATTATGAAACAAAATTATTGCCCAGGCAAAATGCCTCGCGCATACTGCATCTTGACTTTGAAGATAAAATACGGAATTATAAAGGCATCTATGTGGTGCAGGTTGCATCTGATAGTAATGAATGGGTAAGGGAATCAAAAATATTGGCTATTTCCGATGTCGGTCTTATTGTAAAACAGGAAAGAGGTGGTA
This sequence comes from Chitinophagales bacterium, assembly GCA_963770495.1. Taxonomy (GTDB): domain Bacteria; phylum Bacteroidota; class Bacteroidia; order Chitinophagales; family CAVYQA01; genus CAVYQA01. The sequence goes on along the minus strand of CAVYQA010000016.1, from coordinate 172,258 downwards.
TGATGGTTTTTGCCAATTCATTTAAAACAGCGCAGCCGTTAGAAGGTGTTGATATATCATTTATCAGTTCTAATAACCAGGTGTTATACACTGCGAAAACCAACAGCAACGGTGTGGCAACATTTGATAATATTAGTAAAGTGGCTCCCGGTTTCCAGGTGTCAATGATCACCTCGCGCATTGGCGACGATTTTAATTTTGTGCCGATGAAACGCACCGCCGTTGAAACATCGCGCTTTGATGTGGGCGGTAAATCAGCAAACAGTGCAGGGCTCGATGCATTTATTTACGGCGACCGCAATTTATACCGCCCTAATGAAACTATTAATATTACCACCGTTATCCGCGACCTGCAATGGCAGCAACCCGGCGAAATACCGGTAAAACTTACCCTGCTTGCGCCTAACGGAAAAAACTATAAAACCATTAAAAAAATCCTGGATAAACAGGGCGCATTTGAAACATCAATAAAAATACCTGTAGATGCCATGACCGGCACTTACACGGCGGAAGTATTTACATCAAATGATGTTCTGTTGAATTCTTACGATATAAGCGTTGAAGAGTTTTTGCCCGACCGGATAAAAGTGGATGTGAAAACGGATAAAGATGACTATCACAATAACGATTCAATTACGTGCAGCGCCACTGCCGTAAACCTTTTCGGTTCACCGGCTGCCGACAGGAATTATCAATACGAATTGAATCTTAACCGTTCCACATTCTCTGCAAAGCAATATCCCGATTATATGTTTTATAATGATAAAGCTTTCAATTTTGCTACGGTGTACCGCGAAGGAAAAACCGACCAGAACGGAAAAGTTACCGAAGGATTCCGCATTCCGGCTGACCTTAGCGATGTAGGCAAATTAAATGGCTCGATACTGCTTACAGTATTTGATGAAACAGGCAGGCCTGTTCACAGGGCGGTAACGTTCCCGGTTTACACACAGGATATTTTCTATGGCATAAAATATATGGACGATTGGGTAGATGCCGAGCACCCGATAAGGATACCGCTTATTGCAGTAGATAAGAACGGCATTGCTCAAACCAATGTGAAAGCGCAGATTGATATTGTAAAAAAAGAATGGCACACCGTCATCGTAAGCCTGCGGCGGCGGTTACGCCTATGAATCGCAGGAACAGGATATAAATTTATCCTCACAAATAATTACGCTGGATGGAGCAAACTCATCTTACACGTTCACACCTAAACAATCGGGCGATTACGAGGTAAGGGTTTCGCGTCCCGGCTCCGGCAGTTATATTAAATCGGAATTTTACGCCTGGGGCTGGTGGTATACCGAGTTCACTTCTTTCCAGGTAAATAATGAGGGAAATGTTACCATTAAAACCGATAAAGATAATTACCAGGCGGGAGAACAGGCTAATATTCTTTTCACTGCGCCATTTGACGGAAGATTGCTGGTTACCGTTGAGCGTAATGATGTATTGAATTATTATTATTTAGACACCAAAGAAAAATCGGCATCGCTTTCAATAAGTCTGCCCGATGATTTTGTTCCTAATGTTTATATCACTGCAACACTTTTCCGCGCTATGGATGGAGTGTCGGGAATGCCTCTTACGGTGGCACACGGAATAAAACCCATATTGGTGGAAAATAAAGCGAACAAATTGCCGGTGGATATTACAGTAGCAGACCATTCGCGCTCAAAAACCAAACAAACCATTTCAGTAAAAACAACCCCCGGCTCACAACTCACCATTGCCGCAGTCGATGAGGGAATATTGCAGGTGAAGGATTATCAAACACCCGACCCTTATGGTTTCTTTTATCAGAAACAGGCATTGGGTGTAAGTAGTTACGACGTATATCCGCTTCTTATGCCAGAACTATCTGCGAAATCAAGTTTTGGCGGCGGCGAAATGAATCTTTCAAAACGCACCAATCCTAATCCTGCCAATCGTGTAAACCTGGTAGCTTTCTGGAGCGGTATTTTAACTGCCGATGATAATGGCAATGCTTCATTTAGCATTGACATACCGCAATTCTCCGGTGACCTACGGGTGATGGTGGCGGCTTATAAAAGCAATGCATTCGGTTCTGCCGAAAAGCATATAAAAGTTTCCGACCCTGTTGTGATAAGCACGGCATTACCGCGATTCCTTAGTCCTAAGGACTCTGTGATAATGCCCATTACAATTACAAACACAACAAAGAATGATGCCAATGCGGTGGTGTCGTTGCAGATTGACGGACCGCTCACCCCGGTGGGCAGTCCACAGCAAAGTATACGTGTGAACGCTAACAGCGAAACCCGCGCCACGTTTAAATTATACACCTTACCTCAAACCGGCAAAGGCACTGTTACCGTTTCGGTAAAATCAATGAATGAAACCTTTACGGATAAAACGGAGATAAGCATTCGTCCGCCGGCATCGCTGCAAAAAGTCACAGGCAGCGGTCAATTAGCTGCAGGGCAAAGTCAGCAGTTTATGTACGCCGGCAATTATATGCCGTATACCGTTGACGGTAAAATCATTGTCAGCCGTTCACCGCTGGTTCAGTTCTCTGATAATCTTGATTATCTCGTCGGTTACCCGTATGGTTGCGTGGAGCAAACTACTTCAACAGCTTTTCCACAATTGTATTATTCCGATATGGTAAAAGCCATATATGGAAAAGATAATAAGACGGTTAATCCTTATTACAACGTTCAGGCTGCCATTAACAAATTACAGGGAATGCAGCTCTATGACGGGGGATTAAGTTATTGGCCCGGCGGGGATTATGAATGTTGGTGGGGAACCGTTTATGCTTCTCATTTCCTTCTCGAAGCAAAAAAAGCCGGGTATGATGTTGATGATGCCGTGCTTAACCGCATTTATGATTATCTTATTTATAAACTAAAGACAAGAGACGAAGAGAAGTATTGGTATAATTTTAACCAGTGGCGATATACGGTGCCTGAAGAAGCTATCTACTCGTTGTATGTTTTGGCGCTGGCAGGTAAGCCGCAACTATCCATTATGGATTATTATAAAGCCAATCCCGACCTGTTAACGCTCGACAGCAAATATATGCTGGCGGCTGCTTTTGCATTAGCGGGCGAAAAAACAAAATACTTAGAGGCATTACCAGCGGCATTTACCGGCGAACAGGCAAACAGAACGTTCAGCGGCAGTTTTAATTCTTATATCCGCGACGAGGCTCTTGCACTTAATGTTTTGTTGGAAGTCGACCCGCAAAATCCGCAGGTTGGTGTGATGGCGCAACATATTTCTAAAGAGATGAGAGATCTTAGAAATAACTATTATTTTAATACGCAGGAAGAAAGTTTTGCATTTTTAGCGCTTGGAAAAATTGCGCATAACGTGGCTCTTTCCAATGCTACAGCAACAATTACGGCAGATGGCAAAGTTGTCGGCAACCTGAAGGATAAAGATGTTATTATTGACGGGCGGGCTTACCAGGGGCAGCAAATATCCATCACGGCTAACGGCAGCGGCAACCTATACTATTTCTGGCAAGCCAGCGGCATAACCGCCGATGGCAGGTATAAGGTAGAAGACAGTTATATGAAGGTGCGTAAAAGTTTTTATGACCGTTATGGGCATCCTGTTTCAGCATTAAAGTTTAAACAGAATGATTTGGTGGTGGTTAAAATTTCTATAATAACAGATTATACCACCCCTATTGACAATGTCGTCATAACCGATATGTTGCCGGCGTGTTTTGAAATTGAAAACCCGCGCATAAGCGACATTCCTGAATTATCGTGGATAAAAAACAATGCCACGCCCGATTATTCCGACTACCGTGATGACAGGGTAAATCTCTTTACAAGTGTGGGAGAAAGTGAAAAAGATTTCTATTATGTGGTGCGTGTTGTTTCGCCCGGCGTTTATAAAATGGGTCCCGTTCAGGCAGATGCCATGTATGATGATGAATACCATTCCTACAATGGTGATGGCACAATCATTGTCACTCAGAACTAAAAATCCGGGATCTTGCGCTTCATGTCATTAAGAACAATACTGCTCCGGCTGGTTTCTATACTGGCGGGGGCAGCTATTGTTTTTATTATTCTTGATATATGCTTCCCCTTAAAAATAAAAATTGATTATTCTCAAACCATTGAATCAAAAAACGGAACTGTTATTCACGCGTTCTTAACCCCGGATGAAAAATGGCGGATGTTTACCGAGTTGAAAGAGATAACGCCGCAAATGAAAAAAGCCATAATTTTTAAGGAAGACAAATATTTCTATTATCATTTTGGTATTAACCCGTTCGCAGTTTTTCGCGCGCTGGTTAATAATATTATTTACCATAAACGCACTTCCGGCGCTTCAACCATTACCATGCAAGTGGCGCGTATGTTAGACCCGAAAGACCGCACCTATGTCAACAAGCTTATAGAAATGTTTCACGCCGTGCAATTGGAAACGCATTACAGCAAAAATGAAATATTGCAACTCTATCTTAACCTTGTTCCTTACGGCTCTAATATAGAAGGCGTCAAAGCCGCTTCTGTGCTTTATTTAAATAAAACCCCCGAACAGCTTTCGCTGGCAGAGCTTACTGCTTTATCTGTAATACCCAATCGTCCTAATTCATTAAAATTAGGTTCAAACAACGAGTTGATAATAAAAGAACGCAATAAATGGCTAAAACGTTTTGAATCTGCACATTTATTTCGCGAGCAAACCATACAGGATGCCTTATATGAGCCGTTCAACGTAAAACGGCAAGATGCACCTGTGATGGCGCAGCAATTCTCATTACACATGCACCAGCTTTACCCTGATGATCCCATCATTAAAACCAATCTTGATATTAAGATGCAGATGAAAGCTGAACAAATCATAGCTAATTATATGGCGCAGCTTCATACGGAAAATATAAATAATGCAGCCGTGCTTATTATTGATAATAGCACACATACTGTGGTAGCTTATGTTGGCTCATCCGATTTTGCCGACTTAACCAATTCAGGACAGGTTGACGGCGTTCAGGCTGTGCGCTCGCCGGGCAGTACATTAAAGCCATTGCTTTACGGGCTTGCATTTGATGATGGGTTAGTTACCCCCAAATCCGTTATATGCGATGTGCCTATAAGTTTTAAAGGATATGCACCTGAAAATTATGACCAGCAATTTCATGGAAATGTTACCATAGAATATGCCCTGGAAAATTCATTGAATATTCCCGCCGTAAAAATGCTTAACAAGGTGGGGGTTCCCGTGATGATAAGCCATTTGGAAGACGCTAATTTTGAAACCATAAGAAGGGATGAAAAAAAACTCGGCTTATCGCTCATACTTGGCGGCTGCGGAGTAAGGCTTGAGGAGATGACCAATCTTTATTCGGCGTTGGCAAATGGCGGAAAATATTATTCTATCCGTTGGATAAAAGCTGATTCACAGTCTAAAAAAACAAAAGACACCTCTGTTCAAATCCTTTCAGCTCCTGCTACCTTTATGGTTACAGACATATTGGCACAACTTACACGCCCTGATTTGCCTGATGGCTACGAAAATTCTTTTCACCTGCCGCGCATTGCATGGAAAACAGGCACCTCTTATGGTCGCCGCGATGCATGGAGTATCGGCTACAATAAAAAATATACGGTGGGTGTTTGGGTAGGCAATTTCTCAGGTGTTGGTGTTGCCGACCTTAGCGGAGCTAACTCCGCAACCCCGTTGCTTTTTAATATTTTTAATTCTATAGATTATAATTCACCCGATGGATGGTATACCCCACCGCCCGGTATTGATTTTCGCTATGTGTGTTCTGTAACAGGTAAAATCCCCAATGATTTTTGCACTGACCAGGTCATTGATTATTTCATTCCTGGTGTAAGCAGCAATGAGGTTTGCGACCATTTGAAAAAAGTGTGGGTGAGCGCCGATGAAAAAATGTCTTATTGCACAAGCTGCCTCCCTGAAAACGGTTATAAAACAAAATATTATCCGAATATCTCTGCTGAACTGGCTTCTTATTATGACTCGCATAATATTCCTTATGAAAAAATTCCGCCGCATAATCCTGCCTGTGAGCGAATGCAAAAAGGCGCTGCACCTTTCATCTCGTCGCTGACGGATGGCTTGGATTATTATATACAACAAAACGAATCGAAACAGTTGATGTTAGCCTGTAATGTGGGTAGCGATGTTAAAGAGGTGTATTGGTATGTGAACAATAAATTTTTAACCAAAGCCAAATCAACGCAAAAAATATTTTTTACACCCGATGCCGGCAACGTCAAAATATCATGCACCGATGATTTCGGGCGCAACAGCGACATTTATATTAAAGTGCATTACCTGTAAAAGTATTGCCGTTGGATTTCAGCGAAATGCAACCACACTCACACTTAAGTCACACCTAAACTCAAATCTTATCGCGGAGAGAGTGGGATTCGAACCCACGTTACGCTTTTGGCGTAAACACACTTTCCAGGCGTGCTCCTTCAACCACTCGGACATCTCTCCTATTGGGTTTGGGTTTAAGTTTGGGTGTGGGTTTGTGTAATATATGAAATTTAATATGTGACGCAGCAAAGGTACTACTTCACGAATAAATCTGGAGTAAATTATTTACCAGGTTAGTATGATAGACAATCAGCGGCGGCGCTCCATGATCGTTAATACAACTTCCCTGTTCACTAAAGTCATGACCTAAAGGGCATACAAAATAATTCTGTGAACCGCTAAATGTGAGTACTTCATTATCAACCGTGCAATAAGCCGATACTGCAACATAATTGCCACTGGCATCCCTGGCGATACAAATACCGTTATAGACTATTGAATTACCAAAACCCGTAAGAGCGCTGAATTGCGGCTGGGTAAGGTCTATAGTAAAATTAACTGCGGTGTTATTATCTTTATTACAGCCGCCAATAATTAAAAAGGTGAGCATAAAAATTGCTCCCGACATAATAAAGAAACGTTTAATATGCATATAAATCATGAGTCCAATTTACAAAAATTATCTTTCCCAGCCAAATATAGTATTACTTATTATTTATTTTATGCCTTGCCCATTTCAGCCGCATCAATTGTTTCACCCTTCTCCCTACCTTAGTATTATATTTTGCTTTGGCTTTTAGTATAAACGATGTTGACGTGGTATTAGTCTTTTGCGGATTATAAATATGATAGTACCGGGAAAGTTCATATTTTTGAATATCTACAATCCAATGAATAATGGCACGACAACATACCAAGCATAATAAAGAAACCCCAGCAACTAATAAAAAAGGAACTGGCAACCAAAAGAAGCACCCCGGAAATATGCCGGTGTCATTTTTCAGGTTTATTGTTAATAATAAATCCAATTTGCGTTTTCTTCTGGCTGGTGCGGCAGTAACATTTATTTATTTTATCCTGTTAAGAATTTTCTTCCCTGCCGCCAGCTTTTATCCCGATTCGATGGCATACATTGAAGCAGCAGCCAAGGGACTGGAAGTGAGCTATCGCCCGATAGGCTATAGCAATTTTATAAGTTTTTTTCATTCAATGGTTCAATCAGACTGGCTATTGATTTTTGCCCAGTTTTTCTCCGGCATTATTGCCAATCTTTTTTTGTTTTTCACCCTCACTTATTTTTTCCCAGCAAAAAAAACTTACAGACTATTGCTTTTTGTACTCCTGCTTTGCAACCCCTTATATGTTCTGTCGGGCAACTACATATTAAGCGATGCTTTCTTTTGCAGCTTCTCTGTTACCTGGTTCACAGTTTTGCTATGGATAATGCACCGTCCGCGGTGGGTGTATTTTTTTATACAATTGGTTTTACTGTATTGGTTGATTCTGCTCAGCTATACTGCCTTAATATATCCTTTCATCGTGGCGGCAGCATACCTGCTATCTAAACAGGCAACATGGAAAAAAACTGTGGCTATCGGAATCCCTTTCCTGGTAGTTATTATAATGGTAAATAATACCATTGATAAAACAGAAGATATGACCGGTACCCCTACTTTTTCAGCCTGGGGCGGATGGCAATTGGCTAATAATTCTTTGTTTATTTTAAGACATGTAAAAGCCGATTCCGCATCATTTGATTCAAAAACTTCCAAAGAGATATGCGCTTTTTCCAATTATTATTTCGATAGCCTGAAGAGAAATAATTTAATTAATTACGATGACAATGTTAATTCTTCACTTATGTTTAGCAATGGCAGCCCGCTTAAAAATTATATGTATTATTATATTCCACAACTTTATGCTATTCACCCTCCCCCTCAAACCACTAACCGCTATCTTACCTCATGGACTATTATGGGTCCTATATTTGAAGATTTTGCCGTCCGGGTGATAAAAAAATACCCATTGGATTATTTGCGCTATTTTGTAGCGCCAAACATTACACTATATTTTCACCCCCCAATTGAAGCTTACGGCAGTTATAATAACAATGAAGATACTCTTAACCATCTTATCACTACTTATTACAATTATCCCTCAAATAAAATCAATCAATCACATGCGGGTTTTATTAAGCTGTTTATGAATCCCTGGAGTTGGATTTTCACTCTTATCAATACGCTGTTCCTGCTGTTGACGGCTGCTTATTATTTTATGCGCCGCTATAAAAATGATGCATGGTTTAACAAGTGCCTTATTTTTTATTTGTCTTTTTATGCCTTAAATTTTTTATTTAATATCGTTGCAGCTCCAAATGTTTTCAGGTACCACATTGCCGTTGTTACCCTATGTATTATATTTATTGTTTATTTATGGCAACGGGTGTCCGGCGCTAAAAAGAGCCCTGTACCTGCTTAATCCCAGGACTACAAAAGCAAAAAACAGATTATAATGCCTGTAATATGTTATAAACAATTTAAGTTATCAATACCTAATACCTGATTCATTGTTTGTTAGGTAAAACAAAAATTAGTATATTCCCGTATACTATACCCTTTTAACAGGAGTGTTTTAGCCGACGCCGCTCCTTATTTTAGACCGGGTTTATCCCTGTTTTCAGAGGTAAATTCATAGACTGAAACCCGCCAAAAACCGTTTTTTTGCAAATTGTGCTTTTTAGCCCAATTTGAAGAAAATGTTAATTATTTCGCAAATAATGTTGTTTTGTCTAAAATATTTCCCTATTTTAGCGGAAGTTTTTAAACAATCGTTTACAATAAAGTAGACAGTACGAAGTATAAAAAGTTTTTAAAACAGGTATATATTAGAACTAACTCTGTAAAAATTGAATTTATGAAAAGATTATCTACATTTCTTCTGTTAGCATTTTTAGGAATTACTGTTGCGAAAGCACAATCCAATGAGTTATATGTTGTCGGCGAAAACGACGGCACTCCTGGCGATGCTCCTACTCTCTACGTATCAGGCGGAGAAGATTTATATGTGCAGGGTGGTGTAGTAATCTCAAGCACTAATACCCGCTGGCGACGGACTTATAAAACTCTCGGCACTCTCCATATAGGTGCTAATGACAGTTCGGGTACAGCAGTAGCCGGCAACTGGACTAACAGCACAGGCGCCTCTGTTTATGCTTACAGCCAAACCAGTGTTCCCGCTTCAACTACTTACCAACCGAGTGCTACCAGTGGCGGTATAATCTATGGTTTAAATTCTAACACTGTATCGTTGGAATATGGCAATCAATTAATAACAGGCAACGACACCAGTGCAAAAACCTATTTCTATAATCTTAGCTTGCTGGATAGCGCTGTTAACCGCACAACCGTACATAGCTATAAAACTTTAGTTGGCGCCAGTATATATGTAGGCGTTAACTCCTTTTCACAGGGAATTCTCGATCTTAACGATGAATACCTGAATACACAAAATTTTAATGTTTACGTACAAAATCCTTCAGTCCTTACTTCCGGAACAGGTGTTGCTCTTAGCAGGATAGACGATAATGGCACTCCTCATTTGGGTAACATTGCCCCTTTCGACGATCTTACTGAAGGTATGGTAATTGCCTCTAATATTGCAATGGGTGAACCTAACGGGCGTCTTGTAAGGTATACAAACACTTCAGCGCCTTATTTCTTCCCTGTTGGCACCTTAGTAAATGTGCCATCACCCGGTACAGGTCAGGCTTATGATCTTTTCAGACCGGCTGAAATTACTCCGTCTAATCCCACTACACCTAAATCATTTGGTGTAGCCCTTGCCGCAAGAGACGGATTTGTTGATGCCGGCACAGCTTTGGACCAGTTGTTTACACCTTATAATAGTCTTGCCGGTATTAATCACCAGTCTTATTACAAGATCAATCAATTCACAGGCATGTTAAATAGTATGGAGCAAATAACAGTAACGCATTTGTTCTCTACTAATTCTGAAGCTGATCTTACTCCTAACTGGTCAACTTGCGGAAATCTACCTGCCTCAGATTTCCCCCAAACTATAACCGTTGCCCAATATGATAATAATGGCATTAATTTAAGCTGGAACGATGTGTGTCACAATTCAAGGTCTGCTACCTCAAAATTTTCAGATGTCGCCTTAACCTGCGGTGCAGTTACAGTTACTCCTGACAGCGGTTTTTGTAATACAACTGATACCCAAACTCCTCCTGCTCTTAATTCAACTACTACGGTTGCTTACCAGATACCGGGTGCCCATTATGGTCAGACTAACACTAACCAGGATGATTATGCTGTTGCCGGCCTCTTCTTCACCGTAGATGGCGGTAACGGAAGCTGCGATGGAAATTGCGCTGCGCTGCCTCTTGATATTACTTCACTTACGGGCTGGAATGTGCCCAATCAAAATGAAAACGAGGTTCAATGGGTAACGGCTACAGAAGAAAATATTGATTTTTTCTGGGTTGAAAAGAGTATTGACGGTATTAACTTTACCAATATAAGCGGCGATAATGGTGTTGCTGCACATGGCACTACAAACACTCAGCAAACTTATAATTTCTTTGATAAGCAACCCAATATAGGTGATAATTATTACCGTATCCAGGAATTTACATACAATAATCAGTCTGTAATGACCAATATCATTAATGTTCCGCTTAACAAGGCGATTACCATTGCCAACATTTGATCCTAACCCGACCAGCGGCTTGTTAAACATCGCCTTTGAAACAGCGAATACCGGTACGGTTCATGTAGAAATATATGATGTATTAGGACGGTTAGTGATGACCAACGACCATGCTGTGGCAGAAGGAAACAATACGATTACTCTTAATGCTCAATCCTTAACAGCCGGCAGTTACTTCATCCGCCTCACAGATGCGGCATCCGGCTTCACCGACACTCAGAAATTTATAAAGATTACGGAGTAATATTCTCTCCTCTGATATTGAAAAGTCCCCCGGTTATACGGGGGGATTTTTTTTGTATAGTCACCCCTAAATCCCCTAAAGGGGACTTTTAAAAAATTCGAGCTTTGAGCGAAAATATGACTTATAAGTTTTATAAGTCCTTAAGCTAAAAGAATCCATTTTTATTTTACCAACCCTACCTTTTTTATGATAACCCCAATAATTACAAAGTCCCCTTTAGGGGAATCACACATCTACCACACACAAACCCCAACTCCAACTTTCCCGGGGATTTAGGGGTGAAACCCCGCATTTACAAAAATTCCCTCATAATTTCTATACCTGTTTTCTGGTATTTTGCAAAATACCAACTTATGGTCTTGCGAAGGGCTATACGTTGATAGTAACTAACGTCTTCATATTAAAAATAAAATTTATGAAAAATTCATTCTATACCTGCAAAAACAAAACCCTTAAGAACACCTTATTACTCATAATTGTCTTGTTCTTTAGTTTCTCCATTAAATCCAACTCTCAAAATTTACTTTTAAATGGCAACTTTGATGATAATATTTGCGTCGGGGATTATATAAATTTAAATAGCCATCAATTCGACAGCCTTATGGCAAACGTTACTTCATTTGGTACAGTGCCTAATCCTGATATTATCGAATCTAATGCTTATTGTAATTATCCGTATGAGGATAGTTGGTATGTAGCTTTAACTGGTGGCGGCACAGATGCAATTTCTTTTAATCTCAGTAGCGATATTGTAGGTGGAAATACTTACACCCTTACATGGTATGATGAAGCATGTGATTTTTATCCCGATCAGAAGGTAGTAATTGGAGTTTCTACTTCTCCAACAGCACAAGGAACAATCATTTACACAGAACCAACAGCAGTTCCAAATGGAGATACTGCAGGATATTCAGATACCGGCGGATTTTGGAGAGCTGAATATGTGAAATTTACAGCACCCTGTGGTAATTATCCATATTTAACTGTAAAAACAACAGGTGATATTGGAAATTGGACACAAGTAGATGATTTTATATTGACTTTTGATTATGGTATACCAATTACAAAGCAACCATCTAACTCAACAATATGTGCAGAAACAAATACTTTTTTCGATATAAAAGATACTGTTGCAGGTTTAAGTTATCAATGGCAGGTAAATACAGGAAGTGGTTTTACTAACATAAGCAATGGGGGTGTTTATTATGGCGCAACTACAGATTCGCTTAATCTTATTGGTGTGCCAAACTCAATGAACGGATATGAATACCGGTGTATTGCAATAGACTCTTGCTCACTTTCAGATACTTCCAATAGCGCTGAATTAACGATTACATCATCCTCTCCCACAATAGCTGTGCAACCTTTTGATACTACAGTTTGCGCTTCATCTAATGCCACTTTCAGTGTGACTGCGACGGGAATGGGTTTATCTTATCAATGGCAGGTAAATAGCGGCAGCGGTTTTTCTAATGTTAGCAATGGTGGAACGTATTTAGGAGCTACAACCAATACCTTATTTTTAACTGACATTGCCGCATCATACAATGGCTATGAATACAAATGTATCATAACAGGCTGTTCAGTATCTGATACATCAAACACTGCAACATTGACGGTTAACGCTCTGCCGACCATTACAATACAACCGGTTAATGATACGCTATGCCTGTCGGATGCAGCTTATTTCTACGTATATGCCTCCGGAACAGGATTGACATATACCTGGCAGGTAAATAACGGAACCGGTTTCACGGATATAAGTTTTGGAGGAAGACATAATATTTATCAGAATGGCGGAAATTTGTTATCTATTGATCCGGTTGCCGACTCGATGAATGTATACCAATACCGTTGTATCATATCAGGTATGTGTTCACCTGCCGATACATCGGATGCTGCCATCCTAGTTACAGACATTCCGCATTTCATTGCAGAACCGGTTGATGCAATAGTATGCGATTCATCTGATACGTCGTTTACTATAACGCTTGATCCCGATAGCGGTGTAACATATCAATGGCAGGTAAACCAAGGGAGCGGCTTTACCAATATCAGCAATGGCGGGGTTTATTCAGGAGCTACCTCGACTACACTTACACTCACAACCATTCCTGCTTCCATGAACGGTTATCAATATCGGTGTATTTTAACAGGGGCTTGCGCACCTAACTCCGATACAGCTGCGTTAACCGTGGTTAGCGGTCCGCCTGTCATTACAGAACAGCCAGTAGGCGATACACTTTGTGTTGAAGATGTGGCTATTTATAGTGTGGCAGTTTCCGGAGTAGATGTAACTTATATCTGGCAGGTAAACAACGGCAGCGGCTTTACAGATGTAACCTATGGCGGAAGGGGCTCCTTTCATTATTTCACCAATGGACCCGATCTATATTTTGTTCCGGTAATTTCAATGAACGGCTACGAATATCGCTGCATAGTAACCGGCGCCTGTTCATTTTCCGATACCTCAGTCATTGCAGATTTAGCTGTTGGCACAATTCCCGTTATAACTGTAACGGCTGAATCATCTTCAGTTTGCGATGGCAGCACAGATACATTATACGCATCGGGCGCGGGAGCAGGCGGTAATTACTTTTGGTCGCCGGCTGCAGGGCTAAACACCGTCTACGGGGCAACAGTAATAGCCAGCCCAACGGTAACAACAATATATAAAGCTATTGGCGCTACTGTGTATGGTTGCACCTGTAGCGATTCAATAACCATTTCATACTGCCCAGATAGCTTAGGAATGGCAAAAATGAAAATAAAACAAACTGCAGCTACAACTCCTGAAAGTTATTTAAACGTGTATCCCAATCCTGCGAAAGATGAGCTAACCATAACTTACCAGTTAACGGGAAATAATGGACTATTTAATTTATATGATATTTTAGGCAGATCATTGAAGACTATTGAAATAAACACTCCATCTGGTACAACAACAATATCTGTCGCAGATTTACCAACAGGAATATATTTCTATAAATTTACTTCTCAGGGAGATTCCGATAAATTAGGAAAAGTAACAGTGATAAAATAACTTTTGTGAGTGACAAAAAAATCCCCAAATAACCGGGGGATTTTTTTTGTTACTACTTTGAGGTAAAAAACTTTCTGTCCCAACTTCTCTTACCATATTCAACATCTCTATAATTTTGATACCCGATCTCGGCTTAGCCGAGACTATTAACTGATAACCGTTCTTTGAAAGATTTGAGGATTAGCGAATCATTTTCGGTTTATTTTCACTGACAACAAAACGACAAGAACCCGACAACTAAATTTGTTTACAAGGTTCTTATAAACCACTGAAAAACAAACAACAAAAAATTTAAATGTAAAAAAGTGCAGAATTGTTGTCGCTCCACAAGTGCTGCCACCTTTGAAAAACAACTTAATGCGCCACCACTTCAATCAGACTTTTCATCAAAACCCTAATAATTAAAAAGTCCCCTTCAGGGAATCACACATCTACCACACACAAACCCCAACTCCAACTTTCCCGGGGATTAAGGGGTGAAAGTGAGGTTAGTGATAGAATTATTTCAGAAAACACACTTTTGTGACCCGCCTAATAGTACAAGCCGCCAAAAAATCATTTATAATTAATTGATAAGTAATTAGTTATAAAATTTACTCTCCTTTATATTTTCTTTTCGTCACAATTGACATTTAAGTGTTTTTCTACACCCATGCAGCTAAGATATTTTTGTCGCCGATAGAAAAACTATCATAGGATGAAAATTAAATTACTCTTCGCTGCAATCCTGCTTTTATCCATTGCTGTTACATCTCACGGGCAAAACCTGATTATAAACGGCGACTTTGAAAATAACAAATTAACCTATGATACGATTAATTGCACCACTCCCGCATTCAACTCGTTAATAAGCGATGTCATTTCATTTGGTACAGAGCCCAACCCTGATATTATCGAATCGAATGGTTATTGCAACTGGCCTGAACATAAGAAATGGTATATTGCACTTACAGGCGGCGGCACAGATGCTGTTGCACTAAAATTATCTTCAAAAATAGTAGCGGGTAATGTTTATGCCCTTTCTTTTTGGGATGAGGGCTGCAACTTCGGCTTATACGGATTTAAAGTCGGCATTTCTACAAATGATTCTACTTTTGGCACAGAGGTTTATAAGGCGCCAAACAGTGTACAAAGTGTATGGAAGAACCGCCTTGATACTTTTACAGCGCCCGTTTCCGGCTTATACCTCACCATCGAAGGATGGAACGGAGATATCGGCTGCTGGAATCAATTAGATAATATGTCATTGATAAGTTTGTCTTCTCTCACGGCATCAATTAAAATGCAGGCTGCAAAGGTTTGTGTTAACCAGTTTGACACTATAGCATATAATGGTAATGGTGATACAACTGACACCTATACATGGAATTTCGGCACCGGTAATGCAATATCAGGCGCAGGCGCAGGTCCTTACCGGGTTGAATGGGCGGCTGCCGGAACATATTATGTATCGGTAAGAGTAACCGATTCAAATGGCGATACAGCCACAGCAATAGATACTGTTACGGTAAATGCAGCGCCAACAGCAACTTTTGCTTTAGATACAACAATAGCAGCAGGAGAAACCAACCTTGTTAATTACACCGGCAACGGCACAGCCAATTCTTCTTTTAACTGGACATTCAATAATGCATTGATTGAGACTAACAGCGGAGACACCTCTTATAATATGACCTGGACTACTCCCGGAGTTTATAATGTAGTTCTCACTGTAACACAAAACGGGTGCACTTCGCAGCCCATGAACAGAACGGTTTATGTCGTCAATCCGCTTACGGTTGCCACACCGGTTTGTACGGATAGCATCTGCATGGTTTCATACTTAGGCTTTATAAGCGACACCATTAATTATAACTGGAATTTCTCGGGCGCCAATATTATTGCAGGTACAGGAGCAGGAACCTTATACTTTGCAATATGGAACACCCGGTAGTTACCCTGTTTCGTTAAATGTAACGGTAGAAAGTGTTAATTATAGCTTTACGGATACAATAGTAGTAAGCAGCACCGGCGTATGTTTCATAGGCAAAAAAGACTCTACTACCAAAACACTTAATAACGATTCATCCTCAGTAGAAAAAGACAGTTCAGGGACTACAGGCATTAATAGTGCTAAAAAATTAGTCATTGACAATATTTATCCTAATCCTACTATGGATAATCTCAATGTTGATTTTAAAACCTCTGTTCCCGGCTCGGTTCATTTCGAAGTGTATGATGTGTTAGGACGATTAATTATCAGCAATTACAGCAATGCCGGTGAAAGTGTAAATACAACTGTTCTCAATACATCAGAATTACCCGCCGGAAGTTATTTCATCCGCATTATTGAAGACAGCGCCAACTTCTCGGATACGCAGAAATTTATAAAGCTTTTATAAAAAAAGATAAAAAATTACACGGCGTTTTTTAATTCTCAAATTATCACATTTTCAAATTCTCAAATTAATTATTAATAGCCGCTATTATTTTCGGGTCGTAAGGAAGAGTTTTTGGGTCGAAAACAGCTATCAAATGTCCTTTTTCATCAATTAAATATTTCTGAAAATTCCATTTCACCTCGCTGTCTTCAAAGCCGTTATATTTCTTTTCCGTTAGCCAGTGATAAATAGGCGCCATATCATCCCCCTTCACCGAAATTTTGGCAGCCATAGGAAAAGTAACACTGTAATTTTTCTGGCAGAACTCGGCTATTTGCGAATTAGAACCCGGCTCCTGCCCGCCAAAATTATTTTCAGGGAAACCCACTATCACCAGTTTATTGCCATATTCTTTATACAGCTTTTCCAAATCGGCATATTGAGGCGTGTTGCCGCATTTTGACGCGGTATTCACAATAAGAATTTTTTTGCCTTTGAACTGTGAAAAATCTATTGTGCCTCCCGTTAGCCCTTCTACTTTAAAATCGTAAATTGACATGGGTACAGTTTTTACTGTGAACGATACACCCAGTATCGCACATATAAGAAGAACTGACTTTTTCATAACTGATAATTTTAATTAATCTTATAAAAAATAAAACATACTAAATAACAAAAGAAAAGTGAAATTTGTTTGTTAATTCTTCTTTCAAAACCATAAAATGAAAATTTCCGTTTTCCGTAAAGCCCAGTTTAATGCAGCGCACCGTTTATTCCGTCCCGAATGGAGTGATGAGAAAAATGCTGCTGTTTTTGGTCCGTGCAGTAACCCTAATTATCACGGGCACAATTATTCGCTTCTGGTTAAAATTACCGGCGAGATAGACCCGATTACAGGATACTTAATTGACCTGAAACTGGTAAAAGAGATTATTGACAGGGAAATCATGGAACGGTTCGATCATAAAAATCTAAACCTCGATACTGAAGAGTTTAAACACCTGAACCCGACTGCCGAAAATATTGCTATCGTTATATGGCGAATACTGCGGAAAAATATTGACAGCAAATATGAATTAAGTGTTCGCCTTGCCGAAACCGAGCGCAATAGCGTGGAATACAGCGGGGAGTAAGCTATTCACTTCCATTTTCTTCGCTGTACAGTTCATCTTTTTTAACCATCTCAATTAAACTGCTGTCTTTAAGCGTTTTTGATATGGCAGAAAAGGGTGCGGTCACCACCATTTCATTTCCATTTAACCCGCTGGTAATTTGAATATATTCATCATCCTGAATACCGGTTGTTACATTTACTTTTTTGGCTTTACCATTATTACTAACAAAAACTATTTCCTGCATTTTACTCCTGACAGCCGATGTTGATTGCTTTTTATTTTTAATCGTATCCATACGTGTAGTTACCGACTGTATAGGTACTGCCAGCACATTATTGGCGCGGGCAGTCAAAATATCCACCGAAACAGACATACCGGGAAGGAAAGGGAATTTAATATGCTTCTTAATAAATAAATTCTGCACGGTGCTGTCTCGCAACAAATGAATACGCACCGTATAATTAGTGGCAAGCTGTGTTGCACTTGACGTTGAGGTTGTTGAAGATTCCGGGTTGAAATTACTGCTTGAATTGGCTATTTGTGTAACAACGCCTTTAAATACCTTATCAGGATAAGCATCAATAGAAACATTTGCCGTATCGCCTATTAACACGCGCAACACATCATTTTCACTTACATCCACATGCGCTTCCATATTATAAAGGTCGGCTATGGTTAAAATATCCGTTCCCGACATTTGAGCCGTGCCCACTACCCGCTCTCCTTTCTGATTATTTAATTTAGAAACTATCCCGCCCATCGGCGCATAAATAGTGGTCTTATTCAAATTATCTTCTGCCTGTTGTTCTATGGCTTCAGCGCTGGTTACATTAAATTTTGCGGCTTCCATGCTTTGCTCCGCCGCATCAAGATTAGCCTGAGCCGATTTATAGGTCGCCTGGAAATTATCCCAGTCCGATTCTGAAATTACTTTCTGGTCATACAATGATTTATTGCGGTCGTAATCAGCTTTTGCTTTTTGAAACTGCGCCTTAGACTGTGCATATTGCGCTTTGGAATTAAGATAATTGGCTTTGTTGGTATTCAGCGCCGCCTCTGCCTGTTCAACAGCCGCCTGGTAAAAATCGGGTTGTATTTTTAAAAGCAATTGCCCCTTGCTCACCGAGTCGCCTTCTTTCACATCAAGCTCCACAATTTCGCCGCTAACATCGGGGCTTATCGTCACCTCGTTAACCGGGTAAATTTCGCCGCTGGCTGTTACCTTTTCGGTAATATTGCGCTTTGAAACTTTTTCAACAGCCACCTTTATCATGTCCTCGCCGCCTATCCACCCCGCTTTTTTTCCTATAATTATAAAAAGTATCAGTGCTACAACAATTCCAAGTAGAATATAAAGAAGCCGGTTGCTTTTCTTTTTCATGGCTATAAAGTTAAAGGTTTACCCTGGTAAAAATCCAATACTTTTAAATCAAAAATGAACTGGTATTTTGCTTGCAATAACGTTGATTCTGCGGCTTCGTAATTAGTTTTCGCTGTGGCATAATCATTACCCGTAATCAGTCCCGCGTTTAATTTTGCAGTGGCATAATCAAATGCTTTTTTCAGCGATTCCATGCTTTCCAAACTTGCCTGGTAACTTTTAGAAGCGGCAACGGCATTGGTATAAGCCGTCTCAACATCTTTCTGCAACTGCTGTTTGGTTATGGCTAAATTAAGTTGCTCATTCTGCAAATTTATTTTGCTGATCTGCACACTGCTTCTGGCTTGCCAATTGCCGAAAATAGGTACGCTTAACTGAAAGCCGACTATTTTTTCCGAGGTTATTATTTATTTGTGTATTAAAAGGAATATTCTGGTAAGCATATTCATAAGTAGGCGATTCAACAATTTCATTGGTGCCTTCAACAAATCCTATCGGGGAAAATGCTCCCGTTGGCTCATAAATTATATTTTGAGCAATGCTCGAAAAATTCGTGGAAACACTTGCAAATGCCGACAGCGTAGGATAATAAGTCCCGCGCGATATGGATAGTGCCTTCTCAAAACTATTTACCTTAAACTGCTCCTCGGCAATTTTAGGTTGTGTGAGTAGCGCCGTATCATATAATTGTCCCGGGGCAATGGTAATCGAAAGCATATCAACTGTCACATCCAGCGACGGCACATCGGTATCAATCGGCTTATCGAGGTTTAATAATTGCTGGAGATTAAGAATTGCCAATGACAAATTATTTTCTGCCGTCACCAAACTCTGCTTGTCTTTCGCCAGCTGCGCCTGAACATCAAATAATGAACCCTCTGCCAATGACCCTCCTTCTACTAATTTTTGAGTGTGGTCAACACTTTCTTTCGAGAGTTCTACCTGGTCCTGTGCCACCGTCACCTGCTCTTTATTAAGAACCACCTGCAAAAACGCATTTGCCACATTAAGCGATATGTCATTTATCATCTGGTCGGTGCTTTTTTTATTGGCAGCCAAATCAAACTGCGACTGTTTTATTTGATTCATCTTTTTAAATCCGTTAAACAATACCAGGTTACTATTCAATGCAAAACTGCTGTAATTAATATTGCTCACCACATACTCGTTTGTATAGGGGTTAACGTTTCTGCCAAAGCTAAAACCCTGCTGCGCCGTGCCGCTGAGATTAGGAAGAATATTAAGCTTGTTTTGTAATAAATTTACCTCTGAGGTTTGCTGGGCGAGAATGGATTGTTTTACCTGCAAATTATTTTCTGCCGCATATTCAACACACTTTTGCAGCGACCATTTTTCCTGTGCGTTTGCAGTTAAGCCGCCTATCATACCAATAAAAAAGCAAATATAAAAGAAACGATTGCGGTGGTGGGACATAACTACCTTCATATCCATTGTGCAGCAAATATAAAAAGAATTTAACGAGTGCTATTACAGACGGTTTAAATTCAATAATATTGTACTAACAGTGTCACCCCTAAATCCCCTAAAGGGGACTTTAAAAATATGGAACTTTATTCCGACGACTATTTTATGAACGAGGCGCTCAAAGAAGCGCAACTTGCTGTCGATGATGACGAAGTGCCCATCGGGGCTGTTATCGTCAACAATAACCGCATCATCGGGCGCGGGCATAATATGGTGGAAAAGCTGAATGATGTTACCGCTCATGCCGAAATAATTGCCATCACTGCCGCATCGGAATTCTTTCGCAATAAGTATCTAAACGGAAGCACCATATACGTTACCATTGAGCCATGTATGATGTGCGCCGCCGCCATCGGCTGGGCTCAAATACCTAAACTCGTTTACGGCGCCGGCGACCCCAAAAAAGGATTCACCACTATTTCAACAAAAGTGCTTCACCCAAAAACAAAGGTGATTAGCGGCGTATTGAAAAAAGAATGTTCGCACCTGTTAACAAATTTCTTTAAACAAAAACGATAGCGGAACTATAATACCTGAATTTTCTGTTTAAGAAATCAAACATGTATATTTGTCATACCGGAATTCCGGTTTGCATTTTTTATACCGGAAGAGGTTGTTAGCATAATTTTTGTTGAGTTTATTATCATACTTTTTATTCACTAACTAAAAAAATAACCTATGGCTTTTACACTTCCTCCATGCCCTATCCAAACAACGCTTTGGAGCCCAGCATTGATGCAATGACAATGGAAATTCACCATGATAAACATCACGGTGCTTATGTTACCAATCTAAACAATGCCATTAAAGGCACAGAATGGGAAAACAAAACCATTGAACAGATATTGGTAACAGTATCTAAACTGCCGGCAGCCGTTCGCAACAATGGCGGCGGGCATTACAACCACTCCATGTTCTGGACACTGTTAAAACCTAAAGGCGGCGGCACACCGACCGGTACCCTGGGCGATGCCATTACTTCGGCATTTGGGGGCTTCGATAAGTTTAAAGAAGCTTTTACAAATGCAGGTATGACGCGTTTTGGCAGCGGCTGGGCTTGGCTCACCATAACGGGTGGTAAGCTAACCATAAGCTCCACGCCTAACCAGGACAACCCGCTGATGGATTTGGCAGAAGTAAAAGGCACTCCCATTTTCGGTGTGGATGTGTGGGAACACGCTTACTACCTGAAATACCAGAACCGCCGTGCCGAATACCTCGCTAATTTCTGGAACGTGGTTAACTGGGATGAAGTGGCAAAACGTTTTACGACAGCCAATCAACCGAAAGCCGCTCACGCTACCATGTAGGCAACGTAGATTCTTTTTTTCAAAGAACAATCTGACTATATTTTTTAAAGTGCGAAACAGAAATGCTTCGCACTTTTTATTTATTACATATATTCAAAGAACAGTTTGTTTCTCACTCCGTTTTTACAAAACCTTTCGCAACAGCTCCATACGAATCAACCAACCGGATAAAATAATAACCGTTAACCAAATCACCTGTAAAAATAATTTGGCGCTGCAAACCTGTTGGCGCATTTAACGGCAATGTTTTTACTATCTGCCCCGTGCTGTTTATGATTTCAATAGTTCCGTTCTGGGGCGCAGTAAAATTTGTTGTGAATAAAAGATTGCCGGCATCAAGAGTGCTCAACTGCCAATATTGCTCACCGTTGTTCACCACAGCAATTCCAGTAACTTTATAATACGCTGAATCGCCCAACATATATGGGGTAAAACCGCCATCCGGTTCAAAGGAGGTTACTTTTATATAATAAGTTCCCTTAGGCAATGTATCTATATAGCGCACAAAAGTATCACCCGTACTTTCACCATTGGTTAGCTGGTTTACTGCAGTGCTGTCGTAAAAAATAAAAAGTGCTGTACCGTTATTTCCCTGATTTCCATAAACTGCGTAGAAATACATGTTAACCGGGGCTCTCACGGGCAGTATCAACTTATACCAATCATTCGTATCACGGTGATTATCGAAATAATATCCTATGTGTCCTGTTACATTGGCATCAATAGGAAGTGCATCTGCTTCTTTATAATTATTATTGGGTTCTTTGTCATTGAGCAAAGGCGCTACAGCAAGAGAATTACTGAGTATGTAAGGTGATTGAGCGCCTGTTGTCCACGGAGTTATTTTAATATAAAAAGTGCCTTCTGCAAGCCCCGGGGCTTCAATCGTTACTGAATCAGGGGTGAAACTGGTGATCAATAAGGCGCCCGATGTATCATAAATAGCAATAGTAACCGTATGCCCATCACCGCCGCCGCCGGTGGCATAAATTTTTGCAAAAAAATCACCATCGGCATTGGTACGCACTTTATACCAGTTGGCAGTATCGCCATTATAACCAATGGAATCATTCACCATACCGTTTAATGCCAGCGTTTCAGCGCCTGACATGGTGTTATTATTATTGCCGTAAGCATATACGGTGCTTAAGAATAAAAATGCTGTTGAAATAAGAAGAGTAAAAATCAGTTTCATGGCATTATGTTTTTTTGTGATATACAAAACTAACAATCCGCAATTAAAAATACAAGCTATATGTATCTAATACTCATTTCTTAAAAAAAATTTTGTCTCACTTCTCCCGGTAAAAACTGCAACTAAAACGAAAGAAAAGTTCCTGGCAAATCAAGATTTAGTTTATTGTTAACGAATAGATTGTAAAATTTTGTCAGGAACTTTTTAGCAGATTTTTTATAAAAATGGTTTCTTTTTAGTTGCATTTTATTTTCTTTTTCTTTCTTTTAATTTTATCGCAAAGGACTCAAAGTGGTCGCAAAGGACGCGAAGACTTTGCGCCTCTTTGCATATTTTTTTCTTTGCGGGCTTTGCGGTTAAAAAAGCACAATAGAACACACCATTCAAAGAACCCCGCCCGTACCGAACGGGTACGTTCGGGCGGGAATTATTTTATTCCTGCAAAATTATTGTAATATTAAAAGGGGTGAGAAAAGTTGGGACAAGAAGTTTTTAATTTATTGAATGTCATTAGGATTATAAAGGAAATTTGGGGGAACTGTAAATTTATTTTAGGACAAGACACCCCTAAATCCCCTGAAGGGGACTTTTTGATTACTTGACTAACCTTGTCAACTTTTCAAATTATAGTATTGATTATAAATATTATATATATAAAATAAAATATTCATTTTAATACCAGCACTTTTTTCGTTTCCGTTTCATTATCTGAAGTAACGGTCACAAAATACAACCCTGTTTCATTGATGTTAAACGTGAATTGTATTTGTTTGGGTTGTGAGATATAAATAATTTGCCCGAGTAGGTTGGTTACTTTAAGTGTGTCAATATTTTTTGAAGAAATGATATTTATTTGCCCGTTGGTGGGATTGGGATAAATTGATAATTGATTATTGTTTGCTGATAATTGATTTATACCCGTGGCAGTTACCTGTATTAAATTTGCCCAGGGTTGAAAACAGGTTGAATCAAAATTAAATAAATGAATAAATGAATTTTTAACTGGGTCATAGCTATATAGTACACCGCCACCTTCGTGATAACTAGGCAAATAACTTCCTCCTCCCTCTATCAATCCGTACATTTTTCCGTCACTTGCCCGCATAACAGTTTGCTGATCATCAGGGAAAGCCCCGTCTGTATCATCAAAATCATGCAGGTCAGTATAATTATCAGAAGCACTATCAAAGCTAAGTAATTCACCATATCCATATTGCCCTCCTTCTCCAGCGGTTCCATAATATAAACCATTGTTAGCCATGTATAAAGTACTTTCTATTTCCAAGGTTGGCGCAAACTCACCAAAGTTATTTGTTATCACATTATAATTAAAAATAATTCCGTGTCCGCCCTGTGGAACAGACCCTGCATTTCCTAATAACTTTCCATTTTTTCCTTCTGTTAAATCCCCTAAAGGATACCCGCAAAGAGGTGTATCAGTAGCAAAATTATATATAACTGAAAAAGCGTTAGTGGATGGATTAACGCTATATATTACCCCTTCATTCAGGCTTCCGCCTCGATATATCGTTCCATAAAGTAAACCATCGTTATCCTGTATAAGGTCACCTTCAGGATTATAACCTGATTCATAGTTTAAATCATAAATGTCAGAATAAACATTGGTTAGAGGGTCGTAGCTAAAAATTACGCCACTATTATTTGCTCCCCCAAAACTTGTTGTTCCGTAAAATTTTCCATTGTTCGCTTGCACCAGTGAAGCTCCAGGGTTTGAACCTGTATTAGTTGAAAAATTATAAAGAACGCTATAAGCGAATATGCCCGGGTCAATAGAAAATAATACCCCATAATTATTAGCTCCGCCATTATCTGTTAGTCCATATAATTCCCCATCAATTGCCTGTAAAAGTGTACAGCCTGGTTGAGCGCCATCTACACCAGAAAAATCATGAACCTTTATAAGAGTATTAGTTGTGGCATCATAAATAAAAATTGTGCCGTTGTTATTAATTCCCCCAAACGAAGTCGTTCCCCATAGCTGAACATCCTGTCCATATGATTGCTGCCATGTAAAACAACACATAACGACTATACCATATATAACTTTTTTCATAGCTTATCCATTATAAATGTACTGAATTTTTAAATATCCCTGAAATCAGTATAACGCCGCGTGAGGGATTGCAGTGGAAACCCCGCAATGGAGCGTAGCGTAATGAGGAGTTGTAGCGGAAAGCCCAACCCGCAGTGGCACGCCCTAAAAACCAACTAGTTCTTAGGTACCATCAAAATAATTCCTATCCACACCCAATAACCTAAATTGATTATTTTCGCACGTTAATAATCAGCATCACCCTAATGAGTGTAAGAACCAAATCACATTTCACGGCATCTGCGCTGTATTCTATTATCATTACGGCAATCGTGCTGTTCTTAATAGGTTTGTTCGGCGTCATCTTCATTCACGGCAAAAAACTGACGGACCATTTTAAAGAGGACATAGAGTTTAACGTTATTCTTAAAGACGGCACCACTGATGCCGACGCCCTCGCCTATCAAAAACAACTGCAAATCTTTCCGTTTGTAAGCTCCGCCGTGTATGTGAGCAAAGCCGATGCGGCGAAAATTTTTATGAATGATACCGGCGAAGATTTCACCAAGGTGCTGGATGACAACCCGCTGTTTGCCTCTATCAATATTCATCTCACCCCGCCATACGTCAATAACGACAGCATAGCGAAAGTGAAAAGCATTGTGATTCAAAACCCCATGGTGTCGGAATTTTACTATATGCAATCGCTCGTAGATGCCGTTAGTAAAAACGTGCGCAAAGCGGGGATAATAATCATGGGCATAAGCGTATTGCTGCTGATAGTGGCTATAACACTTATTGACAGCACCATTCGCCTCAGCATGTACTCGAATCGTTTTCTGATAAAAAGTATGCAATTGGTGGGCGCCACGCGCTGGGTTATTGTGAAGCCCTTTATTTACCGGGGCGTGCTGAACGGGTTTATCGCCTCGCTGGTGGCGGTTATCGGGCTGCTTACCGTGCTGAATGTCGCGCTTAACGACGTGCCCGAGCTGCGCGTATTGCAGGATTATACTTTTACCTTATCTTTGATACTCCTAATCGTTTTACTGGGACTGGCATTTAGCTTTATAAGCACCTATCTTGCCGTAAATAAATACCTGCAGAAACGGTTGGATGATTTATATTAAACAGATTAGTATGGCTGAACAAAAAAAACCGTCACCCCCAAAAGTTCCAACAACGGCACCTAAACAGGCAGCTCCGAAAACTTCATCAACATTTAAAGCGCCGCCGCCACCCGAAAAGCGCGTGGTATTTGAGCGCGAAAATTATATCCTGTTTTTTATCGGCATTGCATTTATCCTGGTTGGTTACCTCGTAATGGCGGGCGGCAAAAACCCGGACCCTAATTCATTTAACCCTCAAGAAATTTACGCATGGCGCCGCATTAACCTTGCTCCGACATTGGTGCTGCTTGGCTTTGGAATTGAGATAGTGGCGATAATGTATCGTAAGAAAAAAGCGCAGTAAAAATCAGCGTTGCTTATAATCGGTAACCTTCACCAATTGATTGCAGAACGAATATTCGCGCTCAGCATTGCTGCAAATGATAACGAGTTTGTTTTTGGACAATGGCCCCACCACATTACGATACCATTTTAGACCGTCTTCATCTAAATTGGTGGCGGGTTCATCTAAAAGAATTACGGGCACATCAAAATAAAAACACAAAGCCAGTTTCAGCCGCTGCTTTAAACCCGATGAAAGATATTTGATGGATTTACCACTGTGTTTTGTTAAACCCGCTTCCGCTAAAATGCCATCAATAGTAAAAGAAGGCGACAATGATTTGAACCTGCCGTGAAAGTGCAGCATTTCTTTAGCGGAAAATTCTTCAGGCAATTCAAGATATGGCGCACAAAAACCCACCTGGCGAAAAACAGATTCAACTTCTATTTTTTTTTCGTTGAGGGAATAGGTTATATCTCCCTCGCTTGGAGAAAGATTACTTGCGATAAGTTGCAGCAAGGTGCTTTTGCCGCTTCCGTTCGGACCAATTACGGCATAGGCATTACCCGGCAGAAATTGATACGTGAGTTTGGAAAATATCCACTCGTAGTTATAGCGCTTACCAATGTTGTTAAGCGTTATCGTCATTGCCGGAAAGAATTCCTATTACTACGCCCGGGGGTATTTGGGCTTCGGGATGAATGTTGGAAGATACCTTAATCATCAGGCATTCGTTTTTCTGATAATTTTTGCTACAAGGTCGGCTTCACAAGCCACTTTATCGCCCACATAGGCAGTGCCGCGCATTTCGCAAATACCGCGGCGTATGGGGCTTAATAATTCAAGCTTCAGGATAAGCGTATCGCCAGGCACCACTTTGTTTTTAAATTTAGCATTATCAATTTTAAGAAAATAAGTATCCCAGTTTTGAGGGTCAGTGACTGTTTGCAATACCAAAATGCCGCCGGTTTGCGCCATCGCTTCTATCTGCAAAACACCGGGCATTACAGGATTGCCAGGAAAATGTCCCTGAAAAAATGGTTCGTTGAATGTTACATTTTTTACGCCCACTACCCTGGTCTCTGTGAGGTCAATTATTTTATCAATTAACAAAAACGGGTATTTATGAGGAAGATTTTTAGCTATTTGATTAATATCGTAAATAGGCTTTTTATTTACATCGTAAAACGGAATGTTTTTGTTCTTGCCCTTTTGTTCGCGAATATGATTTTTAATTTTTTTAGCGAACTGAATATTATTAGTATGACCGGGGCGGCTGGCAATAATTTTTGCTTTAATAGGTGTGCCGATAAGAGCAAGGTCGCCAACGATGTCGAGCAGCTTATGCCGCGCGGGTTCATTGCTGTATCGCAGTTCAACGTTATTTAAAATGCCTTCTTTTAATACAGCGATTTTCGGCTTATTAAATTTTTTGGCGAGGCGGCTTAACTCAGCATCATCTACAATTTTGTCAACCACCACAATAGCATTGTCGGTATCGCCACCCCTTATGAGATTTTGTTCGAATAAATAATCCAGTTCATGTAAGAAACAAAACGTGCGGGCATCGGAAAACTGGTCCTTAAATTCTGTCGCAACATTACAAATGGCGTGCTGAAAGCCCAGTATAGGGCTGTTATAATCTATCATCACCGTTATCTGCTCCTCATCAGATGGCACAGCAATTAATTCAACATTATTCTCCGGGTCAACGTGATAAATGTTCTCGGTTATCTTAAACGTTTCTTTTTCCGCGTCTTGTTCCTGAACTCCTGCTTCGGTTAAAGCAGCTACAAATAGTTTAGCGCTGCCATCCATTATGGGTAGTTCCTGCGCATCCAGTTCAATCAGCAAATTATCCAGTTCCATAGCAATACACCCTGCAAGGGTGTGTTCAATGGTGCTCACTTTTACGCCTCTTTCGCCGATAGTGGTGCCGCGCGAGGTGTCCACTACATTATCTACATCAGCGCGTATAAGAGCTTCGCCGGGCACATCCAGCCGCTTGAAGACAAATCCATGGTCAGTTGGAGCCGGCTTAAAAGTAACTTTCACTTTTTTGCCTGTGTGCAAGCCAATGCCTTCTACCGAAACCGATTTTTTAATCGTTTGCTGAAACAAACTCATTACAAATTTTTACTTTTTTTTAGGGCGCAAATTTAACGTTAATTAGGCAATCTTTTACTTATTTTATAGTGAGGGCTTTTTTAGTTTTTTCAATTCCTTTTCCAATTCTGCAATCCGTTTTTCCAATTGCGGCAACGACCTGAATATGGCTTGCGAACGCAATGATGCGGTGTAATCGTATGCAGGTGAGCCCGTTAATTTCTTACCCTTTTCTTTAACCGACTTAGACACACCGCTTTGGGCATTTACCTTCGTGCCATCGGCAATGTCAAGATGCCCGACAAAACCAACCTGACCGCCCACAACACAATTTTTACCAATACGCGTACTGCCCGAAATGCCGGTTTGCGCGGCAACCACGGTGTTTTCTCCTATCTCAACATTGTGTGCTACCTGTATCAGGTTATCTAATTTAACTCCTTTACGAATAATGGTCGAACCCATTGTGGCGCGGTCAATTACTGTGTTAGCGCCTATTTCAACATTATCCTCAATCAACACATTCCCCAGCTGCGGAATCTTCTTGTAAGAACCATCAGCCAACGGGGCAAAGCCAAAACCATCGGAGCCAATAACCGTTCCTGAATGCATGATGCAGTTTTTTCCTATTTGAGAATGATGATAAACAGTAGTATCCGGGAAAATGACTGTACCGTCACCAATCAAACTTTGCTCGCCAATAAAAACACCCGGAAAAATTTTAACGTTGTTTCCCAATTTCACATTATCGCCAATATAACTCATAGCGCCCACGTAAACATCTTTGCCTAAAGTTGCAGATTTGGAAACAAATGAAGGTTCTTCAATTCCCTTCTTTTCTAAAACGGAATTACTGAATTTTTCGAGCACCATTGTAAATGCCGAATACGCATCTTTCACACGCAGCAACGCAGCTTTTACCGGTTTATCAAAACTTATATCATCATTAACAATAAGAAGAGAGGCATTAGTGGAATACACATACTCGGAATACTTTGGGTTGGCAAGAAAGGTAACCTCGCCTTCTTTAGCTTCTTCAATTTTAGCCGGCGAAAAAATTTTTATATCGCCGCTACCTGAAAGCTTTCCCCCTGTATATTCTGCTAATTGTTGTGCTGTAAAAAACATAATTTAATTTGATGATTCCTGATATATTAAAAGTTAATTGTTAATAGTTAATTGTAAAATGTTTATTCCAAATTGTTTTCAATATCTTTCGGATAACTCAAAAAATACTTGGTTACCGGAGCACTCAGCATTCTAATATTAAGCTGGTCTGATGCATCTGCAATATCGAGCACTGTTCCTTTTTTCAGCAAAATATTAATCCGTTCTTCGTCACTCTTATAAGCATAATTACTTGTTGAATCAGTATAAACCATGTAATTGCCTTCGCCTTTCTTCAGTTTAAAAAGCGTTTCAGCTTTTTTTTGCAACGTTTCAACCTCCTTTTCATCAAACTTATTGTTTCTAAGATGCACTTTATTCAACCGGCGTTGCACTAAGTTAGTACATAATGTTGCAAGCAGGGTATCATCAGCATCCTGCCAGTTTTTAATGGCAGCTAACACATCATAATCGTCCATTTCGGTAAAATAATAAAGCGCTTCCTTATTCGATAAAAAATCTTCCGGGTTAACTTTTTTATTCAGAAAAAACATGAGTGGCTTACTTGTAGTAAGATTTTTACCGTTCCTGACCAGCCACATAGCCCGCTCTAATATTTTCACTACCATGTGTTCCGCCGACAAAACTGTTTTATGAAGATACACCTGCCAATACATCAACCGCCGCGCAATAATAAATTTCTCAATAGAATAAATGCCTTTCCCTTCCACCACCAAACGGTCTTTATACACGTTCAGCATTTTAATGATTCGGTCATAGCCAATAACTCCTTCATACACGCCGGTAAAAAAGCTGTCGCGGTTAAGATAATCGAGGCGGTCCATATCCAACTGGCTGCTCACCAAATCATGAAGGAACTTTTTTCGGTAATTATTGGTAAAAATCTTCAGCGCAAGCGATAATTGCCCGTTAAACTCCTTATTAAGGTCTTCCATTATAATCCGTGAAATGGCTTCGTGGTTAATAGACGAAATAATGGTGTGTTCAAGAGCGTGAGAGTAAGGACCGTGACCTATATCGTGCAGTAAAATGGCAATCGTAACTGCTTCGGCTTCTTCTAATGTAATCTTAATACCTTTGGAACGAAGCACCTCAAGCGATAGTGTCATAAGGTGCATAGCGCCTAAAGCGTGTTGAAAACGGGTGTGCATTGCACCGGGATAAACGTAAGAGGTAAGCCCCAATTGCTGAATACGACGCAAACGCTGGAAATAACGATGCTCAATCAAATCGAAGATAATATCGTGGTTGATTGAAATAAATCCGTATACTGGATCGTTTATAATTTTCTTTTTGTTCAATGGGCTAAAATCAGGAACGGTTTTTGACTAATTAATAAATACTCCGTTTAACGGAATTCATCGTAAATTTAAGTGTTAATATAAATATAGACAGAAAAAATATAATTATGACAAATGGAGTGAAGATACTTTGGGCTGATGACGAGATAGACCTTTTAAAGCCGCAAATCTTATTTTTGAATGAAAAAGGATATGATGTTGAAGCCGTTACCAATGGCTACGATGCCGTAGAACGCTGCAAAGAAAACGGCTATGATATTGTTTTTCTGGATGAGCAGATGCCCGGTCTATCGGGTATTGAAACCCTGTCGCAGATAAAAGCGGTTAATAATCACCTGCCTGTTGTGATGATAACTAAAAGCGAGGCGGAAAATATTATGGAAGATGCCATCGGCTCACAGATAAGCGATTATCTTATTAAGCCGGTAAAACCCAACCAGATGCTGCTTACCTTGAAGAAGCTTTTGGAAAACAAACGGCTGGTGAGTGAAAAAACCACCTCCTCCTACCAACAGGAGTTTCAGAAAATATTCGCCTCTATCTCTACGGTGTCTGATATTAAAGAGTGGACAGACATCTATAAAAAATTAGTGTATTGGGAATTGGAAATTGAACGCACCAAAGGCGAAATGAAGGATGTGCTTTTGATGCAGAAATCGGAAGCTAACAGTGAGTTTTGCAAGTTTGTTTCAAAGAATTATATAAACTGGATGAACAAACCCG
This sequence comes from Chitinophagales bacterium, assembly GCA_963770495.1. Taxonomy (GTDB): domain Bacteria; phylum Bacteroidota; class Bacteroidia; order Chitinophagales; family CAVYQA01; genus CAVYQA01. The sequence goes on along the minus strand of CAVYQA010000016.1, from coordinate 140,349 downwards.
ATGCGAAAACACCCACCCTGTCGCATACTTTTTTTAAAGACAAGGTGTTTAACAAAATGGACCCTAAGATTCCTACTTTCTTTATCCTGATAGATAACCTGCGTTACGACCAATGGAAAAATTTACAGCCGGTTATAACGGAATCTTTCCGTTTGGTGGAAGAAGATTCATTCCTCAGCATATTACCAACTACTACCCAATATAGCCGCAACGCCATTTTTGCGGGATTGACCCCACTTGATATTCAAAAGCGCTTTCCGCAATATTGGTTTAATGACGAAGATGAAGGCGGCAAAAATTTGCACGAAAAAGATTTTCTTGCCGACCAGTTGGTGCGCAACCGCAAGGATATTAAATTCTCTTACACCAAAATAACCAATCACCGCGATGGCGAAACGCTGGTAGATAACATGAACAATTTGATGAATAATAACTTAAATGTTATTGTTTATAATTTTGTTGACCTGCTCTCACATGCCCGCACAGAAATGGAAGTGCTGCGCGAACTGGCAAATGATGAAGCGGCATATCGCTCTATTACACGAAGCTGGTTTGAGCATTCGCCCTTGCAAAATGCCCTGTTAAAGTTAGCCGGTAAGGAGGTTAATATTATTATATCCACCGACCACGGGAGTATACGCGTTAAAGAGCCTATTAAAGTTGTCGGCGACCGTGAAACTACTACTAACCTGCGCTACAAGCATGGCAGAAACCTTAACTACAATGCCAAAGAATGTTTTGAACTGCGCAACCCCAATGACGGGAAACTGCCACAGCCGCACGTGAGCTCGGTATTTATTTTTGCTAAAGAAGATAAGTTCTTCGCTTATCCCAATAATTACAACTATTATGTTAATTATTACCGCAACACGTTTCAGCACGGCGGCATGAGCATGGAAGAAATGATTTGCCCCATTGCTTACCTAACAGTAAAATAAAGTAAAGTCCCCTTTAGGGGGTTTTGGCATGGTTTTTACAGTATTATTAGTAGTGTAGTTCTCTATATATTCTGCACGGAAACGAGAATTGATTTAACAGTCAGGAATCGACACGAAATGCAGAAAAAAATAACCACGCAGGAAACAATGCATGGTTGTTTTTTATAGCTGTACCCTACATTTCCGGGTACTTATCAATCGGTTTTCCGGCAAGGTACTTTTTCCAGGGTTCCCAGTAAAAAGTATACCATCCGCCATCGATATCCTTTGCCTGTTTATCCGGGAGGTTAATGTGAAAAGCTTCAAGAATAACATCTTTTCCTTTAGGTTCAAGTTGAATGATAAAGGTTGAATCATCTTCGCTTTTATCCCAATCAGAGCCTCTCCAGCTTTGCACAATAAGTCTGTCTTTTATTAACTGAAGGTTTTTACCGAAACAGTATCCGCTGTGCGCCGAAAATTTACCACCCTCTTTGGCTGAGATTTTAGCTGGAGCGCCTGTCGCAACTGAATGTTTTTTAGAGTCCATATACAACTCGTAAAGCGCTTTAGGTGTTGTGTTCTTAAACACCACTTTTTGTACAATATTTTTTGGCATATGATTGTTTTAATTAATGACGAATGACAAAGTGCAATGAAGACAAACTTTAAAACTATTTTTTATTCAGCTACCACTAAAAAATAATTCTTCTTCCCTTTTTGCAGCAGTAAATACCTGTTATTAATAAGCTCTCCCGTCGTTACTGAAAATTCAACACTCTCAACCAGGCGGCTGTTAATGCTTAATCCCTTGCCTTGTATAGTGCGCCTTACTTCACCACGCGACGGGAAAAATTTTGTTTTATCTGAAACCAGTTCAACAACATTTACACCGCTTTCCAATTCCGATTTATTGATTGTAATGCGCGGCACTCCCTCGAACACCATTTCAAACTGAACATTACTTAATGTTTTAAGTGTTTCAATAGCCGTATTGCCAAATAATATCTCTGATGCTTTCAGGGCAAAATTATAATCGTCAACAGAATGAACCCGTTTAGTTATGTCTTTTGCCAATTCCTTTTGCAACTCCCGTAAATGTGGCGCTTGCGCATGACGGGTTTCAAGCGCTTTTATATTTTCTTCATTCAGGAATGTAAAAATGCGGATATACTTTAGAGCATCTTCGTCGGCAGTATTTAGCCAGAACTGGTAAAACTTATACGGCGAGGTCATCTCGGCATCCAGCCACACGTTGCCCTCTTCTGTTTTACCGAATTTTTTGCCATCGGCTCTTGTAATAAGCGGTGTTGTAATCGCATAAACTTCTTTGCCTGATATGCGGCGGATGAGTTCTATGCCCGATGTAATGTTACCCCATTGGTCGGAGCCACCCATTTGCAAAGTGCAACCATACTTTTGGTTAAGCCGGTAATAATCGTAGCCCTGCAAAAGCTGATATGAAAATTCAGTGAAAGAAATGCCCGTTTCAAGACGGTTTTTTACGGAGTCTTTAGCCATCATATAATTTACGGTAAGATGTTTTCCTGCTTCGCGCAAAAAATCGAGAATATTTATGCCTTTATACCAGTCGTAATTATTTGACATGATGGCAGGATTTACCTTAGAATTAAAGTCGAGAAATTTACTCAACTGGGCTTTTATTTTCTCCTCATAATCCCGGATTATCTCTTCCGATAATAATTTTCTCTCTTCCGATTTTCCGCTCGGGTCGCCAATCATACCCGTTGCGCCCCCTACCAAAGCGATTGGTTTATTGCCCGAACATTGAAAATGCACCAACAACATTATCTGCACCAGGTTACCGATATGCAATGAAGGAGCAGAAGGATCAAATCCCAAATAACCCGATACAGGCGGAGTTTTTAACAATGCCTCAACACCCTCGGTAGAATCATGTATTAAGCCGCGCCATTTCAATTCATCCCAAAAAGACATGGAAAAAGTATTTTTGCAAAAGTAATTAAGAAGCCGTTTAAAACTACATAAAAAATATTTTTATGATGATTACAAATAATTTCCATGGGTTACTCACCCCGCAAACGCTCAATGCCACGTGCCCCTCTCTTTAAAAGAGAGGGGCGGAGAGCCAAATAATTGAGCGGGTGAGTCACAAATATATAAGCGGATTTTATACTAATAAGGCAAAACAATCGTTTATATATTTTCATATACTTATTAACACCGATTTGTATATAGTTCTCCTATGTAAATGTTTTGTTTGATTGGCAATAAGTTCATAATTTTAGGTTATAATAAAAGATACCGGCTATAGATATTTTAACATGAAAAAAACAGGTCTTATTCTTATTGTGCTTGGGTGGTCATCCACAGCGCAATCACAGGTGGCTGTCTACAGCGATGCGTTCATGAGCATAGGTGTGGGTGCACAGGCTTTAAGCATGGCCGGCAGCGTGGTGGCAAGCACGAATGATGTTACAGCCGGCTACTGGAATCCTGCCGGGCTGGTTTATAATACTGATTTGCAGTTTGCCGCCATGCATAATGAATATTTTGCAGGTATTTCCGATTTCGATTATGCAGCAGCTACCATTCCCCTGAAGGATGACCGTTATATAGGTTTTTCCGTTATTCGTTTTGGCACCGATGATATTCCCAACACCTTGTTTCTTGTGCAGCCTGACGGCAGTATTAATTACAACGATGTTACCACCTTTTCGGCAGCCGATTACGGTTTCCTGTTTTCATATGCGCAAAAAATAAAAAAAATAAAAGGGCTTAGCATAGGCGGAAGCGCCAAAGTAATTTACCGTATTGTGGGCAGCTTTGCCGATTGCTGGGGATTTGGTTTGGATGTGGGCGCACAATACCATCTTAAAAATTTATATCTCGGTGCAATGGCGCGCGATATCACCACAACATTTAATGCATGGTCATTCAATTTTACAAGCGCCGAACAAGACGTGCTGGCATCAACCGGCAATGAGATTCCTACCAGTTCTATTGAACTTACTACGCCAACCGTTATTTTAGGGGGCGCATACAATATAACTATAGGGAAAAAATTCGGCGTGTTGCCTGAATTAGATGTGAATGTAACCACCGACGGTATGAACAATGTTCTTATCAGCAGCGCTCCGTTTAGTTTTGACCCTCATGCCGGCGTTGAATTTAATTATAATCACTTTGTGTTTATCCGCGGTGGTATTGGAGATATACAACGCGCAACGGACAATGTAACGGGCAAACAGATACGCACTGCCCAGCCCGATATTGGTGTGGGCTTGCGCCTTGGCGCTTTTACTTTGGATTATGCATTCACCAACCTCGGCAACGTATCGGAAGCGCCTTACTCGAATGTGTTTTCCGTTAAAATGAATATTGCTAAAAATGCTAAAAAGGCTAAGACGAATTAGATGAGAAGATATTTACTCCTGTTCTTATCAATTGCTTTTAATGTTCTGTTTGCCGGTAAATCTTCCGCACAGGTATTCAGGAATAGCAATTCATGGATAAACTACAACCAAACTTATTACAAATTCAAATTACTAAACGATTCAAGCATATATCTTATTCCCACTGCTACGTTAAATACGGCGGGTCTGGGAAATGTACCGGGCAACGAATTTCAACTGTTCAAAAACGGCAAACAGGTTCCCATCTTTTTTGACACTGCAGGAATATACTTCTTAGGAACAAGAAATGACGGCTGGGTGGATTCAGGGCTTTACATGAAAAGCGGGCAAGCCAATACTGCTTTTAGTTGTTTCACTGATTCATCTTCTTATTATCTTACTTACAGTGCTGCCGGAAAGCACTTAAATTATACATTCACCACCACACCAACCGGTGCAGTTGAAACAGTGCCTTATTGCTGGTATTCAGTACTATTAGTTAAAGGTGAAAGAAACTATAGTTTTTATTATCAATCATACCCTGCTTGGATTAACCCAGTAACAGATGCTGCAATATACTTACCTGAATGGGATAACGGTGAAGGTTATTTGGCGTATTCCAATGTTATTCAAAGTAAGGGAGTGGTAAATGTTTTGAATTATCCTTTTCCGGCTCCTCATGTTTATAATCAGGGACCACCTGCCACCATGAGCGGTCAACTTTGGGGTTATAGCGCCCAGGCGCATTATGTAATCTTAGGTATAAACAATATTTACATGGATACTTTGCCTGTTTTTTATAACGTTTCAAGCGCTAATTTTAATTTTGCTTTTACTAATCTTAACCTAATATCATCAAACACCACTTTAACTTTCACTGCTGAGGGAAAGGGCTCCCCAAGCAGTTATGACGACGATGTATTAGCCAATGCTGAATTGCAGTATCCACGGGTTTTGAATTTTGATAATGCATCAGTAGTTCATTTTAAAGTGCCGGGACCATCGGCAATAAACCAGTTCCTTAAAATTTCGAATTATAACAACAAAAGCACTCTGCCTTTAATTTTTGATCTAACGAATCTTATTGTATTGCAAGGCACGGTCAGTTCAAATAACGATACCGCCTATTTTACATTACCCCCTATCTCTGCCGCTAACCGCAATGTAGTGATCACATCGCAAGCCAGCAGTGATATTGAACCGGTCAATTCATTGCAAAAGATAAATTTTATAGATTATACTAACCCCGCCAATGAAGGCGATTTTATAATAATCTCAAATCCTGTTTTATATAATGACGGGCAAGGTCATAACTACGTGCAGGACTATGCCGATTTTAAAAACACCTGCGGCTATCATGCCATTGTAGTGGATATTAACCAGCTATACGACCAGTTTGCTTATGGCGTTCAACGCCACCCTTTATCCATACGAAATTTTGCATTATATGCACGGCAGCATTGGACCATTAAACCAAAATACATTTTGCTCATTGGAAAAGGCACTCAATGGGAAAGTAATGAGCTTGATGCGAATCTCAACTATGAAGATTTTAATGATGACCCTGCTGATTACCTGCCCCTATGCCTCGTGCCAACATTTGGCACACCGGGAGCAGATGAATTATTTACTGCAACTACTTACGACCCGACACCCGCTATACCCGTGGGGCGGCTTTCCACAACCAGCCCGGCTGATATAGCAGCCTACTTGCAAAAAGTAAAAGATTTTGTAAGCAACCAAACCACCACACCTCAACTGCAAACCATAGCGAATAAATTATGGATGAAGGATGTTTTGCACCTTGCAGGGGGTACTGATGCCATTTCGCAGGGGGAATTTCAAGGTTTTCTTACGGACTATCAAAAAATTATACAGGGCACACTTTACGGCGCTAATGTTACTTCGTTTTACAAAACAAGCACCAATCCTATACAACAGGCAACTTCCGTAACTCTCACGTCGCTTATTAACAATGGCGTTTCACTGATGACATTTTTCGGGCACTCTTCACCCGATTCATGGGATTTTAATATTGATAACCCCGCTAATTATAATAATTATAAAAAGTACCCGATGATATTATCAAACGGATGTTATTTAGGCAATATTTTTTTACCCACACCGGGATTGAGTGAAACATTTGTGAATATTCCCAATAAGGGCGCCATAGCATTTGTTGCGTCATCCTATCTTTCAACTGATTTTAGTACGTATGCTTACTCGGATGCATTCTATAGAGAATTATGCAATCTTGCTTATCATAATGGTATTGGCGATGCCATGGCACAAGACGTTCGTTACATTGTTGATAGTGCTTCGCAATTAGGGATAGCCAATCCAAAATTAGCCGTTGAACAAATGATACTTAATGGCGACCCTTCTTTGAGTTTGAATACCCACCCAAAACCGGATTACGATCTTGAGCCAAGCACAGTACATTTTTCACCTTCTGTTATCACGGCAGCCGATCAATCTTTCGATTTGGTGGTATATCCAACCAACCTCGGTATGGCTGTTAATGACAGCATTTATATTTCAGTAACCCGAACCTTCCCTAACGGAAGTCAGCTTACTCTTTACGAACAAAAGATAAAAGCTCCTTATTACCAGGACTCGGTAAAGTTTAAAGTTTATACCGATTCAACCATTGGATACGGGTTAAATAAATTTACGGTTACACTGGATCCTAAAAACCAGGTTGATGAAATAACAAAAATAAATAATTCTGTTACGATAGAACTCTATATAAACGGGGCAGACCTTTTGCCGGCTTATCCTTATGATTACAGCATCGTTAACTCGCAAAATATTGCCAACAATAAGGGGTTGGTTCTAAAAGCCTGTACGGCTAATCCTTTTGCCCCTCCGCATAAATATGATATCCAGATTGACACCACTGCATTATTCAATAGCCCTCTGTTGCAAACGTATTCTCCTACCCAGGGCGGCGGCGTTATTAAATGGAAACCGGCGATAACCTTACATGACAGCACAGTATATTATTGGCGCACCGCTTATGATACCCTCTACAACGGGCAATATAACTGGCACACCAATTCATTTATTTATTTACCAAAAAGCTCACCCGGCTGGAATCAATCGCATTTTTACCAATATCTGAATGATAATTTTGCAAATATTTATGATAGTACGGACCGTAAATTTCACTTTGTACATAATAATAAATTTATATTCGCTCAAACAGGTGTAACAACATATAATTTTGGCCATACTCCGGGACCTATTCAAGATCCTTTCGATATTAAATATACCATTAACTCATTCCCCTATTTAGTGGATGACGATGCCGAAGGACCAAGTGCGCAAACTCTTTTTATGATTGCTGTTTTTGATTCTGCAACAGGATTACCCTGGCAAAACCCACCGGATGGGAACGGTTACGGTCTTTACAATAGTTATAATGACCAAAATTATCCTTTAGATGGTTTTTTCTATAATAGTACCGGCATTTACCAGGATTCAATAGCTAATTTAATTAATAAAATTATTCCCAAAGGCGATTATGTTCTTGGTTTCAGCATTGAACAGGCATTCATTCAAAAGTTTGGTCCGGTATTGTTAAGTGCGTTGAAGACCTTGGGGTGCACAAGAATTGATACTACCACTTTCGACCGTCCTTATATGTTTTTCGCAAAAAAGGGAGACAGCAAATCTTTTCCTACAACAGAAATCCTTGCCGATTCTGCCCTGAAAACCATTAACGGAAATTTTGAAATTAAAGGTCGCTGGTATAATGGCTATGTGCAATCTCCCGATATTGGACCTGCCCTTCAATGGTCATCCTTTCACTGGAAACACCACGCTCCTCCCACCGATTCTGCCAGCGTCACTATTTTCGGCGTAAATAATACAGGGGCGCAAACTGTTTTATATAAAGCATTTACAGGCACCGATTTAGCACTGAATTTTATTAACCCGAAGATTTATCCCCAAATCGTTGTACAGGAAAACACGACCGACACTATAAGTAAAACACCCGCCCAGCTTAATTACTGGCGTGTAAACTATCAACCCATGCCCGATGCGGCGCTTAATCCCACTGCTTACTTATCCGTTCAACATATTCCAATAACATCTTTTAAAGGCGATTCTTTGCAGCAGGGGCAGCCGCTGGCTGTCGGGATTGATGTAGATAACATTACCGATTATAAAATGGATAGCTTATGGATGAAATATACCGTTTCAACAACATCAGGCAGCATTACTCCTGAGTTTGTAAAAAACCGTACTCTCGGAGCCAACGATTCTTTGCACGTCAACTTGAATTACGCTACCAGCGGCAACACCAGCACCGGCATAGATAATTTACTGATTGAAGCTAACCCCTATGAGCATCACCAGCCCGAAGAATATCATTTTAACAACCTCGGGAATTTGCCTTTTAACGTTAAAAAAAATACAACCAACCCTTTACTTGATGTAACATTTGACGGCATACATATTCTTAACAACGACATTGTTTCCGCCAAGCCTGATATTCTTATCAACCTGAGAGATAAAAATAAATATCTTCCTTTAACCGATACCAATTTTGTTTCGGTTTATATAGAAACTCCTGCCGCTCCCACATCGCCTGTAAGGATTAATTATCGCAATAATCAATTAACTCTATTGTTTACACCATCACCCCCCGGTGCCAACTTAAATTCTGTTAACAATATCTGCACGGTAAATTATAAACCTGATTTTACCATTGATGGCACTTACACGCTTATTGTCGAGGCTCATGACAGTTCGGGAAATGTATCGGGTGCAAACCCCTACCAGGTTGCATTCGACGTAATTAATAAAGAGATGATAAGCAGCATACTTAATTATCCTAATCCGTTCACCACGTCTACCCGGTTTGTGTTCACCCTTACCGGCTCGCAAGTGCCCTCCTTTTTTAAGATAGAGATTATGACCATTACCGGAAAAATTGTGAAAGAAATTACGCAAAACGATATAGGTCCCCTTCATATAGGCACCAATATTTCGCAATATGCCTGGAACGGCACCGACCAATTTGGTAACCAGCTTGGTAACGGGTTATATCTTTACCATGTGGTGGCTTCTTTAAACGGTCAGTCGCTTGCCCATTACGATTCGGGCGCCGACCAATATATTAAAAGCGGTTTCGGTAAAATGTACCTGCTAAAGTAACTACTCTATATTAATACACGTAAAATTAATCTTAGCAGATTCTTTGCTTGACAGGAGGAAGTCCCCTTTAGGGGATTTAGGGGGTTCTTATTTCTTTGCTGAAGCCCGGAACACTTCCATCCATTTGGCTACATATTTTCCTATAACATCAAATTCAAGATTCACACTATCTTTTGATTTAAGATATTTAAAATTAGTGTGTTCACAGGTATAAGGAATAATGGCAACTGAAAACCGCCCCTGCTTCACATTAAAAGCAGTTAAACTTATACCATTAACACATACAGAACCTTTTTCAACTAATAAATTTTGTTGCGAGGATGTAAATCCGAATGTATAAAGCCAGCTTCCGTTTTGGTCTTCAATTGAAATACATTCGGCAGTTTCATCCACATGACCCTGCACCAAGTGCCCGTCAAACCTGCTATTCGCGGGCATAGAGCGCTCAAGATTTACCAAATCTCCTTTTTTTAAACCAGCCAGATTACTGCGCTGCAATGTTTCATCTACTGCCGTAACGGTGTGTGACGAATCATGTATTGAAACAACCGTGAGGCAAACGCCGTTATGGTTCACACTTTGATCAGGCTTTAATTCAGATGAAATGGGGCTTTTAATAGTGATATGCAGGTTCTTGTTATCCTTCCTGGACTCTATAACTTTTCCCGTGCATTCGATAATGCCTGTAAACATGGTTTTAATTAAAATTTGTAATTAGTACTACCGCAATATTTGAACATATCCCTTCAATGGCGGGTTAAGTTTTACCACACCTGTTACTGTATTTTCATACACCTCGCAGGTATAGTAGTAAACACCGTCGGGGCATTCTTTACCCGTATTAAAATTTTTGCCATTCCAGTTAATCATAGGATCGGTAGTTTCAAAAACAAGCTCGCCCCACCGGTTATAAATGTGCATATCAATGTGGTCAATATACTGGTAAGGCAGGAACGGCGTAAATAAATCGTTATGTTCATCGCCATTGGGTGTAAACACATTAGGTAAATTATAAACCGGGCAGTTATTTACACACACGATATTGCTTTTGTAACTTAGTGTATATCCCGAGTCTTCCGAAACAACGGCATAACATCCTGCAACCGTATTATTCAATGCACTTATATAGGTATAAACATCAGGTTCCTTGAGTGCTGTCTATAAGTTGCAGAGGTTGATTTTCAAGAGGGGAATAATAAATATAAAATTTCAAGATGCTGCTGTTGGCACATGCTGTCGGGTTCAGCGTCCATTGAAGCTGGTTAATAAAGTTACCAAAATTATTATTGGAATTACAATCATTATTAACAGCCAGTGTTGGCGCACACGGGCGCGTTGTATCTACAGGCACCGTGCAATTAATTTGCGAAGAATCAACAATTGGATTTGTTATGCCTTCTATAGAATAATGCCCGTAACTTTCTACATAATAACAATAGGTAGTATCATTCTCCAATCCTTTGTCGGTATAGGTTTGTGCTGTTGTTGTAGCAATGTAGTCAAAAGCTTTTGTAATATGATTTTGACGATATATCTGAAAACTATCATTGGTCCATGGCACGTTCTCGTTCCACGTTAATGCCACCCGGTGATTATTACCCACAAGCGTAAGATAAATACTTGAAGCCAGGTTTGTAGTGCCCATAAGGCTGTCACTTTTGTAATAAAACTTCACAATATATGAGTACGCTGAATCCTTTGTATCGAGTGAATCATCTATAAATGATGTGTCATTAAGCTGTGTGAAATAAGGGGTTGTGTAAGAACCTAAAAATTTTACGGGAGGAGAGCCATTAAAGCCCCTATAACGATAAAAATTATATGAATACGGGCCGGGAAATTCAAGGGTATCAAGAACACTTGTATCGCTTGACGGCTTACTCCATGCAACATACATAATACCTTTACTGATATTGGTATTAACTACACTTACATTAGTTATCACCGGCACATCTTTTTTCAGATGAGTACAAACTTCAGCAGAAGACAAACCAAATACCTCATTATAAACGTATCCCGAGTAAGTGCTGTCGCCAAATTCGGCAAGCATCAGGTAGGAATAGTCAATGCCCTGTAAAACAGAATTATCAATGTAGGAATACTGTCTTATCGGGTTAGGTGTAAGTTCAGTATATCCTGTTAACACCGATGTAGGATCGCAGGTGTCGGGCAATACATTCTCACACCCGGTTTTTCGCCACACCGTAAAACCAAGAAATGTTGTCGCTGTTGCACACGAATACGGAGATTTCCAGCTAAGAACAATAGAATTCCCTGTGGCAGTGTCTTTAAGGCTATCGGGCGGGGGAGCAACAACGGTAATATTCCAGGTAAGATTGTAATTAAGCGGCGTTATATAATTATCCATCGCATTAAATACAACTGTATAGGGCTGAACACGTATATCATCACAACTGGTTGTCCATGTAAATTGCCCTTTAGCAGTATCAATACCCGTTGTTTTATCTCTATCAGAGCTGGTATCGAATTTAGCCGGGTTCGTTACCTCAAATGGCGTACCTGTAGCCGATAAATAAACCGATTGAGCAGAATCAGGATCTGTTGCAACAACATGAACATCAAGAGGCTGACCGGCTATTATACAGGTGTCTTTAACCGGGTAGATATAAGGTGGATTATCATACGAGCAACTGACAATTATTTGCATATCAATATCAATAGAACCATTTTTATAATATCGCCCGTTGTATTTACGCCACTCTGATACAAGAATGGCAATGTTATAAATGCCGCAGGCTTGCGGAGTAGCCCAGGTATATGTTCCTGTAACAGGATCAAGTGATTCCTTATTTTTAGGACCGGGGTCAATTTGAGTTGGCCATTCGTAAAGAGGAACATCTCCAAACGGCTCCGCCTGTGGAGATTGCCTTGGTATTATTAATTGGTAGCTTAAGCTATCACCATCGGGGTCGTAACAGGATGGATTATAAATAAAAGTTTCAAATTGATCTGCATATTGTATAGGCGGATTAAGTACAACCGGTGAATTGTCGTAGCCAAAATTAGAGGGGGGAAGAATATTCATAGTATCAATCAGGCATAAAGGAACGTTAACCGAGCCGCCCTCGTCAATATTTATGATACTCGCAATTCGGTTAGGGTCTGTCATCGAAATCTGGTAAGGAGCCGGTCCGGCATAAGAATGAGGGATTGGGGAAGTATACCAGTTTTCTTTTATATCATCATTTCCGGGATAAATATACTCATTAACGCGGGGAATAGAATCACATGTACCATCGCCCCAACATACGGTTAAGAATTTACGGTCGGCAAGATAACTGCTCTCTTTAGTAAAGGTTACAACCGTAACTTGATACGACCACGGATGACCCGGGCGATCAACATGTTTCCAAATTATATATCCCGCGCGCTCATGCGTTGCCCATGCCTTATTACTTGCAAAACAAGGAAGAAACAAAACCAGGAAAAAAATAGTACGCTTTAAACTCATATAAACTTTGAAAACGTCATCCTAAAGTACAATATTTTATTCAATTATGAAATAAAAAATAATTCCCCTCCTTAAAAGACAAAAAAAGTTAATAAAAGTTTAGTCGCCGAAAAAACCCGATGTTAAATATTCCCTGTTAAGCCTGGCAATATTGGTCACTGAAATACCTACAGGGCATTCGGCTTCGCAGGCATAAGTATTAGTACAACTGCCAAATCCTTCTTTATCCATCTGCTCCAGCATTTTCTTTGCACGTAGTCGCCTTTCGGGTTGTCCCTGCGGTAAAAGAGCAAACTGCGACACTTTTGCCGACAGAAATAACATAGCCGACCCGTTCTTACACGCTGCCACACAGGCGCCGCAGCCAATGCACATTGCAGAATTTAATGCCTCATCGGCAATATGCTTTTCAACAGGAATAGAATTGGCATCCTGCGCTTGCCCGGTATTAACCGAAATAAAACCACCCGCCTGCATAATTCTATCCAATGCCGTACGGTCAACTATTAAATCCTTTAAAACAGGAAACGATTTGGCTCTCCATGGCTCAATCGTTATTGTTTCACCATCTTTAAAATGGCGCATGTGCAACTGGCAGGTAGTAGTTTTTTGCATAAGTCCATGGGCGCGCCCGTTGATATACATGCTGCACATGCCACAAATACCTTCACGGCAGTCGTGGTCGAAAGCCACAGGCTCTTCTTCGCCTTTGCGAATCAGTTCGTCATTCAGCACATCAATCATTTCAAGAAATGAACTGTCGGGTGAAATATTCTGTACCCGGTAGCTTTTAAATCCGCCTTTGTCTTCCTTATTTTTCTGGCGCCAGATTTTTAATGTGAGATTCATAATAAATTATTTATAACTCCTCTGTGATAAGTGAACGTTTTCAAATACTAATGGCTCTTTATTTAATGTTGCCTGCTGCCCCTCGCCTTTATATTCCCATGCTGCTACATAGGTAAATTTCTCATCATTACGTTTTGCTTCGCCTTCTTCAGTCTGGTATTCTGTTCTGAAATGCCCGCCGCACGATTCTTCGCGGTGGAGTGCATCTATCATAGTCAGCTCACCCAACTCTAAGAAATCAGCAACACGCCCGGCTTTTTCCAATTCAGGATTTATTTCATTAGCTGAACCCGGTATGTATACATCATTCCAAAATTGTTCACGTACTTTTTTCACCTCGTCAATAGCAAACTTTAATCCCTGTGCATTTCTCGCCATGCCACAGTATTCCCACATCAGTTTTCCAAGCTGTCTATGAAAATGGTCAACGGGTTGTTTTCCTTTTATTGCAAGCAGTTTATTTAAATGCTCTCTTACATTATTTTCGGCATCTTTAAACGCCTCATCATCGGTGCTTAGTTTTTTAGTGGCTATTTCACCCCCTAAATATTCGCCGATGGTATATGGTAAAACAAAATAGCCGTCAGCTAGTCCCTGCATTAATGCCGATGCTCCAAGACGGTTTGCGCCGTGGTCAGAAAAATTACATTCACCTGCCGCGTACAAGCCGGTTACAGTTGTCATCAAATTATAATCAACCCACAGACCTCCCATTGTATAATGGATGGCAGGATAAATCATCATCGGGGTTTCATAGGGATTTTCACCTGTTATTTTTTCATACATCTCAAACAGGTTGCCGTATTTTTCTTCAATCACCTCTTTACCCAATCTCTTTATCGGCTCGGCAAAATCAAGATAAACAGCAAGCCCGGTAGGTCCAACACCACGCCCTTCATCACAGGCTTCTTTTGCCGCGCGCGACGCAATATCGCGTGGCACAAGATTGCCAAATGCAGGATATTTTCTCTCTAAATAATAATCACGTTCATTTTCGGGAATATCAATCGCTTTGCGTTTATCGCCTTTTATTTTTGAAACCCATACCCTGCCGTCATTTCGAAGTGATTCACTCATCAGGGTAAGTTTCGATTGGTAATCACCATGCACCGGGATACAGGTAGGATGAATTTGCGTGTAACAGGGATTAGCAAAAAAAGCACCCTTTTTATACGCCTTCCATATTGCGGTTGCATTACTGCCCATTGCATTGGTTGACAGGAAAAAAACATTTCCATAACCGCCGGTTGCCAGCACCACGGCATTTGCAAAATACCGTTCTAACTCACCTGTAACTAAATTTCTTGCAATAATACCTACGGCTCTCCCATTCTTAATTACCACATCTAACATTTCGTGCCGGGTATATTGCTGCACTGCACCAACAGCAACCTGCCGTTCGAGTGCGCTGTAAGCACCCAGCAAAAGCTGCTGCCCCGTTATTCCTTTGGCATAAAAAGTTCTTGATACCTGCGCGCCGCCAAAAGACCGGTTATCCAATAATCCGCCGTATTCGCGCGCGAAGGGCACACCCTGCGCCACACATTGGTCAATAATATTATTGCTCACTTCGGCAAGGCGGTAAACATTGGCTTCTCTCGAACGAAAATCTCCTCCTTTAATAGTATCATAAAACAGGCGCCAAACACTGTCACCGTCATTTTTATAATTCTTTGCGGCATTAATTCCGCCCTGCGCGGCAATGGAGTGCGCACGGCGTGCGCTGTCCTGGAAACAAAATACTTTTACCTTATAACCAAGCTCGCCTAATGTGGCTGCTGCAGAGCCGCCCGCAAGCCCTGTTCCTATTACAATTATATCTAATTTACGCTTATTGGAAGGATTAACCAATTTTACATTGGAACGGTATTTTGTCCATTTCTCCTCGAGAGCGCCGGCGGGAATTTTAGAATCTAAACCCATAATTTTTTATACTAAGATATTAATGAAGAAATTTTTTGATATAAATTACTATCGGGATAATAATAAACCCTCCTGTTATCACATAAGTATAAACAATACCAATTCCCGCTATAATAGGAGTATATTTTTTATGCATAATACCGAGCGAGCGAAATGCACTTTGAAAACCATGGAGCAAATGATAGCCCAATGCAAACATGGCGGCTACATAAAGAATAGTATATGGTAGATATTGAAAGGTTTGAACCACTTCAGGATAAAGGTTAATAGTGCCATTGGCGTTGGTTTGAATTTCATCGCCGAATTTAAGTTCCCAGAAAAAATTGCGGAGATGAATGACAAGGAAAACAAGAATAAGCGAGCCGAGAATGCCCATATTTCTTGAATACCATTTACTGTTCTCATTAGCGTGTGACACTGCGTATTTCACGGGGCGCGCGCCTGCATTGTGTAATGTAATAGCCAGCGACTGTAAGATGTGTATGATAAAACCGGCGAAAAGAAATATCTCAAGCACTTTTATCAGCAGGTTATTTTCCATCCATGTGGTAAAAGCATTAAATGATTTACCGTCATCGGGCAAGAGGGTGAGCATATTTCCCGACCAATGAATAACTAAAAACGAACAAAGAAATAAACCGGTTAAAGACATTACTAATTTTTTGCCGATGGAGGAGGTGAGGGTTGCGGTGAGCCAGTTCATGGAAAAGAAAATTTAAAAACGCGCAAAATTAATACCCAATATCTTATCCTCAAAGTAATTAACAAAGAGTTTTTTATTGAAAGTTTTTACGATCTTTCCCAATTAAAAGTACTTTCTGCAAACTAAATTTACATTACTGCTTCTTCTAATTCCGGCTTTGGCAACTGCACAGCCGCCAAAAAACTATTGGCAGCAGGAGGTAAATTATACGATTAATGTGACGCTTAATGATTCCCTGAACACACTTGATGCCAACATTCGCATAGCCTATATCAATCATTCGCCCGATACGTTGCAGGCAATTTATATGCACCTTTGGGCAAATGGCTATAAAGACAATACCACTGCATTCGCACAACAAATGCTTGAAAACGGAACTACTTCTTTCTATTATTCTAAAGAAAGCGATTATGGCTATATTGATTCCTTAAATTTTAATGTGGATGGTAAAGAAGTAAAATGGGCGTATGATAAATCCTATATTGACATAGCAAAAATTTTACTGAATGTCCCTTTAAAACACGGCGATTCGATAATCATTACCACCCCGTTTCATGTAAAAATTCCTTATACATTTTCACGTCTCGGACACGCAGGTCAATCGTATCAAATATCACAGTGGTATCCGAAGCCCGCCGTTTTTGATGCCACCGGCTGGCACGCGTTTCCTTATCTGAACCAGGGTGAATTTTATTCAGAGTTCGGTTCATTTAATGTGTCTATAACGCTACCCCAAAATTACACGGTAGGTGCAACCGGCGATTTGCAGGATGAAAATGAGATAAGGCGTCTCGATTCTTTGGCTGCACTTCCTCTTCCAAACTCAAACGATATGAGTTTTCCCGTCTCCTCAAAAAAGATAAAAACGCTGCATTACATTCAGCACAATGTTCACGACTTTGCCTGGTTCGCCGATAAACGCTTTCACGTTGCAAAGAGTTGGGTTGTTCTTAAGTCTCCAACCAATAAAGTTACCACCTGGTGTTTCTTTTTAAATGATAATACCAACTTATGGAATAATGCTATATATTATGCCGATAGCGCCATATCATTTTATTCAAGATACTGTATAAATTATCCGTATAAACAGGTTAGTGTAGTTGAAGGACCTATTGAAGCGGGTGATGGCATGGAATATCCCAATGTATGCATTATTGGCGACGCCTTAAATGCATTAGAACTGGAGGAAATCATCATTCACGAAATCGGACACAACTGGTTTTACGGAATGCTGGGCAGCAATGAGCGCGACAACCCCTGGATGGATGAAGGCATAAATTCTTATTATGAATACCGGTATATGGACTACACTCACCCAAATCTTAAAATTGCAGATGATTATCTTAGCCCCGGCATTGCGAAATTTTTCGATTTAGAAAAATACCCATATGCCTATAACAATTACTTAACATACCTGCTTACGGCATCGCAACACCTTGAGCAACCCATTAACTTAACATCTACAAAATATACAACGGATAATTATGTTGCTATGGAGTATTCCCAAACCGCTTATATTTTCAGATACATGGATGGCTATCTCGGGCGAAGTACCTTTGATTCTATTATGCAAAAATATGTGAGGGACTGGCAATACAAACATCCCCAGCCGGAAGATGTGAAAAATGAATTTGTAAACTTTACTCATAAAAACCTCGACTGGTTTTTTACCGATGAATTACAAACCACTAAACATCTCAATTACAAAATACTTGCGGACAGAGATACTGAACATATCGGTAATTCTGTGTATACGGTAATTAAGGTTAAAAATACAGGGCAAATAAAGACGCCCTTTTCCATTTCGGCTGTACGGCATGATAGCGCCACATATACGATTTGGTACAACGGCGTGTTCGGAACTATTGACGTATTGTTTCCTAAAATTGTTTGCGACGCTTATAAGATAAATGCCCTGTACGACATGCCTGAAATTAATGAAAAAGATAATACTATTCGTTCCGAAGGACTACTGCGTCGCCTTAAACCCTTACGCCTTCAATTGTTAGGCTCAATAGATGACCCTGACAGAACACAACTATTTTTTTTACCGCTGGTTGGTTATAACTTTTATGACAAAGCCATGCCGGGATTAGCATTATATAATCACATTTTACCCACAAAGAAATTTGAGTATACACTTGCCCCGTTTTATGCATTGGGCTCGCGCACCTTCACGGGAATGGGGCGCACGGATTATTATTTCTATCCCCAAGACCTGTTTCAGCAAATTGATTTTCGCTTATCGGCAGAAACTTTCGACTATAGCTCAATACCACAACCTTTAAGATTTCAAAAATACCAGGCGGCATTGTTTTTTAAGTTTAAGAAAAAAGACCCGCGCAGCCCCTTTGACAAAGAATTAAATTTCCGCGTGGTAAATACTGACGCACAGTTTCCTTTCTACATGACCGAAAGCAATTATTCCATTTACAATTACCGCAATTATTATTCTGAAGCAAATTTCTCCATTCAAAATACCCGGATGATAAATCCTTATTATCTTAAAATTCAACTTCAGCAAGGTCCCGATTATACGACAGAACAATATGTAAAACTTGTTGGTTATGCGGGCTACAGAATAAATTATAATAAGCCAAAAACTTATCTCGATGTAAACGCTTCAGGAGGGAAATTTTTATACAGCAATCTCGGTAACATTTATGATTATCTCTATTCTTTCCATCTGAGCGCAAACACGGGTTCAGAAGATTATTTGTACGATGATATATTTCTTGGCAGAAGCCAGCAAACCGGCTTTTTGTCGCAGCAAGTGATGCCGGCTGATAATACATTGAAAGTTAATACGGCTTCCAATCCCGGCTTCGGCGATTCAAATAACGATTATTTTATGGTAAATGTTAAGACAACTTTACCATTTTCTTCTCCCTTCTTTTTATTTGCAGATGTTGGCACTTACAGCAAACTTCAATATTCTGCTTATGAAACTGTGATTTATGATGCAGGTATTGGTTTTCATATAGGCAATTTTATAAAAATCTATTACCCTTTAGCGTTTTCATCGGATTTGAAAAGCGAAATTGTTCTGCCCGATTACCAAAATCCTTTGGAGCGTATTGTGTTCACGCTCAATTTTGTTAACCCCTTTGATTTATTGCGAAATGCCGGTTTGTGAGAACTACAAACAGTTGATTTCTACAGAACTTATACTTACGGACTCCACAGGATGAAATTTTCAAACTAATTTTCTTCGCGTCTTTGTGCCTTAGCGGTTATCTTTTCTTTTACCGCAAAGACACTAAGCCGCTAAGTTTCATTTTCAAATTGGCACATTCTCAAATTTTCAAATTGGCATCACATCCTGTCGGGCACATCCATGCCAAGCAATTTCATTCCTTTAAGTATTACCGAAGCAGTAAGTTTGGAAAGATTAATTCTGAATAGCAAGGCATCATTGCTTTCGGCAGATAAAATTGAAAGCTCGCCATAAAAAGTATTAAATGACCGTGCTAACTGGTAAACATAATCGGCAAGAATGGAAGGATTGTAGGTTTCGGCAGACTCGGATATGGTTTCTGAAAAAGCGAATAGCTGTAATATTATTTTTCGCTCCGTTAGATGAAGTGTGTTATAATTTATTTTACCAAAGGGAATATTTTTCTCCGAAAATTTATGTAACACCGATTGAATACGCGCATAGGTATATTGAATAAACGTGCCCGTGTGCCCGTGAAAATCTATGCTCTCCTGCGGGTTGAATAGAATTTTCTTCTTCGGGTCAACACGAAGTAAATAAAACTTAAGCGCTCCCAAAGCCAGGATGTTAAACAGTTTTTTCTCTTCCTCGGCAGAAAAACCTTCAATCTTTCCCGAAGCGCGGGAATAGTCCGCGGCGGTTTCTTCCATCTCTGTTATCAAATCATCGGCATCCACCACAGTGCCCTCGCGTGATTTCATTTTGCCCGACGGCAAATCAACCATCCCATAAGAAAGATGATAAATACCATCGGCGTAAGGCTCATTAAGCTTTTGCAAAACCAGCTTCAGCACTTTGAAATGATATTCCTGCTCGCTGCCCACAACATATACCGATTTTTCACAGTGAAAATCGTCATATCGTAATTGAGCCGTGCCCAAATCCTGTGTTATATATACTGCAGTGCCGTCAGCGCGAAGTAGAACTTTCTGGTCCATCCCGTCTGCCGTAAGGTCAATCCAAATTGAGCTATCCTCCTTTTTGAAGAATACATTTTTCTGTAATCCCTGCTCCACAATTTTTTTCCCAAGCACATAAGTATCCGATTCAAAATAGGTTTTATCAAAATCACAGCCTATCCTTTTATAGGATTCATCAAAGCCCTTCAAAACCCACTCATTCATTTTTTTCCAGAGCTCCATCACTGCGGGTTTATGGTTCTCCCAATCCACCAGCATTTGCTGCACTTCCTGCATAACAGGCGCTTTCTTTTTGGCATCATCTTCACTGACTCCCGCCGCAATCAATTCCTTTACTTGATCCTGGTATTCCCGCTCAAAACGCACATAATAATTCCCTACAAAATGGTCTCCTTTTATGCCGGTAGATTGAGGTGTTTCCCCATTGCCGAATTTTTGATAGGCGAGCATGGATTTGCAGATATGAATGCCCCTGTCATTTACAATTATCGTTTTCACCACCTCGTAGCCAGCCGCTTTAAGAATTTCCGCAAGCGAATAGCCGAGAGCAATATTTCTAAGATGACCGAGATGAAGCGGCTTATTGGTATTCGGTGAGCAATACTCCACAATCACCGACCTGCCATTCGGAGCAAAACGAGATAAATTCTCATTATCCGCATTCTCATTTAAAAAGTTTATCCAAACATCCTCTTTTAAAGTAATATTCAAAAAGCCTTTAACCGCGTTATACTTTTCAATTGCCGCAACCGAGTTTTTTAGCTGTTCCCCTATTTCTTTCGCAAGCGTTTCAGGGTTTTGTTTAGCGATTTTCGCAAAAGGGAAAACGACAATCGTAAAATCGCCTTCATACTCGGGAGGAGTGGAATTTATTAAAATCTGCTCATCAGAGACGTCCTGCCCGTAACGGTTTTGGAGAATTTTTTTTGCCGAATTGCGGATAAGTGATTTCAAGAAAATTAGTTAGAAGTTAGTTGATTTGTTTTTCATTTATCGTCGTGTTACCCCTAAATCCCCTAAAGGGGACTTTCGGGTTGTGCCACTTCTCAATCTTCAAATATTTTAATCTTCCAATTTTATAATTGCTCATTACCAAATCACCTCAGTCCTCAAACTGGTACATCAGCTGGTTAGTCACTTTCTGAAGTATCTCAAACACATTTTCAGCCATCAGGTTTTCTTTATCCAAAGTGGGATTAACCTCGCTGATTTCAAAACAGCAGATTTTTTCGTTTTGCATTAACCGTAAAATAAGATTTGCCGCCTGTTTTTCAGTAATGCCATTGGGTACCGGCGTTCCGGTTCCTTTTGATATGGACGAATCCATGGCATCCACATCAAAAGAAATATAAATTTTATCGCACAAATCAAGTTTCGATAATATCTCGCGGGTCACTTTTTCCGTTCCAAACGTGTTTATCTCATCCATAGAAAAATTGCGCACCTTATGTGAGTTGATAAGAAACTCCTCTTGCGGCTCCACATCGCGCATACCCACGTAAATAAGATTCTCATATTTCAGTTTCGGCGAAATGCCTCCCCATGTTTTCAGTTTATTCCAAAGGTCAACTGTTAGCTCATCGGGGTTATTGATTTTATTGATAAGGTTATCTTCCGCCAGTGATATAGATAAGGGCATTCCGTGTATATTGCCTGTTGGCGAGGTAAACGGCGAATGAATATCGGCATGGGCATCCATCCACACTACGCCTAGGTTGCAATCGGGATAAGCCATTTTAATGCCCGCAATTGTTGCGGCGGCACTGCTGTGGTCGCCGGACAAAACAATCGGGAAATCGCCTGCTTTCATCACATTGGTCACCTCGTTACACACCTTCTCAAAAATGGATATGATGCTGCGAATACGCCGTGCAAAAGGCGTGCGGTTAGGCTCAAGCAGCGAGGCATATTCGTTCTCAATTACAATTTCCTGGTAGCGCTTAAAAAAATCGCTGCCAAAATCCAAAGCGGCAATCTTTATAGCGTCCACGCCAAGGCTGGCACCGCGCGCTCCCGCACCTATTTCCGACTTTACTTCGATGATCTTAATGTTCTTCACAAAAAATGATATTTACCGGTGAACTAACCGGGTGAAAAATTGTTGAAAAAACGTTGAACGAATTAAAAATTAATTGACCTGCAATACCTGCAAAGTTATTACATTTGCGCGAGTGAAAAAAATACGTTAAAAATTGTTTATGTGTTTCAATACTAATAAAATTATAAACCCGGCGAAAAGCGAAGATGAATAACACCTATAGTGACCTTGTACACCAAACCTTTGACTTCCCCCAGGAAGGTTTTGAAGTAGTTGACAGCCAGCTCCACTTCAACGGTGTAAACCTGATGGATATTATTAAAAAATACGGTACTCCCCTAAAACTTACCTACCAGCCTAAGATAAGCAGCCAGATATCTAAAGCAAAAGCCATGTTCAGGAAGGCGTTTAAAGAATTAAAATATAAAGGCAAATACAACTATTGCTATTGCACAAAAAGCTCTCACTTTTCTTATATTCTTGAAGAGGTGCTTAAAAATGATGTGAACCTTGAAACCTCTTTTGTTACCGACCTTGATTTGATATTGAAACTTCATCAGCGCGGGCTTTTCAATAAAGAAAAATATATCATCAGCAACGGGTATAAAACCAGGCAGTATACCAATAAGATCAGTAAAATGATTAATGATGGGTTTAACATAATTCCCATTCTTGATAATAAAGAGGAGATTTACGAATACAATAAATTAGTAAAAGGCGAGTGCCAGATAGGCATTCGCATTGCGGCTGAAGAAGAGCCTACTTTTCAATTCTATACGTCGCGGCTGGGTATTCGCTGGCGCGATATTCTTGAGTATTATGTGCAGCACATCCACAACAATAAAAAATTCAAGCTGAAGATGCTGCACTTTTTCATCAACACGGGTATTAAAGATGAAGTGTATTACTGGAGCGAATTAAATAAAGCGCTTAATGTGTATTGCCAGCTTAAAAATATTTGCCCCACGCTCGATTCCATCAACATCGGCGGCGGTTTCCCTATCCGCAATTCTTTGGGCTTTCAATATGATTATGAATACATGGTACACGAGATTGTATTACAAATAAAAAATGCCTGTAAGAAAAATAAAATCGCCCATCCCAATATTTTCACCGAGTTCGGCAGCTACACCGTCGGAGAAAGCGGCGCGGTGATATACAAGGTGCTCGGTCAGAAAAAACAAAACGACGCCGAAACGTGGTATATGATTGACAGTTCATTTATAACCACGTTGCCCGATACCTGGGGAATAGGACAGCGCTTTATTTCATTGCCCATCAATAAATGGGATGTGGATTACCAGCGCGTCAATCTCGGCGGTCTTACCTGCGACAGCCACGATTATTACAATTCGGAAGTGCACCTTAACCAGGTTTTTTTGCCTAAAATAAAAAACGGTGAACCCCTTTATCTCGGCTTCTTTCATACCGGCGCATATCAAGACCAGCTTTGCGGCTATGGCGGCATAAAACATTGTTTAATCCCGTCGCCCAAGCACGTTTTAATCGGGTATGATAAAAAAGGGAATCTTAAAGACCGCTTGTTTGCCAAACAGCAATCAGCATCGGGAATGCTTAAGATTTTAGGGTATTAATAAAAAATGCGACCCGAATGGAGACGCATTATTAATCAGGAAATTTTATTTACTCTGAAATTTATAGCGGGTTGACCTTATTTTTTAAGGACATTATATTTTAACAGGTACCAATTTCCATTCTCTAAAAAGGTACGGCTGCTGCTCTCCCAATGCCTTAATGTTATAATACCTACTTCATTATAATACACAATAGTTTCATCCACCTTGTAACCAGGGCTATAAGTGACATGACTGATTTCGTAAGACGGGTCAAAGTTTCCTGCCGGCACATTAACCCCCCCCTCAGTTGAAACGGTTAAAGTATCGCCATTGGCAGTTGTGGTTTGCCCCACGCTTAAAGGCACTGTGAATCTTTGGTACTCTACATAATTCGGAGTGCTATTAACCGGTGCCGTATTGATATACACTATTTCAGTGGTTCCTTGTGTAACAACGTAAGTGGTATCGCTATATCCTTTGTAATGATAATGATACCTCCATACATAGGCGCTTTGTCCCGATGGGAGTGTCGTTGTGCCGGTGATTGTTACCAATACTGTGTCAAAGAAATTTCCCACACTATCGTGTAAAGCGTACTCCCAAAAATTGCCAACACTCTGGGGAAACAGCACACTATAGTCCGGTGTAACTGTGGTTGTTTTAGAGCAGGAATAAAA
The DNA here is from genome assembly GCA_963770495.1 of Chitinophagales bacterium. Lineage (GTDB taxonomy): Bacteria > Bacteroidota > Bacteroidia > Chitinophagales > CAVYQA01 > CAVYQA01. The sequence continues at coordinate 115,513 of CAVYQA010000016.1, read as the reverse complement.
CAAAACAACTGTCATTATCATCAAACCCCAAAATGTGCCTTGTATAAATTTAATGTACCTTTTCATAGAACTTTCCGGCTTTTTAGGTTATAAATCAGGGGATAATATTACGCATTTCAATTGAAATAATTACAAATGTTTGCAGGACTATCTTCCACACAGTTTTGTTATTAACAATATTGCCTGTTAATTAACCTATTCGCACCCGTTAAATCTTTTACGAATTAGTATAACTATTGCCGCAATACATTTTCTTTATCTATTTTCGCAAAAATTATAGCAATGCCAAAAATACTTGCCAACGATGGAATTGACGCCACAGGCAAACAACTGCTCGAGCAAGCCGGTTTCAGTGTGGATGCAGCCAAAATTCCGCAGGAAGAGTTGGCACAAAAATTAAATAACTACGATTGCCTTACTGTTCGCGGCGCCACAAAAGTGCGCCAGCCGCTTATTGATGCAGCGCCCAATATCAGGCTTATTGTACGTGGTGGCGTGGGGTTAGATAATATTGATGTCAGCTATGCCGAAAGCAAAGGCATTGCCGTTCGAAATACACCGTTATCATCAACGCTCTCCGTTGCCGAATTGGTGTTCGCTCACTTGTTTTCATTAGTACGTTTTTTATACGATTCCAACCGGAAGATGCCGGTTGAAGGGCTGTCGCAATTTAAAGAGCTTAAAGAAAAATATTCTAAAGGCACCGAGTTAAGAGGGAAAACTCTTGGCATTCTTGGCTTTGGTAATATTGGTCAGGAAACGGCGCGTGTAGGGCTTGGCTTGGGCATGAACATAATAGCCTACGACGTCATAAAAAAATCGGTTGATATAACTCTTAAATTCCCCGGTAATCAAACGGTAAAAATCCCCGTTGCCACGGTATCAAAGGAAGAAGTTATTAAGCAAAGCGATTTCATAACCATCCATGCTGCCGGCAATGCGCAGGTGCTTTTTCGCGAAGATTTTGAGGCGATGAAAACGGGTGTAGGTATAATTAACAGCGCACGTGGTGGTGTAATTAAGGAAAAAGAGTTGCTTGAATTTTTGAACAACGGCAAAGTGGCTTACGCCGGTATTGATGTATTTGAAGAAGAACCCACAAAAAATGCCGAACTGCTTCAGCATCCTAAAGTATCGCTGTCGCCTCACATCGGTGCATCCACGGTGGAAGGACAAAAACGGGTTAGTGCCGAAGTAGCTCACATTATTATTGATTTTTTTAAAAACCATAAGAGTTGAAAATAAAAATGCTTATATACACTTTTTATTCCCCTCCTTTTTTCAAACCTGCTTTTTAGCAGGTTCACGAACTCCTTTGAAAATAATTTAAAGTGAGTAACTTGGGGGCAGAGCCTATAGGGTAGGCGGGGTGGTTATTAGGTATAATTATATCACTGATTTTAAATAGTCTTAAGAGTTGAAAATAAAAAGCTTCAGGGGTTTTCGCCCCCAAAAATCGTTGGCAAAGCTGGTGGCATTTTCGCCCAATAATTTTATGAGCGATGGCGACAGGGTATCGGCTGCCATGGATAACCCGTTATCATTTGCTCATGTCATAAAAGCAAGAATGCATTTCCCCGATGTAAAGTCAAGAACGGATGAGGATGTACTTCATTTTTCAAAAGAGTATCTTCAAAAGCTGATAGAGGATAAAATAATCGAGCAGGATAAAACAGAATGTTATTATATCTACCGGCTTATAATGAACGGGCGTTCCCAAACCGGTATCGTCGCCTGCTCGCATTTGGATGATTATTTGCAGGGAAAAATAAAGAAACATGAAAACACCCGCGAGGATAAGGAAAAGGAAAACATGGTGCAAATCCTGAATACGGGTATGTATTCTAATCCCGTTCTTCTTACCTACCCTCCTGTTGAAGCCATTGACCGCATTGTAAATAAATTAACCGTAAATGAAGAGCCCGAATATGATTTCACCGGCAGCAGCAAAATAAGGCATACCTTATGGGTGGTGAAAGACAAAGAAATGACGGATATAATTACCGGCTTATTTGAAACTAAAGTGCCTGTATCTTATATAGCCGACGGGCATCACCGCGCAGCGGCGTCTGCCATTGTGGGTAAAATGATGGCAGAGAAAAATAAGAAGCACACGGGCAATGAGCCGTATAATTATTTTCTCACCTGTTTTTTCCCCGGTGACCAGTTGAAAATTTTTGAATCTAACCGCCTGGTAAAAGATTTGAGCGGGTTAAGCGAAGAGGAGTTTATGAAAAAACTGAAAGAAAAATTTATATTAAAAAAAGCGGTTGAAGCTTATCAGCCCGATGCGCCGCATTATATCGGGATGCTTCTTAAATCAGGGTGGTATGAATTAAAGGTGAAAGACGGCACTTACAATACCGACCCTGTAAGCGTATTAGATGTTTCTATCCTGCAAAAAAATATTTTAGATGACTTGCTTGGCATTAAAGACCCGCGAACGGACAAACGCCTCGATTTTATAGAGGGTGTGAAAGGATTAGAGCCGCTGGAAAAACGGGTGAAAAAGGAAAAAGCGGAAGCGGCGTTTTCATTATATCCCGTTACCATGGAGCAGCTATTTGCTATTTCAGATGCCGGCGAAGTGATGCCGCCAAAAAGCACCTGGTTCGACCCGAAATTATTAAGCGGCTTAATTATTTATAAATTTGATTGATTTTTTATTCCCCTCCTTTTTTCAAACCCGCTTTTTAGCAGGTTCACGAACTCCTTTGAAAATAATTTAAAGTGAGTAACTTGGGGGGCTGGGCAATAAGCGGAGCCGGGGTGGTTTCTCCATTATCAAATCACCAAATTATCAAATTATCAAATCAACTGCCATGAAATTCAACACCAAAGTCCTCCACGCCGGCATAGAACCCGACCCAACCACAGGAGCTATAATGACTCCCATCTTTCAAACTTCCACCTATGTACAGGAAGAGCCTGGCAAAAATAAAGGTTATGAATATGCGCGAACACAAAACCCCACCCGCACCGTATTGCAAAAAAACATTGCCGCATTAGAGAATGGCAAACATGGCTTGTGTTTTGCCAGCGGCATGGCTGCAACCGACACAGTGCTTAAATTATTACAACCCGGCGATGAAGTGATTTCTACCAACGATTTATACGGTGGCAGCTATCGTATTTTCACTAAAGTGTTTCAGAAATACGGCATCAAATTTCATTTTATACCGATGCAGAAATTGGCGGACATTGAAAAACTGATTACTGCTAAAACAAAACTCATCTGGCTGGAAACGCCCACTAACCCGATGATGAATATTATTGATATTGCAGGTGTGGTCGCCATTGCTAAAAAACATAAAATATGGGTTGGCGTAGATAATACGTTTGCCTCACCCTGCCTGCAAAACCCTCTCGACCTCGGCGCCGATATTGTAGTTCATTCCGTCACAAAATTCATCAACGGGCATAGTGATGTAATCATGGGCGCTATTGTAGTTAACGACGATACCATTGCCGAACAACTTTATTTTCTGCAAAACAGTTGCGGCGCAGTGCCCAGCCCGCACGATTGTTTTTTAGTGCTACGCGGCATAAAAACACTTCATGTGCGCATGAAACGGCATTGCGAGAATGCCAAACAGATTGTGAAGTTTCTGGAAACAGTTTCCATTATTGATAAAATATATTATCCCGGCTTACCCTCCCACCCCAACCATGCCATTGCAAAAAAACAGATGCGCGATTTTGGCGGCATGATATCGTTCACCCTTAAAGAAAACAAACTGGCTGATGCCTTTAAAATCGCTTCATCCACCAAATTATTTGCCTGTGCCGAATCGTTGGGCGGCGTGGAGTCGCTTATTGGTCACCCTGTAACCATGACTCATGCCTCCATTCCCAAAGAAGAACGCGAAAAAATAGGCATCACTGATTCATTACTCCGCCTTAGTGTAGGTATTGAAGATGTGGAGGATTTAATTGATGATTTGAAGGGGGCGTTTGGGAAGGTGTAAGCCATTAAATTACGCATTATGAGTAATAAACGGGAATCATCATTATTATTGTATTTCTTTTTATATGCTGTTTATATTTTATATAATTATATCTATCTAAACATAATTCTTTTTGTTTTGCTTTATGCAAATACCTATTTGAATGAATTTTTAATACCGGATCGGTTTATTTGGAATACGAACGGAACTAAACGCGAACAACCTGTAATTTGGGGAGTATTAGAAAATGGTCTAATACTTTTTTTAGAGTTTTTTTCATTATTACTTCTACTTTATTTTATCAATAAATGGTTTTTAGGCAAAAATATTAGACGGCAAAAGGCAAAAATAATTTCACTTTGGACACTTGTAATTTTATTTGCTATTATAGTAATCTTTTTAACTTGTTTGTATTTTGGCTACTATTTTCCATTTATATAAGTCGCACTCCATTGACTCCAAACTTTCTGTCCCAACTCTCCACCAAGCATTCCCGCCGTGGCATGTGTTATGGGCAGGAAAAAGTTTAGCCCACCTGCCACCGCAGCAAAGCTAACCGCCTAACCAAAACTTTCTGTCCCAACTTATTTAAAAATCTTGTTTTCATCAATAATTTTGTTTCAGGATTGTTCTTTGAAAGTCTATATAATTAACGGTATTTACGCCTTGTTTTCGGTTTTAAAAATGACAACAAAAACGACAAGAACATGACAACAATCTTGCGGCAAAACAACCTGACGATCCTTTGTAGTGTATTGAAAATCAGCCAACTAAAAATTAAAAGTCAGGTTCTGTTAAAGTTCTTGTCACCCGTCTTACTTCTCACACCTAACAATAAAAATGTCCTGTTTAAATTCAGTTTGGGGTTCGTAACCGTTTTCCCTGCTGCGCCAGTTGCCTTTTAACAGGTTTTTTACATTGAGATGGTTTTGCTCAAACAGCGTGGTAAAAAATTTTTCATCAAACGCTATCGTTTGCAACGGGTGTTTTTCATTATTAATGTAATAGCCATCGCGTTTGAATTTAAAATTCATTTCGGGGTGAACGCCGTAATCCATCAAAAAACAGGTGAACATACAATGTCCGCCCGGCTTTAGCACCCGCGCAATTTCCTTCATATAAAAAGTTATATCCTGCGGATACATATGCGTGAAAACGGAAACCAGGAAAACAACATCGTAGCTGTTGTCTTCTGCCGGGAAACGAAACGGCACCTGCTCACCCTTTTTATTATAGAGGTCATTTTTAAAATTAACGCATTGAAATTGGAATTTCTTTTTTTGAAACAATGGCAGCTTGTTGTCAATATCAATTGAAACCGGGTCAACATCCCAGCCAAAATAATTGCCGTCATTTAAATAAGAGGAGAGGAACACAGCCGTGCGCCCCACGCCGCAGCCGATTTCCATTACGTGGTCGGTGGGCTTTAGTTGGCAATGGTCAATTAAAATGTTGCCGAGCAGTCTGCCGTAATAATCAAACCGCTTGCCACCGAATTGCCCTATTAACCCGTTGGAGCGAATGCGCCCCGAAAAACGGGGCAAATGTTCTAAACCGTTTTTTTGTCGCACCCATTTATCGGGCAAATCCATCAATTGTGCAGCAGCATTAATTAACGGGTTGTTCCACGATGCACCTATATATTTTTTAACGAGCGTTTTAAGTGCAGACATAGAATATAATATTGTTTGCTTCTTATTGCTGTTGTCCGTACTTCGGCGTAATGTTCATGTTATAAAACATAAACGACCAGGTATCAGTTTGCTCGTCAATAATTTTGCTCAAGGGTTTACCCGCACCGTGTCCCGCCTGTTTATCGATGCGTATAAGTATCGGCGCATCGCCTTTTTGCGCATGTTGCAAACGCGCGGCAAATTTAAAGGAGTGCCCCGGCACAACACGGTCGTCGTGGTCTGCTGTGGTAACCATTGTAGCAGGATACACTGTGCCGTCTTTTATATTATGATAAGGCGAATAACTATACAGGTATTTAAAATATTTTGCGCTATCACTGCTTCCATAATCCGACACCCATCCCCAGCCCACTGTAAATTTCTGGAAACGCAGCATATCCATCACACCCACACCGGGGAAACATACGCCAAACAAATCGGGACGCTGCGTTTCGCAAGCGCCGATGAGCAAGCCGCCATTACTGCGTCCCATTATAGCCAGTTTATCTTTAGTGCAATAATGATTATCCTCCAGATATTGCGCCGCAGCAATAAAATCATCAAACACATTTTGCTTATGCAGCAAGCGACCGGCATCGTGCCATTTCTGCCCGTATTCACCGCCTCCACGAATGTTGGCAACGGCAAAAACACCATCATTCTCTAAAAGAATATACATGTTTACACTAAACGCAGGTGTAATACTAATATCAAAGCCGCCATAACCATACAATAATGTTGGATGCGAACTATCCGGCTTTATACCTTTTTTATGTGTAAGAAACATGGGAATTTTTGTGCCGTCTTTGCTTTTGTAAAATACCTGTTCGGTAACATAATCATCTGTGTTCACTTTCAATTCTGGTTTTTTAAATATTTCCGATTTGCCTGTAGCAATATCATAGTGGTACACCGTGTTGGGCACTACAAAAGAAGAGAAATCATAAAACACATAAGTATCTTCATGATGGCCGCCAAAGCCTCCCGCCGTGCCTATTCCCGGCAACTCTACCTCCCGGTCTAATTGCCCGTCGTAAGTATATTGATAACCATGCGTGATGGCATCTTTAAGATAAACTGCGAATATTCTATTGCCCGCAGTAGTATAATAGGAAGCACGTTCGGGTTTTTCGGGTATTATCACTTTCCAGTTTGCTTTACCGGGATTCTTCGGGTCAACAAGCACCACCTGGTAATTATCGGCGCCATCATTGGTTTCCACTAAAAATTTATCTCCCGCATCATCAATAACATCGTAATTTTTTGCAAATCCTTTAAACAGCAAATGAAAGTCTTTGTCATTTGTAGAGAGGTCTTTATACCATAATTCATTGCCATCATCACTTTCACTGATTGAAATAAACAGGTAGCGTTCATCTTCGGGAGTGGCTGCGCTGATATAACGTAACGGATGTAATTTATCCTCGTAAATTAATTTATCTTTCGATTGCGGGTCTCCCAACTTATGGTAGTAAACTTTTTGAAATTCATTTTTCGCCAACAATTCATTACCTCCCTTCGGCGCTTCGTACCCGCTGTAATAAAACCCGTCTCCCTGCCATGCAGCGCCTCCGAATTTTAGCCATTGTAACGAATCGCCGGTGTTCTTGTCTGTGGTAACATCTATAACGTAGGTAGTTTCCCAATCAGAGCCCGCACGGTTTACGTGGTAAGCCGCATAATGGTGGTCTTTTGAAAAACCATCAATAGATATGGTTGCTGTTCCCGCTTTTGATAATGTATTAGGGTCGAGGAAGACACTGGCTTGCCCGTCAAGTCCCTTTTGAATCATTATCTGCGCCTGATTTTTTAACCCGTCATTATAACTATAAAAAATATTGTCGCCGTTTTTAAAAGCGCCGGAATATCTGGGGTAATTACAAATCTCTGTAATTCGGTCTTTTATTTTTTGACGGAAGGGGATTTTATCAAGATACCCGAATGTCACTGCATTCTCAGAATCCACCCATTGTTTTACTTCAGCGGTAGTATCATTTTCAAGCCAGCGGTAAGGGTCGGCTACCATGGTGCCGAAATAGTTGGTTACAGTGTCAACCGTTCTTGTAACAGGATATGTGACAGGAATTTTAGGGAATTGTTGTGAGCTATTACCTGTGCAACTTGCAATAAGTGTCACTACAATCGCAGCAAAAAAGAAAAAGATTTTTTTCATGTGATTAAAAATTAGAGAACCAAAAGTAAGTTTTATTGGGGATTAATTCAAAAACAGGATTAAATATTGCATCTCTAACGTAAAGGTGCATACATAGGCAAAAAGGTAGTCACATTTTTTTCAGTCTCCGGATGGATTTACTGCACTGCAAATTTTCCCTCTATAGTTTCCCGATCGCATTTTAAACGGTAAAGATAGATTCCTTTCTCCCAGCCTAATAAATCTATGCTATTATTAATACTTATCAGAGGCTCTCTATAAACTTCTCTGCCCAATATATCTGTTATGATGAACTCATTATTATTATTGGGGCTGATAAATAGGTGAACATTTAATACAGTGCTTGCAGGATTAGGAAAAAATTTTGCAACTGCTTCTGAGGAATCTGAAATAACAGGAATACCCGTTACGTTAACTGTAAAACTTGCCTCCATCATAGTAGTATGAATGGCACACCAGTAATTATAGGTTCCCGGAGTGGTAATCGTATATTCAAAAGAAGTACTTGAACTATTTAACGGATTACTCCAGGAAGCTGCCCCGGAGGGAACTGATGTAGAAGTTGTTGTATGCCCGCCGTTAACCCATATCCATTTAACGGTGTCTCCAACGTTTGCAGTAAAAGATGAAGGTGTAAAACTGTAATCCATCACAGTAACAGTTATTACTGTAGCCCGTGTAATAGAAATGAATAAGATTCCCGCAAGAATCAATATTGTTTTTCTAAGTAAAGTTTTCATACAATTTACTATTTGAATTAATGTGCACTTTCTGACCGGTACATTTTGCTATTCAGATATATTTAAGATGATATGAATTGAATGATAGTTGGGTAAGCTGATTCACTCTTCCATCGGATTATTGAATAGAATCATAAAAAAGAATTTTTTTTAGAGGCGATATCACTTATAAAGAATATACTTTAGACAGATAAGTTTATAGAAAAGCAGTGATAGCAAAAAATAATTAACGCCATTAACTATTAACTAATAACTTCTTTAATAGCTCCTCCGCATGATGCAGGTCATTAACCGGCGAAATAGTGAGTATAAGATTTTTTTCAGTCTGCTTCATTCGGCACAATTGAGGATGCTTCTGTATATAATTAATGATATAAGTAAACTGCTCTGAATTAAAATAAGGCGAATCCTGGTTATTGATAAAGTAACAACGCATCCAATCGCCTTTAAGCATTATGCGTTCAAATCCCAGTTTCTTTCCAAACCATTGTAAATGGATGGCATCGAATAAACGAACAACCTGTTCCGGCAATGGTCCGAAACGGTCAATCAATTTTTCCGAGAACTGCAATAAACTGGTTTCATCTTCTATATTATTAAGTTCGGTATACAGCGATAAACGTTCTGCCACACTAATAACATATTCATCAGGAATGAGCATCTCTTCATCCAACTCAATCTGGCAGTCTTTTACAAATTTCTGGTCGCGCAACAAATCTTCTGCAAATACATCGCGGAAATCGGTTTCTTTCAATTCCTGTATAGCTTCATCTAAAATTTTGTGATACATGTCGAACCCAATATCGGCAATGTATCCGCTTTGTTCCGCGCCAAGGAGATTACCCATACCGCGTATATCGAGGTCGCGCATGGAAATTTGGAAGCCACTGCCCAACTCGGAAAATTCTTCAAGCGTTTGCAACCGCTTGTGCGCTTCAGAACTCACTACAGAAAACGGCGGCGTTATCAGGTAGCAGAACGCTTTTTTATTGGAACGTCCCACACGTCCGCGAAGCTGGTGTAAGTCGCTTAATCCGAATGTATGGGCATCATTAATAATAATAGTATTGGCATTGGGAATATCCAAGCCGCTCTCAACAATATTGGTGCAAACCAGCACATCAAACTTGCGCTCAATAAAATTTATCATCACTTCCTCAAGCTGGTGACCTTCCATTTTACCGTGGGCAACTGCCACATCCACATTCGGGCAAATGTTGCGAATCATGCCCGCCACTTCATAAATATCGCGCACACGGTTATGAATGAAAAAAACCTGCCCTCCCCTATACACTTCAAATTCTATCGCCTCTTTCAAACGATCAGTATCAAACGACAACAATTCCGTATCTATCGGCTGGCGGTTGGGCGGCGGTGTATTTATAATTGATAAATCACGTGCGCTCATCAGCGAGAACTGCAACGTGCGCGGAATAGGTGTTGCCGTAAGTGTCAGCGTATCCACATTAGCGCGAACCTGCCGTAATTTTTCTTTTGCCGCAACGCCGAATTTTTGCTCTTCATCAATAATCAAAATGCCAATGTCTTTAAATTTTATTTTACTGCTTAACAGGGCATGAGTGCCGATGATAATATCAATCTTACCTTCCTCCAGTTGTTTAAAAATTTCTTTCTGCTCTTTAGCCGATTTAAACCGGTTAATATAATCAACCGTGCAAGGAAAATCTTTTAACCGGTCTTTAAATGTTTTATAATGCTGTAAAGCGAGAATTGTAGTGGGCACAAGAATGGCAGCCTGTTTTCCATCGGTAGCTGCTTTAAATGCGGCGCGCATGGCCACTTCAGTTTTACCAAATCCCACATCGCCGCACACCAGCCTGTCCATAGGATGTCCCGATTCCATATCGCGCTTAACATCGTTGGTGGCTTTTAGCTGATCGGGGGTATCTTCATAAATAAAACTTGCTTCCAGCTCATTTTGCAAATATGAATCAGGTGAAAATGCAAACCCCTTCGCGGCTTTTCGTTTTGCATATAAAGTGATAAGGTCTTTTGCAATATCCTTTACCTTGCTCTTTGCTTTACGCTTAAGCGCCTCCCATGCATCGCTGCCCAACTTATTAATTTTTGGCGGTGTGCCTTCTTTGCCGACATACTTTGAAATTTTGTGCAGCGAATTTATATTCACATACAAAATATCGTTATCCCGATAGATGATACGCACCGCTTCCTGCATCTGCCCGTTCACTTCAATCTTTTCAAGCCCGCTGTAAATACCAACGCCGTGGTCAACATGTGTCACATAATCGCCCTGTTTCAATTCGCGGAGCGCTTTAAGCGTAATTGCTTTATTCTTTGAAAAGCCCTGGCGCAACTGGTATTTATGGTAGCGCTCAAATATCTGGTGGTCGGTGTAGCAAACTAATTTCAAATCACGGTCTATAAATCCTTCACGAATGGCTACAGGAGCGGGAGAAAATTTTATATCAGCTTTAAGGTCATCAAATATGTTATAAAAACGCTCTATCTGTTTGGGGTTATCAGAAAAAATCAGCACTTCAAATCCCTCTTTCTGATGCCTCTTTAAATCCCTGATAAGAAGATTAAAATTTTTATTGAACGAAGGCTGCGGGTAACAATCAAAAAAGAAATCATTATCCGGCTGAAAATAAAACTGCTTCCCGAATTCTATTACTTTAAATTGTTCAAGGTCTTGTTTGAAATTCTCTTCATCCACAAAAAGCTCTTCAGGTGAATGTCGCACAAAAATATTTTCATCATCAGGCAAAGCGCCCGTTACCAGGTGTTCTGTTAATTCTTCCGCCAGTGCATAACAGTTTTTTATTTTTTCCAGGACCAGCTTAACATCTTCAACCCATATCACCGTATTTTCAGGAAGGAATTTCAACAAATCAATCTTTTCCTCACGGTCAAACTGCGTTTGAATATTCGGCACAATAGTAACCTGTGAAATTTTCTTTTGCGATAATTGTGACAACGGGTCAAACAACCGTATAGACTCCACATCATTGCCAAACAGCTCAACCCGATAAGGCAATTCATTACCGAAAGAAAAAATATCTAAAATACCGCCGCGCACGGCAAACTGTCCCGGCTCATATACAAAATCGGTTAGCTGAAACCCATATCCCATAAGGGTTTCAGTAATAGAATCAAAATCAAGTTTATCATCAATACGGATAAGTATGGTGCTCTGCTTCAATGCAGAACTGGTAACCACCTTTTCAAATATCGCTTCGGGATAAGTAACAACAAGCTCGTTGCCGGTTACACTGTTCACCAAACGGTTAAGCGTTTCCGTTCGTAATTGAATGTTGGTGCCGTTTTGTTCCGAAAACTGACCGGGCTTCTTAAATGAATCAGGGAAAAGCTCTATTGTCTTTTTTTCTAAAAGATTTTGTAAATCATTTTGAAAATAAGCTGATTTCTCTTTATCGGAAAAGATGAACAGGTGATGGCTTCTGTCATGGTTTTGGTAAGTGGCTGCGGCAATAAAGGCATCGGCTGTACCCACTATTCCCGCCAGGTGCAGCTTTACCGAGGGTTCTTTAAGTGCATCTGCAATTCGCTTCGCATTATCATGCTCACGATAGATCTGTAAAAGTTGACTCAGATCCATTTGCCACTGCAAAGATACGGCGTATCAATGAATATTACCTGTATAATCCTTCATTGCAATATTAATTTTTGAATGGTCGTGAACTTATCGCAAATGAATTGAATAAAATATTCACTTTTAGGCAAGTCTGATAGATTATAATTATCTGTAAACCCATTGTTAACCATTGAATAGTTCCACGAGCGCATCACTTGCCCTGTAAGATTTATCAATCGTATAGTAATCCCATTAAAAGGCTGTTTTAATTGGAGCGATAGTTCTACATTATTTGTTGAGGGATTAGGAAATAAATCCAATGAATAATTTAATGCTCCCAAGTGCAATATCCCGCTTGTCTTTTCCGGAATATATAATTCTAAAGTGTTCGTGGCTTTATACATCTTAACATTAGGAATGTTTATCGGTCCTCCGTTATATATAAACCCGCCTTTTTGAATAATGTCATTAGTACTTGAGTAATTTATCCAGTCAATAGAGTCACCGGAAATTCCGCTGAATTGTTGCAGCCGTTTAGGTGTGATTTCAACCGTGCAGGAATCAGCTCCGACGAAAATTCCTTTAGCAGTAGAAATATTATTTATGTAAAGTGTCACCTGCCATAGGTAAGGCTCATCAATAATAGGATCATTCCAATTCAGGTAACCATTAATTGTTCCGACAGAATCGCCATTAGTTTTATTGCCGTCACCCGGGTTATTATCAATAGAACAGTTGGAAAATGCAGGGTAAGATTGAGCGGTAGAGTACCGGTATGGGTTAGGTACTGAATTCCACGTTCTTCCTGCATTGGTATGTCCTCGTGTATCCCAGAAATAAAAGCCACCCGCATTATTAGCATTCACGGAGTCATAAAATGGTATTTTTTCCGCCCACCCGGTAAGGCTGTCATTCCTGCCGCTTTGCGCAAAAATTATGGGCAGAGAATTATTTTCATTGGCGTGCATCATATACCCGTCATTCAAAAAATCATACGTGCCATAGCCAAGGTCACAGGGAAGATTAGTGGGCACTGTTCCCAAAAAGGTATCAACCTCCAACCGATCGAGATATCCCGTATTGAATGCTGAGCCGGGATTAGGATCATCCATAAAACCTAAGTCGAATTTTGGTACAGTTACACCAACACATGCAATTTTGTCGGGTATATACATAGCCAGCCACATCGCCCCGCTGGCTCCCATAGATGAGCCGGAAATATAAAGCCGTGTACTATCTATCGGATAATGTTTTTCAACCCAGTTCAATGTCCAGATTTCCCGTTGAATAGTTACCGATTCGGTAATGCCCGTATCAGGAACAGGATTAGTATTAGAATAAACGTCATAATTCTCGTAATAGCCATACCACGCCGAAGAAAAATCGCCATCATTAGGAAGCCAGTCATCCATGCCCAGCCCGTAAGCCCCGGTATCAAATGGTGTTGACATCACTTCAAGAAAATTGCCGCCACCGCCGTGAAGGCGCACTTCAAGGGGATGAGAGGTTAAACTGCTTGCTGATGGCGGGCTGACGGCGAAATTAAACGGGAACGAGCCCTGGTCTGTCATTTTAGGATAAATTGAAGAGGTAACGGCAGAACCAAATTGAACATATATCTCCACTAAATTACTACCCTCCACATAAGATTGTTGCCACACCGGCTCCGGGGGAGCCACTGTTTCAGTTAGCGGCGCAATCAGAGAATTCACTCCCACTATAATTGTTGTATCTGTAATAGTTCCTATACTTGTCACTACAGCATAATAGAATGAGCCGCCCACGGTGGATGTGGCGACAAATAAGCCCTGATCGGGGAATAATGGATTCGATGCTGAATCAATTTTAAGATAGGTTTCCACGCCGGTTATTTCCGAAAACCGTTTATTCACCCCGCTGCTGTCATGCACATAGCCTAAGTTTTCTGCCGAAGCCAGTTGGTAACCGTGTGTAATAGGTGATGCGGACTTGTATAAAATATATTCCACTCCCGTTACATCTAAATTAGTCCATGTAATAAATACCTGCCCGTTTTTGCTTACTGCAGTTATTCCTGTTACAGACGTTGCATGAACCTTTCCAAGGTACACTACAGATATAAAAAAGAAAAGTAAAAATTTTCTCATAGGTTAATTCCGGTTTTAAAAATAGATATTCTAATTTTAAATTTATAATTAATGCACATTTATAGGTTCATTTCGTAAAAATATTAATCAATACCTTTACAGCATAACATACTATAAACATGCCAATGCTGAAAATCGGTATTCTTCGTGAAGAAAAAATCCCTGTTGATAATCGAACGCCATTTTCACCACAGCAATGTATTGAACTCAAAAACAAATTTCCGCAGTTCAATATAATAGTGCAGCCCTCTCCACACCGTTGTTTCACTGATGATGAATACCGCCGGTGTGGTATCGAAATAAAAGAAGATTTATCCGGCTGCAGCTTGCTCATCGGCATTAAGGAAATACCTCCTCAATTTTTATTAGCCCGCAAATCCTACCTGCTGTTTTCACACACCATTAAAAAACAACCGCATAACCGCCGTCTCCTTCAGTCTGTTCTGTTAAAAAATATTCGTCTTATAGATTATGAATGCCTCACCGATAAAAACGGTGAGCGCTTGATCGGCTTCGGGCATTTTGCCGGCGTGGTAGGCGCGCATAATGGCTTGCTCACCTGGGGGAAACGGTTCGGCTTGTTTAATTTAAAACCCGCCCATAACTGCAAAGACGTTATTGAGCTTATTGCACAATATAAAAATATCACGCTTCCAACTGTTAAAATTGCTGTAACCGGCAACGGGCGTGCCGGAAAAGGTGTAGTGGAATTTTTAGAGCAATTGCATATAAAAAAAATTACGCCGGAACAATTGCTGCAAAATAAATTCGATGAGCCTGTATATGCCGTATTCACTTCAAAAGATCTATTCCGTAACAAATTAACACATGGCTACGACCACGGCGAGTTTCATTTACATCCCGAAATCTATGAATCACAATTTTTACCTTATACCGGGGTTACCGATATGGTAATGAATGCCATTTTCTGGAGCCCCGCCATGCCGCAGTTATTTACTAAAGAAGATATGAAATCGCCCTCCTTCAACATAAAAGTAATTGCCGATATCTCCTGCGATATTGATGGCGCAATACCCGCCACTATTCGTTCCACCACCATCGAAGACCCTGTTTTCGGTTACGACCCGCAAACCGGGAAAGAATGTAAACCCTTTTCACCGCAAAGCATTGACATTATGGCTGTAAACAATCTCCCCAATGAAGTGCCCCGCGAAGCAAGCATTGAATTTGGCAATAATCTTATTGAAAAAGTTATCCCCGAGCTTTTAAAATCGAAAAGCGACATCTTAAAACACGCCACTATTGCCAAAAACGGGCGTCTCACACAAGGGTTTGAGTATTTAACGGATTATGTGTTAAAGACTAATTAATTCAGTCTTATTAATCTTCAGATTTTCCTGCTTTCGCCCGAACCATTATTCAGCCTAACAGGTTTTAACCTTTGAACCTTCTAACTTTTAAACCTTTCAACCTTCTAACCACCTCCACACAATATTTTCCGTAAATTTGCAGTTACATTCTTATGAAAAAGCTAATCGTATTGGTTTGTTTTATGCTGTTGATGCATGGGGCTTTTGCATCAATGATACTCATTCCTATGGATGTGTCGCAAACCGATTGTTTAAAAGCTTACGGCATCGCTTACTGGGTGCTCACCAAAAACGTAAAGGTGGATTGGATGCTGAATTACCGCGGCGGCAGCTTCGCCATACCCTACGACCAGATAATTGAAAATGAATGTGTGATTAGAGACGTGAGCTATGAGATAGTTCCCGATGCGCAATACGCCTCCATTGTGGCGCAAATAGCCGACCCCGATGTGAATGAAGATATAATTAAGCTGGAGAAAGCACCTAAAATAGCAGTGTATTCTCCCAAAAACCAGGAACCGTGGGATGATGCAGTTACATTGGTGCTCACTTACGCCGAGATTCCCTACGACGTGGTATATGACGATGATATTCTTGAAGGCAAGCTGTTGAAATATGACTGGCTGCACCTGCACCATGAGGATTTTACCGGGCAGTACGGGAAATTTTATGCGGCTTATTCGAATGCCGAATGGTATAAAAACGATGTGAAGGAAAATGAAGCCACTGCCGCCAAATGGGGATTCACAAAAGTGTCGCAGTTGAAACTGGCAGTGGCTAAAAAGATACGCGATTATGTTGCCGGCGGGGGATTTCTTTTTGCCATGTGCAGCGGTACTGATACTTATGATATAGCTTTAGCTGCCGAGGGGGTTGACATTTGCGGACCAATGTATGATGGCGATGCCGCCGATCCCAATGCCAATAAAAAGTTAGATTACTCCAAATGTTTCGCTTTTCAGAATTTTTCGCTCAACATGAACCCGATGGCGTATGAATTCAGTACTATTGACGTAACGCACACCCGCAATGTGCCAAAGAGCGAGGATTATTTTACCTTGTTCGATTTCTCTGCAAAATGGAACCCGGTTGCAACCATGCTAACACAGGACCACACGCAAATTATAAAAGGGTTTATGGGGCAAACCACCGCCTTTAATGAAAAATATATTAAGCCTGATGTAATTATCATGGGCGAAAATAAAGCAGCTGGCGAAGCCAAATATATACATGGCGAATATGGCAATGGCACGTGGACTTTTTACGGCGGTCATGACCCGGAAGATTATCAACATCTTGTCGGCTCACCGCCTACCGACCTTAGTTTGCACCCTAACTCGCCGGGCTATCGTCTTATTTTGAATAATGTTCTTTATCCTGCAGCAAAAAAGAAAAAACTTAAAACCTGATTCATGTCATTTTATACCCGCTGGGTCTTTTACGCGCTGCTTTCCATATGCTTATTCACTACAAAAGCATTTTCACAAAATGCCAGTTGCAAACCTTTGCAATCAATATCTTTAGAATATGATGTATTAAAAATGGGGTTTATAAATGAAGGGTATGACAATTTTATTGTTGACGATACGGTTAATCTTCAATCGGATAATTCATTTACAGTTAAAGCTGAATTCAACTCTTATGCTGTATATAAAATCTGCCTTCTGGCAGATCCCTCAGTTGATGCAACCGGTTTTGAATTGGATGATAACTCCGGCACACCATTAGATTTTACTGCTAACTACCTGGAAGTAAATAAAAATGAACTCATTTACGATTTTGGACCGGAACCGGGCGGCGATTATTACCTTAAATTCAAGGTTATAAAAAAAAGCGGGGCGCCCACTTGTGCTTTTATAATGGTGATGCAGAAAAAAATGCAAAATTAGGTTTCGGTTACTCCTAAAGCCACACAACAATCACACCTAAACTCCAACTTAATCTTTTCACACATCAATCACACTCAAATCCAAACCCCAACCTAATCGCGGAATGTCCAGTTTACACCTGCTTCGAAATGAAGGTCAGGCATGGGATAATGTAGCGCTGTAAAATAACCGGGTTCAAAAACACCTTCATCGGCATTGGCGACTTTAAAAAACGCCCGTAGCGTTTTTACGCGAATAGAAACAAAAACATCAAGCACCGGGTAGGTTGGATATAAAGTAGAATTTTGTAAATAAAATTGCCCCGATTCGGGCATATATGCCGGCACATAAAATGCCGCGTTGTAATTAACATCAATTCCAATCTCGCTATGCAAAGCGTGTTTGAACAAATCATTCCCATAATATAAACTGGTCCGGTAAACAAACGCAGGCAAATGAACATACGCCCCGCCTGAAATTAATTGCTGGTAAACAATCTGGTTATTAAAATGAAAATTTCTTAAAAATTTAAAATCTTTGTGAAGGTAAACTACCAATGCATTCACAGGCGTTGCCACCTGGTAGGGCTGCGCATTATATCCCCAGTAAATATAATTTATGGTATTGTAAAAAGCCAGGTTGAAACTTGTTTTCCATCGCGGTAAATTAATAGCAAAAGCAACAGTCTGAATTTTTTCCGTGTTAAAATTATTATCCCAGTTATTGTAATTAGAGTTGAAAGCAGTGGCGACAAAAGACGGCGGCGTGGAATAGCTGCTAACTGTGCCGTTTATCGTAGCCGTAGAATCGCTAAAAGCAAAACCCAAACCAACGGCAAGTTTATAGATGCTGGCTTTTAAATTAATGATATCGTAATTTCCTGAGAGATCATAAAAAACAGAATTCGGGTGCAGGGTTTTTGTAAAATACGATGCTTGTAATCCTTCAGTATAAAATGACGTATCTATAGTTTCCTGTTTTATACTGTACCAGTCAGTATGTATAAAAACTGAGAACTGGTTATTACTGAATAATGCCGGAAGAAATTTCTTTTCATTACCCAATATTGAAAAACTCAAAACGTTTGAAAAATGTTTAAACCTCAGAGAATCTTGTGTTATAGAGGTGTCTATGGGTTGGTTAACATAAAACGAATCATCTGATGACAAGTCGATGTAACGGTACAGGGAAGTGAGATAAGATATATTATCCTGTATTCTAAAAGCAGGTATTAATTTCTTATACGTTGTAGTATCATTAATTTTTATACCGGTATAATCGCCAAAATCCCACGACTGCTGTAAGGCAAAACTATACGAGCGCAAAAAATTATGCGCCGTGTCCAGGCGAATAGGCGCAAGGGTTTTAATGAAAATCTGCGGATCAGTGTATACGCTGTCACTTTTTACGCCGCCGTTTTCAGGCACGTCCATATCATTAAGAACAAAGGTTGCAAATACATTATAGTGTTGCTTCTTGCCATGGTACCAGGTGTAAAAATCAACGTCGGTGAAATTAGTTCGTTGGCGGGCATAAAAACCTGTTGAAACGATTCTTAAAAGATCAAGACCTATGTTCCAGTTGCGATATAGGTTTAGTGTTTGCGACAACTGTAGCATTTGTTCGCCCTTAGAGCCAAGTGTGTATTGTACCTGCGTCATCGGTTTTTCGGCATAGTAATATCTTACATTATCAGTAGAAAATAAGTAAGGATCAAACTGGTGAAAGCCCAAATCAAAATCATTAAAATTTGCCGGAGAAAAGATTTGCGAATAGGCGGCATAACCCAAATTGCCTGTTTCAACTGTTCCGAAATTTCTTGTTACCGGGTCATAAATCTGAAAACCGCTTAACGAGGAGTCAATTGAAATAGGATGGTCGAAATCATTAGCATATACGTATTGAATGTGAAAACCATAATACTGTTTATACTTATCAGTTGAGTCTGCACCCGTTGCAAATACGCGGCAATTACTCAATAAAAAAATACAACTGAATAAAAAACACTTCACAATAATTCAATTAGTTCTTTAATGATAACAGATAGCTTTTGCCGGGCAACATCGGCTGCTTCCAGTACTTTTATGTGTGACGACTCGACAGGCTTTTCAGCGTTGCCTTCATCCGTAATTACTGAAACAGCAAATGTGCGCACCCCGGCGTGATTAGCCACTATTGCTTCAGGCACGGTGCTCATACCCACGGCATCGCCGCCTATTATGCGCAAATAACGGTATTCTGCCCGTGTTTCAAAGTTGGGTCCGTTCACGCCAACATATACTCCCGAATGGCATATAATATTGTGTTGCTTTGCAATATCAAGTCCTTTTTTAATTAAATTTTCATCATACACATGGTGCTGGTCGGGAAAACGGGGACCAAGTTCATCATAATTTTTTCCTCTTAACGGATTATCACTTGAAAGATTGATATGGTCTTTAATAATCATCAAATCGCCAATGTGAAAAGCGGGATTCACTCCTCCCGCGGCATTTGTAAGAAATAAAGTTTTTATCCCAAGCGCTTTCATCACCCCTACAGGAAAAGTAACTTGCTGCATGGTGTACCCCTCGTAATAATGAGAACGACCCTGCATAACAATCAAGGGCTTACCGCTCATCTTTCCAAAAATGAGATTGCCTTCATGACCTGTTACCGTTGACACCGGGAAATGCGGAATCACATTATAAGGAATAGTTGTTTCAACAGTTATGGCAGAAACCAAACCGCCTAACCCCGAGCCGAGTATAATACCTGCTTCGGGTTTTAGTGAAGCTTTGGATGATAAAAAAGCAACTGCTTCAGCAATCTTCTGCAACAGATTATCCATATAATTATACTACAAAGATGCTAATTTCAATTGTAGTAGTTGCCCCAACTTCGACATGTGACTCACCCGCTCTGCTATTGGCTTTACGCCCCCTCTCTTTTAAAGAGAGGGGCACGCGGGTTTGAGCGTTAGCGGGGTGAGTAACCATTCTCTGCCTCAACTTCGCTATAATATTTTGAAACGTAATTAAATATCAATGTGCTGAATTGCTTGCGCTCTTCCTCTTTAAATTCAGGGCGCACGGGCTGAACATAAAGCGGCAAATTATTTTCTTCAATGAAGTTTTTAAAATTATTCAATTTCACTGCATCTTTTTGTGTGGTAATGATAAATTTTGAATCCGATTCCATTCGCTCAAAAGCAAGCCCTATTTTCTCAACATCGCTTTTAGTATAAAAATGATGATCGCCGAAATTTAGAACACCGTCCAAAGTTGTTTTCATTGATAGAAAACTTTCAAGCGGCCGGCTGTCGGCAATTCCGCAAACTAAAAGCGTGTGAGTCGTTTTCTCAAGTGTAATTATCTTTTTCGTGTCACTGAAATAAAAAGGGTGTCCGTAATTCAAAGATGAAAAGAAAACTTTCCGGTTAGCTGTCGGTTTTAAATTTTTAATGATTGTATTTTTCTCGTTTGCTGATAATGTTGAAGGGCATTTTGTAACAATAATTATATCAGCGCGTTTGTGTCCTGAACGAAATTCGCGCAATCTTCCTACGGGCAACAGCCAATCGTTACTGTATAAATGATTATAATCCGTTAAAAGAATATTCAATCCCGCTTTAACCGCACGGTGTTGAAAAGCATCGTCAAGCAAGATAACTTTTGTATCCGGCGCATCACGAATCAAATGAGGAATGGCAAAATGACGATCTTCTCCCACTGCAAAAGCCACATCGGGATAATTGCTTTTTATTTGCACGGGTTCATCGCCAATATCGGCGGCAGTGGAATTTTCATTTGCCAATATGTAACCGCGGGTATGTCTTCCATATCCCCTGCTTATTACACCAATCGGGAAAAACTCATCCAGTAAATCAATTATATATTCTGTATGAGGCGTTTTGCCTGTGCCGCCCACAGAAAGATTGCCAATACAAATAACAGGAAAATCAAACTCAAAGCTTTTTAATATCCGCAAGTCATACAGCTTATTACGGATAAAAATGGCAAGCCCATAAAGCAAAGCAAAGGGTGAAAGCAGAAATTTAAACATCGAAGCAAAAATAGGGATAATGCGCCAATGTACTGATAGGTTAAAGGCAGATGCACAAATAAAAACGGCTTAGGTTTTTGCCTAAGCCGTGATAAAATTTGGGAAGACTTAACGCCCTCTTCCTTTTGCATCATAGGCACGTCCCCCCACTCTATCCATTGCGGGGCTTGCCGGACGGCCACGATTATTCTTGAAATATGCCCCTTTATTGGCACCCATAGTTTGTCTATGCGTTTGTTGTTCCTGGGTAGCTCTCACTACATGGGTGTCTCTTTCTGCTTGCTTTTCTGCATCAGTTGGTTGCCTTGTGTAGCCGCCAGGTCCGTTAAAGCTTGCACGGGTTGCATGGCGAACTATAACCGTCCGGTCTACATATACATGATGTACGACTGCAGGGTCTACGCGCCAAACGGCAGAATTATATTCAAACCTGCCGTTATTCCAACGTCCGCCGTAAAATCCCGTGCCGTAGTATCCAAATCCATAATTAATACCGCCATAAAAGCCTACGGTTGGTCCCCAATAGCCTTCGTGAAATAGATAGCGGCCACCCTCCCAACCCCACCAGCAAGGTGTCCAAAAAAAACCGATTTGTGGAGGCGCTACCCAAACGCCGGGCACCCAATAATACCCATCCGGACCATAAGCCCAGTATCCCGGCTCCCATAGATAGCCCTCTACGGGACAGGCGGGTTGTACATACACAGGCAATGCAGGAGGAGCAATAGCTACTGAAACAGCAACCTGCGCCCGGGTGGTGATTGAGACAACTGATAATGTCAATTGAACCAATAAGATAACAATAATTTTTTTCATAGTTTTTTTGATTTAATAAAACAAATTTACCGTTTAAAAATATATAATATAACCTACAGAACAAATTTGCTGCCAGAAATTTTTCAGCCACACGGAATCTAATAAGATTTTAATATGTGCGTAAAATTTAACAATACATTCAACTTCCTTCAAAAATAATTGATTTTACTATATTGCGATCCCATTTACAAACTTATTTATGAAAATATCTACTCTTTTGTCGTTAGCATCTGTAATAATGTTAGCGTCGTGTAACAACAACAAACAACCTGCTCAAAACAAAAATCTCATGTCACCCGATAATTATTTTGCCAGTCCAGGCACACTGCCGTTTCAAACTGCCGATTTTCCTAAGATTAAAGACAGCGATTTTAAGCCCGCTATAGAAGAAGGCATCAGACGGCAACTGGCTGAAGTTGATTCGATAGCTAACAATACCAATGCACCCACATTTGAAAATACGTTTGTGGCTTTAGAAAAAAGCGGGCAGTTGCTCCGCCGCGTGAATGGCGTATTCAATATGTTAACCGGCGCCAATACAGATTCAGTATTGCAAAAAGTATCGGAAGAGGTAGCTCCCGATTTGTCTGCCGCTAACGATGCCATTTTTCTGAACACCAAATTATTTAAGCGGGTTGAAACTATTTATAATCAGCGTGAACAGCTAAAACTGGATTCGGAGTCTCACCGCCTGGTGGAATATTACTATCAGAAGTTTGTATTGGCGGGCGCTAAACTTGATGATGCGGCAAAAGACACCTTGAAAAATCTGAACAAAGAAGATGCCACCCTCGAAGCAAAATATACCAATCAATTACTAAATGCCAACAAAGCGGGGGCACTGGTAGTAAACAGTAAGGATGAATTGGCAGGGCTTTCAGACGACGACATAACTGCTGCCGCAGCCGCTCGCCAAAGACAACAAGCAACCCGGCAAGTACATGATACATTTGCAAAACACCACCCAGCAACCCGATTTACAATTTTTAACCAACCGCACCACCCGCCAGAAACTTTTTGAAGCCTCTGTAAACCGCGCCGAAAAAGGCGATTCCAATGATACCCGCGCCACCATTTTGCGCCTTGCCGCCGTACGTGCGCAAAAAGCTAAGCTCATTGGTTTTGCAAATTACGCCGCATTAACACTTATGGACCAGATGGCAAAAAATCCTGAAACCGTTCAAACGTTTCTTGATCGTTTAGTGCCGGCTGCAACTGCCAAAGCAAAGCAGGAAGCGGCTGACATACAAAAGCTGATTGACCAGCAAAAAGGCGGCTTTCAGTTGGAGCCATGGGATTGGAATTTTTATTCGGAACAGGTACGCAAGGCAAAATTTAACCTTGATGATAACGAGGTGAAACCCTATTTTGAATTATACAGCGTGTTGCAAAACGGCGTGTTTTATGCAGCCAACCAACTTTACGGGCTTACTTTTAAAGAGCGAAAAGACATCCCGGTTTATAATAAAGATGTGCGCGTGTTTGAGGTGTTTGATAAGGACGGCAGCTCTTTAGCTCTGTTTTATTGCGACTATTTTAAACGCGACAATAAGAACGGTGGCGCATGGATGGACAATTTAATCGGGCAATCAAAATTACTGGGCTCCAAGCCTGTTATTTATAACGTTTGCAATTTTGCAAAGCCGGCAGAGGGTCAGCCTGCTTTAATCAGCTTTGATGATGTTACCACCATGTTCCATGAGTTTGGACACGGACTGCACGGTATGTTTGCCAGCCAGGAATACCCAAGCCTTTCCGGCACACAAACGCCGCGCGATTTTGTGGAGTTTCCCTCGCAGTTTAACGAGCATTGGGCATCTTTTCCCCAGGTGTTAAAGAACTATGCCAAGCACTATAAAACCGGAGAGCCCATGCCACAGGCATTAATTGATAAAATTAAAAAAGCAGCCACTTTTGACCAGGGCTATAAGCTCACAGAAATCCTGGCAGCAGCAGAGCTGGATATGCAATGGCATACCATTTCTGCTGATACCAAAATTGATAATGTTGACACGTTTGAAGCACAGGCACTGCGCAAAACAAATCTTGCTTTGCACCAGGTACCACCACGGTATCGCTCTACTTATTTCTTACATATCTGGAGCAACGGTTATGCCTCGGGTTATTACGCCTACCTGTGGACTGAAATGCTGGACGATGATGCCTTCGCCTATTTTACACAACATGGCGGACTTACCCGTGAGAACGGGCAGCGTTTCCGCGATATGGTTCTCTCACGCGGCAACACGGCAGATGACTTAGCCACTATGTACAGAGAGTGGCGCGGCAGCGACCCGAGCTTTGAACCTTTGCTGGAGCAACGCGGGTTAGCAACGGCGAAATAAACGTGACAAGAACTTTTTAGAACCTGTCTTTTATTTTTAGATGGTTGATTTTCAATATACTACAAAGAATCGTCAGGTTTTGCTATTGGGGGTTTCTTGTCAAAGTAAAATGAAACTAAACAGTAAATATCTTTAACCAAAACAGTGTTTTCAAAGAACGGTTACTGTAAAAGTAATGAGGGAAATAATGCAACTTGAAAAGTTGGGACAGGAAGTTTTATTTAAAAAACGAATGAAGTGTAACATCGGTTGAGTGGGGTGGACCTCACTCTTTAATTTTTTCATTACTAATTTCTTTTTCTGCAATACCTTTCTCAGTAAATTCTAACCTGATTGTTCCATCCTTATCTTTTATTATTTTATAATAATACTCTTTTCCTGGGGCTAAATTTTCGGTATAATCCCATTTATTTTTTTTATAGTTAATAATACAACAGGTAAACTTATAAGTAGAGGGCAGAAGATTTATAGTTACAAGGTCATGAGCTTTTAAAAAAATACGTAAGCTATCATTTATAACTACATACACTAAAGAATGGATCAGTTGCTTTTTGTCATTTCTATAAAAATGGAGGGTACAGTTTTTTTCGCTATCAATTTTATTATTCATTCGTGATACCGTATCTCTATAATAACTCCAATCTTTTCCATCGTACCTGTAATACGCCTTTAATTGATAATCTCCGCGACCATTTTGTCCCGCCAGAACATAACATGAAGGCTGCAACGAACCATAATTGATATTATGGTTTTCATAAACATCTATTCCTCCATAAAGACCACAATATTTTTCAATTCCTGTTATTTTTCCTTTTGAATAATGTTCCACTCCAAGGTAAAAATTTTTAAAATAAAAACTATATTCCCCATCCAAGGCAATAATTTGACCTTGTACAGGTTTATTTCCATTAATTTTAATAGTACCAAACCAATGGGGGATAATTGGTACTTTATATCTTTTTCCATTATAAAAATAAATCAGTCTATAAAATGCAGCTTGTTCTTTTTTATTTACAGGCATAAATTGAGCATTAAGTAATTCTATCCAATAACCCGTTTTCTTGCCATTTTGGGCATACTTATTTAATGTATCCTTAGAAATCTCATTTAAAGTTTGAGCTGAAGATATATTACTAAAAAACACTAAGGCAATAAAAGTGTACCCAATAAAAATATTGCTCATAATTGTTTTTGTTGGTGTTCTTTCATCAACAAATATGATATAAATATAAAATTTATTTTTTTTGTTCCCCGCAAATTTTCCTTTTTAGTGACTTTGCCGCTATATATCTTGTAACAAAAACTTTCTGTCCCAACTTTTCTCCTCACCTTTAATATTGTAATAATTTTGCTGAACAGTTATTGTTCTTTGAAAAATAAATTTAATTCCGATTGCCAGTTTTAGAGGAAATAAAAAGTATGCAAACTGCAATTAAAAAGAAATCAAATTTTTAAAATCAGCATTTTAAAGTCTTTGACAGAACTTTACAATTACCTGGTTAACAACAAACTAAATATTTATTTTGTCAAAGACTTTTCTTTCGGTTTATTTACTTGTTTTTCTTTGTTGCGTTTTTCCTGCCTTAACCCACCCCGAACCCATTTAGCACGATATTTGTTTGTTATTTAGAATAAATCTAAATAGATTTGCAGTTGGAATTCTATCAAAAATGAGCAGCGAAACTGATATTCTCAATAGTCTCACCTCGGGTGACTACAAGTACGGGTTCTCGACCAACATAGAGCAGGAAACGGCTCCTATCGGGTTGAGCGAGGAGACTGTGCGCTTTATTTCAAAGAAAAAAGAGGAGCCCGAATGGATGACGGAATGGCGCCTTAAAGCCTACCACAACTGGCTTAAAATGGGAGAAGAACCCACGTGGGCGAATATTAAACACCCGGCTATCAACTTCCAGGATATTATTTTTTACGCTGCGCCTGTTCAAAAACCGGTACCGAAATCGCTGGATGAAATTGACCCTGAAATACGCCGCACATTTGAAAAATTAGGTATCTCCCTTGATGAACAAAAATTTCTTTCGGGAATTGCCGTTGATGCAGTAATAGACAGCGTATCGGTAACTACTACGTTTAAAGAAAAGCTTGCTGAGAAGGGCGTTATCTTTTGCTCGATGAGTGATGCGGTAAAAAATCATCCCGACCTTGTAAAAAAATATTTAGGCAGCGTGGTGCCGTCAACCGATAATTACTTCGCGGCTCTTAATGCAGCCGTGTTCAGCGATGGTTCTTTTTGCTATGTGCCAAAAGGCGTTCGCTGCCCGATGGAATTAAGCACTTACTTTAGAATCAATATGCGTAACAGCGGACAATTCGAGCGCACATTAATTATTGCCGACGAAGGCAGTTATGTAAGTTATTTGGAGGGCTGCACAGCTCCTGTTCGCGATGAGAACCAGTTACATGCGGCAGTGGTGGAATTAGTAGCCCATGAAAATGCGGAGATAAAATACTCCACCGTGCAAAACTGGTACCCCGGCGATAAAAATGGCAAAGGTGGCATTTACAACTTTGTTACCAAGCGGGGAATTTGTTCGGGAAATAATTCTAAAATCTCATGGACACAGGTGGAAACGGGTTCTGCCATAACCTGGAAATATCCGAGTGTGATTTTGAAAGGCGATAATTCTATCGGTGAATTTTATTCAGTGGCAGTTACCAATAATTACCAACAGGCAGACACGGGCACAAAAATGCTCCATATCGGCAAAAACACGAGGAGCCGCATTGTGTCGAAAGGTATATCGGCAGGACATAGTAATAACAGCTATCGCGGTTTGGTTCGGGTAGGTAAAAAGGCGCAAAATGCACGTAATTTCTCGCAGTGTGATTCACTCCTGATGAGCGATACCTGCGGCGCACATACATTTCCTTACCTTGAAGTGAATAATAAGACTGCCACCGTGGAGCACGAAGCTACCACATCAAAAATAGGCGAAGACATTTTATTCTATTGCAACCAGCGTGGCATATCCACCGAAGAAGCCGTAAATTTAATTGTGAACGGCTATTGCAAGGAAGTATTTAACCAGTTGCCGATGGAATTTGCGGTAGAGGCGCAAAAGCTGCTGGCTATAACGCTTGAAGGGAGCGTAGGATAAGTAACAGCGGAAGAACAATCCGGAGAATTTTTAAAATTTAATTATTATAAAACATGCTTACAATAAAAAATCTTCATGCTTCCGTTGAAGGTAAGCCTATTTTAAAAGGGATTGACCTTACCATAAATGCGGGTGAAGTACATGCTGTAATGGGACCAAACGGGTCGGGGAAAAGCACACTGGCTGCCGTATTATCGGGACGCGATGAGTATGAAGTAACCGGTGGAGAAATACTATTTGAAGGAAAGAATCTTCTTAAAATGGCACCCGAAGAACGTGCATGGGCAGGTATTTTTCTTGCTTTTCAGTATCCTGTGGAAATTCCGGGCGTTAGCGTAACTAATTTTCTGAAAGCGGCGCTTAATGAAAAACGCAAAGCAAACGGGCTTGAGCCCATTGCGCCACATGAATTTCTTGCCTTAATGAAAAAGAATCTTGCCCTAATGGAAATGGATAATAGTATGATAAAACGCTCGCTGAACGAGGGTTTTAGCGGCGGAGAGAAAAAAAGAAATGAAATTTTCCAGATGCTGCTGCTTGAACCAAAGCTTTGCATTATGGATGAAACTGATTCGGGGCTTGATATTGATGCGCTAAAGGTGGTTGCCAATGGTGTAAATGCCATGCGCTCAAAAGACCGTTCATTCCTTGTTATTACACACTACCAGCGCCTGCTCGATTATATAGTACCTGATTTTGTACACGTTTTATCTAATGGCAAAATTGTAAAAAGCGGCGGTAAGGAACTGGCATTAGAACTGGAAGAAAAGGGCTATGACTGGCTTAAACAGGAAGAAACAATCAGCTAACCTGAAAATCGAAAACCCGGCAGAGTGGAATTAAAAACTGAAACTTTAAAAGAAAAATTATTCACTGATTTTGCGGTGTTGGAGCAATCGTTGAACGGTAAAGGTGCTTTACCCTTCAATGAAAAGCGTAAGACAGCCATGCAGCAATTTTCTATCCAGGGATTTCCTCATACTAAAATTGAAGAATGGCGTCATACCAATATAGCGCCTGTACTTAATAATTCATTTAAACAACTTTTTGCACCATCGAAAACACAGGTTACAAAAGAACTGGTTGCAACTTTTATTCCCGAAGGGCTAAAAACAAACCTGCTGGTATTTGTTAATGGTTTTTTCTCGAAAGAATTGTCCTCCGTTATTTCAGATAATACTAAAATACTTATCTCTACACTTGCTGAAACCCGTAACTCGCAACCTGGTTTAGTAAATAGCTACTTTGCAAAAAACTTAAATGCAGAAAGCAACAGTTTCATTTTACTGAACGAAGCGTTTACGCAAGATGGCGCAGTTATTCAAATACCCGAAAGTGTAACGTTACATGAGCCGGTTTATATTTTGAATATAACAGAAGCAACTGAGAACACGCTTATTCATCCGCATAATTTAATTATTACCGGAAAAAATTCAACGGCAACCATCATTGAAAATTACCATGCAATAGGTGACAAAATAAGCTTCACCAATGTTGTAACGGAAATTTTTGTGAAAGAATCAGCCCGTGTAGATTATTACAAAATACAAGCTCAACAGGAAAAAGAAATCAATATTGGCACTACCCAGGCAGTTCAGCAGGCAAATAGCTTATTTAACGCCTTTACAATTTCTACCGGTGCGAGTTTTATTAAAAATAATCTTAACACTATTTTTTTAGGTGAGCGTGCCGAAGCGCATTTTTACGGATTATATATTTCTGCCAATAAACAACTCATAGATAATCACACGCTCATTGACCACGCTGTGCCGAATTGCTACTCGAATGAGTTTTATAAAGGCATTATTGCCGACGCATCAAACGCAGTTTTTAACGGGCGCATCATTGTACGCAAGGATGCACAGAAAACGAATGCTTTTCAATCGAACCGCAATATTCTATTATCAGATGAAGCCAATATATTCACCAAGCCCCAATTAGAAATATTTGCCGATGATGTAAAATGCACCCACGGTGCTACCGTAGGGCAGCTTGATGATGAAGCCTTATTTTACCTGCGTACCCGCGGATTGAGTGAAAACAGCGCAAAATCGTTACTGCTTAGGGCTTTTGCTTCAGATATTCTTGAAAAAATAAAAATCGTACCGTTGCGGCATAAGCTGGAAGAGCAAATTACCGGTCAAATCGGTTTTAAAAATTAAACCCCTAAATCCCCTAAAGGGGACTTTATGCCTGTAGTACAATAACGTCTAAATTTTATTTTACATACAATTCTGCTTAAAACAATAAAAACGCTGATTATCTTCGCACCGCCTCACTGCTTTCCAAATGAAAAATAAGAGAGTTCGCTAATGCTTCGAAAATTATCCATCATTATCCCGGCTTATAATGAGGCTAAAACCATTCACCTTATTCTTGACCGTGTGCGAACTGTTGAATTACTTAACGGCATTCAAAAAGAAGTGATAATTGTAAATGATTACTCGAAAGACAACACGGATGAAGCGATAAAGAATTATCAAACCACCTACCCTGCTTTTAATATTATTTACTTAAAACACGATATTAACCAGGGCAAGGGCGCTGCCATTCATACGGGCATAAAAAAAGCAACCGGCGAATTTTTGATTATACAGGATGCTGATTTGGAATATGACCCTGAAGAGTATGACTTGCTGTTGCGTCCTGTGTTTAACACTAATGCCGACGTGGTATACGGCTCACGATTTATAGGTGGCAACCCTCACCGGCTTTTATTCTTCTGGCATTCTATCGGTAATAAAATGCTTACAATTCTTTGCAATATGTTCTCCAACCTGAATATGACCGATATGGAGACCTGTTATAAACTATTTCGCACCGAAATAATTCAGGGCATAGAATTGCGTGAAAAACGGTTTGGCTTTGAGCCGGAAGTGACTTTAAAGATAGGACGTATAAAAGATGTTCGTATTTATGAAGTAGGTATTTCCTATTATGGAAGAACGTATGCTGAAGGCAAAAAAATAGGCTGGCGCGATGGGTTCCGCGCTATATATTGTATTTTAAAATACGGTTTGTTTCGCGCGCGGTAATGATGAAAGAAAACCAATTTAAAGCCTGGTGGATAGCCTTAATGCTTATCACAATAGGGATTTACATCATAGGGCTGTTTGTACCGGTTATGGATGTGGATGCCGCACAATATGCAGCTATCAGCCACGAAATGTATTTGCATCATGATTATCTTCAAATTCATTGTAGCAACCGGAATTATTTGGATAAACCACCGCTGCTTTTCTGGCTCTCGGTGATTTCGTTTCATATTTTTGGCATTCATACCTGGTCATATAAACTACCATCGGTTTTATTTACACTCATTGGTATTTATGCCACTTACAAACTTGCTGAGCAGTTATATAACAAACAAACAGCCCGTTATGCCTCTTTACTACTTGCCACCTGCCAGGCATTCTTTTTATTTAATACTGATGTGCGCACCGACACCATTCTTACCGCCTCAATAATTGTTGCCACATGGCAATTGTATGAATTTATAGAAACAAAAAAATGGTTCCATGCCTTTATAGGTTTCACATTTGTGGCGCTTGGCATGTTGGTTAAAGGTCCATTGGGGGCATGTGTGCCGGCATTAGCGCTGGCATCGCAACTTGCATATCAAAGAAAATGGAAATTATTTTTATCCCTTGTGTGGTGGATTGGATTGATTTATATTTTATTGCTCCTATCCCCTATGGTTTACGGTTTATTTGAACAATATGGATGGAAAGGACCATATTTCTTTTTCTGGTATCAAAGCTTCGGGCGAATTACCGGCACAAATGAATGGCATAATAATGCAGGTTATTTTTACTTTGTTCATTCTTTTCTATGGGCATTTTTGCCCTGGACAATATTTGCCATTCTAAGTTTATGGGATAGATTCAGATTAATTTTTAAAACAAAATTTCAATACAACCCATCTATAGAATGGCTTACTTATGGCGGATTTATTATACCATTTATAGCGCTTTCTTTTTCACATTATAAATTGCCACATTATATTTTTAATACATTTCCATTCGCAGCAATTTTTTCTGCGGCAAGTTTTGATTCATTAATTACACGTTATAAATGGGTAGCTATAGTTCAAAAAATAGTTTTGTTACTGGCATTGGCAATCCTCTTTTATCTCATCATGTACTTAGTCCCTCTCACTTCTGTTTTTATATGGATTGGAATAGCAATTCTTATCCTCATCTGTTTATATTTTTTATTTAAGAGATCTTCTGCACCGTCGCTTTACCTCCTTTTGGGCTCTGCCACCTGTATATTGGCTATAAATTTGGGGATGAATGCTCATTTCTACCCGACAATTCTAACTTATCAATCGGGCAGTAATTTGGGCAAATATATTAATGAAAATAATATTCCGCCACAACGGGTTTGTAATTATAATTATGCAAGTTATGCCGAAGATTTTTATGCAGGGGCATGGATAGCACAATTCAATCCTGATTCCGTGAAACAATGGCATTTAGCTCCTCAACCCCGCTATATTGCCGGGGGTGATGAACTTCTGCAAATGCTCAACACAAATAATTTACCTTATACCGTGGTATATCAAACCCCTGATTATAAGGTTACGCTATTAACATTAAAGTTTCTTTCTCCTTCAACAAGGTCATCAGTTGTTCATATAATATATCTTGTGGAGATAAAATAGTTGACTTAAAACAAGAAGTCACCCTATATTTCTCCTTGCGGAGGTTAAAAACTTTTATCAACATTCTAATAAATAAGTTGCTGAAATTCTTTATCTTGCAGCCCTGTTTTTAACTCGTATTTACTATCTGGATTTTAATTCAATATTTTCCGATGAAAAGATATTTATCTAGTTCCGTTACCGGGTTTATTATTTCTTTACTGGTAACAAGCGCTACGTCAGTTTTCGCCCAACAGATGCCAAAACAAATGCCATTAGGCGCACCTAAAGTTATTAATTTTAAGGAACGGGCGGCTTATGAACTTGCACATCCTGTAAAAAAGAAAGCACACTTTATAGAGCAAGGAGAAGACCTGGAAAATAAGATTAAATATAAACCCAGAACTGCGGGCAGCGATGCTATTAATTTTAATATTAATTTACCGCAGGTTAGCAGCCGCAGTGTTTCACCCAAACCTAACGTTGTATTTAACGGACCAATAGATAATACAGGCATTGTTCCTCCCGATGTACAAGCCGCAGCAGGGGATAACTATATAATGGCTACTACTAACCAGGAATTTGATATTTATACTAAAACCGGAGATTTAGTAAATACTCTTAGCGTTTCAACATTTTTTTCCAATGTAAATGTAGACATTGAATTTTCTGACCCCCATGTAGTGTATGATGCAACCTACAAAAAATGGATTGTTGTTATTGATGCCCTTGGTTTGTATGACTACAACGATGATGGCGGTTGGGGAATAGCAGTTTCCGAAACCAGCGACCCTACCGGTAACTGGTACCAGTATACCTTTGATGACGGGATAACGGAGGATGATGGCAGCATACTTGATTATCCTCTTTTAGGATACAACAAAAATTGGGTGGTGATAACCGGAAACCTATATGAGAACGACTCGGTTGATGCCAAAATATATGTTTTTGACCGTGCTAAGTTATATGGTGGAACTCTTGGTACCGTAAGTAGCTTTACTGATACAAATGTATTTACATGGGACCCTGCCCAAACTTTTGATACGTCGGAGGCAATAGAATACATGGCTACTGATTATAATGGTGACCAGGGCAATATGGGTTATGTGCAGATTGGGAGCATTACGGGAACAGCTACTGCTCCTAAATATAATGCAGGAAGTACTTTAGGTGTAAATTCAACCTGGAGCGAGCAGGAAGTAGATGCCAATCAAGAGGGTGGTGCTACGCCTATTACAACTGATAATACGGAAATAAATAACGCCGTTTTCAGAAATGGCGAATTGTGGTTCTCTCATAATGTTTATCTACCAACAGCCTCACCTTCATTTTGTGCTGTTGACTGGTGGGAAGTCAATCCTACTAAACCATCGGTAACTCAATATGGGCGTATAGCAGACCCCAATGGACAAATATTTTATTTTTATCCGGGTATGTGTGTTGATTCTGCGGGAGATGCTGTTATAGGTTATACGTCTTGTTCCCCGTCTACTTATGCCAGCGCCGAGTATTCGTATCGTGCAGCCACAGACGCAAAAAATACAGTGGAGGGGGGATATACTTACGAGACTGGTCTGTCTTCTTATGATAACAGTGGCAGCGGGCGCAACAGGTGGGGCGATTTTTCCTACACATTTATGGATCCTGTCAATAACTCATTTTGGACAGACCAGGAATATGCCACTTCACCTGCAAATACGTGGGCTACAGCACTTGCTAATATTTCAGGCACTCCTTGTAAAGACAAACCCACCGCCGGTACTATATCTTCATCTGTTGATACCGTGTGCAGTGGTGAAGGTGCAATTCTTAATCTTACCGGCTACACCTCAAATGTAGTCGGGCTGGGTTTTACCTGGCAACAATCTCCCAATGGTATAACCGGTTGGGCAACAGTAACCGGTGGTTCAGGTGACAGCACAGATACCTATACTACAGCTCCCTTAACTTCTATAACTTATTTTCGCAGTATTGTAAGTTGTCTCAGTTCCAAACTTTCCGATACTTCGGCACCTTATAAAATTGTGGTGCCCGGAGTTAAATCTGTTTCACTTTCCACTGACACGCTTTGCACACCGGGCAATATTAAAATAACTGCCACTACTATTGGCACGCCTATTAACTGGTATAACAGCAGCACTTCACTTATAAGTATTGCCACAGGCAGCACCTTGAATGCTTTTATTTCACAAGACACAACTTTTTATGTGAATGTGGGTAAAACATCAACTGCTTCCGTTGGAATAGCTGATAGCAACATCAATACCGGCAGCTATTTTGATTATACATTTGATGACGGTCTTCTATTTAATGCTTTAAACAACTTCATACTTGATAGTGTTTATGTGATTGCCAGCAGTACAGGCAATGTTACCGTTGATCTTGTAAATAATGACAATGGTTCAACTGTAAATACTGCTACCATATCAATTAATTCAAATGAGGTAGGTATTAAAACTGTTGTGCCCACAAATTTTAGTTGTTTAGGCGGAACAAATTATGATCTTACAGCTTCAGGTACAACAGTGGGTGAACTTTGGCGTACAAGCTCAGGAGCTGTTTATCCTTATACTGTTCCCGGTGTGGTATCAATTAACGGACCTAACAATGGGGCAGCAGGGCATTATTATTTCTTCTACAACTGGCACATTTCATCCGGGTGTGCCTCCGCGCGAATTCCGGTTCCGGTTAATTTTTATGGTCTTCCTGTGGTAATAAAAGCATCATCGGACACACTTTGCGAGGGAAAAGATGATTCTGTTTTGCTCACAGTTAGCGGCGCTTCTGCATATCAATGGTCGCCTGTCAATTCAACCAATAGTTCAGTGTATGTTAAGCCGTCCGTAACTACTACTTATACTGTTACAGGTAGTAATTCTGACGGTTGTGGCGGTATTGCACAGGTTGTCGTTAACGTTGAAAATTGCACAGCAGGTGTTAATACAATTAGCCCTGATAATCCATCTATAAAAGTTTATCCTAATCCAACTACGGGGCAGTTTAACATTACCATGAATAATCTTCCTAACGGGGATTATGTTATTTCGCTGTATAATATATTAGGGCAAAAGATACTGGAAAAACAGACTGCAATAAATTCATCGTATTACACCATGCCTATGGATGCATCTGCCTTGCCGGAAGGATTATATTTTGTACGTGTAGCATCCGGTAATGGAGAGTGGACGCAACACATTACAAAGCTGTGAGTGGTTTTTTTATAAATTGAATTTAACACGGCACTTTTCTCATAAAAAGCTTGTTGCATAAAAAATAATGTGAATTTATTTTGACACAATGTTGAAATAATTTTTCTGTCATCTGATAAATACATGGCTTAAAAGCTCTAAATTGCAACAGGATATTATGTAGTTAAAAAATAATATCCGTTTATATATAAAATTATTTACATGAAAAGACAATTATTCTTAATTATCCAAAGGGTAATTTTCGTCTGTTTGTTATTTGGCATTACCCCCGTTTTTGCACAACAGATTATCCCTAAAGTATTACCGCTTAATAAACCCAAAATAGTTAACTTTAAAGCATTGGCTGACTATAGGTGTACTCATCCTATAAAAGGAGCGAAGCGCTGGATTGAGCAGGGTGAAGACCGTGAACACGGTAGAACTTTTAAACCGCATTATATACCAAGTAATGCTCCTGTTTTTAATACCCCTATTAATAATGTGGAACGCTCTGCCAGTGAAACTTCCCCTTCTCCGCGTATTGTATTTAATGGAATTATCAGCAACCAAACAGACTTTCCTCCGGATATAAATGCTGCTGTAGGAACTACTTATCTACTTGAAACCACTAACCAGGAATATGATATTTTTACAAAAAACGGCGCTTACGTTAGTGCAATAGATATTCCCACATTTTTTGCAGCACAAAATGGCACTTATTATTATGATCCACATGTGGAATATGATCAAGTACATAAGCGCTATATTATTTTGAGCGACGGATTTCAAAATGAAAATGGCAATGATGGACCCAGCGAAATTTTTTTAGCTGTTTCACAAACGGATGACCCCACAGGTAACTGGTATACTTATTCCTTTAATGGTTACGTTGTTAATACCAGTGATTTTCTTGATTACCCGCTTGTGGGCTATAATAATAATTGGGTGGTAGTAACAGGTAATGATTACCTGGGTTCAGGCGGCACCCAGGTTAATGTTTGGGTTCTTAATCGCGCCTCTTTATATAATGGCACTTTACCCACTGTTAAAGAATTTTCCATTGCCAATTATATTTCTATTACCCCCACACAAACTTATGACACCACTGAATCAGAAGATTATTTGGTGCAGGATGACGACGGCAACCCGGGTGATGGCAATGGCTATCTTCAAATAGGTGCTGTATCAGGCACATTAAATAATCCCAGCGTTTCCGTTGGAGTTGCTCTTGGCGTAGCTTATCCCTGGAACGATAATACTACCGGAATTGGAGCAACCCAATTAAACAGTTCACAAACTATTGAATCGGGCTTGGATACAAAAATTGAAAATTCGGTGTATAGAAACGGCTCTATATGGCTTACACACACCGTTTATCTGCCTGCTGGTAATCCAACGTACAGCGCCGCAGACTGGTGGCAAATAAAACCTTCACCGCTTAGCGTAGTTCAGTTTGGACGGATTTCAGATCCCAATGGCATTATTGATTATTATTATCCAAGTATTAGTGTAGACGTTAAGAATGATGTTCTGCTGGGTTATTGCACATCTTCTCCAAATATATACGCAAGCTCAGAATATTCTTACCGCGCTTCTACCGACCCTCTGAATACAATGGAGAACGGCTATCTTTTTCAGCAGGGGCAAGGCGTCTATACTGAGTTAGGTGGCGGAAGAAACAGGTATGGCGATTTCACATTTACTACCACAGACCCCGTTGATAGTTCATTCTGGACATTCCAGGAATTTGCTGCCGGACCATCAAGTACATGGGGAACCGTAGTAGCTAACGTAGGCGCTGCACCCTGTAACGATAAACCCAGCGCGGGCAGCATATCCACTTCTGTGGATACCGTTTGCAGCGGCGATGGCACTATTCTTAACCTCATTGGCTATACCTCAAATATTACAGGAATTCATCTTCTATGGCAGCAATCATCCAATGGGACAAACGGGTGGGCTACCGCTACCGGCGGTACCGGTGACACAACTGCTACTTATTCCACAGCACCGTTAACCGGTATAACTTATTTCAGATGCATTGTAAATTGTTTAAATTCCGGTTTATCCGATACTACTGCACCTATCAAGATTGTTTTACCCGGTGTTTATTCAGTAACAAATGACACGGTTTGCCTGGCGGGCAACTACAACCTTACTGCCAATGCCATTGGTACCGTTAGCTGGTATAAATCCAGTTCTTCGGGTTCCGCTTTCTATACCGGTAATACTTTGAGCGCTACTCTTTTAAAAGACACAACGTTTTATGTAAATACCACACTGACTAAACATTATGGTATTGGCATATATGATGACAACTACGGGCAAGGGGGCTATTTTGACTATTCCTATGATGACGGGCTTTTATTCAATGCCATGAGCAATTTCACTCTTGACAGTGTTTTTATTTATGCCAGCAGCACGGGAACTGTAGCTGTTAATCTCTTAAATGCCGATAATGGTGAAACTGTAAGTACCGCTACCATTACGGTTACGGCTAATGAGGTCAATAATAAAACCGCTCGTCCGCACCAACTTTAATTGTGTTGCGGGCACTAATTATAATCTTACGGCTGCTAACACAACAGTCAGCGAGCTTTTCAGAACCAGTGCAGCTGCAGATTATTCCTACACCGTTCCCGGAATTGTATCCATCACCGCGCCTAATAATTCAGCAACAGGTCATTATTATTTTTTCTATGACTGGCGTATCAGCACCACTTGCACATCTCTGCGCACCCCTGTAAACGTTGATGTTGGTAACCTGGTATTAACCGCTAAGGCAACTCCCGCTATACTTTGCGAGGGTGCTGATTCTTCGGTTTTACTTACCGTATCCGGCGCCTCTACCTATCAATGGTCGCCGGTTAATTCAACTGACAGTTCGTTGTCTGTTAAGCCAACAACAACTACTTCTTATACTGTTACAGGCAGTAATTCTTCCGGCTGTACAGGCAGTGCTACTATTATAGTTAAAGTTGAAGATTGTGCAACAGGTATTAATTCGATTGCCGCTGATAATTCGTCCATAGATGTTTACCCTAATCCCACAAGCGGGCAGTTTAATATAACTATGAATAATTTTCCTGACCGGGTTTATTTTATTTCGCTGTATAATATTTTAGGGCAAAAGATACTGGAAAAACCGGCTGACGTAAATTCATCAGCTACGATAGCTATGGATGTTTCTGCATTTCCGGCAGGGCTGTATTTGGTTCGCATAGTAGCCGGCAATGACGAATGGACGCAACGCATTATAAAACGGTGATCAAAAAGTTAGAGGGTTTTAAAGTTAGAAAGTTGAAAGGTTTCTATACAACGTTGTGATTCTGTTGTAAATCTTTTTCATTTTCAAATCGTCTCATTTTCAAATTCTCAAATTATATTTATATCTCTCCAAGTGCATCATCCTCAACCCACCCCTGCTTATCATCGGGAAGTTCAATATTCATGTAATTATAGGAAGAATTTAATATTTTAACCTTTACTCCTTCATGCAATACAAATAGTTCTTTGCTCTGCTCATCCGGCTCACTCATTACATGAACCGATGAAGAAAGGATTATCGCGTATTTCTGATCGTCAAAATGACTTCTTGAAATGGTAGCTACAAAAAGGAATGCCAAAATAACGAGAAAAATTATGGCGCTAAAAAAACCTGCTTTGCGCAGGATAATCGAAGGACTGAAAAAAAATAACAGTACTGTTGAAAGCGTTAACCACAAAGTGATTATAGCCCAAATCGCCCATTCATTGGCAGTAGATGATCGTATTAAGTTATGCCACCATTGCACAAGAATAAAGTCATTCATCGACTCTATTTTATCAGTCACTTTTAAATTAGCCAATTGAATATTCAGGGCAATATCTTTATCCGACGGAGAAAGGCGTTTAGCTTTTTCATAAAATAATATCGCTTTGCCATCGCTGTCGGTTCTATAGTAACAGTTACCCAGGTTAAAATACAATTCGGGCGAAGTATAATTTTGGTTAACTATACTTAAGTAATCTGAAATAGCTTGCTGATAATCCCTGTTGTGATATTCCTTATTCGCTTTTTTAAAAATATCATTAACAGAAACACCCGATACCTTTACCGCGGAAAAAACACCTAATAAAAATAAAAGGAGGAATAAATTAAGCTGTTGTCTCATCTTTACTACTTATTTCTTGTTCAAGTTTACTGATCAAATCCGCTGTTTTTTCATAATCCTGTTGCATAACATTGCCCGCCGCGGAAGGAGCATATAAAGCTAATTCGCAATGGTCAATCACATCGAATAATTCATTAACCGTATGTTCCGATACCTGTTTCTCATTAAGGTAAGCGACTAAATTATCGCGTGATAATTCGGAAGCAGGGAGAGCCATCTTATCGCCGATATATCCCCAAATGGCGCGGGATACTTCGTTATAAAAGCCCTTTCTGTCGTGGTTTTGCATAAATTGCTTAGCAAGAGCTAATTTTTTTACCGCCAGCTTTCTTGCTAACCTTGCTTTCGTGCCAACTACATCGCTTCGGAGTTTGCGTTCGCGATTGAGAAAGAAAAATGCCCCGCCGAATGCCATAACGGGAAATACAATAAGTCCGTAAAAAAGCGCCGAGCCGGTGAAGGGTCTGCCGGTAATAAGCAACGTAGTATTTTCCTTTATATAGCGAATATCCTGGTTTAATAATTTTATATCCTGCTTGCTGAGTCCTGATGTAATCATTACAGGTGCTCCGTTTCCCTTTCTAACAGTTAAACTATATGACGGCGTATGCAGCATAACATATTGTTTGGTGTCGGGATTAAAATAGGAAAAATTCACAGGTTGAATTTCATAGTGACCGGGATTGCGTAGTGTAAAGAGATAATCAATGGTTTTACTTCCTGAAATAACAGGAGATTTGGTATTAATGTTATCATTTGTTTTAGGAGCATAGCTGTCAAAATCCGGCGGCAACTGTAATTTAGGAGCATCAATAAGTTTAAGGTTACCCTCTCCGCTTATGGTTATTGACATTGGTATTGGCTCGCCAGTCTTTAGCGAACCTGTGTCTATCCTTGATTCTAATGAAAACCTTCCGACAGCCCCGGTGAAATCAGCCGGCTTTCCTGCGTCCGGCAATGGTTTAACATCAACCGTCACGGCATTACTAAGAGCCGTATAGGGAACATTTTGTACCTGGGTAAAAGGGTTAAAAAAAGGGTCATTTGGGAAACCGGGGAATTGGTTATTACTGGACTTACTCTTAACCTCAACTTGTACAATAGTTTTTAATTTTAACTGGTCAACGCTAAGTTTTCCTAATTCATTCGGGAAAAGTGCTGTTTCTTTTATTATTTGCGTTTCATATTCTTGTCCGTTATAGACTTCCGTTTTTGGCTGTTGCCTGTTTACATTAATATCTTCAGCCCAAAAACCATTGTAGGGTGGTGTTTCATCTATGCCCGCTTGAAGAACATTCACCTTGTAATAAAGTTTATAGGTGAGAGTCACCTGTTCTCCTTCAAATACACTGGATTTGTCAACCGATGCAACCATAAATATTTTCTTTGATAAATCAGGTGTAGCCGGAGCTACAGAATTGCCCTTTCCATTATTTGCAGATGAAGACGAGCTTTTTACTACTACAATTTTTACTGAATTTGATTGCAGCGTATTACCATTCACTTCAATGTTCGCCGGTCCTATGATGAAAGTGCCTGTTGATTTCGGCTGTAAAACATATGTATATGACACCGATTTATTCACTTTGCCGTTATTAAATTCCACAGAGGTGCTTTGACTCGGTCCTTCTATGACCGCAAAGTTATCGAATGCCGGCGGCTGGAATTTATTACCATCGGCATTATCAAGTTCAAACGTAATTTGAAAATTGTCGCCCAGCCCCACCTGGTTGTTATCTACCGTGGCTTTGAACACGATTTGGGCGTGCGACAAAAATACGGTAAAACAAAAAACCAAAACTGAACAGAACCATTTTTTCATTTTATTAACTTATTATTTTAAATCTTTTACCAATCCTTTATTGAACTACCCTGCACTTTTTGAGTCTTTTTATTTTTTACATCCTGCTGTGCTTTACTTTCTTCATCATCTAATGCCTTTAGCAACCGCTTGGCATCCTCATCCGATAATTTATTTTTCGGTTGCTGTTGCTGTTGCTGTTTTTGCTTTTGCTGTTGTTTCTGCTGTTGTTTCTGCTGTTGTTGTTGCTGCTGATTTTGTTGCTGATTTTTATTCTGCTTATTATTCTTTTGCTGCTGTTGCTGTTGTTGTTGCTGTTGCTTTTTTTTCTGTTGCAACATATCCATAGCGTAAGCCAAATTATATTTAGTGGCTTTGTCGTTTGGATTTAGCTTCAGCGCATTTTTATAGGCCTCTATGCTTTCCTCATATTTTTTTTGTTTCAGAAGCGCATTGCCAAGATTATGATATGCTTTTGCTTTGATAGACGGGTCTTTTTGTGAATTGATGATAGTTTGAAATTGTTGCTGCGCTTTATCAAACTCTTTCTGCTGGTAATAGGCATCGCCAAGGTTAAAAATGCTTTGCGGCAGATTACCATTTTTATCTTTATTTGCCGCATCCTGGTAGGCTTTCTGAGCCTGGGAATATTTTTTCTGATCATAATCATTATTTCCCCGGTTAATAAGCGCATTGGGTGTTTGCGCCCGTAGTGCTACGCCATTTACTATAAATAGAATCAGTAGAAAAAAATATATTTTCATGTCTGCGAATTTTTAAACGGGTTAAACCGGTTCCACCATTTTACTTTTCTCTCCGACATAAAAAGATCTATCACCAATAATAATAACGCCGGAATCAGAAAAAACTGAAACTCCGATTCATATTCGGTAAATATCTTTTCATCATATTTATTTTTTTGAATAGCACCAAGCCTCTTAAGTAATGCATCCAAAGCTCCGTTCCCCCAGCTATTCAGTAAAACAAAGCTGCCATTTCCTTTTGCCGCAATGTCCTGCAACATAGAAGGGTCGAGGTTGGAGATAATAATATTGCCCGCGTCATCTCTTTTATAAGAATTATCACTTCCATTAAGCGGAATAGGCGCCCCCTGCTGTGTGCCAACACCAACAGTAAATATTACTACACCCTGCTGCTGGGCATCCTGTATAGCTTCATCCACACCGCCCTCATGGTCTTCACCATCACTAATAATAACCAAAGCTTTATAATGCTTTTCGTTAGAGGGAAGTGCTTTCACCGACTCCATAATGGCATCAGCTATATTGGTACCCTGTGTAGGGGCATCCTTAACTGACATATTAGAGATAAGCATTTGGGCAGCGTCATGATCCGGTGTAAGCGGCAATTGTAAATAAGCTTTACCGGCAAATTCTATCACTGCTATATGTTCATCAGGTGAGCGGTCAACCAGTTGTGAAGCAAATTCTTTGGCTCTTTCAAGGCGGCTCGGTTTCACGTCTTGAGCCAGCATACTATTTGACACATCAACAGCTATGGCAAGGTCAATGCCCTCGTGTTTCACGCTCTCATTTGTTAATCCCGATTGCAGGTTAGCTAATGCGACAATAATGAGAGCGAGAATAATAATTGAAAAAATAAATTTCAGAATAGGTTTTGTAGAAGAAAAATCAGGAATTAATTGAGCCACTACATTAGAATCTCCAAACTTTTTCATACCTCGCTCTCTCCAGAACTGATACCACGCAAAAATCCCGATTGCTGCGGGCACCAGCAGTAGTGCATAAAGAAAATATGGGTTTTCAAATCTTATCATTACGGAATGCTTCTT
The DNA here is from genome assembly GCA_963770495.1 of Chitinophagales bacterium. Lineage (GTDB taxonomy): Bacteria > Bacteroidota > Bacteroidia > Chitinophagales > CAVYQA01 > CAVYQA01. Next base: position 72,153 of record CAVYQA010000016.1, on the reverse strand, counting down.
AAAATAGTATAACGTAAAATAATTTCAATTAACAGCGCAACTGCCGCCACAAATGCAAACCAGAAATATTCTTCTTTATGATGTTTATATGCATTTACATCAATTTTTGTTTTCTCCATCTTATCAATCTTCTGGAAGATGGCAGCCAATTTTTTTTCGTCAGTAGCCCTGAAATACTCCCCCCCCGTTATATCGGCAATCTGCTTTAGTAAATCTTCTCCTATTTCCACCTGTTGATTTTGGTAACCGGAAATCTCCCCATTTGACGAGTAAATAGGAAATGGGGCAATACCATTAGTACCTATGCCGATAGTATAAACACGAATACCCATTTTTTGAGCCAATTGTCCTGCTGTAAGAGGGTCAATGAATCCCATATTGTTCACACCATCAGTCATAAGAATAATAACCCTTGATTTTGATTTTGAATCTTTAAGCCGGTTCACGGCTGTGCCAAGCCCCATGCCTATTGCAGTGCCATCATCCAATTCGCCTATTGTAATTCCTTTAAGCTGATTTAACAGTACAGAATGGTCAATAGTTATAGGGCATTCTGTGTACGCCTCAGCCGAAAAAATTACTAATCCTATTCTGTCGTTAGGACGTCCTTTAATAAAATCTGCGGCTATTTGTTTGGCAGCTCCTACCCGGTCGGGGTAAAAATCTTTTGACTGCATACTCCCCGACACATCAAGCGCCAGCATAATATCAATTCCATTCGTTGAAATTGATTCAGTAATTGAACTTGATTGTGGACGGGCTATAGCTAAAACCAGTGCCGAATATGCAATCATACGTAAACCAAACAATGCGTGTCGAAGAGGCTGCTTATACGACAGTTTAAGCGTATTAAATACTGTGGTGGATGGCAACTTTATTTCCACCTGCAAAAACCTGTTCTGCCATACATACCACGCAATAAAAAGCGGAACCAATATCAGAAGGAAAAGATAATACGGATCAGCAAAATAAATATCACTGAACATGGTTCACCTCCTTTTCAGTTATATTAACGGTGCCGGTTATAGTCACAAAATTAACAGAATCAGTCATGGCAGTAATATGGTCATTAGCGATAGGCTTGGCTTTGGCAAATTTTACCAGGTCAGCCATTATAAGTAAATCATTAAGCTTCTTCAGCGCACCTGCGGGAAGATTTTTGTATTGCAGCCCTGCAATGATTTCGTCTGTAGTCTCTTCCATAGCCGGTACATTAAAAACCTGCTCAATATATTCACGTAGTATATCTGTGAGCCGCACATAATAATTTTTTACATCACCATCACGCTGCCAGGTTTTTTCATTATCTAATTGCTTTAGTTTTTCAAGCGCAATTTGTTGCGGCGATTTTTTTGGAGCGGCTGCAACAGCCAATATCTTTTCTTTTTTCCTATACGCCTCAATATATAAATAAATGCCAATGGCAGCGGCAATTATAAGCAACCCACCGATAATATAAAATAAATAATCCAACCAGTTAAAAGGCACACCAAGCGGAGCTTTGATAGGTTTTATTGCAAGCGTGGTATCAACAGGAATGGTAAGAATGCGAACAGGTATCGAATCAGTATATACAGTATCTGTGTTGCCCGATTGGTCTTTATAATAAACGGCAATCTGAGGAATGAAGTGAGCACCGGTATCAAATGCAGTAAGTATAATAGTTTTGCGTTCCGATAATCCATAAGAAAATTTCTGCGTATCCAGTTTGCTTTCCGATATTTTCTGAAATTTCCCGTATGAAGTGTCATTATCGTTTTTCCATAACACTATAACACCGGGCTCATGATCTGCCTGTAAATGCACCTTAATCCAATCGCCAATCATGTAATGTGTAGAATCGATAGTGGCGCTGGGTTTTACAAGTTGTGCAAAAGATACTACGGGAAATACTACTATTAACAGCAGTGTAGTAATTTTCAGATACCCTGAAACCGTTCTCTTCAAAAAAATGAACCGGGAAATTATTACATGCATCACCCCTATTTTCTTTTTTCTCTTCTTTTGAAAAATGTCATCAATTCACGTATATAATCCTCAGTAGTGCTCACACTGATAATGTCAGCGCCGCTGCTTAGAAAGGTATATTTAAAATAATTGTAATTTTCTCTGAAGTGCTTCCTATAAGCGTAGCGCATAGTACTGTCAGAAGTGTCGAGCCAGATAAGTTTCCCGGTTTCAGCATCTTTTACACGAATCATCCCTACATCCGGTATCTCTTGTTCGCGGGGGTCGAAAACATGGATGCCTATAAAATCATGTTTTCTTCCGGCAATGCGTAAAGGCTGTTCGTATTCACCAACCATAAAATCAGAGATTACAAAAACAATACATCTTTTTTTTAGCACATTATTTAAATAGGTGACTGCTGCACCCACATCCGTGCCGCTCGACGATGGCTTAAGGTTAACCAGTTCACGTATAATGCGCAGAATATGTGAGCGTCCTTTTTTAGGGGGTATAAATTTTTCTATTTTATCGGTGAAAAAAATTACGCCCACTTTATCGTTATTATTAATTGCTGAAAAAGCAAGCACGGCGCATATTTCAGTGATGAGTTCATTTTTAAATTGCTTATACGCCCCGAAAAACGCAGAACCACTTATATCAATCATTAACATGGTGGTCAGTTCACGCTCTTCTTCAAATACTTTTACGTATGGATGATTTAACCGCGCTGTTACATTCCAGTCAATACTGCGAATGTCATCGCCGGGCTGATATTCGCGCACTTCGCTGAATGACATTCCCCTCCCCTTAAAAACACTGTGATATTCACCTGCAAACAATTGCCTGCTTACACCCCGTGTTTTTATCTCAATCTTCCTGACTTTTTTTAATAATTCAGATGTTTCCATAGTATTATAATGAACTTGTCACTCGCCCTTCGTCCCACGTCCCTTACGGAACAACCACCACGTTCAGCACCTCATTAAGAATATCTTCAGAACTTATATTTTCAGCTTCCGCCTCATAGGTTAAGCCAATACGATGACGCATAACATCAGCACAAATTGCGCGAACATCTTCGGGAATTACAAAGCCACGGCGCTTAATAAAGGCATATGCCTTAGAAGCAAGCGCAAGGCTAATGCTGGCGCGGGGCGAACCACCATAAGATATCAGGTTCTTTAATTTGTTCAATTTAAATTCTTCAGGCTTCCTGGTAGCAAAAACTATATCAAGAATATATTGCTCAATCTTTTCATCCATATAAATATTACGCACCATCTTGCGGGTGCGCAAAATGTCCTCAGGTTTTATAACAGGGTTTACAGCATCATAATCTCCAACTACATTTTGCCTGATGATTTTCCTTTCCTCTTCCTTGTTAGGATAGGTAATTATTACCTTTAACATAAACCGGTCAACCTGCGCTTCAGGCAACGGGTAGGTTCCTTCCTGCTCAAGCGGGTTTTGTGTGGCTAAAACCAAAAACGGCGCAGGCAATATAAATGTCTTCTCACCTATTGTTACCTGGCGTTCCTGCATAGCCTCAAGCAGTGCGCTCTGTACTTTTGCAGGGGCTCGGTTTATTTCATCAGCCAAAATAAAATTGGCGAATATTGGTCCATGTTTTACGGTAAATTCATTTTTGGATTGATTGTAAATCATCGTACCAATAAGGTCGGCAGGCAAAAGGTCGGGCGTAAACTGAATGCGGCTGAACTTTGCGTTAATAGCTGAAGCAAGGGTTCTAATGGCAAGGGTTTTAGCAAGCCCAGGAACACCTTCAAGCAAAATATGACCATCGGCCAATAAGCCAATTAATAAGCGGTCAATCATATACTTCTGCCCTACTATTACTTTAGCCATCTCAACATTAAGTAAATCAACAAAAGCGCTTTCGATTTGAATCTTTTCGTTTAGTTCACGAATATCTGATGCTGTTAGCATTTCCATATACTATAGTTTTTAAATTATAAAATCTGCAAAATTATAAAATCATAAAAAAATTACAAAAAACGTGCGGCTTTTTTGAGATGGTGAAAGATACAACGAAAAATCTTAGCGGTTGGTTACAGGTTTGTTAATTAAAATCAGAAAAGAAATCCGAAAATATTTTCTTTCAATAACCATTTGGAGGGAAATAATTTAGTCATTACGTTAGAAAAACATACTAACGATAAGAAATAAGGCATTTATAATCAATTATTTAGTTTAATTATAATTTCATAATTTAAACCCTAAATAAATTGATTCACACAATTTAAGCTTAACTGCTAAAAACAACAAAGGGGGAATATTCCCCCTTTGCTAAATATGTGCATATTTTTATTTTACCTGATAACCATTATACGTTTTGTAATGGTGCTATTGTCGGTTTTAATTACGACTATATATAAGCCATTTTCAACAGTGCTGCCCGAATTGCCGGTAAAGTCCCAATTGAATGAATAGCTTCCTTCATCCATAGTAGAAGAAGTTAAAGTACGAATTAAACGACCGAATTGATCATATATCCTGATATCAACTGTAGATGGCTTATCAACAGACATAAAAATCTGTGCTCTTCCAACTGCAGGATTAGGAGATATTGTTACATTGTTATCGTTGACTCTTAATAGCTGATTAAAATCAATACCATCTGTCGGTAATGCTACGTAATGAGGAGGTAAATTACTGGTAGAGCCCATGCCGCCAAAATCCGGAGGTATATTGTTGTCGTTGCCGGATGGGCGAGGTGATGCACCGCAGGAACCCGGAACAGCAGCAGCTGTAATCGAATTATCACCAGATATACCACCGGCACAAAAATTGAAAAAGTTACCTCTGCCATTACGTATGAAGTAGGTGGTATTACCTATATACCTTAAAACTACCTCTACAGAGTCATTATAGTCCCTGCAATTGTCAGGGTGGGGATTAATAAGGGTAATGGTCAATCTTTTTGTAAGGGTATCATATTTGCCTTTAGTGGGCCAAAATACGCCGGGGTCAACCGCTAGTTCGGTATTTCCATCAATACCCCATATAACGCGATCGTTACTGGTTGCAGTGAGAGAATACCTGTTATTCTGATCATCACTAACGCATCCCACTTTAGTATAGGTTTGCGCATTTAAGGCGCTTATGCTACATAACATAACAACAAGGCACATCGTAATTATCTTTATCATATAAATTGGTTTTTCTGTTAATCTGCCATAAAGTTAAACACTTTAAATGTTAAATAACAAATTTATTTTTAAACTTTTAATAGTCACATTTCAGCCTATCCACTGCATAAGTATATTGATTTTTAATGAATTACAGCATTATTTTTAAGTTAATCACATTTAAAGACGATTAACAAACAATAACATTTAGGCAATAAAACAAGCTTTGATAGCAGATAAAATTCAGATTTTTAATAAAAAAATATTATAGGACATAAATAAAGATATATTATTATTCTATTAAAAATCATCCTTTTTTCTCTCATTAATTGAACTATATTTCTATAGTTAGGTTTAATTACCTTTGCACTCCCAATTTTTTTGAATTAAAACTGAATAATTATAACCATGGCAGACAATAAGATCATTTTTTCTATGATCGGGCTGAATAAGATTTACCCGCCCAGCAAGCAGGTACTGAAAAATATTTATCTCTCATTTTATTATGGCGCCAAGATCGGCATCATCGGGTTGAATGGCTCCGGCAAATCAACACTACTGCGCATCATTGCGGGCGAGGACACTGAATATGACGGCAAGGTGACTTTTGAAAAAAGCGATTACACAGTAGGGTATCTGCCGCAGGAACCGAAATTAGACGAAACTAAAACCGTAAAAGAAATTGTGCAGGAAGGAATGCAGGAGGTGGTAAATATTTTAAAAGAATATGAAGAGTTGAATAACAAATTTGCCGAGCCAATGAGCGATGCCGAAATGAATAAACTCATGGACAGGCTTGGCGTGGTGAATGACCTCATCGAAAAACACAATGCCTGGGAATTGGATAGCCAACTGGAGCGCGCTATGGATGCCCTGCGCTGCCCCGATGGAGATGCACAGGTGAAATATTTAAGCGGTGGTGAGCGCCGCCGTGTGGCATTATGCCGTTTGTTGTTGAAGGAGCCCGATATCCTTTTACTGGACGAACCCACCAACCATTTGGATGCTGAAAGCATTGACTGGCTTGAACAGCATTTGAAACAATATAAGGGCACTGTTATAGCCATAACCCATGACCGTTATTTCCTGGATAATGTGGCAGGATGGATTCTTGAGCTTGACCGTGGAGAAGGCATTCCGTGGCAGGGTAATTACTCGGCATGGCTTGACCAGAAATCGAAGCGGCTGGCTGTTGAGGAAAAAACCGAAAGCAAGCGGCAGAAAACCTTGCTACGTGAATTGGATTGGATTCGTATGTCGCCGAAGGCGCGCCAGAGTAAGGGGAAAGCGCGTTTGGCGGCTTATGATAAGCTGTTTAATGAAGAGGTGAAACAGAAGGAGGATAAACTGGAATTGGTGATTCCAAACGGACCGCGCCTGGGCGCAAAAGTTATTGAAGCAAAAAATGTAGCCAAATCTTTTGATGACAAACTGCTGTTTGAAAATCTTAATTTCTCTTTACCCCAGGGCGGCATTGTGGGAATTATAGGACCTAACGGCGCCGGAAAAACCACCCTGTTCAGAATGATATTGGGGCTTGAAAAAGCAAATGACGGCATTTTCGACATAGGCGACACCGTGAAGATTGCTTATGTTGACCAGCAACACGCTTCCATTGACCCCGAGAAAACGGTTTGGGAAAATATCTCCGGCGGCAATGAATTTATTGAAGCCAATAATCAAAAAATAAATTCACGGGCTTATGTGGCGCGCTTTAATTTCAGCGGCACCGACCAAAGCAAGAAAGTGAAAGTGCTGTCGGGTGGTGAGAGAAACCGCTTGCACCTTGCACTTACGTTGCGTGAAGGCGCCAACGTGCTGCTGCTGGATGAACCCACCAACGATATTGACGTGAACACCTTGCGCGCCTTAGAAGAAGGGCTTGAAAATTATGCCGGCTGCGCTGTTATAATAACCCACGACCGCTGGTTCCTCGACCGTGTGGCAACGCACATTCTTGCCTTTGAAGGTGAATCGCAGGTGTATTGGTTTGAAGGCGGGTACAGCGATTATGAAGAGAACCGCAAAAAACGCACCGGCGATACTGAACCACACCGCCTGAGGTATAAGAAATTGGTGGCGGGATAAAAAATGATGTGCCAATATGCTGATGTGCTAATTAGTACCGCATTAACTTCTAAAGTTCCTGACAAAAAAATATTTTGTTGATTGATAATCAACATATTGTGAGTAGTCCGTCAGGAACTTGATAGTCGTGGATTATAAAAAAATTTCCTCTATTCTTTCTCTTTTTTACTTAACTCCATTAATTCAAAGAACAATTATCTATTCCCTGCAAAATTATTGCAATAATAAATGCGGTGAGAAAAGCTGGGACAGAAAGTTTTCACCCCTAAATCCCCTAAAGGGGGACTTTCTGCTTAATGAGCTAAGAATTCATTTTACTACCACCACTTTTTTCGTTTCAGTTTCATTATCCGAAGTAACCGTTACAAAATACATTCCTGTTGCACTAATATTAAACGTGAATTGTGTTTGTTTGGGTTGTGCCGCGTAAATAATTTGCCCAAGCAGGTTGGTTACTTTTAACGCATCTATATTTTTTGTAGATTTTATAGTAAAAATGCCATTGGTGGGATTGGGATAAATTGATAACTGATTATTATTTGCTGCTACCTGTTTTATACCTGTATTGGGGTTATATTCTATTAAGCCGTTTCCACCACCAAAAGAATCACTTTTAAAACTATATATAACCTTGAAAGAATAATTTTCAGGATTATAACTGAAGATGTTACCAAATTGATATTGTCCGCCGCTTGTTGTGGTACCATAAAATATGCCATTGCTTGCCAGCAGTAAACCACTTGGATATTCTCCGCTACCGCCATAGAATTTAAAAAGGCAATCAACCGAATCGGTTAACGGGTCAAAACTAAATATTGTACCTGCCCCATACCCCCCTTCGATGCAGATGCTGTAATATTTGCCATCATAAGGCACCAGCTGCCCCGGCGCAACGCCAATGGCAGAAGGGAAAGCGTATGCTGTTTTACAGGTATTATTACTGGTGTCGAAACAAAATATGACACCATTACCTGTAATTCCGCCGCCGGAGGTTCCGTATAATTTGCCGCCGGGGTACTCCACTAAGCTGCCATAGGGAATAGTGCCATCACTATCATTTCCACAATCAAAATTGTATAAATCAGTATAAACACCGCCGGTTATATTAAAACTAAAAATAACTCCGCCATAATTATAATTATTTCCATATAAAGGGCAATATTTTCCGTAGTCAGCCATCCCATATAGTTTGCCATTGCTTACTTGCATCAGGTTTTCTCCACTGGGCTCACAGCCGCTATCACACAATGAAAAACTATATACATTCAATAATTGTTTTGTAACAATATTATAGCTGAATATATCACCAATGTCGCTATCCCCGCCAATGGCAGTCATGCTATAAATTAATCCATTATTTGCCTGCATTAAATTATTTTCAGGGATAGCGCCTAATGAACCATCCGTAAAATTATAAATGACAGAAAAAGAATCGGTTACAGGATCAATACCATATAACGTGCCCCAATTATGGGTCCCCCCCCCTGAAGCCACTCCATAAATTTTGCCGTTAGATGCTTCAAACAGGCTATTGAAAGGTAAATTTCCATCTGTGTCATCAAAAGCTATAACTGTTTTAAAATTACTGCCGTCGGAGTTTACACTAAATACAGTGCCAGATAAATCATTACCCCACAATTGTACAACTTGTGTGGTTCCCTGTTTTACTAAAAACAGGGTAACAATTATGCTTAAAATTACTTTTCTCATATTTCAATTCTCGATTGTAAATTTACTCAATTTATAGCTAAAATCATTATTTATTTATTACCACCATTTGCTTGTAAACCGATTTGCCATCATCAACCCTCACTAAATATACGCCATCAACAACACCCCGCGGCTGTATTTGCTGCTGCAGATAACCACTTACAACAGTGCTGTTTTCATCAAATACTATTTGTCCCAATATATTAAACAATTTTATTTGCGCTATTGTTGCATTGCTGTCTGTAAATAACTGCAGGGTGAAGGCGCCATTATTAGGATTGGGATATATTTTAAGATGGGCTGAAGAATTTAAACTGGTGATGGTATCAATTTTCATTTTCAATACATCAGTTGAATTGCATGATGCTAAACAATTATCACATACATCATACTCCGTGTCATCTTCGTCAGTAAAACATGGTGCGATTACAACCGATGTCGCTGTAGTAATGCAGCCCGGGCTGGATACTGTATAGGTTGTTGTTACTGTTGGATTGGCGATGACACTTGAGCCTGTGGTTGTACTTAATCCGGCTGAAGGCGACCAGGTGTAAGCGCTTGCACCGCTTGCTGTAAGTATTGAGCTTTGACAACTACAAACATCACTTGTGGCGGGAGAAACGCTGATTGAATCAACATAAACACGAATGACTTGAAAAAAAGATGTGCCATCTAACCCATTCAATGTAATTTTAATCGGGTAAGACATCCCGGCAACGGCAAAGCCTGTCCTGAATCTCACACGCACAACACTTCCATCGTTAGAAGCGTGTCCTATAAAAGGACTTCCATATTTATTTCCCGGCGCAGTGCCTTTAAACTGAAATGCGATAACCGTAGAGTCATTTCTCCAGTCATAAGTAACGCCCGGGTAAGCGTACAACTGAAATTCGGGAGTATCACTGGCACACATAACGGAAGGTGTATTCAGTATTGGAAGAGAATCGGTATACACCTTAACGTAAGACAAATCCATCCAGTTGTGGGTTATTGTATCCGCTACAGCATATTTTATGCCGTTGTCGAATACTAAACCACCGTAGCCATACGGAAGACCATCTCCAATGTCAAGTATCATGGGCTGCAGGTAAATATGAGCGCGGTTGGTATCGGTTTTAATATTTTTATTGTCTAAATACCATGCCACCTTATTAGGGCTGTATTGCATGCCCCAGGTATGAAACGTATCTCTTATATCGGGAATATGTTCATGAATATTAGGTATAGTATCAGCACTGCCTTCAACGTTGCCATTGGTGGTTGTGCAACGGCATGCTGCGGGCCAATGCAATGTCATGGTTGCATAATAAAATTGTTGTTTAGACCCGCCAAATTCAAAGTTGTCAATTTCGCTATAGGGGTTAATGCCTTGGCTGGTACAAGCGCCGCCATTCCATAAAAACACACTGGGGTCTGTCATAAAGGTTTTTGGGAAATTAAGCCATACTTCGGATTCAACATATATGTTTGGCAAAAATGTAATTGTGTATTGTTCAGAAGAGAATAAAGCACCATTATTGCGTGTGGTTATTTCTCCGTTTGTTATGCTGTCAGTAATAGTAATTGTTGTGCTGTCATTAATTGTAATTGGGGTAGCAATATAATCAGCAGGATTGCTAATCTTTTCCTGCAACAGGCGTAAATGTCCGTTTATCAATTCAACATTATTAGAATCGGATTGTGATTGACCTTGCCCCTTCCAATAGGCACGGTAATCACCTTTGTTCCAATAATCTCTTCTGAATGCAGTGTCCTGTGAAAACTCATCATCAAAAATAACAGCCCATCCCGTTTTATCAAATGGCAAATAAGTTGAACCAATGGGAGTATTACTTGTATAATTATATGCTGTGTCTTCAGTGTCATATTCGTTATCGTACTCAAGTGTGTAGGTAGTGTTGTTGCCGCGCGGCTGTGAAACGGCTATATAATACAACTGCCCGGGGTTAAGCCCTTCTTCAATAACAGATAAAGAAGTTGCGCTGCCTGCTGCTTTAGTTGCCAAGTTCATAACGCTAAATCCGGGACATGCTGTGCAAAAAACGGATAACTGTGTTACATTGGTTGAAACGCTGTCGTTAGGAATTGTGAAAATAACCGTGCCCGAATCGGCAGTAAATTTATACCACTGCACGGTGTCAGTAAATCCGGTTGATGTGTAGGTTTGCACACTGGTATCAGGGGTGTTTAATGTAATAATAGTATCTATTGTTATGACACTTATGGTAACCGAGTCATTTACCGTACAGCCGGTGCTATCTGTAACTGAAAGATAGTATGTAAAGGTGACTGTAGGGCTTACAATGGGGTTAGCAACAGGCGACGTAAACCCTGTGGGCTTAGACGTCCAGTTATAAGTAAATGGCGAATGACCACCATTGTTTACAGGTTTGCCTCCCAACGTGTCGCTTGCGCCTGACAGTATAGTATCTGAAATGCCGGCGCTAACTGTAAACAAAGTTATAATAGCTCCGCCTGTGGCAGTACAACCCACGCTATCGGTAACCGTTAATGTATAAAGATTGGGATATGTAACTGTAACCACAGGGTTAGTTGACGTTGAGAAAACAGAATCGGCTCCTTCATTAAACCAACTGTAAGTTAGTGGAGGCACACCACCCGCAGCAGCAGGGTTGCCGCCCAATGTGTCGGTGCCGCCAACGCAAACTGAAGTACTTCCACCGGAATAAGTAAAAAGTTGTGGGTTTACATTAACACTAACATTAGCTGTATTAGCACATCCGTTTGAGTCGGTGCCAGTAACAGTATATGTAGTTGTGGTGGTTAAAGTGGCTATAACTGATGAACCCGAATCCGCATTCAAGCCCGATGTTGGGTACCAAGTATAAGCCGATGCGCCGCTTGCCGTTAGTGTTGAACTGGTATTATAACAAATTGATGTAGGGCTTGCAGATGCGGTTACGGTTGGGGGTATACTATAATTGCTACCCCCTTCAATTTGTTTATTAAGTCCAAAGTAAGAGCCGCTTCCATCCATGTAATTACTATTTGAAATGCTTGTAGTTGTAATGGATGGCGTAGGATTGCCTAAGGTAACATTCATATAGGCAATATCACCATCAGCGCCGGTAAAAAATAAGTGCCCGTTAGTCCATGCTAAAGTTGTTTTATTATATGTGTTGGTGCCTGATATTTCAGTAAAATCCTCATCAAATTCTGAAGTATAAGCAAGTCCTCCGCCACCGCTTGTAGTCTTATAACTTACATACCAATCACTGTCAGCCGTACAATATTCAAGACCTTTAAGAGTATCTCTATTACTATGGGGCAGTGGCAATATATATAGGCCATACGATTCCACACTAAAATTAAAATCATAAATTTCATAATCGCTTACTGAAAAAGCAAAATCTGTTTCATTGGGAGTTACCACGCTAAATGGTGTGGAGGATATAGATGTACCAATATTGTAAACCGGTCCTAATGAAAAAGTGCCCGAATCGTTAACTGTTAAGTTTACCCAGTCGGAATCAGTTAAATAATAAATATCACGCGAACCGTCAGTATGTAATTGACTGGCTGCTACTGCGCCACCACTATTAGCAGTAGTATAAATGTTTGTTTGAGAAACAACGGTAGGCGTTGAACCTGAAGCATTAACCCAAACTGCCACTAAGGCATTGCCACTTCCGCAAGTGTCTGCATCGGATTCAAAAAGAATATAATAATTTTTGCAGGCGCTTGGAATAGGAAAAATTATCTCTTCGGAGTTAGTGGCTTTTGAAAAGCAACCGCCACTGCTAAAGGAATATATCTTTGTGCCACTGGCACTATAAATTGCAGTATCGTTTGTTGTAAATAACAAATTACCACTACGATCAAATGCCGAATTAGCGTAGATAGGATTACTAACACCACTTTGCCCTGAAATGCTTGTGGCTGTGGCTGTAGAGCAATTAAGAGCATTATTAAAAACAGCCATGTAATTGTCTTGGGCATAGAGTTTTGTACTTAATAAAGAAAGTAACAGCAAGGTAGGTATGTAGTATTTCATAGGAAGGTATTTATAATCTACAAAGTTGAACACATTATATGAATTTATTATACCCAGAAGTTGGTATTTTGCAAACTACCTGAAAACAGGTAGTTATAGTATATTAATATATATAAGCTATTTATCTATTACTGACGCCGCGTGAGGGATTGAAATGAAAACCCCGCAGCACAGCGAGGAGTTGTAACGGAAAGCCCGACCCGTAGGGGCACGCCCTGATAAATTTGTTAGTAATTGTTAGCTGTTTTTTAGAAACATTGCTTATTTTTGTACCAACCTATTTAATTAAACATGTCTCACGGAGCTAAATTCGCTATCTCGCTAATCGTTACGGCAATCGGCTGGTCTTTGCCCTATTTCTTCTCTTATGAGAGGCATGAAACCCTGTTTGCATTAGGTTGCGCTGTGGGTATATTAGGAACCGTTGTTACCGTATTCTACCTCGGTCATGTGTTTAACGACCGCCTCAATAAAAAGGATAAAGGCTACTATTAAAACAGCCTTTTCAAGCCACGTCACATACTACAGTTAAGTGTTACACCATAGGTGGTGAACCATGTCGAATTTTGAGAAAAAATGACAGATATGGAAACTGAGACATACCCGGTAAGACCAGTAACGCTTTACGCACGATTAGGAGCGCTGATTCTTCTGACAACCATGCTTGCCTTTGCCTACCTGCATAAACAGCAGATGGTTCAGCAGGCACAGTTGCACAGTGTGAACACCGCTACCATCAGTGAAGCGAAGATCGCTAACTGAAACCGGCTATCCCTCAAAATGCACCGAGAAGAGAACTGTGCGAATCCTGAGTCCTTGAAGTACGGCGGAATAGATTAACGCATTATTAGGCGTTAACACGTTGGAAAGCCCGTATGAGAATTTTATTTCCGGTGAAATAATCACCAAAGGCAAATGAAATTCCATACCGAAGCCATACTCGGCAGAAAGGTCATCAGCGCTGATTTTCACAAGGTCCTGGGCAAGGCGCGCACGTGCGGTGGATTCAAAATCAATGCTGTAATCACCGCCGGCAAAAATGTATATGCGCGTATTCTTATAGGGTGCGGATTTGTATTTTAAGTTAACAGGTAAATCAAGATAAGTAGATTGAATATCTTTTATAACAGTAGAATCAGGAGTAATATAATGAAGACTTTTATCCCCAAACGAAAGATCAGGAATAAACCGAAGGTCAAAGTAACGCCAAAGCCGAAGGTCGGAAATGATACCAAGAGTGAACCCCGGCCCGTTATACGATTCGGCGGTTTTAACGAGTGACGTGGTGGTATAAAGCTGGTTGAGCGTGACTTTGAAATTGGAGGTATTATAACCTATCTCAACGCCAAAATGCAGGAGCGGTTCAAACGTCGTTTCGTCATTTTCAAGATTCGATTGCGAAAATGCTTTCGAACTCCCCATTAACAAGAGCAAACAAAGAATTACTTTATGCCTGTGTATATTGAAGATATGCCGAAGGTTAACCGTTTGCATTTCGTATGTTCAAATCTGGTCTTTTTCAATAGTTTTAAAAACTCTTCACCTTGCGGGAACTGCATCACCGATTCGTGCAGGTAGCTGTAAGCGCGTTTGTCTTTTGATACCAGCCGCCCAATGAGGGGGCAAATTTCGGTAAAATAAAACGTATAAAGCTGTTTTACCGGGAAATTCTGCGGGTGCGAAAATTCGAGCACAGCCAGTTTTCCGCCTTTGCGCAGCACTCTGTAGAGTTCACTTAATCCTTTTTCAAGATTTTCGAAATTGCGGACGCCATAAGCAACGCTCACCGCATCGAACATATTGCTTTCAAAGGGCAGATTCTCCGAATCGGCGCGCCGCAGGGTGATGACGCCTGACAGGTTTTTTGCCTCCACTTTTTGTCGCCCTATCTCCAGCATTTCTGTAGAAATATCTATGCCGATAATTTGTTTAGGGTGAAGTTTTACAAGTTCTAATGCCACGTCTGCCGTGCCGGTTGCCACATCGAGAATTGTGTTTGGGTTAGTATCTTTTAATTCGTTAACTAATCTTTTGCGCCAGTTCCTGTCAATGCCAAAAGACAACACACGGTTAAGCAAATCGTATTTAGGGGCAATGGTGTTGAACATTTGTTCCACCTGTTCTTTCTTAGGGGTGTCTGAATCTGTATATGGAACAATAACCTTACTCACGGGCAGCAAAGTTACCGGATAAATTCTACTTTTACTCCCGCCAAACCGGTTATGTTAATAAAGAACGCCACATTCGTAGGGAGTTTCCCGACAATAGATCATTGCCCCAAAAACCAATTAAAAGAAATTGCTTTCATCGGGCGCTCTAATGTGGGAAAATCATCGCTGATAAATATGCTTGCCAATAATAATCATCTTGCAAAAACATCTAATACTCCGGGAAAAACGCAAACTCTTAATTTTTTTCTCGTCAATGAAAAATTTTATTTTGTTGATTTGCCGGGCTATGGCTTTGCCAAGGTGGGGAAAAAACAACGAATGCAATTTCATGAGATGATAACCACTTATTTAAAAAAACGCACGGAACTGGTTTGTCTTTTTCAACTGATAGATGCCTGCCTGAAACCCCAGGAGGTTGATATAGAATTTACGGAATATCTTGCCAAACGGGAAGTGCCGTATGTTCTTGTTTTCACGAAAACAGATAAAGCCGGTAATTTTGAAAGCAAAAAGAACAGTAACCTTTATATAGAAGAATTGAAAAAAACGTTATTCTCACTACCGCAGTATTTTCTTATATCGTCAAAAACGAAAGTGGGTAAGGATGAACTTCTTGAGTATATAGGAAATTTAGTGTGACGAATTACGCAATAGTTTTGGTATTTTTAAGCAATGAATATTTTAAGCATCATAGTTGGAATTATAATAGGCGCATTGGGAATGTATGTTTTTTTGCGGCTGAATAAAGAAACTTCATCCATTGCATCAGGTACGTCGGGTTTTTTAGAAAAGCAAAACCAACAACTTACAACGGAGCTGCAAACCGAGCGGCAAAAACTGATGGAGCTAACGGGAACTTACTCATCACTGAAATCCGACTTTACTAATCTTCAACAGAAACTTGCCGAGCAGAAAGAGGACGTTGAAAAGCTGCAACAGCAATTTGCCAGTGAATTTAAAAATCTTGCCAACGAGATATTGGAGGATAAAAGCAAACGTTTTACCGAACTGAACAAAGAAAACATGGATGTGGTGCTAAAACCCCTCCAGGAAAAAATAAAGGACTTTGAGAAAAAGGTGGAAGATACTTACAGCAATGAATCACGGCAGCGCACCATGCTTCAGAAAGAGATTCAAATGCTTTATGATTTGAACCAGGTGATGAGTAAGGAAGCCAACAACCTTACCAATGCGCTTAAAGGTCAGGTGAAAACACAGGGCAACTGGGGTGAAATGATACTGGAAAGCATTCTTGAAAAATCGGGGCTGGTGAAAGACCGCGAATATTTTTTACAGGAAAGTATTATCACTGAAGAAGGGCGGCGGCTTCAGCCCGATGTGCTTATAAAACTGCCTGATAATAAAACAGTAGTTATTGATTCAAAAGTATCGTTAACTGCCTATGAAGTGTATTGTTCTGCTGAAGATGACAACACTCGCCGGACAGCGCTTGCCGAGCATATCCAGTCAATACGTAATCACATCAAAAATTTATCGTCAAAAAATTATCAGAATCTTTACGAGGTTCAGGGGCTTGATTTTGTTTTGTTGTTTATTCCCATTGAGCCTGCATTTTCACTTGCCGTGCAGCAGGAAATCGGGATATGGAACGAGGCATTTGAAAAGAATATTGTAATTGTAAGCACCTCTACCCTTCTTGCCACACTACGAACTATTGCGGGTATCTGGCGGCAGGAAAACTACAACCGCAATGCACAGGAAATTGCCCGCCAAAGCGGTAATTTGTATGATAAGTTTGTAAATTTTACAAATGATCTTATAGAAGTTGGACGCAAAATGGATTCCGCAAAGTTGAGTTATGAAGAAGCAATGAAAAAGCTAACTTCGGGGAACGCTAACCTTGTAAAAAGTGCTGAAAAGATTAAAGCATTGGGTGCAACAACTTCAAAATCCATCTCTGCACAATTGCTGGACAGGGCTGAAGCGGAGCAATAGTGCTTATTTTTTTATAAATAAAATAACAGTTCTTTTATTGCCCCATTTATCCGGTTGTGAAAAAGAGGTATCGCGCACAAGAGTACTATCACTTAATAATCCCGGAAGTGATGCGGGTCCTTCCCGTGGTGAATACCAATCATCCCATAAATAATAACTTCCCGGTTTAGAACCATCATTCTTCCAAACGTCCCATCCCCATTTATGCGGCGGATTAAAAGGATAGATATCAAGAACAACAGCAAAGTAGGTAGCATCAAAATAATTTGTGCGGTTTTTATAGTCCGGAAATTTATGTTTTATGTAGGCAGCCATTTTCTGTTCTGCAACCTGGTCAGGTTGTAAGCCAAAATCTCTATTCCAGTTATAGTAGTCTATATGGGCTATAGGTAAAAATGTTGGAATAATTATAAACACAAGCACCACACCAATTTTAACCCAAAATTTATTTTCAAATGAAATTAATTGTGCAATTTTATTGAATCCCGCCAGACAAATAATCGCAATTAATGGCACCACACCTATCATATATCGCAACATGCCAAACGAAGAAAATAATCCAAATCCCCATGCAAGTGTGTGAAATAAAAAATACAAGAAAAATAAACACCATATAAGTAGCAGTCGCACAAAAGAAATATTTAATTCATTATTTTGTATATAATTTTTTTTAAAAAACCGGTATATTATAGTTATAAAGCCCACACACAAAAGAAGCGATAGAGGAAAACCGATAACAACGGGCATATTTACAATGAAAGTGGCTGCATCGCCTTGCCCGTATTGGCTTTTTATGAAATAAGGATTTTGAATGTAATACCACAAAAGATTTTTGTAAACAAAATATCCGGCAATGGCATAAACTATTTGCCCTGTGGCTAACCATAAAATATGCCAAGGCTTTTTAATTATAGCCATATAAGCAACAACAGGAATGAGCATAAAAAATCCTTCTGATCTTACAAATGGTAAAAATGAGAGTAGTATTAATCCCCCTATTATGTGTTCATAAAAAACCAGGCATAAGCCGCATATAAGAACACAGGCGAACAGGGGCTCGGTAAGTCCTGAAAGTGTAATAATAATATTCATTGGGGCAAGTGCAAAAAACACACATGCTAACCAGCTGGTCAATAGTTGCAATCGTTTGGCGGTAAAATAAATGGCTGTCATTGAAAGTGTGGCAACAATTACATTAAAAAATTTAACTCCGGTAAATCCATAGTGCGCAAAGGGTGCCGCCAATAGCACATATAGCGGTTTAGCCCAGGTATTAAAAAATTCTATAGGATAATCAAAAGCATATCTTGCGTGTAAAAAATGACCTATGCTGTCTCCAGCATCTCCTGTGCCCGGAGCAATGAATGCGATAACAGTCATTACTATAAAAAATGACATAATAATTGGTACAAAAATTTTCTCTTTCATCCGAATAATATAAAGTGTGAAATGATTTAAAGACCAAATTAGATAATTATAAAAATATAACATTAATTTATAAGGGAGAAGATTTAGAATTAATATATTTGTAACAAAACAACCTATGAATATCATTGAACGTGCTAAAAATATTATAACTTCTCCAGGCACAGAATGGGCAAAAATTGACCTGGAAAGCACTACGCTACAACAGTTAATAACCACCTACCTTATTCCATTATCCCTTATCGGCGCTATAGCAAGTTTTATAGGATGGGGTTTGGTGGGCATATCAATACTTGGCGTTCATTTGGCAGGGAATATTTCATGGGGCATCGGACAGGGAATAGGATACATTCTGCATATTGTGATTGGGGCTGTTATTACAACTTATATTGTTGATGCTTTGGCACCCACGTTTAAATCAGAAAAAAATATTGCCAAGTCGGCGCAGTTGGTTATATACGCTTATACGCCCTCTTTAATCGGGGCAATTTTCATGCTTATTCCTGCCGTTTCCTTTTTAAGCGGCATCAGTAGCTTATATGGCTTTTACCTTATTTTTACCGGATTACATAACATCAAAAAAACACCCGACGACCAGAGAATCGGTTATGTAGTGGTAACTGTTCTTGTACTTATTGCCGTGTATGTTATTATAGGACTGATAATCGGCGCAATCGTCGGCAGCATTTGGAGAATAGGAACGATTACTGATATATACGGTTAAAATAAAAAGCCCCCGAAAAAAACTGAAGGCTTGACGCTATAACTAAATCTTTACTGTTACTTTGATTCCGGTTCTTTCTTTTCGGCTTTTTTGCTGTATCTCTTTTTAAACTTATCAATACGCCCGGCTGAGTCAATGAACTGCATTTTGCCTGTGTAATACGGGTGAGACATGTTTGAAATTTCCACTTTAATAAGCGGGTATTCCTTGCCATCTTGCCACTTTATTGTATCTTTTGACGGGGCAGTGCTTTTACCAAGGAATGTATAATCGCATGAGGTGTCTTTAAATACGACAAATCTGTAATTTTCGGGATGAATGCCTTTCTTCATAAAATAATTTTGGGAGTGCAAAGATAGCATTTTTTATTAAATCCGGTATAGCACTTTGTTTAAAACTTATTCGACTGAATCTATGTTAATGGCAAAGTTAACGTATTTTTGTCATCATGCTTTGGAGAAAATTCAACGGAGATCCTATTGAAGAGCCTATTTTGCACGCTGTAGAATCAGCCATTAAGCGTGAGCGTGCCTTGGGCTATAAGCTAAAAGTGTGCATAGGCACCGACTCACAGGTAAAAGGCGCTATCATTGAATTTGCAACGGTTATCGTTTTGGTGCGCGAGAAAAGCGGGGGCTTCATGTTTATCAATAACGACAGGAAACATACTAAAATGACAATTAAAGAGCGTATGTTGCATGAGGTGGCAAAGTCTATTGATATTGCTTATTCCTTATGTGATTTGCTTGACCATTACGATGTTGATCTCGAGGTACACGCCGATATTAATACCAGCCCGCAGTTCAAATCCAACCCCGCTTTGCATGAAGCGATGGGCTATATACTTGCCATGGGTTTTGCCTTTAAAGCCAAACCCGAAGCTTTTGCCAGCAGCAGCTGCGCGAATAAAATGGTGTAGTTCAGTGAACAGTGAGCAGTAATCATTTATCAATTAAGCTAAAAGTTTCAATATATTTCTTAATATATTGATTAACCTTTTTACGCCTGTATTGCATGATCCATCGTGGGTGTTCAAGCGTTATTATCTTCTTAAAAAAATGATGTGTTTCATTTAATGCTGAAAAATAATCAGCATTTTTCTTTCCCAGGCAAATGGCAAATTCTCTTTCGGCGCCTAACTTAATCTGTTGGGTAATAGAGGAGATAATATAGGGTTCAACTGCATTTTGCAATACAGAATTGTCGTAATAATTGTAGTTCTTACCCTCTTTTAAAAAACCTAATGGAGAAAGTGCTGTAATAAAAAAGCGGCTGTAGAATTTTTCACAGCCGCCGTATTTTTCAATTATCGCATAGATAAATTCACTCGACAGTTCGCGTTTGCTGCCAAGTGAATTTTCTATGCTACAAAAAGTCCGCAGCGCCACCGGGTCGGTGAACCCGACGCCTGTAACGCCCGCCCCGAAACGACCGGGATTGATGCCAAAAATGAAGGTGCGTTTATTATTATCACTAAAATATTTTTCATAAAAAAGAGTTACACATCTTTTTACTTCTGTGTTTGTATAGGGGTCAATAAGAGAAATGCCCTTAGGCAGGTTAACAGGATGGCTGAGATGCAAAAAATAATCCGTTACCCGTTCAGCAAACGTCATGTTAGTTTCATTTTAATCCGGCTGTGTGAATTTATAAATTGTTTTAAAAATCAATTCCTCATCAATAGGTTTAACAATAAAGCCATTCATACCCGCATTTATTCCCTGTTGGCGGTTAGTATCCTCAGCATGGGCGGTAAGCCCTATTATAGGAATCCTGCTGTTTAGCTGTTCGCGAATAATCTTGGTAGCCTCGTAGCCGTTGAGCTTAGGCATTTCAACATCCATCAGCACGGCATCAAATGGTTTTTCAAGCAACTGCTGTAAAGCCTGCTCTCCATCATTGGCAATGGTTACAATGCAGTTCATATCCCCAAGCACTTTTTTCATCAGCTTTTGATTAATGATATTATCATCAGCTAAAAGAATGTTCAGCGGCTGTTCAAACCTGTAATTATGGCTTTCGTTTTGTGCCGTGTTTTGATTACCGGCATTTACAACACCTTGTTGTAATTCTAAAAGAATTGTAAAATAAAATTCGCTGCCCTCGCCCGGTTGCTTTATTTTTGAAATACCCATTTCTCCGCCCATTAAATTCACCAAATCTCTTGAAATGGATAAGCCAAGCCCTGAGCCGCCAAACCGCCTGGTGATTGAACTATCAGCCTGTGTGAACGACTCGAAAAGTTTTTCTTTCACCTCATCTGAAATACCTATACCTGTGTCCTCCACACTGCATTTCAACATAAAAATTCCGGCAGAAAGGTTTGAGTTTTCAACTTTTGAGAACTTTACTTTAACCCCTCCTTTCTCCGTAAATTTAATGGCATTACTTACTAAATTTATAAGCACCTGCGAAAAGCGATGGTAGTCGCCAATTACATTACCGGGAATAACATCAAAATCAACTTCTAAATACAACCCCTTTTCATTCGCCTTAAGTTTAAAAGGCGAAACGGCGTTGTTGACGATTTCATAAAAATTGAAAGGTGTTTTTTCAATCGTGATTTTACCTTCTTCAAATTTTGCAATATCAATAATGTCGTTAAGAAGATGCATCAGCAAATCGCCCGACGCTTTAATTATGCTTAAAAATTCTGACGATTCCCGGTTGGCTGACTCTTTTGCGAGAATATTAGTGAACCCTGTGATAGCGTTAAGCTGGGTGCGTATTTCATGACTTACATTGGCAATAAATAAACTCTTGAAGCGGTTAGATTTTTCAGCTAATTCCACTGCTTTCTGCAAATCAGTTTCATGCGTTTTATGAATTTCAATCTCATTACTGATAAGCTGCAACAGCGATTCAATATTAGTCAGGTCTGCAGTTTGTTGAGCATTCAGAGTATTACTACCTTTTAAGGTAATAAAGCTGTTACGTAGTTTATCAAACGCCTCTTGTTGCTTTGCAGCCACAGACTGCATTTTATCGTTAGCTTCCGTTAGTTCACGCGAGCTGATGTCAAGAGCGCGGTTGTTGAGCTCAAGGTCTTCTTCATAGTGGTTATACACTTCGTTCACGCTTTCACTAAACGCCTTCACATCAGGCGGAAGTTTGTCAATTGAGCCAAAATGTTTTTTAAGCTGTCGCTGAAGCATCCGGTTTAACGGTTTTTCAGTCTCATTCATACTTAAAATAGTTATGGTATGATTATGCACCTCGGAAATTGCAGAACCCGTGCGGGCAGTTATTTCTCCGTAAGAATAAAAACCGGTTATAACGGTGGTGTCGCCAAAAATATCGCGGATGCCCTCAATCTCCCCGGCAGTGTTGGGACCAAGTGCCATTTTTCTGCCTGCCGAACTAATTACGACAGATAATAACGGTGTTCCTGCTTCATTTTGGGAAAGAGCAAGCTCCGTTGCAGCTGAAGCCGCTTCAATTAATTTTGAAGGATTATATTTCATTAATTGAACCTTAGCTCCCACAGGCATATCACCGGCAAAAGACATGCTTTGCTCCTTCTCATCAACATCAATGGTTGTACGGATAATTTTAGACCCGCTTGAGTCGCTGAGGGAAAGAGGGAAAAGCATGGCTGATGCAGGGAGGTTTAGTGAGCGCTCTCCTAAATAATCTTTATATAGTTTTAATGCTGAATTGTTGTCTATATCAAAAATTTTATTGCCTTCCGATTTAGTAATAGTTCTTATTGGTCCAAACGGTTCCCACCCGCTGAAGGATGAAATGCCTGTTTTGATCTGGTCTCCGTAAAAAGCCACCACGGCAATATTGCCTTCATCAGGCAAATTGTTTAATCCGACAAGTGTCATTTGAAAGCGGCTGCCATCGCCGGCTAACCCGCCAAATACTTTTACCGATTCGGGAATTTCTTTATATAATCCTTTTAAAACCTCATCGGCTCTGACAATATGCCCATCAGAAATAATCAGAAGAAGAGATAATTTTTTGCGCTCTATTTTTTTGCCAAGCGCTCTACCGGCTCCGAGCCCGTTGTTATAATCTTTGATATTTACCACATGTGCCGAAACAGGCGTATGCTGAAGCTCTAAGGCAGTTACAGTAAGCGAATCATCCAAAACATCAGTATCGTATATTTCTCCGGCAGTGGAAACTGAAAGAATGTTGGCTTTTGGATACATCTTGTTTAGTATGGAGAACCAGCTATTTTCCAAAAGCTGCTGTCGTGAGCCAAATACAAGCACAACATTGCTATTGGCATTAGCCGCCATAGTGTCAAGAGCAAGCTTATACGCCCCGTCCAATCTGAATTGCTGTACTTTCATTTAACGAATTCCAAAATACTTGCTATCTCCTTACATCATGTAAGAAAGCTTAAAAATTTACCTGCTGCAAAGGCATTTTTGGTTACGCTAAATTCGTATAAAAATTCATCAGTTTATCGTCTAAAAGCCCCAAGTTGTTACCAAATGATTAAGAATGGTTATTTATTCATTCCGAGAATATTCAATTTGTTA
The DNA here is from genome assembly GCA_963770495.1 of Chitinophagales bacterium. Classification (GTDB taxonomy): domain Bacteria; phylum Bacteroidota; class Bacteroidia; order Chitinophagales; family CAVYQA01; genus CAVYQA01. Next base: position 48,469 of record CAVYQA010000016.1, on the reverse strand, counting down.
ATTTATAGCAATTTCTGAAGGTTTTTTCAAAAAAATCTTTTATTAATAAACACTTAAATAGCTTTGCATCCGGTGCTATGGTTCTTTCCATAAACTTTGATTGTACCTAAATGAACTTACATTTGTTATAATTGTGTTTCAATATAAATTTGAATAATGGAGCAGAAGGAAATACATAAATGCGTTATCATCGGGTCAGGACCGGCGGGATATACGGCAGCTATTTATGCTGCGCGTGCTAATCTTAATCCTGTTCTTTACCAGGGCATTGAACCGGGAGGACAATTAATGCTTACAACTGAGGTTGAAAATTACCCGGGTTATCCTAAAGGAATTCTAGGTCCAGCAATGATGGAAGATTTCAGAAAACAGGCTGAGCGTATGGGCACAAAAATTGTCTTTGGAAGAGTGAGTTCAGTCGATTTTTCGGGAAAAGTTCACAAACTTATTATTGATGAAAAAGAAGAAGTGTTTGCCCATACGGTAATTATTTCAACCGGCGCTTCAGCAAAATGGCTGGGGTTGGAATCAGAAAAACGACTAAGCAGCGGCGGTGTATCTGCCTGTGCCGTGTGTGACGGTTTTTTTCATAAAGGCAAAGCAGTGGCAATTGTAGGTGGTGGTGACACAGCAGCAGAAGAAGCGCTATACCTTTCAAAACTTTGTACTGAAGTGCACTTGCTGGTACGCCGTGATGAGATGCGCGCCTCGAAAGTGATGCAGGACAGGGTTTTGAATTCAAAAAATATTAAAATGTATTGGAACTCAGAAGCGGAGGAAATTCTCGGCGATAAAACCGTTGCAGCCGTTCGTGTAAAAAATATAAAAACAGGAGTAACTACAACAATACCTATTTCAGGTTTTTTTGTAGCAATAGGTCATCAACCGAACTCCGATATATTTAAACCTTATATTGAATTGAATCATCTCGGTTATATTAAAACAAAAAACGGTACTTATACCAATGTGCCCGGTGTGTTTGCTGCCGGAGACGTGCAAGACCATCATTACCGCCAGGCAGTTACCGCAGCAGGAACCGGGTGTATGGCGGCATTGGATGCAGAACGGTATTTGACGATGCATGGGATTGAGTAAACAGTTGACAGATGACAGTGGACAGTTTATAGTCAGGCATAAGTAGTAAGATATAAGGCATAAGAAAAATGGATTTCTAAAATCTAATAGTCTATATGTATTTTCTCTCCTATTCTGGCTTGTTGTGGATGAACATGTTCGTTGCTGCTTTTTTGGCTATACTTTTTTTACAATCGGGTATAGATAAAATAATAAACCGGCAGAGTGAGCGGAATTATTTTAAAGGACACTTTGCCAACAGCCCGCTAAAAAATATGGAAGGAATTCTTCTTACCACCGTTACTATTTTAGAGGTGACAGCCGGAACATTAAATGCTTTTGGATTTCTTCAATTACTTCTTGCTAAAGAAAAGACCTTAGCCCAGGCGGGAGCATTAGTAGCGGCTTTATCGCTCACTTCAATATTTTTCGGACAACGAATTTCAAAAGATTATGCCGGTGCTGCTACAATAGTTACTTATTTTATTTTAGTGATATTGGGAATGTGGCTTATATTTCTATAAATATAACCCACATTATTTTCCTTTGATGTGATAGTACATTAATTTTATATACTCATTATCAACTGCAATTGCACCGTACTCATTTTCCCACCAGGTGCTTTCATGAAATGCTGCAGCGGGCGCACCGTGAATAATTATGGTGATACCGTTAGACTCAAACTTTTTTTTGAAGGTGTATTCTACCCGACGCGTATGAAATCTTGATGATACTATGATGCAGGAATGAATGTTATGCATTTTACAATAATTTAAAATCACATTCGATTCATCATCCGTGCTTTTACCCCTGTTAAGTGTGTCAATAGCGGAAGAATCAACTCCGCACCGAAGCAGGTCACTTTGGGTAATAGCACTTTCATATAAATCCATATTCATTGCCAGGAAATCACCCTCCTTATTGCCGCCGGTGCAAACAAGTTTATTGGCATAACCTTCTTTGTAAATCTTAGCCGCCTCATTACCCCGTTCAAACCCCTGTCCCGATAACACGAAGATAGCATCAGCACGTTTTAATGAATCTTCATACACTAAATGGTTACCCATAGCTCTTAAAATGGGGTAACGGGCGAGGAAAATAATCAGCAAAAGTGCTAGTATGCACGTAACAATAATTATAAATTTCCTGTTATAAATTTTATAAGGCGGTTTCATTCCGGCTGAAAATTACTATTATTGTAAATATAGTATCCTTTAAATTTTAATATGGCTGAAGAAAAATGGTATACTGGTGAGTTTATTAAAATAATTGATGAAACGCACAATACCAGGCGCTTTTGGATACGAATAAACGAGCTTGAACGCTTTGATTTTAAAGCCGGTCAGTTTGCTACGCTTGAATTACCTATCCATGAAAAAAAACCGCGCCGCCTTCGCAGTTACTCTATTGCATCTGCACCTGACGAAACGAATGTAATAGAATTGCTTATTGTGCTTAACGAGAAGGGCATAGGCACACCATGGATTTGGCAGAATATAAAGGCGGGTAGTACATTACCTATTCGTGGTCCGTTAGGTGTATTTACGCTGCCTGACCCGATTGAAACCGATATTTGCTTTGTTTGCACAGGCACAGGCATTGCACCGTTTCGCTCTATGCTTCTTTGGTTAAAGGCGCACCCTGTTGTACAATACAAAAATTTATACTTATTGTTTGGCAGCCGCTGGATGAAGGATATTTTATATCAAAAAGAAATGGAAGAGTTGCAAAATGAGTTACCAAATTTTCATTATATAATAACTCTTTCGCGCGAAGATTCACCCGATTATAAAGGAAGAAAGGGGTATGTTCATGTATTGTACCAGGAACTGTTTGCCGATAAACGACCTTGTAATTTTTATCTCTGCGGCTGGCGCGCCATGATTAATGATGCCAGGAAAAAGATTGTAGAAATGGGTTACGACCGTAAGGCGGTGCATGTTGAATTATATGGTTAATAGTAAATGCTAATAATCACTAATTTTTGAATTTCGAATAATGAATATTGAATACCGAATGTAGAAGTTGGGATACTTCGATATTCGGTGTTCTTTATTCTATATTCTGCGGTTCATAATACCCATTTTTCATTGATAAACTGACTTACCCTTCGGTAAAACCGCCAAATATCCTGCAACTAATAAACTTCCTATTGCAGAGAGTAAAAATGCAACTTCCGGTGAATAGGCTTTCCAAAGCCAACCTGCAATAATGCTGGCAAATAATGCTGCAATGGCATTGCAACCGTTGTAAAAACCAATTGCTGAAGCGGTGTCTGTTTTAGAAACTAAATTACTCAATAACGCTTTTGTTATTCCGTCTGTAGCTGCCGAATAAAGCCCATAAATAAAAAACAGAACAATAATTACTATAAATGAACCGGTAACAGCCATGCCGCCATATACAATTGAAAAAATAATAAGTCCGAATATCAATACCCGTTTCAGTCCTATTTTATCTCCCAATCCACCAAGCGGGTAGGAACCGAATGCATAAACTATATTGTAAAAAATGTAAGCCTCAATAACCTGTAAGTCGCTGAATCCCGATGCTTTGATTTTTAATAAAAGAAAAAAATCGGCGCTGTTCATTAGTCCGAAAAATACCAATCCTGCTGTCACCCACAAATAACCCTTCGGCGCTTGTTTCCAATAGCTGAAATACCCGGATAATGTGGGTTTAGTTGTTGAGGGTTGTTTAGTGCGTTTTTTCTCAATAATAAGAAAAGTAAGAAACACGCTCAACAAGCCGGGAACAAATGCAATTAAAAATATCTTTTGGTATTGGTGAGGAAACCATACCAACAATAGCAATGCAATAGCCGGTCCTATGGCGGCACCTACAGTATCCATTGCGCTGTGAAAGCCGAATACCTTTCCTTTGTTCCCCGAAGTGGTTTCATCGGAGAGAATGGCATCCCGAGCACCGGTTCGCACTCCTTTTCCCAAACGGTCAATGCTGCGCGCGATAAATACCAATGCAGGAAATTTTGAAACCGCAAGAATTAATTTTGAGACCGCCGTAAAAAAATATCCTAACTCTACAAAGGGTTTCCTTTTCATTACAAGGTCTGATACTCTTCCGAAATACATGCTGCCTAACCCTGAAACCGCTTGCGCCACACCTTCAAGAAAACCGATTGCAATTGTAGAAAAACCGATACTTGAGAGGAACAGGGGCATAACCGGGTATAACATCTCTGTGCCCACATCATTTAATAAACTCACCACCGACAATACGAAAATGGTGCAAGTAATAAATGGGAATAGCTTTTTCATAATGTCAATGCTAAGTTGCAATTAATTTCTAAAAACTTCCTCCAGCACATCCAATGATTTCAATTTCTTAAAGTTGGTTACGTGCAAGGTGTAAAATGTTATGAGTGCATCTAATAATTCCTTACGCTGGACATAAGGCAATTGATAATTATCTAATTCATCCCTCCCCTTTTCTTTCAGTTCAGAAAATATACGGCTCATTGTTGTTGACAATGAATATAAATTGGTCTCTTTTACAGCAAAATGCCCTTCCCGCATATCAAAGTAAGGGGTGGCTTTGGAAAATTTATCCTGGGGATAGAATCCTAAATGTTTTGATAACTCTACCAGAAAATATTGCGGAAGCAGTGCCGGCACGGTTTTGCACTCATCAAGGAATGTTAATGTCTCTACAATAAATTCAAATAAGGCTGGATTAGTTTCTTCTTCCTGAATACATTTCAGCAGCGTTTCAATAATAAATAATGCCACTGAACTTCTTACTACCTGCAATGGCAATCTGCGATACAGCACTTCCAATTTTATCTCCTTAATGTGTTGAATATTTTTGTTTTCACGTTTATAAACCACTAAATCAAGGATAGTAGCGGGCTGGAACAAGGGAGCTTTTTTTGATTTGGCAGAACGCGCCCCGTTCACCATGTAGGTTTGTAAACCGAATTGTTCGGTATATATAGTGGTAATGATACTCGTGTTTGAGTATTTTATCGCCCTGAATACAATGCCGCGTGTTTTATGAAGCAAGAGGTTTATTTAACAGGATAAAGTTCGTAAAAAGCTGTCACTAACGATTTAATCTTATTGTTTATTTTTGACAAAAGAAACATAACTTATGGCACATGAAAACATGTTAAGAATGTTCTGCTGGAACATAAACGGCATTCGCGCTATCTGGAAAAAAGATTTTCCCGCCTGGTTTGAAAAAACATCTCCCGATATTCTTTGCTTGCAGGAAACCAAAGCACAGTTTGAACAATTGGATAAAGAAATCACCGAATTCGGAAAGTATGAGGCTGACTTTTTTTCGGCAGAGAAAAAAGGGTATTCGGGTGTGGCTACCTATTCCAGGATAAAACCCAAATCTGTAAGAACGGGTTTTGATAACCCTGTTTATGATAACGAAGGACGCGTAATAGAATCGGAGTATGAAAAATTCACATTATTTAATGTCTATTTTCCTAACGGCGGTCGGGGACCGGAGCGTGTGAGATACAAACTTGATTTTTATGATGAATTATTTACCCGTTGTGAAGAACTGCGCCACTCGGGGAAAAAGAATATTATTATTTGCGGCGATTATAACACAGCACATAAAGAAATTGACCTTGCACGTCCTAAAGAAAACCAAAACACATCGGGTTTTTTGCCGGAAGAGCGTGCTTATCTTGATAAGATTGTCTCTATGGGCTATATTGATATTTTCCGCGAATACAATAAAGAGCCGGGGCAATACACCTACTGGGACCAGATTACCCGCGCGCGTGTGCGCAACGTGGGCTGGCGCATTGATTACTTCTTTATCACCAAAGAAATGCGCGATATGGTTGTTAATGCTGCCATTCACCCTGATGTTATGGGAAGCGACCATTGCCCGATTGAGTTGGATGTAAGAGTTTGAAGATTAGAAGGTTTGAAAGTTAAAAGGTTTTAGGGTTTTTGAATTTAGAATAATCAATATCCAATATCGAATGTAGAAGTTACTGATACTTCAAAATTCAGTATTCATTATTCTGCGGTTCATCATTCAAATTAAAAAATTGGAAGTTTTTGATTTATTGATGAATCTTCCCCTTCAACTCTTCCGGCTTATAGGTTCTTTCCGAAGCAATTAATGCTCTTGCATTATCAACCTGCCCCCAGGTGTTCCAAAGGAGAATACCGCGCACTGCGCCTGCATCAAGATAATAAACCACACCTTCTTTAAAGGGTTCTTTCCAGTCTTCAACGGTTTGGTGTTGTGAGTTAAGCTCGCCCACTGCCTCATAGCCCAGTTCAAATAAATCAGAATAGAAAAAAGGGAGATGGTTGTATTTAATTTCTTCGCCTGCCATGTTCTTTCCTGCAATTTCGCCCATGCTGTTGGCTGTGTCTTCATGCTCTAATCTTATACGCTTATCAAGAGCGGGATTGTAAAAATTAGCCACATCACCAGCCGCATAAATATTTGCGTGGCTGGTTTGCAGGTATTCATCCACCACAATGCCATTATCGGTTTTTAATCCAAGACTTGTGGCAAGGTCAATATTAGGTTTAATGCCGAGCCCTGCTGTTACTGCATTTGCCGTTATAGATTTGCCATTAGTTGTTTTTACTACATAATCGTTTCCGTTTTTTTCAATGGAAGAAACGCCATCCTTATTCAACACCTCCACTCCTTTTTGCCGGAAATAATTGCTGATAAATCCGGATAACGCCGGCGGATAAACCCGCGCCCCAATATTATTTTCAGGAAAAATCATTGTAACCTTTTTACCATTCATAGCCAGTCCCGCAGCCACCTCTGAACCAATGAATCCCCCGCCTATTACGACAAAATCATTACTCTTATCCGCTATTGACCGCAGCATTTTATAATCGTTAAATGAGCGGTAATAAATTATGCCGTCAGGACTATTGGGTAAACGGTTCACCTTGCCTCCTGTTGCCAATAATAGTTTCTCAAATTGATAGGTAGTTCCTGAATTATCTTCAGCTGTTTTATTTTTTGCATCAATTGAAACAATGGTTTTGCCGGCATGAAAATCCACCCTGTCGGTTTTTATCCAAATCGTATCTTCATTATCGTCTTTCCATAATCCTTTAGTCAATGGCGGGCGTTTATAAGGCGGGCTGGTTTCATTACCTACAATTGCAATACTTCCTGTGGTATCAACCTGCCTTATACCATTGGCAGCAGCAGGAGCAGTCATACCACCGCCCACTATCAGATATTTATAACTTGCCATAATTACTTTTTTAATTCAACAATTAAAATTAATCTTTTTCAAATTTAACTCCAAAACATTAAATTGTCAATCCTTCTTACTTTTACCGCATAAATGATATTATGATAGTAGTTACGGGAGCAGCGGGATTTATCGGCAGTTGCCTGGTCAAGCAACTGAATGACACCGGTATTGATGATTGTATTATTGTAGACGATTTTTCCAATGCAACAAAAAATCTGAATCTTTCCGAAAAGAAATTCAAAGAAAAAATTTCGCGCGAAGTATTTATTGAATGGTTTAAACAAAATGCGGACGACATATCGTTCGTGTTCCATATCGGTGCGCGCACAGATACGACAGAATTCAATTACTCAGTTTTTGAAAACCTAAACCTGAATTATTCGAAACAGGTATGGGGAATTTGCACTGAATATAATATTCCGCTTGTATACACCTCTTCTGCCGCCACCTACGGAGCAGGGGAACTGGGTTATGATGATGACGAGAAACTTATCCCTAAATTAAAACCTCTTAATCCTTATGGTGTTTCAAAAAATGAATTTGATAAATGGGTGTTGCTGCAAAAAGATACCCCCCCGTTTTGGTGCGGGCTGAAATTCTTCAATGTTTACGGACCAAATGAATATCATAAAGAACGTATGGCATCGGTTATTTTTCATGCCTATAATCAAATTACTGATACGGATAAAGTAAAATTGTTCCGCTCCCATCGCCCCGATTATCAGGACGGAAAGCAACTGCGCGATTTTATTTATGTAAAAGATGTGCTAAATGTTTGCCTGCACTTTTTAAATAATCAAAATCATTCAGGCATTTATAATCTTGGCACGGGTAAAGCTCGAACCTTTCTTGATTTGGCAAATGCTGTGTTTTCGGCATTGAACCGGTATTCTCAAATTGAGTTTATAGATATTCCGCAGGATATTCGCGATAAGTACCAATATTTCACGGAAGCTAAAATGGAGAAACTGCTTAAAACCGGCTATACAAAAGAATTTACAAGCCTTGAAAACGGTGTAGCCAATTATGTGAAAAATTATCTAATAGAAAAAAGATATTTTTAATCAGTTAGTATTCTTTTTTCTTGACTTACGCCACACATAAACTGCAAGCAATATAATTACAGCCAGTACAATTCCCATTTTTATCCAAACAAAATATTGCTCCACCACTTTGAGATGCATACTAAGTGCATAACCAATGTAAGTAAGAAATGTGCACCATATTAATGCACCCGCGAATGTATAAATGCAGAATTTTATAAAATTAATTCTAACTATACCACAAGGAAGTGATATGATAGTGCGAATACCGGGCATAAGCCGCGAAAAGAAACTAACTGCAGACTGGTATTTTATGGTCCATCGGTGCGCCTTGTCAAAATCTTCTGTCGAAACCAGAATAAATTTTCCGTACTTGCCTACCCACCTCCTAAGTATACTCTCATGAATGGAATAACCAATATAGTAACATACTATAGAGCCGGTTAGATTAGCAAAAGCCCCGGTAAATATCACTGCAATAAAGTTAAAACCGCCATGTTGTGCCACCCGCCCGGCATATACCATGGTAACTTCCGAAGGGATGGGAATAATCACGCTTTCAAAAAACATGAGAATAAATATTCCCGGGTAACCCATGGCTTGTATAAGGTGAGTTATTAAGTCATTAAGGTGGGATAACATAATTAAAATCCAAGCGTTTTTATAGGTTCAAAGCTATGTAGTCAACATTATATAGAAGCATAACATATCGCAAAGTGAAGCAATATTATTTAATTTTAGCCACTATTACATAAAAATAACACGAAATTTAATTGCAATTGCTACCCCGTCGTTCTAATAGCCTGATTTTAGCGGCATTTTTATGTATGTTTTTTACTAACGCATTTGCCCAATACCCGTCGAATGCAAGGTTAAAGATTTTCGCTGTAAAAACGGATACTATTCATCTTGATTCATTAAGCATTATTCCGGAGTCAATAGTTGTACGCTCATGGAAAAAACCGGATACCATCCCTCCTTCTCTATACCGTGTTGAGGCTGCAAAATCTCTTTTAATCTGGAAAAAGAAACCACCTGTTGATTCGGTGAAAATTTCTTACCGTGTTTTCCCTTATGCTTTTTCTTCCTCCTATTTTCATAAAGATTTTTCACGCTTTAATAAACGCGACAGCCTTTTCAGAAGCTACTATACGTTTACGCCCGAAAACTCTTCTGCCGATATTTTTAATTTGGGCGGACTTAACTACAATGGAAGTTTTTCACGCGGCATTACGTTTGGCAGTTCGCAAGACTTAACTGTTAACTCTAATCTTAATTTACAACTTTCAGGCAAACTTAATGATGTTGAGGTGACCGCGGCGGTTTCAGATAATAATATTCCTATCCAGCCGGAAGGCAATACGCAGCAGTTGCAGGATTTTGATAAAGTATACATTCAGCTTAAGCGTAATGGTACATCACTGATAGCCGGCGATTTTAATCTTGATAAACCCGACAGCTATTTTATGAACTTTACCGAAAAGCTGGAAGGTGCAAGTTTAACTTCGCTCTATAAGCTTTCAAATGATTTTAGCGGAAAAACTACGGTAAGCGGCGCCATTGCCGGGGGTGAATTTGCACGAAATACCTTTTATGGAACGGAAGGCAATCAAGGTCCTTACCAGCTTACTGGGAATAATAATGAAACTTACCTTGTTATTATTGCCGGTTCTGAGAAGGTATATATTGACGGCAACCTTATGACGCGCGGCGATAACCAGGATTATACCATTGATTATAATGCAGGACAGGTAACGTTTACACCTAACCGGCTTATTACAAAAGATAGCCGTATAGACGTTGATTTTCAATACAGCGACCAAAATTACCTGCGTACATTGGTTTATCTGAACCAGGAATTTGATACCAAGGGCGTGAAGATAAAATTCAACTTATATGATGAAGCTGACAATAAAAACCAGCCCATTCAGCAAACCTTAACTCCGCAACAAGAAAAACTTTTAGCTTCCGTGGGCGACAGTATACAAAAAGCGGTTACACCTAGCGTTGACAGCACGGCATTTAATTCCACAATAATCCAATATAGGCGCACTGACACAACTGTTAATGCTATAACAGACACTGTATATGTTTACAGCATTAATCCCGCTAATGCCTTTTATACTGTTAATTTTTCGTATGTGGGGCAGGGTAATGGTGATTATGTTATCTCCAGCACCGTTGCCAATGGAAGAGTATATTACTGGGTGGCGCCGGTAAATGGTGTTCACCAGGGCGCCTATATTCCCGCCATTCAATTAGTAGCTCCACAATCCAAGCAAATGGCAACGCTTGGCGTGGATTACCAGATAGCAAAGCAGAGCATACTATCTGTTGAAGGCGCTTATAGCAACGTAAATTTAAATACGTTCTCTACCCTTGATAAATCAAATGACCAGGGATGGGCGGGCTATGCTCATTTTTCACAACATCTTTTTTTTGATTCATGCGCTAATAAGCCACTTAGTCTTACTATCCTCGCCTCTTATGAGCACGATCAAAAAGATTTCCAGGCAATTGATCCTTATCGCCCGATAGAATTCACACGCGACTGGAATCTTAGCAACACTTCAAATCTTCAAAGTAGTATCTATGCTCCTACCGGTCAGGATTTGTCCGACCTGAGTTTAAATCTTAGCCAGGGTAAAAGCCAATTAGTATCATACGATGTATCCACCTTTTTGCTGGAATCGGAATACGAAGGAATTAGCCAGGTATTCAACGGGAATTATTCGTTTCAGAATTTTAAACTGCAACTTTCTGGAAGCTTACTTAATTCGCAGAGTTCATTACAAAATACTGAATTTTTCAGACCAACTGTTGATTTTTCAAAGCTTTTTTCCACATTGGATAAAATAGTTATTGGCTCGCAATTTTTTGAAGAAGATAATAGAATTACATCAGGTAAGCCCGACACACTTACCGCTTCATCCTTTTACGATTATCAATATGAAGTATATGTTCGTTCGGCAGATTCGCTGAAAAATAAATTCAAATTAGATTTTGTTCACCGTTATGATTTTTACCCGGATGGACAGAATTTTAATGCGCTTGACAATAGCAATACACTTAACCTTACAGTAGATATGGCTAAATCTAAAAACTCTAATCTTCATTTTACGTTCTCTTATCGTCAATTAAGCGTTTATGATACTGCAAAAACCACACAGCGACAGGGACAGGATATATTAGGATTAGCACAATATAACCTTATAGTTCACCAGGGATTTATTGTTTCTAACACGTTATACAGCGTGGGATCGGGCTTACAGCAAAAAGAAGAATACACCTATGTGCAAGTGCAACCGGGGCAGGGTGTTTATGAATGGGTGGATTTTAACCATGATGGCATAGCAGAGCTGAATGAATTTATTGTCGCTCCCTATCAGGACGAGGCAGATTATATAAAGGTATATAACCCCACTAACCAGTTTGTTAAAGATTATACCGTTAAGTTTAATGAGCTGTTAAGTATAAACCCGCGCGTGCTTTTTGCCAACAGCACCAATAGTTTTGATAAATTTTTATCGCGGTTTTCTTCCCAGAGCTCCATCCAGCTTAGCAGGCAAAATCTTCAAAATAGCGGGGTATCACCGTTTGATCCGTTTAATTTTAATTTAAATGATAGTGTGCTGTTATCCGCAACAGCTAATATTTCAGACAACATTTATTTTAACCGTATAAGCCCTAAATATGAAATTGATCTTTTAACGCAAACCACTCTTAACCGCGCGGCGCTTACTGAGGGCTCCCAGTCTCAATTACAAGATCAATATACTCTTCATTTCCGTTGGAATGCCGTGAAAAAGATTACACTATTGGAAGACCTGAAAGAATTAAGAAATTACAGCAGTTCGGAACTATTATCATCTGATGATTATAATGTACTTTCAACCGGAACCGAAACACAGCTTGTTTTTCAACCGAGCGTAAACTTCAGAACCAGTTTCGATTATTTATATTTGCAGGGGAAAAATAATGGGGATAGTGTGGAAAATTATTCTAACAACAAAGCCAGCCTTGATGCAAAATATACCATATTAAGCAAAAGTTCTATCGAGGTTACCTTTGCATATGCTCTTGTTGATTACAAAGGAAGCGACAACTCTCCTGTTCAATATGCCATGCTGAACGGATTGCAACCGGGTAATAATTTAATTTGGACTGTTCAGTTTGACCGCAAACTTTCCAACTTTGTTCAGATTACTCTTACCTATGATGGAAGAAAAACAGGCAGCGGGCAGGAAGCCTTATAAACACCGGCAGCGCCCAGGTAAGAGCGACATTCTAAGTTAAACTAAAAACGGAGCAAACGCTCCGTTTTTAGTATTCATTTTATATGAAATAGCTTAACTTATTTTAATTTAATCGTGCTCTTGCCGGTTAAATAACCATCCTGAAAAATTTCGGCTATATAATCACCCTGATCAAATCCGGTGGTACTGTTCCATTCAATTTCCACATGTTGTTTTTGCTGGTTAAAGCTAATTGTTTTACTGGTGGTGTATTGCTGCTGATCTTTACTTTCAGCTACGGGAAATACACCTGAACCTTGGGATTGATCGGTTAATACAGTTCCCTTAGGATCCATTAATACCAGGAAAAAGGTTTTATCTCCCGGGTCAACTGTAGCATTAGCCGGAATATCAAAGGTTACTTTAATTCTTTTAGCTTTCTTATTGCTGGCAGTAGTTTTCTCTTTACCGCTTGAGTTTACCCTTACAGCTTCACCTATAATGTTTACTGGTACAAGCAGTGATGCTTTGATAAGTTTAGCGCCCAGTGAGGTGTTCTGTTCAGTAAGTTGCTGGTTATTTCCTTCAGATACCTCTAAACTTTTACCCAGAGAATCATTTTTCGAAATCAGAATGCCATTTTGTTGCTTTAATTCTGCAATTTGGTTCTTATAGTCGCTAACCATCGAGTTAAGTGTCTCTATATTCTTTTGATATTCGGCATCATCAAGTTTATTGGTTTTTTTAGCTACAGCTAAATTTCTTTCCATGCCTGCCAATTGATTTATTTTAATCTTTAACAAGCTGTCAAGGATTGCATTTTGTCCCTTGTAAGAATATAACGAATCCATTTCTGAATGATACCTGGCGTCCAAATCAGCAATGTGAGCGCTGTCTGAGGCATTCGTTTGACTCAGATTGTTTATTTGTTGTTGCGATTGATGGTTTTTAAAATACCAATAACCATCAAGCAAGACCAGGGCTATTATAAGGATAATGTAAATAATGGAGCGGTTATTTTTTTGCTTCGGCTCCTTTTCTGGGACCGGGGTTTGATTCATGTCTGCCATAGTGGTTGTTTTTAAGGGTTAAAAATAGAAAAATAAATGCATTAGTATTTATATATTCATAACAACTCTAAATTAATTTTTCCACCATTGTATGTGACAAATAATATGCCGAAAACGAATTATGAGTGAGTTATCAACAAAAACAGGCTCAATATTAAGCATTTACAGCTATTATTATAGTGTTAAAATCACACAAGAGTAATTCTTTTAGCTTCATCCCGCTTTAAGAATATATTTCCCTATATTTGCCCTTCCAAAAAATTAACCTACATATAATAACTTAACAATATAAATTTCAATTAAAATTATGCGTGGTAAAGGTTTGATTCAGTTTTTTGCAGTAGCGCTAATTATCGTTTGTATTTACCAGTTGTCGTTTACCGTAGTGGTAAATAAAGTGGAAGATCGCGCCCAGGCATTTGCCGAGCTAAAGGTTACCAAAGGCAAAGATGTGAACGCAATGGCTCCTGCCGGAGCCAATAAACTGGTGTTTATTGATTCTATAAATGAACTGATTAGAAAAGCCAAGCAGAATTACCTTGATTCTATGGCTAATGAGAAGGTACTTAACCTGTGGCTTGTTTCTTTCACCTATGAAAAATGTAAAGCCCAACAGCTTAGTCTCGGCCTTGATCTAAAAGGCGGAATGAACGTGGTGCTTCAGGTTTCTATGGAAGATCTTATCCGCAACATGAGCGACCAAAGTACCGACCCTTATTTTAATAAGGCTCTTGAAGAGGCGAAAGCTAATATGATTTCTAATCCGAACAAAGATCTTGTAACTCTTTTTGGCGAAGCCTATGCCAAGGTAGATCCGACCGGGCAATTGGCTTCCATTTTTGCTACTCGCGAAAACCAGGGAAAAATAAAGATTACTGATGATAATACCACCGTATTAAAAGTTATTAAAAGCGAAGCCGATGATGCGTTTAGCAGGACATACAATATTTTAAGAACACGTATTGATAAATTCGGTGTATCACAACCCAGTATAACACCACAGCCGGCCAGCGGAAGAATTGTAGTGGAACTGCCCGGTGTAGATAATCCGCAACGTGTACGTAATCTTTTGCAGGCTGCAGCAAAACTTGAATTTTGGGAAACCTATGAGAATGCAGAAATTTTTCCCTATCTGCGAAATACAAATGATGCTATCAAAGCAAAAGGCGCGGCTATTGATACAACTTCCAAAACAATAGATACTACCAATAATAAACCCGATACCTCTCTTGCCTCTTTAAATTCAAAAGTAAAAAACAAATCGGCAACGGCTAATTCCACTACGGCGGCAGAAAACCCGCTTTTTTCATTGTTGCAACCGGCAATTACTCACGATGAGAAAAACACGTATTTAATGCCGGGATGCATTGTTGGGTTTGCATTAGGAACCGACACGGCTAAAATTGACCATCTGCTCTCATTGGATTATGTCAAGGCTATTTTTCCTAAAACGTTAAAACTCCTTTGGGGAGCTAAGCCTTCCGAGCAAGACAAGAAACATTTTTCTTTATATGCAATAAAAATGAAGAATAACAGTGCTGAGGCTCCTTTGGAGGGTGACGCTGTTATAGATGCCCGCCAGGATTTTGATCAAAACGGCAAGCCCGAAATACGGATGGAAATGAACTCTGAAGGCGCTAGAACATGGAAACTTCTAACCGGGCAAAATGTCGGGCATGATATTGCTATTGTACTGGATAATGCCGTTGAATCAGCGCCAAACGTAGAGCAGGAAATTGCAGGCGGCAGTTCATCTATTACCGGCAGCTTCACTATTGATGAAGCTAAAGACCTTGCTAATATACTGAAAGCAGGTAAACTGCCTGCTCCCGCAAAAATTATTGGTGAAGAAGTGGTGGGACCCTCACTTGGTGAAGCTTCTATCACTGCCGGCATTCGTTCGATAGTGATTGCATTTGTGGCTATTCTTGCCTTCATGATTTTATATTATAGCAATTCGGGCATTATTGCCGATGTGGCGCTGTTCTTTAACCTCTTCTTCCTTATCGGTGTATTAGCCTCTTTCGGTGCAACGCTTACCTTGCCGGGTATTGCAGGTATTGTTCTAACTATGGGTATGGCAGTAGACGCCAACGTGCTTATACATGAACGCGTAAAAGAAGAGTTGGCAAAAGGTAAAAGCTTGTTAAAAGCCGTTAATGACGGGCATACTAAATCATATTCTGCGGTGTTTGATACCCACATCACCACACTTATAACCGGATTAATTCTTGCCTATTTTGGCTTAGGACCTGTGCTAGGCTATGCTACCACACTTAATTTTGGTATTGTGCTCACGCTATTCAGCATGGTGTTTTTAGCGCATCTTATGTTTAATTATTTTATTGAAAAAGGATATAAGGTTAATTTTTCTACCACATTCACTAAAAATTATTTTAAGAACACACACATTCAGTTTGTAAACAAAAGAAAATACGCTTATGTATTTTCAAGCACACTTGCTATAATAGGGCTGATAAGTATTTTTACAAAGGGTTTTGATTACGGAGTTGATTTTCTTGGCGGTCGCTCTTATATAGTTCGATTCGATCACCCGGTTAATACTACAACAATCGCTAATGAGCTTACAGCGCAATTTGGCAGCAGACCTGTAGTAAAAACGTTTGGCACAAATGACCAGGTGAAAATTACTACAACATTTAAAGTGTCAGAAACCGGCTCCAAATCAGATAGTATTGCCAACGTCGCTCTTTACAATGGCTTGAAAAAAGAGTTACCGACCAATGTTACCAAAGATGTATTTACCGCCAAATATGAACTGAGTTCACAGGTAGTAGGTCCAAGTATTTCGCGCGATATTGAAAATCACGCTATTTATGCCATTGGCTTTGCCTTGCTCGGTATTTTCCTGTATATCCTTATCCGGTTCAGGAGATGGCAATTCGCCCTTGGCGCCATTGTATCGCTGTTCCACGACGTGCTTATGGTGATGGGGCTTTATTCTATCTTCTCGCGCATCCTTCCTTTCTCTCTTGAGGTGGATGAAACATTTGTGGCAGCAGTGCTCACTGTAATGGGATATTCGGTTAACGACACCGTTATCGTATTCGACCGTATTCGCGAATACCTGCGCGAACATGCGGCAGGGGAAATGAAGACCGTTATTAATGATGCGCTAAACGCTACCCTTAGTCGGACAATAATTACATCAACAACAGTTTTACTCGTATTGCTCATCCTGTTCATTTTCGGCGGTGATGTAATTCGCGGATTCTCTTTTGCACTGCTAATCGGTATTTTATTTGGTACGTATTCGTCAATTTTTGTAGCAACACCTATAGTAGTTGACCTTACAAAGACAGTTACTGATAAGGGCACTAACGGCGGTAAATCGGTTTCTGCCTCTTCGGCTAAACCGGCGCCCGCTAAACCATAATTTAATTAATCTTTTTCTGACAGAAAGCCACTCATTATAGGGTGGCTTTCTTATTTATTACTCAAGCGCAAATGTGCTTAATTAATGCTAAATTTGTTGCACTAATTTGACACCCGTATAATTCAAACTTCCAAATCACAATGAAACAGTTTTTTATCGCATTGGCGCTATTATCTTTCGTTTGTAAAAGTGTGATTGCTCAAACTACTTCTTTACCTCAGCCAAAATTATCGGCAGCCACAAAACAATTTTTATGGCAGTATAAAAAACAGAACTCTGAAAATCCGACGCCTATAAAAGGGTATGCTTATAAAACGGATTCTCAAAAAAATATTTATGTGAGCGCCATTATAAAAGTAACTCATGGGTTTAATGCATCTATCTTAAATGACCTTGGCGTCCAGGTTAATACTAAAGCAGGAAATATCTGGACAGTACGTGTTCCTTTAAATAAAATGAGTGAGTTTACCCAAACAAGCGGCATAAAATATATTGATATGGATCAACCTATATCGCCAACATTGGATTCAGCGCGCCGTGTTACTCATGTTGATTCGGTTCAAAAAGGTTATGGATTACCCCTGGGATACAGCGGTAAAAACGTGTTGGTTGGAGTTGTTGATATAAGTTTTGATTACACACATCCCACCTTTTACGATACCCTGTATCAAAGATACCGGATAAAAAGAGTATGGGAAGAAAAAGACACGGTTGGTCCCGCGCCGACTGAATTTGGCTTTACATACGGAACAGAATTTACCGATTCAGCTTCTATTTTAGCAAGGCAAACTGACGACCCCGGCGGATTTCACGGCACACATGTAACCGGAATTGCAGCTGGTTCGGGTTATGGAAGTTCCGGTAACAACTCGCGATTCAGGGGAATGGCTTACCAAAGTGATATAGCTTTAGTTGCCATAAATCCGGTATCAAGCTACTGGTTAAGCCCAAGTATGACCGATATGATAGATGGTATTAATTATCTCTTTAAATATGCACAATCTATAAGTGAACCCGTTGTTGTCAATATGAGCTGGGGCTGCCCGCTTGGTCCCCGCGATGGCACTTCATTATTCAGCCAGGCTATAGATAGTCTTGTTGGACCAGGGAAAATTTTTGTGATTTCTGCCGGCAACAACGGCAACAATACACTTCATTTGCAAAAAACGTTTTCTTCAACTGATACCGTTGTAAATACTTTTTCAACTTTTCCTCCCATCACCGACTCCACAATTATCCAGGGCAATCTGACTGATATTTGGGGCGATACAGGAAAAACATTTTGTATTCAATTTAGTTTATATAAGAATGGCACAAAAACTGACAGCACGTTATTCTTTTGTTTAGATGATTCAACGCATCAAATTAATTTAATAGGGGCTAACCAGGATACTTTTTCAATTATATTAACCGCTGTAGCAGCAGACTACAACGACAGACCCCACATGCTTCTACAATTATCCACCAGCTTTAGCAATACCACCAATGAAGACAGCTTATGCATAACATTAAAAAGCGATACCGGCACAGTAAATATGTGGCAGGGATATGTATTAAATAGTGATGGGTATTACGGCGATTTTCAAAGTAATGGCTACTCATGGGCATCTAAAGGCGATAATGCAATGACAATAGACGATTTGGGTATGACACAATCGGCGATTACAGTGGGAGCATTTAACAGCAAGGTAAATTTCTATAATATATCAGGCACCCACTTGCAATATCCGGGTTATATATGGGGCAGGATTGCATTATTTAGTAGTTTGGGACCCACAGCCGACGGGCGCACTAAACCTGATATTACAGGACCGGGGTGTGCCCTGGCATCATCAGTCAGCTCATTTGCCACTTCTTTTTTAAAAGATAGTTCGG
Organism: Chitinophagales bacterium; assembly: GCA_963770495.1. Classification (GTDB taxonomy): domain Bacteria; phylum Bacteroidota; class Bacteroidia; order Chitinophagales; family CAVYQA01; genus CAVYQA01. The sequence goes on along the minus strand of CAVYQA010000016.1, from coordinate 29,549 downwards.
ATTATGATATAGTAATATCAAATTTTGTTTCTCCATTGAACGGTAAGACCTACTCTTACGCTATGGAAGCCGGAACCTCCATGTCAAGCCCTTCGGTAACCGACATTGTGGCATTACTGCTCCAGGCAAACCCAAAACTCACCCCGCAAGAGGTTGCGACCATACTTGAAGAAACAGCCATTACAGATAAATATACGGGCACTATACCCGTAAACGGCAGCGACACGTGGGGATTTGGAAAAGTAAATGCCTACCGGGCTATAAAAAAAGTGTTGGCGGATGAAGGCATTTTTAACCCGGCGTCTTCCGCGCTGAACTGTTTAGTATATCCTAACCCCAACAATGGAAATTACGCCGTTGAATTTATAAGCAATAGCGATGAAGTGCTAACGCTTTCCGTATTTGATATTTCGGGCAAACAATTGATAAACGAAAACTGGCAGGTAAGAACGGGTGATAATATTCATGAGTTTAACTTAAGCACGTTCCCGCCCGGCATTTATCTTACACAACTAAAAGGAACAGAAGGTAAGGCTGTTATAAAAATTGTTAAACTATAATAGTGACCCGGACAGGATTCGAACCAGTGACCTACAGCTTAGAAGGCTGTCGCTCTATCCAACTGAGCTACCGGGCCATTTTAAAAATATGTTGCAAAGTTAAAAACTCGGCAGTAAAATCTTAAAAAACGATGTAATTTCGGCTATTAATATTTTATGCCCGATTTGTTTTCACAACCCGCCCCGTCTGTTGATGTAAAAATAGAACCCTCATGGAAATCGGTGATGAGCGCCGAATTCAGCAATGACTATTTTTTTAAGATAAAGGATTTTCTTCTCGAAGAAAAGAAAAAAGGTCATACTGTTTATCCGCCCGGCAATCTTATTTTCAATGCGTTCAATCTCACACCTTTTGATAGGGTAGAAGTGGTAATCCTGGGGCAGGACCCCTATCACGGGCGTGGACAGGCGCACGGGCTGTGCTTCTCCGTTCCTTACGGCATCACCCCGCCGCCGTCACTCGTAAATATCTTTAAAGAACTGCATAGCGATGTGAACACAACCATCCCCAATAATGGCAATCTTGAAGACTGGGCGCGGCAGGGCGTGCTGCTTCTAAATGCCTTGTTAACCGTTCGCGCCAACGAGCCTGCTTCGCATCGCGGCGTAGGGTGGGAAAATTTTACGGATGCCGTGATACGTAAAATTTCAGAAAAAAAATCGGGTGTTGTGTTTTTATTATGGGGCAAATTTGCGCAGGAAAAAGAAGTTCTGATTGACCAATCGAAACATTTTATTTTAAAAGCGGCACACCCGTCGCCCTACTCCGCCAATGCCGGTTTTTTCGGGTGCAGGCATTTTTCCAAAACCAACGACCTGCTTATTGCACAGAAAAAAAGCCCTATTAACTGGCAATTGAAAAATATTTAATAATGACCAACGAAAAGAAAATAATTGCAACGGGGACTGTGTTTGGAGGATTGGCTGTCGTTGCGGGCGCATTTGGCGCACATGGCTTGAAAAATCTGTTGCCCGCCGGTCAGTTGCAGGTATATGACACGGCAGTAAGATACCAGTTCTATCATGGGCTGGCGCTTATTTTAACCGGTTTGCTTATCAAAAACTTTAACAATAAAAATTTCGTGCGCGCCGGTAATTGTTTTATCGCCGGCACAATTTTATTCAGCGGTTCGCTCTACATTCTGTCCGCTTCCGGGCTCTTAAATCTTCAAATGAACCGGATAGGAATTATAACTCCTATCGGGGGGCTATTAATGATTACGGGCTGGATCTTATTGCTGTTTGGCATTTTAAGATCCAGCCCGTAATTTATGGTTTTGTTAATATTAGTGGGTTTGTGTGGTATCGCTGTTGTCCTTATTTATTTGGAAGAACTGTGGGGTTTCCTCACTTGGTTTAGCGTTTTCATTAGGGTTAAAGTTCGGATTACCCTGCTTGTAAATAATCTCAGTATTCGGTATAGTGCCAATAATTTTAAACTCTGTACGCCTGTTCATCTGGCGACCTTCGGGATTGTCTTTACCTTTAATTGTATTCGGAGCAATCGGCTCTGTTTCAGCATACCCCTTAGCTTGAAGGCGATCTTTTGAAATACCTTTATCAATAAGATAATTTACCACGCTTTGTGCACGAGCCTGCGACAGTTTCACGTTATAAGCGTGAGTACCCTTACTATCCGTATGTGAGCCGATTTCCACAATTAACGACGGGTTATCTGTCATTATTTGGTAGAGAGAATCCAAACCGAGTTTTGATTCAAGCCGCAAGGTAGCCTTATTAAAATCATAATAAATGTTAGCAACACGTATGGCATTATGCGGAATTTTCTTCAGGTAAACATTTACGTGCATGGTATCATTCTCATCCTTTTTCACCACATTAATAGTAGTTGAAGTGCCGGCAAAATAGCCGTCTTTATTAGCTTTTATTACAAAGCTTTTCCCGGGTTCAAGGTTGTAATGGTATTGGCTGTCGGAGCGCGAAACGCCGCTGGCAATTTCTGCATTATCCATAAGTAAGGCAACGTTGGAGCCTGGTATAAGCTCTGTGGGCGTATCCTGGTTGTACACATTGCCCATAACAACATAATATATTTTTCTTATGTAGTCAAATCTCCATATATCATCGCAGCAAGTTTCATTTTTAAGCGAAATCGTTCCCGGTCGGTTGGATACAAGATAGCCACCTCGTTTATTTTTATCGAGAACAAAATACATATCATCATCAGTCTGAATTTATAGGGTAACCGAGATTTTCAGGGTTATCAAATTTGTTTCCTTCTCCCTTACTGCGGAATATATCAAATCCACCCATTCCCACCTCGCCATTGGAACTATAATAAAGTATTTTATTGTCGTTATCATAAAAAGGTGTTACTTCATCACCGCCTGTATTAATTTTTTTGCCGAGGTTACGCGCCTGATCATAATTACCGGCTTTATCTCTTGTACAAAACCAAATATCCTTACCGCCGTAACCATTAGGACGATCGGAAACAAAATAAATAACTTCGCCTTCTTTTGTTTCGCCAACAGTGGGCTGTGTATTAGATGTCCCGGGTGCATTTATCTGTTCAGGAAGTTTCTGGGGGTCGTTCCATTTGCCGTTCTGGTATTCACTAAGATAAATTTCACAGATCATTTTCAAGCTCTCGTCAGGGTTGCAACGGGTGAAATAAAAATGTTGTCCATCGGGTGAAAAGCTGCCATTACCCGTATGACTATCATCTGAATTAAAAGGTCCCGGATATAACACCCCCTGCGAATAGGTAGAATCTTTCTTTTGCGATAAATAAAACTCGGCGTATTGCGTAAACTTATTATTGGCATTAGCCACTATTACCGTATCAGATTTTAAAGAGGCAAAAAGCAACAAAGAATCACCAATCGGCATGGGAGAAAATTCAGTATAAGGACCGTTTACTGCTGTGCCAAGGTGGGTAATTCTGACTTTAAGCGGATTTGCCATCATTTTCACAGCAAGGTCACATCCGTCAATTTGTGCAGTTGCCAGTTTTTTATACTGCACAGAATTATCGCCCATGTATGTTTTTATAAAATTCTGGAACGCTTGTTTGGCAAGGTCGTATTTTTCATTATACTTAAGCATCATACCATAGTAATATAAAGCAAGCGGGTATTCCCCGTTTTTCATGTCTACCAGTGTCTTAAACCATTTCTCGCCTTCTTTATAATCACGCACCATTAACTCGCACTGCGCCACCTGGTTCACCGCATAAGCATTCGTATTATCCCCTTCATAAACCGATTGATAATATGGTATAGCATTATAATAGCTTCCCATTTTGAAAAGATAATCGCCTTCTTTTATCTTTTTCGCATCAGACATTTTGCTCATGTCATTTTGTGTCTGGGCATTGACTTGAACGGAGGCAATCATCAATCCTATAAGTAAACTTGCTATAATTGGTTTCATATTCGTTAAGTTAGTCGTTTAAAATTCTTTTAGAAATAACAATCAGATTAATACCTGGGGCAGAACAGAACCGGTCTGTCATTAATTACACTAAATAACCCGATATAGGTTAGAGAAATTTCAAAACCCCCTTTATCATTTGTGGCTTGTGTTAAGGATGACGTGTTAATATCATAGCTTACCCCAACCTTTACATTTTTATATTCCATACCGACCACGGGTATAATAGCATCATTTAAACGGACATATCCACCGACATAAAGTGTGGCATCACTAAGACCGCCTTTAAAAAGATAGCTAAGCGATAAACCGAGATCTGTTTCCTGAGCAGCATCCTGTGTCATATATAGTGCAGCCGGTAATAAAGAAACCTGGTTGTTCAAAGCTATGCGAAATCCGGCATGTATAAGGTAGCGTGAGGGGAGTGAATTTGAACCACCTTCAAATGATTGCGTTGGCTGAAAAACGTTAAACCAAGCTACGCCCCCATAAAAATCAACCGTTTTAGAAATTTTAGAGGTATATAAAGCTCCCATGTTAAAATTAAAATAGCTAAATGAAGTTTCGGCAAAGGTCGGAGGGAGACCGGAGAATGTCGTACCATTAAACTCACTTTCAAACGTAAGTGCACTGGGGTTAAAGCTCTCTTTTGAATATGACTCCTGCAAACCGATTGAAATATTATTTTTTGCGCCTTTACCTACGTAAAATCTATACGCCTCAGAAAGAGCTATGGTTAAGTTATTTAAACTGCCATCTCCGGACTCATCATTAAGAACCAATATACCTGCCGATAGCACCCCTTTTTTAATGTATTTTGGAGCTATACCATTCCAGTCAAATGAAATGGACGGGGTAACGTACGGGGTGGATATGCTTGCCCATTGGTTACGATACATGCCTCCTATACGATACTGTCCATCAATTACACCCGTCAGGGCAGGGTTCAGTGTCAATGGTGAAGCATAGAACTGCGAATAGTGAATATCCTGTGCTTTCAGCTTAAAGGACACTAAACTTAAAATCAACAGTGTAGTTGTAAGTGTTTTTTTCATATATGCAAATTTATAAATTTATTTCATTAAATATCAATTCGTATACGTTTTAATCGCTATAATCAACCTGCTATTTAAACTCCAAAATGCTCACTATCAATAACTTAAGTGCTGATTACCGGTATTATAATTTCAATTTACCTATATATTATACTATTATCAGCGCAAATTGTTTCAAAAATCTCTTACCCTAAGAATTATATCCTTAAAAATCTAAAATGCGAAATTAAGCCGTTATTGCGACATTAAAAAAAAAATCATTTTTTTACCCCCCGGCTTCAGTCTACCTAAATAAAGCAATTACTAATTAATTTGAAGTGATAAGTAATCGCTAAAATTAACAGAACTAATGTAAATATAAGGTATTTTTTTAGGATGTGTTCCTGCAATAGCCCACTAAATTATTCGTAAGGTCAGTTCGTTCTTTTTCGTTTCCCCCAAAAAGTATCTAAAACAATTTTTTGAAAGGAATTTATCAACTCTTTTTTAAAAAGTAAAAAGATGATTACCGTACTTATCATCATCTCAGCAAGATGCAGTAGGAAAGAAATAGTTTGAGGAGAAGACGTCTTTATTGTTTTTAAGTATTCCTCGCCTAAAATAACCATTATTGAATACAAAACAGGCAGCCCAATCATTTTCATTCTGTTGTAGGTAAAAGGAATCAATTTCCTGCTTCCGAGATACATAAAAAACACCTGCACAGGTTTAGTAAGTACCGCAGACCACAAAGCCCCCCATAAACCATACTGTTTTACAAGTATAATAGTAAGAGGAATTTGAATTAATGCGCAGAAAAAAAATATCCAGGGCAACGATTTTGTTTTTTTGAAAAAATAGATCGGCAGGTAATAAACAAGAATAATTCCTCTTAAGGCGTAATTCAGCGCCGCAAGAGGTATGTACTTAAAAGCAGGATAATAGGAATGATTACGTATTACCAGCGGAATTAAAACAGGCAGAAACAGGATTGTACCGGCTACCAGAAGTATGCTAAGAGCTGAAAAGGAATGGAAATACTTGTTCACTTCAGGTGAATTATTTTTAAGATTATTATCCCGCCAGATAGAAAATATTTTAGGCATTATAGCAGCAGTTAACCCAATCATTACAGCATCAATTAAGGAAGTGCCTTTTGCCGCAAAATCATAAATACCCACATCCGATGGTTTCATAAAATAGTTGATAATATACCTGTCTAAAAAACTTAATGCCCATGTAATTATTAAATAAATAATAAGGGGAAAACAATAGGTAACTGTTTTCCTGATATATCCCCAATTAATGTGAATGCCATATTCTTTAATAAAAAGAATGAGCGCCAATAAAAAAATGCCAACCCCTGAAAGCAAGCGCCCCCACATGGGTCCAACCAGGGTATGTTTATAATAATAAAGCCCAGCAAGGGATATGACTATAGTTAAAACAAAGTTGAAAAAATTAACCGCAAAAAATTTAATGGGCTTTTGCTCATTCACCAAAAGATTAGAGTATGCTTTAAAGAACCCGTTAAAAAACGCAGTTACCACACTCATAAATCCATAAGGGTAAAAAGAGATGTCATGACTTGGAAAAAGTGCATTAAAAAGAAGATTGCCGAACAGAAGAGAAATTATAATGGTTATAGCGCCGGAAATAAGCATACCGCTTACCATACTGCCTATGTAAATGTTTAGATCTGTTCTGTTGTGTTTATGATCATAATAAAATACCTGCACAGAGCCATCCATGCCAAAATTGGCAATGTATTGTATTAAACCCGTAAACACTATGTACAAAACTAATTCGCCATACGTGCCTGTTTTAAGATACCAGGTATAAAACGGCAATAAAATCACACTTGATGCAAGGGGCAATGCACTGACAACGGTGTAAACAAATGAAGAAGTAAGGAATTTCTTTGAAATCATTATGGCGAATCCTGTAACGCACGAAATTATATAAAATTATACAGTTATGCTTTGCACCCGATGTCATTTCTAAAAAAATAAATCTTTAGATTAAATTGGTTATTAACAACTTAATAAAAAATGTTCCGGTATTAATAAAATGGCACGGTATTTTCAATATACCTGTTTTAAAACTAAAACTATGAAAAACATTATCAAATTAGCTGTTCCGGTATTATTGGCAAGCTTCGTTACCTTGTCAGTTTCAGCTCAAACTCAACCGGCTCCAACAAAAGCTGCTACACCGGCTACTGCTGCCAAGCCAACAAAAGCAGATGCAGTGAATAAGGCAAATGAACAATATACTAAATGGGAACAAAAGTATAATGACATGAAGACCAAACAGGCAAAAAACAAAGCTGCCCAAGCTTCACTCAACACCATTCAGGCTGATTTGGCATCTTACAAGTCTGCTATTACTGCTTATTCTGCTGCTGCTGAAGGCGCTCCTTCACAAAAAGCTGACCAGCAGGTTAAATCAGCGCACCAAAAGTTAATGACTGACTGGAATGCTGCTAAAGCGAAATTCGGAGAAACGAAATAACCAATTTCTTTAAAAGTTAAAAAGTCCTTCCGTTAATAGCGGAGGGACTTTTTATTTTATGTCATTGCAACCAACCACAGCACGATTAAGCAGCTATTTCTGTTTAAACTGAAATAAATCTTTATTTTTCAGGTCGCATTTTACTTAAACAGTAACTTTTGTATACGCATTTTGCAGATGTAATTATTCCGTTGGCTTTGCCCAGAAATTATACTTATGGAATTCCCGGTGAATTAAAAGAGAAAATTTCCATTGGGCAGCGTGTGGAAGTGCCGTTAGGCAAACAAAAAATTTATGCCGGTATAGTAAAAAGTATCCATGCCAATCAACCTGCCGGTTACGAGATAAAACCAATTCTTTCTCTTATTGACGATAAGCCAATCGTTACTAGTGTTCAACTGCGTTTTTGGCAATGGATGGCAGAGTATTATATGTGCAGCGAAGGCGAAGTGATGAATGCCGCTTTGCCCGCCGGATTTAAATTAGAGAGTGAAACCACCATCCATCTTCATCCTGATTTTAAAGACGATTTTTCTAAACTCGATGATAAAGAATATTTAGTGGCTGAAGCATTAACGTTGAAAAGTAAATTATTACTGAAAGAAGTGCAGCAAATTCTTCACCGCAAAACGGTTCGACATGTGTTGCGTTCATTGCTTGACAAAAATGTTATTACCATTGAAGAAGGTTTATCGGAACGCTATAAACCGCGCATGGAAACTTTTGTGCGGCTTACGGCTGAAAATGATAATGATTTCCGTCTGAAAGAACTTTTGGATGAATTGGTTAAAGCCCCCATGCAGTTGAATGTGATGATGACCTATTTGCATTTTAAAACTATTTCCAAAGATGTTTTAAAATCCGATTTGCTGAAAAAAGCAAATGCCGGTAATGCAGCGCTTGCAGGGCTTATAAAGAAAAATGTTCTTGAATTATTTAAGAAAGATGTTTCGCGGCTGGAAGAAAATATAAACACCTCTTCTGAGGTTCATGCGTTGAACTCCGCACAAACAGAGGCGCTTAAAACCATCCAGTCCGAATTTTTACAACATGATACTGTATTGCTTAACGGTATAACCTCAAGCGGAAAAACGCTTGTTTATATAGAGCTTATAAAACAAGCCATTGCTGAAGGCAAGCAAACGCTTTACCTGTTGCCCGAAATTGCACTGACAGGACAAATGATAAGCCGCTTGCGCAAAGTGTTTGGTAACCGTATCGGCATTTACCATTCCGGTTTTAACAGCAGCGAGCGGGTTGAAGTATGGAACCGTCTGTCGCAAGGTGATTATGATATTGTGCTTGGCGCACGCTCTGCCATTTTTCTGCCGTTCAAAAAACTGGGGCTTATTGTAGTAGATGAAGAGCACGATAATTCTTTCAAACAATTCGACCCGGCGCCTCGCTATCATGCCCGCGATTCAGCTATTTATCTGGCTGCATTGCACAAGGCAAAAGTGTTGCTTGGCTCAGCTACGCCTTCATTGGAAAGTAATTTTAATACGCAGCAAAAAAAATACGGCTCCGTACTCTTAAAAGAGCGTTTCGGCAATATGCAACTGCCCGAAATTATCTTAGTGAACGTAAAAGAACTGAAACGCCGGAAGGAAATGAAAAGCATCTTCTCCCCTTTTCTGCTGGATGAGCTGACTAAAATATTACAACGCAATGAGCAAGCCATTTTGTTTCAAAACCGGAAAGGGTATGCGCCGACTATGGAATGCGAAAATTGCAGCTGGAGCCCCATGTGCCCCAATTGCGATGTGCATTTAACCTATTATAAATTTAAGAACGATTTGCGCTGTCATTATTGCGGCTATCATACCCCATCACCTGCCAAATGCCCGGCATGTAACGGTACTAAATTAAAAATATCAGGGTTTGGAACAGAAAAGGTAGAAGACGAATTCAAACTGTTTTTTCCTGACATTAAAATTGCGCGCATGGATTATGATTCGGTAAAAACAAAATTCAGCCACAATAAAATTATTTCCGATTTTGAAAAGAAAAACTACCAGGTGCTTGCCGGCACACAAATGGTGACAAAGGGCTTGGATTTTGATGATGTTACCTTAGTGTCTGTTTTAAATGCCGACCAATTAATGTCGTTCCCCGATTTTCGTTCTCTTGAACGCGCTTATCAACTTATGGCGCAGGTCAGCGGAAGGGCGGGAAGAAAAAACCGGCGCGGCGAGGTTATTATTCAAACATCGCAGCCTGCTCACCCCCTGTTTCAATTTGTGATGGAACACGATTACAACGGCTTTTATAATTATGAACTGCCGCAACGTCAAAAGTTCTTTTACCCGCCATATAGCCGCCTCATCCGCATTACCTTAAAACACAAAGACCAAAAATTGCTGGATGATGCTTCGCACTATTTTGCCACCCTTTTAAAACGGCAATTGCACAACCGCGTAATGGGTCCCGCTGAACCTATGATTGCCCGCATAAAAAGTTATTACCTCGCCGATATTCTTTTGAAAATGGAAAAGCAATTGAAAGAACTTTCTGCGGCAAAACAGTATATCGCTTTTAGTAAAGATGAATTCTCTTTGCATAAAACGTATAAGAGTGTATATGTAGAAGTGGATGTTGATCCTTACTAATGTGCCAATATGCCGATGTGATAATGTGCCGATTTTGTAATTTGAAAGTTAGAATGTTATAAAAGCAAAATCGGCGTGTCAACTTTTGACTTTTGAGTTTTGACTTTTAACTTCATGCCTGCAATAATAAAAATTTGTTCAACCAAATAAAATATGGAACAAAAACAGGAATGGCTGGCTAAATCACTCTTTGAAAAAACCACGCAAAAGGAAAAAGAAGTATTGGTGAATGCCATTAAAATATTAACAAAGCTGGTTGATTTAAAATAAATGAATATCAATACATTTAAAGCGTTTCGTAGCCGCAATTACCGGTTGTATTTTTCCGGTCAATCCATATCGCTTATTGGAACATGGATGCAGAAAACCGCGGTATACTGGGTGGTATATGTGCAAACCCATTCTGCTTTTATGGTAGGGGTGGCTGTATTTGCCACACAATTTCCTTCTTTCCTGCTTTCCCCTTTGGGCGGCGTGGTATCAGACAGGTATAACCGTTATCGTGTTTTAGTGTTTACACAAGCAGTCTCCTTAATCCAGGCTGCTTTGCTTGCGGCACTGGTTCTGTTTACTCAATATACTGTATTGGAAATATTTGCACTCAGTGCGTTGCTTGGGATAATCAATGCTTTTGATGTGCCCGCCCGGCAATCTATGGTGTATGAGATAGTAGATAATAAAGAAGATTTGCCTAACGCTATTGCCCTCAATTCATCTATGGTCAATTTAACGCGGCTGATAGGACCGGCGCTGTCAGGAATTGTATTAGAGCAATTCGGAGCCGGAATTTGCTTTGCATTGAATGCATTAAGCTTCGTGGCAGTTATAACCTGCTTATTACTGATGCGATTCCCTGAATATATTCCACACCCGCACACAAAGAAAGTAATACATGAATTTAAAGAAGGATGGAAATATTTAACCCGTACTAATTCTATTGCTCTTTTAATTTTATTAACCGCAATAATCAGTTTATTGGTGCAGCCTTTTATTAATTTATTTCCTGTTTACGCTAAGGATATATTTAAAGGAAGCGCATCTACGTTTGGTTACCTGAACAGCTTTATCGGGCTTGGAGCGGTGGGCGGCGCCCTTTTCTTAGCGTCATTAAAGGCGGGTGTTGATTTAAAAAAGGTTTTATTTATCAATCTGTTAATCTTTGGCGCAGGATTGATTTTATTTTCAAAGATGACCAATTTGCCGCTTGCCTTATTATTTACCGTGCCGGCGGGTTTTGGAATGATGTCTCAAACAACTATCAGCAACACCATTGTACAAACGAATGTATCCAAAGAAATGAGGGGAAGGGCTATCAGCTATCTGGTGATGGCAATTACCGGGATGCAACCACTGGGTGCATTATTGATTGGACTTATATCGCAGTATATTGGCGCTTCCGACACTATTTTAGCCGAAGGAATTGCCTGTATAATTATTACCCTTATATTTTTACCTTTCCTTAGAAAAGATATTTTAAAGAAAAAAGATAAAATAGTGCTTGTGGAACTGGAAGATCCGTTAGTGAATACAACCGAATAGATAATATGTTTAACCAAATCATAAAATTATAACCCATGGAAAAAAACAAAAACAACCAAAACACAGCGCTGTTAGTGATGGATGTGCAGGAAGCTACCGTAAATATGCTTACGGGTAGTGCGCCATTCATCTACGCTATTACTAAAGCCTTACAGGCGGCTCGCAGCAATGAAATACCTGTTATTTATATAGTGATTGGGTTTAGAAAAGGCTACCCAGAAGTTAGCCGCAATAATAAATCTTTTGAACGGTTGAAAAGCGGAGCTATGAATTTTGATATGGACGAAGCCACCCGGATACCTCTATCCGTTGCGCCACAGCCGGGTGATATAATTATAACCAAAAAACGCGTGAGCGCTTTTACCGGCAGTGATTTGGAAGTTGTATTAAGAGCGCAGGGAATAAAACACATTGTGCTTACGGGCATTGCAACCAGCGGAGTTGTACTATCTACTTTACGCGAGGCAGCAGATAAGGATTACACCATAACCGTTATTTCGGATTGCTGCGCAGATAGGGATGAAGAAGTTCATCGTGTGCTTACCACCAAAATTTTCCCGCGGCAGGCAGATGTGATGACTGCAGACGACTGGAGCGGGGCTAATAAGAGATAATATCTAAATAAATCGAAAAAGGAATGAAACTTATTTTATGTGATGCCTCACCTTTGTTTTATTATGTTTTGCCTTTTTCATTATCATCTTTTCTAACGTTTTGGTGGCGTAGATAATTCCAATAATGAATATTAATACCGGGATATACATAACTAAACCCTTTTATATAAAGCGTAACGCTATTTTTTATTGCCTGTTGTCATTCTTTTATTTTAGTTCAATTAAAAATTATGCATTACATGTTTATTTGTACTCGTAAATAATAACTATTCCGTGAGCGCCGTTTCCGCCGTTTGTAGCAATATTACTACTTTGTTGAACGGCAACAGCGCCCCCCCCACCTGAACCCGGAGTTTTTGCATTAAAACCAGCATACTCCACATCATCACGGGTATATTGCTGGGGTCCGCCATTGCCAAAAATTGACGCAGCGCCCTCTCCTGCAAAAACCACGTCATTTCCGGTGATTGAAGTGATCGAATTTCCTCCATTAGCGCCCGGTAAATTTATGCTGCCCCCGGTTGCAGTTCCACCTTCGCCACCCGGTTGATTAGTTGATGCATCCACTTCAGATGTTTTACCTCCGGTTCCGCCATTGGCTGTAAATGTTGCAGCAGGTAAGGTTAGTGTAACAGTACTAGCTGTACCAGAATTAGCGACATCACCATTACAACCCGCAGCGCCAACCCCCCCGGCTCCCACTGTAACGGATATAGTAGTAGTACCAACTGTAATGCCCGTAACAAAACCTTCGCAATAACCACCTGCGCCACCGCCGCTGCCCACCTCATCAACAGAAACCCAAGAGCATGATGTCTTTCCTAAGCCCCCGCCTGCTCCACCACCTCCAACACATTTTACCATAATCCAGGTTGTGCCGGCTGCTAAAGAAGGAGAAGTGGTGCCTGCCGTAGTATCACATATTATACCCAGCAGCGAACCCGGTTCAGTTGTCCAACTCAAAACTCCGGCAGTGGTGCCGCTAAGCATCTGTCCGTTTGCAGTGGGGGCTGCCGGAGGCAAAGTCATAGTGTATGAAGCAGTACTTGAATTTGAAGAATTTATGGTAGTTGTAAAAGCCGTCGTGTTTGCAAATATTAAATTACCTTGTGTGGTGGATGGAACACCAATTAATGCGTTGGGAGTTGCCTGGATGCCATAATTAGTCATGTTCGCCCCGCTTGCGGAAAAATATCCCGCAATATTGGTACCGCTGGTGCCATTGGTATTAGTAATATTTGAATATAATCCGTAATTAGTCACTCCGGAGCTGCTGTTAGTGCCGCTGCGCGACAGGTTCAGCAATATGCTGCCGTTACCTGCTACAGAAGTGGATGAAATATTTTCTCCTATTCCGGTCGTTAACCCATTCGCTGAAACATTGATTCCCTTACCGGTGGTAAGTGAATTTTCATTCACAGCTACTGCAGTGCCTGTTACAGTAGCATCATCAATTTGTAATCCGTTCCCTGTATGCGCATTTGTAAAATTAAATCTTGCCAATCCGTTAGTGGCTGCACTGTTAGAAGCAGATTGGGCAAGAAAAAGGTTGCCCGTTATTCCTGTACCTGTACCGATAACAGAAAGACCTGTTCCGCTGGTAAGTGCATTTACATTCACAGTTAATCCGGTTCCGGTGGTAAGAGCATTACCCGAAACATTAAGAAGAGTGCCTGTAGGAGTGGAATTAGCCTGAATAGTTGTAAAGTTACCTGTTATACCAGTAGAGGTAGAATTTACACTTAATCCCGTTCCGCTGGTAAGAGCATTACCTGAAACATTAAGCAGGGTGCCTGTAAGAGTGGCGTTAGCCTGAATATTGGCTAAGTCACCTGTTATGCCTGCAGAAGTGGAATTCACACTTAAGCCTGTTCCGCTGGTAAGTGCATTACCCGAAATATTAAGCAATGTGCCTGCAGTAGTTGAATTAGCCTGAATAGTAGCTAAGTTACCTGTTATACCCGTAGATGTTGAATTTACGCTTAAGCCTGTTCCGCTGGTAAATGCATTACCCGAAATATTAAGCAGGGTGCCCTGGGTAGTGGAATTAGCTGAAATATTGACAAAATTACCCGACATAGTTGTAGCTGTAGTATTTACAGTTAATGCTGCTCCGCTGGTAATTGAATTACCTGTAATATTTACAATATTCCCTCCACTGGTACCAAGCCCTTGTACATCAAATATTGCTCCGGGAGTAATGGTGTTAATTCCAACATTGCCGCCATTTGCAACCCGCATTCTTTCTAAATTATTAGTTACAATTACAAAATCTTGTCCATTCGTTGTTCCAATGAAATTATTATTTGCGGTAACTCCAATGGCTGAAGTACTGGGTGTGGTATTTGAATTACCCGTTATCTGCCAGGCAGTAGCGGATGTTGCAGGAGCGCTCCATGATAAAACCCCTGCTCCGTTATCTGTTAACACCGTATTCGCCGCGCCCTGCGCCGGAGGCAAAGTCATAGTGTATGAAGCAGTGCTTGAATTTGAAGAATTTATGGTCGTTGTAAAAGCCGTCGTGTTTGCAAAGATTAAATTACCTTGCGTGGTGGCTGGAACACCGATTAATGCGTTGGGAGTTGCTTGGATACCATAATTAGTCATGTTCGCCCCGCTTGCAGAAAAATATCCTGCAATATTGGTTCCGCTGGTGCCATTGGTATTAGTAATATTCGAATATAATCCGTAATTAGTCATTGCGGCGGCGCCATTAGTGCCACTGCGTGACAGGTTCAGCAATATGCTGCCGTTACCTGCTGTAGACGTGGATGAAATATTTTCTCCAATTCCGGTCGTTAATCCATTCGCTGAAACATTGATTTCCTTACCGGTGGTAAGTGCATTTCCCGATACATTAAGCAAGGTGCCTGCTGTAGTGGAATTAGCCTGGATATTGGCTAAGTTACCTGTAATACCTGCAGATGTGGAACTTACATTTAAGCCTGTTCCGCCGGTAAGTGCATTGCCCGATACATTAAGCAAAGTGCCTGCTGTAGTGGAATTAGCCTGAATATTGGCTAAGCTGCCTGTTATTCCTGCTGATGTGGAATTTACACTTAAGCCTGTTCCGCTGGTAAGTGCATTGCCCGATACATTAAGCAATGTGCCTGCTGTGGTGGAATTAGCCTGAATAGTAGCTAAGCTGCCTGTTATTCCTGCTGATGTGGAATTTACACTTAAGCCTGTTCCAGTGGTAAGTGCATTTCCCGATACATTAAGCAAGGTGCCTGCTGTGGTGGAATTAGCCTGGATAGTAGCTAAGCTGCCTGTTATTCCTGCTGATGTGGAATTTACGCTTAAGCCTGTTCCGCTGGTAAGTGCATTTCCCGATACATTAAGCAAGGTGCCTGCCGTAGTGGAATTAGCTTGAATAGTAGCTAAGCTGCCTGTTATACCTGCTGATGTGGAATTTACAGTTAATGCCGCTCCGCTTGTAATTGAATTACCTGTAATATTTACAATATTGGTTGTACTGGTAGCAAGCCCTTCTATATCAAATATTGCCCCGGGAGCAATGGTATTAATTCCAATGTTGCCGCCACTCGCCACCCGCATCCTTTCTAAATTATCACTTACAATGACAAAATCTTCTCCATTGGTTGTTCCAACAAAATTATTATTTGCAGCACTTCCAATGGCTGAAGTACTGGGCGTAGTATTTGAATTACCCGTTATCTGCCATGCGGTTGCGGACGTTACAGGTGCAGCCCATGTGGGTACACCTCCTGCTGTTGTTAATACCTGTCCGTTTGCACCGTTTGCAAGCCATGTCGGTGCTACACCTGCACCTGCAGATAGCAGTACGTTACCGGCTGAACCGGCAGCGCCACCGGGCATTAATGCCTGTGAAAACTGAACGTTACCTACAACCTGTAATGCCTGGGTTGGTGTGGCAGTGCCAATACCAACGTTGCCATTCATAAATGCACCGGCATAAGTCACCTGTCCTCCTCCTACTACTGCGCTGGCGTCTGCATAGATACCGTAAAAATTATTAGTCTGGGTGAAAGCGGGCGCGGCGGTATTAATGGCTCCATATAATGCTGCTCCACCATGTGAAACGGGATGAATTACTCCCATAACGCCCACTGCATATCCATGAGCACTATTGCCTCCTGCCGCATACCCGTACATAGCTACATTCTGATAATCTGCCGCCAATGAAATTTGTACAGCATTTGATGTGATAACATAAGCATTACCGGCATCTGTTTGGGTAACAAATAAGGGTTGTGAAGGATTACTGGTTCCGATACCTGTGTAGCCTGTTGAGCTATTAACAACAAACACATCTGAACCACTCTGTTGCACTCTGAAATTTCCCGTGCCGCTCATATTATGGATAAGGTCATAATTTCCCTGCGTAATTGTTGTGGTTTGTATTAATGAACCGCCTAACTGAACGTTATTGCCCGTATTAACGGTTAACCCGTTGTTGGCTGTTACTGTTCCTGCCGGAATATCGGCAGCTACCAAAGCTCTGAATGTCGGAGTTGCAGCTCCTCCTGAAGTGGGTCCTGCAAATACAGTATTGACTGTTTCGGTGGTAAATGTTCCCGTAAGAGTTCCCGTTGTGGTAACAGGCGAATTTGTAACCGTGAATATGCTTGGTAAAGCCAGCCCCACTGACGTAACGCCGGTGTTATTTAATGTAACTGTTCCGCCTGCACCTAATGTTATTGTTCCGCCGCCGCTCATACCTGTGCCAGGGGATATAGTGATTTGTGTATTGCCCTGTACGGCTGAACCTGCTGTGCTTCCATAATTAACTGCAAAGGTTTCCGGGGCGCTGCCATTATAAGCTGAACCGGTTAAGCCCGTTCCGGGGGTAAGATTAGAAAGTGCTGCGGATGGTAATGCCCAGCTTAAAGTACCAAAACCATTATTAGTCAGAACCGTATTTGCTGCACCCTGTGCTAAGGGTAGCGTTAATGAATAACCTGTCGTTGTATTTCCTGCTGATATACTAACCTGGTTTGCACTACTGCTGTTATTAAGTGTTAATGTTCCGGTGACACTATTTGTTGTTCCAAGTGTTAGTGTGCCATTTACCTGCAGTAAGGTTGACGGAGTGGTTGTTCCTATTCCCACATTACCTGTTGGTGCAATGCGCATTCGTTCCGCCATGATATTAGCAGTTGAGCTTGCCCCAGCTACAGGAGCTGTTTGAAAAATGATACTTCCTGAACCACCTGTTCCTGTTCCATCTCCTGATGTAATGGTAAAGTCAGCACCGGGATAATTTGCTCCAATTACATTTGGAGCGCGTAATACATTTCCTGCTACCACTCCTGTTGCCTCACCTGAACCGATTACTACATTGCCCGTAGCGCTAAGAACGTCAAGTGCATCTGCCCCACTCTGCTGCACTCTAAAATTTCCTGTGCCGCTCATATTGCTGATAAGGTCATAATTTCCCTGTGTGATTGTCGTGTTTTGTATTAATGAACCGCCTAGCTGAACGTTATTGCCCGTATTAACGGTTAACCCGTTGTTGGCTGTTACTGACCCTGCAGGAACGTCGGCTGCGACCAAAGCTCTGAATGTCGGAGTGGCAGGTCCACCTGATGTGGGTCCTGCAAATACAGTATTGGCTGTTTCGGTGGTAAAAGTTCCCGTAAGTGTTCCCGTAGTGGTAACCGGTGAATTTGTTACCGTAAATATACCCGGTAAAGCCAGCCCTACTGATGTAACGCCTGTATTATTTAAAGTAACTGTTCCGCCTGCACCTAATGTTATTGTTCCGCCGCCGCTCATGCCTGTGCCGGGGGATATGGTAAGTGTGGTATTTCCCTGCACTGCCGAGCCTGCGATGCTGCCATAGTTAACTGCGAATGTTTCTGCCGCGCTGCCATTATAAACTGCACCGGTTAAACCTGTTCCGGGGGTAAGATTAGCAAGATTAGCAGAGGCTGCCGCCCATGTGGGTGCGCCTCCTGATAATGTCAATACCTGTCCGTTTGCGCCGTTTGCAAGCCATGTCGGGGCTGTACCTGCGCCCGCAGATAGCAGTACATTACCGGCTGAACCGGCAGCGCCACCGGGCATTAATGCCTGTGAAAACTGAACGTTACCTACAACCTGTAATGCCTGAACCGGTGTAGCAGTGCCTATACCTACATTGCCATTCATGAATGCGGCTGCATAACCGGTGGTACCCCCGATAACACCGCTGGCATCCGTATATATACCGTAAAAATCAGCGGCTGTAGTAAAAGCGGGAGCGCTGGAATTAATACCACCGTATAAGGCTGTTCCACCATGCGAAACAGGGTTAATTATTCCCATTACTCCTACTACGTATCCGTGCGAACCATTTCCACCTGCGGAATACCCATACATGGCTACATTCTGATAATCTGCAGCCAGTGATGTTTGTATGGCATTAGACGATATTACATATTTATCTGCGCTTGCTGTTAGGGTAACAAATAGCTGTTGAGACGGATTACCGGTTCCGATACCCACATTGCCTGTAGAGCTATTAACAACAAGCACATCTGACCCGGCGTCCTGCACTTTGAAATTTCCTGTGCCGCTCATATTACTGATAAGGTCATAATTTCCTTGTGTGATTGTCGTGGTTTGTATTAGTGAACCGCCTAACTGAACATTATTACCCGTGTTAACGGTTAACCCGTTGTCGGCTGTTATAGTACCTGCCGGAATATCGGCAGCTACCAAAGCTCTGAATGTCGGGGCTGCAGCTCCACCTGATGTGGGTCCTGCAAATACAGTATTAGCTGTTTCGGTGGCAAGAGTGCCTGTAAGTGTTCCCGTAGTGGTAACCGGTGAATTTGATACCGTGAATATGTTTGGTAAAGCCAGCCCTACCGAGGTAACACCCGTGTTATTTAAAGTAACTGTTCCACCCGCACCTAATGTTATTGTTCCACCGCCGCTCATGCCTGTGCCGGGGGATATGGTAAGTGTTGTATTTCCCTGCACTGCTGTGCCTGCGGCGCTGCCGTAACTAACTGCAAAGGTTTCTGCCGCGCTGCCATTATAAACTGAACCCGTTAAACCTGTTCCCGGTGTAAGATTAGAAAACGCTGCAGACGGTAATGCCCAGGTTAAGGTACCCGCACCATTATTAGTCAGAACCGTATTTGCTGCACCTTGTGCTGTGGGCAGCGTTAATGAATAACCCGTTGTAGTATTTCCTGCTGATATGTTGACTGAATTGGCGCTGCTGCTGTTATTAAATGTCAATGTTCCGGTGGCAGGTGTTGTTCCGCCGCTGGGTGTTCCAAGGGTTTCTGCGCCATTTACATGTAGTAGGGATAAAGGGTTGGTTGTGCCTATTCCCACATTGCCTGATGTGGCAACGCGCATTCTTTCCGCCATGGTATTGGCTGTTGTGCCTGATCCGCCTACTGATGCTGTTTGGAAAGTAATATATCCTGAACCGCCTGTTCCTGTTCCATTTCCTGCTGCTATTGTTAAATCAGAACCCGCATTGTTTGATCCTATTGCATTAGGCCCACGTAAGGTATTACCGAATACTGTGGTTGTGCCTTCACCTGAACCAAGTACAAGATTGCCGGCTGCTATTTGCAAGCCGCATGTTTTCGCCGCCGTTTGTTTTAAAAACAAAATCATTGGCATCGGTTGTACCAATGAAATTTGCACCCGCTGTGGTGCCACTATTACCGGTCAGCCCCCATCCTGTTTCACTTCCCATCCATCGCCATATCGTGCCATCAAAATAATAGAATCCCGTTGTATCATCTGTTTGATAAATCAATAAACCTGTTGCAGGTAAAGCAATGGCATTACGCTGATTTTCTATCATGCGCGGAATCAGCATACCCTTGGTGGTACTTGCCACATCAAGCATTGCTGAAGAATTGGGCGCTGCACCGGTGCCGTTTATTCCTACGCTCTGGGCATGGGCAAAGAATGAATTCAGTAAGGCGGAAGATACAATTAAAAACGTGAGTAGAATCTTTTTCATTTAAACATTGCTTTCATAGTTATCTTAAAATCAATTAATCAAATATTTTAATGTGTTCTTAAAAAAAACGCCGTACGAAAAATGTGAGTGGAAAATCAACTTTACTATTCCCGAAAAAGGAAAAGTTCAGATAAAAAAGCCACAAGAGAGTTTTATTTAGCATGCCTCAAATTTCAGCCAGAAGTGCTTGTTTAGACATAACACATAGCAAAGTCTTGTGACAGAGTAGTTTTTTTTCTGTAATTTAAATGGCTAAAAATGAGTAGACTACGGTTATTCTTAAGCCTGATGAACACTAATTGGCAACCGGTTGATTATAAAAAACTGCATTCTGTTTTTTAAGTACGTTAGAATCGCGGACAGTATACCTTCTTTTGGGTGTTAAAACCGATATAAATTATTGACAATTCAGGTCCGCCCTGTTCACCACTAGCCACAGCAAGCTGTGAAATATTTACATCATAAGAAAAGGCGAAAGACACTTTGTTCAAATCAATGCGTGTGGTAAGAATAATAGCATCGCCCCACCTGTAAAATGCTCCAAAATATACCCCCTGGTTCTTTATGTAGCCCTGCGAAAGATTGCAGCGCACCAATCCCCCTAAATCAAGCTCATTATACGGACCTTGTGTTTCAAACATTGCTTTAGGATATAGGTCAAGACTATTACTTATAGAAAATTGAGCGGAAGCATCTAATACATATTTACGAAACAAAATTGAAGAGCTTTCTCCAAAAAATGATTGCTCCGGCTGGTTAATGTGAAAAACCGATGCACCAATATTAAAATTGGTGAATTTATTGGGAATTAAATGCCACGATACGCCACCTGAGAAATCTAAATAACCATATGAATATGGTATAGGTTCTGTAGTTGGCAGATCTGGTTGATACCACTGTTGGTCAAAAACAAGGTTAGAATAATCAATACTTGCATCGCCAATTCCGGCAGCAAGCCCCCCCGATAAATAATTGTTTTTGTCTAATCCTGTTGCAAGACTGAAAGCTGATGAAAGAGTTACCTCGTTAGTTGAAAATTGGAATCGCCGGCTTTATCGGAAAATGCATCTATACCAAAACCCAAAATATTTTTTTTACACCAGTCGGTACCGATAAGCCATCTAAAATCAGCAGAACCTTCAACAGTAGAAAAGGAACGCCAATGGTGCTCCATTGGTCGCGATAAATCGCCGTAAACCGGTAGTCTCCATTAAAAAAACCTGTATAGGACGGATTCAATTGCAACGGGGTATTGTAGAATTCGGAAAAATGTATATCCTGCGCAGCACCTCCGAAAGAAAGCAATGCAAAGCATAAATAAACAGGTATAAATCTTTTCATATCTAATAGTTTATCTGATTAAAGTAACGTTCCCCTTTTTCTCTATAGTTGATCCTGTAGAGCAAATTATGCTTAAATCATATACATAAACAGCAGGAGGAAGTTTCTGCCCTTTAAATGTGCCGTCCCATCCCACATCAAAGTTGTTAGTTTCAAATACCAGTTGTCCCCACCGGTCAAATACCCTGAAATAATTTAATTGCATGATACCTATAGAATGAACATAAAACACATCATCTAAACCATCGCCATTGGGTGTAAACGCATTGGGTATAAATAATATATCACCGGGGCAAAGAACTGTTATTGTTACAGAATCGGAGGTGCGGCAGCCAAATTGATTCGTAAGTGTAACAAAATAAGTTATTGTAGAATCAGGTTTTGTTGTTGGATTCTGGCAATTATCGCAACTAAGCCAAAGGTCGGGTGTCCAGGAAAATGTGCCGGTAAAATCCGGTGAAGTTTGTCCCAGTAACACTGATTGTCCCGATATAATAGTCTGGTCTTTCCCTGCATCAAAAGCAGGATTTGGATAAACAGTAACAAGTACATTGGCGGTATCGCTGGCGCAAACACCATCTGAAACTACTACATTGTAGACAGTTGTAACTGTTGGCGATGCAATGGGATCGCTTATGGATGGATTACTTAAACCTTCCGGAGGAAACCAGTGATAAAATAGACCGCCACTCGCATCAAGTTGCTCAGAGCTGCCGGCGCAAATATTTTGTGCCGGGTCTACTTGGGCAAGAGCTCCCTCTACTACGACAGAGTCAGGAGAATTAAATGGAAATGTGCACCCTAAACTATCCTGCAAAATAAGAGATGGATAATAAATGCCGGGTACAGTATAATTATAACAGGTCGAATCTCCCTTGGGCAACGGACCGGAAGTAGTATTACCATAATTCCAGATATAGGTATAATTTGTTGGTATATTGGCTTTGAAACAAACTTCTAAGGGATAGCAACCTTTGCCGGGAGTAAAAGTAAACGATTCGATAGGGCTTGTTGTAACTACATAATTTACTTTGATTAACGTATCACTGCAGCCACCGGCATTTGTTACAATTAATGTTACAGTATAGGTACCCGGAATACTATATATGTGTGACGGATTTTGATCAGTTGAAGTGTTGCCATCGCCAAAATTCCAATTCCATGATACAATATTTGAATGGGATGAATCAACAAAATTAACTACCAAAGGTAAACAGTTGGATATGGTAGTACCCTGGGCTCCAAAATTCGCTACGGGTTTAGAGACGTTGATGTAATTAGTTTTAGTAAGAATGCTATCGCAACCGTTTGCGGCGGTTACCTTTAACGTCACTGTATAATTTCCGTTAGCGTTATATACATGGCAAGGATTAAATAACGTTGATGTATTATTTACACCACTTGCAGCATCGCCAAAGTTCCAGCTATAGGTATAGCCTATGTCTGTTGTTGGAGTAGTAAAGCATATTTGGTTACCCAAACAGGCATTCGTATCTGAAGCTGTAAAACTGGTGGCAGGTGTCGTAATACAAATATAGTTTGTTGCAGTCATGCTTTGCGAGCAACCCGACAAATTAATAGCCGTAAGTGTTACAGTATAACAACCGGATTTTGTATAGGTATGATTCGGATTTTGCAATGACGATGTATCATTAGCTGCCGAACAGTAAGCATCGCCAAAATTCCACGACCATGATTTTATGGGTCCGCCGACAGATATTGAACCATCAGTAAATTGAACATTAAGAGGACCGCACCCTGTTGTTGGCGTGGCTGTGAAATTAGTTATAACCCCATAGGTATGTAAGTGGATGGGGGAAATCAATGTATCTGAACAGCCGTTTACATCTGTGGCAATTAATTCAAAAACAAATGTACCGATAGTTGAAAAAGGCCACACCGGATTCAATCCGTCATTAGTGCTAAATACAGTAGTTCCTGTAGCTGAATCTGTTACAATCCATTGATACGACGTTGCGTCAATAGAATTATTAGTAGCGCTTACTATAACAGGAATACACCCGCTTAAAGGTGAAAACGTGAATGCCGCTTTTACGTGTCTTACATGAACAGTTGTTTGTCGGGTAAAAGAACAACCTGTAACAGAATTGGTAACGGTAAGTGCAACAGTGTAATCGCCGCTGCTTGAATATAAATGACAAGGGGTAGGGCTGGCGGATGTATTATTTGCACCGCTCCCGGGGTCACCGAAATTCCAATCATAGGTAGAAGCGCCTAAAGACTTCGTTCCGTCAAAACAAACGTTATAAGGATTTTTGCAATTTATGGTTACTAATATATTAGCAACAGGTGGAAGAATATGTATATACTGATTAAACGTAATTGAATCGCAGCAACCGGCATTGCAAACAACCAGAGTAACATTAAAGTAACCTGTATCATCATACTGATGGCTGACATTAGCACTTGATGAGGTAGAGCCATCTCCAAATCTCCATGTATATGTAGTTAGGGCATCTGTATCGGTAGACAAGCTCGTAAAATCAACCTTATTAAGTGCGCATGTAGTTGTTGGCGTAGCTGAGAAATTAGGAATAGGCGGCTTATCTACACATACAGCATCTTTTATGGTTACTGAAGCCGCGCAACCCTGAGCATTTGTAGTAGTAAGCGTTACATTATAACATCCCGGGTTAGAAAAAAATGTGAGTCGGGTTCTGAAGCGATGATAGATTAGCCGCTCCGCTTGACGGGTCTCCGAAATTCCAACTCCATTGTATAGGATTGTCTGTGCTGCCTGTGCTGTTAAAATTTACTGTTTTAGGTATGCAACCGTCAATAGGCGTTGCTGTGAAGGTATCAACCGGGCAAATAATAGTTACAAATGCTGTTTTTTTCAACGTGTCTGAGCATCCGTATATATTAGTTGCCACTAACGTCACGTCATAGTTACCACATGTGGTATAAGCGTGAGATGGATTAACCGCCGAACTGGAATCGCCATCTCCAAATCTCCATAAATACGTGGCTCCGGCGCCTGCTATTGAATTATTAATAAATACAACTGTATTAGGAACAACACAGGTAGATAATGTGCTGTTCGAGCTAAAATTTGCAACGGTTTTATTGGTAGTTGTTATAGTAGTTGAGTCTGTTTCTGAACAACCATTTGCAAAAGTTTCAGTTAAGGTCACATTATAAACTGCAGGTACGTTGCCAAAAGGGCATGGAAAAGTTATTTGTGGGTTTTGGGCTGTGGAATTAGGAATACCTCCGCCAAAAGTCCAAAGATAACCTATGGGTGTGCCATTAGAATTGCCCCCAAACTGCACAATCAGCGGACAACACCCGGAATTGGATGGTGTTGTTGTAATACTTGCTGTAAGAGAACTTATGTTTATGTAATTAGTAAGCGTCAGGCTGTCTGTACAGCCATTTCCATCCGTCACTATTAATGTCACTGTGTAGGCACCTGCTGAATTATAAGTATGGCTCGGCGAAGTAAGTGTGGAGGTATTCAATGCGCCACTGGCAGGGTCTCCGAAATTCCAATTGTATGTTAAATTCCCTGTGCCTGAAGACAAATTACTAAAATTGACAGAAGCGGGAGGGCTGCATAACGATGTTGGTGTGCCTGTAAAATTAACCACAGATGGATTGTTAATGGTTATTGCATTTGTAACAAATTTGGAACCCGAACAGCCATCGGAATTTGTTATAATCAGGGTTACATTAAAAGTACCCGCAGACATATAACAGTGTGTAGGATTGCCGGCAGTGCTGGTATTACCATCGCCAAAATCCCACAATATGCCTGATATAGTTCCTGAACCTGCTGTAGAGTTATTGGTAAAATTAACACATGTGCCGGGACACCCGCCTGAATTATTATAGGTAAAATTGACTGTTGGCTGACAATATACATTAATATATAAGCTATCTGTTGACGTTTGAGTGCCATTACTTACGGTAAGAGTAACCTTATAATTACCACATGTGTTATAAGACTGGCTTGGGTTAAGTAGGGTGGAATGATTTCCGTTTCCGAAATCCCAGTTATATGTTAATGTACCTGTTCCGGTGCTGTTGTTGGTAAAAGAAACAAATATAGGCGCGCAACCCGATTGTGAAGAGACGCTGAAGTTAGCTGTAACCTGTGCACAAGAAATAGTTGTTACAAGTGTACCTGCAATAATCCAAGCTGCTAAAAATATGTGTCTCATTTGTGGCTTCATAAGCTTTAAGTAATTATTTTGTGATTGCAGTTAACTTTAATAAATATTATACTCAGTTTATTCACAACCACCTATATAATCGAGGCTAAAATTATTGTGTTACAGCCACGGGCTTACATACAGTTCCTCATTGGTTGTGACTATAAAAAAAACCAACTGAATATCATGCAATTCGGTATCGGCGATACAGACCGGCTTATTCGTTTTTCCTGAACAATTTGACAACTATTAATATTCTTTCAGCGATGTTCCGGGTTCAGATAAAATATGAGGCGGTATAAAACGGTGAAAAGAAAATTACAGTTGCAGGTTACCACAATATCATACGTATCCCATTGAAAACTACAGTGAATCCTTACACGAATCGGGTTTAGCGCTTAAATAACCGCGTCACAATAATGCAGAAATTGGTAGTTACGGTGGGAAGCCCACTATTCTATTTTTGCCTGCATAAAAACTAAACAATGAAAAACTACTACTTGAAACCCTTGTCTTTAAAGTACATTCTGTCATTGCTGATTGTGGCAATGGCATTGAATACTCATGCGCAGGTTACGATTGTACCTGCCAAAGACAATTTCACACATTTTTCTGCCGACAAAAGCTATGCTGATCTTGAAAAGCTCAGAGCAATGACACCTGCATCTTTTCAAAGCAATCCTGATTTTGGCAAATGCTTTACTACTCATGCCAACTGGTATGAGCAAATAGAAAAACGCACGCTTAATTCAAGATCATATAGTAATGATAGCGGGCAAATAATAACACAGTACGGCTACGATAATATTAACTATACCGATAGCAAAGGCTGGTTGCGAGCAGTTGATGCTAAGCTAAAACCATTAGAAAACGGATGGGCGGCAACACAGCAGGAAAATCCTACTTATTTATATAAGGATGCAAGCACAGCATTGTCAGTAGGAAACGACCAATTGATAACATTCAATAAAAATGTTCAATTTAATTCAACCTCAATCAATCCTGCCGCCTATACAGTAGGCGATAATGGAATGATGATAAAAAATGTGGTTGCCAATACCGACAAAATCATTCGTTTTAAAAGAAACACTATTGAAACAGATTATTTGGTAAATACACCGCTTAACCTATCCGGCGATTTAATTATTAGTGAAGATATTATTTTGCCCGCAGGTTATAGTATTTCGCAAGTCACTGAATCGGACAATACAGATGAAGCCGGTTCGCTGGTTGTTATTGGTCCCGATGGTAAAGAAAAAGCTGTTCTTAAAGTTCCGGCATGTTATGATAATGGCAAGAATGAAACACTTGGCTCCTATCATATTATAAATCAGGAAGGGGGATATCGCCTTGAAATTGTTGTTCCTTCATCATGGATAAATAGTTCTTCACGCAAATACCCGATAACAATTGACCCTGTTGTTACCGGCACAACGGCAAAATGGACAGGAGGTAAAATTGCATCGTGCATGTATCCGAATTTCGGTTCAGGCACAATGGCTGTAAGTATTCCTGCGGGCATTACGATAACAGGGTTTTATATACAGTCATCCTATTATGCTAATCCTTTAAAGAATGAGTCACTGGATGACGGTCTTATTTATTTTGGAACAAAATGCGGGTCAACCGGTTTATCCAGCATCAATCCTCCGCAAGGAGATTCATCCGGAATCGGAACATTTTCTCTTACTGATTTCCACTCTTCTTTGGCTTGTTGCATGTACCCATCCTGCTCGCCGCAAACCATAAATCTTACCATGTATCTTTCCCGCACAGCAGGAGGCAACACCTGTGATTCTCAATACATATATTATGACCCTGCTAATACGGACGGATATAACTTTGAGGCTTATATTGTAGGTAACACCGTTGAGTTAAATAACTCTCAGTGGTCAGTTTCTCCCTCATTATTATGCGGCAATGATTGTTCATTAACATTAACTGCAACTATAAATTATGGAGTTCCCCCTTACACTATTTCACATCCCTGGGCGGGCAGCAATGTAACCGTAGGAAAATACGATACCACCATTTGCGGCAGTACGGGCTCTACCACTATCACATTAACCATACCTAATTGCCCGATAGCATCGTGCACTTCCACCTTATTAACTGTGCCGCCGCCAACGATTACCGATGCTTGCGGCACATCTGTTCAGGGGCTTACTAATCAATTTATTACTGTTAAACCCGTACCAACGGTTGTAGCATTTCCCGATTCACAGGAAGTTTGCAGCGGTTCTCCTTTCGATATTACTTTAACATCATGTGTAAGCGGAACTACATTTACATGGACGGGCTCGGATGGCTCAAGCGGTTCGGGCAGCCCTATTGTTGACCCAGTACCAGATACGTCAAGCACAGCTAAAATAATTAATTTTACCATTACTCCGTCGGCAGGAGGCTGCACAGGTAAGCCGGTGGTAATTCCGGTAACAATAGAACCTATTCCTACTTCATCATTTACGATTGCCCCGTCACAAGCCTGTGTAAATGGAAAGATAGCTGTTACTTATAAAGGCACAAAAATAAACGGAGCTACTTATAACTGGAATTTCGGAGGAGGAACATTAGTATCAGGAAGCGCAACAGGACCCGGTCCCGGACACTATTTCATTTGCTACAACGGGCAGCCATGTTATCACTCTTTCTGTTACCGCAAACGGTTGCACATCAGTACTTACATCCAATACTGTTACTGTTATTCCCGGTCCCGTAATTATTGTTACTCCAAGTCCGGCAAACATTTGCCTCGGAAACTCTACTAAACTGTCTGCATCAGGTGGAAATAGTTATACCTGGTCTCCTTCAACAAGTTTAAATTCAACAACTGGTTCTTCTGTTTCTGCCAACCCGGCATCAACAACGATATATTCTGTTACAGGATCAAGCGCTGCCACCGGTTGTTCAACAACAATTAAAGATACCGTAAATGTCAGTTCTAAACCGGTGATTACTGCTAATCCAAGTCCGGCTTCATTTTGTTCCGGGGGAAGTTCCACTCTCACCGCTTCAGGCGGCACAACCTACACATGGTCGCCTTCAACAGGCTTAAGCGCCACAACAGGAGGCACAGTAACAGCCAGTCCGACAATAACGACAAAATATATAGTAACCGGAACAAATGCCGGTGGCTGTTCGTCAACAGACACTGTAACAGTAACGGTTAATCCAAAACCGATAATTAATGCTTCGCCAAGTTCCACATCCTATTGTCCCGGAGGGAGTGCAACTCTTACCGCGTCGGGTGGCGTCACTTATACCTGGTCGCCATCAACCGGCTTGAGTGCTACAACAGGAAGCTCCGTAACGGCAAATTCAACAACAACGACAACCTATACAATAACCGGAACAAATTCAAATGGCTGTTCGGCAACAGACAATGTAATAGTTACCGTTAACCCTAACCCGATAATTGTTGTTAACCCGTCCCCTGTTACAGTTTGCCCAGCGGCACACCAGCTATACTGTCGGCATCAGGTGCATCTACTTATACCTGGTCTCCGTCAACAAGTTTAAGTTCAACAGTGGGTTCTTCCGTTTCTGCCAGCCCCGTTTCAACAACGGTTTATACCGTTACCGGAACGTCTTCCAAAGGTTGTACAGCAACAGCTACAGATACTGTAAATGTTAATGCCAAACCGGTGATTATTGCTAAAGCCAGCCGGTCATCAGTTTGCAGTGACAGCACTACAGTTCTTACCGCAACAGGCGCCGGTAATTATACCTGGTTCCCGTCAACAGGATTGAGCGCAACATCTGGTTCATCCGTTGTCGCTACTCCTACTATTACAACCATATATTCTG
>CAVYQA010000015.1:0-163943 GCA_963770495.1 Chitinophagales bacterium | reverse complement strand
TTTTAAACCATTCACCTCATCATCAAATCAACAAATTATCAAATCATCAAATTAGTCAAGCAAATTCGCCGAAATCAACCGCATAAATTCCGCGCGTGTTCTGTTATTTTCAAACTCACCCGTAAATGCCGATGTGGTTGCCACAGAGTTTTGTTTTTGCACACCCCGCATCATCATACACAAATGTTTCGCTTCAATAACAACAGCCACACCAATCGGGTTAATCGTATCCTGTATGCAATTTAAAATTTCATGGGTAAGCCGCTCCTGCACCTGCAAGCGGCGGGCATAAGCATCTACCACACGCGCTATTTTACTTAACCCAACAATAGTGCCTTTAGGAATATAAGCTACATGCGCCCTTCCGAAAAACGGCAGCATATGGTGCTCGCACATCGAGTATAACTCAATATCTTTCACTATCACCATTTCACTGTAATCTTCTTTAAACATTGCCGAGCGGAGTATTTCCTCCGGGTTTATATCATAACCCTGGGTAAAAAATTGCATGGCTTTAGCCACGCGCTCAGGCGTTTTTACCAATCCTTCACGCTCCGGATTTTCACCCAACGCTAAAATAATATCATGATAATTATTTTTCAGGCGCTCCTGCAAATCATCATTATAATGCTCGGTTTTTTTGTAATTGGCTTTGCCGTTTTTGTTCACCATAGTTTTTACTTTTTAGTTGCCGAAATATTCGGCATAAATATTTTCTGTTTCCTGCAGTTTCACGCAGTGCAGTTTACCATTAACAATAGATCGCTCTAATTGTTCCCAAATAGCTTTACATACGTTTTCTGTTGAAGGCAGGATGTCTTTAAGAAAATCAACTTCAATATTCAGGTTTTTGTGGTCGAGCTTATCCGTAATTTTATTCTTAATAATACGGCTTAATTCCTGCGCATTAATAATAAAGCCGGTTTCAGTGTCAGGCTCCCCCTTTACTGTAACATACAAATCATAATTGTGCCCGTGCCAGTTAGGGTTGGCGCACTTGCCGAACACGGCAAAATTTTTCTCATCGCTCCACGCTTTATTAAACAATCGGTGAGCGGCATTAAAATGTTCTTTCCTCGTCAAATATACCATGAGGCAAAGATAATTTGAATATTTAAACCCCACATCTGCATTACTTTTAATTATTTTATAATTTTAAAGTATAATTTACAGGATGAAAGGTTTTTACTTATTCGTATTATCATTTTTTAGTTTACAGATTAATCTCATCGCCCAAACACCATCGCAAACCATACGCGGGCAGATAACGGATGCAGATAGTCATTTTCCGTTGATTGGCGCATACGTAGTTGTGTTGCGAGATAGTTCACTTATTAAAGGTACTACAACAGATGATAAAGGCAATTATAGAATTAACGATGTTCCAGTCGGAAGATATTCTCTTAAAGTTAGTTATCTCGGTTATCATAAAAGCCTGTTCCCCGATATTATTGTAAGTTCGGCAAAAGAGGTTATTGAAGATTTGCAATTGCAACCATTACCAATATCTATGAAAACCGTAACGGTTACCCCGGGACCTGCGGGGCAAGCCACCAATGAAATGGCAACCGTCAGTTCACGAAATTTTAGTGTTGATGAAACATCACGCTATGCTGGCAGCCGCGATGACCCTGCGCGTATGGCAAGCAATTATGCAGGCGTGCAGGGCGCTGATGATTCAAGAGATGACTTAGTGATTCGCGGCAATTCTCCCAGCGGAGTGCTTTGGGAACTGGAAGGTGTGGATATTTTTAATCCTAATCATTTTGCAGTGCCCGGTACAACAGGCGGGCCGGTAAGCATTTTAAACAATAAATTTCTTGCCAACTCCGATTTCTATACCGGGGCATTCCCTGCAGAATATGGTGACGGCACCGCCGGGGTGTTTGACCTGAATATGCGCAATGGTAATAACCAGCAATATGAGTTTAGCGGGCAAATCGGATTTTTGGGAACTGAAGTGGATGGCGAAGGACCAATTTCTAAGGCAACTGGCTCATCATTTCTTTTCACCTATCGTTATTCAACATTGGCTTTATTTAATTTCCTGAATGTGGATATAGGCACCAGTGCCATTCCTTATTACCAGGATGCTTCATTTCGTCTTAATTTCCCTTTAAAAAACAATGGAGATATTGCAATATTCGGTATAGGGGGCTTAGACAATATTTATATTCTTGTAAGTAATGAAACAACTCCCCAGGAAGAACTTTATGGTGAGAACGACCGCAACCAGTATTTGGCTACAGGAACCGGCTATCTTGGTGCAACCTATACCAAAGCATTCAACGTAAATACATTTACAAAATTTACATTGATGGCGCAAGACCAGCAAATAGATGTACACCAGGAAATTGTATTTCGCCATCTTAATAGTAATGGCGATTTTGTAAATGATTCCATAGTTCCCGTTCTGCGCTATACTTTTGCACAGCAGGAATATTCAGCAGCATGGGTGTTGTCACATCGTTTTAGCAGCAAATGGTTAATGCGGACGGGAATAAATGCCGATACCTATCATTTCAATTTTGTTGACAGCGCAAAAAGTACCGAGATAGATTCACCCGGCTATTTGCAATGGAGCAAGGAGTGGAACGATAATTCTTTTGCAGAGTTAGTTCAACCCTATATCGAATTTAAGTACACTCCTACTGATCGTTTTTCAGTAGTTGCCGGCTTGCACAGTTTATACTTTACACAAGGCAATGCCTATTCACCTGTGGAGCCGCGCCTTGGAATGACATACGATTTAAAGCACAATCAAACACTTGCATTAGGCACAGGTTTATATAGCCAGATACAACCTACTTACGTTTATTTTTACAATCCCTATTTATCCACCAACCCGTCAAGTATGCCTTACAATGAAAATATGGGGCTCACTAAAGCTGCCCATATCGTTTTATCTTACACTAAATATTTCCACCAGGATTGGATGATAAAAGCCGAAGCGTATGAAGAACACTTGTATGACGTGCCGATTGAAACACAACCCTCTTCATTTTCCACAGTTAATACGGGTGCGGATTTTTCACGCCTTTATCCCGATACGCTGAAAAATACGGGTTTGGAAAATAATTATGGTATTGAATTAACGGTGCTTAAATCATACAGCCATAATTACTATTTCATGTTCACCGGCTCATTATTTCAGTCAAGGTACGAAGGCAGTGATGGCATTTGGCGTAATTCGAATTTTGATGGTATGTATGCCGTTAATTTTTTGTTCTCAAAAGAATTCGTCTTTAAAAATAAAAACACGTTTGAAATAGGGGGTAAAGTAACCGTAGTAGGCGGGCGCTGGTACGGACCTGTGGATACGAATGCTTCCGTAGAACAACAACAGATTGTTTATATGGATTCAACTGTAAATACCAAGCAATTTCCTGCTTATTTTCGAGCCGATGCAAAACTGGCATATAAGATTAATCGCCCTAAGGTAACCCATGAAATAGGTATTGATCTCGTTAATATTTTCAACACGAAAAATGTTCTCGACCTCACTTATTCTGATGTACCGGGCAATCATGTTATCATTAATTACCAGCTTGGATTTTTACCGTTATTTTATTACCGAATAGATTTTCATTTATGAAGATACTACTTGTTACAGCTACCGTTGCTGAAGTTCAGCCGTTGCTTACGCACCTCGGTTTGCGTCGCGTAAAAGAAGGCACTGTGTATAAAATAAAAACCGGTGAATACAAATTATCCATAATCGTTACCGGGGTTGGAATGATGAACACCGCCTATCAATTAGGAAATATTTTTGCTGTTGGAGATTATAACTTTGCCATTAATGCCGGCATTGCAGGCAGCTTTTCAAAAGATATCCCCAATGGAGCACTTGTAAATATTACCCGCGAAATTTTTGCTGACCTCGGCGCGGAAAATGATACACGTTACCTCGATATATTTGAATTGGGATTGATGAAAGAAAATCAATACCCTTTTAAAAACGACATATTGGAAAATAAGTCTTTGTTAAAATTCAATTCTATAAAAAAACTTCGCAAGGTTAAGGGTATAAGTGTAAATAAAGTTCATGGCAATACTAACAGTATCTTATCCATCAGAAAAAAATATAAGCCTGAGGTTGAAAGCATGGAAGGCGCCGCATTTCATTATGCCTGCTTAAAAGAAAAAATCCCTTACGCCGAAATAAGAAGCATTTCTAATTATATTGAAAAACGTGACCGCTCGAAATGGAATATCCCGCAGGCTATTATTAACCTGAATGATTTTTTAATTGATTTGTTTAAAATACCATAATTTATATTGATGACGCTCGGTTATTCTCCCTGTCCCAATGATTGTTTTATTTTTGATGCATTGGTCCATAAAAAAATTGATACAGGTAATCTTGTATTTGAAGAAAAATTAGAGGATATAGAAACCCTTAACCAATGGGCATTTGAAGGCAAGCTTGATATTACCAAAATCAGTTTTCATGCTTTTGCTTATGTGGCAGATAAATACCGGTTTTTACATTCGGGCGGGGCATTAGGAAATAATTGCGGACCAATTCTTATTTCAAAAATTTCTCATCAATTATCAGAAGTAAAAAATTTAAAAATTGCTATTCCGGGCAAATTAACCACAGCTAATTTTCTTTTATCATTAGCTTTTCCTGAAGCAAAAAATAAAACAGAGATTATTTTTTCAGGTATTGAAGACCGTGTATTAAGCGGTGAGTTTGATGCTGGGCTTATTATTCATGAAACCCGTTTTACCTATCAGCAAAAAGGATTAAAAAAAATTATTGACCTTGGCGAATGGTGGGAAAGTACTTACAATGCTCCTATTCCGTTGGCAGGCATAGTCATAAAAAGAAATTTTCCTGACGACATTACGCAAAAGGCAAGTGAGCTTATCCGTAAAAGTGTGGAGTTTGCATTTGCCAATCCCAATTCATCTTATGATTATGTAAAACAACATGCCCGGGAAATGGATGAGGAAGTGCGCAATAAACACATTGCTCTTTATGTAAATGATTTTTCAATAGACTTTGGAAATAAAGGAAGAAAAGCAATTGAACAAATGTATTCTATAGCTGCAGAACATAAAATTATTCCGAATATGCTTAAAGATATTTTTATCCACTAACTTTTTTTAGAATGTGAAGCTTGGCGTACTTAAGCATAATCTTTTTCATGCCAACACCATTTTGAAAATTAATAGAAGCAATTTTGTCCATCCCTCCCCCTTCCACTTTTTCTATTCCACCTATACCAAAACGTTGATGCTCTACCTCCATTCCAACTTGAATATTAGATGTGTCATCAGCCACAAAATCCGGAGAAGGATTATGGACATATTCGGTTTTAGGAACTTTAGGGATAATGGTTTTTCGCGGGGCTTCAGCATAATCATCACGCATCATGGGTTGCTGCACTTTAGGAACTCCGCTATCATCAATGTTTGAAGGATGAATTTCAGAAATGAATCTACTCGGCTCGCAATAATTCAGGTTACCATATTTATAGCGAGTAGCGGCATACGTTAGGGTTAATTTATCTTTAGCACGGGTAATAGCCACATAAAATAAGCGGCGTTCTTCTTCCAAATCTTCACGGCTGTCAAGCGACATCATTGACGGGAACAAATTCTCCTCTAACCCTACCACAAAAACATAAGGAAACTCCAATCCTTTCGCCGAATGGATTGTCATTAGTTTCACCCGGTCAATATCGTTCTTATCCTTATCGGCATCCGTCAATAAAGTAATTTGTTGCAAATAAGCGGCTAATGTTTTGTCCCTGTTGCCCTCAACATCGCCCAACACTTCACCGGTATCAGAATCAATAGCAGGAAGAACTTCATCAGATTCTGTAAATTCTTTTATGCCATTCAATAATGCCTGTATATTTTCATAGCGGCTCACGCCTTCAGGCGTCTTATCATTATATAGTTCTTTTAGTATGCCCGATGTTTTTGCAATATGCGTGGCAATATCAAAAGCATTTTGTTTTTTCAATTCAACAGCAAAACTTTTTATCATCATTACAAAATCAAAAATGGGTATTGCGGCACGCGATAAAGCCGGTTGTTGTTTCACATCTTCTAAAACCGTCCATAGCGGCACATTCTGTTCCGATGCCAGCACGGTAGTTTTATCCATTGTGGTTTGTCCTATTCCGCGCGCAGGAAAATTAATGATACGCTTCAATGCTTCTTCATCATTGTGGTTGACTGTAAGTCGCAAATAAGCAACAAGGTCTTTTATTTCTTTTCTCTGGTAAAATGAAATGCCGCCATACACTACATAAGGCAAATTCAATCGCCTTAGCGATTCTTCAAACGCACGCGACTGTGCATTGGTGCGGTACAAAATCGCAAAATCATTATTGCTGCGTCGGTTCTGCATCTTCTCCTCAAATATCATATCGGTTACTATACGCCCCTCGTCATTATCGCTCATAGCTTTTATGAGCTTTATCTTCTCGCCCTCGTTATTCTCCGTCCAAATCTCTTTTGTGATTTGCATTTTATTATTCACAATAACCTTGTTCGCCGCTTTCACAATATGTTGTGTGCTGCGGTAGTTCTGCTCCAGCTTAAAAATTTTTACTTCAGGGTAATCCTTTTCAAAATTTAAAATATTGGCAATGGTGGCGCCGCGGAAAGAATAGATGCTTTGCGCATCATCGCCTACCACGCAAATGTTCTGAAACACATCACCCAGTTTTTTCACAATAGAATACTGCGCAAAATTCGTATCCTGGAACTCATCAATCAATATATATTTAAACCGGTGCTGGTATTTATGTAACACATCAGGGAACCGCTCAAGTAACTGGTACATCTTTAACAGCAAATCGTCAAAGTCCATTGCGCCCGCCATAAAACAACGCTTGGCATACTGCTCATATATTAATCCTATTTTAGGGCGACCACTTTCTGCATCATCTGCCTGTATGTTAAAATCATTCTGGTATTCTGCCGGACCTACCAATGAATTTTTCGCGGATGAAATACGGTTGTAAACAATGTTTGGCTTATACAAAGTATCATTCAATCCCATTTCTTTAATAATATTTTTTAACAGGTTCTTTGCATCATCCGTATCATATATCGTAAAATTAGAAGGGTAACCGAGTTTAGTAGCTTCATAGCGAAGTATGCGTGCAAATACCGAGTGAAATGTGCCGATATAAAGATTACGTGCTTCACTACCCACTATCCGCTCCACCCGCTCTTTCATCTCTTTGGCAGCTTTGTTTGTAAATGTAAGCGCCAATATGCCGAACGGGTCTGCGCCTTCCTGCATAAGATAGGCAATGCGACAGGTTAAAACTCTTGTTTTTCCGGAACCCGGTCCCGCTATAATCATCACCGGTCCGTCTTTAGCCATTACAGCTTCGCGCTGCATACTGTTCAATTCACCTAAATAACTCATTCAACAAAATTAGATTAAAGAAGCCAATTGAATAACAATAAATCGAATAGAAAAGTCTTTTGTGTAAAAGTAATATTAGCAAAACCTAAAATGTCCTCATGGGACACCATAAATCATATTTATGTTAATTTTAACGTTGGAAAAATGCATTTACCCGGTAGTTAATTACACAAATAAAAATTGTGAGCGAAAATCATAATAACAGTTCTGTTTTAGTAAAAGATATAATTATAGGAATGTCTGACGGGCTTACCGTGCCCTTTGCTTTAACGGCAGGTTTAAGCGGAGTGGTTAATACCAATCATCTTATTATTATTTCCGGTATTGCAGAGATAGCTGCCGGCTGCATCTCTATGGGATTGGGAGGTTTTTTGGCCGGAGAAAGTGAAGTTGACCACTATAATGCCGCGCTTAGAAGAGAATACAGTGAAATTGAAACAGTTCCTCACCTGGAGTTAAAAGAAGTTGAAGATGCCCTTGCGGAAATGGGTGTTGAGGACGACTTAAGCAAGCAGGTAGCTTTACAAATAAGCAGAAACAAAGATAATTGGGCAAATTTTATGATGCAGGCCGAATTAAAACTGGAAAAACCCGGTAAAAACAGGGCGCGTCAAAGCGCCGTTACCATTGCGCTATCATACCTGGTGGGTGGTTTCATTCCTCTATTCCCCTACATTATAACTAATAATAATAAATCGGGTTTTTATTTATCTTGTACCGTAACCATAATAGCATTAATACTATTCGGGTATTTTAAAAGCAAGGTTACAGAACAGCCCCTTATTAAAGGAACAATTAAAGTTGCAGCAATAGGCATAATTGCCGCAGCTGCGGCTTTCCTGTTAGCAAAGGCAGTAAGTTAGAGCAATTGTAAAAATTGTTTTTAGTTTTATGACATTAAATTTTATACCAATGAAAAAATCTATACTCCTTTCCTGTTTTTATTTACTAATTGCACAATTAGCCAATGCCCAAACTGATGAACTTTGGGGAATGACTACAATAGGCGGACAAAACAATGGCGGCATAATTTTTAAAATTGATATCGGCGGAAACGCCTTTGATACGGTCTATTCATTTAAAACCGACACCATAGGTGGCGGTGATAGTCCGCAGGGCGACCTGTATCAAGCACCCAACGGCAAATTATATGGAACCACACTTTATGGAGGCGGAAACAGCGGCGGAACCATTTTTAGTTATGATATTAATGACACCACCTATACCGATGTTCACGATTTTGATAATGCAACCGGTTACCAGTCGAATGGTAGCCTTATAGCGGCAAATAACGAATATTTGTATGGTATGGCAGGTGCCGGAGGCGCACACAATTTTGGAGTCATATTCAGACTTAATCCCGACAGCAATACCTATAAGGATGTGTATGATTTTGATAGTATAAATGGCAGTTACCCTTATGGTAACTTATTACAGGCAAGTGACGGACAATTATATGGAATGACTTCCTTAGGCGGTGATTCTGACGCAGGAGTTATTTTTAGTTTTGATCCCACAGCTAATAGCCTTAATAAACTTTATGACTTTAAAGGCAGTACAGGCATTTATCCTAATGCCAGCTTAATTCAAATAGCAAGTAAGCTGTACGGGGTAACTTCTTACGGTGGTGCAAACAGTGCGGGCGCATTATTTAGTTTCGACATAGATACACATATATTCTCCAAACTATATGATTTTAATTATGGTACCGGCTACGCGCCTGAAGGAAATCTTACGCTTGTTAACGGTCTCTTTTACGGGACTACCTATAACGGCGGCACCTATAGTGGCGGTGTTATTTTTAGTTATGATACTTTAACAAACACTTATAACGATCTATTTAATTTTAACGACACTCTCGGGCAATATCCCCCTGCCAGCTTACTATTAGCAAGCGATGACAACTTATATGGAATGACACAACGGGGAGGAAAAGACAGTATGGGTATAATTTTCAGCTTCAATTCTACGGATTCAAATTGCAACGATTTATTTAATTTTTACGATAGCCTGGGAGAAATACCTAATGGTAATCTTATCGAAACAGGTACTACAGGCATTGAACAGTTGGCCGCAAACAATAACCAACTATCAATTTATCCTAATCCCACTTCAAATCAATTAACAATTATCAATAAACAATCATCAATAAGTGAAATAAGAGTTACCAATATTATGGGGCAGGTGATTTATACCTTTACTCTTCCTCAGGGACAGTTTAGCACACAAATAAATGTTAGCGATTTGCCTTCGGGGTTATATTTTGTTTCCGTTACTTCAAATAATCAAATTATAACAAATAAAATATCTATTATTAGTAAATAGTAATGGCTTTCGCTTGGTTTATGCAATTAATTAGGATGAACCACTTTATGCTCCCCCGATTCTATTGGTGTAATATATAAATCAAGCAACTGCTGGTTACGAATAACAGTTATTTTTTGAGTTTGCCCGATAATATCCGCTGTCAACAATTTAAATAATTCATCTTGCGAGTTGATGGTTTTCCCGGCAAATGACACAATAAAGTCGCCATCCTTTATACCTGCCCGGCTTGCAGGAGAATTAGGCTCAACGGAAATAACAAACAACACTTTCTCATTTTTCAGGTTGTGATGATGCAGCAGTTTAGTAATTGTATTTATTTCCTGCGTCCTGATACCCATGAATGCCCGCCGCACTTTTCCTTCCTGGATTAATTGAATGGCAATATCTTTTGCCGTATTAATTCCAATAGAAAAACAAAGCCCCTGCGCTCCAAGTATAGTGGCGGTGTTAACGCCAATCACTTCCCCATCTGAGTTTATCAAAGGACCGCCTGAGTTACCGGGGTTTAAGGCAGCATCGGTTTGAATAATGTTATCCATCAAACGCCCGGATTGCGACCTTAAAGAGCGCCCCAATGCGCTAACCACTCCGGCTGTAACCGTATGCTGAAAACCATAAGGATTGCCAATCGCTACAACCAGTTGCCCTATTTTTATTTGCGATGAATCGCCCAATACCGCAGGCGTATAGCCATAAGCGCTGGTTTTAACCACTGCCAAATCGAAATCGGGGTCTTCGCCGATTATAGTTCCTGCATTTACCGAGCCATCATAAAGCGTTACCTTAATTTTATCGGCATCATGCACCACATGGCTATTGGTAAATAAGTATCCATCAGATGAAAATAAAAATCCGCTCCCACTGCCTTTAGGTTCTGTTTTACCAGCTTTACTTTTAAATGTATCTATTTTTACAACCGCTGTTTTTGCTTTTTCAACGGCATCAATTATCAATTGCGAATACGAATCCATAATAATAAAATATAGAAACAGCATACACAATAATCATACAATTCATTAAAAGCTACACCGCACCTGCTTTTACGGCAGATTATTAATGACAAAGTGCCATATTACAAGCTAAAACGACTATTTTTTACAGAACCCATCAGGGTTATTTCAATTTAAAAACCGTTACTACGGTACTATTAAGCACTTTAAATGAATAATAGGTTTTTGACTGCGGAAGCGGGCAACTATCAGGATGTTCGCGATAATAGCTAAATTTTCTATAATTAGTAATATAATACTTTACATCCTGCATATTTTCAATGTAGTTTATTCTTTTCCTATCAATGGGTTTTAATAGCATACTGTTAAATATACCCGGCCAATCAGCAACGCCCACATCAATCTTTTGAGATGTATCATTTTTAACTATGTAATCTAATGCCTGTTTGTAGGAAGTTCCCCAATAGTCAAACTCCCAATTTTTGCGAATATGCTCAGGCTCATCCGACCTTACAAATTCATTAAAATAAATATGTTCAAACGGATAATTATTTACCATATAAAATGCAGTTAACCCAATAACTATAATAGGTATTGCAACTGCTATTAATTTTGCTTTAGTCTTAATCAACCTGTTTAACCCATAAATGGCTAAAAGAATAAAAGCAGGATAAATAAAATATAATTGCCTCCATGTATCGTATATAACCGAATGTAAATCGATAACTGCTATTATTGGCATGATAAAACAAAAAAAATATAATAGGTTATTTCTTTCTATCTCATCTAAAAGAAGGTTTTTATAATTTCTAAAGGAATTATATATAAAAAAAATAATACCTATAATTCCTAATACCAGGTACAATGTGGGATTAGATATTAAAAACCATATAATTCCATAGTTCCAGGGCAAGTGGGAAGCTGTCATATATTGACCGTCAAACAACACACCTCCATCCCATGGGAATTTTGACATCGTTATAAATGAATTTCTAAAGTTTTGTATCGGGTTACGCCATAAATAGGGCCATGCCACGTAAATTACAAGCGCGGTTGATGTTATATAAGTGAAAAACAGTTTAAGTATCTGCCTCCTTCGCTTCTTATCTTTTAGCGAAGTCAAATAATCGCTTATAAAAAATAACGAAATACAAACTATTAACAGCACCCCCATTATTCTCACATCGGTTAATATGCCGCAACCGACTCCAAGTAATATAAAATATTTATAGGTGTTTTTGTCAAATGCCAGCGCACAAAGCATGAAGCAAATAATAAATAGGCTTAAAAAAGGAATATCTTTTGTGTTAAAAAATGAGTGTCCATATATAAGCGGGTTAACAACAAGCAGCAGGAAGCCTATTGATGCCAGCAATTTATTTTTATAGAGATAATCAATTAACAGGAAAAACACAAACGCACTCAACAGAAAAAATAAATGAGTTACTAGGTGCCTCATTAAGTAAATATCACGGCTGTCCTTTAAGTTCAGAATTTTTTCGAGTATTACAAGAGATACTTCATAAACCACTCCATAACAATTATTCCCATAACTTAAAAGAGCATTATCATGATGAAATATATAATTGTAAGATATTTGCCCAATCTCACGTTGGGTCTGCTCATCCCATGAAATCCCGTAATTTTTAAAGGTAAGAATACCTATAATAAGAGTTACGGATAATAATATAACACCAGTATATTTTTTAATGAAATTCAATTTCAAATGACTTAAATAAATTTTTATTCACCATCACGTAATAATAAATAATCTTACTTTATAAATTATGTTTTGCAGCAATTATTTTTTGTAATATTATGTTACGGCATTAATAAAACCTTTCTTTATGGAACATGATAAAAACCTCACCCTCAAATATTCCAATGGAGAAGTCACGGTTGTGTGGCAACCCGGTAAATGTATGCACTCCACAAGGTGTTGGAAAGGATTACCTGCT
The DNA here is from genome assembly GCA_963770495.1 of Chitinophagales bacterium. GTDB lineage: Bacteria > Bacteroidota > Bacteroidia > Chitinophagales > CAVYQA01 > CAVYQA01. The sequence goes on along the minus strand of CAVYQA010000015.1, from coordinate 151,308 downwards.
GTATTTAAACCATGGGAAAAACCGTGGGTGAAAATAAATGGCGCATCCACTGATGCTATAGTGAGACAGGTTAAACTATGCCCATCAGGCGCCTTGTCGTTTTATATGAATGACGAAAAAAAATAATTTTATATCTGCTAAAACATACACATGAGTAAAGAAACCACTGCAAAAGCCACAATAGGCGCTATAAATTACCGTGTCACTATCACAGCCGATGGAAATAGTATTGTGACGGATGAACCTCTTGATAGTGGCGGCGGCAATACAGGTTTTAGCCCTCAACAATTATTAGTGTCGTCATTAAGTGCATGTACAATTATTACTTTACGCATGTATGCAATCCGAAAGCAATGGAATGTCGGAGATATCTCTGTTGACCTTTTAATGACAACTGAAAAAGGAAATACGCAAATCAATCAAATTATCAGTTATTCCAATTCGGTAACAGAGGAACAAAAAAAGCGTTTAATGCAAATAGCCGATAATTGCCCTATTCATAAAATCCTGACAGGAAAAATTTTTATTAACACAAAATAAAATAATTTTGATCTATGGTTTCACAAACACCTTGGTTTGACCGCAATCATATTTTCAATAATCCGGCAGGAGTATTTCCATGCTTATATGAGCGGTTTATCGGCACACCTGCCCGTTTAGAAGAGATAGTTAAAAATGTACCTGAAACCATTTTAGTAAAGAAACCCGGCAATAAATGGTCAGTGAAAGAAAATATCGGTCATCTTACTGAGATAGAAGATTTGCATGAAACGCGATTAAGAGAATATATGGCGGGAAAAGAGGTATTAACCGGTGTCGATATAACCAATAAAAAAACAGAAGGCGCCGATTACAACCAAATTCTCATCGAAAAACTGCTTGCTGAATTCAGAAAACGCCGGTTAACATTTGCTGCACGGCTGGAAAATATTGATGAATCGTTATTGAGCCGCAGCGCAATTCATCCCCGCTTACAAAAACCCATGCAGCTTGTAGACATGGTATATTTTGTTTGTGATCATGATGACCATCATTTAGCAAAGATGCGCGCGATAATTAATGCTAAATAAACCAATAAAATTTCAGCGTTAGCACAATACATGTTAAACAAACTAACAGAGTGCCCTTCTCACTTTAGGAGAAGGGTTAGGGATGAGGCTTTTGATTATTGCTTTTTTACGTCTATAAATTTCCCGGTCGTATCAATTATGCGTTCCCCGGATAAATTTACTTTCTTATTGCCCTTTACCCGCACGGCTTTTTCCACCATCACCGTAGCTTTGCCGTCTTGAAACGGGTCGGCTGATGTGAACTTTGGCTTTATTAACCACTTGCCGCTTTCATCTATGTAGCCCCATTTGCCACTGCTGTCAGATGCAGCAGCGAGTCCTTCTGAAAATACACCAACTTCAGAAAACATGGGCTTAATAACAAAATTGCCTGTAGTATCAATGAAACCCCATTTGCGGTGCTGTTTCACGCCTGCGTTATACATACTGAATGAAAGTGCATCATCAAAGTGCGGATAAATAATTTGTTCCCCTTTCCTGTCCAAATAGCCGAATCCCTTGCCGTTAACTTTCACCAATGCCCTGTCACAATTAAATTCATACGCATCATTATATATAGGTTTTATTGCCCATTCACCAAAGCGATTGATGAAACCAAAATGACAAGCAGTGTCTTTACAAATACCATCGCTTACCAATGCTATACCCTTTTTAAAATCATACGCCTGGCTGAACTGGGGTTGAATAATGTATTTCCCTTCCGCATTGATATAACCATATATACAATTAACGGTATTACCCGAAGTATCAGGAGTGCAATTGCCCGTAGATACCACTGCAAGTCCTTCTGAAAATTCATCGGCTTGTGTGAATTGCGGTTTAATAAATGTATCACAGATAACCGAATCCTCATATCCATACAGAGAATCAATTTGAATGCGTTTCATACTCCTTCGAGCCAATTTTAAATCATGCTGCAACAGTTTTTTATCTGGAAATTGCGGATTATCCGAAGCAAAATTGTGAATAGCCGCTTTAGAAAAAACAGGTGTTGACAGGTGGTATAGGCGCAACCACGCCTCATTCACATGCGGATTATCAGGACACTGCTGTATAAATGAACGCAATATACTTATGGTATTAGACCTTGTGAAAATAGCATACACACTATCTTGCGCCAATGGCATGTATTTGTTTTCGGGATATTTGGCAACAAAATAAACGTATTCTTCTAAAGTATGGTTACTCGTAAGGGCTTTGTAAAGTAGTTTCTCATATTGCGCTTTCGCATCAGCGAAGTAAGGACTTTGCGGATACTTATCCATAAAGGATTTATACGATTGATAGGTGCTATCCTGGGTGCTGGAGCGGTAAAGCAAAAAATCATATTCCTTGCGCGCCTCTGACGCCTGCGCCGAATTAGGATATTTCTTCATAAAATCCTCAAAACTTTGGTAATTGAACTTCCCCTTGGCATCATTATATGCCCGCTCATTACGCTTTTCCACCGCCTCATCCAGCCGCTGAGAAGTAACGTAAGTTTTTATAAAATGCTCCCATGCATCCACCGTATTCAGGTTATTTGCATAATTGAATGCACTCTCATTAATTCTTGACAACAAATCATGAAAATTGAATTCGCGTGCTCCGAATTCTTTAAACTTTAAACGAGCTGATGGTTTTAAGTTTTGACCTAATGAACGGATACCGCGCAAAGTGAAGAAGTTAGCTGAATCGGTATTTTTATTATCAAAATCACCTTCAAAATAAAGTAGAGCCATACCGTAATTAGCAGCAGGATTTAAGCTGTCTTTTTCTAAAATTTTTTGAAATTGATGTCTTGCAAAAGAATAATTGCCGGCATTCAGCGCACCAAAGCAATTTTCGAGCGATTGCGCCGTAACACTGAGCGATATGAACAGTGTTATTATAATTAGTAGGTTTTTTATCAATGGCACCCTCATAAAACAGGGTCGAAATAACAAAAAAATTATGACTGCAATAAAAAATATTTTATACATCCTGTTTGCCGATATTAAACGCAGGGAACCTATCTTTGTTTGAAATTAATAATAAGTACATTATAATAATGTCTACATTATCACACATAAAGAAACGAAGCTATGAAATTAAACGGGATGTAATTGCTATACGCCGGCACATACACGCTCATCCCGAATTATCAATGGCTGAATTTGAAACGACCAGGTTCATTTGCGGGCAATTAGATTCTTTTCAGATTAGTTATACGACTAACCTGTTGAATACCGGGGTGGTTGCGCTTATAAAGGGAAAAAAACCTGATAAAAAAACAATTGCCTTGCGCGCCGACATTGATGCTTTACCAATAACAGAGCAAAGCCGCAAAGCTTACAGTTCTCAGAACAACGGCGTTATGCACGCCTGTGGTCACGATGTGCACACGGCTTCTTTATTGGGCGCCGCAAAAATTATTAATGAATTGAAAGATAATTTTGAAGGAACTGTAAAGTTGATTTTTCAACCCTCCGAGGAAAAACTTCCGGGAGGCGCCATGCTTATGATAAAAAACGGCGTTCTGAAAAATCCTGTTCCCAAGAGTATTATTGCACAGCATGTATATAATACACTTGAGGTGGGACAAGTAGGCTTTCATTCCGGCGAATACATGGCTTCGTGCGATGAGATTTATATGACGGTAAAAGGCAAAGGCGGACACGCTGCAACTCCATCTGAAGTGAACAGTCCCCTTATTATTGCTTCAAAAATTCTTCTTGCCTTAAAACAGTTCACTGACCGGAATAATAGTGATTCGATTCCCATGATATTGTCTTTCGGAAAAATCATTGGCAATGGCGCCACTAATGTTGTTCCTGATGAAGTTTATATTGAAGGCACCTTCCGTACGATGAATGAAAAGTTCCGCCGGGAAGCGCACGATATGATCAATCGTATTGCTAAACAACAAACAAAAGAGTGCGGCGGCAAAATAGATATGCGAATTGAAAAAGGTTACCCTGTTTTATATAATAACCCTGAACTAACGGCATTCGCAAAAACTGCCGCTGAAGAATTTCTCGGAAAGAAAAATGTAATTGCCCTGGATAAGAGAATGACCTCAGAAGATTTTGCCTATTTCTCACATAAAATACCTGCCTGCTTTTACCGCCTTGGAACCGGTAATAAAAGCAAAGGCATAACCTCATCCGTTCATACTTCTACTTTTGATATTGATGAGAATGCCCTCGTAACGGGCGTGGGTTTAATGGCGTGGATGGCGATTAAACAATTAAAAGATTAGAAAAGTAAAGATATAATATGCTCAAGTTATTGGCTATTTACATTATATTTTCCTCCTCAATTTTATATGCACAGGAAAGACCTCAAACACAATGGAAGAATCTCCTTATAACTGATAGCCTATTGAACATTCCAAGGGGATACTATTTTAACAATGATTCAACTTGCGAATTAACCTCCTTTGCTAAAAAAGACTTATTAGGATTAATTAAATTGATGAGTGACAGTGATTTGGTAATAGAGGTTCATACACCATTTAAAAAAACAGACAGACTTAGAAATAGAAAGAGATTAGTTTCAATTTTCACATTTTTAACTGTCAATGGAGTTGATAAGAATTCTATACTTGGAGAACCTGCCGGTGTGGATTCTGAGCCATTACCTCCAGGTAAAACATTAAAACGTCATTTTGTATCTGGTGATGTTGGTTTCCTCCTTGTTGGTAAAAACATAAAAAAGTGATTGGCTTATTCCAGCAGTTGCATGCTATTTTATAATAGCAGTAATAAATAATATATAAATCATTGATAGTCAAAAATTATTATTCAATCTCGACAAGGTTTGTCAAGGTTTCATATCACAAAAACCTTTTAACCTTTAAACTTTCAAACCTTTAACCGTTAATACCTTGGTGTATAGATAGACTTGCCTGCTTTTGGCGGGCGAACAAGGGAATAAGTATATTTAAGGAAAATTTCATGTGTGCCGCTCTCATAATTTGACAGTCCCGAAAGGGTGAGGTCGTAAGAGTATCCAAGAAACCAATTATCAGATAATTTAACTCCTACCAATATTATTGCGGCATCTTCCGTTGTTGAAGAAAAACCCCGGTAACCGGCGCCCACATAAAATATGTCTTTATATAGCAACATCAAATCACCGTCTGCCTGCGCGTGGGTACTGTCAGCTTTTATTAATACGCACGGGCGCAACGTAAGGGTTTTAGACAGGGTAATATAATAAGATGCATATCCGTAATACGTTTGCGTAAATGATACTTCCGCATTTCCCGATGGACCGCTAAATAAAAAATTAGACGGCAAAATATGCTGTGCCGATATGCCTATTGCCAGTTTATCTGAATGAAAAAAAACGCCAATGCCTGCATCAGGGGCAGTTGAACTTGATAATCCATCCGGAATTAACGGGTCATTATGGTTAATAGTGCCTCCTGTATATACGCCTTGCGGAGCGCGCAGGTTAGCTCCATTAAGCGATTCCTGCATCACACCACCCTGAACGCCTAACGACAAAACTGCATTCTTTTTCAATTTAATCAGATAGGCATAATTAATATGCCCGCCAAATGTATTAAACTGCCCCGCTTCGTCGCCGGTGATCTCTATGCCAATGCCACTGTTAATCATGGGAAGAGGCGTATGCACATCCACAAGTCCTGTAAACGGATTCCCGTTAATGCCATCCCACTGGGTGCGCGCCTGTAGAACGGCGCTAAGCATATTCTCGCTGCCGGCATAAGCGGGGTCAAACTCCATTACGTTAAACATATAATTGCTTAATTGCGGATCCTGTTGCGCAAAAGCATCAGAAGCTCTTAGAAAAGATAGCATTATAAAAAAGCAAGTAAGATTTTTCATCCGCAATACAATTTCAGCTATTGAACATTAAAGTTAAGATAAAATCGGTTTTTATTGAAAAAAATTTAGCGCCATTAGTCCAGGATTTGTGCCTCCAATTCTTCAACACGTTCAACCGGCAATTTACAGGCATAATTCCTGCACAAATAAATTAAAGTTTTATGCGGAACAAACCTGTTTTTCAGCAACGCATACACGTCATTATCATTTAATGATACCATTAAGACTTTATTAGGAATGTAAAGTAAATTCACCTCATGTAAAATCTTTAGCGCCTCCCCTCCCGTTATTGCAATTTCATTAAGCGGAAATGCATAGTTTGTTATCACCGAAGCCCAGTTAGCAAATGAATTAGGATATTGCTTCACGGCATTCTTTAATGCCATGCATAATTGTTGAGCCAAATCCCTGTAACCGCTATTATCAAAAATAACAGACTGTCCTTGCAGGTTAGATGCCATCACCGAATTACCCGATGCCTGTGCCCCATCATAAAACTCTTTTTTCCTCACGATAATATCATTCTGCAAATCGCTCGTGTAAAAAAAGAGATGATCATTTTTATCCTGAAAATGTTGTATAACGTAGCCGGTAAGAGCATTAGCTTCTTTAAGCAGCAGGTCATCACCGTTTATTCCGTAAACATTAAGCAAGGTAGCTATTAGCTGCGCATAGTCATCAAGAAAAGCATAATTGGCTACCTGCCCGTTTTTATAATTATGGTAAAATAAACAGGTGTCTTCCTTTGCACGAAAAGCATCCAGCAAAAAATCCAATTGATGTTCGGCAATTTTGCGGTAACCATTATTTCCTAATGCCTCACAAGCGGCACAATATGCTGAAATCATCATGGCATTCCAGCTTAAAATAATTTTATCATCTGTTGCGGGACGCACTCTTTTATTTCGCTCTTTCAATAATTTTTCTAATGAGGATTTCATTTTATGCTGTACCTGTAAAATATCGAGTTTATGTTTTGCGGCAAATTTTTCAAGGCGCATAGTACAATGCAGAATATTTTTTCCTTCCCAGTTTCCCTCTTTAGTAACATTAAAATACTCTTCAAAAAAATCGGCATCATTTTTAAGAATTTCATCTACCTCTTCTTTGCTCCATACATAAAATTTCCCTTCTTCACCTTCTGAATCAGCATCGAGTGAGGAATAAAATCCTGCCACGGGATTGGTTAGTTCTCTTTGAATAAAATCAAGTGTTTGCTCTATTGTTCTTTTATACAAATCATCTTTTGTGATTTTGTAAGCATCTGCGATTATAGATACAAGTAAAGCATTATCGTATAACATTTTTTCAAAGTGCGGAGCAAACCATTTTTCATCGGTAGAATACCGGGCAAAGCCCCCTCCCGCCTGGTCATAAATGCCTCCTAATATCATCTTATCGAGAGAAAGCAATGCCTGCTTTAATGCATCCTTATTTCCCGTAAAATGGTGATAACGTAAAAGGAAACTTATAACAAAAGTGGAAGGAAATTTAGGCGCTCTGCCAAAACCGCCGTTCACTGTATCAAATAAGGGTTGCAAGGCAGCATAAATTTCATCCAGTTCCTGTTTTGAGAAAACCTGTTGATCAGGTAATGTGGCAGTATTTGGTAATGCAATTATTTTATTATTGCCAGCGAGATAATCAGTTAGCTTACCCGCCTGTTCATTTATAAGCTGCCGCCTATCCAACCATGATTGATTAATGCTGCTAAGCACATTCATCCATGAAGGGCGATTCTGATAATTTTGCGGTGGAAAGTAAGTACCTCCGTAAAATGGTTTTCTATCAGACGTGCAAAACACATTCAGGGGCCAGCCACCTGAGCCACTGATAGCCTGAACAGCATCCATATATATTTGGTCAACATCGGGGCGCTCTTCACGGTCAACTTTTATGCAAACAAAATTATCATTCATATATTTTGCCACCTCAACATTTTCAAACGATTCCTTCTCCATTACATGACACCAATGACAGGCGGCATAACCGATGCTTACTAAAACAGGTTTATCAAATTCTTTTGCTTTGTTAAACGCTTCATCACTCCAGGGATACCATTCTACGGGGTTATGAGCATGTTGAAGAAGATAGGGGCTTGATTCGTTTATCAGATGATTAGTAAATGTGTGGGTATGTTCACTTGCTGTCATTAGTTATGAAATGAACTGCAAAAATGGGAGTAAAAGACGGGAATTGGAAATAAGAAAATTATTAACCTCTTTGAGCTGCTAAAATAACAATTACTTATTGCTATTGATAAGGTATTGCTCAATAGCCATTGTCATCGAAGGAGAATTTGGAGCAGGAGCGCTCAAATCAAGACGCAGCCCTAAGTCAATAACTGCCCTTGCAGTAGCGGGACCGAAAGCGCCAATGCGGATATTACCCTGTTTAAATCTTGGAAAATTATGGGTCAAAGAAGATACACCTGTAGGGCTGAAAAAAACGATCATATCATAATCATAGATTTTCACCTCTTTTCTAACATCTTTAACTATCGCTTTGTAAACCACAGCTTCGGTGTATTGAAAATTCTTGCTTTTTAAATAGTTACTTATTTCAGGTGAGCCATTATCAGAGCATGGCAAAAGGTAATTTTCGTTAATATGATGTTTTTCAATGGCAGCAAAAAAGCTTTTGGTTGTACCATCGCCGAAAAATACCTTGCGCTTGCGGTATAAAATATATTTCTGCAGGTAAAGCGCAATAGATTCCGACATGCAGTAATACTTGGTGCTTTCAGGCATTTTAATACGTAATTCCTCGCACATTCTAAAGAAATGGTCGGCGGCACTTTTGCTGGTGAATATTACAGCAGTATATGCAACCGGGTTTACGCGCGATTTTCTAAAAGTGCCTGATGGAATACTTTCCAATTGGATGAAAGGAAAAAAGTCAATTTTAATATTAAACCTGATCGCCAGGTCAAAATACGGCGATTTCAACCCTTCAGGATGGGGCTGGGCTATCAGAACATTTTTTACTTTGGGCAAATATAGTTTTGCTATGGGCTTTACAAGTACGTCTTGTTTCATTGACGTTTTTTAGTTTTCAGCATCAGCTTTTTTTGATATAGGTCATCAAAAACTTAATTATTGTCACTGCCGGAGCAATTTTCAAGGGTGCAAATATACAACAAAAAATGGAATTTATTATCCCGAAATAATTCTTTTGTTATCATATACCCCCTTATATAAACCAATCCAATCGAACCAAAAACTGTCACAATTAAGGAAATAACAACCCATTGATGCCAGGCAGTGTTACCAAAAGCAAATAAAATATTGAGGGGTAATAGTGCTATCCCGCTCGATTCTGAGCACTTGCAGTGTACAAAACGAGTAAAAACTCATTTCCTTTTTAACCGGAAAAAGCATACCGGTAAGCAACCCGCTGCCGAGCCGGTAAATAAAAAGTAATGACACTACCGAAGATATAATAAGAACAAGACTGGTGCCTGAATAGTGCAGATGAATGCCATCAAATTGTAGTATAAAATATACAGATAACGAAAAAGACAGAACCGCATTGATAGTTAATATAGCCAACGGCATATTTAAGCTATTAGTTTGCACCCTGTATATCTGCTGAGTAAGAGACATACTTCGCAAAACGCTAAATAATTCTGAAAATTCTTTAGAATAACCGGCACGAACGAAAGTGACGGTTAATAAAGACAAAAGCAATAAAACAGCAATAAATGATTGCGTTTTATCCTGCCTAATAGTCATAATCTGGAAATTGTCAGCAGGTGGAAATACATTTTTTACTTTTTCAACCGAAGGAAACCCTGAACGGATTATAGAATCTGCTTTTAAATAATCTGCCGTGTCAGAATTTACTTTTTTTAATGAATCACTTGTTGCAATACTTACCGGCACGGCATAATGAATTACCGGTTTTGATGTGTCATTTGCGATAAACAAACTAATATATAATACTATTACTCCAAACATATAAGTTCAAAAATAGTTAACATAGCCAAATTGTATTTTGGCTGACTGAAACTGGAAAGTAGTACCATTGCTTTTGCCTAAAGCATAGCTTATATTGAATACACCTGCCTTGGTTTCAAATGCTAATCCTGTTCCTATACCAACCATAAAATTACGGGTATCTATTCCTTCGCTTTGATTTATAATATACGCATCATCATTAAAAAGACTGAAATACGAATTTTGCCCAAGAATGTAACGATATTCTAAAGTATAAACGCCATATTGCGAAGAATAAATGGAGTTTTCATCAAAACCCCGCAAGGTATTTATCCCTCCTATCTCAAATAACTGGTTCGTATAAATTTCCACTCCCGGGCTGATAATAGCAGCGCCGCTTATTCCCGTTTTTATCACACTTCTCCGGCGGATAGGAAAATATTTATATAATTGCCAACTCAAATTATAATTAATACTGGTCAGTTTTACGGTATCATACAAGGATGCAAAATTGAATGAAACACTATCGGGTTCATGAAGCTGCAGAATACGCTGGTCTTCCCTTATCTTTCTTTCACCAACAGCAACAGAAATATCTACGGAGTATCCCCTCGTAGGATTGTATTTGTAATTTAAGTTTTGAAACAATACTTCAAGTCCGTAGTAACCGGTACTTACATTTAATATTGGCGGTAATTCGTGCGTACTGATAATATCAGCCGTATCTAATGTAAGCGCCGTAGAAGATTGATTTTTATAGAATGCCTTAATATAATTTGAGCCGGTAAGCAAATATTCCACACCCACTATTTCATTGACATTCAAATAGGAACTGTCCTGTTTGAAAAGATTTAATCCCAAGTCAATCCCTATTGGCACAGAAAAAATATAAGGGTATGTAACCTCAGATTGGAACTGGGAAGTGCCTCCGGGTATAGCATTAAAATCTATCTTAAGCGATTCACCGTGACCCAGTATATTGCACAGATAAAGATCCCCTTGTCCCGTAATTTCTAACCCGCTCGTAGCGCTATTTAACCCGCTACTCGTGCCCGTGTTCGGTGCAAACCCGATTAAAGCATTCAGTGTGCTTGCCGTTTTATTTTTCAGAAATAAATTTATGGTGGCCCTGCTATCATTAAAAATAACCGTGTATGGTTTTTGTTCCGCTAAGAATTGCATTTCCTTCAACTTTTGTGCAATAGCTCTTATTTTACTTTCATCATATGGGCTGCCGGGTTTTATATCAAAATAATTATAGAGATACGCTTTTGAAATTTTTACATCTCCAATTATATGAATACTGTCAATATAAATAAGTTTATTTTTTGAAATAGCTAAACGCGCAGATATGGAATCACCCTTTATCCTGATACTGTCAAGTTTTACCGAAGCAAACGGGTAGCCGCTATTCTCGCAATATTCAATAATAGATTCATCCAGCGCGGCAATTTGCTTATAGCTATACACCTTACCATCGTAAGTTTTTTCTCTAAACCCCACACGCTCAAGAATAATCGGGTCAGCCTTTGAGGTTTTCAGTCTCACCCATTGCATTTTATTTCCTGCTGTTATATAGGCAATAACATGTGCCTGGCTCACTTTAAAGTTGTCTATATCTGCAAATAAATACCCCATGTTGTACAAATCCTCCAAAATCTTTATCGCTTCACGATGCGCTGAAAATGTATCTCCAAAAAATGTGGTATAGCTAATATATTTCCTTGCAAAGGCGCTATCTTTATCCGTAACATATATTTTAAATGAGTAATCGTGCTGGTGAAGCATTGTTGAATCCCTGCGATGGGCATTTAGTAATGAATCTTTGCGTTGAACATTACGTATAGAATCCTTGCGCTGCACCTGTCGCAGTGAATCAATATGGTGCACGTTTTTTATAGAATCAGCGTTGATGGCAGGAGTAATTTGCGCATAACCGGCACAACAAACAAAAAGTAATGATAATAATAATAATAGTCTCAGCATAGGGACAGGCAAACAAAATTAACGAATAAATGGCAGGCATCTATATACATATTCCTTATTGTAAACAGGCGTGTACCTATTGCAATTTCCATTTTTCCACACAACTTAAAACCAAAAATGATTTGCTGGATGCTTTATTAAAAGAAATTGAACTCCGTAAAAATTATTTGGACGGAGACGAAATTTCTTCCATTTACTTTGGCGGGGGCACCCCGTCATTGCTCACAACGGAAGAGTTGGGTAAAATATTTTATAAAATAGAAAAAACATTTAAGATTAGAGATGATGCGGAAATTACACTGGAAGCCAATCCCGATGATTTGGATGAACGAAAATTACGCGCCCTTAAGACAACCCCGATTAATCGGCTTAGCATTGGCGTGCAATCGTTCCGCGATGAAGATTTGAAATGGATGAACCGTGCTCATAATGCGCAACAAGCCGATTATGTAGTGAAAGCCGCGCAGGACAAAGGTTTTGAGAATATTACCATTGACCTTATTTACGGGTTACCAGGCTTAAGTAATACCGATTGGTCAAAAAATTTAGATGCCGCTTTTCAATTACGTGTGCCTCATATCTCATCATACTGCTTAACGGTAGAACCTAAAACAACGCTTGATGCTTTAATCAAAAAAGGGAAATCAAAACCGGTGGATGAAAATAAATCGGCAGGGCAAATGCTTATCTTGATGCAAAAAATGAAAGAGAAAAATTTCGTGCAGTATGAAATCTCAAATTTTTGCAGGGGTAATCTATTCTCCCACCATAACACATCCTACTGGAAAGGAGAAAAATATTTAGGCATTGGTCCATCAGCCCACTCTTTCAACCACATTAGCCGGCAATGGAATGTGTCAAACAATATTCAATACCTAAAGAGTATAGACGGAGGTAAATTGCCTTTTGAACAAGAGCTGCTTTCGGAAAAAGACCGCTATAACGAATATGTTATGACCACTCTTCGCACCATGTGGGGAGCGGATATTGATTTTGTAAAGAATACCTTTAATACAAATTTTCACCGGCACTTTCTAAGTACCGGTGAAAAATTCGCTACGGAGAACCTCCTCGTCAAAAAACAAAATGCTTTTGTTTTAACCGATGAAGGCAGATTGGTTGCCGACCGCATTATACTCGATTTCTTTATAGCCTAAAACCTGCACAAATTTGAAGTTCCGAAGTTTTCCAGGTATCAGCGCTATTAATGGCATTAATGTCATAAAACCCGGCAACATAGCGCACACTTGCACTCAGGCGCAAGGGCAGGTTAATCCATACACCAAGGTCAAAAGCATAATTGCCGCTTTGAAATGCCTGCCTGCCATTGGTCCAGAAACTTTCACTGCTGTTAGTAAGCAGACTGAATTGCGGTCCCAATTGAAATTTTATCTGGTCGCCCCCAAAATTAAGCAGAATAGGTATGCTCATATAATCCAGCTTTGCCCGTTGTAAATCAATCTTTCCAATACTCTGATAAAGGTCAGTAAAACCGGTTACAGTATTAGCGCTGGTTTGTGAAAATAACAATTCAGGTTGTAAGCCAAACAATCCGCCCAAATTTAAAGTCACATATCCACCCGCTACATAATTAACTCTATATGCCTGCTCAAAAGACAATCCGCTTATTTTAGTAAGATCTAACCCTGCTTTTACTCCTGCCTGGAAAAACGGAGTTGGTGTTGAAGCAGGAGCAGGTAATTGCCCTAAAGCAAAAGTTGAAATTGTGATAAGCAGAAGTAAAGAAAGAATCAACTTTTTCATTGAATATATATTTTTGATATGCGAAATTGTTTGTTATAAATACAACTGCAAATTTGAGTTAAAAAAAATTAAAATGATAATTCCGTTTGACTTTGTCTGTCATAAAAGGTTAAATTATTTTTTTTTATTGGGTTGAAATTGCAAATCGGCAAAAGTTTTTGCTGTTATTTTTGTTTTTGGTAATGCCGCCTTTAAATTTTCGATCTGGGTTTCATTAATATCCAGGTAGCTCACATCTAAATAATTAAGCCCGGTAAGTTGTTTTAGTTTATCGAAGGTGCTGTTAACATCCATGGTTTCATTAAAACTTATATCCAAATACGACAGTTGTTTTAATTGTGCAAAGCTTGCGGGCAATTGAGTCAGAAGATTCACTTTAAGATTAAGTGTATCCAATACGTTCAGGGCTCCGAAATTATCAGGCAATGCTTCAAGTGCATTATTTCTCATGTCCAATTGCCTCAGATTTTTTAACGTACAGAATGAGTCGGGCAAATTGTGAATAACCTGGTCCTGCAAACTTAATAGCCGAAGATTTTGCAGTTGAGCAATTGCAGCAGGTAGCACATCTATTTTATTAATACGTTTGGCAAAAAAATCAGCATCAAGATAAAGCTCTTCTAACGCTGTTAAATTACCTATCCAGTCGGGTATACTGCTGATAGTATTATCACTTAAATTCAATACTTCAAGATTTTTTAAATTTTTTATCACCGGAGGAATCTCTGTCAACATACACCAATTGAGATTAAGCACAGTCAGCCCGTTCATTTGCCCCATTGATTCGGGAAAATCCTCAATAGGATTGCCGTCGAGGTTAAGAATTTGCAGGTTGATTAGCTGATTAAAATCAGAAGGCAGTTTTTGAATCTTATTCTGGCTCACGCCAAGAGTTTGATATCCCAAATCCAATTGTTGCAATTGAGCGAGTTTGCATAATGCAGCATTTAATTTTAACAGGTTATTACCTTTTAAGTCGAGTATTTTTATATTTACTAATAACGAAATTTCAGATGGCAAATCAGCAATGCTGCATAGCTCCAAATGAATTTCTGTTAATGCAGGCAGAGATGAAAGCACTTTAAAAGCTTCGGATAAATTAATATAGGGGCAATTATTAAGATTAATGCTGGTCAGGTTTTCCATGTTTTTCAATGTCTGCGGCAGTTGCTGAAATTTATTATCCGACAGATCTAATTCTTTTAACGAGGTTAATAAACCAATATCATCTGGCACAATAAGAAGATTATTAGAAGCCAGCGAAAGTTTCTCGAGTTTTTTTGCTTTTTGTAGTTTATTAAAAATATCAAGCCAGTTTAAATCCGGGTTGGCAGAAAGATTGATAGTTATTAAATCCGGCAATTCAAAAAGGGCATCAGGTAATTCATGTAAATGATTGTAAGAAAGATTAACAATCGTAAGTCCGGTCAACTTTGAAATATTATCAGGTATTTTGTCAAGTTGCGACAGGGAAATATCAATTGTTTTTAAACCGGGCAACTGTGCCAGTTTATCAAAAGCATCAGCATAATCCATCATCGGGCATTCGCGGAAATCAATCTCCTCAAGATTTTTGAATAAATAAATACTATCGGTAAGTTTTGTGAGTGAATCATTCACCACAATAAGGCGGTGTATCGTTTCGGGATGCTTTATTCCCAGTAAAGTCCGTCCGCTGTCTGCCGGCATAGCTGTTGCCATGCCCGTAACCGAAACAAGGAAAAAAGCAACAAATGCCGTGATTTTTAAAATATTCATACCCCTATAACGTCTAAAAAGTCAAAAATAGATAATAGACCGCTAACACTTTAAGATGACTTTTTCACATTATATAAAAAAATATTTAATCAAACGCTTGATTTATTTAAACGATTGATTAATTTTGCGGCGTTTTTAGTAATTAGGTATAATGAAAGACACTAAACAACTCATCCTCGAATCGGCACAGGAACTCTTTGCAGAGAATGGTTTCGATGCTACCTCAACCCGTGAAATAGCTCAGAAAGCAGGGGTTAATATTGCCATGCTGTCCTATTACTTCAACTCCAAGCTTAACCTGCTTAAGGAGATTATTGATACAAGAATGGTACAATCCTGGGATGTATCTAAACTTGATCTTGACCAGGTAGACCATTGGGCTATGCTCGACCAGATCATAGAAACCTATGTGGAAAAAATTTTTAATAACTCTTCTTTCCATTGTATGATGTTTCGTGAAACCACTTTTCATAACCGCGAAGAAGTAAATGAACTATGGTTTTCTTATCTTAAAAAAAATCATGAATTTTTTACCCGGTTCTTAAAAAACGGTCATAAAAAAGGTGTGTTCAGGAAAGTAGATGAAGAACTTACCATGTTAACTATGATCTCCACGGTTTCGCGCATGGTAATGTCACAATGGTTTATCGACAGGCTTCTTAATTCTGATAATAAAGAGCAGATAACAAGCGACACCTTAAAAAAGCGTTTGAAAAAACATTTAACTGATTTGATGCACGCTCATTTAAAACCAGAAAAAAAATAGATATTTATATCAAATACAATATAATTATGAGAAAATTTTCCCTGCTTATTTTACTACTGCCTGCTATCGCGGCGGCACAGGTGCAAACAGCCAGAGTCATTACCATTGACAGTGTAGTTAAACTGGGATTAGCCAATAGTAAGACGCTCAAAATTTCTACTGCCAAAATATTAAATGCACAGGCAAAGTATAATGAAGCCGTTGATAATGCTTATCCTAGCGTTTCAGTGGGAGCTTCCTACCAGCGTATAAACAATGTGCCGGTCATAGCGGCTGATCTTCCTCCCTATGGCTACATAACTTTTATACCTAATATTCCTGATAACTATAATCTGACAGCTTCGGCTTCTGAATTACTATTTAACGGCTTCAGGCTAAAGTATTCTGAAGAGGCTGCACAGTTAGCGCAAAAAGCCTCTCAAATGGATGCTTCTACAGATTCTGCAAGTATTATTCTGAATCTTCAAAATTCTTACATCAATTTTTATAAAGCTGTTATGTCAAAAAAAGCTGTTGAGCAATCTATTAAGGAACTCAACCAGCATTTAAAAGATGCTCAAAACCTTAAAGCCAATGGGCTGGCTACCAACAATGATGTTTTAAAAGTTCAGTTATTACTATCTAACGCGCAGCTAACCGAACTTGATTTGGATAATAATATTAAGATTGTTAATTACGACTTAAACGTGATGCTCGGCTTGCCTGATAACACATTGCTTGAGCCTGATACAACAGCTGCATTTTCCTTATCAAACGATAAAACTTTTGACCAGGTGTTGCAACAGGCGCTTACAACTCGCCCCGAATTAAGCGCTGCAGATTTTAGAAATAAAGCCGCATTGAAAAATTTAGACATTGCACGTAACGGCATTTTACCGGCTATTTCACTCATCGGTGAAACTGATTATTCAGATCCTAACCGTTCTTATTTTCCTTATGCACTCGGTTTTAAAGACAATTGGGCTGTGGGAGTTAACCTGTCGTGGAACATCACTAACCTGTTTACCAACAAACATAATGTAGATGATGCTTCCACCATGGCGCTGGAAGCTAAAACCTCTTTTGACCAGCTTAATGACCAGATAAAAATGAGTGTTAATCAAACCTACCTTAATTACATTGAGTCGCAGGATAAAATTAAAGTGTCGCAAACTGCCGTTGACCAGGCGGAAGAAAACTATAAAGAATTATACGATCGCTATAAAAACCAGGTCGCATCTTCTACCGACCTCAGCGATGCTGAAACGCTTTTATTACAGGCAAGAATAAATTATTCAAATACACAAGCAGATGCCCAACTATCCTATTACCAGTTGCTGAATTCGTCAGGAACAAAAATTAAATAAACATAACTTATAAAATCTAAAAAATTTTAAATCCACTTTTATGGCAGACCAAAACAATACAGAAGAACAGACAAATACAGAACCGCAAAAAAAACCAAGGAAAATCATTTTTCCTGTCATTCTCGGTATACTAATTATAGCTATTGGTATTTACGTTTATGCCAAGATTTCCTATAGTTTAGTCCATGAATCCACCGATGATTCACAAATAGATGGAACAATTTATCCTGTTCTTTCAAGAGTGGCGGGTTATGTGGATTCTGTAGACTTCCAGGACAACCAGCATGTTAAAAGAGAGCAACTCTTGGTTAAGATAGATGATCGCGACCTGGTCATAAAAGTTACACAGGCACAAACAGCCCTCCAAAATGCACAGGCGAGTGTAAGCGTGGCTGAAGCCAATGTGGCTAATGTAGAAGCGTCTGTTGCAACAGCACAGGCTAACGTTGAATCGGCGCAGGTAAAGGTTTGGCAAACCACGCAGGATTTCACCCGTGCACAAAATCTTATTAAAGACGGCACCTACACTCAACAGGAATACGACAATGCAAAAGCTAATTATGACGGCGCTAAAACCGCACTGGATGTTATGCAAAAACAATTAGATGCTGCAAAGGTAAATTTAAAGTCGGCGCAAGACCAGGTAGGCGTTGCGCTATCCGTTGTTCAGCAAAGACAAGCTGATCTTGATTATGCCAAATTACAATTGTCCTATACTCACATTTATTCGCCCGGTACCGGTAACACCTCAAAGAAAAATATTGATGTGGGACAGTATGTACAGCCTGGTCAAACATTATTCAGCGTGGTTGACGATACGGATATTTATGTTACCGCAAACTTTAAAGAAACTCAGTTAAGTGATATAAAGGTAGGGCAGGATGTTGAAGTTGATGTTGATGCTTTCAGCGATAAACCACTTCAGGGTAAAGTACAATCATTTTCTTCAGCAACAGGGGCGCGCTATTCGCTTTTACCCCCTGATAACGCAACAGGGAATTTTGTGAAAGTGGTACAACGCATACCTATAAAAATTGTTTTCAATCCTAACCAGCCATTGGTGAAACAATTGCGGCCGGGGATGAGTGTTAGCGTGAGCATAGCAACTAAATAATTTATTTATCATTAGTATAAAAAAATAAAGCAATGGCAGAAAAGGGAGCGGTAAAATTTATTATCACCATAACGGTGATATTAGGTTCGCTGCTGGAGTTGGTGGATACCACTGTGGTGAACGTGGCATTGCCCAATATAATGGGTAACCTGGGCGCCACGCTCGAAGATGTGGCATGGGTTATAACTGCCTATTCTCTTGCCAATGTAATTATCATACCCATGACGCCATGGCTGAGCGCTAAATTCGGCAGGCGTAATTATTACCTGTTTTCAATTTTACTGTTTACCATATCTTCTTTTTTCTGTGGCAATGCTCATTCAATATGGGAGCTGGTTGCATTTCGTTTTATACAAGGCATTGGCGGCGGCGGTTTGCTTTCTACTTCGCAATCCATTCTTTTTGAAACCTACACTAAGGAAGAGCGCGGTATGGCAACAGCTATTTTCGGTATCGGCGTTGTAGTAGGTTCAACATTTGGTCCCACCATTGGCGGCTACATTACCGATCACTTTAACTGGCCCTGGGTTTTTTATATTAATCTTCCGCTCGGTACAATTGCCGCTCTTCTTACTGCTTACTTTATTAAAGAGCCAAAATATAAACAGGTGGTGGGAAAAAATGACTGGACAGGAATCATACTCCTGATTATCGGAATCAGTACGCTTCAAATAGTGCTTGAGCGCGGACAAACGGAAGATTGGTTTGCCACTACCTATATTGCGGTTTTTACTGTAATAGCAATCATTGCCCTCGCCATCTTTATCTGGTGGGAGTTGAATACCGAACACCCTGTCGTCAATCTGCATCTTATGAAAAACCGGTCTCTTGCCTTTGGCATGTTCCTGACGTTTATCTTAGGGTTCGGCTTATTCGGCAGCGTATTTATTTTTCCTGTTTTTTGCCAGAATCTTCTGGGATTCACTGCACAGCAAACCGGTATGTTGCTAATACCGGGAGGGCTAACCACCGTAGCGATGATGCCGTTCGTTGGAACGGCATTGCGAAAGGGCTTTCCGCCAAAAATGCTTGCCGCCATGGGGTTTAGCATAACGGCTGTTTATTGTTATGTCTCAAGCACATTTAATCTTGAATCAGGACCGCACGATTTTTTACTCCCGCTTGTCATACGGGGCTTGGGGTTAAGTTTGCTGTTTGTTCCTATTACCATGGTTGCATTAGGCGATCTTGAGCCAAAAGATATTTCGCAGGGAACAGGACTCAATAACATGATGCGTCAGCTTGGGGGCAGCTTTGGTATTGCTCTTATAAATACATTTATTGATCACAGGGCTGCCTATCACAGAACTATATTGTTGCAAAACATCAATCCATATAATCCCGCCTTCGTTACCCGCTTAAATCAATATACACAGGCTATTGCAGCAAAAACAGGCAATATGCTAATTGCGCAACAGCAGGCATTAAAAGCAATTGACCTTGCGGTATACAAGCAAACCACACTCCTGTCTTACATGGATGTGTATCTTTTTATTGCTGTATTTATGCTCGTCTGTGTTCCCATGCTGTTCTTTACACGGCAACATAAAGCAGCGCCGGTTATTGAAGGTGCGCACTAACTGAAACTACAAAAGACTTTAAGACTTTTGTAGTCTATTCCATCTTATAAAAGAAAAGCCATTAGTGCTATGACTACACCTATTGCCACTGAATAAATAATTATCTGCACAGCTTTTTTCTTATCTGCCGATTTAAATTCTTTTTTCTCTACATTAGTAGTTTTGTAAAGCTCATCACCAAAATTAAATACGCCTTGCATTCCGAATCCTGAACAAAAATGCAGGTATGCCTGTATAAAACCACTGGCAGAAAATGTTGCCGGTAAGAATAAAAATAACCGCCACGGTGCTGACATATGGAAGAAAGCAAACAGCGCCCACATTACAATAGTGATCACTGTTCCTATCCAACCTACTGTTCTTCGTCTTGCAATTTCAACCGATCCGATATTGCAATCGCCGGGAATATATTGATTTGATTTTGTTTCCATTTGACGTTTTTTTGTTTCCATTATATTTTAACCATTGGAAAAAATAAAGGTTCTTAACCTATTCGATAATTTGGTGATTTGATGATGGGATAGTTGAGCTAATTTTTTCTTGTCATTCTTGTCAAAAATGAAAAAAGTGATATTGATAATTAACTTATTATATATTATTATTTTATGTGCATTTAAGGTGCATGCGGATAGAAAAATGATGTTTTATTGTATTGGTGAATGCCCACCCGTAATACTGTTCAGTAGGGCAGGAATATTCGCTGCAAAAACGGGTGAAGTACAACTTCATCCGAGTGGGAACACCTCTAATTTAAAAAAAAATGAATAAAATTTGCGTAGTTAAATAACTACAGGTATATTTGTAGTCAAATAGCTACGTAATGAATTTACGACGAGACGTTTTTCAAGCCATAGCAGACCCGACGAGAAGAGCGATACTTTTATTGGTAGCCTCACAATCTATGACTGCCGGCGCCATTGCCTCAAACTTCAACACAGCCAGGCCCACCGTTTCAAAACACCTGCAAATACTTACTGAGTGCGAATTACTTAAACAGGAGCAACAGGGCAGAGAAATTTATTATCACCTAAATCCTAAAAAGATGAAAGAAATAGCCGACTTTATTGAGCCATTCCGCAAAATGTGGGATGACCGTTTTAACAAACTTGAAGCCATAATGAAAAACTATAAACCTAAAAAATAAAAACTATGGAACTGAAAACAAAAGTTAATGCCGAAGACGGTAAGCAGGAACTATTTATCACGCGCGAATTTGATTTGCCCGTTGAATTACTTTTCAAGGCTCATGTTGAGCCGGATATTATTGAGCAAGTGATGACGAACCCTTATGCGACAGCCAAACTGCTGAAGTTTGAAGGCAAAAAGCATGGCAGCTATCAAATACAATCAACTGACGCGCAAGGCAAGGTTGTATTTAAGGCAAACGGGGTAATACATGAGCTTATACCCAATAAAAAAATAACGCGAACATTTGAAATGGAAAATGCGCCTCTGGGTGTGCAGTTGGAGGTATATGAATTTGAAAAATTAACTGATAACACCAGTAAACTTACAACGCATATCATTTATGAATCGGGTGCTCTTAGAGACCAGGTGCTGAAAATGCCTTTTGCGCAGGGCCTAAGCATGGCGCATGACAGGATGCAGGAAATAATGAGCAAACTAAAATAAACTACCATAGAAATGACAAATAAAATTATTTATTGGATTGCCACAGCCCTATTGGCTATTGGTATGCTGCAAAGCGGCATTTTTGCAGTGCTTAGAACAAAACAGTGGGTTGACATTATAACTCCTTTGGGTTATCCGCCTTACTTTTTGACCATACTTGGCACCTGGAAAATTCTTGGAGTTATAGCTATTTTAATCCCGGGATTTAAACTTGTTAAAGAGTGGGCATATGCAGGTTTCTTTTTCGCTATGACAGGCGCCCTTATTTCGCATTTGGCGTGTGGCGATTTCGCCGTAAAGGCGATCCTTGGGCCAGTATTTCAGACTCTTTTTATTATTTTGTCATGGTATTTCAGACCTGCGGATAGAAAAATCATTGCAATTAATGCATAATATTTATAACTTTATTTCAGAGTATAAATATTATGAGCCTTAAAATTCTTAAAATGAGGATGTGAAAAACTATGCTACATTCCACACCATTTCTTTTATTCGATGGTAATTGCGCAGAAGCAATGACCTTTTATCACCAGTGCATCGGTGGAGAGTTAACTCTTACAAGGCTTGGTGATACACCCATGAAAGAACAGTTTCCACCGGAAAAGCACAATAGACTTATTAATGCTCATTTAAGTAATGGTTCAATAGAAATTTCCGCAACTGATTGGATGGCATCTCCCGAATATGAACCAATACACGGCAATACTTTTGCTGTTTTTATAATAGGTGGTTCTTACGATGAGCTGAAAATGGTTTTTGATAAGCTTTCCGATGGAGCTAATAAAGATAGATTTCAAGAATTGCACAACATGCCATTTGGAACTTATGGACAGTTTTATGATAAATACGGTGTCCACTGGATTTTTAAAGGAGATAAAAAATGAATGTAATGAATCCTAAGGTTGATTGGTTTTTCAACAAAGCCTCAAAATGGCAGAAAGAATATGAGAAATTGAGAACCATCATTCTTGACTGCGGGCTTATCGAAGAATTGAAATGGGGTTGCCCTTGTTACGCCTTCGAGGATAAAAATGTAGTTTTAATACATGGATTTAAGGAATATTGTGCCGTTCTTTTTTTTAAAGGCGCTTTGTTAAAAGATGAGCATGGTATCCTGATTCAGCAAACACCCAATGTGCAGGTACCGCGCCAGGTTAGGTTCACCTCTGTTGGGGAAATAGTTAAGCTTGAAAAAATACTGAAAGCCTATATTTATGAAGCCATTGAAGTGGAAAAAGCCGGGGTGAAAGTGAAGTTGAAAAAGACTGCCGAGTACCCCATTCCCGAGGAATTTCAAACTAAATTAAATAAAACCCCTGCTTTAAAAAAAGCGTTCTATTCGTTAACACCGGGAAGGCAAAGAGGATACATTTTTTATTTTTCTCAAGCCAAACAACCCAAAACGCGCGAGGCAAGAATTGAAAAAAATATACCACAGATTCTTAAGGGAAAGGGATTGGATGATTAGTACATTTGATGAGAAAATAAATTCCATCGCCATCGTGTCTCACATTGCGCGGCTTTTAGCGTTTGCGGGGACACGGTGAAATATATTATTTAAGCTTAAAATTAACCGAATCTTTTTTATTTTGTGAAATAAAATAATATGAATGATGGTTAAGGTAAGCAGAGAGGATAGGAGCGGTTTACAAACCACCGTGTCCCTGCTTGCGCTCAAGGCAATGCAAAAGGAGACCGGCGGGGAGGACGGAAAGATTATTTAGCTATCCTTTTAAAATGAATAACTTTGTCATATATTATGAATCCTAAATCCATCGGTTCAATAGCCAATATTTGTTCACGCAGCACCATCGTATTGCCTTCTATTTTTAATATTGTAAATGAGGGACTAAAAGTTGTTATTTTAATAGTCGGCGCAATTGTACTGTCATTTATTACATACTGATAGGAGCCTTGAGACTTGAATTTTTTATTGAATATTATGTGAGGCAACCTGATAGAATAGAAAACACTATCATTGGTGAAACGAACTATTTCATAACCTTTACCCTTTTTTTCCCAATTACCCAAAAACGATTTATTCAGAAATTGAGCTTTGGTAACATACGGCAATAGAATCAAAGCAAAAACAAGTGCTATAATTGTTTTCATGGTAATTTTATTCTCTTTTAAAATAAGCGACACAATAGGACACCCATGAACCATGCCCTTGTTCATCCACATCAATACCCCATCTCACCATTGTCAGTTCATTAGCTGTTAGTTTTTTAATAGTAAATTGTGGAAATAACGTATGTGGAGATGATTTTTCATTATAATAGGTTATTGAACTGTCTTTAAGTGTATATTTAAAATAATTATTATCAGTAGAATCCTTTGAAACATGTAGGGAACCTTTAGGGGTTATATCAGAAAAGAAAACATCTTTTTTTGTAAAATACAATATCTCATTTACTGTATCTTTTAATCCTTTATCGGCGTACCGCAGAAATTCCGTTTTAGCCGGTATCTTTTTCCATTTCCCCAACAGCATTTTATGCAAGGATTGTGCTGTAACAGCATTGTGCTGAAGGGCTAGAGCAAAGACAATAACTGCTATAATTGTTTTCATGGAGCAGAATTACTGTAATAAAGATAAAAATAATATTACTGTAACTTATTATCCCTTCCGCCCCCGCCGTGTCGCCCATTGCGCGGCTTTTAGCGTTTGCAGGGACACGGTGGTCTTAAATCTTTTAGAAGGCACTTTCGTTTTACTTTTGTTTTAAGTTCGTTTTACACTCATTTTTAAGAGTATATTTTTTAATATATAAAATATCCATTATCAATACCATTTATTTAAAAGTCGACAAGGTTTGCCAATAAAAAAGCCCCCCGGTAAACCGGAGGGCTTTGGAAAATTAGTTATTAACGCCTGGGGGATGGTGATGGCGCCGACCGTGGCGCTTCCATTTGCGGAGCGCGGTAAGAAGGTTGAGCCGGTTGCGCCTGCCTCCATACATTACCATGATACTCCTGCGCATGGTTCACGTTATTATAATTATAACCCCGCGAATAAATTGCCTGCCCGGAGCACTACTCCTCTGTTGTGGCGCCGTTCTGTGAACCGGCACGGCAGGTTGTTTTTGCGGTTCCTGCATTATGTTCGGAACCCGTCTTCCTTCCTCTACTTTCGGCACTTGCGGATTTGGATTTAGCACAGGATACCTTGCATTGTTCTTTTGTAAATAGTCAACCCGGGCAGCATCGGAAACCGTTTTCGTTCTCATGGGGCCCATTAATTCCGAATTCATTTGCCCTGCTTCTCTAATGGCTTCAACACGGTTTGATGGATTGGTTCTGAAATCAGCAGGTAAATAAGCCCTGTTATTATGCACCCAATTATGAACCACTAAAGCATTGCTGCTAAAAACGGTTCTATGTCCACCATAATAGTGACCTATATAAGCGCTGCCCAGGCGCGGATAATGATGGTAGTGATCAGGGTAATAAAAAAACCAGTTGGTGAAATAGAATGAAGGCAATCCAAAGACTATCAAGCCGCCACCCGGTCCATAATAAAATCCCCAATCATACCAATAGGGATAAGGATACCAATAATCATACGGATACCACGTCGGGTAACCAAACCAATAGGAATACGGATAACAACTATAATCTGATACGGCGTTCGTATCATCTATAGGGGCATCCACCTGGCTTTGTGTATAGCCATTGCCTTCAGCATATTCATTACCGGCGCTCTTTAAATCATTTTGTGCGGCAGTATCTGTTTCTATGGTTTGTTTCCATTGCTGCACGTCCTGCGCATTTTGTTTTGCTTCTATAAGTCCTAATGAATCGGTGCGTCTCATCACCCCTTGCGGGTCGCGCTTGTAATGATCGCCCACGCGCACAGTGAGGCTGAGGTCATCATTCAATAAACTCAATGCTTCAGGAAGCTGGATAAGTTGCCGGAATGACGTTTGAACATCTGTAGGATATGCAGCAATAAGCTGCTCAAACTGAGCATTGGTTTGTGTCTGCAAATCATCAATCTTTTTAAGCAAATCGTAATCATGGGTTGCATATTTCAATGCCACTTCATGAATATCCTGGGGATAGTCGTTAAGAATGGTGTTTATTTGGTCGGGCGATTTTTCACCGCCTTCTGCTAATTTTGAAATCAGACCGGGATAACGGCTCAGGTTCCAGATATCTTCCTGTTCGTCTTTGGAATAGCTGCTCACCAAATCCTGAAAATCGCTGCTTGAATTTTTTTGCAACTGGGCAATATTAACAATAACCGCCGGGTATTCACACGCCTCAAAAATCAACATACGGATACTATCTGGGTATAATACCAGCGCATTAATAGCCGCAGAATCCTGCTTGGTCCAAGGCACATGGGTTGAGACGGGCTGCTGTTGCGCATAAGCGGTAACGGTAAAAAAAGTAATTACTACTATTGTCAATTGTGAGAATCTTGTTTTCATAGCGTTTAAATTAATTGTTTCAACTATTATAATACAATAATAATAAAAAAGGTTGACATTATCAACTATTTGCTTTATGTTATACTATAAGGCAAAATAAATGCCAAATTATCTAACAAGGTATGACGAAAATCAATGCGTTCACTGTTTAATATCATTTTAATCCTCTGTTTAACTTAATTTGCAATATAACAGCACTTAAAAAAGTGATTATCATACATTGATAAAAACTGACTGCTATTTGCTTAAGGGCTTCAGCTCCTTTTTATTTCCATTTCCAAAAATTGATCTTTCCAGTAATAATTTTAACGGAACACGTGCTTTCTCTGCCTTCAATCCATAGCGTTCGATGCTGTTATTTTTGATATACTCAACTACTTCTTCTACCGAATCGGTGATAAAAAACAGGTCTGCATCCTCGGGGGAAATGGTACCGGCTTTTTTTAGGCTTTCAATAAGGTCAATCAATTCCTTATGAAATTTATTTCCGAAAATAATTATGGGAAAATTCTCTATCTTTTTAGTTTGTACAAGAGTTATAGCTTCAAAAAACTCATCCATCGTTCCATACCCGCCGGGAAAAACAACAAAGGCATAAGAGTATTTTACCAATAACACTTTGCGCACAAAAAAGTATTTAATATTGATCCAACGGTCTAAATATGGATTGGGTTGCTGTTCTTCAGGTAATATAATGTTACACCCCACTGATCGCCCTCTAACATCTTTCGCACCCCTGTTGGCGGCTTCCATAATACCCGGTCCGCCACCGGTTAGTATGGTGAAACCCAGTTGGGCAATTCCGGCTCCTACCTGGCGGGCAGCCTGATAATATTCATTGTCTTCTTTGAAACGTGCTGACCCAAAAACGGTAATGCATGGTCCAACAAAATGCAACATTCTGAAACCATGTATAAATTCCCAAGCCACTTTTAAAATAAACCGCAAATCTTCCCTGCGTTTTTGTGGGCCTTCAAGAAATTTAATTTCAGCTTTTTTTGTTTTTTCAATTTTGTTTGGATTCATTCTTTATTTATTTACTTTAGTATAATAATAACTGAACAGAGTTTAATTATATAATGTATATGACTTAAATCATTAGTAATATTGACAAAGGTCATGTTTTAATGTTTAAGGATAGGTCATTTTTGTGTAAAAAAAACATTTAAAATTATCTTTTATGAACGATTTATTAAAACTTTTGCATCAACATAAAGGCGGCAAGGCGGTTACCATAACTGTTCCTTTCGAAAATTCCTCCTTCGCTCACAAGGTAAATGAAACCCATGTAAAGTCCGTAATAAAAAAGGCACAGGACGAATTGAAAAAACTGGGAGAAGACCATAAACAAATTTCCCAAAACCTCAATGCTATTTTAAAGCAAATAGATTTTTCTAAGCCCGGTGAAGGCATAGGAATATTTGCCTCTTCAACAATTGCCAAATTCATTCATTATCACTTACCGGTTAAAGAACGATTAATAATAAGTGAGTTTTTTGATACGCATGATGTGATTTACACAACGCTGGAACTCCCTGAATATTACACATTACTTATCAGTGACAAGCATACCCGTTTGTTTAGGGGAACAGGTAAACAACTACAGGAAATTGAAGATAAAAATTTCCCCATGCGCTATGTTGAAGAACATCAATATCCATCCACCCCTTCTCTGTTAGATGCGGGAACAGAGGTATCTGCCGTAAAAGAGATGCGCGAGACACAGTATTTAAGGCAGGTTGATAATAAGCTATCGGATTACCTGTTAAAAGATAAATTGCCAATTGTAATAATGGGAGTTACACAGCACATAGGTTATTTCAACCAAATTACCAAACATGCAGCACTTATTGCCGGAGAGGTTAGAGGCAATTTTGATTATGTAGAGATGGGTAAAATTGAAACTATCGCCTCACAGGAAATAACCACCTATCGCAAAAGACAAACAGAAAAAGAATTGCTTAAAGTAAAAGAAGCCGTAGGAAATCATTTATGCGTTTATGGCTTAAGTGATGTATATAAGGCAGCTATGGAAGGAAAAGGAAATATTTTATTTGTGGAAAAAGATTTTACGGCGCCCGGCGAATTAAATGACGACTCATTTCATTTAACGGAAGCCGAAGAAAGTAATGTAATAACCAAAACCGCTATTGACATTGTTACGCAGGTTATAGAAGAAGTTATAAAGAAGGGAGGCAAAGTGCACTTTGTAGAAAACGGCGAACTTACCAACTACGGGCGCATAGCTTTGCTGCTTAGATACGCATAATAGTTTAAGCCAAACTTCGCAGCAACTTTAGATTGATTTTATCCATATTATTTTCTTTAGGTGTTTCCAGCACTTTTGGAATATGAGAAAAGCGTTTCATGATTTGCTTAAAGGGCTCCAGTCCGAGTTTGCCTTTGCCTATATTTTCATGCCTGTCGAGGTGCGACCCTAAATCGCCTTTGCTATCGTTGGTATGGATAACTTTTAAATTATTTAGTCCGAGAATTTTATCGAACTTGTTCATTGTATCTTCAAAGCCTGCTTTGGTGCTTATATCATACCCTGCCGCAAAAACATGGCACGTATCCAGGCAAAACCCGATTCTTTTGCTGTTTGTTAATTTATTAATCGCCGCAAGTTCTTCAAACGTGCTGCCAATACTTGAGCCTTGTCCCGCCGTGTTTTCAAGCAAAATCATAACCTTGCTGTTGTTGGTTGCACCTAACACTTGTTTCAATCCTGCTGCAATGTTGGCTATGCCTTTTTCTTTTGTCTGCTCACCGGCAGCACCGGGGTGCAAAACACAATAAGCAAGGTTTAAGGCAGTACAACGCTCTACTTCTGCTTGCAATGCTGCCATTGATTTTTTTCTTAATCCCGCTTCTCCATTGGCAAGATTAATGAGATAAGAGGTATGTGAAAATTCAATTTTTACTTTAGAATTTTTTTTCGCGATAAGATAAGCTTGTTTCTCCTCTTCTGAGATTGTTTTTGCCGACCACTGCCGTTGGTTTCTTGTAAAAATCTGGAAGGTATCAATATCCAGTTCTTTTGCTTCATCAAAAGCGCGCTCCAAACCACCACTGACAGAGCAATGCACTCCTAATAACATAGTATATATTTTGCTTAAAATTAATAAAAGTGAGGGATAGAGCAGGTTATTTTTACCTGCTATAATTCGATGCGATTATCTTAATAAGGGCTTTGTATTGTCTTTGCATCTTCCGGTAGCACAAATTCTTTTTTATCTATATGTGTTGATTTTATTTCTACGGCCACACTCACCATGGTAAATTGCTCGTTATCTATAATTGTTTCCAACGGGAGGGCATTGGTTATTTCCAAATACTGGTACCAGTTTCCAAATTTATGTCTTGCAAAATGCTTTGCATTAATTCCTAATTTTGAATTGAAATAAAATTTTTGAACACCGGTGACGCAGGTAAGTATTAATTCATCGCATTTGTAACCCAATACTACCGTGTCACTTTTATTCAGCTCAACTTTTATAACTGAGTCTTCGTCTTTGCCTGCATCATTCCAATAGATATATTCGGAATTAGCCATTTTTGTGTAGATTTTATTATCCCTGTTATTGTAAAGCTGCCATTCAAATAACCTGCCGTTTGTGGTCAACCTGTAACTACTATCTCTAATAAGATACTCCTCCATGGTTCCCATATTATTATCCCATTCGTTGTCGGTTATACTCGTTAGTTTGGTGGTATAGGAATTATGGTATATAATTTCCCCCTCAAAGCTTTGCCCATAGGCAATGCCTGTAATAAATAGAATAAATAGGAAAGAAAAGGTCCCTTTCATGCGATGAAATAAACGTTATAAATTTTCAGTATACAGTTTGCACAAAATTATCGGCAAGCTGTGGTTAAATAGTGAAAATTATTCGACCTTTTGTGACATGGAAATTTAGGGTTATTAACAGTGAATAATTATTAATTATTCTTATTGTTTAACAAACATGCTATTGGCAATAGAGTCATTGCTCAATATTGATTGCACCGTGTAAACTCCAGGTGGCAACTGCTTAACATTTTCTGTTACCATTTTGGTGTCAGCCGGTGAGGCAGTTTGCAACACGGCTTGCCCAAGTATGTTGTGAATAGTAATTTTTTGCATTGGACTGCTGCATTTTATGTTTAATAAATTATCGGTGGGATTGGGGTAGATGGATAAAGATGCGCCATTGGCTGTAACTCTATTTATCCCTTCATAAAAGCCTATTTGTATAATTACTGCTGATGCAGGTGGAATTGTATCGGGAATTAGAACGGAATCTCCGTAAATAAATCGTTGATTGGTATATCCATTTGACCATCTACCATCCTCCTGAACAGAATTACCCTCAAAAGTAAAACCGATAGTATCACTTAATCCGCCAGGAGAAGCGAGGTCATAATCCACTTCATAATTAAAAAAGAAGTTAACATATATATTCACCGGCACAGGATTTACTGTGTCCTTATTTATCAGTGTTAAAAAAATTCCAAACCCGCCCACAGCATAGGCTGTCAAATTCTGTGCATTACCGGTCATTTGCAGGGGTAGTATCTGACCTTCCCCCTCAGAAGAGCCCTGATTAAAAGCCAGCAGTGCATAGTATAGCGCACGTGCGCTATACACACCAGCAGTATCATTGATTGCGCAGGAAGAAGTGCCAAACACAGTGTGAAAGTTCACCCCTTGTACACCATGTTCTAATAACGTGAACATATAATCCAATCCCCACAAAGCATCGCCAAAAGAGTTACTTACCCCCCACTCGCCGCTTTTATAAGGCGCATTGGCGCCTACCGATGTGGAGTTACATTCACTCATTCTGAACGGGATGCTGTCGCCACCTGCACATTCCACCAAGGTATCCGCCAAGCTTATCAAAGAATCTTTTACGGGCTGGCTGAGCATATTTATAATTTCCTGCCCAATAGGCGCCACAAAGGTGGGGGTGCCGTAATAATGCTGTGTTAACAGTGAAATAGTATCTTTCATCTCATGGCAAAACGATAAATCATAATCAGCCCATGTCCAACCTGCTAATGCAGTTGTTGGTCCTGAAATGGGTGCATTGGGATAATAGTGCCAAATGGAATCAACATACTGCGTAAACTGCGACTGGTAATCGGAATAACTGTATGAGGGATCCCTTAATCCGTTTTTGTGATAGAGATTGGGTTCATTGCCGATCTCAAAAGCCAGTAATTGAGAGGAATAATGCTGCATCACATAACTAGCTTCCTGCGCATAAAGTGATGGGTTAAAATCGCCGCCGAAATTCAAACCCAGCATCACCTGGCAGCCGGCTAGGTTGGCAAAAGCAAACAGGCTATCAATTTCAGAGGGGATAATAGTATCAAACGGGTTTGGGTGCCTTGTTACTCCGGGATAATATTTACAATCCTCAACTGTGTTGCCGCCAAGACGAAGCACCCTTACGCCGGCTGTTTGAAAATAATTTAACAGAGTAGTGTTTGACGGAGTAAAATAATCATTATGAAAACTCAACTCCGCTTCAAAGCTTAATCCAATAAAATTATTAGGAATACTTCCGTTTGATTGTTTTGTATTGATAATTATAGTTTCCTGTGCAGAGGCGGAAATTGTTATCGAAAAGAAGACGATACAGAGGAGTAGAATGTGTTTCATGCGATTAAATTGTTAGGTTATTCTATTTAATAAAGGACTAATATAAGGAAAAAAGGTTTAGTTGTGTCTTAGAATGTTTTCTTTTTGCAAAGGAATGAGCAGGGATTGAAATTGGATTTTTTACCGCAAAGTTCGCTGAGGAGTTCTTAGCGCACTTTGCGGTTTTTTTTCTAGCGTTCTTTGCGGTTTATTTTTGCTTAACTTGAAAAAGGCAAATTTATAAATGACGCTCTTCAACATTTAATTGGTATAAAGCGCTAAGGCTCTAAGAAAATCAATTCCATGAAAATTTTATCACTGTAAATCAATAAATTGTGTTTTATATTTAAAATTTTGATTTAAACATTTGTTTAAATCAAATGAATAACTTTACTTTGCACTGCGTTAATCTTATAACAATGCCAAAAGCAAAGAAAAAAATAGACGGCACCACCGAAGAAAAGATAAAAGAAGCTGCACGAAAGCTTTTTACCCAAAAAGGATTTGCCGCCACTAAAACAAGAGACATTGCCGCCAAAGCTGGCATTAACCTTGCGTTATTAAATTATTATTTCAGAAGTAAAGAAAAATTATTTGAAATTATCATGCTCGAAAATATGGAGCAATTTATCCGCGGCGTTGCATTGATCATGCTTGATGAAAAGGCATCTGTACAGGAAAAAATTGAAAAGCTGATAAGCATGTATATTGATATGTTACTCAAAGAGCCTGATTTGCCGCTATTTATTATAAATACACTTAGAAATAACCCGTCAAAACTATTGATGAAAATGGATGCCGAAATAGGACCGGCAAGAGATTTTTTTGAGAAACAAGTTAAACGGGAAACAAAAGCTGCAGGGGTTACTCCTATGAATCCATTTCATATAATAGCAAATTTGATAGGGTTAACAATATTTCCTTTTGTCGCCCGTCCATTATTGATGAGGAGGGTAAATATTGAGGATGGGGAATTCTATGCCCTGATGCAGGAGCGCAAAAAATTAATTCCTAAATGGATGGAGGCAATGCTAAAAGTAAAATGATTTTAACTAAACCATTAAAGACCCAAAAGATGAAAAAAATACTAATCACATTAACCTTTCTTCTTGCAGGCTATTTAACAAAAGCTCAAACTACAGCACCCCTGAATATTGATAGTTGCTATGCATGGGCAAAGAAGCAATATCCGTTAACCAGG
This sequence comes from Chitinophagales bacterium, assembly GCA_963770495.1. Classification (GTDB taxonomy): domain Bacteria; phylum Bacteroidota; class Bacteroidia; order Chitinophagales; family CAVYQA01; genus CAVYQA01. The sequence continues at coordinate 118,271 of CAVYQA010000015.1, read as the reverse complement.
CAAAGAGGGCTTATCGAAAAGACCCGCGATTATACTGTTTCTAATGCGGCAAAAGGCTATTTGCCGCAATTCAGCATTAACGGACAGGGAACTTACCAATACCCTGTTATCAGTATACCAATAGATATTCATATACCCGGTCTAAATTTTGCCTTTCCTACTTATACTAATTACGAATATAATGTGCACGGCGAAGTTGACCAAACCATATACGATGGCGGGATTATAAAGCAACAAAAACAATTGCAACAGTCAGGCGCCGATATTCAGCAACAAAGTTTAGAGGTGCAATTATATACATTAAAAGACCGTATCAACCAGCTATTCTTCGGTGCATTGCTGATAAACGAACAACTAAAACAAAATGCGTTAATTCAAAAAGATTTGCAAAACGATATAGATAATATGCAGGCAGCCATAGCTAATGGCACCGCCCTTAGCAGCAGCCTTGACGAATTGCAAGCCGAATTAATACAGCAGCAACAAAATGAAATAAACCTTAAATCATCGCGCAAAGCTTATTTGGATATGTTGTCTCTATTTATTAATAAGCCTGTCGATACACTTGAAACGCCTCCCGATATTGTTGTTTCTGCAACTATAAAAAGACCTGAATTATCGTTGTATGATTACCAGAAAAAAAACGATGATGTGCAGATGAAAATAATTAATGCCACTAACCGTCCAAAATTTTCTTTTTTCCTGCAGGGCGGCTATGCGCTGCCGGGGTTAAATGAATTTGACGCCAATCCTGCTTTTTATTATATAGGTGGTTTACGACTTAGCTGGATATTAGGCGGTTTATATACTATGCATAACCAGAAACAATTATTATTGGTTGACCAGCAAAGTATAGATGCAGAACGCGAAACTTTCTTGTTCAATACCAATCTAACCATGCTTCAACAAAATGAAAATATTACAAATGATCAACAACTGATTAACAAGGATAACGACATCGTCAGCAAGCGCAATGCTGTTACAATAACATCAAGAGCACAGTTAAAAGGCGGCACCATAACGATACATGATTACATAACGGAATTGGATGCCGAAGACCAGGCAAAACAAAGCCTGTTGCTTCACCGGGTGCAACTGCTTATGGACGAATACAATTATAAAAATACATCAGGTAACTAAAAAAATAAATTCTGTAAACGATGAAAAAATTATCACTTATAGTAATAGCTGCCATACTGTTTGCTTCATGCAATAACAGCGCAAATGATTATGATGCGGCAGGCGCATTCGAATCTGTGGAAACCATTGTTTCCGCCCAGGAAACCGGTAATATTATGACGTTTAATATTGAAGAAGGGCAAACCCTACAACCCGGTCAGCTAATAGGTTATATAGATACCACACAGCTATACCTCAGAAAAAAAGAGATGCAAGCCCAAATCGCTTCCACCACCAGCCAGATGCCTGATATACCTGTGCAAATATCTGTATTGCAATCGCAATTGGAACTGGCGCAAACAAATCAGCAACGTATAAGCAACCTGTATAAACAAAATGCCGCGACACAACAGCAATTAGACGATGCCAACTCACAGGTGAAAGTGCTTAATGACCAAATTAAGGCACAGGAATCATCGTTGGGTATTACATCTACAACGTTAACTAAAGATGTTACTCCGTTAAAAAAACAGATTGCCCAGATAAACGACCAGATTGCAAAAAGCCTTATAATAAACGAAGTGCATGGAACGGTTTTAACCAAATATGCAGAGGATCATGAATTTGCCGCTCCCGGCAAAGCGCTGTATAAAATTGCCGAAACGGATACACTTATTTTAAGAGCCTATATAACAGGCAACCAACTCGACCAGGTGAGACTGGGGCAGCAGGTGAAAGTGCGCACTGATGAGGGTGAGAATAAATTTAGGTATTATACCGGCACTGTTTACTGGATTTCTTCTCAATCCGAATTTACACCTAAAACAATTCCAACAAAAGACGAAAGAGCCGATTTGGTTTATGCCATAAAAGTGAGAGTGCCAAATACCGACGGATATATTAAGATAGGCATGTACGGTGAAGTAAAATTTTATAACGGATATGAGCGCAATAGCGTTAACTAATATTACAAAAACCTACAACAAAGGAACTGTTCTTGCTGTGGATGATGTGTCATTCAACGTGGAGAAGGGAGAGATTTTTGGATTGATAGGACCGGATGGCGCAGGCAAAAGCACCATCTTCCGTTTGCTTACCACATTACTCATACCCGATAAAGGCACGGCAACCGTTGGTGGGTTTGACATAGTGAAAGATTTTAAATCCATCCGCGGCATATTGGGTTATATGCCGGGACGGTTTTCATTATACCAGGATTTGACAGTGGAGGAAAATCTTGATTTTTTTGCTACAGTATTTAATACAACTATTAAAGAGAACTATGACCTGATAAAGGATATTTACGTACAGTTGGAGCCGTTCAAAAACCGCAGGGCAGGCAAATTGTCCGGTGGCATGAAACAGAAGCTGGCGCTTTGCTGTGCATTAATTCACAAACCCGAAGTATTGTTTTTAGATGAGCCAACCACCGGCGTTGATGTGGTGTCGCGTAAAGAATTTTGGGATATGCTTAAGCGACTGAAGCAACAAGGCATTTCAATTTTAGTTTCCACCTCATACATGGATGAGGCAACCCTATGCGACCGTATAGGGCTTATACTTGACGGTAAAATGCTTTCGATAGACACTACAGAAAATATAATAAAGGCGTATCCCGAAAAATTATATGGGGTGCGGACAGCACAACACATGCACCACTTGCTGACTGATTTGCGCAGTTATGATGGCACACTGCGCTGCTACACTTTTGGCGAGTATCTTCACCTGTCATTAAAAACAAGTGAGCAGGATGTATTAAACTATTTGCAACGCAAAGGTCATAGCAAGGTTGAAATTAAAGAAGTGACACCAACTATAGAAGATTGTTTTATACGATTATTAAAACACGATGAACGGGACAGTAATAAAAACGAATAAGCTCACTAAACGCTTCGGCGATTTTGTGGCGGTGAATGAAATATCATTTGACGTGCACCAAGCAGAAATATTTGCTTTTCTTGGTGCTAACGGCGCAGGAAAAACCACCGCCATGCGCATGTTGTGCGGGCTTTCCATACCCACATCCGGCGAAGCTACTGTAGCAGGCTTTGATGTGTATAAACAACCTGAAGAGATAAAAAAGAATATCGGCTACATGAGCCAGCGTTTTTCCCTTTATGAAGATTTGACGGTGAAAGAGAATATTGAGTTTTACGGTGGTATATACGGTTTGTCGGATAAACAACTAAAGGACAAAATAGCAGAGCTTACTGAAGAGCTGGGCTTACAGCATGAAGCGAATAAACTCGTGCGCTCTTTGCCTTTGGGATGGAAACAAAAACTCGCCTTTTCAGTGGCGATAGTGCATCAGCCAAAAATAGTTTTTTTGGATGAGCCTACAGGAGGGGTTGACCCCTCTATGCGCCGGCAGTTCTGGGATTTAATATACGATGCATCTGAGAAAGGCATCACCATTTTTGTTACCACGCACTATCTCGAAGAAGCGGAATATTGCAACCGTGTATGTATTATGGTGGATGGTCGGATTGAAGCGCTGGATACTCCCAATAATTTAAAACAGAAATATTCATCAGAAACCATGACCGATGTATTTTATAAACTGGCAAGAGGTGCAAAGCGTTCGGGCGATTAGTGATAATTAATATAGAGCAATGAAGCAACTATTCGCATTCGTAAAAAAAGAATTTAAACACGTTTTCAGAGACTGGAGAACGCTTATAATGCTTTTTGGATTGCCTATTGTGCAGATTACGCTATTTGGTTTTGCGCTTACCAATGAAATAAAAAATGCTAAAATTGTAATTGTAGATAATGCTCAGGATTTAGCATCGCAGCAAATTATTAATAAAATAGAAAGCAGCGATTTTTTTTATGTGGAAAAAGCCATGTTATCCCCATCGCAAATTGACGCGGCATTTAAAAGGGGCAAAATAAAACTGGCAGTTGTTTTCCCTGTTAATTTTAATACCGACCTGTTGCATTTGAACCAAGCCAACATTCAGGTTATTGCCGATGCATCCGATCCTAACACAGCCACCACACTTACCAGTTATATTGGTGCTGTCGTTGACGATTACCAGGCACAACTAAATCAAAATGCCTCTGTACCCTATACCATTGTGCCCGAAGTGCGTATGCTCTATAATCCCGACTTAGCGGGCGCCCCTGATTTTGTGCCCGGCGTAATGGCAATGGTATTGCTATTAGTATGTGTTATGATGACCTCTGTTTCCATTGTACGCGAAAAAGAACTCGGCACCATGGAAATATTGCTGGTGTCACCTGTTAAGCCATTATTAGTAATCGTTTCAAAGGCAATACCTTACTTAGTAGTATCATTAATAAATTTAGGGGTAATACTTTTGTTAAGCGTTTACGCTCTTGACTTACCAATTAAAGGCAGTGTTTTGCTTTTAATTGGCGAGAGCACCATACTTATTATAAATGCTCTTGCATTAGGGCTGCTTATTTCCACCGTCACAAAATCGCAGCAATCTGCCATGTTTGCCTCCATGATAGGAATGATGTTGCCTACTATGTTACTAAGCGGTTATTTATTCCCTATTGAAAATATGCCTTTGGTATTGCGTCTTATTTCAAATATTGTTCCATCCAGATGGTATTACTTAATTGTAAAAGCTATTATGCTAAAGGGGCTGGGATTTTTTGCTATATGGAAAGAAACCCTCATCCTTGCCGGTATGGCATTATTCTTTTTAATTCTTAGCCTGCGAAACTTTAAAATACGATTAGAATGAGACCACTGCGATTTTTATTACAAAAAGAGTTCAGGCAAATGTTTCGCGACAGGGGATTCGTGGGACGGCTTTTTATTGCGCCTCTTATCCAGTTGCTATTACTGCCAATGGCTGCTAACCTTACCATAAAGAATATAAATATTGCCATTGTTGACCACGACCATTCCGTCACCACTCAAAAATTAGCCGATAAAATCCTGTCATCGGGATATTTTAAGCTGGCGAACTATACCGATTTTAATTCCAAAGCCAATAAGCTTATTGAAAACGATAAAGCCGATATTGTGCTTGAAATACCGCAGAATTTCGGGCGTAATCTTATTCGTGATAAAAGCCAGAACATAGCTATAGAAGTAAATGCCATAAATGGAGTAAAAGCCACTGTGGGCTTTGCTTACCTGAGCAGCATTATCACCGATTTTAATAATACTCTTAGAGCTGAGTGGGTGCAACCCGAATTGGTAAGCGCCACGCCAACCATTGATGTGGTTACCTCATTCTGGTATAATCCGTTGCTCAGCTATTATGTTTTTATGGTGCCCGGAATTCTCGTATCTCTTATTACAGGCGTTGCAGGGTTATCGGCGGCGTTTAATATTGTAAAGGAAAAAGAAATCGGAACCATAGAACAGATCAACGTAACCCCCATTAAAAAATGGCAGTTTATTTTAGGTAAGCTCATTCCCTTCTGGCTTACAGGTATAGTTGTTTTTACGTTTGGATTATTAATAGCACGGCTGATTTACGGCATTGTGCCTCTTGGGCATTTTATAGTGTTGTATGCCTTCTTAGCTACTTACATGTTCGCCATTCTCGGGTTCGGATTGCTTATATCCACTTATACCGAAACACAGATGCAAGCCAACTCACTTATGTTTTTATTTATGATGATATTTAATATGATGAGCGGACTTTTTACGCCATTTGACAGTATGCCCCAATGGGCGCAATTTGTGGCGCATCTTTTCCCTGTCAGCTATTTTATCCAGGTCATGCGCATGGTAGTAATTAAAGGCAGCGGATTTTCCGATATTGCTTACAACATAGGTGCAGTGTTTTTAATCGGGCTGGTATTAAATACGTGGGCTATTTTAAATTACAGGAAAACGACTTAGGCTTTTTAGTTATAAGTAATAAGTTGTAAGGAGTAAGTCAAAAAATAATTTATAATAGATTATGCTTTAAAAAATTAATTGATGCTACCTTATTTTTAATTAAATAATTAATTAATCTTATTAATTTTTCTAAATTATTATTAATGTCACGGTGCAATGTGTTGGGTCTATCACTAAGGTTAAAGTCAGATATATTAATTTTATTGGCTACGCATACATTTATCAACCAATCTTAAAGTCGTGGACAAATAATAATTATCTTATGATTATGGGCTTTATCATGTAGAACTCGTATATGGTGTTTTTCTTTTTCCAAAACAAGTGCAGAAAGATATTTAGGTTGTGCACTACCGGGATCTTCATCTATTAGTCCAATTAAAGGTGAAGATGAGTTTTTCATCAGGAAATTACAAACTCTGCCTTTATCATTATGATGTTTAATGGATTTTTTAGGAATCCCAAGACATTTAACTATCGTTTCATCAGGAAGACATTCAAGATGCAGTAGCTCCATCGGTTTCGATATATTTATCCAGATTCAGGAAAATATCAGAGTCCAGCACATCACTAAATTGATCTTTGTGTAAAGGATAAATTTTAGTTTCATAGCTTATCCTATCCATATAAGTTATAACAATGTTTAATTTATCAACAGGAGTTTTTTCTACTATAGAAGCCAATAAATAGGGATTGTGAGTTGTAAAAAAGAATTGGTTGGTTTCATCCAAAGCAATTCGTTCTGCCATTTGTTTAGTATAGAAAGGGAATGTATTAGTTTCAGGTTCATCAAAAAGCAACACATGGTCTTTATTTGTTTCTAAGGCGACCATAAAAAATATATACCGGCGTAACGTTTCAGAAATGGTTTCATAAGGATAGCTAAATAATTCATCTCCTACTTCTTTTGAAATAAGTATTTCTTGTTCTACTGGTTTAATTTGCAATCGGAAGCCATGCGCTTTAAATACATCGCGTACAAACTCGCGTATATTTTTATTATTAATTATAATAGAGATTAAATTATTACCAAACGGTTCGGATAATTCTCTTTCTATATTATTTAATACGTATGGTGACTTGGCATTAAAAGAATAAAATCGAAATGGAGATTTTATATTAAGTGGAAAATTTTGTGGCTTAATTGATTGCTGAAAAGTAAATTCCTCTTCTTTTTTACCTGAAGAAAAAACTTGATACCTGCATGAGAATTGATTTTTATCTCTTGTACAATAGAAATTAATTTTAGAGGAGTCAACTACCAGGGGCGTATCAATTTGTGAATCATAGAAAAAATCAGAAAATGATTTAAATCGAAAAACCTCATTAAAATTGAAAATACATCCATTAGAAAAAAAATTGAGCGCTTCAATGATATTAGATTTACCGGCATTGGGTGGTCCAATAAATATATTCACTTTTGAGCATGGTAATTGCATCATTTTTCGAATAGACTTAAAATTTAGTATGGTTAATTGTTTCACTATCATAAGTGTGTAAAGTTAATTTTTTTTTCTAATTCCATACTCCAATATATTTAAATATGGAATTATTTCTATTACAATAGCGAAAAGTAAAATATATATAGCTGATATGAGTAGTTAAAATATTCTTCGATTGTATTCTGTTACTCAAATAAAAGGCAAGTTTATAATTAATGTTTATATTCTTAACCGTAACCCTTTTAATCAAAATTTAATTTTGAATCTCCTTTTTCTTCAACCTCCATTAAAATTTGTTGCTAATTTTGCCCGCTATGCGTAAATGGATTATTTTTTTACTTTTTCTTTCATTAGGATTGCAGGTTTTCGCTCAAAATAAATTCACCATCAGCGGCAACGTAAAAGATTCCGCAACCGGTGAACTGCTTATAGGCGTTTCCGTTTCCGTTGCCGAATTGAAAGAAACCGGAACCGTTAGTAATTCTTATGGTTTTTATTCCCTGACCATCCCCGCCGGTAAATACACTGTTACTGCACAACTAATCGGGTATAAGGCAAAATCAGTGCAAATTAACCTGCTGCAAAACACAAAAATAAATTTTAATCTCTCTGAAAAAAGCACGCAGTTAAATGAAGTTGTTATAGGCGGCGAAGGAAAGAACAACGATAATGTTACCAACCCCGAAATGGGAGTTGTAAAACTTGATGTAAAACAAATCAGCGTTATACCGGTAATTTTTGGTGAACAGGATATTTTGAAAACACTGCAATTGCTTCCCGGCATTGAATCTGCCGGCGACGGCAACAGCGGGTTTTATGTGCGCGGCGGAGGCGCTGACCAAAATCTTATTTTACTGGATGAAGCGCCTGTGTATAATGCCACTCACCTGCTCGGTTTTTTCTCCGTATTTAATTCCGATGCCATTAAAGATGTTACAGTATATAAAGGCGATGAGCCTGCGCAATATGGCGGGCGGTTATCTTCAGTATTGGATATAAAGATGAATGACGGAAACAACCAAAATTTTATAATCAGCGGGGGAATAGGGCTAATAGATTCTCATATAAGTGTTGAAGGTCCTATTGTAAAACATAAAGGCTCGTTTATTGTTTGTGCAAGAAGAACTTATGCCGACCTGTTTCTTAAACTGTCTTCCGACTCTTCACTAAGACAATCAACTCTTTATTTTTACGATGTAAATGTTAAAGCAAATTACGAATTAGGAAAAAATGATCATGTTTATTTATCCGGTTATTTTGGTAAAGATGTGTTGGGGTTTGGCAACACGTTTAGTATTAACTGGGGTAACATAACCGGCACTTTAAGGTGGAATCATTTATTTAACGACAAATTATTTTCAAATGCCTCTTTTATTGTCAGCAACTACAATGATAATATTGGTATAAACTTTTCAGGAACCACTATAGGTATTGTTTCAAGAATACAGGATTACGGCATTAAATATGATTTTGAATATTTTATTAATAACAAGAACACTCTGAATTTCGGTTTAAATTCTACGTTCCATCAAATTGTTCCCGGGGAAATTGTAGCTGAAAATAATTCAATGGTTAATGCAGTAAATCTTACAGATGATTATAGTTGGGAGAATGCTCTTTATGTTTCTCATATCTTTAAACCATCTACAAGGTTCAGTATAGAATATGGCATTCGCTTAACAGCATTTAGTGTTTTAGGTCCCGGTGAGTTTTATAATTATAATACTTCAACCAGGCAGACTATTGATTCTGCCAACTATAAACCCGGACAGTTTGTGAAAACGTATATTAATCCTGAACCGCGGGCTTCAGCAAGTTATACTTTAAATCCGGTTAGTTCTATAAAAGCCTCGTATGCGCGAAATACCCAAAATATACACCTGCTGAATAACACTACCACTGAAAATCCCACTGACCAGTGGATACCAAGCACCAACTATATCCAGCCCGAAATTGCAGACCAGGTGTCAGTGGGCTATTTCAGAAATTTTGCTGATAATACGTATGAATGCTTAATAGAAGGATATTATAAACAAATTCAAAACCTGATAGATTATAGGGACAATGCACAACTTGAATTTAATGAAGATATAGAATCGCAATTACTTTTTGGCATTGGCAGAGCTTACGGAGTTGAGTTTTTTTTGAAGAAGAAATACGGGAAATTTAACGGCTGGATAGGTTATACTTTATCAAAAGCTCAACAACAGGTTACGGGCATAAATAATGGCAGCTGGTATAATTCACCTCAAGACAGACCTAACGATTTGTCAGTTGTAGCGATATACCAGATATCTAAAAGATGGACGTTATCATCCACGTTTGTTTATTACACGGGCAACCCTGTTACGTTTCCAAGTGGCAAATATGATGTTGACGGCGATGTGTACTTCTATTATACCTCTCGTAACGCATACCGTATGCCGCCTTACAGCCGTTTAGATGTTGGGGCTACTTTTCAATGCAAAAAGAGAAAAAATTTTCAAGCAAGCTGGAACTTCTCCATCTATAATGTTTATGACCGTTGGAACGCCTACACCATAACGTTCCAGCAAAATCCGGATAATGCTTTTGAAACACAGGCTGTACAAACCTCGCTGTTTGGTATCATACCTTCAGTAACCTATGAATTTAAGTTCACGTTATGAAATTTATTGCACCTCATAGAACCGGATTATTTTTGTTCTGCTTTTTAGTAGCAGGTTCAAGTCTATTTTATTCCTGCCAGAAGGTAATTAATGTAAACCTGAACAGCGCCTCACCACAAACAGTTGTACAGGCTAATATCAATAATCAACCCGGACCTTATACCGTTCAATTATCACAAACCGTTAATTTCAGCGACCCTAATGTTTTCCCTCCTATTGATGGCGCTTTAGTAATAATGAGTGATAATTTTGGAAACACAGATACGTTAAAAGAAAATCCACCGGGCACCTATACAGGCGACAAACTTACCGGAACGCCGGGCAGAACATATACACTCTCAATTACAGCCAACGGAAAAAACTATTCGGCAACTTCTACCATGTCATCTCCTGTTAATATTGATACACTTACTCTTGGGAAAGGGACCTTTTGGAAGAGATACCGTGATAAATGTACAATTTAAAGACCCCGCAGGCATTGCTAATTATTATCATTTTGTTGAGCTTATAAATCACATTCAACAATCCCGGATTTTTGTAACCAATGATGAATTACAGGACGGGCAAACAATCATTTTCCCCTTAAGAATCTCGCGTGACAGCCTTAAAGCAGGAGACTCTGTTACTATTCTATTGGAAAACATTGATGAGAACATGTTCAATTATTATAGCACACTCATCAATGCAAATGGTGAAGGATTTAATACTGCGCCCGCAAATCCCACTTCTAATATCAGCAACGGCGCTTTAGGTTATTTTAGCGCTTACGGTGTGACATCTAAAACAATTGTTATACCCTGACCTCCGGTGAAACTTGTCAGAACTTGTCGAAAATTCGGCTAAAATTTTTTATCGTGCCTGTTTTTTATACCCGTCTTCGTTTTTCGGTCTTGTAGTAATTTTAAGCAGTGTGTAAACCGGGCTTGCACCCAAAAAAGCGGTAACAGCTAAAAAAGCTGCCATTACCAATAAAATATCGGCAGCAACACCGCCTATAAAACCGTAAAAAAATAAGACTACAATTTCAATTGCAACTGCAAGTCTTAACATCCTGTCGAATTTCCCAATATTTATTTTCATAGTGTTTAAAGTTTATGGGCGTAAAATTGAAATTGATACGTGGAATAAAATATGATTATCATCATGAAAAATAATGATTTTACGCATTTTTTTAAAGTAAAAAACGCGGTTTGGCTTGCTCTTTGTAATGTTATTTTTAACCAAATCTTATTGTATGAAAAAACTGGTCTGTTATTTATGTATCGTGTTCTCTGTTATAAGCTTTCAAAGTAAAGCCCAAAGCTTGGGCAGTACGTACAGCACAGCTCTTGGTTTGAAGTTTTTCCCGCTCGGCATTACTGTAAAACATTTTATAGCTCCCAATACCTCGCTGGAGGGGATTGGATATTTTTGGAATAATGGTTTTCGTTTTACCGGTCTTTACGAATTTAATTTTGACATACCGGGAGCACCGGGATTAAAATTTTATATTGGACCGGGCGCCCATATCGGCGTAGCAAACCACCATCCCGGCGACGTGCCTGGCGATAACTATACCGATGTTGGAATTGACGGCGTGCTGGGATTAGATTATAAATTTACCGGCGCTCCCATAGACATCAGTATTGATTGGCAACCGTCATTTAGTTTTCTCAATACCGGCGATATATTTTATGGGGGATGGGGCGGCTTGGGGGTAAGGTATACTTTTTAGAAATTAAACCCTTCAGGGAATTGCCACGACCTTCAGGTCGTGGATACAAATAATAAAAGAAACGGCTTTAGCCGAAAATCTATCTCGCCACCAGCACCTGCCCCACTCCACTTTTGGTGAAGAAGGGAATAAATAAATAAATTTCAAAGAACGATATAAGACAATAATTAAAAAATAAATTTTTTACCGTCAATTTCAAAATACTCTTCGGGTTTGGCGGGTTCATGGGTAACGGTGGTTTTGCCATAGCCGCTTGCCCTGCCGAGTGTGTTTAATACATAAATAGTGGTTTTGCGCTTTACTTCCAGGTCGTCACAGTTAAGCAAATGCCTTAAATTGTCTTCTGCCATTTCAACTAATTCATCGCGGCATTCAAATACTATATCGGGAAATTTTTTGGCGCGCTCGCGCACCGCCTGGCGCGAAAATTTTATTTTATACTTTGCCTCTATGGCTTTGGCGGTTTTAGAAGGCAGTCCGCCGTTTTCTGTGTAGATGGCTACAAATTGCTCATCAGTGAGCTTGTGCGTTTGATTGTCATTTTGATTCATACGTTTATATTTTTTATGAAACAAAATTAGAGCGGGAGTGAGAGCGGTTTAAGAAGTTGGGACAGGAAGTTTTTGCTGCGCCTTTTAACTCCCCTCCTGTTTTTAGGAGGGGACAGAGCTTTGCGGGTTGCCGGGAGGTTTTTATTATTTACCTCCTCACCTCCGCTCATTGCGCAGCCTCCTCCTAAAAACAGGAGGAGAGCTACGTGCTTACTAAACCTTGTGGTTTTTTTACCCCATTTTTTTCTTGTCAGTTCTTGTCAAGAATGAAAAAGTGAGGTTGATAATTAATTTATTATATATTATTATTTTAGGTTTATTTGGGGTGCATGCTGCTATATGAGTGCGGAGTGTGGCTCCGCACGGCGGGTTATATTATAATGAATATAAGGTGAATAATTTTTTAGCAAAAGTGTTGTTTAATATTAAATGAGTTTATAGATTTGCATACTATAATTAGCAAGTGAAAAATGACAACTTTAGATGAATATTTGAAAAATAGAGAAGCTTCATTCAAAAAAATTAGGTCAAAATTCAATGGTGAGTTAGAGTTTGAAAGTTCAGATTCATTACTCATTTCTGGAGATTCTTTGGAATTACTAAAATACATTCCAGATCATAGTATTTCTCTTATTCTTACAGATCCTCCTTACCACACAACTAAAAAGAAAAACATTAAGAACGATACAGCTTTTGAAAGTGATGATGATTTTTTAATGTGGATGGAAGACTTTACAAAAGAATGGTATCGTATCCTACAGCCAAATGGGTCAATTTATGTTTATTGTTCCTCGGCAATGGCGGCGAGAATTGAAGTGTTGCTTATGAAGCAATTTAATATTCTGTCCCATATTGTTTGGACAAAACCAAATGATCCTGGTTTTGATGGATGGAAACAAAAAATGAAAAAAGAATCATTACGACAATGGTATGACCATTCTGAAAGAATCATTTTTGCTGAACCAGCATATAAAGGGAACTTAAATAATTCATCATTTGGTAATTTTTTAAAGTCTGTTAGATTGGCTTCTGGTTTGGCCGGTCATCAACTTACTGAAATGGTAGGTGCTTTCGGAAAAGTGAATCATGGTGGTTCTGTCCATAATTGGGAGGCAGGTAGAAATATACCGAGTCGTGATCAATACAAAAAAATTTGTAAAGCGATTTTGTCGATAGGCTTAGTAAAACAAATGCCGTCTTATGAAGATGTAATAAGGCCGTTTGATGTTAATTCATCTGTTGAGTTTACTGATGTTTGGAATTTCTGTTCCGTAAGACCTTATGATGGAAAACATCCTGCTGAAAAGCCTATAGATATGTTGGAGCACTCAATTATAAGCGCAACTTATGAAGGCGATATCATTCTTGATTGTTTTGCTGGTTCTGGAAGTACAGCAATTGCTGCTTTGAATACTGGCAGAAAAACAATTTCTATTGAATTGGACGAAAAATGGGTAAAGTCAATAAAAACAAGATTGGAAAACTATTCTGCTAAAAACTTTACAACACTAAAGAAAAAGCACGATATAATGAAAGTGACAAAAAAACAAATGACTTCTCTATCAAATACACTCTTTGATCTGGGTTAAAACTTGTAACCCATTTTTTTGTTAGTCTGAATTATTTCGTCCATCCATTTTAAGGTTTCAATTATTCCTGAATCCTTAGTAACAGTATTACAATGATGGTGTCCCCAACCCAAATTATATGGACGATGATTGAACTCCCCCATTCTTAATTCCTGGATGTGAAATAAATTCAATTGGGTTACTGTCAGGTCAGGTACATCCCTTCCTTCAGCTTGTTCTAAGCGATTGAAAAAACCATTTGCTGACAAAGGTTTTAAGCAAAGCGGGCAAATTGCATGGCCAAATTCGCTTAAAATCCGAACATGTTTTAGAATTTTTTCATCATCGAGTTTTAGTTCTTTTGCTTTTTCTATATTAGTTTTTTTTCTTATTTCAATATTTTCTTTTGTCATTCCCTGTTGTTCAACAACTTCTTTTGCATCAACACAGCACCAAAAGACGTATTCAAGTTGTATTCGGCATTGATCGTTAATACTCTGGCTTGCGTATTCATAAACTCGTATTCCGGCTCCTTTCATTCCGCTCGTTGTAAAACCTCTTAGAATTTTTCTATCCCCTTCTGCTGTAGTCGAAGGTACTCGGGCAACATAATGTCCTTTTAGTGGTGAAGTTCTTGAAACAGCATATTTGAGCCTCTTATTATTTGGGTTGAAATCGTTCCATTGCTCACGCGTTTCATAAAACAACAAGACATTCTTTCCAATCCTTAACCCTTTCTCAACTAACTCTTCCTTAATATTTTTGTTATTAAAATAATCTTCCGGCTTAATAAGAACTAAAAAATTGTTTTCATAAATACCGTTATTATCAGGAGCCTGTTTCCAAACTTCAAACTGGGGGTAGGGAATTAGTACTGTACTGTTTCTTGCAACCCTGTTCTGAAAAATCACATCATCATCAGCTCCTCTTGTTTGTCCAGTCTTATATATTTTTCGCTCTAAAAGTTTTGGAAGTGATGGCATTCTTTGTGTCTGTAACATAGTCATTTACTTTTTAGAAGTTCTGAAACGTGAACATCTAATGCATTAGCAATTTTTTCTATGTTCGTTAGAGTAATATTTTTTTCAGCTCGTTCAATCATCCCAATATAAGTTCTATGTAAGTCGGCCTTGAATGAGAGTTCCTCTTGCGATAAGCCTTTTTGCTTTCGCAGTTCACGAACCTTTTCACCAAATGCAATTAATATATTCTTTTTGTTCATCATAAATTAGTAACAACAAAGCTATTTATAGTATGCAACATGTGCTACATACTATAGTTAGCATTTTTGCGCTTTGATTGGTACATTTTTGCCATAGAAATAGCCTACTCCTCTTGAATATTCATTCACACCTTGAAACCATTACCTACACCCGCGCCCAAAAACTTCTTGTCCCAACTTGTGATAAGGCGTTTATTCCTCCAATAATTTTGACGCCGGATAGCTAACGTTAAAATTTTGGAATCAGTAGAAAATAAGCCACTTTATAAACCCTTTCCGCCGCAAAGGGAACTGCTGAGGCAGGCAACGAGCGGAGAAAAAGATATTATTTTATACGGGGGAGCCATACGCGGCGGAAAAACATTTGGCGCACTGGGTGTGCTACTTTTTTTGTGCAAAGTGTATAAACAGAGCAAATGGGCAGTGGTGCGAACGGATTTGCAGAAATTAAAACAAACCACCATACCTTCGTTTTTTAAAATCTGCCCTAAGAGTTTTATGGTGTCGTTTAACCGGAATACCAATACGGTTACATTTAAGAACGGCTCACAACTTATTTTCTTCGGAGAAAATTATGCCCGCGATAAAGAGTTGAACCGCTGGCGCGGACTGGAAGTGAACGGTTTTTTGCTGGAGGAAGTAAATGAGCTGCAGGAAAAATCGTTTTACAAAGCCATTGAGCGCGCGGGGTCGCATATTATAGATTCCGACCCGCCGCCGCTGGTCATCTGCACCTGCAACCCTTCGCAAAACTGGGTGAAAGAAAAATTTTATGACCTCTGGAAAAAGAAGGAATTGAATAAACGGTGGTCATATATTCCCGCAAAAATTACCGATAATCCTTACATACCCGAAAAATACAAACAGAATTTAAAGAACATGCCCCGCTATGAATACCAGGTATTTGTTGAAGGCGATTGGGATTTACTATTAAAAACCGGCGTGGAGTTTTATAAAGAATTCAATATTGAAAAACATGTTAAGCCCATTGTTTACAATCCGAAGTTACCCATCTGGTTAAGCTTTGATGAAAATGTGCATCCTTATTTTGCCGCATCGCTGTGGCAGGTATATGGCAAAAAAGCCGTGCAGTTTGATGAGTTATGTATGAAACCGCCTAAAAATACCATAAGAGATATGATAAGCGAATTTTCCAGGAGGTATCCATACCACCAAAGCGGGTTATTAATTACCGGCGATGCCACCAGCCAGAAACAAACTGTGAGAACAGAAAGCGGCTACGACCTTTACCGTTTGATTCAAACCGGCTTAAGCAATTACAAACCACAGTTGAGAGTGCCGCCATCCAACCCTCCGGTGTTCATGCGCGGACAATTCATCAATAATATATTTTGTAACCAAACCGGTGGCATTGAAATTGTCATTGGCGAAAATTGCAAAAACACCATCCTCGATTTGCAAAATGTAAAACAGGCCGAAGATGATACCAAATTGAAAGTAACTATAAAAGACACCAAAACGGGAATCTCCTACCAGGAATGGGGGCATTTAAGCGATTGCCTCGATTATGCCATCACAAGAATTTTTAACTCGGAATTTGAGAATTTCCGCCGTGGCGACAGACCGTTTAAATTTATAGGAGGGGGGAAAATATTGCCGAAACAAAGCTGGTGAGTAAAAACAATTTGAAAATGAAAAAAATGAGAAAATTAAAATCAGATACCCATATAAATCAAGATAAGAGAGTGTCCCTCTCCATTTTTGGATGGAGAGGGAATAAGGGTGAGGCAAAAGGGAAGTTATTCCAAAACAGAGTTGATGAAAATTAATTTGAAAATCTGAAAATGAAAAAAAATACAAGAGAATAATAAAACGAAATTGTCCCGATTTAATTACTGAACTAAAAGTCCCCTTTAGGGGATTTAGGGGTGGAAGTAATTGATTATGAACCGTAGACAATTGAAAGTGGAAAAAATTTATACGTGTCATAACTTTAATCTATACAACATATAATTTTTTACTGTACCTTTAAATCTAATATGCGCTGAGAATTTTTTTTGGTATTTAATCAGTTAAATCTTTTAAACCTATGAAAGTCCTTTACACTTTCGCTTTTTGTACACTGTTTTCCATACAGTTTGCCTATTCACAAGTGCAACCGCTGCCCCCGACACCACCTCCGCCTCCGCCACAATTACCCGTGTTATTACAAACCGGCGGGCTTCCGGGAATCGGCACCACCTTAAACCAGGACTATAATTGTGCCGACTTAAACCCCGCCAACCTTGGCTTGGTTGGCAAAGGCGCTCCTGTTATAACGTTCGGATTTGTCGGTCTCGATGGCAGATTGGCTTCTAATGCCGTTGGGTTTTCAACCATTAAAAATTTTTTTAGCGA
This sequence comes from Chitinophagales bacterium, assembly GCA_963770495.1. Taxonomy (GTDB): domain Bacteria; phylum Bacteroidota; class Bacteroidia; order Chitinophagales; family CAVYQA01; genus CAVYQA01. The sequence continues at coordinate 100,818 of CAVYQA010000015.1, read as the reverse complement.
CTCTGTTACTTACCAGCAAGCCCTTGCGGCAGGATTTGCCAATCACGGTGTGACGTTGTCTCTTAATATCATGGATTTCGGCGCTTCAGTGCAAATACCTAAAATAGGCGGCTTTGCATTTACCGTGCAAGACCGCATTTTATTAAATATTTTTATGAACCCCACGGGGGCAAACATTGGGTTTAACGGCTATAATTCAAATTATTTTACTGCTATTGATACACCAAATGGAGACCACATCGGAGTTACCAATAACCCTCAAAACGTTTCAAACGCTTTCAACGGCGCTTACGTTAAAGGTTCCTATACACGCTCTTATTCCTTAAGCTACGGGAGGGAAATTCTTAACATTAACGACAATATTGCTTTATACGCAGGAGCAACTTTAGAATACGTTTCAGGATTTGCATATGCTGATGGCTATACTACAGGCACAGGCGCAAACGCAAGCGAATCTGCACTTTTATCTTACTCCAGTACCTTCTCATCTTTAGGCGACAGCAGTAAAAAACCTAATTACACCAGCATAGCCATCTCAGGTCCGGCGGCAGCAGCGCATGGAGAGGGCTTTGATTTGGGCGGCACATTGGTTATCAATAAAAATATACGCGTTAGCGCGTCAATAACCGATGTTGGATTTGGTGACATGACCTGGGGCGACACAACTGACCAGGTATTGAATACAAAAGTAGATAGTTTTAAAAATTACAGCGGTGTAGGCACATTGGATAAAAAAGGTAACAAGACCACAATAGTTTTCACTCACCCCACATCATTTACGGCGCCACTGCCCACCCAATTGCATTTAGGCGGCAGCATCTTTCTTATTCAAAAATTTGTTGTGGCGGCTGATATTGATGTGCCGCTTAATTCAGCCGGCGGCAATTTAGAACAGCCCGTTACCACACTGTCAGGCGGCTATTGCCCCGGACCCGGTTTCAGAGTTACTATAGGCGTTCAGAATAGCGCCTATGCACCCATCACTGTTCCTTTAGGAATAGTAGTAGGAACAGGCACGAAAGCGTTGTGGCAATGGGGAATAAGTTATGCTGATATGCTTAATTTTTTCAGAACAAACACAGTGGTGCTGGGAGGCTCTTTCTTTTTCCTGAGGTTTAGAGTTTAACGGAGTTTTGATACTTCATTATATCTGAAACAATCGGTGACATGGTCGTTAACCATACCAACGGCTTGCATAAAAGCATAGCATATTGTGCTGCCCACAAACCTGAATCCTCTTGCCTGTAGTGCCTTGCTCATGGCATCCGATTCAGGTGTCTTGGGTAAAATGGTTTTCATTTCACGATGGGTATTAACAATTGTTTTCCCGTCGGTAAACTGCCAGATATAATCATTAAAGGTTCCGAATTCTTCCTGCACAGCAAGAAAAGCCTGTGCATTGGTGACTGCAGCACGCACCTTCAACCGGTTGCGGATGATGCCTTCATCTTTCAACAACTTTTGTATTTTCCTTTCATTATACTTTGCAATTTTGCGCGCATCAAAATTGTCGAATGCCTTGCGAAACGTTTCGCGCCTTTTTAAGATAGTGAGCCAGCTAAGTCCCGCCTGGAATGCATCAAGTATGATGGCTTCGAACAATTTGGTATCATCATGTTGCGGCACGCCCCATTCTTTGTCGTGGTAATCAATGTACAATTGTTCATCGCCTTTCAAACACCAGCTGCACCTGATTTTTTCTTTCATAAATAGAAAATATTTTTTAACTTTGATAGGAATAAATCCAAGCTTGAATTGTTTTGGTGTTTATAAAGATACTATGTTTGACGTAGAATTAAAAGAACTGGAAGAATCCATTGACACCACCACCGAGGGATTGGGTTGTGTTATACTCTATAATGACGACTGGCACACCTTTGATGAGGTCATCTTCCAGCTTATGCTTGCCATTGAATGTACAGAAAAAAAAGCCCAACAACTCGCCAACGAAGTGCACACAACCGGCAAGTCGCGGGTGTTTAACGGCATTCTTGAAGATTGCCTTAGCGTGAGCGCCATTCTTGAAGATATAGCCCTGAAAACAGAGGTCATTCACTGATTCATTTTCTCATTTTTACTTATTTAATTCAGAATGAAAACTATTATAAAATAGTTTATACATACTATTTTATTATACCCTGCCGTTTAAGTAATAAACTATTTTCCCATGACTGCTCAGAAAATCTTCAAAGCCGATGTAAGGACTGACCTCACCGACATTTTATTTGAGCACCGCAACAAAGCTTACGGCGCCTATATCCTTCGCAAACATTATGATGAGCGGGTGAACAAATCAATGCTCATTACTATGAGTATTTTTTTACTGTTTTTTCTCTTAGCAATGATTTTTACTTCACATCAAGTGCCGAATTTAGCTTTACCAAAAGTTCCCGGACCGGTAGTTAACTTCGGAAAAAAGCTTAAGCTGCCCCCGGCTAATACAACGCAGAAAAAAACAAATACCCTGCTGCCTAAAACGACAGCGCCTAAACCTGCACCGGATAAAAATAATTTTAAACTCGTTAAACAATTGCCACCTCCTGTTTTAAAACCCGACAGCAATAAAACAGACCAGCCAAAAATAAATACACCTGCGGCAGATGGACCCAGTATACCCGGATTAATACCTGCTACACCATCGCTACCACCCGGTTCGGACGGAACACCAACCGCCGCACCTACTAAACCTGTATTTAATCCTGATGTTATGCCCCGGTTTCCCGGAGGTGAGGGGGCGTTAGATAATTATTTAAAAAAGCATATACAAGTTCCCCCCATCGCATTAGATGCGGAAGGAAAAGTGTATATCAGTTTTGTTATAGATGCTGACGGGACTGTGCATGATGTAAAACTTTTAAAAGATAAAATGGGATATGGTTGCGCGCAAAATGCAATGGAGGCAATAAAAAATATGCCTTTATGGACACCGGGCAGCACTAACGGTCATGTTGTACCTGTGGAAATGATGTTACCTATTGATTTCCAGAAGGAGCAGGAGTGACCGGAGCGGAACAACGTACCATTCGCTCTTTGCCATTTATATCTTTCCGGATAATAATATCCCCGAAAGCCGATTCCGTGAGTAATTGCTTTACTTCTGCGCCAAGTGATTCATTAATCTCAAAATAAAGAAGCCCTGCGTCAGTGAGCGTAGCGGCGGCAAAACCACAGATAGCTTTATAAAATACCAGCGCATCATTATCTTCCACAAACAGCGCTGAATGGGGTTCATAATTCACTACATTAAGCGGCATTTCGTGTTGTTCACTTTTTTTGATATAGGGCGGATTGCTGACAATTATATCGCAACGCAGGTTTGGCGCAGGTTTATAAGTAAGAATATCTCCCGCAAAAAAATTCACTTCCGCCCTGTTCATTACCGCATTTTGGCGCGCAACTGTTAATGCCTCTTCGCTTATATCCATGGCAAAAACGAGCTGCATCAGCACAATTTTTCTTTAATACAATGGCTATACCGCCGCTGCCAGTGCCAATGTCAAGAATGGCTGGCTTTTTGGTATAGGGATTATTTTTTATATCTGAAAGTATCCATTTCACTAATTCTTCCGTTTCAGGACGCGGAATTAAAACATGGGGATTAACTTTAAATTTCAATCCATAAAAACCGGCAGTGCCGGTTATATATTGAACCGGTTCATGTTGTAAAAGGCGCTTTACAATTTGTTCAAGCCGGGCTTGGTTTGCAGGAGTAACTTCTTTCTTCGCTTCCAGGAAAAAATCTATTGAATTAAGCTTCAAAACGTCTTCAAACACAAGGCGGGCAATGCTTTTCGCTTCCCCGACAGAATAAATTTTGCAGAGTTGCTTAATCATAAACCGGTGCAATTCGCCATAAGTCATACTAAAAATGATGTATGCTTGCAAACTTACTTGTTTATTAAAGGATTAGTAACCTTATATGGTTAATAATTTTTAATTGCTATTTGAAACAAATTAATGATATTTGACGTATCAAACGCGAAACCAACTAATCTAAAATTCAAGGTTATGAAAAAGCTTACTATTTTCTTATGTGCCATTATGATAACAACAGTGGCATTTGCCCAAAAATCAGGCAAGCAAACTTCAGCAAAAGCATCTAAGCATGTTGACATGAAAGAGGGGGTATTGAAAAAAGACGGCAAAATATGGTATATAAGAAAAATGACCGGAGATATGAATCTGGATAACGGCGTAAAAGCCAGTACTGATGGTACTGTAAAACTCGCTGGAGGTAAAACATTTACACTCAGTGAAAGCGATTGTGTCAATTTCAAGGGCGAAATGGTGGGCTTAAATCAAAAACTGACGACTGTAGATGGTATAGTGACAAAACAAAACGGCATTATGTGGGTTTGGAGCGTCTTAAGTAAACCCTTATTGTTGAAAAACAATACCTATGCCACTCCGGATGGAACTATACGACAGACGAACGGCTCATTTGTTAAAATGAAGGATAAAGAATTTGTAGACATGGATGGCAATACATCAATGATGGCTAAGTAAGTATTAGTATTGAACTAATATATCCTTTCTTCTTAAGGCAATAATTAATAAAAAGTCAACTAAAAGTTGTAACCAAGGTTCACTCTCTAATATTTTATAAGTTTGGTTGACAGTACCTGGTCGCCGCACCTGATTTCTAAGATATACATACCATTCGGTAAGTGCGATAAATCTAACTTATAATTAAAAGGTCCAACAGGAAGTAATTCTGTTCTTTCAATTATTACTCTTCCCAGAATATCCATTACCGTCATATTTACATTAGATGCTATGTTGACCTGTGCCTGCACATTTACAATATCATGAGCAGGACGAGGGTAAATTACCATATTAATAATATTGTCAACCGGTTTGGAATAGGTTGACGATTGGTCTGTATTTGGTCCTGCTGTACCCGTTATAAAATTGTTTTGAGCATTAACTTTGGCGATAGTTAACACATTTGTTATAAGTACAACTAAAATAAATTGTCTCAACGTTCTTGTAATTTTCAGTTTCATAATTTTTAATTTTAATAGTTCAAAAATATAAACTGCACTTTCTGAAATCAATGACAACCATCATTTAATATACTGATACTAATCATCCTCTTTAAGAACAATAATAAACCTCATTTAGTTTAAAATAAAATTCATATTGTTCTATTAAATAATGAAAATATTATGCCAAATCAATTTGTTTTTAGCAGGGGTATTTTTAATTTTGTAAAATATTTAATTGTACTTTTAACTTACTCTGCATATGCCGGAAATCGCTTTACAACCCGTACTCATGGTCTCTGAAATGGCTGAAAATCTCATCGGCTCTGAAATCATTAAACTTGCCGCTGAGGTAAATGAGATGATAAAGCGCGGAGAAAAGGTATATAACCTTACCATAGGCGATTTCGACCCGAAAAAATTTCCTATCCCGGCAGAACTTAATGACGCTATTGTTGCTGCTTACAGGGATAACCAAACCAACTATCCTGCTGCAAACGGCATTGCTGATTTGAGAAATGCAGTGAAAGAATTTCTCATTGACCGTGAATCATTGCTCTACGACAGTGAGGAAATTCTTATTGCGGCAGGTGCACGCCCTTTGATATATGCCACCTATCGCACACTTATTGACCCGCAAGATACGGTGATTTTTCCCGTTCCGTCGTGGAACAATAACCACTATTGCCATCTTACAAATGCCAATGCCGTTTTCGTGGAAACAAAGCCGGAAAATAATTTTATGCCTACGGCAGATGAATTGCGCCCCTTTATTAAAGAAGCAACCCTTATAGCCCTATGTTCACCGTTAAACCCCACAGGAACAACTTTTACAAAACAAGCGCTTGAAGAAATATGCGATTTAGTGCTCGAAGAAAACGCCCGCCGTTCCGATACTGAAAAACCTCTTTACCTGTTATATGACCAGATATACTGGATACTTACTTTTGGAACGATAAAACATTACAACCCGGTATCTCTGCGCCCCGGTATGCGTAACTACACCATTTTTATTGATGGCATATCAAAGGCATTTGCCGCCACGGGAGTGCGTGTTGGCTGGGCATTTGGTCCCCGCCACATTATTGATAAAATGAAAGCCATACTCACCCACGTAGGCGCGTGGGCGCCTAAAGCCGAACAGGTGGCCACTGCAAAATATTTGCGGCAAAAGAAAAACGTTGATGCTTACCTTGATAAATATAAAGATAAGGTAAACCAGCGTCTTGTGGCATTTTACAAGGGCATTATGAAGCTGAATAAAGCGGGATACCCGGTTTATGCCATTGCCCCGCAGGCGGCAATTTATCTTACTGTACAAATCAACCTGCAAGGCAAAAAGAGAGCAGATGGCGTTATATTACAATCAACGGAAGACACAACCTCTTATATCCTGAATGAAGCCAAAATAGCCTTAGTGCCGTTTTATGCCTTTGGCACTTCCCCAAACTCCACCTGGTATCGCCTGTCTGTGGGCACTTGTTCGATGGAAGAAATTGATTTTGCCCTTGACAACTTGAAAAAAGCGCTGAAAAAACTATCCTGAACCGGTTTATTTTACTCCCTTTTTTCGTTCTTGGCAAAGTTATTGAATATAGCAACAATCAAGGCTGTATAGCGTATTATATAATAGGATTGTTTTAGGGAATTTGCTTCTGTAATGGTAAAAAAAATAATTAAAATTTCGCTGATAACCATTGCCATTTTACTTGCACTGTCTTTTCTCGTTACAGTGCTGGTACGGATTCCCAGTGTCCAAACTTATATCGTTCAAAGAGTGGCGGGGGTTTTATCGAATAAACTGCATACAAAGGTGGACGTCGGTTCAGTGGATATAAAATTTTTCAAAACCGCCGATATAAAAAACATTTACGTTGAAGACCAGCGGCATGATACGCTGTTATCATTAGGTCGTTTGCAAGCCAATATCAGTTTATTCTCTTTTTTTGGCAAACACTTGCAGCTAAAATTTACCGAATTGGATGATGCAACCGTTAAGCTTTACAGAGCGCATACTGATTCCGATTTCAATTTTCAATTCATTATTAATGCCTTTGCCTCAAAAGATACCACTACCGAAAAGGGCGGTTCTAAGTATCAATTTTCTATTGATGATTTTGAAATGAATAATATAAAATTTGTATTGCGCGATGAAAATTCTGCCAACGAAGTAAAAGTGAATTTGAAACATGGTATTTTCAATTTCAGAAAAGTGGATTTATCTGTTCCGTTATTTGACCTGAAAAATGCTACGATAGATAAAGCGGATGTGGCATTTACAGATTACTCCTATCTATATCCTTCCACCCCTGCAACTCACGATACAAGCATTGTACATTTAAACACAAAAGCGTTTAAACTCATCTGCAAAAAATTCATGCTGACAAATTGCTCTTTTACCATGAACACGGATACGTTTAAGCCGGCAAAAGGTAAGTTCGATCCATCTCACATAGTTGTTTCTTCATTGAATATGGACATTGAAAATGGTACATTCATTAAGGACACTATTAAAGGACAATTCAAAGATTTTTCTGCCATGGAACGCAGCGGGTTTGCAGTTAAGCATCTTGTAGCAGATACGAAGATTACTCCTAAACAAATCACGCTTAATCATCTTCTCATAGAAACGACTAACAGTGAAATAAAAGATTATTTTCAAATGAATTTTCACGATTTCCGTGCATTTACAGAATACCCCGCAGAAGTCCGCATGAAAGGCAATTTGAAAAATTGTAAAATCTCATTTGAGGATATCGCCTGTTTTGCACCCGATGTAAAAGATGCTATCAGTAAAACCCTGTTAGCCGATGGGGAAATAACCGGACCGGTAAATGACCTTCATGGCAAAGATTTGAAGCTGCAATTTGGCACAAATGGCATCTTTTACGGTGATGTGGAATTAAGGGGATTGCCTGATATAGACGAGACTTTTGCTACCATTGATATAAGGCAGCTTGCCGCCACTTCCAACGACCTGAAAATATTAATGCCCCGCATTAAAATTCCTGACAATATTAACACACTGGGACAGGTAAATTTCACCGGCAATTATACGGGCTTTATCAACGACTTTGTAGCTTATGGTACGTTCAATACCGCTATAGGGAGCATTACTACTGATATAAATTTTAAAGTTAACAAACAAAATCATGCCTTCTATTCGGGCAATTTTTCTGCAGATAATTTTAACCTGGGAAAATTTTTTGGCAATGATTCTCTGCTTGGCACCATTACATTAAATGCGGATATTAACGGCAGACGGGCTGCGCGCCGATAATGTAAGTGCACAGATGAATTCTGGCATTTCACAATTTGTTTTTAATCATTACAACTACCATGACATGATTGTTTTTGGTCACTTTGACCGGAAAAAATTCGATGGCAAACTTTATGTCAATGATAAAAATCTAAATCTTGATTTTTCGGGCAATGTTGATTTTAATGATACGACACCCAAATTAAATTTTATTGCCGACGTTACGGATGCGCATTTACAAAACATCCATTTTGCTAATAAGGATTTTGTGCTTAATTCTACGATGAATCTGAATCTTTCGGGCAATGATCTAGACAATATGATTGGTAATATAAACATAGAGCATACCAAATTTACATTAGCCGATAAAAATTATGAGATAGATTCTATTCATGTAAATTCATCGACATTCGTTGGGGAAAAAACTGTTACTGTAAAGTCAGATGTTTTGGATGCAACGCTGGCAGGCAATTTTTATTTGGATGGTTTTTACGATTCATTTGTGGATATGATGAAGTATTATTTTCCTTCACTGCCGTTTACTGCCGAAGGGCAACCTGCAAAACAGGATATGAAATTCACTTTTACAGCAAAAAATGTTATTCCATTCACCAATTTCTTCTTCCCCGATTTTACAGGGCTAACCGGTTCATATGCGTCGGGCTCTTTGAATACTTCTGATAATTCTATTACCCTGACAGGCTCATTTCCCCAAATTGATTACAAAAACTTTAAGTTTCAATCTGTTGATTTAGGTGTTTCTGTTGCTAATCATAATCGTTTAAAAGTGACAGTCGATACAAAAAATATCCAGTTGAGCGATAGTACAGGTATACAGGATGTTGCTGCGAGTTTTGCTGTTCGCAATGACAGCGCTCTTTGCTACCTGGAAGCTGCAGACAGCACTTCCGCCAACCGGCTTAACCTTAACGGTTGGCTGATAGGAAACCTGGATTCAATGAAATTCTCATTTTTTAAATCCAATTTTCACTTGAATAACACGGCATGGGTGATACCTGACAACAACTGCATCACTTATATTCAAAATCATATTCTCGTTAACAATTTACTATTGAATGGACAGAACGGGCAGATAGCATTTTCGGGAGTTAAAACAAGTACGGCTAATACAATAACGGCAACATTCACTAACGTAAAAATTGAAGACTTCTATAACTTACTTAAAATTCATGATTATTCTGTTTATGGAACTCTAAACGGGAAACTGGCAGTTATTAATCCATTACAACGGACGCACGTAACGTCTAATCTTACTATTAATGATGCGCGGCTGAATACCGATAGTTTGGGGGAGCTTGTTGCCGATATGAATTTAGATACTACACAACAACAGGTGGATTTTAATTTTAGCCTTAAAAGAGACAGCAGCGACGCGGAGATGGTGGGGGACTATAATTTATATGCCGATAGCGGGTTAAATGCCACTATCAATTTAAACAAAGTGAAACTGGCATTTGCATCACCATTCCTCGTTGGATTGGCATCGGGTATAAAAGGGGATTGTAATGGAATACTAAAACTCACAGGCACTATTAGTAAACCTCAACTCACCGGCAAGGTTGCTATCCCGGCAGCGGAAGCAACTATTGATTATCTTAAAACACATTATAAATTCTATAATGAAACTGTAGACTTTACAAATAACCTTATCAGCTTTCATGATGTGACCCTTTATGATACGTATAAAAACACGGCAACGCTTGGGGGAGAAATAATTCATGACCATCTTACGGAATTCCGCCTCAACTTATATTTGAATACGAAGAATTTTCTTGTACTAAATACCACACAAAGGGATAACGATTTGTTTTACGGAAAAGCATTTGGCTCGGGCACTGTTCTGTTCCGGGGACCTTTAAATGATCTTGAAATTGATGCGGAAGTAAAGAGTGAAAAAAATACAGTCATCTCAATACCCATAAGCGGCGGGCAAAATATAACCGACAGAAGTTTTATCAAATTCATTACTGCCGATACATCATCTAAAAACGCCGGAGAAGCGTTGCTTAATAACGGTAGTTTGAAATTTAATTTTGACCTTGACGTTACACCTGATGCATTAATCAACATCATTCTTGATCAAACGACAGGCGATATAATTAAAGGCAATGGCAATGGTAACCTGCAAATAAAAATAAATACGGCAGGTTCATTTAACATGTATGGCACGTACACTATTGAAAGCGGGTCTTATCTATTCACGTATCAGAATATCGTCCATAAACCTTTTACGCTTGACAAGGGCGGCACTATCAGTTGGAGCGGTGATCCTTACAAAGCGCGTATTAACATCAGTGCTATTTATACAGTACAAGCAAGTTTATCCAGTTTGACTTCAACGGGGCAAAGCACTGAACAGCAAACCACAAACCAAACTGTTCCTGTTAATGTTGTTATGAATCTCACAGGCTCTCTGCTTACGCCGGCTATTAATTTTGACATTACGGTACCTAACCAGTCGTCCACATTCTCCGACCTGGCATTAAGCCGCCTGCAACAAATAAGAGAAGATCAAAACGAACTGAATAAACAGGTAGTTTCTCTTCTTTTAATAAACGCTTTTATACCCGAACAAAGCTCTTCTTTAACATCAATCGGCACTTCTGCTATCACAACAAGCCTGAGCGAGTTTTTTACCAGCCAGCTTAGCAGTATTATTTCATCCATCAATAATACGACAAACGTGAATATTAATTATTATACCTTATCCAGTGTTCCCGGAGCTAATAATCAGGTCAATGCTACAAACGGAAAAGAGTTTATGGCAGAAGTAAAACAGACGGCTTTTAAATAATCGTTTAACGGTGACGGTGGGCGGTAATGTTGACGTTAATTCAGCACCAACATCACAAAATTCTTCCACCAACATTGCCGGGGATTTTGACCTTGATTATCTTCTTACCCCCGATGGAAGGTATACCCTGAAAGCATTCCGTAAAAATCAATACGACGATATTGCCCAGGAGAATATAAATGTTAACGGCGTAGGCATTTCATTCAGAAAGGAATTTAACAGATTCGGCGAAATATTCCATCGCGCTAATAAGAAAAAACAAAAACCTATCTCAAAATAGAGAACTTTTCCGTCTTGAGTAAGTTTCCATACCTGTCAATCACTTCAAAGAAATAAGTGCCGTTGGACAGATTGCTGACATCAACAGGCGTAATAAGCCCCCGGTTATTTGCCGATAATAAATTTCTGCCTGGCACATCATACACCTTAATAATCATTCCCGTGTGTGGTTCACTTATGAGAATATTAAGATAGCTATTTGCCGGATTAGGATAACAGGATATACTATAGCTTTTATATACAACACTTCTAATACCCGTCACCACTGTAGTATCAAAAGAAAGATCATCAACAAGCATAGTACTTCCAAACTGTGCTGTAAGAAAATTACCTGAAGAAAAAATACCTAACTGAATAGTATCAATTTGTTCAGAATGATAAGTAAGGTTATAATTTATACCAAAAGCAAACCTGGTATACCCTTTTGTTGTGACGCTATCACCAAATGAACCGATGCCCACCGTATCGCGCTTTTTAAGTGTGTCATTATAATGCATAAGCACTATATAAATTAAACAACTATCACTTTTCCCCGAAGGTGGTGTATATTTATAATAGCCGGTTAAACTATCGGGGCGGGTATAATCAGAAATCATAAATGGAACTCCACCGGTGATGTTTTTTTGAACTAAATTAAACTGTCCAAGAAGAAGAAAACCCGGAATAGCATTTCCATATAACGACTGCGTTTCCAACTGTGCCGCATAACTACCCGAGTAAGCATCAGTGGACAGGGTGACTTCCGCAATACCTCCATTTGTCAGGGTAATTGAATCGGGTGTTAACCAGCCCGTAGGATATTGAAATGATTGACTATTGCTGATTGAATTGGTCCAATTTTCGAAACCGGAATCGGGAATAGAGTATTGGGCTCCGGCTTTCAATGACATGAAAACGATAATAAGAAAGGCAGTATATTTTTTAACCGGCATAAAAAATAAAATTTTAACTACTGAACAACAAAGTAAACGATTTTTTTAATTACTTCTGTTGTAATAAAAATAAAAATGCCCCCAAAATTTTGAGAGCATTTTATGTTTTTTGGTATTAATTTTTATCTCACCACATCAAACTTTTGCGTTTTTAATAAATTGCCATTCGCATCAAGCACTTCATAGAAATATGAGCCGGTAGCTAAGTTGCTTACATTAATGGGAGTTATTAACCCCCGGTTATTTGCCACGAATAAGTTTCTACCCAACACATCATACACCTTAATGCTCATTCCCGGTCGTGGTTCACTAATTAAAATATTTAAATTTTTATTAGCGGGATTAGGATAACATGTAGCGCTAAAGCCTTTATCAGTTACAGTATTAATGCCGGTAAGCTTGGAAGTATCGGCGCTAAAAGCGATGCTATCTATAAAAAATGTACTTCCTCGTGGAGGATTATCATAAAAATTATCTGTTGATGCAATAACCAATTGAATGTAGTTAGGTACTTGCGTAGTATTGAAGTACGTTATAGGTATGCTAAACTTATACCAGGGTGTATCGGTTCCGCCAATTAAAAAGCCACCAAATGCCACAGTATCTGTTGAGCCGTTGATAGAATCACCAAGCAAAACATAAACTAAAGCCTTATCGGTATCTTTTGGTATATACCGAAACCAACCGTAAAGAGTATCCGGTCTCCCCGTAAATGGTACTCCACCCGATATCGCTTTCTCAACGATATTAATATTTCCTAAAAGAACAAATCCGGGAATGTTAACCCCGGCAATTGCAAGTGTATCAGTCTCCAAACGCGCTGCATAACTACCACTATATGCTGTATCTGTTCGGGTGACTTCAGCCTCTCCTCCTTCACCAGTGGTAATAGAATTAGGAGTTGTCCATCCTGTAGGGTTCATATAACCACTACCTGAGGTCCAGCGTTCAAAACCTTGATTTGGCACAGTATCCTGTGCAAATGCATTAATTGAAAATAGTGCCAGCACTAAAAAAGTAAAATATTTTTTCATAAGTGTAAAAGTTTAAGTTAAGTTCGTCAAATATTGTGCCGTAAAGTAACTGATTTTTTTAATTCTTTTCAATTTAATGCGGCAACTGCTTTTTGCAAAGCCGCCATGTTAGGATAATCACCGGGTAAAGGCAAAACCTCGGCATACCTGAGAATGCCGTTCTTATCAATTACAAATGTGGCACGGGTAGATACGCCCTTCATTTCATAATCAAAATCTTTAATAAGGACGTCATAAGCTATAGAGGCTTCTTTATTAAAGTCAGCCAAAAGCGGGAACGGGATTTTATAGAGTTCTTTAAATTTTCTATTGGCATATAAGGAGTCCACAGAAATACCCACCACCTCCGTATTCAATTTGGTGAATTCAGCATAGTTATCCCTCATTTCGCATAATTCCCTAGTGCACACACTTGAAAAGGCAAGTGGGAAAAATAGAACAACTAAATGCCGCCCTTTAAAATCGGGCAAAGACACTTTATGTTTTGTGGTATCATAAAGCGCAAACAAAGGTGCCTGCTGTCCGATAACTAAGGGCATAAACGGTATTTTTTAAATTAAAAAACGTACAAAAATAACATTCCTGTGTTTACAAAGTCATGTAAAAAATTATTTTTAAAAAAATGTTCTATCTTTAAAAAAAAATTGGTTATGAAAAAATACTATACAGAGTTTACCGGCACTTTTTTCTGGGTGTTTGTTGTGTCTTTAACTGCGGGAAATCCGTTGGGTCCAATAGCTATTGGCAGTATACTTATGGTGATGGTATATGCGGGCAGCTCTGTTTCCGGTGCACATTTTAATCCTGCTGTTACATTGGCTGTATTGTACCGTCGCAAAATCGAATTAAAGCAAGCAGTTATTTACTGGATAGTGCAAATAGTTGCCGGTTGTGTAGCAGGTTTTGTGGCTTATCATCTTTCAGGCAGCGCCCCGGCTATTACACCAGCTGGACGTACCAGCTTTCAGGCAACTCTATCAGAAGTAATTTTTACTTTTGCCCTTGCTTACGTGGTGCTTAATGTAACCACCAATTCAAAAACGCAGGGAAACAGTTATTACGGACTTGCTATTGGTTTTACCCTATTAGCAGCAGCGTTCGCCGGAGTCTCTATGGTTGGAAGCTCTATTCCCGGAGCCCCTATTTCAAGTGGCGGCGCCTTTAATCCGGCTGTTGGCGTAGGAATTACTTTTACCAATGCACTATGGGGTGGCGGCACATTGGAACACCTTTGGATATATTTGGTAGGTTCCTGTTATTGGCGGTGCACTGGCTGGTGTTGTATTTAATTATTTTAATCCTGATGAAATGTAAAATCTTCAAAAGTCTTGAAGACTTATATAGATTAGAGCAGGATATAAAATTAAATTTTGCTTTTTACATTTGAATAACTGAATCTACTATTTTACCTTTGCGCTCCGCTTTGGGAGCTTAGCTCAGCTGGTTTAGAGCATCTGCCTTACAAGCAGAGGGTCACTGGTTCGATCCCAGTAGCTCCCACTTTGAAAATCAAATGGTTACATGAAAATGTGACCTTTTCGTTTTTTAAGACAAATTGGAAACTCTTAACCGGTTATCCACCGTTAACTATATTAAAGTAAATGAAGTAAATATAACCATGTCCGATCTTATAAACCTACCTGTTTTGGGCGGATTTTAGAAAACCTTTAATTTAAGAAGAACCGGCATCAGGTAATATATTATTCTTACCAATCCGTTTAAACCGTTTACAAGCAATATAAAGGGCTTATTACACAAGATTATTGGTAACGTCGGGCTCCATGTCGTTTTAATATAATCTTTAAATTCATATCCCTGAAAACCCACGCTCTGAGTTCCTATGGGAAAGGTGAGCATCTTTTGAACCGATACCTCCATTACAAGAAAAAAGTGTTATAACTATATCAATTAGGGCATTAAGATTAATAGTTTTTTCATATTGTTTACTAATAAAGTTTAAAATTCACCTTCAATATAGTGCAAAAACTCACCTTCGTTAATATAAAAAGCCCCCGAAAATTCGGGGGCTTTTTATATTAAAGGGCTACTGCTTTTAATTCTACTTATACTCTGTAATAATTATTATTCCATTAGCTCCATTGCCACCAGCTCCTACTTTTGGCGTTCCTGAAGGACTACCCAAGTTAGCAGCACCACTACCACCTGCACCAGCTGTTAGTGCCTCCATTATTACCGGCAATTGTAGATGCAGCTGTTGTATTATAAGCAGGCGTTCCACCTCCACCAAGTACCGAAGAACCACCTCCACCAGAGGATGAACCGCTTGAACCTCCGAAACCTAAACTACCGGGACTACCCTGCATATTTACTGTACCACCTGAAGCTGTACCACCACCTCCACCAGCGCTTGGTAAATTAGCGCTGCCATAATTACCTCCACTACCGCCGCCTGCAACATATGTAGAGCTGGTACCAAACCAAGTACTTGTGCCGCTGCTACCGGGGCTGGAACTACCATTACCTGAATTGCTACCTGCTGCTCCGGCTCCACCTGAACCTACAAAGAGATTATAACTTCCGGATAACGGACTAGTGAAGTATACCTTAACATAACCACCAGAACCACCACCACCACCGGCAGAACCATTGCTTGCAGGTTCTGAACATGAACCTCCACCACCACCGCCGCCAATCAATTCAACCTGTATTGCTTTAGTACCGGCTGAAGGTAAATAAGATCCTGACCCTGCAGTTGTAAATGTAACTATGTCATTTAACACGCCATTCGTTCCAATTGTAATGCTTCCAGAACCGTTTATTACAGTTATTCCTGAATTAGATTCAGGGCCTATAGTATCGGCAACGGGCGATCCACCTGTTGAGCCTACTAATACCTGTCCGTCTGTAAGTGCTGCTGTTGTGGTAGGTGCTCCACCTGCACCACCGCCAAGTACAATACCATATTGAGTTAAAGCTCCTGAAGAAGATATAGCAGAAGCTGAACTGAAATAAGGAATACCTCCTGAAGTTCCCGTGGTGGTTATTCCAATCGTGCCCGAACCGGTAACAGGGCTACCGTTAACTCCAAAAATACTTGAAGCCGGTACGCTTAATCCAACTGAAGTTACTGTACCATTGGTAGCCGGTGCAGTCCATGTTGGAACACCGCCTGTAATAGTTAATACTTGTCCATTGGTTCCATTTTGTAACGCAGACAAATCACCTGTGCTGTTATTAGCAAATACAACATTTGAGTTGGATGACTCCGAAGAAGCATTAAATGAATTACCGCTTATCATTCCGTCCACTCTAATTGTTGCGGCTGTTCCTCCTATTTCCAATGTTTGAGCAGGCGTAGCTGTTCCTATACCTACATTCCCATTCATAAATGCAGCTGCATAACCAACGCCAATATTGGTGTTGCTGGCATCTGTATAGATACCATAATATGTGTTACTAGCCGGGGTGAAGGTGGGAGCACTTGTATTAATTCCACCATATAAAGCTGTACCTCCGTGTGATGTCGGATGAATTATTCCCATTACACCGATTGCATATCCGAAATTATCATCACCGCCTGCAGCAAAACCGTAAATAGCCGTATTCTGATAATCTATTGCTAATGACGTCTGTATAGCATTTCCCGTTATTACGTATTTATTATTATTGGCTGTTTCTGTAACAAATAACGGTTGTGTCGGCGGGTTTACTGCACTCGTTCCAATACCCACATAACCGGTACTGTTGGCTATTCTCATGTCTTCATAACCATCAGCTTTAAACACTAAATCCTGTGCATCTGTTGTACCAATAAAATTAATAGAAGAGTTTGTACCTGAATTACCATTTATATTCCAAGCAGTAGCTATCACTGAAGATGCATCCACCCATGTGGGGGCAGCTGCTCCATTTGACTGTAATAACTGCCCTGAAGTGCCTGTAGCTGAGAATGCCGATCCTACACCTGTGCCTGTGCCGTAAAGAACACCTCCATTAGCACCACTTAATAAAATATTGGGAGTGGTGGTCGGATTGGTCACACTCAATGGTCCTGTTGCACTTACTGAGGTTACTCCTGTGGCTGCAAGTGTAGTTGGTACCCAATTGGTACCATTGTATTCCAATACCTGCCCTGTTGTCGGCGCATTGGCTCCTGATGCTAATACCCCGATGCCCTGTATCTCATTTAGCGTCGGGTTGGGATAAGTACCTGTCAAATCCCCGCCTGCTGCTCCTGAGGGTGGCAGTGAGGTTGGCAATGGGAATGTGCCTGCTGACGTTAATTGTCCCTGCGCATTTACGGTAAAGGTGGTAAAATCATTGGCATCACCATAGCTGCCTGCTACTACTGCTGTATTGGCTAGTGAAACTGTTGCCGCCGCGCTGCCATTATAGGTGAATGCAGTTATTCCTGTTCCATTGGTTAGTGATGCTCCACTTCCTGCTGATGCCCATGACAGGTTGCCTGCTCCGTCATTGGTTAACACAGTGCTTGCTGCGCCTTGCGCAGGTGGCAGTACCAAACTGTAACTTGCCGTGGCTGCAGGGTTGGCATTGATGGTTGCCGTAAAGGCATTTATTGCATTATCAAATACCAACTGACCGTTGGCCGTTACGCCGCCTGTCATATACGTCGTTGTATTTTGTCCTAAGGTTACTGTGCCTACTTCATCGGTGGTTCCGAACACCAATAACCCGTTGCCGGTTGGGGCTGTAGTGGACTTAGTATTATTCGCTGTTATCGCCCATACTCTTGATGTTGTTGAGTCGGTCACCGCATAGACTGCTGATGCCGTGGTCGGCGCTGTTACATAGCCTTTACTTCCCATATACGAATACACACCCGCCAATGAACTGGAATTACCATTTACGAATACGCCGATGTTGCCGGTGCCAAGTGGTACCGAATTGGTTACCGATGTCAGCGCTGCTGAACCTGTTTCTGCTGCATATAACCCAAAGGCGCCACCTGTGGCGCTTTGGTATATGCCATAACCACCGCCAGTCGTATTATCATAGATTCCATACCCGCCGCCTGTTACATTGGTATATACGCCATAGCCGCCGCCGCTGGAATATGCTGCCACACCGGCTGCAAATGGCGCTGTGCCGCCTGTCTTGGTGGCTCCCAATACGCCCGCTCCAGAGATAAATGGTGTGCTGCTGGGTAAGGCGCTGCCTAATAAGCCTATTACTCCAAAGCCTACGTTACTGGTAAAGCCTGAGGTAGTGGGTACTGCCGGTCCTCTTGAGGCACTGCCTAACACGCCCGTGTTATATTCAATACCGGACCGCTGGTGATAGATACATTGGTCGGCGCTCCTGCTCCTGTTCCGCTTTCTCCTACTACGCCATATCCGCTGGTACTCGTTGTTGTTGCCACGTTGTTGTTTCCCAGTATACCTGAATATCCTGATGTGAAGGTCAATACTGATAATTGCGAACTCGCCGGCGCTGCGGCTACCCCGATGCCTGCTGTCCCGCTTATCAGGAATGTCCCCGTCTGGACTGCTGCATTTTGATTCTGGATATAATTACCCGCTAAGGATGGCAGATCCACTGCTACCAATGCCCTGAAGGTTGGTGCTCCTGCTGCTCCTGAAGATGGTCCTGCAAACACGGTGTTCGCATTCTGGTTCGCAAACGCTCCTGTCAGTGTTCCCACACCGGTTACAGGTGAGCCCGTGACATTAAATACACTTGCCGGCAATGCCAGTCCTACACTGGTTACCGTGCCTGCTCCGCTTGTGCTGCCGGGCACCCACTCGGTTCCGTCATATTCCGGAATACCTGGCCTGTCAGGGGTGCACTGGCTCCCGAAGCGGTTACCGGTATACCCTGGAGATTGGCTATGGTCGGATCCGGGTAACTGCCGGTCAAATCTCCTCCTGCTGTGCCGGTCAACGCGCCTGATGATATTCTCACATTCGTCACCGAAGTAATCTGTCCCTGTGCATTTACATTATATACAGGCACTGTCGTATCTGATCCATAAGTCCCTGCCGTTACTCCTGTACTGGCTATGCCTACTGTGGCTGCCGTTGAGCCATCATAACTAAAGGCGCTGATGCCTGTTCCATTAGATAAGATGGCGCCTCCTCCTGTGCCTGCTGTCGCCCAGGATAAATTCCCTGCGCCGTCATTGGTTAACACCTGTCCCGAAGCTGTGGCTTGTGCAGGAGGTAATACTAAACTATAACTTGCCGTGGCTGCCGGGTTGGCGTTGATGGTTGCCGTGAACGCGTTGCTGGCATTATCAAACACCAACTGTCCATTGGCTGCTACGCCGCCTGTCATATAGGTCGTTGTATTTTGTCCTAAGGTCACTGTGCCTACTTCATCGGTGGTTCCGAACACCAATAAACCGTTGCCAGTTGGCGCCGTGGTGGATTTTGTATTGTTAGCCGCCAGCGCCCAAACCTGTCCTAAGGTGGAGTCCGTGGTGGCATATACGCCTGAGGCTACCGTGGGTAAGGTGGCTACTCCTTTACTGCCCATATACGAATACACACCGGATGTGGTGCTATGATTTCCTAATACATACACCCCGAAATTACCTGCTCCGGGTACTATCGTATTACCGCCCCCGGTTACTGCTGTATAAAAGCCGATGCCGCCTCCGGTGGTACTTGAATACACCCCGTAACCGCCGCCGCTAGAATAGGCTGCAACGCCGGCTGCAAAGGGCGCTGTGCCGCCTGTTTTGGTGATGCCCAATACGCCTGCTCCCGATAAAAAAGGCACGCTGCTTGGCATAGCGCTGCCTAATAACCCGATCACACCAAAGCCTACGTTACTGGTAAAGCCTGATGTGGTGGGCACCGCAGGCCTCTTGACGCACTGCCTAACACGCCTGCGGTTACGTTTAATTGCGGACCCGCTGGTGATGGATACTGTATAGGGTGCTCCGGCTCCCGTGCCGCTTTCGCCTACTACGCCATACCCGCTGGTACTCGTGCTGGTGGTCACGCTGTTCACGCCTGCTATACCTGTGTTAGCCGTATTTGGCGTCGCTACCGTTAATTGCTGCCCCGTCTGCGGCAATATATTTATTCCTACAAGACCCCCATCTGTTGCGGTGCCGCCTATTGTCATTCTAAGTACTCCGCCTACTCCTGTTTTAAATTCTAAATCTGTCGCATCCGTTGTTCCTATAAAGTTGGTGCCCGCTGTGGTGCCGCTATTGCCTGTTAATGTCCATGCTATTGCATTGGGGCTTGACCATGTTGGAACTCCCGCTCCGTTGGATTGTAATAACTGTCCTGCTGTGCCTGCTGACGTAAAGGCTGAACTAGCTCCTGTTCCATATAATATAGTGCCCGCTGTTCCGCTTAATAAAATATTGGGAGTGGTGGTCGGATTGGTCACGCTCAATGGTCCTGTTGCACTTACTGAGGTTACTCCTGTGGCTGCCGGTGTGGCCGGTACCCAATTGGTACCATTATATTCCAACACATCCCCGCTAACCGGCGCATTGGCTCCTGATGCTAATACACCGATGCCCTGAATGTCATTTATTGTCGGGTTGGGATAGGCACCTGTCAAATCCCCGCCTGCTGCTCCTGAGGGTGGCAGTGAGGTTGGCAGTGGGAATGTGCCTGCTGACGTTAATTGTCCCTGTGCATTTACGGTAAAGGTGGTAAAATCATTGGCATCACCATAGCTGCCTGCTACTACTGCTGTATTGGCTAGTGAAACTGTTGCCGCTGCACTGCCATTATAGGTGAATGCAGTTATTCCTGTTCCATTGGTTAGTGATGCTCCACTTCCTGCTGCTGCCCATGACAGGTTGCCTGCTCCGTCATTGGTTAACACAGTGCTTGCTGCACCTTGCGCAGGTGGCAGTACCAAACTGTAACTTGCCGTGGCTGACGGGTTGGCATTGATGGTTGCCGTAAAGGCATTTATTGCATTATCAAATACCAACTGACCGTTGGCCGTTACGCCGCCTGTCATATACGTCGTTGTATTTTGTCCTAAGGTTACTGTGCCTACTTCATCGGTGGTTCCGAACACCAATAACCCGTTGCCGGTTGGCGCCGTGGTGCTGCTGGTATTGTTAGCTGCCAGTGCCCATACTTTGAGCGTGGAGTCTGTTGTCGCATATATCGATGCGGCTACCGTGGGTAGCGGCGCTACTCCGTAGGTTGTTCCCATGCGTGAATACACACCTGAACTCGTATTCTCATTGCCTAATACATATACTCCAAAGTTGCCGGCTCCGGGTATTACTGTACTGGTTTTCCCCGTCACTGCCGTATAAATGCCGATGCCGCCTCCCGTTGAACTGGAATACACGCCATAACCGCCGCCGCTGGCATACGCTGCCACGCCTGCTGCGAATGGCGCTGTGCCTGCTGTCTTGGTAGCACCCAACACGCCGGCTCCTGAGATGAACGGTGTACTGCTGGGTAAGGCGCTACCTAATAAGCCTACTACGCCAAAGCCTACGTTACTGGTAAAGCCCGAGGTGGTGGGCACTGCCGGTCCTCTTGACGCACTGCCTAACACGCCCGCTGTTATATTCAATACCGGACCGCTGGTGATGGTTACATTGGTTGGTGCTCCCGTACTGCTTCCGCTTTCTCCTACTACGCCATAGCCGCTGGTGCTCGTGGTGGTGGGCACGTTGTTGTTCCCCAGTATGCCTATATTACCTGATGTGGAGGTCAATACTGATAACTGTGTGGTCGTCGGCGCTGTGGCTACTCCTATGCCTGCCGGGCCGCTTATCCAAAAATTCGCTGTTTGTGATGCTGCGCTTTGATTCTGGATATAATTACCCGCCAGCGATGGCAGATCGGCTGCTACCAATGCTCTGAAGGTCGGCGCTCCTGCTCCTCCTGATGCCGGTCCTGCAAACACGGTGTTCGCAGTCTGGTTCGCAAATGAGCCTGTCAGTGTTCCCACCCCGGTTACAGGCGAGCCTGCTACATTAAACACGCTTGCCGGTAGTGCCAGACCCACGCTCGTTACTGTGCCTGTTCCGCTTGTACTGCCCGGTACCCAGTCGGTTCCGTTATACTCCAATACTTGTCCTGTTAGGGGGGCATTGGCGCCTGAGGCTGTTACCGGAAATCCCTGTATCGAGGCTATCGTCGGGTTGGGATAACTCCCCATCAGATCGCCTCCCGTCTGTACCTATTAATACTCCTCCTGTGATGGGTACGGTGCCCGCAAAGGTTAATTGTCCCTGCTGATTAACGGTAAATTGCGCTACGTCTGTACCATCTCCGTACGTGCCCGGTGTTACACTTGTATTGGCTATTGATACCGTGGCTGCTGTTGAACCATTATAATTTAACGTATTGATCCCTGTCCCATTGGTTAAGGCTGCTCCTCCTCCGCCTCCGGCTGAGGACCAGTATAAGTTACCCGCTCCGTCATTGGTCAATACCTGTCCTGCTGTTGCCTGTGCAGGCGGTAGTACCAAATTGTAACTTGCCGTGGCTGCAGGGTTGGCATTAATAGTTGTTGTAAAGGCATTGCTGGCATTGTCAAATACCAATTGTCCGTTGGCGGTTACGCCGCCTGTCATATAGGTTGTTGTATTTTGTCCTAAGGTTACTGTGCCTACTTCATCGGTGGTTCCGAACACCAATAACCCGTTGCCGGTTGGGGCTGTAGTGGACTTAGTATTATTCGCTGGTCATCGCCCATACTCTTGATGTTGTTGAGTCGGTCACCGCATAGACTGCTGATGCCGTGGTCGGTGCGGTTACATAACCTTTACTTCCCATATAGGAATACACACCCGCCAGTGAACTGGAGTTACCATTTACGAATACACCAATATTTCCTGTACCAAGTGGTACCGAGTTGGTTACCGCTGTTAATGCCGCTGAGCCTGTTTCTGATGCATATAACCCAAAGGCGCCGCCTGTGCCGCTTTGGTATATGCCATAACCTCCCCCTGTTGTATTATCATATAAACCATATCCCCCGCCTGTTACATTGGTAAACAAGCCATAACCACCGCCGCTGGTATACGCTGCCACTGCTGCCGCGAAGGGCGCCGTACCGCCTGTTTTGGTGGCTCCTAATACGCCCGCTCCCGAGATGAACGGTGTGCTGCTGGGTAAGGCGCTGCCTAATAATCCTACTACGCCAAAGCCGACATTACTGGTAAAGCCTGTGGTGGTGGGTACTGCAGGGCCTCTTGCCGCACTGCCCAACACGCCCGCTGTTACATTTAACTGCGGTCCGTTGGTGATAGATACATTGACCGGCGCTCCTGCACTGCTTCCGCTTTCACCTACTACACCGTAGCCGCTGGTGTTGATTGTGGTGGGGATACTGTTTATGCCCTCTACTCCTATTGCCGAATTTGTGAGTGTAGAACTTGGAGTAGCTACTGTTAATTGCTGGTTGGTTACCGGCGCTGTTCCTATGCTCGCATTGCCCGTAATATAAAAATTGGCTGTCTGTGCTGCACTGCCCTGGTTCTGGATATAATTACCCGCCAGTGACGGCAAATCCGCTGCTACCAATGCCCTGAAGGTCGGCGCTCCCTGCTGCCCCTGATGTAGGTCCCGGAAATACCAGGTTCGCATTCTGGTTGGCTAAGGTTCCCGTCAGTGTTCCCACTCCGGTTACAGGTGAGCCGGTGACATTAAATACGCTTACAGGTAAAGCTAAACCAACGCTAGTTACTGTGCCTGAGCCGCTCGGGTTACCGGGTATCCAGTCGGTTCCGTTGTATTCCAGCACCTGTCCATTGGCCGGTGCATTGACTCCTGAGGCTGTTACCGGTATTCCCTGGAGATTGGCTATGGTCGGATCAGGGTACGAGCCTGTTAAATCTCCCCCTGCTGTGCCCGTCAATGCTCCTGATGATATCCGTACTGTTGTTACGGAGGTGATCTGTCCTTCTGCATTTACATTATATACAGGCACGGTCGTATCTGAACCGTACGTGCCCGTGTTATTCCCGTGGGAGCTATGCCTACTGTGGTTGCTGTTGAGCCATTATAACTAAAGGCGCTGATGCCTGTTCCATTGGATAATATCGCGCCTCCTCCTGTGCCTGCTGTCGCCCACGATAAATTGCCTGCTCCGTCATTGGTTAACACTTGTCCGGCTGATGTGGCTTGTGCCGGGGGTAATACCAAACTATAGCTTGCCGTCGCTGACGGGTTGGCATTGATGGTTGCGGTAAAGGCATTGCTGGCATTATCAAACACCAATTGACCATTGGCGGCTACGCCGCCTGTCATATATGTTGTTGTATTTTGTCCTAAGGTTACTGTGCCTACTTCATCTGTTGTTCCGAACACCAATAAGCCGTTGCCCGTTGGCGCTGTGGTGGATTTTGTATTGTTAGCTGCCAGCGCCCATACCTGTCCTAAGGTGGAGTCGGTGGTGGCATACACGCCTGAGGCTACCGTGGGCAAGGTGGCTACCCCCTTACTGCCCATATACGAATACACACCGGATGTGGTGCTATGATTGCCCAGTATATAAACCCCGAAATTACCTGCTCCCGGCACTATGGTATTACTGCCTCCGGTTACTGCTGTATAATATCCGATACCGCCTCCCGTTACACTGGAGTATACTCCATAACCACCACCGCTGGAATACGCTGCAACGCCGGCTGCAAAGGGCGCTGTGCCTCCTGTCTTGGTGGCTCCCAATACGCCTGCTCCGGACAGGAACGGCGCACTGCTGGGCATCGCGCTGCCTAACATCCCTATCACACCAAAGCCTACGTTACTGGTTAAGCCTGTGGTGGTGGGTACGGCTGGTCCTCTTGCCGCACTGCCAAACACGCCTGCTGTTAAATTCAATACCGGACCGCCCGTCAGGGATACATTGACCGGCACGCCTGCATTGCTTCCGCTTTCGCCTGCTACCCCGTAGCCACTGGTGTTCACTGTGGTGGGTATTGTGTTTATGCCTTCTATTCCTATTGCGGTATTGCTGGCTAAAGAGCTTGGGGTGGCTACCGTTAATTGCTGACCATTCACGATTCCTGTATTGATTGCCATATAGCCCCCATCAAGTGCGGTGCCCCCTATGGTCATTCTAAGTACTCCGCCTACCCCTGTTTTAAATTCTAAATCTGTAGCATCCGTGGTTCCTATAAAGTTGGTCCCTGCCGTCGTGCCGTCGTTGCCTGTCAATGTCCATGCTATGGTATTGGTATTTGCCCAGGTGGGTACGCCGGTAGCATTTATATAAAGAATTGCTCCTATGCCACCTGACGGTAATGAATATACATCGCCGGTAGCATTATTTACATATAGAATATTAGAGTTTGATGTTGCCGCCGTATTAAAATTTCCTCCGGATTTAAGCCCGTTTATTCTTATTGTATTGGCGGTTCCCGCTATTTCTAATTTTTGGGCAGGTGCAGCAGTGCCAATACCAACGTTTTGAGCATTAACACTAAGGTAAGTTAGTGTAATAGTTGCTACAACGATAAGTAAGCGATAGAAATTTTTCATATTTTGGTTTTTAATTTTTTAAAAATGTGTCTATAAATACACACAAAATTCACAATAGTATTTACTAACATATGAACCTGCATGTATCATTAAATTGTATAAAATATTGGTCTTTTTTGTGACAAATGGTGGTAAAACGCGGGGGCGAAAATAGACAGACACTATTACAGCGGAGTTAATATCAAATGAAATAATTATTAAATAAGTGGTGCGGAAAATGAAGTTAACGTTAAGCGGATGTTAAATCACAGCTTAATGAACTTACAATTGAATAATGGACAATAATTCTATGTAAAAGAAAATATATACATCCCTTGGGAAAGATATGATAAGGAAAAATTATTGGGTTGCATAAAATTAAAAGCCATTGAATTGAATTCATCGGTTGCTGACTATTGGCTCAGCCCTTCATTTGCTGAAAGCAAAATCAGTCAGCATAAAGCGGCAAAAGCTGATGCTTTAAATGGTCGACAATTGCAGGGAAAGAAGTAAGATCAAAGATTATAACTATGGAGAGAATCAACCAATTTTCTCTTGACACAGAAAGTTCTGGTTTATCCCGTCTGCAAAAAACATTAATAGATTAAGTGATATTTAGAAAACAAATGCTCTATTGTTGGCATCGAGATATTAGGTGCTTCCAGCAAAATGAGCAATCCCACTAGGGTTGAATATGAAATAGCCTAAGCTGAGAGGAGTAGGGATCTTGAAGGGAAACAATATCTCCTAGTTTAATCTGCACAAGTTTCTTTTCAGAAATCTGCCCGCCTTGCTGTATTTTCAGAATATAAATACCGGCGGCGGGACAATGGTATTGATAAATATGTTCCCCTGCATTTTGCGCCTCTCCATCAATAATGGTACTTATTTTTTGTCCTATAAGATTATATACTTCTATGGTCACCTTTTCTTCAGCAGAAAGTATATAACTGATTGTAGTAGCCTCGCTGGATGGATTGGGATATATTTTAACCTGTGGTGTATTATCAGCCATAGCATTTATACTTTTACTTGTATCACAATATGATTAAAATCATATTTTTTTATGAGCATAATCATGTTGTATGGTAATTCAGGTGGATACTTTTGTCGCAATTTGATTTCGCTTGCCAAATAACCTGACAATTGTCATACTTTTTTTACCGGCACTCAACGTTTGTAAGTGAATTATAAATAAATCATACCACTATGCTTGGAACTTCATTTCATTTCATTAAGAGAAAAAGGAAAAAAAAGGGTGATAAACACCATTTATCAAATACAGATTCGCTGTTAAGGAGAAAAATGATTCAATATGATGCGCCGGAGAAAGTGAGAAAATTAGGGTTATATCCGTATTTCCGTATAATAGAGTCTGACCAGGATACTGCAGTATGGATTAACGGGCAGCCGGTGTTAATGTTTGGGTCGAACAGTTATTTAGGGCTTACTAACCACCCGAAAATAAAACGCGCAGCCAGGAGAGCAATTAATAAATACGGTACAGGATGTGCAGGATCAAGGTTCCTCAATGGTACCCTTGATATACATATTAAACTTGAAGAAAAATTAGCCGACTTTACAGGAAAAGAGGCAGCCCTGGTTTTCAGCACAGGCTATCAAACAAACCTGGGAGTGTTGTCATCACTTCTTGGACGCCATGATTATCTCATTTTAGATGAACTTGATCATGCCTCTATTATTGAAGGCAGCCGGTTGTCATTCTCAAAAACCCTTAAGTTCAGGCATAATGATATGGAGTCATTGGAAAAAGAACTAAGCGCATGTGCACCTGAGCGCATCAAAATAATAGTTGTAGACGGTATTTTTAGCATGGATGGCGATTTTGCCAAACTGCCCGAGATTGTGTGTTTAGCTGAAAAATATAATGCATCGGTCATGGTGGATGATGCTCATGCTCTTGGCGTAATTGGAGTGAATGGCAGGGGTAGTGCATCGCATTTTGGCGTTACAGATAAAGTAGAACTCATCATGGGAACTTTCAGTAAGTCCCTTGCATCCATTGGTGGTTTTATTGCAAGCGATACGGCAACGATAGATTATCTGAAACATCATGCCCGCAGCCTGATATTCAGCGCAAGTATATTGCCCTCTGCAGCAGCAAGCGCCCTGGCAGCCCTTAAAATAATTGAATATGAACCCGAACGAATAGAAAGATTGTGGGATAATACACACCATGCCATTAGTGAACTGAATCGACTTGGGTTCAATATCGGAAACACTCGCTCACCCATCATTCCAATTCTCATCCGTGATGACCTTAAAACATTTCAATTATCAAAAATGTTGCTCGATGAAGGGGTGTTTGTTAACCCTATTACCGCGCCTGCCGTTGCAAAAGATGCAACGCTCATCCGGTTCAGCTTAATGGCAACTCATGACAAGCAACAGATTGATTTTGCTATTGAAAAAATTTATTCCATTTCCAAAAAACTTCAGATTCTCTCATAAATCATTACAAAACATTTAACCTGAAACTATGAGTATAGAAATTAAAGAAGTAACAACGAAGCGGCAATTGAAAAAATTTGTCAGTTTTCCCTACAAGCTATATTCTACCGATCCCTTTTATGTGCCGCCGTTGCGATTTGATGAATTAGGTACATTAAGGTCAGACAAAAATCCGGCATTCGATTATTGTGAAGTCCATTATTGGCTGGCGTATAAAAACGGGAAAATCGCAGGAAGGATTGCTGCTATATTAAATCATTCATTTATTGAAAAATGGGGTAAAAAATATCTTCGATTCGGGTGGTTTGATTTTATTCAGGATAAGGAAGTTGCATCCTCTTTACTTGCAAAGGTAGAGAACTGGGCAAAAGAACTCGGTATGGTGGCAGTGCATGGTCCTCTTGGTTTTACTGATTTAGACCATGAAGGAACGCTTGTCGAAGGATTTAATGAATTGGGCACACTCGCCACAATTTATAATTATCCGTATTACCCGGAACTGATTGAAGAATGTGGATTTAAGAAGGATACCGATTGGGTGGAATATCAGATTAAAGTCCCAAAGACAGTCCCCGAAAAAGTTGAACGCATAGCGGATATAGTCGAAAAGAAATATGGGTTAAAAGTAGTAAGGGCTAAAAAAGCAAAAGATATTTTACCCTATACTACGGAAGTATTTAACCTTATTAACAGCACCTATGAAAAACTTTATGGCGTGGTTCTGTTAACCGAAAGACAAATCCGTTATTATGTAAAGCAGTATTTTTCATTTATCCGAACTGATTTTGTAGTAATTATCCTGGACAAGGACGAGAAGTTAGCAGGGT
Organism: Chitinophagales bacterium; assembly: GCA_963770495.1. Taxonomy (GTDB): domain Bacteria; phylum Bacteroidota; class Bacteroidia; order Chitinophagales; family CAVYQA01; genus CAVYQA01. The sequence goes on along the minus strand of CAVYQA010000015.1, from coordinate 71,826 downwards.
TCGGAATCACAATGCCATCTCTATCCCGTGCCCTGCAAAAATCCAACGGACGGTTATTCCCTTTTGGATTTATTCACATATTGAAAGCTTTAAAAAAGAATAACATGGCAGATATGTATTTGGTAGCCATAAGACCTGATATGCAGGACAAAGGAGTAAATGCCATTTTGATGCGCGAGATAACGAAATCTTATATTAAAAATGATATAAAAATTGCTGAATCAAATCCCGAATTGGAAGATAACCTTAAAGTACAATCTATTTGGAATTATTATGATGCAAGATGTCATAAAAGACGGCGTTGCTATATTAAATATTTGGAAAGTGAGCCGGCATGAAAAAAATTCTCATTACGGGTGCAAGTGGCTTTATCGGAAGTTTTTTAGTTGAAGAAGCCCTTAATAAAGGGTATGAAGTTTATGCCGGCGTGCGAAGCACAAGCAACAGGCAATTTTTAAACGATCCAAGGTTACATTTTTTTGAACTGGATTTTTCCAATAAAAATAATTTGGAAGAAAGGCTTACTGCATTTACTAAAAGCAATGGAAAACTTGATTTCATTATACACGGAGCGGGAATCACAAGAGCCAGGCACAAACCGGATTTTACTAAAGTGAATTTCATTAACACAAAAAATTTCATTGAATCTTTACAAAATAGCGACTGCAAGCCGGAAAAATTCATCTTTCTCAGCACACTGGCAACCTATGGTCCCGGTGACCCGGTCTCGATGAAACCTATAAAATCCAATGACACGAAGCGCCCGCTTTCGCTTTACGGCAAAAGCAAGCTGATGGCTGAAGAATTTATTATCGCTCAAAATAATTTCCCTTATGTCATTATACAGCCTACTGCCGTGTATGGTCCCCGCGACAAGGATTTTCTATCGTATTTTAAAATGATGAAAACAGGTTTAGAACCCGATATCAGCCCGAAGAAACAACACCTTTCTTTAATTTACGTTAAAGATCTTACAAAGATTATAATAAGAATATTAGAATCACCATCCATAAACAAATCTTACATAATATCGGACGGGGAGTCTTATCAAAACAAAGACCTCAGCTTCCACATAAAAAAAACATTGAATAAAAGAACAATTGCTTTTCATGTTCCAACTCTTCTGATGAAGAATGGAGTTTATATAATTGAAAATATATGCCGTCTAGGAGGGCGATTCCCGTTTCTTAATAGCGGGAAAATAAATGAAATGACCAGTTTGAATTGGCTTTGTGATATAAGTTCAATAAGGGATGAATTGCAATTCTCGCCTTCTTATGATCTTGAACATGGAATTAAAGAAACCGTTAATTGGTATGTTTCTAATAATTGGTTATGAATCATGATTTTTAACAGAATAAAAATTATCCTATTATACGGGAACCCTGTATACTAGTGAATTAACATTCATTCCCGCACCCACGGAAGCAAAAACCAATGTATCGCCTTTATTTATTTTGCACGATTCCACCTTCCCGTTAATAATCAGATTATACAATGTCGGCAAAGTGGCTACCGAACTATTACCCATCTTTGAAATTATTGTGGGCATAAAATTTTCCGGAATTGTTTCCACCTCATATTCTTTAAATAAACGCTCCAAAATTGATGTTATCATTTTGGAATTCGCCTGGTGAATCAGAAGTTTGCTGATGTCCGATAAAGTCAATTTTGCTCTTTCGATACTCTTTTTAATTACTTTCGGAACAATTTTCAAAGCATGTTCATAGAGGGCTCGTCCGCGCATTTTTAAAAACAAATTATTTTCTTTGTACTCCGGATTGTTGGATTTACCCATTTCTAAAAGAAAAGCATAATCGCTGTAAGATTGAGTATAATGAGAAAGAATCCCTTCCTTGTCACTACTTGATTTTGCTTCAAGAACAACAGCTCCGGCGCCATCAGAATAAAGCATACTGTCACGATCATGAGGATCGGATACTCTCGATAAAGTTTCTGCCGCAACCACTAATATTTTTTTCGCATAACCGCCCTGAATATGCTGGTCGGCTTGAATAAGTGCCTGTAGCCATCCTGCGCAACCGAAAATAATATCATAAGCAATTGTGTCAGGGTTTTTTATTTTAAGATGGTTCTTAATTCTCGCAGCCAGTGATGGCACGCATTCACTTCGGTAGTTAGTAATTCCTATATCTCCGAAATTATGAGCAAAAATAATATAGTCTAAACTTTCAAAGTCGCAACCGGCTGATATAAGAGCTTCATGAGCGGCTATTAAGGCAATATCGGAGGAAACCATATTTCCATCAATGAATCTTCGTTCTTTAATCCCGGAAATATCCGTGAATTTCTGAATTATTTCTTCATTGGGCAGTGCCAGCTTAACGCCATTAGAATCATAAAAGGTATTTTTAGAAAATTCAATATTTTTAACTGAATCATTAGGAATATAGACACCGCTACCGGTGATAACTGAACTTACGTTATTTGACATAGCTTATATATTATTACCCTGATTAACAAATTTTATCTTAAATAAGTTAATTAATAGGTATTTCAGGATATGTATATTATTAGTTTTACAAAAGTAAATATTTAGTGTCGTTTATAAAATATGATTTTCGTCATAAAATTAACCTTATCAAGCACCTAATTTTGTAAAAATGAATTACCAAAAGGGGTAAAGTAGAATTGTTATGACAACATTTGAGCCAATTGCAAAAGCTACAAGAAGCCGGTTACTTAATTCAGATAAGCATGATGCCAATTTGGTCGAGGGAATAAAAAGAATTAAAAAAGAAAAAAATGCTGTTTTGCTCGCCCATTATTATCAAACCCCGGATATTCAAAACATTGCTGACTATCTGGGCGATAGTTTAGGCTTATCACAGCAGGCAGCTAAAACAAGCGCCGATATTATTCTTTTTGCAGGCGTTCATTTCATGGCGGAGACCGCTAAAATTCTTTCTCCCCAAAAAAAAGTTCTTATTCCCACTTTGGAGGCCGGTTGCTCACTGGCTGATAGTTGTCTGCCTGAAAAATTCAGGGAATTTATAAATGAACACCCCGGGCATGTTGTTGTAAGCTATGTTAATTGTTCGGCGGAAATTAAAGCGATGAGTGATATTATTTGCACCTCCTCAAACGCCGAGATGGTTGTTAAGTCAATTCCTGAAAATAAAAAAATAATTTTTGCGCCTGATAAAAACCTGGGCAACTACCTGATAAATAAAACCGGGAGAGAGATGGTATTGTGGGATGGATCTTGCATTGTTCATGAATCTTTCTCAAGAGAAAAAATTTTAGCGCTTAAAGCCGGCAATCCTGGGGCAAAAGTTATTGCTCATCCCGAATGCGAAAAAACAGTTTTGGAGCTTGCCGATTTTATCGGTTCAACATCAGCGCTTCTAAAATACACCCAATTGAACTCCGCAAATGAATTTATCGTGGCAACGGAATTAGGAATATTATATCAAATGCAATTAGCAAGCCCTCAAAAGAAATTTATTGCTGGACCCTCTTACACCGTTTGCGAGGCTTGCAACGAATGCCCCTATATGAAAAAAAATACCCTAGAAAATATTTACCTGGCGCTAAAAAATGAAACCCCTGAAATAATACTGTCTAATGAGATAATGGATAAGGCGCGATTGCCGATAGATAGAATGTTAGAGCTTTCAAGCAGGTATGGATTATAGACACAAAAGTATTTTCCTTAATTAGTTAATTTTACTCAATTTTTATACGAATGAAAAGAGCCGATTATCTTGTAATTGGAAGTGGTATTGGCGGACTTTATTTCGCACTTAAAGCCGCAGAAAGCGGAAAGGTTATCATATTAACTAAAGGCGATAAGGATGAGTCGAACACAAAATACGCACAAGGCGGTGTGTCTGCCGTGACGGATTTATTAAAGGATTCGTATGAAAAGCATATCAGGGATACCATTATTGCGGGCGATGGTTTATGCAATAAGAAAATCGTTGAAATCGTGGTTAATGAGGGACCGCGACGGATTATTGACCTGATTGAGTGGGGAACCAGTTTCGATAAAACTACATCGGGTGAATTCGACCTCGCGCGCGAAGGTGGGCACAGCGCCCATAGAATTTTACATCATAAAGATATTACAGGGTTAGAGATAGAACGGGCGCTTCTGAAACAAATAAAAAATCATCCCAACATTGAACTGTTCACTCATTATTTCGCGATTGATCTTATCACAAACCATCATTCGGATGATACTAAATTATCTAAAAATGAAACTACCTGTTTTGGCGTATACGCTTTGAATATTAATACTAATAAAGTAGAGGTAATTCTTGGTAAGGCAACCCTTCTTGCAACCGGTGGAGTGGGGCAGGTTTATAAAATTACCACCAATCCCCTTATTGCCACAGGTGATGGTATTGCCATGTCATGGCGGGCACAAGCGAAAATAAATAATATGGCGTTTATCCAGTTTCATCCTACTGCGCTTTATAACCCGCCCGAAAGCCCGTCATTTCTGATTTCCGAAGCAGTACGCGGATTCGGAGCCATATTGAAAACCATTGACGGGAACGAATTCATGCATAATTATGATTCGCGCTTGTCATTAGCCCCTCGCGATATTGTTGCACGTGCAATTGACAGTGAAATGAAAAAAAGAGGAGACAATTTTGTTTTATTGGATTGCCGGCATCTTGATAAGAAAAAATTTATTGAACACTTTCCTCATATATATGATAAATGCCTTTCTCTTGGTATAGACATTATGACTGATATGATACCCATTGCACCTGCGGCTCATTATTTGTGCGGCGGTATCGCTACGGATGAACATGGCAGAACTTCAATTAAACAACTTTATAGTTGCGGCGAATGTGCCTGTACAGGGCTTCATGGCGCGAATCGCCTTGCCTCAAACTCATTACTTGAAGCGATGGTATTTGCCCATCGGAGTTTTCAGCACGCGTCAGCCAATATTTATTCATATAGTATTGGCAAAAATCTTCCGGAATGGAAAACAAAACGGGATTCAACACCGATAGAAGATACATTACTCGATCAATACAGATCGGAAGTACAAACTATAATGAATGATTATATTGGTATTGTAAGAAGTAATAAACGATTGAACCTCGCGTTGGATAAAATGAAGTTGATTGAAAAGGATGTTGAAGAATTATACACAGAAAATGATATTTATTCAAAATTGTGTGAACTCCGTAATCTTATTACGGTAGCGATTCTTATCATTGAGGATAGCCTTTCACGCCATGAAAGCCGCGGACTTAATTATAATATTGACTATCCAAGAAATACGAATAGTCTCTTTGCCATTTCTAAAAATTAATTAGTCCTATCTTTTTACTAAACATTTTTCTCAAAATGTGCTGTAAAATGACGAAGGAATTCAGGTTCCCGGATAATCCGCAGCCCTGTTGTATTATGTTTGGTTTTAATTATCTCGTCAAAAACCTCGACCACGTAATCTATATGGCTTTGGGTGTAGGTGCGGCGGGGGATAGCCAGCCGTACCAATTCCATCGGCGCCGGAATGAGTTTTCCATTACCATCATATTTGCCGAACATTACCGAACCAATCTCCACACATCGTATTCCGCCAATGCGATATAATTCGCAAACCAAAGCCTGCCCGGGATATTGCTCGACAGGTATGTGCGGATAAAGAGCTTTGGCATCTACATAAACAGCGTGACCACCCACCGGGTAAATAATGGGAATCCCTTTGCGTCTTATATTTTCACCAAGATATTGTGTACTTTTTATACGATAATGTAAATAATCCATGTCCTGTCCTTCACTTAATCCCACAGCAATGGCTTCCATATCACGACCAGAAAGACCTCCATAGGTTGTATACCCTTCTGTTATAATTAAGAGTTGAATGCAGGCATCGGCTGTTTTTTTATCGCGCAACGCCAAAAAGCCACCCATATTAACCAACGCATCTTTCTTGGCGCTCATAATACAGGCATCAGCCAGTGAAAACATCTCAAACACAATTTGCTTAATGGTTTTATCGACATAGCCCTCTTCACGCAAATGAATAAAATAGCCATTCTCCGCAATACGACACGCATCAATTATAAATCGAATACCATGCAGTTTGCACATGGCGGCAACTTCGCGGGCATTGCGCATACTTGCAGGTTGCCCCCCGCCACTGTTGTTGGTAACCGTGAGAATGACACCGGCAATATTTTTGGCATCCAATTTTTTAATAAGTTGCTCGAGTTGAATGACATCGAGGTCGCCTTTAAACGGGTAATCGGATGAAAAATCGTATGCAGCGCTTACCGGTATATCAATGGCTGTTGCCCCGCTGTATTCAATATTCGCCCGTGTTGTATCGAAATGGGTATTACTTATAAAATATTTCCCTTTCCCGCCCAGGTGACTGTAAAGAATGCGCTCTGCCGCACGTCCCTGGTGGGTAGGTAATATATAAGGCATACCGGTAAATTCATAAACCGCCTTTTCAAACCGTTTCCAGCTTTTGGCGCCTGCATAAGATTCATCACCTTGCATCATAGCAGCCCACTGGTTAGTACTCATGGCTGATGTGCCGTCTGTCGGTAAGCAAATCAATAATCACCTCTTCGCTTTTTAGAAGAAACGGATTGTAATGAGCATCTGATAAAAACTTTATTCGTTGTTCCTCCGTACTCATCTGCAATGGCTCAACAGACTTAATGCGAAATGGCTCTATTATAGTTTTAAATTCCATAAATAATTCTATCTGCGTTTTTTAAAACTGCCCATAACCTTTTCCTTGCTTTCGCCATAATTATCTAAATTTTTGTCGGCAAAATTAGAGGTGTTGTATAAACCAAAATATGACTTTGGTCATTTTGCACCTATTTTTTTATATGATTCTTGCAAGCTAATGAATGAGCTTATAGCAGATAAAATTTGTTACAATCAGGTAATTATTTACAATTTATCTCCAATAAAGTTTGCTAAAAAAATAGAACTGATAATTAAGTAATTTTAAATACAGGGCATGGTATTGCATGCAAAATATTAAAATTCTAATGTCGAAGTGGTATATAAAGCTTTAAAACAGTAGCCCGGTTCTTTAAACAAACCGGGTTACTGCTCCATTATTATTGCATTTTACTGCTGCCAAGAATAAGCCAGTTATTTCCGTCACTTGCAATATACTCCTGTTCATATTCGTCAGAAAGTGAGATAGACGCGCCATAGGGACCAATATTATTCTGACTGGAGGTGTTATTTGTAGTACCTACAGTAAGTGTATTAGCCGAATTAAAGGTTGCATCGTAACGGACGATATAATATATCCTGCCCTTCATAGTAGTGGCATCGGGAAGATTTATTGTAATATTGCCGGTGCTGCAATCGCCTTCAACAATATAATCACCCGAACCTGCTGAATAAGGAGATAGAGCGGGAGTAATATTAGTTACAGCAACAGACATTGAGCCATTGACATGCAGAGTGCTGTTAGGTGTATTTGTACCAATACCGACACTGGTATTGGCTGTCGCACCGTTTACTCCGTTTATTGAACCCAAAATTAAAGAGTTGCTTTGTGCAACAGATGCATTTGCGCCTATAGCTGTGGCATTGGTTAAAGCGCCTGAACTTACATTGGCATTGTAACCTAAAGCCGTATTTTGTGCGCCGGTCGTGTTACTGACCAAAGCTGAATCTCCGACAGCTGTATTCCGTGCAGCACCGCTTATGGCACCATATAATGAATAAGTACCAATGGCTGTATTTTGACTGCCGTTAGAAGAAGGAACGATATCGGAATATAAGGCATTTTGTCCAACAGCTACGTTACTGGCGCCGGTGGTATTGCTATACATTGCCTGAACACCAACTGCAACATTATTATTGCCGGTGGTGTTAGCGGTTAACGCCTCATATCCTAAAGCTGCATTGTTACCGCCCAAGGTATTATTGTTTAACGCATCAACACCTATGCCTGTATTAGAAGATCCCGAAGTATTATCAGCCAAAGCGGCAAATCCTAAAGCCGAATTGTTGCTGCCGGAAGTGTTGGAAGTTAATGAACCATTACCAACAGCCGAGTTTTCAGAACCGGTGGTATTAGCATTTAAGGACCTGGCTCCTAAAGCCGAATTTTTAGTGCCTGTGGTGCTGGGATTTAATGACAAATAACCCAGTGCGGTATTAAGAGTAGCGCCACCCTCAATTCGGCCAGCATTACTGCCGCTAACTCCAAATTGAAAACCAGTACCACCGGAAATAGTTGTACCCAAATAGTTAGTAGGTGAAGCACTAGGGCTATAGGCAACCGCGTTGCCGGTGAGCTGCCATGCAGTGGCTGATGTGGTTAGGGTTGTCCATGTTGGTGCACCGCCGCCGGTTGATTCTAATACCTGCCCGCTTGTACCGGCTGTAGTCGATGCAACCAGTCCGGTTGCAGCTGAAGTATATAATAATGCACCCGCTGTTTGGTAACCGGGTATATAAAGGCTTGTAGCTGCAGAATTACCTAATGTTATTGAGTTACTTGCAATCGCTGTTGCATTAGCGCCTATTATCGTTGCATTGGTTAAGCCGTCTGAACTTACGTTGGCGCCATAACCTAAAGCGGTAATGTTACTTCCGCTTGAATTAGTGTTAAGAGTATTATACCCAAGGGCAGTGTTATTTGTTCCACTCGAGTTGTTTGTTCCTGCTGCAAACCCCACAAAGGTTATTCCTGATGCATTAATATTATTATACCCTGCACTGTCGCCTACAAACACATTCTGGTTACCGGAGTTATTGGCTCCTGCTTCATTTCCAATAGCAGTGCTAAAACTTGGTCCGTTCTGCGACATGGCATTGAATCCAAGGGCGGTGTTGTACGATCCGCCGCTGCCATTAAGTGCATTACCTCCAACAGCGGTATTGTAAGAGCCGCTGCCGGTATTAAAGAGTGTACCTGCTCCGACGCCCACATTTTGAGACCCGGAGGAGTTGTTATTAAGCACACCGCCGCCGATAGCGATATTGTTGCTGCCGCTGGTGTTAAAAATAAGAGTCGAATTTCCGATGCCGATATTTGAAGTTCCGCCGGAGCTGAGAAGCGCATCGTATCCGATAGCGACATTGCCGCCGCTGGCGGATAAATTACCTGCCTGGTAGCCAAAATAGGTATTCTCGTTACCGTTATAGTCAATCCACCCTGCTTGTTTTCCATCCACTTTAAATTCAAGCGCTTTGGCATCGGTAGTGCCTATAAAATTAGTACCGGGTGTTGTTCCTGAATTACCTGTTAATTGCCATGCAGTAGCTGATGTTGTTAGGGTTGTCCATGTTGGAGCGCCTCCACCTGTTGATTCTAATACCTGTCCGCTTGTGCCAACTCCCGTTGATGCTACCAACCCGGTTCCTGCTGAAGTGTATAATAAAGCACCTGCCGTATTATATCCTGGTATATATAAACTCGTAGCTGCTGAACTACCCAAAGTTACTGAATTGCTTACAGGCGCTGTGGCATTGTAGCCTATTACTGTTGCATTGGTTAACGCAGCAGAAGCTACATTGGCATTGGAACCAATTGCTACGTTATTGCTACCAGTAGTATTAGTGCTAAAAGCATTATAACCAATTGCAACGTTATTCACAGCACTGCCATTAACTGTAAAGCTATTTGTATTTATAGCAGCGTTATAACCAACAGCAACGTTTTGAGCTGCTCCATGTGCATTCAATAATGCGTCATAACCTACAGCTACATTATAATCACCATCAGCCCCCGGTGCCCAGTTACTGCCATTATTTTGTAAAGCCTGATAACCTACTGCAGTGTTAGCCAGAGAGCCATTTCCATTTTGTATTGCATTTGTACCAATCGCCACGCTATTACTACCACTAAGGTTAAGTGCCATGCTGTTGTTTCCAATGGCAATGTTATTTCCTCCACCGCCACCCTGCTCTAATACGTTATAACCTATACCTATATTATTGCTGGAAGATTGATCCTGAAGCATTACTCCAATTCCAAGAGCAATATTATAACTTCCGGTGGCTTCAAGTAATAAAGACTCATAACCAATACCAATGTTATTACTACCTGTTGAGAGATCATCCGTTGCTTCTTCACCAATACCTATATTATGAGAACCGGGTGTGCCAATGAATGAACCACCATAACCTGACATTGCATAAGTTCCGATACCAATATTATCTATTGCTGTGTTATTACTGGTTGAACCAGGATAATAACCTGCTTCCCACCCTATTGATACGTTATCAGTACCTGTTGTATTATTTGTTCCCGCCTGGTAACCTACTGCGGTATTGCGAACTCCTGACGTATTAAGTGATAATGCGCTATCGCCTATTGCCACGTTTTGACTAACTGTTGAAAGTTCTAACGCAAATTTACCTACTGCCACATTTGACGCAGCTGTTGTGCTTGTTTTTAATGCCTGGTAACCCATAGAAACATTGTTCGTGCCTGTCGTATTGGCAAGTAATGCCTGATAACCGATTGCTGCATTACCGGTACCTGTAATATTTGCATTTAATGTCTGATAACCCAATGCAGCATTTGCGTTAGTGGATTCAACACGCCCGGCGTTATTGCCGCCAACTCCAAATTGAAAACCCGCACCGTTTCCGGAGGTAGTACCCAAATAGGTAGCAGGTGTAGCACTAAAAGAATAGGCAACAGCATTACCTGTTAGCTGCCATGCAGTAGCTGATGTTGCAGTGGGTGTTACCCATGTGGGAACACCGCCTGATACTGTCAATACTTGTCCGGTTGTCCCTATATTAAGAGGTGAAACAAGCCCGTTTCCATTGGAGGTATAGAACATTTCTCCAACAGTAGGATATCCGGGCAAATAAAGGTTTGAAACTGCCGAATTGCCCAACGTTATTGAGTTGGTTGCAAGAGCTGTAGCACCTGCTCCTATTGCTGTTGCATTAGTTAACCCGGCTGCATTTATGTTGGCGGCACTGCCCAAAAGTGTATTATTGGAGCCTGTAGTATTTGTAGTGCCTGTGCTATACCCGATAAAAGTATTGTTAGCGCCGGTTGAATTATTACTTCCCGCCTGGTACCCTTCAAATTGGTTAAAAGAACCGGTTGTAACAGCTCCTGCCTGATAACCCAACGCTGTATTACCAGTGCCGCTAACGTTAGTTGCTAAAGCGCTATCACCCACTGCTGTATTTTGACTGACGTTGTTATCTAAAAGCGCATTTGCTCCTATTGCTACATTTGAGGCGTGAATAGTATTAGTATATAACGACAGGTAGCCTAAGGCGGTATTGTTTGAACCGGTTGAAGTGGTATAACCGGATTCGTAACCTATGGCTGTGTTGTTACCAACACTGGCATTTGAAGCGGTTAAAGCACTGTAACCAACAGCAACGTTGTTACTTGAAGTGCCTGAAGGAGTGCGTAGAGTCATATCTCCAAGCGCAACATTAAAGCTGCCGGTATTCCTAAAACCTGCCAGGTAACCAAAAGCATCCTCGTTAGTACCTGTAACATTCAGATCTAAAGCTTCATAACCTAATGCGGTATTGGGACCGCCAGTAGTGTTGTGCCCTATAGCAAAGTAACCAATGGCAGTACTGGGATTAGTTGTGGTGTTTGCCACCAAAGCTTCATACCCAATGGCAATGTTGCCAGAACCTGTGGTGTTATCATCCAATGCCCAAGCTCCAATAGCAATATTGTTATTACCAGTGGTATTTAACCCCATACTAGCATACCCAAGGGCTGTATTGTATCCGCCTGTGTTGTTTGAATATAAAGCGTCGAGTCCAACTGCAGTATTGGAAGAACCCGTTGTGTTTAAAGCATTTGCTCCCCATCCTATTCCTGTATTATAGTATCCCTGGGTATTGTCACCTAAAGCCTGGTAACCTACTGCTGTATTCCATCCACCTGTGGTGTTGGATATTAATGCTGAATCACCAATTGCCGTATTGGCATTGAGATTCTGACTGGCTTTTAACTCTTCAATACGCCCGGCTATTGTGCCGTCAACTTTAAACATTAAACCTTGAAGATCATTAGTGCCAATATAGTTAGTACCGTAAGTTGTTCCTGTATTACCTGTTAAAGCCCAAGCTGTAGCCGATGCCGCAGCAGGTGTTACCCATGTGGGAACGCCTGTACCATTTGACTGTAATACCTGCCCGCTTGTACCAACACCTGTTGATTGAACAAGCCCGCTTGCAGCGGAAGTATATAATAATGCACCCGCTGAAGTATATCCCGGCAAATAAAGGCTTGCAACTGCCGAATTACCTAATGTTACTGAGTTGCTTACAGGAGCTATTGCATTCGCGCCGATTGCTGTTGCATTGGATAAATTATTTGCCGATACAGTGGCATTATAACCTAAAGCTGTGTTAAGTGTGCCGGTTGAATTGTAAGCAAGTGCACTATCGCCCACTGCTGTATTCTTGCTGACGGTATTATTATATAATGCATTAGCTCCTATTGCAACGTTTGAGGCGGAAGCGGCATTAGTATATAATGACTGGTAGCCTAATGCTGTATTGTTTGAACCGGTTGTAGTGCTGTAACTAGATTCGTATCCTATGGCTGTGTTATTACCAACACTTGCATTTGAAGCGGTTAAGGCACTGTACCCAACAGCAACGTTGTTACTTGAAGTGCCTGTAGGAGTGCGGAGAGCCGCATCGCCAAGCGCCACATTATAGTTGCCATTATTCCTTGCCCCCGTAAAATAACCGAAAGCATCATCGTCAACACCTGTTGTGTTTCCTACACCTAAAGCATCGTATCCTACCGCTGTATTGAGACCACCTGTTGTATTATGACCTAAAGCAAAATAACCGACGGCAGTACTGGGGTTGGTTGATGTGCTGGCTTCCAAAGCTTCATATCCAATGGCGACATTGGCAGTACCTGTTTGGTTTGAATATAATGCAAACGACCCTACTGCAACATTGTCGCCACCTGAAGTATTCCCCAATAATGCACTATTTCCGAGTGCTGTATTGTAACTACCGCTGTTATTGGCATTTAATGCATAATATCCGACAGCAGTATTCAATAAACCTGATATGTTTGTTGCTAATGCATTATTTCCTATTCCTATGTTATAGGTACCTGTAGTATTACTAACCAACGCACTATCGCCAACTGCCACATTATAGTCAGCCGCATTGTTACGAAGAGCTTCTTTACCTATTGCTACATTTGAGAATCCTGTAGACGGCACACTTAATGCCAGGTAACCTAATGAAGTATTGCCGTAAGCATTATTACCTGTATTTATATCCTCAATTCGCCCTGCTGTTGAACCGTTTACTTCAAACTTAAGTGCCTGGTCAGTGCCGCTTACCGTACCTATAAAATTAGCTGCATAAGTTACTCCGCTCGTTACCTGTTAGCTGCCATGCAGTTGCTGATGTAGTTAAGGTTGTCCATGTCGGAGCGCCTCCGCCTGTTGATTCTAATACCTGCCCGCTTGTACCAACACCGGTCGATCCAACAAGCCCGGTTGCAGCTGTGGTATATAATAATGCGCCTGCTGTTTGATAACCCGGTATATAAAGACTTGTAGCCGCAGAGTTACCTAGAGTTATTGAATTGCTAATAGGAGCTAATGCGCCGTTACCAAGAGCTGTCGCATTGGATAACTGTGTGGCTGTTCCGGGACCTGCATTATAACCAATAAAAGTATTATTACTGCCTGTGACATTTGCGTTAGCAGGTGTTGCCGTGTAACCCGCCTGGTAACCTAATGCCGTATTATTACTGCCAGAAGTGTTTGATAAAAGAACATCATACCCCATAGCTACGTTACTGGAGCCGCTCAGGTTAGAGGATAATGAAGAATATCCGACAGCGGTATTGTTACCTGCGGTAGCAGTATGTAATGAATAATACCCGATAGCCGTAGAGTTAGAAACAGTGTTTCCTACTTGAAGTGTTCCGGAACCAACAGCGACATTAAAACCTACACTGGTAAGAAAGTTTTCTTCCATAGAATTATATCCTATAGCTACGTTGTCGCTTGATGCTCCATTCTGTAAGGCATTAGTGCCAATGGCTGTATTGTCATTTACATTTGCTCCGAACCCTTCTAAGGCTAAATACCCAATAGCAGTATTGTTATTATCACCTCCACCGGTATTATACATTGCGGCATAGCCAATTGCTATATTCTGAGTACCGGTTATAATAGCAGCGCCGGCACTATTTCCTATACCTATTTCATCATGTGACGTAGTTATACTTGTTAATGATTGGTTTCCAATAGCAATATTATTAGACGCTGTATTGACATTTGTACCCCACACTGTCGTATTGAGCGCCTGGTAACCAATCGCTATATTATACGATCCCGAAGTAGTTCCCGGTCCCAAATATGATTGATACCCTAACGCTGTGTTATACTGTCCTGTTATAGTACTATTTGAAGTTTGATAACCCATAGCAACGTTATAAGTGCCGGTGGTAGCATTTAAAGTCTGATAACCTAAAGCAGTATTTCCGTTTGTGGATTCTACACGACCGGCATTAGCACCGCCAACTCCAAATTGAAAACCTGCACCGTTTGAAGCGGTAGTACCCAAATAGTTTGTAGGCGAGGCGCTAAAAGTATAGGCAATTGCATTACCTGTTAACTGCCATGCAGTGGCTGATGTAGCAGTTGGTGTCACCCATGTGGGAACGCCGCCACTAATGGTAAGAACTTGATTGGCGCTGCCATTAGCAAGCCATGTTGGGAATGTACCGGCTCCACCTGATAGCAGAACATTGCCCGCTGTACCGGCAGCCCCATTAGGCATTAATGCCTGTGAAAACTGAACACTACCTACAACCTGCAGTGCCTGGGCAGGTGCTATTATTCCAATACCTACATTGCCATTGGATTCTAATACTGTTATTCCTGCACTGCCGTCTTTAGCATTGCCGAAACCAGTTTGAGAGATTGCTGTTATTCCTGCTATTCTAAAATTTGCATTATTATTCAACCCTTCATAAAACGCTGTTGAGCTGCCACGTTGCACAATACCTGCTAAGGGATTATTAGCTGTTGAACCATTGATATAAAGGACAGGTTCTGTACCTGCTGTATTTTGAATCTCAACCGCTGTATTATAGCCGCCAAAATCACTGGCTACATTACCATTTTGAACCACGTTTAATGTGCTACCCGATGATAGTGAAGAGGTGCCTATACCGACATTGCCCGAAACAATTAATCCGTTAGAAGGAGCGGCTGTTCCGGCATAACTACCTATAGCTTCTGCACCGCTTATATCTAATGCATTTGCAGGTGTTGTATAATTAAGACCCACATTGCCATTGGATTCTAATACGGTTATACCGGCAGTACCGTCTTTAGCAGTGGTTACGGCACCCGAAGTGATGGATGCTATACCTGCTATTCTATAATTTGCACTATTATTCAACCCTGAATAAAATGCTGTTGAACTTGCACGTTCTATAATACCGGCTAAAGGATTATTGGCTGTTGAACCATTGATATAAAGTATCGGCTCTGTACCTGATTTATTTTCAATCTGAACCGCTACATTATAGGTACCGAAATCACTGGTGTGATTACCAATTTGTACAACGTGTAATGTTGTAGCGGGTGCAGATGTGCCTATACCTACATCGCCGGCAGTTGCTACTGTTCCGCCGCCTATACGCATCCGTTCAATGTTATCGGTGCCAAACACTACATCATTTCCATCCGTAGTGCCCAGCCAGTTTTTACCTGAAGTAATGGTTGATGTTCCATAAGTTGCCGGAGCAGCAGGAGTAGCAATTCCTGTATTACCCGTTAACTGCCAGGCAGTTGCCGAAGTAGCTCCGGTTGACCAGGTGGGAATACCCGAAGCGTTTATAGTAAGTATCGCTCCAACTCCGCCTGACGGCAATGCATACACATCTCCTGTTGTATTATTTACGTACAAAATGTTGGAGGATGTTGCGGCTGTTCCATTATAATTGCCCCCTGTTTTAAGTCCATTAATACGTATTGTATTATTGGTTCCCGCTATTTCCAATTTCTGGGCAGGTGCGGCTGTTCCTATGCCTACATTTTGGGCTTGCAAAGCATTTGCCGCAAGTAACAATAGACTAACAGCAAAAAAGCGTAGTGATTTTAACATAACATTAAGGGTTTTAATATTATTAAATTATTATTGAAAATGTTGATCTCTATTGATGTTTTATTATTGTTTAATTATAAAAAAGTTTCGAACTAATCTGCAATCAATTGCGAAAAATTAAAAAAGTAAATATATTTAGTTAAGTATTACAATAATGTATATCAATTATTATGTGCTTTTTTTTAGATTTTAGCAAATATAATGAAATAAGTATCAATTAGAAATGAAAAAACAAACTATTTTTTAATATAAATTACTCCTGGCTTATCATTAATTATCAGGGGTTTACGTTAAATTCTTTTATAAAATTATGGAAAATGTGTTTGTAATTTTTTACAGAGTATCAATTCTTTTTTAAGATGTTCAAAAAACTCTTTTAAAGCTCCCCCTCAATAATTTCTGCATAATAAAGAAATACAGTAATCGGTCATGCAACTTGTTTATATGATTCCTGCAGGTTTTTATCTTCCTCTTTGCGCATTTCCTATTTTTATCGCAATAAACCAGGGTGGAAACGTTTAATCTGTTATGAAGGAGCGCTTGCAGAAATTCTTAAAAATCACGGGGTTGATACTAATCGCTTTGATAATTATCTGCGAAATTGTAAGCATTATCATTGGCGCCAATATTAAAAAGATAGTAGTTTCAGAAATCAATTCCCTGGTAACGGTTCCAATAAAAGTGAACGGAGATATTGATTTTTCACTTTTTTCACATTTCCCTTATGCAACGGTTTCTTTTAAAGATGTTGACATCGCTGGTTCAGTTAATAACGACAGTGTTCATTTGCTTAAAGCACACGACGTTTATTTGTTATTCAGTATTTATAATTTATTTGAAAAGAATTATACCATACACCGTATTACGGTAAAAAATGGCGAATTGAATTTTATCTATGACAAAACCGGAAAAAGTAATTTCGATATATTTAAAACAGATACAATAAATAAAACCAGCACCACTTTCCATATTAAAAAACTGACATTATTCAATGTCACAACAACTTATAACGACCTTCAAAATCATATTTATATTGCATTTAATACTAAAGAAGGCTCACTTGCCGGAACAATTACCGGCAGCCAATTTCAATTTACGACTGATGTTGATGTCCTTTGCAATCACATTTCTGTTGGAAATGAAACTTACCTTAACAACAAGGCTGTTAAATTAGAATCCTCATTGGATTATAATTCTTCTTCGGAAAAATTAATTATTAATCGCGCTCTTGCAATTATAGAAGGTAATGCGTTTAATATAGTTGGAACTGTTCAGTCATTCAACAAGTACACGGCGCTTGACTTGTCGTTTTTAGGCAAAAACCTTAACCTTGTTTCAGTAGCTTCCCTCCTGCCTTTGAATCAATCAAAATATATTTATGCCTATCACAGCAACGGCGATTTCACCATGTCGGGTAAAGTAACAGGTAATAGTTCATCAACCTCTAACCCTTGTGTATCCATAAATTTTGTTGTGAATAAGGGCGAGCTTAAAAATAATAATATCGGGAAAAAATTTAAGAACATTTCATTCAGCGGCGAATTAGTAACAGACTCTTCACTTGATTTCCACAAGTCAAGGCTTACAATAAAAGGATTGCACGCAGTCATAGACGGTCAACCAATTACAGGCAGCCTTATTCTTGAAAATTTTCATCGCCCTTACGTTGATATCCAGGTTAATGCAATGGTTAACCTGAAAAATATTTACCCGCTTTTTAATCTCAACCTCGTAAAAGACATGTATGGCAACGTGGAATTTGACAATGTCTACTACAAAGGTCCCTTAGACAAACTATCTAAAAAAGCAGATATCAGCAGTATTAATGCAGGTGGTAACATTATTATAAAGAATGTAACCATCGTCTTCGACCGCAACCATCTTCATCACATTGATGGAAATTTTAAGATAGTCAATAATGAAACGGCTGTAAATAATCTTAAGATAATTTCCGGTAATACGGATATATTATTTAACGGAACAATTAAAAATGCGGTTTCAGCTATTTTTAATGCCTTCCGGATAAACTCTAAACCTCAACGGGTTGAGATTAATCTGTCCTGCACTGCAAATAATATAAATTGGAATGACCTAGAGGTAAATCCCTCATCACAAAAAAATGATACCATTCATTTTTTGTCTTCCTTTCTAAATACATTTGAGGGAACTATTTCAGCTAAGATAAATGCTTTCGCCTATGAAAAATTCGATGCAAAAAATCTCACCGGCACTGTTGA
The DNA here is from genome assembly GCA_963770495.1 of Chitinophagales bacterium. Lineage (GTDB taxonomy): Bacteria > Bacteroidota > Bacteroidia > Chitinophagales > CAVYQA01 > CAVYQA01. Next base: position 53,512 of record CAVYQA010000015.1, on the reverse strand, counting down.
CATACATCCTGATAAAATTTTCTTCAACACCTTTTCATTTGATGCCATAAACGGGAACGTGCAGGGTAATGGCACACTTAACACTGCCGATTTGAACAATATAATACTTGAAACCACTTCACAACTCAATAATATAGACATTAACAGGCTGTTTTATGTTTTTGATAATTTTGACCAAAATGAAATAACAGATAAAAATCTGCATGGGCAGTTAACCACTAAGCAATTATTTGTTCATGCCGTTTGGGTAAATTATAAATTTGATGATAGTAAATTGTACGTAATAAGTGATGTTGATATTAAAAACGGTGAACTGGTTAATTATGCTCCTATGAATGCACTTTCATCTTTTGTAAAATTATCTGAGCTAAAGGATATTCACTTCTCGGAATTGCAAAATAATATAGAAATAAAAGACCGCGTGGTTAACATTCCCTACATGACCATTCATACTAACGCGCTTAACCTTGATGTTAGCGGCACTCAAACATTTGATAATATTGTAAATTATAACATAAAACTTAACTTGCTTGAGCTATTGGGAAATAAATTTCATAAAACGAATTATAACACCGTCAATAGTGAAAAGGATGTCAATGGTGCCCTCAATCTTTATCTTGTTATGACCGGTCCGGCATCAAATCCGGATATAAAATATGATAAAACGGCAGTAAAAAAGAAAATAAAAGAAGGATTGAAAGAACAACAAAAAGAAGTAAAGGCAGCATTAAATAATGAATTCAGCAAGCAAAAACAGGAACAAAATAAAGCCAAAGACTAGCCCCGGATAACCAGCAACAATTTATTGATTTCAGCGACACTATTGGCAAAGAATCAACTGCGCCTGCAACAACAACAACCCAGCCACAGCAACAGGATACGACCAGCACACGGTACAAACAGAAAAAAGCCTTCCGGGATTTTAAAAATAAACTGTTTCATAAAAATCAACCACCTCCGAATTGATGTTCTGTCTTATCTTTAGCTGAAATTAATGAATGAATATCTACGAAAATAAATCGCTTTGGAAAATTCTGCTTCTTGTAGCGGGCGCCGTTATAGTTGCCGCTTCAATGCTTTATACCAATCATATTGCAAAAGGGTTGGAAGTTGATGAAAAGAAAAAAGTAGAATTATGGGCAGACGTTTTTAAACGACTTAATAATTCATCGGAAAATACCGATATCGGTTTTATGTTCGATATCATAAAAAATAATGAAACCGTTCCTGCCATCTTAACCGATGATAAGGGGCACATTGTTGCCTATCGCAATATAGATTCAGTGCGTGCAGCTAAAGATACAACCTATGTAAGGCGGCAATTGAATATTATGGCATCACAACACGCCCCAATTCAAATAGATATTACTTCTACCATTAAAAATTATATTTATTACCGCGACTCCTATCTGCTAAGCCAGCTCAAAATCTTTCCTTATGTTCAGTTAGCTGTGATAATGCTTTTTATAGGATTGGCATATTATTCATTCAGTGCCTCCCGCAGGAGCGAGCAAAATCGGGTTTGGGTGGGTATGGCAAAAGAAACTGCTCACCAGTTGGGCACGCCTCTCTCTTCTATGAGCGGATGGGTGGAACATTTAAAAACACATGTGCAACAAAGCGAAATTCCAATGATTGAAGAAATGGAAAAAGATGTCACACGGCTTGAACTGGTGGCAGAGCGCTTCAGCAAAATCGGCTCAGCCCCGTCTCTCACCGTTGAGAACATTGGTGAAGAAGTGAGTAAAACTGTTGATTATATCCGTAAAAGGGCATCGAAGAATGTTGAATTTCATATTGAGCAAATCCCGGATAATAATATCACTGCACACATTAACATCACCCTTTTTAATTGGGTGCTAGAAAATTTATTGAAGAATGCACTCGATGCCACGGAAGGAAAAGGCAGCATTGATGTGAAGATAGGGCGTGTAAATAAACGTGTTTTTATTGATGTTACAGACACCGGCAAAGGAATTTCACGTGCCAATATTAATGCCGTTTTCAAACCCGGTTACAGCACTAAAAAACGCGGGTGGGGATTGGGATTAACACTTAGTAAGCGTATTATTGAAAATTATCACCACGGAAAGATATTTGTAAAAGAATCTACGCCCGGAAAAGGAACAACATTTAGGATTATGTTGAAGGGATAAGGATTTATTTTATCTCAATGTGTCCGGATTTAAGTTGTTGTGATAGTACTTGTTTTATTTTAGGTATAAGTGTTTTTAAAACCTCATAACTGTTATCGGGCGCATTTATAACAAGCACAGTAACCGAATATTTTGCGAAATTTTGTTGATACTGTAAGTTTTTATCAAATGTTAGTAAAACATCAAACTTATTTTCAATCATTAATTGCAACAATTCCCCATTCGATTTCCCTATCCATCCATTATCTTGCAATGTGTAAATTTCAAATTCCGGAAAATCCTGTTTTAGTCGCTTAGGCAGGTTTTCATCAAGCAGCAGTCGCATATAGTTTTTCTATATCCTTGGATGTCATTATCTTACCGGCAATCTCTAATATTGCTACCACTTGCTCTTTCGTAACACTGGGAAAATCATCCAAAAATTTATCAATAGAAATTCCTTTCTCTAAATGCCAGAATAGCGATTCAACAGGAACACGGGTTCCTTTAAATACCGGTTGTCCCCCAAGAACCTCCTTATCAATGCTTATATAATTCTTTACATTAATCATTTTTCAAAGATACTAAAATAGAATGTAAATTGCAATCGTAATAAAGCTTATTTGTGAATACACCTCTTCTTGAAGTTAAAAATTTAACTACCGAATTCCGTACGGAAGACAGTCATATTGTGGCTGCCGACCATATCAGTTTTTCACTGAACAAAGGTGAATCGCTCGGCATTGTGGGCGAATCGGGTTCAGGTAAATCAGTCACGTCTCTTTCCATTATGCGCTTAGTACCCGATCCTCCGGGGAAAATTACAAGCGGTGAAATTGTTTTTACTAAAGAAAATACTTCACCGGTTGATTTATTGAAATTGCCTGAAAATGAAATGCGCCAATATCGCGGCAATGAAATAGCCATGATTTTCCAGGAGCCGATGACATCGTTAAACCCGGTGTTTACCTGCGGCGACCAGGTGATGGAAGCTATTTTATTACATCAAAAGAAAAATAAAAAAGATGCCCGCGATATAACTCTTAATTTATTTGAACAGGTAAAATTACCTGACCCGTTAAGAGTTCTGAAAGCTTATCCTCACCAGCTTTCCGGCGGTCAAAAACAACGTGTAATGATTGCAATGGCTATGAGTTGCAACCCATCCGTGCTTATTGCCGATGAGCCAACCACTGCATTGGATGTTACAGTTCAGTCTGCTATTTTAGATTTGATGCGCCAATTGCGAAATGACACAGGCATGTCAATGCTGTTGATTACCCACGATCTTGGAGTGGTTGGTGAAATAGCCGACCGTGTGCTGGTGATGTACAAAGGCAAAATTGTGGAGCAGGGCTCTGTTCTCGATATTTTTCAAAACCCTCAGCATCCCTATACGAAAGGGCTTTTAGCCTGTCGCCCTCCGTTAAATATACGTCTAAAACGCTTGCCTGTCATTGCAGATTTTATGAAAGAAGAAAACGGGCAGTTGATAGAGTTTAAAACAACGGTTGAACAATCAATTCATGCCAATGAAGTAAGTAAAAGCACCACAGATGCACGACGCGAAAGTCTTCTAAAACAACCACCGCTTTTACAATTAAAAAACATAAGCACACATTTTCCCTCTAAGAAAAATATTTTCGGTAAACCGCTCGGTTATATAAAAGCAGTGGATGATGTAACGTTTGATGTTTACCCCGGTGAAACACTCGGATTAGTTGGTGAATCCGGTTGTGGTAAAACAACGCTGGGAAGAACTATTTTGCGATTAATAGAGCCAACAGACGGTGAAATAATTTTTGAAGACAAAAACCTGACCTCATTATCGCACAATGAAATGATGCCGTTCCGCAAGCACATGCAAATTATTTTCCAGGATCCTTATTCATCGCTCAACCCGCGCCTTACCGTTGGCAGTGCTATTATAGAGCCAATGAAGGTGCATCACATCTGGTCATCTGACAAAGAACGAAAAGACAAAGTGATTGAATTACTTGAGAAAGTAAATATGAAGGCAGAACATTTCAATCGTTACCCGCATGAGTTCAGTGGCGGACAGCGTCAGCGCATTTGTATTGCCCGTGCTTTAGCGCTCAATCCTAAATTTATTATTTGCGATGAATCTGTATCAGCGCTCGATGTTTCGGTTCAGGCGCAGGTTTTGAATCTTCTTATTCATTTACGCGATGAATTTAAGTTTACCTACATTTTTATTTCACACGACCTGTCGGTAGTAAAATTTATGAGCGACCGTATGGTGGTAATGAACCAGGGAAAGATTGAAGAGATGGGAGCTTCCGATGAAATTTACAATAACCCGCAGAAAGATTATACGAAACGATTGATACAAGCTATTCCCAAAGGCAGTATCGAAGCCATTCGCCATCGTATGCTCCACGTGCAAAACAGTGTTAACTAAACTTATGCCTTCTTATCATAAAGTTATTCTTAGAAGAACTATCAGTCCCCGTGTGCACAATGGACATCCCTGGGTGTTTAAAAATGAATTGGAAACCATAGACAGTGAATTAAACCCGGGAGATTGCTGCGATGTTTTCGACAGTCGTATGCGTTTTATAGGACGAGGTTATTTCAATCCCAAATCACAAATTACCGTTCGTATTTTAACCAGAAATGAAAGAGAACAAATTGATGCGGAGTTTTTCCACAACAAAATAAATGATGCTTGGAATCTCAGAAAAAAACTTGGATTCGACAAGAATTGCCGCATTGTATTTAGCGAGGCGGATTTTTTACCCGGTTTGGTTGTAGATAAATTTGACGATGTAATTGTGCTGCAAATAATGGCTCTTGGTATAGAAGTATGGAAAACCGCTATTGTTGATGCATTGAAAATTATTCTTTCTCCAAAATGTATTTACGAGCGTAATGACGTGCCTGTGCGCGAATTGGAAGGATTGGCACAATCAAAAGGATTTTTATACGGAAAGAGCGAAACGAAAATTAAAATCACGGAAAATGGTTTAACCTTTTTTGTAGATATAGATAACGGGCAAAAGACAGGTTATTTTCTCGACCAGAAAGATAATCGTCTTGCTCTTGAAAATATTTGCAAAAAAGCCGATGTGCTCGATTGCTTTTGTTATTCAGGGTCATTCGGCATTCACGCCGCTCATTACGGTGCAAAAAGCGTTACAGCATTTGATGCCTCGGAGGAAGCGGTAATTCTTGCTAATGAAAATGCGGTGTTAAATGAATTAGATAGTGTTTGCAATTTTAATGCGGCTAATAGTTTTGATGTGCTAAAACAACTGGATAGCGAAAAGAAAAAATTTGATGTGGTAATACTCGACCCGCCTGCATTTACTAAAAGCCGCAGCACCCTCGACCGCGCCATAACCGGCTATAAAGAAATAAATTTGCGGGCTATGAAATTGCTGAAAAGCGGGGGTTTCCTGCAAACATTTTCCTGTTCCCACTTTCTGGATACTGCTACTTTTTTTGATGTGATAGAAGATTCCGCTAAAGATGCGCGGCGTACCATACGGCAGATACAGTTCCTGCAACAATCGAAAGACCATCCTGTTTTATGGGAGGTAAATGAAACAAATTATTTAAAAGGATTTTTGTTACAAATCATATGATCTGGAAAAAAGCTTTCACCCTCGATGAATTAAAAGCCATGCATAAAAATACAATGCCTGAATTTATTGGCATTGAATTTCTTGAAGTAGGCGACGATTATATAAAAGCCCGTATGCCTGTTAATGAAAAAACCAAGCAGGCGTTGGGATTATTGCATGGCGGAGCCAGTGTTGTTTTAGCTGAAACAATAGGCAGCATTTCATCTGCCATGTGCATCGACAGGGAAAAGCAAACCTGCCTTGGGCTTGAAATAAATGCTAATCACATTCGTGCGGTGAATAGCGGATATGTTTATGGTATTACAAGCCCCATACATCTTGGACGTTCAACACAGGTATGGGAAATAAAAATTTACGATGAAGAAAATCGCTTAACCTGTATCAGCAGAATTACAAATGCTATCTTAGAAAGAAAAATGATGCTTTAGGTTTATAAACCGGTTGCTCAATAATTCTTTTTTATCTAATCTCAATTATTCCTTTTTCATTTTCCCCACCATTTCATCTACCACATCAGGGTTTAGCAAGGTAGTGGTATCCCCTATCTGGTCAACTTCATTGCAGGCGATTTTGCGGAGAATGCGCCTCATAATTTTGCCCGAGCGTGTCTTGGGTAAGCCGCTAACCAGCATTATTTTATCCGGCTTTGCAAATGAGCCGATGAATTTTGAAACATATTCCAATATCTCTTTGTCAAGTTGCGCCTCAGGGATAGTAAGCGGCGCGCAGGTTACAAAGGCAAACAACCCCTCTCCTTTTATGGGATGAGGAAAACCAACCACAGCGCTTTCAAATACAAGCGGGTGCTCATTAATGGCATTTTCCACTTCCGCCGTTCCTATGCGGTGCCCGCTCACATTTATCACGTCATCCACACGCCCTGTTATACGGTAATAGCCATCATAATCGCGGCGACAGCCGTCTCCTGTAAAATAAAGATTCTTGTAAGTGCTGAAATAATTTTGCTTAAAGCGTTCATGGTCTTTATAAACCGTTCTTGCCTGCCCCGGCCACGGCTGCTTTATGCACAGGTTGCCCTGCGCTACCGTTTCGGTAATTTCATTCCCATGGGTGTCTACAATTACGGGCTGAACTCCCGGCAATGGCAGCGTAGCATAACACGGTTTCAGTTCAGTTATACCTGCCAGAGGCGAAATAAGTATTCCCCCTGTTTCCGTTTGCCACCACGTATCTACAATAGGGCATTTGCCGTTGCCCACATTTTTATGATACCATTCCCATGCCACATCATTTATCGGTTCACCAACCGTGCCAAGAACTTTCAACGAGCTCAAATCTTTTCCCTCAAGCCATTTTGTACCTTGTGCTTCCAGTGAGCGTATTGCTGTCGGCGCGGTATAAAAAATATTAACTTTATATTTTTGCACAACATCCCAAAAACGCCCCCAGTCGGGATATAGCGGCGTTCCTTCATAAAGTACAGTTGTCGCTCCGCTCAATAGCGGTCCATACACAATGTAGGTGTGTCCTGTAACCCAGCCAATATCTGCTGTACACCAATAGATGTCATTTTCAGAATACTGAAATACATTTAAAAATGAGTACGCCGCATATACCATATACCCCGCCGTAGTATGCACCACGCCTTTGGGTTTACCTGTTGAGCCTGATGTATAAAGAATATACAACGGGTGTTCGGCATCAACCGGTTCTGCAAGACAATCAGTAGAGACATCTTTCATCAACTCATGCCACCACATATCTCTCCCGCTTTCAAAATTCACAGGAAAATTCTGCCTGTTCACCATAATGAGTTTTTTAACGGATGAACTCATTGCCAATGCCTCATCAACAATATTTTTTAGCAGCAGTTGCCGTGCACCGCGCATAACGCCATCAGCCGTAATTACAATTTTCGCTTCAGTATCTTCAATTCTATCCGCCAATGATTGCGCAGAAAATCCTCCGAACACCACGGAGTGAATTGCCCCTATTCGTGCGCAACCCAACATAGCAACAGGCAATTCAGGTATCATAGGCATATAAATGATAACCGTATCTCCTTTTTTCACGCCTTGCTTCTTCAATACATTGGCAAAGCGGCAAACCTGTTCAAGTAATGCGCGATAAGTTATATACAATTCTTCCTCTTCGGGGTCATTCGGCTCCCAAATAAAAGCCACTTTTTCGGGATGTTTCTCAGCGTTTCTATCAAGGCAATTTTCTGTAATGTTTAACACTCCACCTTCAAACCATTTATAATCTACATTTTCATAGCCGCCACTGCTTACCTTATCCCACTTCTTTCTCCATATAAATTCATCAGCTATTTCACCCCAAAATTTATCGGGATTGGCAATACTTTCCTCATACGCCTTCCTGTATTCATCCATGTTACTTATTTTCTTTATCATTGGGTCGTAATTTTGAACTGAAAAACTTAACTGCGGTTAATGAATTTATTAGTTGAAATTTCTGCGAAATTTATAAAATACCTGTGACTGTTAACGAAAAATATATGCGGCGCTGCCTCGACCTTGCAAAACTTGGTGCGGGCAACGTAGCTCCCAATCCGATGGTAGGGTGTGTAATAGTACATAACAATGAAATAATCGGCGAAGGATTTCACAAAAAGTTTGGCGAGCCTCATGCCGAAGTTAATGCCATAAATTCTATTCTGTCTGAAAAACAACATTTGCTAAATGAGTCTGTATTATTTGTAAATCTTGAACCCTGTTCTCATTTTGGTAAAACTCCTCCCTGTGCCGATTTAATTATTTCTAAAAAGATTCCACGTGTTGTTATCGGCATCAGCGACCCTAACCCCCTTGTATCCGGTAAAGGAATTGAAAAGTTAAAATCCGCAGGAGTCCATGTTACCATTGGTCTTTTAAAAGAGAAGTGTTCTGAATTAAACAAACGCTTCATAACTTTCTACAAGAAAAAAAGACCATACATTATATTAAAATGGGCGCAAACGTTTGATGGTTTCATTGCGCCTAATGATAGAAAACGCTTGCAAATAAGCGGTAAACTTTCACAACAACTCGTTCACAAATGGCGAAGTGAAGAGCAAAGCATTTTGGTAGGGTACAACACAGCATTGAATGATAACCCGCAGCTTACAGTACGTGAATGGAAAGGCAATAACCCCATCCGCATTGTTATTGACCGAAAACTTGAATTGCTTAAACATCTTCATCTGTTTGATAATACCGTTCCTACTATTGTTTATAATGAACTGGTTAATAAGAAAAAAGAAAATATCGAACTCATCAAAATTGGCTTTGGAACAGAAACAGCAAAAAATGTTTTATCTTCACTATACAACAGAAACATTCAATCGGTGCTTGTGGAAGGCGGCGCTAAAACATTGCAGTTATTTATTGACAACGGATTATGGGACGAGGCACGTGTATTTATTTCAGCCGGTAATTTACAAACGGGAATTAAAGCGCCCGTCATTGCTGATAAAAAATTTAGCACTGATAAAATTGGAAGAGATAAGTTAATTGTTTACACAAATCAATAACAACTATTTAATGAAAAAATATATTCTCCTTATCTTATTATTTTTTGCTTCGTCTCATTGTTTTTCTCAACGCAATAGCCATTATTTTTATATAAGCCGCATTATTAAAGTATTGTATGATAGTGCTCATGCAGGACAGTTTCGGGGTTGTATTATTTTAGATTCATCATCAAAAATTTTAAAAACGCATATTGGCAAGGTTGAAATAAAAAGCTGGAATGAAGTAACAAATGACAGCGCTATCTATTTCACGAATGATGATTCGGGGCACTTTGCCATTACTTTTACGCCTGGTATTTATAAATACACCATTTCTAAACCCGGTTACCAGCCAATACTAATTTATGGTGTTCATCCTACTGAAAATAATGAATTATATATTAAAGCCGTTCTCGAACCCGGCAACGGTGAGAGTGCTTATGTAGATGAAAACGGCACAATTAAAAAATATGTACCCACTAATCCAAGCTATATCGGCAAGTTTTATTATGGCGGTTATAGCGATACCACCGTTGCATTTTTATGGGGCCAGATATTTTTAAATACCATTTCACTTGCCGGAGATACATCAATTGGATTTGGGAAGGCTTTCATAAAGTACCGCTGTATTGAAACCGGCGATACGGGAAATGCACAAACCGATGATGCCAGCAGGTTTGCCATCTATTTTAAAGACGGGCATTACGACCTTACCATAACCAGTTCCGGTTATAAAACTGTATTTATTAAAAATTATAATGCCTACGAAGCGCAGGAATCATACCTTGATGCCGTTCTCGAGGCAGGAAATGACGAATCAATCTTCACCATAACTAATGATGGTCAGGTTGTGAAAGAACAGTGACCTAAAAATCAGGATAGCCATTAGGTGCCGTCAATATTACTTTCGTGTGATTTTGACGTTCAAAAGGTGAAAAACTCATTTTCTGTATTACTTTTGTTTTACAATTAAAAAAAATTAAAATATCATGAAAAAACACTACTTATTAATCCTCTCTTTGTTCTTCTTAGGAATAAGAACTGCCAGCGCACAGTTTAACGTAATACATAATTTCAATGGCACCTTGGGGGAATATCCGGAAGGAGCATTAGAACTTTCGGGAGGTGTTTTTTATGGAACGGCAGATGGAGGCGGTGCCTACCACAATGGCTGTGTTTTCTCCGTTGATACCAATGGAAACAATTATAAAGCCCTGGTTAGTTTCCATAATGATACTATGCCGTTTGGGAGGTTTCCCGTAGGCAACCTCGTCCTTATAGGAAATAAATTATTCGGAATGACCTATAACGGGGGAACAAACGGCGACGGAGTTATTTTCAGCATCGATACTAATGGAAACGAGTATAAAGAAGTATTTAATTTCAATTTCGGTAACTATACCGGCACATTTCCAATGGGCAGTTTGATTTATGCGGGAAACCTGTTGTATGGCATGACCAGCGCCAGCGGCTTATATAACAGGGGTAATATTTTTTCAATAGATACCAGCGGAAACACCTTTACGGATTTACATGATTTTGACACGGTAGCAAAAGGCACTATACCCGTATCAGCTCATTAACTAGTTCAGGAAATATGCTGTATGGAATGCTGCCCAATGGAGGAGCAAGCGACAGTGGTGTTATATTCTCAATGGACACCCTGGGACATAATTATAAAGTTATTCATGATTTTGGTGGCACGGGCGGCGGCGACCCTCAGGGCTCATTAACCCTTACTGGAAATATATTATACGGAATGGCTTATGACGGAGGAAAATATGACGATGGTTGTATTTTTTCTATAGATACTCTTGGCAACAACTTTACTGATATGCACGATTTTAATGACACAGCCGGAGAGAACCCATTTGGTGATTTGTTACTGGCAGGAAATGTTTTGTACGGTATGACCTATTATGGAGGAATACAATATGATAGCGGTTGTGCTTTTTCTATTAATACTGATGGCAGTAACTATAAAGTTCTCAATTATTTTAATATTGCAGAAGGCGCCAATCCGCGCGGCGATTTAATACTTTCGGGCAGCATTTTATATGGAATGACAGTAAATGGAGGAACAGATAGTGATGGAGTTATTTTTGGTTTAGATACTTCCGGTGCTGCTACTTCGATTAATGTATTAGCCGCCACATTTGGTTCAATAACTATTTATCCAAATCCCTCCAATGGGGTGTTCACCATTAACATAAAGAATGTAGTTGGAACGACTATTGATATCTATAATATGCTTGGTGAAAAGATTTATCAATCTGAGTTGAATGCCAATACAACTCAAATAAATTTAGGCAACCAAACATCAGGAATTTATTTGTGCAGAATATTAAAACAGGATGGTAATGTTGTTGGTATTGGAAAGATTAGTATTGAATAATTATAGCTCTAAACTTTCCTTTATCGTTTGAAACTTTTTACCGCCCAATCTGTTTATCTTTGCGTAAACAATAAAGAACTATGTATCCTGAACAATTAGTTGCTCCCATGATAACAGAACTCACCCAGGTGGGTTTTGAAGAATTAGATACCCCTGAAAAAGTAGATGCCGCCCTGCCAAACAGCAAAGGCACCGTGTTATTAATGGTAAACAGCGTTTGCGGTTGCGCTGCCGGAAGCGCGCGCCCGGGAGTGAAAATGGCATTGAGCCGCTCGGCAAAAAAACCGGATAAGCTAACTACAGTTTTTGCAGGCGTTGATATGGATGCAACAGCTCAGGCTCGTACATATTTATTGCCTTATCCGCCATCCTCTCCCTCAATCGCTTTATTTAAAGACGGTGAATTAGTGCACATGGTAGAGCGCCATCATATTGAAGGCAGACCCGCCGAAATTATTGCCCAGCATTTGGAGAAAGTGTTTGAGCATTTCTGCTGAGAAGGGTTTTAAAGTTGTAATGTTTTAAGGTTAGAAGGTTTTCAATACTTAACCTTTCAACCTTCTAACCTTTAAACTTTCAAACAATTATATCTTCGCAATAATCTCCAAATTCAATAACCTATAAGTAAGATAATTAGGCACGGCAAATTGGGTGATGGCACTTCCGGGATTATTTACATTTACCCAGGTATAGGATGCCGTGTTAAGCACACCAAGCAAATTAAACACTTCAAGGCTTGCCCATATTGATTTGAAATTACTCAGGAATTTATTTCTACCCTTTTGTTTAGCCCCGTCAACCAGCAAAGCAGAGAAGCCAATATCAACACGCCGGTAAGGTGGCATAATAAACGCATCGGTATACTGAATCCCGCTTGGCGCGCTGAATGGCAACCCGCTTCCGAAAATTAAGCTTAAATGCACTTTCAGGTTAGGATGATTAGGCACATAATCCTGGAAATACATGGAAAAATTCACCGTTTGATCAGTGGGGGTCGGAATATAGCCGCGTTGCACAACAGCGCCGCCTTCAGCATGAGTGGTATCGAAAAACAATTCTTCCTTAGCATCAAGAAGAGATAAATCAATCCACGATTCCGCGCCTTTCACCAGTTCGCCGTTCAACCTGAAATCAAGTCCCGTAGCATATCCCTTAGCGTTATTTGTAGCATAATAGGTGATGCGGTCGTTATCAATATTGTAAGGATTAAGGTCGGTAATATATTTGCAATAAGCTTCCATAGTAAACTTAAACGGGCGGTCACCCAGCATTTTGAATTCATGGTCAACACCTAAAACCCCTTGCCAGCTTTGCTGCGCCTTCACGGTATCAACAAACTGTCCCTGGGGATTAACCAGTTCTCTGAAAAACGGCGGCTGGGCGTAATTACCTCCTGAGAGTCGAAACACATAATCTTTTTTCCATTGCGGCTTATAACTTATTTGCGCGCGGGGACTCACTATCAGCTGGTCATCTAAACCACAATAATTAAAACGAATGCCATAATTGAGGTTTAAATGATATTTTGCGCTTATCAGCCAGCTATCCTGAACAAAACCGGAATAGTTATTGGATGCAAGATTGCTATCCGCTTTAACAACGCTGCTTAACAATAATTCGTTGGTATTATACGGCAGGCTGTAACCTGCAGAATCCTGGTTTTCCCATTCATCAATATTGTAGGATATAATTTGCCTCTGGTACTGCAAGCCGCCCATAAACAAATGGTCGCCGGCGCTATAAGTTGCTTTAACGCCTTCGGTAAGAACAAGTACATTCAGGTAGTCGCGTGTCCAGTCTTCCGTTGACCCCGCACCCAACGCATATACGGGCTGTGCGAAATTGCTTTGCCCAAGGTTTGTTCCTAATTCATTAATAAGATAATCACCCGTTATGTCGTTGGTTTCATTTTCCTGGTCATTAAATCCCGATGATAAAAATTTGAGCGTAAGTTTTTTGCTCGCATTATACGTAAGCGATAATCCGCCCATAGCATCGGTATACTCATCAAGCTCCTGCCCCTCAAATGCCACATCAAGCTGGTATGCCTGGTTAACAAGCCCGAAAGAGGTGGTTTGAGTCAGGGGTATATAACGATAGGTATTATAAGAAAAATACCCAAGCGCCTGCAGTTGCAGTTTATCAGAAAAACTATACGTAACAAATGCCTGTCCGTCGCTGAATGACGGCTGGTATTGCGCCTGTGTGGTATTCAATGCACTCAATAAATACTGGTCTTCTTTTTGCCGGGCGCCTATAATATAAGTGAGCTTTTTATTTTTTGTGCATCCTTCAATATGTGCGCTCACACCAAGCAAACCCGCCTCCACCGAAGCCGCAAATTGCTGAGGTGTTTTATACGTTACATCCAATACACTCGACATCTTGTCGCCATACATTGCCTGGAAGCCGCCGTTGGAAAAAAGCACCGAACTCACCAAATCGGAATTAATAAAACTCATTCCTTCCTGTTGGGCATTGCTGAGAAGTTGAGGTTTGTATATTTCAAAATCCTGCACGTAAATAAGATTTTCATCATAGCTGCCGCCGCGCACGGAATAGTTAGAGGTAAGTTCATTATTGGCAGAGGCGCCCGATATAAGCTTTAAAGCGGTTTCTATGCCGCCTGTGGGATTGGGTATAGCTTCAAATTGCCCCGCACTGATTTTTTGCATCCCTTGATCCTGAGGCGATGTCTGTTCGTTTATCGTAACCGGGTTAAATACCCTCACATTTGATATTAAAACAATATTGAGTTGTCTTTTTTCTCCTTTCTTCAATACCATAGTATGCACCTGTTCTTTATAGCCGATATAAGAGAAGTGCACATGAATAGTATCGCCTGCCGGCAGCGAAATTGAATAATGCCCCGTCGTATCGGTATAGGTGCCGGAATTTGTTTTATCATTGGTAATAGTTACCGATAGCAGGCGCACACCGCTTGAATCCTTCACATAACCACTTAGAATACCGGTATTCTGCCCTCTGCTGATGGCTGCTGAGCAAACTAAAAGAAGAACAATAAAAAATTTAACCTTTCTCATGCAGTCGGTGAGAGTGAAGAACGCCTTTTAGCTCTTATTAGTATCAAAAGCAATATTTTTCAATTCAGAAATCACTTTCGCGGGGTCACCGGCGCTGAAAACCGTATTGCCCGCCACAAGAACATCGGCACCTTTTTTAAGCAGCGTGGCGGCATTATTCAAGTCTACTCCGCCATCCACTTCTATTAAGGCGGGCGAATTAGTGTTGTTTATCATTTCTTTCAGTTGCCTAACTTTCATTAATGAATGTTCAATAAATTTTTGTCCGCCATATCCCGGGTTCACCGACATCAGGCAAACCACATCTATATCATGAATTATATCCTCCAAAAGCGCAACCGGAGTGTGCGGATTAATAGCCACCCCTGCTTTCATGCCCGCTTGTTTTATGGCATAAA
The DNA here is from genome assembly GCA_963770495.1 of Chitinophagales bacterium. Lineage (GTDB taxonomy): Bacteria > Bacteroidota > Bacteroidia > Chitinophagales > CAVYQA01 > CAVYQA01. The sequence continues at coordinate 38,460 of CAVYQA010000015.1, read as the reverse complement.
TGGTGCGATGCAGGTTAGGGCTCACTTCAAAATGCACCGATAAGGAATTGGCACCCGCTTTAGCAAAATCGGCAATGTATTTTTCCGGCTCTACAATCATCAGGTGAACATCAAGCGGCTTGTTGGCGATTTTTTTTACCGCAGCGATAATGGGAAAGCCGAAAGTAATATTGGGCACAAACCTGCCGTCCATCACATCGCAATGAATCCAGTCGGCTTGCGATTGATTAAGTAGTTGAATTTCTTTTGCCAAATTACCAAAATCAGCAGACAAAATTGACGGGGCGACAAGGTGTTTCATGCGTCAAATATAGTTCTAAATGTTTATTTTTGGTCAACTAATCAATTGTCGTTATGTATACTTAAAATAGAATTGTACGTATTGGGAAAATGGAGGTTTTATTACTATCCCACCTGTCACCAAAACGCTTAAATCTACCCAAGGAAGACCGGCAATGGCGGAATAGAAACAACTGACACTTGTTATGATTACGGTGAAAATGCATATGACACCACGTTTATCACATAAAACGAAAGAAAAAGTAAAGAATGAAAAAGCTATTTAAAATTTTAGCAACGGCTTTGGGCGCAGTTGTACTTTTTTCTCTAATATGGTTTTATGTGGTTTGTATAATGCCTCATAAAATAACTAACGCGCATTTGGTAAGTGTTAGCCGGTTAAATTATAATCACATTAAAGTAATGTTGTGCGAAAGCGCGGAGTATTTTGACCATGTTAAAACCTACGCGGATAATAATGGTATACTTTATTTAACGTTTTATACAACCACATTGCTCAACCCCTTTGAGCGAAAAAAATTAACTGAAGAAGTAATTACAATTAACGATAGCATTACAGCAATTAAATATTGCGATTCAATGTATGCTCTTGTGGGGCTTGATTTTCGCAGTTCTTATGACAGCGGCTGTCCTTATAGCAATAAGCCATTGCCAGGGAAATATTTTTTTAAAAAGAAATGTTCTCATTCGTTGAATACCTATCACCTGGTTTATATAGGTGATACTATTCATGATGAAGAGATTTACTATTATTTGGATCTACAGGACAAATTTAAACTCCTGCCCGAAGTGAAAAAATTAAAAATGATTGCTGAGTTGCTTACCTATAAGGGTGACACATCATTATGCTGTTTACCCGCCAATACCACCTATAACCCGGCATGGAACCAATCGCCTATTACAAATTCTAAATATTATTCAATTCAGTTGGAATCATTGTTTATCATTAATATGATTTATTATGACGATGCTTTTAACAGACATCCAATACCGGGTTTATTAAATTCAGACACTCACGTATCTTATACCATAGCCGGTGCAGGGCTTGATGAGGCTTATAATGAATACAATAAATGGTTTAATCAATTAAAGACTATTGGCTTTAAGAAAATGAGAGAAAAAGACATGGACCCATTAACCGGCAAAGTCGATTGGTTCTAAAAAAATAATATTATGTTCCTACGTTTAAATTTAGCTTAATCTTTTTATTCTTACTTCGCACGCAAAGGCTAATATTGACAAGTTTTGTTTCAGTTTCGGTTTATAGTCATTTTTCAGATAATATTTATTAATATATATCACATTTATAATCAATACTATAATTTCAAAAGTTGACAAGGTTTTTCGTTTCTGCCCAACGTTTCTCATTCTTTATTAAGCATCATTTTCTACTTGCAAACAGGATAAACTTTCGTTTTAATTTCTGTCAGAACTAAATTTCTTTTGGTAATGAATTAATAATAGCGTAACTTCGTAGCCCCACCTCAAAGCAGAAAATGCTTTAAAATTCATAAACCAATTAAAACCTTAAATGAGGCAGTTAAAAATAACAAAGTCCATTACCAACCGTGAGAGCCAGTCACTTGAGAAGTATTTCCAGGAAATTAGCAAGGTTGACATGATTACCCCTGAAGAAGAGGTCGAACTTGCCAAGCGTATTAAGCAAGGCGACCAGGCTGCATTAGAAAAGCTCACCAAAGCCAATCTTCGCTTCGTGGTGTCCGTGGCTAAGCAATATCAAAGCCAGGGGATGACGCTAAGTGATTTAATTAATGAAGGTAACCTGGGGCTTATAAAAGCCGGGCAGCGTTTCGATGAAACCCGCGGGTTTAAGTTTATTTCTTACGCCGTATGGTGGATTCGTCAATCCATTATGCAGGCAATAGCCGAGCATAGCCGTATAGTCCGCTTACCGCTTAACAAAGTAGGCTCCTTAAATAAGTTAAATAAGGCATTTTCAGCGCTGGAGCAGGAATTCGAACGCGCACCATCATCCGATGAATTAGCCGAATCGCTTGAAATTTCGACCGCTGAGGTAAACACCGCACTTAGTGTAGCAGGGCGTCATGTATCCATGGACGCGCCGTTTGTTGATGGTGAAGACAGCTCACTTTTAGACCTGCTGGTAAATCCTAACGCACCCAAAACCGATGAAAACCTTGTTTATAATGATTCATTAAGCCGCGAAATTGAACGCTCATTATCCTCCCTAACCGACAGGCAGAAGGAGGTTATTAAACTATACTACGGTATAGGTATACCACACCCGGTGTCACTGGAAGATATTGGTGTAAAGTTTTCACTAACCCGTGAACGGGTGCGCCAGATAAAAGACAAGGCGCTTATCAAGTTGCGCACTACATCTCGCAGCGGCTTGCTTAAATCGTATATCTGCAATTGATTTTTGTCTCACTCGGCTGGGGCTACAGTGAGACAATCATTCCGTTTTTGTTATTTCCAGTATACTATTGTCATAATTCGGGTCAGTGGTTTTCATTAGTTCATCCCAAAATCTGAAATACAAGCCATAATTATTTTTAAAATATTTATGGTGCATGTTATGATTGGTGGAGGTATTTAACCATTTACCCAGTTTACTTTTAACTACCCAGCGGGGGTAAATTTCGTAACCGGTGTGCCCGTATACGTTGTAGATTATCATTATTAAAAGAAAAATAAGAATGGCAATATTGGTTATTGGAATAAGAAATGCAATTACAAAAATAATCCCTGCCTCCACTATCGCTTCTAACGGGTTAAACGCATACGCCGCCCATGGCGAAGGATTGGTGGACCGGTGATGGGTGAGGTGAAATAGCTTGAACAGCTTAGGATGGTGCATTAAGCGATGAGTCCAGTAAAAATAGGTGTCGTGTATAAGCAATGCCAGTATAATGCTGCAAAAAAAATACAGCCACCCGTAATCACCAATCTTAGAATAAATTCTTGTGTGCGGTTTTATATATTGGCTGTTCAATAACAGCGCTATACCCGCAAAAATTATAATAGTAAGAAATGAATAAACTATTTCCCTCGCATAGTCTTTGTTTTTGGGAAACAATTTTTGAATTTTTCTATAACTGAATTTTTTAGGGAATAAGATATATAAAATTAAAAACGCTCCCCCGGCAATTAATAAATACCTGGCAGCCATTAACACGAAAAAAAAGATGCCTTGTTTAACTGACACGTTATTGATTTTATTTATTGGGTTGAACCCTATTTTACAGCCCCCCTCTCAGCCCGGTTTTACCTTAAAATTTTTTGTTAAAATATGTAATTATATATTAAACAAAAATTAACCTGATTGGTTTAATCCGGGTTTAAAAACTTCTTGTCCCAAAAAATGAAACCGCTTTTATTACCCCCATAATTTTGCCGTAAACAAAATGTAATCTTTATGAAAACCAATAGCAACAAGAACAAATTAACCGATGAAGAATTTATTGAGGCGCTAAGAATATGTGAATATAATTATGCCGAAACGGCAAAGTATATACAAAAACAGTATAAAGTGCCCTATTCGAAACAGGCAGTGAGCAAGCGGGCGCAAAATTTTCCTGATGAGCGTGAACACCTGTTTACAATAATGGGTAATGAGAGTTCAACCCGCCTGATGACCTTTGCCTGCGATGAAGGCAACGATATAAAACTGCGGGCAAGAATTTATAGTCTGCTGCTGAATAAGGCAACTCAGCACGAACGGCTGAAAAAAGAGCCTAACCCTGAAGACCAGCCCTACCAGGTAATTAAAGTAGGCAACCTGGTATTATGTTTCATACAAAACGGAATAATAACGGAACAGCACCGGCAAGTCGTGGTTGACCAGTTGTTCAAAAAGTATTCATTACCAGCAAAATAAAAAAATGCGACAACCAAACACTGTAAAAAAGTTTTCAATTCACTTTCAATATGGTTTCAATCTTGCAACTTTTGACTCCCGCCCTAACGTACCGTTCGGTACAGGCGGGGATAATTGAACTACGCTTGCGCCGTAGGCGTTCCGAAATTCATCGGTATGCCCTGTATGGGCTCGCCTTCTTCAATTTCGCCGTGGGCTTGCTCAAACTTTTTCACGTTGTCAACCACGGCGCGCATAAACCGTTTCATGTGCTGGGGCGTGAGCACGATGCGCGCCTTCACTTTTGCCTTGGGCACGCCGGGCATCATTTTTATAAAATCAACCACAAATTCCTGGTTAGAGTGGGTAATGATGGCGAGATTGGAATAAATACCTTCCGCAACTTCTTCACTCAATTCAATATTGAGTTGGTTAGGGTCTTGCTTAGCGTCTTTTTGGTCCATTATATTATTTATTTAATTTTAAAGGTAAAACAAAAATGCCGGAACATTACGTATCCGGCATTTATTTTTTCGTTATCAATTCTCACTCTTCCAAACTTTCCACCGCCGTTGCTTCAGCCAATTCTTTCTTCGACTGTAACAAGCGTTCGTACTCTTCCTTCGAGCCCACAACAAGATTTTCATAGAGGCGTAATCCTGTGCCCGCCGGTATCGGGTGTCCTGTGATAACATTCTCTTTCAGTCCAAGCATTTGGTCAACACTGGCGCGGATAGAAGCCGAACTGAGCACCTTCGTGGTTTCCTGGAATGATGCGGCAGATATCCAGCTCTTTGTGCCCAATGATGCACGTGTTATTCCCTGCAGCATCGCGCTTGATGTAGCAGACACCGCATCGCGGAATTGTATCAGCTTTTTATCGGCGCGGCGCAACAATGAATTCTCTTCACGTATCTGGCGCAGGGTAACGATTTGCCCTACTTTCAAATTCTTTGAATCGCCTGCAGTTTCCACTACCTTCTTATCAAATATATCTTCATTCACTTCAAGGAACTCGAATTTATCCACTGCTTCATTTTCAAGCAAGCGCGTATCGCCCGGATCCTCAATATGTACTTTTCTCATCATCTGGCGAACGATAACCTCAATATGCTTGTCGTTTATCTTCACACCCTGCAAGCGGTATACTTCCTGTATCTCATTCACCAGGTATTCCTGTACGGCGAACGGACCTTTTATTGAAAGAATATCAGAAGGCGTTATAGCTCCGTCAGAAAGCGCCATGCCCGCTTTCACAAAGTCGCCATCCTGCACAAGGATATGCTTTGTAAGGGGAACGAGATACTTTTTAACTTCTTTATCTTTCGATTCAACCACGATTTCACGGTTACCGCGCTTAATGGCGCCAAATGTAACCACGCCGTCAATTTCAGTAACAACTGCGGGGTTAGAGGGGTTACGCGCTTCAAACAATTCCGTAACGCGCGGCAAACCGCCGGTGATATCCTTAATCTTACCTAACACACGCGGTATCTTCACAATTACCTGTCCCGAAGTTACTTCCTCCTTATCGTCAACTGCAATATGCGAACCAACTGGCAGGTTATATGTTTTTAATTCCTGCTTGTTTTTAGTGATAATTTTAATTGAAGGAACCTTGGTCTTATCGCGTGATTCAATAATAACCTTCTCGCGATGCCCGGTTTGTTCGTCTGATTCTTCTCTGAATGTTACGCCATCAATAATGTTTTCAAATTCAACCACCCCTTTAAATTCAGAGATGATAACGGCATTATACGGATCCCAGGTGCAAAGAACTTTTCCCTTAGTCACTTTTTCTCCGTCTTTAACCATTAATTGTGCACCGTAAGGAACGTGGTTAGTGGTAAGCAGCTTATTTGTTTTTGCATCAATAAGACGGATTTCAACGGTTCTGCCGATAACAATATTTATTTTTTCTCCGTCTGCATTGGCAGCCACAACGGTTTTCAAACCATCGAACTGCACCACTGCATCAAACTTAGCCACAAACTGTGAATCGGTTGCAATGCCGCTGGCAACACCACCCACGTGGAAGGTGCGCAGGGTTAGCTGTGTACCCGGTTCACCGATGGATTGTGCAGCCACAATGCCGACAGCGTCGCCCATTTGCGCGCGGTTACCCGTTGCAAGGTTTCTGCCGTAGCATTTCACGCAAGTTCCGCGCTTCGATTCACACGTTAATACCGAACGGATTTCAATTGTTTCTATCGCTGAATTTTCAATTTTTTCTGCAATATCTTCGGTAATCTCATCACCCGATTTAACAATTAGTTCAAGGGTAATAGGATCAAAAACATCTTCAAGACTTGTTCTGCCAATGATGCGGTCGTATAATGGCTCTACTATTTCGTCATTATCTTTTAATGCCGATGTTGAAATACCTCTTAACGTGCCGCAATCTTCTTCTGTAATCACAACGTCCTGCGCTACGTCCACAAGACGGCGGGTAAGATAACCTGCATCGGCGGTCTTTAACGCCGTGTCTGCAAGACCTTTACGCGCACCGTGCGTAGAAATAAAATATTCCAACACTGATAATCCTTCTTTAAGATTGGCAAGAATCGGGTTTTCAATAATTTCACCGCCTGTGCTTCCCGATTTGCGGGGCTTAGCCATTAAGCCACGGATACCGCCTAACTGGCGAATCTGTTCTTTAGAACCGCGTGCGCCTGAATCCAACATCATGTAAAGCGGGTTGAATCCTTGTTGGTCGCCTGATAATTCTTTTAATAGTGTTTCAGATAAGCGGGTGTTAACGCGCGTCCAGATGTCAATGATACCATTGTAACGTTCGTTGTTGGTGATAAGACCCATGTTATAATTATTCCATACTTCATCCACCTCTTCCTGCGCTGTATCTAACATAGGTTGTTTAGCATCAGGTATTTTAAGATCGTTTAACTTAAATGATAATCCCGCTTTGAACGCCCATAAGAAACCGATCTGCTTAATATCATCAAGGAACTTAGCGGCAGTCGGTATATCGGTATATTTAATAATGTTACCTATCACTTCGCGAAGCGCCTTCTTGGTTAGCAATGTATTCAAGTATCCTGCTGCTTCGGGCACCACCTGGTTAAAGATAACACGCCCAACCGTTGTTTCAATAAGCGTATCAACAAGCTGTTCGTTCTCTCTTATTTTGGCTTTTAATTTTATGAAAGCATGAAGGTCAACTTTGCCTTCATTGAAAGCAATAATTACTTCCTCAGGAGAATAAAATCCTTTGCCCTCCCCCTTCATCGGGCTGCCGGGAGCAGATCTTCTGCCTTTGCTGATATAATACAACCCCAACACCATATCCTGTGAAGGTAATGTGATAGGCGTGCCGTTTTGCGGATTTAAAATGTTGTGCGATGACAACATAAGAATCTGCGCTTCAAGAATAGCGGCATTGCTCAATGGCACATGCACAGCCATCTGGTCACCGTCAAAGTCGGCGTTAAACGCACCGCACACCAACGGATGCAACTGGATAGCTTTTCCTTCAATAAGTTTTGGCTGGAATGCCTGGATACTCAACCGGTGCAACGTTGGAGCACGGTTAAGCAAGATAGGATGTCCTTTGAGAATATTTTCAAGAATATCCCAAATAATAGCGTCTTTTTTATCTACAAGCTTTTTAGCCGACTTAACTGTTTTTACAATACCTCTTTCAATGAGTTTGCGAATGATAAACGGCTTGAATAATTCGGCAGCCATATCTTTTGGCAATCCACATTCATGCAATTTCATTTCAGGACCGACCACAATTACCGAACGACCTGAATAGTCAACACGTTTACCCAACAGGTTCTGACGGAAACGTCCCTGCTTGCCTTTCAATACATCGCTGATTGATTTCAACGCGCGTCCGCCTTCTGCTTTCACGGCATTTGATTTACGTGAATTATCGAAAAGCGAATCCACAGCTTCCTGCAACATACGCTTTTCATTTCTTAAAATCACATCAGGCGCCTTAATTTCAATAAGGCGTTTTAAGCGGTTATTCCTGATAATTACCCTTCTGTATAAATCATTCAAATCCGAGCTTGCAAAACGACCACCATCCAATGGTACAAGCGGGCGAAGTTCCGGCGGAATAACCGGCAGGTAATTAACCACCATCCATTCAGGTCTGTTAATGGCGTGTTCATTGGCTTCGCGGAATGCTTCAACCACACCAAGGCGTTTTAATGCTTCTGCTTTGCGTTGTTGTGAAGTTTCCTTAGCTGCCTGGTCGCGTAACTGGTATGATAATTCATCCAGGTTAGTGCGGGCTAACAATTCACGCACTGCCTCCCCTCCCATTTTAGCAACAAACTTAGCCGGGTCGGTATCGTCTAAGAATTGATTCTTTGGTAATGCATCTAAGATTTCGAGATACTCCTCTTCAGTTAATAAATCAAGATATTTTTTGTCTTCACGGGGACCGGGTTGAATCACTACGTAGCGCTCGTAATAAATTATCGTTTCTAATTTCTTAGAGGATAATCCTAATAAATATCCAATCTTATTTGGTAACGATTTGAAATACCAGATGTGAACGATAGGAACCACCAGCTTAATGTGTCCCATGCGTTCGCGACGGACTTTCTTTTCTGTCACCTCAACACCGCAACGGTCGCACACGATGCCTTTGTAGCGGATACGCTTGTATTTGCCGCAATAACATTCATAATCTTTAACCGGTCCGAAAATACGCTCACAGAATAAACCATCGCGTTCCGGCTTAAATGTTCTGTAATTAATCGTTTCGGGCTTAAGCACTTCACCATACGACCTTTCTAAAATAGAATCGGGCGACGCTAATGAGATCATTATCGTCGTGAAATTGCTTTTTATTTTATTATCTTTTTTAAACGGCATATTATTTTGTTACCTTTTAGATAATTGTTTTATTAAAAATATTATTACTCAAATTTCAAATCAAGTGCCAGTCCGCGTAATTCGTGAACCAACACGTTGAACGACTCAGGAATATTCGGCTTCGGCAAATTATCCCCCTTAACAATCGCCTCGTAAGCCTTAGCTCTTCCAACAATATCATCTGACTTGATGGTGAGCAATTCCTGCAATATATTAGCCGCGCCATACGCTTCAAGCGCCCACACTTCCATTTCACCGAAACGCTGTCCGCCGAACTGCGCTTTACCGCCAAGCGGCTGCTGCGTGATAAGCGAGTAAGGACCGATTGAACGGGCGTGCATCTTATCATCCACCATGTGCGACAGCTTCATGATATAAATAATGCCCACCGTGGTTTTCTGATGAAAACGCTCGCCTGTTTCGCCATCATACAAATACGTTTGTCCTAATGTTGGCAGTTCTGCTTTTTTGATATAGCTTTCAATTTCATCGAGCGATGCCCCGTCGAAAATCGGCGTTGCAAACTTCACTCCCAGCTTTTCTCCTGCCCAACCAAGAACAGTTTCATAAATCTGTCCTAAATTCATACGTGATGGCACACCAAGCGGATTTAACACTACGTCAACCGGTGTTCCGTCTTCGAGGAACGGCATATCTTCATCACGCACGATACGCGCAACAATACCTTTATTACCATGACGACCCGCCAGCTTATCTCCCACTTTCAGTTTGCGCTTCTTGGCTATATAAACTTTAGCCAGCTTCAACACACCTGCAGGCAATTCATCCCCTATAGTAATGTTATACTTCTCGCGCTTGTAGCGTCCTAACTCTTCATTAAACTTAATGCTCCAGTTATGAAGAATGGCTTTCACTGTATTGTTCACCTCTTCATCATTTGTCCATCCACCCGGATCTACATTTGCATAATCAATGTCGTTTAATGTCTTTTGGGTGAACTTAACATTTTTGGTAACTACAGTTTCCTTATATAAATTTAAAATGCCTTTCGATTTTTCATCCTTCAGCACTTTCATTAATTTTTCTACAAGAATATCCTTCAATGCATCCGTTGCCTTCTTATGTTCTTTATCGAGTTTTTCGATAATCACTTTTTCCTTCGTCTTTGAATTTTTATCCTTCTTAGCGCGTGAGAACAATTTTTTATCAATTACTACCCCCTCTGTTGATGGAGGCGCTTTATAAGAAGCATCTTTCACATCACCCGCCTTGTCGCCAAAAATAGCGCGTAACAGTTTTTCTTCGGGTGTCGGGTCAGATTCACCTTTGGGAGTAATCTTACCGATAAGAATATCACCTTCTTTTACGTTGGCGCCAACACGGATAATTCCATTCTCATCTAAATCCTTAGTGGCTTCTTCGCTTACGTTTGGAATATCAGATGTTAATTCTTCTTCGCCCAATTTAGTATCCCGCACTTCCAATTCATATTCATCAATATGAATGGAGGTGAAAATATCTTCACGAACCAAACGTTCAGACAATACAATAGCATCTTCAAAGTTGTAGCCTTTCCATGGCATGAATGCCACTTTAAGATTTTGACCTAAAGCTAATTCGCCGTCCTTTGTACCATAACCTTCTGTAAGAACATCGCCTTTCTTCACTTTATCTCCCTTCTCCACAACAGGCTTAATATTGATACAAGTGCTTTGATTGGTCTTTTTAAATTTAGAAAGCTTATAAACTTTTTTATCGCCTTCAAAGCTTATTAATTCCTGGTCGGCGTTCCTGTCATACTTAATAATAATTTCTTCAGCATCCACATATTCAACCACGCCACTTCCTTCTGCGGTAAGCAACATTCTTGAATCCACTGCCGTACGGGCTTCCAAACCTGTACCCACGGTGGGAGCATCCGGGCGCAACAACGGCACTGATTGGCGTTGCATATTCGAACCCATCAATGCTCGGTTTGCATCATCATGTTCTAAGAAAGGAATTAATGATGCAGACACACCAACAATCTGGTTAGGCGCTACATCCATATACTGAATAGTATCCGGTGATTGAATCGCAAAATCGCCCTGGTGACGAACACGGATACGGTCAATCTCAAATGCACCGCTGGCGTCAACCGGAATATCCGACTGCGCAATAACCTTTGTATCCTCTGCTTCAGCCGTTAAATATTCTACCTTTTTCTTTTCAACCTTGCCATTAACAACTTTCAGGTAGGGCGTTTCAATAAAGCCCATGGGGTTTATCTTAGCGTGCACACAAAGTGTTGAAATAAGCCCGATGTTCGGTCCTTCCGGTGTTTCAATCGTACATAAGCGCCCGTAGTGAGAGTAATGCACGTCGCGCACCTCGAAACCTGCACGTTCGCGTGATAAACCACCTGGTCCGAGAGCAGAAATCCTTCTCTTATTGGTAATTTCCGCCAGCGGGTTGGTCTGGTCAAGGAACTGCGATAACTGGCTGGTTCCAAAAAATGAGTTTATAACCGATGATAAGGTTCTTGCATTAATTAGGTCAATCGGTGTGAACACTTCATTATCGCGCACGTTCATACGCTCGCGAATGGTGCGCGCCATTCGCGCTAACCCAACACCAAACTGCGCATATAACTGCTCGCCCACTGTTCTTACCCTTCTGTTGCTTAAATGGTCAATATCATCAATTTCGGCTTTGCCGTTTACCAACTGAACCAAATATTTTACAATTGAAATAATATCTTCCTTGGTAAGCACTTTCAAATCAAGAGGGCTTTCCAATTTAAGTTTCTGGTTTATTTTATAACGCCCTACTTCGCCAAGGTCGTAACGCTTGTCAGAGAAAAACAGCTTGTCAATAATGCCGCGCGCTGTTTCATCATCAGGTGCATCTGTGCCGCGTAACTGGCGGTAGATATATTGAACAGCTTCTAACTCTGAGTTTGAAGTATCTTTCTGTAACGTGTTATAGATAATAGAATAATCCTGTCCCCCCTGGTCTTTCTGTAAAATAACAGTTTTCACACCTGTTTCAAGTATCTGTTCAATATTGCTTTCATCCAGAATAGTATCACGCTCTAATATCACTTCATTACGCTCGATGCTCACTACTTCGCCGGTGTCTTCATCCACAAAATCTTCAACCCATGTACGCAATACACGAGCGCCCAGCTTTTTGCCGATTTCTTTCTTCAGCTTTTCGCGTGTGGCATTTACTTCATCAGCCAAATCGAAAAGATTAAGAATGTCTTTGTCCGTATAATAACCGATAGCGCGTAATAACGTGGTTACCGGGAATTTCTTTTTGCGGTCAATGTAGGCATACATCACATTGTTAATGTCCGTAGCAAATTCCATCCATGCGCCCTTAAAAGGAATTACACGGGCGGAGTAAATTTTTGTGCCGTTCGGGTGAACGCTTTGTCCGAAGAACACGCCCGGTGAGCGGTGTAACTGTGATACTACAACACGTTCAGCGCCATTAATAATGAAGGTGCCTTTGAAGGTCATGTAAGGAATATTCCCTAAGAACACATCCTGAACGATGGTCTGGAAATCAATATGCTCCTCATCGTTACACGATAAACGCAGCTTGGCTTTCAGCGGAACGCTGTAAGTAAGCCCGCGCTCGATACATTCTTCAATTGAATATCTTGGCGGATCAATAAAATAATCCAGGAACTCAAGTACAAAGATGTTACGGGTATCGGTAATCGGGAAGTTTTCAGAAAACACCCTGAACAGCCCTTCATTGGCGCGGTTATCCGGCGTTGTTTCCAACTGGAAAAAGTCTCTGAAGGATTGTATTTGTATGTCTAAGAAGTCAGGATAATCAATTTTTTGTTTCTGTTTGCTGAAGTTTATTCTTTCTTTGCGGATTGCTTGGGATATTGCCATTTTTCAAAGTTGGTTTGTACTACTTAAAAAGGGAAAAGCAGGCAAAAAATTCAATTTTTTACCTGCAATAAATTTCAAAGAATCACTTACTGAATCTCCACTTCGGCGCCCGCTTCAACCAGCTTGGTCCTCAGTGTTTCAGCTTCGTCCTTAGTCACCCCTTCTTTCACCGGTTTCGGTGCACCGTCAACTAAGTCTTTAGCTTCCTTCAAACCCAGCCCGGTTAATTCTTTCACTATTTTCACTACAGTCAGCTTCTGGCCACCTGCAGCTTTAAGTATCACATTAAAAGCAGTTTTTTCTTCAACTGCTGCTGCTGCGCCTCCACCACCACCTGCTGCCGGGGCTGCAGCTACTGCTGCCGGAACGATTCCATAATCATTCTTTAAAATATCAGCCAGTTCATTTACCTCTTTCACCGTCAGGTTTACAAGAGTTTCTGCTATTGTTTTTAATTCCGCCATTGTTATTGGATTTTTAAATTGTTATCAAAAATTGTTTTTTCAGTTATTTACGTTCAGATAATGTTTTCACAATACCTGAAAGGGTTGATTTGCCAGATTGAAGTGCGGAAACGAGGTTCGACATTGGCGATTGTAATAAACCAACTATCTCGCCCAAAAGTTCCTTCTTCGATTTCAGCTTTGCTAATTCATTCAGTGATTTTTCACCCAGGTAAATAGAACTTTCAATATATGCCGCCTTTAATAGTGGCTTTTCGTTATCCTTCCTGAACTCCTTAATTATTTTTGCGGGTGCATTAGCCACTTCCGAAAACATAATGGCTGTTTCACCTTTTAAAGCGCCAAATAATTCACTGTAATTGTTATTGCCATTCGCTTCAAGCGCTTTTTGAATGAGGGTGTTTTTAGCCACCTTCATTTTCACGCCGTCGCGATGGCAAATACGCCTTAGCTTATTTACCTGTGCAACGGTAAGTTTAGAAGCGTCCGTCAGATAAAACGACGGGTACTTTCCGAACTCAACCGTTAGGGCATCTATTGTTTCTTTTTTCTGTTCCTTCTTCATAATTTTTTTATAAATGCGTTAATTAGTGCCAAAAGATTTAGTATCTATGGCAATACCCGGGCTCATGGTGCTGGCAAGGGTAATGCTTTTCAGATAATGTCCTTTAGCGGAAGCAGGTTTTAATTTTATGATGGTGTGTAACAGCTCTGCAGCATTGTCATGTATCTTTTCTTTTGTAAACGATACACGCCCGATAGACGCATGAATGATGCCCTGCTTGTCAACACGGAAAGCGATTTTGCCTCCCTTCACTTCGCCAACGGCAGCTTTAACATTATCATTCACTGTTCCTGATTTTGGGTTTGGCATCAGGTTACGGGGACCAAGTACTTTACCCAGTTTTGCAATCTTGGGCATTACGGACGGAGTGGCAATAATTACATCCACATCCAGCCATCCTTTCTCTATCTTCTCAACATATTCCTGTAATCCTACGTAATCTGCCCCTGCATCTTTCGCCTCCTGTTCTTTGTCGGGGTTGCATAATACTAAAACTCGTTTTTCTTTACCTGTGCCGTGGGGCAATACTGCCGTACCACGGATGGCCTGGTCGGCTTTCTTCGGGTCTATGCCAAGGCGTACATGCACATCAACCGAAGCATCGAACTTCGGGGTGCTCACTTCCTTAATCAGGGCAGAGGCATCCATCAAACTGTATGCCTGATTGCTCTTAACCTTTGCTGACGCGGCTTTTCGTTTCTTTGTGAGTTGCAATTGAATAGGCTTTTAAGTGGGTTTTCGGAATTGGGATTGCAAAGATACTACTTTCTTTCAATCAAACAATATACCACACTAAAAAAATTAACTGATTTTTTACCCTTTTATACCTTTATTTTTCCACATGGGGCTCACTTTCGGCTTTACTTGTGTCAAACTCTTTGGATAAACCATTGTGCCTATTTATTTTATTTGGAAAATATCGGAAAGGGTTAATTAAAAATATTCAGAAGGGGTTATCCTTATACCGCTTAAAAATAATTCCCAATCCTGCTCAATGGGAAGCGCAACTATCTTTTCAATTTTTGATTTTTTCAGGTTAACCCATACCTCGCCAAAAAAGTCAAACATAGCATAGATTTTTACTGCGTATTTGCCATAGATGATTCTTTCATCAACAAATGAACCGGCTTCCCTTAATAGTCTTTCGCGGGTAGCAATATCTACAATGGAATTAAAGTTGGATAAGCTTACTTTTTTATTCTTTTTCATTTCAATTAATGCGTTAACGCAAGTTACCCGCAAATATTATGCCTTATTATTATAAATTAATCATTTAATGGCAAATTATTACCAATAAACATAAAAATCCATAAAATAAGCATTATGAACACTTTGTAAAATTCCCCTCTGGTAAATGCACATTACCATGAAATGAAAGTTCAAAAATATCCTTATTAATCAAGGCTTAATTCGCTATTTTTTATTATCAATAAGTGTGTAAATTTTGTTCATCCGGTATGTTTTTAAGTTAAAAACAATGCTCTAATCTATTAATTTATAACCCTAAAGTCAAGTAATTACACCTATTTATTTTTTTAATAAAAAAGCCGGAAATAGTGCCGGCTTCGTTCCAATTAAGAGTTGGTTCTTTAATTAATTCTGGGAATGCAATGCTACCCTGTTTCCCTCTGAATCAATAAAAAGAGCCATATAGCCAATTTCAGGGCTTATTTGTGTTGCAGGTCTAATCACCTTTCCCCCGGCAGATTCAATACGGTCAACCACTTCTTGTATCTTAGGGTTGGCATTCAGGTATATTACCGCCCCATCTTGCGAGGGTTTGTACATGTCACCCTGCACCAATGCGCCCGAGGCTTTACCGTTTCCCATTTCGCTGGGAAAACTAACCATTTTCATTCCCATCATTTCGCCCATATCCTGCATTTCAACTCCAAACACCGTTCCATAAAATTTCTTTGCTCTTGTAATGTCCGTTGCCGGTATTTCAAACCAGTTCAACGCATTTGTTGTCTTGTCCATAAGTGAAGTTTTAAAAGTTAAAAAATTAATTTATCAGAATTATTTAATCTCTAAAAATAGATACTTTTCCTATCCCCGCATGTTAAGAAATCATTGCTTTTTCAGGGGCGATAAAATTAGAAAAACAAACCGAAATTATGAAGGGTTTGCGGCAGGTTTTTTTACCAGTTTACTTGCTACCCACGCAAATAAGCCCATCACAATACCAAGACCCACACCAAACACAGGTCCCATTATCAGCATATTAAGGCGGTAATGACCTTGCAATGGCATCTGTGCCTTACTTATCATATCGGGATTGTTTAGCATGAAGGTTGAATACAGAGCTACATGGACACCTGTTATCCAGACACAATTAACCAAACTTAATAAAAATCCATGCAGAAAATATTTTCCGGGGGCATTTTTGGCAATCAGCCACGCACAGATAATATATATAATCAACCACGATACCCATATTCCTATACCGTTCATGGGAATCCAATAAACAGTTGCAAAAGCCATTGCCAAACCGAATAGCGAAAGCGAAAAGATAAGTTTCCAGTTCATAGTTGTAGTTGTTTTTTTGGTTAATAAAAAGTTGTTGAGGTATCAAATATCTACATATTATTAGAAGATTGCAAGATTAAAAGATTAGAAAATTAATTACACATAATCTTTCAGTCGCATATCCGTCTTATATCTAACAGTCTAACATCTTAAAGTCTAATATCCTTTTTTCCGTACCTTTGCGCCCGAAATTTTAAGAGTAATGAGTAATAAAAAAGTAACCATAGGCAATGTAAAAGCAGGTGAGCGCGGGCTTTTTCTAATCGCCGGTCCGTGCGTGGTGGAGAATGAAAACCTGATGATGAACACAGCTGAGCGGGTTAAAAAAATTGCCGAAAAGCTTAAGCTGCCCTTAATATTCAAATCTTCTTTTCAAAAAGATAACCGTAGCTCAGTAGAATTTTACCAGGGACCCGGTATGCACGAAGGGCTTGAGATACTGAATAAAATAAAAAAGACCTTCAACCTGCCTATCATATCAGATATTCATTACCCCGAACAAATAACTGCCGCAGCCGGTGTGGTTGATGTGCTGCAAATCCCTGCCTACCTTTGTATGCAAACTACCCTGGTGGTTGAAGCTGCAAAAACAGGCAAACCTTTAAACATCAAGCACGGGCAGTTTCTTGCTCCCGAAAATATGATTAAGCCGGTGCAAAAAGTTGAAGCCACGGGCAATACCAAAATCATGCTCACTGAGCGTGGTTACACATTTGGTTACAACGACCTTATTGTTGACCCGCGCAGTTTTTATGAACTACGGCAAATCGGTTACCCGGTTATTTTCGACATCACACACTCCATCCGCAAATACGGTATTCCCAGCGCCGACCCCAAAGGCGGCGCACGTCAATACCTCACTACCATTGCAAGAGCAGGTGTGGCAGCAGGTGTTGACGGCATATTTGTTGAAACGCATCCCAATCCGCCCGCAGCATTGTGCGATGCGGCAAGCCAGTATAAATTAGACGATCTTGAAGAATTTTTGAAACCGCTTATCGAAATACACAACATAGTCAGAAGCAACAGCTAATCATTTAATACTAAAAATCATGGAATTATATTTAGACTCCGCCGATTTCAAAGAAATAGAAGAAGCCTTTAAATGGGGCATCCTTTCAGGGCTAACCACCACGCCCACCTTCATGCACCGCCACGGTATTACCGATATTGACGGAGCCATTGTAAAACTATCGGGTATGGTGCCTGAGTTGCAGATTGAGGCGCTGGGAGACACTACTGAAGATATAGTTAATGAAGCGCACCGCATTTTAAAACTTCCGCTTAAATCAAAACCCGTTTTTAAAATTCCTGTTTCAAATCATGGTGTGCAGGCTTGCCGCATATTGGCTAATGAGGGGCATAAGGTGAACATTCATCTTGTTTACTCACTCAACCAGGCGTATATGGCATTAATTGCCGGCGCTTCTTACATCTGTCCGTTGGCAGGTCGTATGCACGACCAGGGACAGGATGCTTTTGCATTATACGGGCAAATTGTTGACATTATTAATAAATATGGTTTTAAAGCAAAGGTGATGGTATCTTCTGTTCGCCACCCCGAGCATGTACGACAGGGATTATTGGTTGGCGCTCATGTGTGCACAGCGCCGTGGAGCGTAATAAAAATTTTAAATGAAAATGCGCTGACTGCCATTGGTACCAGCCAGTTCCAGGAACATACCAAGCTGATGACATTGAAAGTGAAAGAAGTGATTCGCCCTCATAAATCACTGGCAAAATTATCAGATACCCTTGTTGATGCTATGATAGTTATGACAGAATCAGGCTTAGGCGCGGTGTCTGTGGTAGATAACGACGGCAACCTGAAAGGCATTTTTACCGATGGCGATCTGCGCAGAAATTTAAAAGAGAAAGGCAAAGCAGTTTTGCAAAGCAAGATGTCGGATTTTGACTATAAAACTCCTATTACCATTAATGCCGATTCTTTATTGTACGATGTGGTAAATCTTTTCAAGCAACATAAAGTTGATAGCTTTATAGTGATGGAAGACAACAAGCCCATTGGTATGCTGGATATACAAGACTTGGTGAAGTTGGAATTGGTAGGGTAAAACAAGTTGACAGTTGAAAGTGGGACAATTGACAGTTCTTGTTCATTAATACCCTTATAACTGTTCAAATACCCTCAATATATTTTCAGTAATATCGTTAAATTGATGTTTCTTAACTATACATGAATTTGATTTTTTTGTTTTTTTAGGAGATGTATTTAAGGCTTCTTTTTTGTACTTGCGACTATTGAACATAAAATATCGGGGTGTTATTTTATTATCTTTCTCTTTTTGAAGGACTATCAATATAATTCTACCATTTATATCTTTAATTAGAGATTTACGAATAGACCATTTATTAGTTTTTTTTCCTGCTTTAGCTTTCATTTGGATATTTACAGTTACTGATTTTGATGTATTCTTGCTATGTTTAGTAATTAATAAATCATAACCAAAGTCATCAAAGTCTGCACGAGCTATGTCTAACTTTATATCATTCAGGGCTGCTTCAAAAATAATATCTTTTAAAAAAGAGTATTCAGCAAACTTTTCTAATGATTTGCTGTTTTCACCTTGCATAAGAAAATTTAAAGCCTTATTATCTGATTTTGTCATATATTTAATTTACATTTCAAAATAAACCTATTCTTATGTTTTACTTTAAATCAACTTAAAATTTTACCAGTCTTAAATATAACGATGTTATCTCTATAATTTATAAAATTATCTGAATATACTAATTATACCTAATAACTCAACTTGGCTTAGCGCGTCTAAGTTATTTTTCACAATAATCACATCAATCCCATAAATCACAGTTCAGACAAAGGAGCAATGAGCGCAGCCATTTTCATCCGCCTCTGGCGGACTCAAATTCTCAAATTAAAAACTTCTTGTCCCAACTTTACTCACCGCATAAAATCATGGCGTAATTTTGTATCATGCTTTTAATTCACCTTCTTAAAATATTATTCTGTCTGCTGCTAACCCGGTATGTAGTTAAATGGGTAAGCTATCATTGGCATCACCGTAATAAAAAAGCAAGAGTATTTCACGGAAATTGCAGATTGCCTATGGGCATAGAACTTGCCCTCTTATATGGACTAAAATCAAAAACAAAAATCCGCTATAAAGATTTATCCTATCGTAAAAACCTGGTGGAATGGTGGTGCATTCTTAATAGTTTATATCCCCCCGATAATTTAATTATCACACCTCCATCGCACGCAAACTCAAACTCCAACTTAACTGGGGATTTAGGGGTGACAATTGGAAACCGGAAACGGAAACCGTTTCCTCAATTCAAAACAGGAAACACTAATTTTATACGAATTAAAAAAATATATAATGTAATTACAGCGAAGCTCTGTGCTAAAAATAACAATGTTGTTTCTTCATTTTTACTCAACACAAAAATCATCAACTTCAATAATTTAAAAATTCCCAAAAACGCAATACCATTCCCCAAGCAAACTTTTCGCATGCACACCCAAATTTTTACGGTTTGCTTTCATTTTATTTCCTTCCCTTTTCATTTTTCTTTCATCATCAAACCTGTCCGGCTACTGTCGAATCATCAAATTATCAAATCTCATCTGCACATTTTCCATTTTCATCCGCCTTTGGCGGACTCAAATTCTCAAATTACCTTGTCAAGCATAGCCTTGCAACTAATTGAATATAAGCAAGTTAATGTTGTCAAATTTTCGTCCTGTGTCAAGTCCTCTTCCCTCTGGGAACATTTTCAAATTGGTTCATTTTCAAATTTTCAAATTAGCTTCCTCGCATTTCAACATAAAATATGTGATTGTTTAATAAACAATTAATCTCCTGTTTCGTCCTAAATTTGTAACTTTGCGATGTAATATTACGTATACTGTATTTCCGCGAATTTTACATTACCAAATACACCATATACTTTAATGAAAAATTTACTTGTCGTTTGCCTTTTACTGACTGGCATAGTTGCAAAAGCACAAATTACACCCGAAAATCTTCCTGCTGCACCCGAAGATTACAGTATAAGCGGCACCATTGTAGATTCCACTAATGGCAAAGGGTTGGAATATGCCACCGTTGCCCTCTTAAAAGCCAAAGACCAAACCACGGTTAACGGCGTCCTTACCGGGCACAACGGTTATTTCAAGTTCGGTAACCTTAAGCCGGGCGCTTATATTGTTAAAGCAACCTTCGTGGGCTATCATACTTTCACCTCGCCTGTGATCAAGCTGTTGCCTGCACAGCCAACGCAAGGTATTAAAATACGTTTGGGCTCTAACGCAAAAGTTCTTAAAGATGTAACGATAACAGGCATACAGGATACCTACACCCAGGAAGTAGACAAAAAAGTGTATGATGTATCAAAAGATATTACCGCACAGGGCGGCAGCGCCATTGATGTGCTGCAAAATGTGCCTTCTGTTACCACCGACGTGCAGGGTAACATTAACCTGCGCGGAAGTGATAACGTGACAGTGTTGATTGACGGCAAACCAAGTTCCATGCTCGGCAGCGACCCCAATACCACATTGCAAAACATCCCCGCCAATGCCATTGATAAGATCGAAGTTATAACCAATCCCTCTGCCAAATATGATGCTGCCGGCATGGCGGGCATCATTAACATTGTAACTAAAAAGAATATGCTGAACGGGTTTAACGGCAACATAACTGCCGGTGTCAGCGACAGGGGTAAACACAATGCCGGCGGCAATATAAATTACCGCTCCAAATTATTCAACGTCTTCGGTTCCTACTCTTATCTCTACAATACACGTTACGGCTATGGCAGCAGTTTCCTGGCGCAGCCACACAGTGATAGCATTTCTTATGTAAATGAAAACGGCACACAAAATACGGCTACTCAAACCAATATTGCTAAAGCGGGTATTGACTTTTTCCCAAACCAGTTAACCACGATAAGCTTTGCCAGCGTTTATAATAACAGCGTGTTTACAACAGACCAAACCACACTATACCAGTTTTTAACCAGCACAAGCAATGGCACAATCTATTCAGACGGCATTTTGCGCGACATAGATAACCCTTCTAATAATTTTGGTTGGGATCACATGTTATCTCTTAAAAAAGACTTTTTAAAACCGAATGAAGAATTAACAGCCGATTTGCAGTATTCCATCAATCATAATAATCCGCAAAACACGTTCACGGATTATATGCTTTCTCCGGAAAGTATACCATTAGATACCACACCTGCCATTCAAACTAACTCCGCTCCTGAAGTAATTAAGCAATACTATGCACAAGCCGATTATGTATTGCCCGTTACAAAAACGCACAACCTTGAAACAGGGGTTAAATTTAACGACCAGGTCATCAACAATCAATTTTTCGCCCGGAATTTAACAGATGTAACTGACCAATTTACAACACCGCTTTCTCTAACGTCACAAAATTTCAATTTCAACCAGGCAATATCAGCCGGTTATGTTACTTATAATACTTCTTTTCACACCATAGACATTAAAGCGGGTTTACGTGCAGAAAACACCAATGTCAATCTTAGCCAGTTAGCAGATAATGGAAATGTCAATCAGAATTATACTAATCTTTTCCCTTCCCTGTTTTTAAGCAGGCAAATCACCGAAGCCGCTCAAATACAATTGAGTTATTCACGCCGCATCAACAGACCTACGATATCAAATCTCGATCCCGTGCCTAATTATAGCGACCCTGAGAATATCCGCGAAGGCAATCCGAACTTAAAACCTGAACTTCAGAATTCATTTGAATTGTCGGGACTGCAATATTTGCGCAATGGGTTATTATCGCTTACCTTCTATTTTCATGAAAGCGACAACACCATCCAGCGCTATAAAACAATTGATTCTACCGGTACCGGCATTATCAGTTTTGTAAATCTCGATCACGCCTATAACTACGGCGTTGAAGGATTGGCAAAAACCAATTTAACACGCTGGTGGGATATAACATTTAGCGCAAATGCCTATGGCAACCAGCTTGATGGCAACAACCTTGATGCGGGTGTGGTAAGTAATTCTTTAGTGGGTAATCTGAAACTGAATAGTATGCTAAAATTCTCGAACACGCTCTCAGGGATGATACAGGCTTATTATCAATCGCCGCAAAATACTATTTTGGGGCATCTCAGTTATTTTACCTCTGTTACTTTAGGATTGAAAAAAGAATTCTTGAAGAAAAAGCTGTCTGCCAGTCTTGCCTGTAGCGATATATTCAACACGCGCCATTTCGAAGCTGAATTTATAGGAGATAATTTTACACAAGATGTTTTCAGGAAAAATGAATCACGTATCGCTAATCTCACATTGACTTATTTATTTGGCAGGGGAGATAATAACAACAAACAGAAGCAACAGCAGGCACCACAACAGGAATCACAGCCAAACGAAGAGTTTTAGGAATTACAAAATGTGAAACATAAGATTTTTAAAAAGATCCATTTCCGGCTCACACCCAAACCCACACCCAAACCCACACCCAAACTTAGTAAGCATTAGGCTGCCCCTTGATAGAAACCCAAACGGTTTGTAAAATTATTTTAAGATCGAGGAAGAAGCTCCAATTTTCTATATACCATACATCTGTTACCACGCGCTGTTCCATGCGCTCGGGCTTTTCTGTAATGCCTCTGTACCCGCGTACCTGCGATAACCCCGTAATGCCGGGTTTTATCATATGGCGTATCATAAACCTGTCAATAATGCGCGCATATTCCCTGTTAAGAAAAAGCGGATGAGGACGCGGTCCCACAACAGACATATCGCCTATAAGCACATTAAAAAATTGTGGCAGCTCATCAAGATTGGTTTTTCGCAAAAATCGCCCAAGCCGCGTAAAACGCTTATCATCCTTAGTAGCTTGCTTGCTGTCTGCTTCCTTATTCACTTTCATAGAACGGAATTTCCAGCACGTAAACACTTTATTTTTAAAGCCGTTGCGCTGCTGCAAAAAGAAAACCGGTCCTTTTGAATCTAATTTAATAGCTATGGCAATAATGGGAAATAGCCATGAGAAAATAAACAGCATAACAAATAAACTGAACACAATATCAAACGTGCGTTTAATAAAGCGATTGAATTGATTTTCCAGCGGCTCGTCCGTAAAAGTAAGCAGGGGTGTTAAGCCGTAAAAATTAATGTTCACCTTGCGGTTAAAAAACCGCCGGTAGTCAAGTATAATACGGAATTGTATAAAATTATTCTCCGCAAAATCAATCAATTTCCGTATCCTCTCTGTGCTGTTTTCTGTAAGCGAATAAATAATCATATCAACTTTATTCCGTTGAGCGAACTGCGGCACATCATCAACCTTCCCTTTGATAAGGTCGGGGTCAACAAAAAGCCCCGGGTTATCATCAAAAAAACCAAGAAAGGTATACCCGTATTTAATATCATTTTTCAATTGCCCCATTAGGGTTAGCCCTGCCTCATTGGCATTTATAATAATAACATTCTTATGATTAATTCCCATTTGCCGCAATACTTTTAAAAGAAGTAGAACCACAAGGCGGCTAACTATTATTAATGCGGTAAAGGTTATGTAAATAGACAACAGGTACTGCCTGGAAAAATAAAATGTATTATTAAGGTAAATAAGAGTAATAAAAATGAGGGCATGTAATATTATTGCTTTTATAACGGAGCGGAAGATGCGCTCTAACGAATAAATGCGGTATATTTCATGAGCATCAAAATATAAGGTCACGCCCACCCAGGTAATATTAAAAAGGATGATGAAGGTCACCATGCGTTCATTATTCCAAAAAATAATACTGTGATGCCGGATAAAATAACCGGTCAATACAGACACGTTCAGCATCAGCAGGTCGGTTATAAAAACGAACATTTTTAACAAGCTGATGGGGCGGTTCATAGGGGGTTTTAACTACTGCAGATTGACAAAATTATAAATTTTAAACAGAACACCTTGTGTAGCCGGTCATAAACGGATTATAAACACATTAGAAAAAATCTTTCCGTCTTAGCTGTTTCTTTACAGAATGTTTTTTCTTGGTCTCAATGCGCCTTGCCTTCGATGCTTTTGACGGAGCGGTGGGCTTTCGCTTTTTTTCGGGTTTAAAAGCGTACCTTATTAATTGCTCAAAATTATTTATGGCAATTTCTTTATTTGCTGATTGCGAACGGTCTGTTTGCGAAATAACCTGCAAAACACCCTCTTTATTAATCCGTGCTGCAAGCTTTTTATAGAGCAGGGCTTTTTGTTCCTCAGTTAAAAAAACAGAATGCAATACATCAAAATCCAATTCCACCTTACTCGATACCTTATTCACGTTCTGCCCGCCTTTACCCCCACTGCGTGAGGTTTTGAACGTTAATTCGCCCTTTAGTTGTTCTATTAATTCATTATTATTCATCTGAACCTTATAAATTTTACGGGTTAACCTGCATTAATAGGTAGTTATCCGTTTATAAATTTTTAATTTTGCACTATGCAAAAATACAAGTATGCCGGCATTTCCCTTATTTTGATTCTGTCGGTCTTTTTAACAAGGTGTAATTGCCATTCTACCGGCTCAAATAAGAAGGGTGCGGACACAACAGCCGTTGAGAATATAAATAATCCCCAGGTAAAAGATTTAACTGATAAGATTACCGGCAATCCGAATAACCCTGATAACTATTTTTCGCGCGGCAATGTATATATGACGCTTAAAAATTACAGAGCTGCTTATAAAGATTTACTGAAAGCCTCAACTCTTGATTCCACCAATGCAAAGTATTTTGCCATGATGGGTGTTGCCTGTATGAAGGGGAATTTTATTGCCGGTGATATTGAGCCATTTAACAAATCGCTTAAACTTGACCCCTCAAATAAAGAAATTCGGTTATCGCTGGCACAATCGTATTTTTATCTTCGTGATTATCAGAATTCATTAACTCAACTTCATTTGTTGCTCGACCAGGATAAAAAATATTACCAGGCATTCTTTTTTGAAGCCATGAACTTCAAAGAATTAGGCGATACTGCAAAAGCCATCTCAAGTTTCCAGGAGGCTGTACAGGTAAATCCCGATTATTATGATGCCTATATGCAGTTGGGCTTGCTTTGCTCTGCCAAACAAAATCCACTTGCCCCTCAGTATTTCGATAACGCCCTGCGGATTGATTCTAACAGCATAGAAGCCTATTATGGAAAGGCAAAATACTACCAGGATATTGATCAGGACGCAAAAGCAAAAAAAACTTACCGGGAGTTAATTAAAAAAGACGCTTTTAATGAACATGCCTACTTTAATATTGGTTTTATGTATTTAACTGAAGACTCGACTATGGAGGCATACAAATATTTTAATTATGCAACACAGGTAAAACCGCAATATGCAGAAGCATATTACTATCGCGGTCTTTGCCAGGAATTATTAGGAAACCACGTGGCGGCGCTTAGCGACATTGACCAGGCTATTTCATTGAAACCCAATTTTACCGAGGCGCAACAAACTTATGATAAACTAAGCAACGAGAAAAAATGATTAAAATCACTTTCCCCGACGGCAATGTGCGGGAATATGCGGAAGGAACAACAGCCCTTGATATCGCTAAATCTATCAGCGAAGGTTTAGCACGAAAAGTATTGTCGGCGCGGGTGAGCGGCAAGGTGTGGGATGCTACCCGCCCCATAAATGAAGATGCCACCTTAACCCTACTCACATGGGAAGATGCCGATGGCAAAGCCACATTCTGGCATTCTTCTGCCCACCTCATGGCGGAGGCATTGGAAGCCCTTTATCCCGGTGTAAAATTCGGAATAGGACCACCTGTCGAAAATGGTTTTTATTATGATGTTGATCTTGGCGACCGCCAGCTTACTCCAGAAGAATTGCCCGCGATTGAAAAAAAGATGAATGAACTGGCGGCTAAAAACAGCGCATATATCCGCAAAGAAGTTTCTAAAGCCGATGCACTGAAATACTTTACTGAAAAAGGCGATGAATACAAACTCGAACTCATCAATGATTTAAAAGACGGCGAGATAACTTTTTACCAACAGGGAAATTTTACGGATTTATGCCGTGGTCCCCACCTTCCGAATACCGGTTTTATTAAAGCTGCAAAGCTGACCGCAATAGGCGGCGCTTATTGGCGCGGCGATGAAAAACGCAAACAGCTTACCCGTATTTACGGTATCACTTTTCCTAAACAAAAAGAATTGGATGACTACCTGAAAATGGTGGAAGAAGCGAAGAAACGCGATCATCGCAAACTGGGAAAAGAATTGGAACTGTTCACGTTTGATGATGATGTTGGTCCGGGTCTGGTTCTTTGGATGCCCCGCGGCGCTGTTATTGTTGAAGAATTAGAAAAATTAGCTAAAAAAACCGAGGAACAGGCAGGTTACGTTAGGGTAAAAACTCCACACATCGCTAAAGAAAGCATGTACCTCACAAGCGGGCATCTTCCTTATTACAAAGAAAGCATGTATCCGCCGATGGAGCTTGAAGGGGTGAAATATTACCTGAAAGCGATGAACTGCCCGCATCACCATAAAATTTATTCGGCGGTGCCCCGCAGTTACCGCGACCTTCCATTGCGCCTTGCTGAATACGGCATGTGTTATCGCTATGAGCAAAGCGGCGAGCTATTCGGCTTAATGCGTGTGCGGGGAATGAATATGAATGATGCCCATATCTATTGCACACGCGAGCAGTTTGCTGACGAGTTTCGTGCAGTGAATGATATGTACCTTAAATATTTTAAAATTTTTGATATAGATAAATATGTGATGCGCTTCAGCAAGCATGACCCAAAAAAGTTAGGACAAAAATATCTTGATATGCCTGAACTTTGGATAGAAACAGAGAACATGGTGCGTAAGGTGCTTATTGAATCAAACATACCTTATATAGAAGTGGAAGATGAAGCGGCATTTTACGGTCCTAAAATTGACGTGCAGATTTACAGCGCCATCGGGCGTGAGTTTACATTAGCCACCAACCAGGTTGATTTTGGGCAGCCCGCGCGTTTTGGCTTAACATTTGCCAATAAGAACAATGTGCAGGAAACACCGCTTGTCATTCATCGCGCCCCACTGGGCACTCATGAACGCTTTATCGGCTTTTTAATAGAGCATTATGCCGGCAATTTCCCGGTATGGCTTGCTCCCGACCAGGTGAGTGTGTTACCTTTAGGTGAAAAGAACGTTTCTTTCGCAAAAACAGTTTATGATTTGCTGCGTAATAACGATATTCGTACTCTCTTTGATGATCGCAATGAGAAGATCGGTAAAAAAATTAGAGATGCTGAATTAAGAAAAGTACCTTACATGCTTATTATAGGAGACAAAGAAGAGCAAAACAACCAAGTTGCCGTGCGCGTTCATGGCGAAGGTGACAAAGGTGTTTTTACAGTTCAGGAATTTTTTAATATCTTTAATCAGGAAAAAAACAAACCATTTTCTAACTAAACTAATATAACTTGGCATTACCACCCAGACCCTATTACAATCCCAGGAGACAAAGAGAACCCGAACACAAAATCAATAACCTCATCACCGCACCGGAGGTTCGGGTAGTTGGCGAAAACATTACACCAGGCGTTTACACCGTTCGTGAAGCGATACGGATGGCACAAGACCAGGGGCTTGACCTTGTAGAAATTGCTACTACTGCTGTTCCTCCCGTGTGCCGCATTGTTGATTACAAAAAATTTCTCTACGAAAAAAAGAAGCGCGAGAAGGAAGCAAAATCCAAAGAACCCAAGAATGTGGTTAAAGAAATTCGCTTTACGCCCAATACAGACGACCACGACTTTGATTTTAAAGCCAAACACGCTGAAAACTTTTTAGGTGAGGGTGCAAAAGTGCGCGCCTATGTGCAATTCCGCGGACGCGCAATTGTATTTAAAGACCGCGGCGAACTATTGTTGTTAAAACTTGCCGAGCGTATTAAAGAATCAGGCACTCTGGAAAGTCTTCCAAAGCTGGAAGGCAACAGGATGAGCGTACTGATAAATCCCAAGCCTAAGAAAAAATAAGTTGTGAAGCCGGTTGACGAAAAACATAATCCCTGGCTCACTCTATCCCATAAAAAAATTTATGCCAACCAGTGGCTTGAACTCACGGAATATGCCGTGAAAAACCCAGGCGGCAACGATGGCATTTATGGCGTAATTGATTTTAAAAATTTCGCAATAGGTATTGTAGCAATAGATGAGGACTTGAATACTTATTTAGTGGGGCAATGGCGCTACCCGTTGAAAGAATATAGCTGGGAAATACCTGAAGGCGGCGGACCGTAGCCATTGAACCGCTTGAATCGGCAAAGCGCGAATTATTGGAAGAAACCGGCATTGTTGCTAATGATTGGAAATTGATACAGGAGTTTTATACCAGTAATTCTTGCACCAATGAAAAAGCATTTATTTTTTTGGCACGGGAACTACATTTTAAACAGGCATCGCCTGATGATACAGAAGAATTGCAGGTTAAAAAAATTGCGTTCGACGATTTTTTTAATAAAGTATTGAATTCAGAAATAAAAGATTCGCTTACGGTTGTAGCGGCTTATAAAGTAAAATATCTTTTAGATAATAAATTAATATAATTCTACTTGGATAATTAAAATAATATAACTATTTATTTGGAAGATTGCTTCGGTCACGAAAATGCGACCTCGCAATGACGGAGTTACTGGGTATTTTCCGTCCCGCCTTTGGCGGGACGATAGTTTTCCCCGCTAATCAGAGTCATTGCGAACGATAGCGAAGCAATCTCATAATTTTAAGATAACTCTGAAGTCTAATTATTGTGACTTACTTCCCTGCAGGTTCTATTGAACTTGCGCCCACAGACTTGAATTCCTTTATGGATGGCTCGCCTTTAAATTTTATAACACTTGCTCCGGCGCAATCGGCTGTTAGTTTGTGAGCAACATTCAAATAAGCCTCCGCCGCTCCCATTAAATCAGCCTCTGTTTCATTACTGACAAGGTCATAAGCGTTGTAAGTGCCTGCGCCTTCAATTTTAATATATTGCTTATTGCAGTTGCCCGAAAGATTAATTTTGCTTGCTCCCTGCGAGGTAACAGACAATTCATCGGCTTGCAAATGCAAGGTTAGTTTTGCTGCGCCGCCGAGTTTTATCTTTAAATTGTCAAACCTCAGTAAACTATCGCCGGTTAAATTCACAGCTCCTTCAGTAATTATTTCATCCAGTTTTTTAAACCTTATTAATAATTTTAACGATTTAAAATCCAATAAAGGCTTGTCATTATAAATCTTCAACTCATCACCACTCACTTCTGTTTTTATAAGCGGTAAAAAATTATCATCGGCTATAACGGTTACAGAAGATGAATCACCCTGCACAAGCGTAACGTCATAAGCATCTTCAATTTTAAGCGACGTAAAATCATTAACCTGCCGCGACTGGCTTATAATGTTGCCACTGCCTTTTAAACCACCATTACATCCGTAAAAGGTGCTTGCTGTACTTATACTTATTATGACGGCAATAAATAAATTATTGAAGATTGATTTTTTCATAAAAAATTCTTTACCTATAAAAATAAGAATTTCTATAATTAATTGAATCTAAATCATTAATTCTTTAATCCGCAATTATCGAAATGCCAAACGACAGTGGATTAAGCAGCGGCGCACTGCCCGTTCGGAATACACCATTGAGTCCATAGTTAGCATATAAATTAAACCAGCTAAAGCCAATTCGCAGGATTGGTCCATAGCTGATCGAATTCAGGTTATAACTATCCCAGTCTTTTACTTTACCGTACTCAGCGCTCACCTGTTTTGTATGCGATGTTATAAGGTAGCCTACGTTCATTCCTAATCCAAGATGAAATGATTTAGAATAATTTGTGCAGCTTTCATATTGAAATAATATCGGGATAGTAAGATAGGTATCACTTAATTTACTTTTTGATAATGGGGTGGACACTTCGTAAAATTCAACAAAGTCAATTTTAGGAACAAGAGGTGTATTTTGCCGGAAACGATAGTTATAAAAATCAAATCCTAAGCCATAGGCAAAAAACAAATGCTGCCGGTAAAGATTAACGCTTTGCTGAAACAACTGCAGGTTAACATTGACAGATTTGCCCTGTATAAGTTCGAGTCCTGAATACCCTGCGGGCAGATTAGTGGAAAAATTATTAAGGTAAGTATCAAATCCAATATCAAGCAATATCCAATGCGTTGTAACGGTCTTTACGTGTGAGCATGACGAATTAGAATCAGATGGGTTGATTTCTACACCACTGTGACTAATCTGGATACGCAGATTCCCGACTCTTACATGAGTAGTGTCCTGTGTAACAGGCGAATGGCTATTCTTAGTTGAGCTCTTATTAATTTTATTCTGCATATCGTTCAACCTATCCTGCATATCATTCAATTTATCCTGCAGGTCCTCAAGTTTTTCCTGCAATTCTTCCTTGGTTTCATCACGGTCATTATTACTATGCCATTGGTAATAATATTGCTGTGGCATATTTCCGATTTGATTTTGCGCTTTCAGTGAATCCATCCATCTCCTGTTAAATCCCATCATGCTATCTACATTACCGGGCAAATTGCCGTTATACCAGTTAAATGAGAAATCAGGAATATTAATGCCCCAAAAATTCCGGTTATTAAACATCGAATCTGTCGTTCCTCCAAAATTCATATAAGTACTGCCTGTGCCGGAAGACATATCCTCAGCCCCTCCATTAATGTAAATATCTTTTGTATGTGTTTTTGAATTGGTGATTATAGTAATATTTGGCAGTTTAGTGATCATGGAATCTCCCTCCACAATGGTTTGCTGCAAATTCCCTGCTCCTAAATCAATATCACCGTTTAAAGTAAATACATGCCCGCCGATATGAATGGTAACCGTATTGGTATTATTTACCTGCGCGCGGCAGACCATAATATTCATTACCATCAGAAAGCCAAATAGAATTTTTTTCATACTTTATTATTTAATGGATAATTCTAACAAAAGAAAAATCCTTGCTGTTATAATTAACCTGCACTACGTGAAATTGCTGACCTGTTTCAGTTTCGCCGGGCAATTGCCTACCGCTTAAATGCCATAATGTTTTACCCACTAAAGCGGCATTGCTTATAAGGGCGCTCTGGTTACGCTGTGCCTGTTGTCGTTGAGCAACAAAAAGAGCCTGTTCAGAAGCAGTCATAGGCAATGAAGCAATTCGCGGCTTGGATTGTGCCTGGGGCAGATAGGTAGACTCCCCGGCGGGAATTACAGCAACTTCATTTACTGGCACACTGCCTTGTTGATTCACGGTCTGTACAGGATTGGATAAATTACCGGCAATCTTATTTGCCTGCGATTTACCTGAAGAAACAATGTACTTCGGCGCTTGCGTTTCCTGCAAAGCGGGTTTTGTTGAGGATATATTGTTCTGGTTGGAAGCTTGGCTTTGGACTACAGGTGTATTAATAATTCTCCTGCCATAATTATCATTGTACAGAAAAACGCGGAATGCAATAAGCAGTAAAATAGTTGCCGCAACACTGAACCAAACCGAATAGCGCCTGTAAAAAGGTATAACTCTTCGAACCGGCTCTGGTTTCAACAGTAATGATTTGTAGGGATACGTAATTGTTTTATCCGGTACAAGAAAAGCAAGCTTATAGGCATCCACCTCCTGTTTTAATTCAGGATGTTCATACAAATAAGCATCCAATGATGCCTGCTCTTCAGAGGTAAGCTTTCCTTCTAAACTGCTTACCAGGTACTTTTCATAATTAATTCTATTTATCTTCACGAAATTGTGCCCGCGAACAGGAGTAGCTGTTCTGTCCGGTTCAGGTTTCAACAGTAATGATTTGTGGGGATAAGTAATCGTTTTATCCGGTACAAGAAAAGCCCGCTTATAGGCATCCACCTCCTGTTTTAATTCAGGATGTTCATACAAAAAAGCATCCAATAATGCCTGCTCCCCTGTGGTAAGCATTCCTTCTAAACTGCTTACCAGGTATTCTTCATAATTATCTCTATTGATAGTCATGTTGTTTGTTTCATATTACTTTTTCAACACTTATTAAATAATTTTTCAATGCCTGCCTGGCTCTGAAAATATATACCTTCACTTGCGATTCACTCAATCCCGTTATTTTTCCTATTTCATCATAATCATATCCCTCGTAATCCCTTAGTGTAACCACTGTTCTTTGAATGTCGGGCAGGCGCGACAGGGCTTCATCTAAAATTTCCCTGCTTCCCGAATAATGTCTCTCCTCATCGCTTATCAGGGTGTGATTCTCTTCCAGCCGCGTGATGCGCTTCATTTTCCTGATACCGTCAATCATATTATGATAACTTACCGTAAACAAGTAGGGTTTAGCTTTTTCAAAATCAATTTTTTCATGGTTTTTCCACAGAATTTCAAATGCATTTTGGACTACATCTTTCGCGTCATCCTCATCACGGATATTTTTGAGGATAAAACGAAAAATGCGGTCGGCGAATAATTCAACACATTTGTTAAACTCTCCTGTCGACATGGTTCAATGGTGTGACGTATAACCTACCAAAAAGTTACAGCTTTTAGGATTTATTCAAAGTAAAAATTAAGTAAATAGTACTTCATTTTCAGCTTATAAAAGTAATAGGGAATATACTTTAACGCCGGAAAAGCGAAAAATTGTAATTAACTGCGACAGTTATGCCTACCGATAGGTTGTGCGGACTGATAAAATCACTGCCATTCACATAACGTGAAATAGTAGGTGTTGGTGTAAGTGATGAGGTGCTTCCCTGGTTATCATTATCAATTGTATTAATACCGTATTCAGCCATTAAACCAAAGGAAAATGAATAGGGATGACCGGTGTATATATCATAGCTAAATCCGGCTAAAGCGTTAAGCTGGTCAGTAGGATATTGATTCTGGCTGCCCGCTTTATCTCCTTCCACAAAGGTGTATGCAGATCTGAGATAACCATAAGAAAATCCGGCATTAAGATTAAGCACCACAGGCATTCCTGTAAAAGCAGAAATCTGCGGAATTTTAAATTTAGCTACAAGTGGAATTTCAGTGTAGTTTAATACCACGCTTTTATTTACGGGTACAAGAGCATTGATATAAGTGATATATTTCTGTCCATCCCTCGCATTAATGGTTACCCCTGATTCCAAACCAAAATTATCGGAAAAATTATATCCTGCCTGCATTCCGTAAGTAAAACCAAGGGTAGGTTGATAATCAAAATTATTATCATGCAAAGCAACGCGGTCCAGTATCCAAACATTATTAGCTGAGCCATTTATACCTGCATAAAAACCTTTAATATTTTTATTGCTCAATGTTGCAACTGAAAGGGTTGTTTTAGGCAACTGTATATAATCATAATTTATATCCTGTGATCCGGGTATTGCCAACACGCCTATTGGTTTAGATGGCATGTCTTGCAGTTGGATAGATGAGGGCTGCATTTGGCTAACTGGTTCAGGAGTTGAATTGAGTGAAGAGTTTACTGCTTCGTTTTCAGCAAGTGCATTTGTTTTCTTATCAACTGATAGTGATTCCTGCTTTGCTATGTTCCGTGTATATCCCGTGGTAGCATTTTGTGTTTGTGTAGGATTTGTTCTTAATTGAACAATAGTAGTAGTATTTGAAGTAACGGGTACACTATTAGCGGGCTTACTGTTAATAATTTTAGCACTCTCTTTATTAGCGGAATTGTGGGAGTTAATACTCCAAAATCCTACTGCCAATAAAGCTGCTATAAATACTGATGCTGCCATATATAGCGGAAGTGGAAACGTCTGTCTTGCATTTGCAGATAGCCGTGAATTAATTTTTCCCCACATACCTTTAGGCGCCGGAGTTTGATAATCTTTTAACCCCTCGCGGAAGATATCATCAATAGAAGAATGGTCATTAAATTGCGACTTCATAAGAAACTTTTTGCACTTCCTTCAACCTTCTTTGCAAAAGATAACGCGCTCTTGCCAATTGCGATTTAGAGGTGCCTTCACTAATACCAAGCATAACTGAAATTTCCTTATGTACATAGCCTTCAATAGCATAAAGATTAAACACCGTGCGATAACCTGCCGGAAGCGATTGTATGAGCTTCATCAGGTCGTCTGCGCACAGTTTGTCAACCACATCAAATTCATCACGGTAATTCCCCACTTTTTCAATCTCAAGTTCCTTTGCGTATACCGCTGTTTTACGGATAAATTCAATAGCAGTATTCACCATAATTCTGCGAACCCACCCTTCAAAAGACCCTTCTTCCCTGAATTTTGAAATATTATTAAACACTTTTATAAAGCCTTCCTGCAAAATGTCTTCGGCATAATGGCTGTTGTCGGCATACCGTAAACACACTGCATACATCTTCCCTGCATAAAGCTTATAAAGGGCTTCCTGGAAACGCCCTTCCTGCCTTCTGCAACCGCTGATCAATTCGGTTTCATCATAAGTCTTCTGAACCCGCAGGGTCATCCGTCGTAGTTTAAAGATTTAAAATTAATAGAAATCGTTGCATTTAACAACTTTTATTTATTGTTAAAGTTACGTAAATGATGTTGAAAACCGGCAAATGCCTTTGCCCTGTGACTTATACTGTTCTTTATACCGGCATCCAGTTCGGCAAATGTTTTATCAAAACCTTCAGGAATAAAAATAGGGTCATAGCCAAATCCGTTTTTACCCGACATCGTGTGTTTTATCGAACCTGAAACTTTTCCCTCAAAAAAAACCGGTTTGCCCTGCTCAATACATGCAATAACAGTGTGAAATGTTGCTATCCTGTTATCTACGTTTTTCAGTCTTTCTAATACAAGCATAATATTATCAATAGAATTTTTACCGGGTCCGGCATAGCGGGCAGTTCTCACTCCCGGTTCCCCGCCCAGTGCATCAATCTCGAGCCCCGTATCTTCCGCAAAACAATCATTGCCCGTTTTAAGGTACACAAATTCAGCTTTTTCAAGTGCATTTCCCTTTAACGAATCATGCGTTTCCGGCAAGTCGCCATTAAACCCAATATCATTCAACGAAATAACAGGCATATCATTGCCCAAAATTGCACGCACTTCCTCAACTTTATGCACATTGTATGTGGCAAACAGAAGCGGCTTTTCTATATTCATTTTTTTATACTAAAAATAGTTTGTAGTTGCACCCAGAGTTTTTTCTTTGATGCTTCATTAGCTTTTAAAACAGATAATGATTCGGCAAACAAGACGTCTTTTTCCATAAAATATGTTTTTTGATACGGCAACACCTCGATATGCCAGTCGAGTTGTTTTGGTTCAATGCCGAAAAAAAGTAATTTATCAAACTTATTTTGACTTATAAAACTGTTAAACGATACCTGCTGAATATCGTTTAAGTTGGCGATAAACACGTCATCTTCACTAAGTTTTACAGCTGACAGAATTTTTTGTAGCAAAGAACGCTCATCGTTATTCAGGCTGCCATTATCAGCCCCTGATATTCCAATAAAAATTTTACTTTTATTATTGCCAATATGATTTATCTTAGCGACAGCATCAGGCGACTGCTTTTCACTACCATTTGTAATATACACTTCCCTGAAAAGCTTTTTTAACACCGGATTATTAGTAATCGGCTCTGTACTAATATTTAAATTACTCATAGCTGAACTGTTTTTTCACGTTTTTTTAAAGTAATTTTGCATTACCTATGACTTACACCATTCCAATTACACGCGTCTCAAAATCGCGGCTGCAAAATATAGATTTTAATGCTATTCCTTTCGGAAAATATTATTCCGACCACATGTTCATTGCCAATTATTCTAAAGGAAAATGGCATGACCCCCGTATTGTTCCTTTTGATAATATTTCACTTAGCCCCGCTACGTTTTCACTGCACTATGCGCAACTGATATTTGAAGGAATGAAAGCTTTTAAAGACCAGGAGGGCGTTCCACAGCTTTTTCGCCCGGAGCAGAACTATGAACGGTTTAATAAATCGGCATGGAGAATGGGAATGCCCGAATTACCTGCAGAATTATTTTTTGATGCAATTAAAACATTGGTTAATCTTGATGAGGCGTGGATTCCGACAATTGAGGGCAGTTCCTTGTATGTGCGACCTTTTATGATGGCGATGGATAAACATATCGGGGTAAAACCCACATCTGAATTCCAGTTTATGATAATTACTTCGCCCTGCGGTTCCTATTTCGACAAGCCGGTAAAAGTGCTGGTGGCAGATACGTATGTTCGCGCTTTTCCGGGCGGTACCGGATTTGCCAAAGCGGCTGGTAACTACGGCGCTACCATGTTGCCGCTGAAAGAAGCGCAACAGGCGGGATTTGACCAGATACTGTGGTTAGACGGGCGGGATTTTGATACCATTCAGGAGGCTGGCACAATGAACGTATTTTTCGCGATAAATAATATTGTATATACTCCTGAACTGGATGGGTGCATTCTCGATGGTGTTACCCGAAACAGCATAATTGAATTATTGCGCTATCATGGCTATGACGTGCGCGAACAAAAAGTATCCATAAAAGAAATTATTGCTGCCGCTGAAAACGGAACTCTTACCGATGCCTTTGGCACCGGCACTGCCGTGCTGGTTATTCCAATAGGTTCGGCGGATCAGCTGGGGAAAGGTACCCTCGGCGTCGCCGGTTCTCCGCCCACTGATGGAGCTGGGTAGCCGTGACAAGCTCGGGGCCGACGCTCCGCCGTTCACGCTCAACGGAGGTGGCGGCTTTCCCTCGCTCTCGCGCGAGCCGCTCAACGTCGTCGAGGCGAAAGCGGTGAAAGCGAGAGTCGCGGCACGCGGGCCGACGGCAGGATGCCGTCCGAGCCCAATTGCGGATCGTGTTCTCGTGTACGTCGAGACGCCTGGCAGTCTGGCGGACGTTGAGCAGGCGCTCGTCGGGATTGGGCATGACCGCATCTTAGCGATCGCGCGTGACGCATGTTGGTGACTTTGGTGAGTCTGCACCAGTCCTGTGATGAGTGTAGAGTTGGCGACAGATGGGCGTCGTGGCCGGTCGGATCCCTCTCTTGTATTGAGGCCCGACCCGCTGGAGATACGGCGGACGACTCGGGTTGTTGCCGAGCCGCCACGGACGAGGCCCGGAGGCATCTCCCCTCCGGTCGATCCGTAGCGAGCGTGGCGTGACTGGTCAGCAAGGATAGACAGGACGCTTGCGAACCTACTCGCGATAATCTCACGGCTCTCGTGGTGCTCTTGATTGCGAGCGTCCAATACTCCGCTCTTTTCGAGCACCGACTTCGATCCAAAGTCCATATAAAGCACGCAAAAAGAAGCGTTATAGCTATATAGAGCTATAAAAGCTCCAAATAGAGGCTTTATGGAAGATCGAGCTCGTTGCGATAAAGTCCTCATTTACAAGCACTAAGTGCCGATATAGCAAACAAAGCCCTGTTTATGATGCATTACGGGAAGGAGGGCAATGAAGATAGACCAGTACATAACAGACGACGCAGTGCTCTCCGAGCTGGGCACGCGACTAGCGAGCGCGAGGCTTGAGCGCAACTTGACGCAGCAAGAGCTCGCCGACGAGGCAGGCGTCGCACGTACAGCGGTCCAGCATCTTGAGGCCGGCGAGTCGGTGCGGCTGACCAGTTTCATCCGAGTACTCCGTGCGCTAGGGCTCCTAGAAGCATTGGACGGGCTCATCCGTCAAGCAGCGGCCAAGCCCGATCGAGCTCCTCGATCTCCGCGGCGAGAGACGCGAACGTGCCTCCGGTCGTCGGCGCAAGCCAGCGCGTCCGATAGGCGAAGCAGTTGGGTGGCATTGGGGGGATGAAATGTCGGGCGCCGACTCATGAGCATTGCCGAGGTTTGGCTGTGGGGCACCCGCATAGGAGTTGTATCGATGCCCGACGACAGCAGGGTCGCCGATTTCCAATACGACGCTGAGTTTCTAAACAGTGGGATCGAGGTCTCGCCGCTAGTCATGGCTTACGTCTCGAGCCATACAGGTTCCCGGGCCTTGACGCCGACACCGAGACCTTCCACGGTCTTCCCGGTCTGCTCGCCGACAGTCTCGCTGACCGCTACGGTAATGCTCTCATTGATGCCTGG
>CAVYQA010000014.1:0-19604 GCA_963770495.1 Chitinophagales bacterium | reverse complement strand
GTGTCTGACGGTAATTGTGCCCTCGTCAAATTGAGCAGTTAAAAAAATGAAAAGGCAGAAAAAAGAGTAAACTTTTTCATAGTATAAAATTTTATTTTTAAAAGAATAATGAAAAATCTTATGGCTGTAAAAATAAACGATATATATCTTCATGTCAAGTCAAAATTTAAAATTTCTTACGTACTCAAAATTCATCCCATTGCCGGGTATCAATTTTTACCTTTAACCGAATAATTGCGTATTATTTATTGATAATTGAAATCTTCTTTGTTGTAGCTTCATTACCCGCCGTCACCGTTACAAAATACATTCCTTCATCGTTTAACTCAAATGTAAATTGGGTTACCCCTAAATCCCCTGAAGGGACTTGTAAATGACTTGTCCGAGCAGGTCATTAACTGTTACTGTGCTAATAGGTTTGGTGGAAGTGATATTTATTTCTCCGACGGTGGGATTCGGATAAATTGATAATTGATTATTGTTAACTGATAACTGATTAATGTCGGTTACGGTAGTGGAAGTATCAAGCTCCAATGTGTAATTCCATAAATGGGAAATAAGTATCATTCACCATCCAGTCATAATCGCCTATCTCTAAGCCTTCAAGAGGGTTCATATAGTAAATAGTGCTATCAATTATACCATTTCCCACTAAAAAATGTCCACCACCCGAATACCATTGCCATCTGATAATAAATGGCGCCCCATTTCCGATTTGTTTTCTAACACTGTCAATATCAAGAGCCGAAAACAAGATGGTACTATTTAAATTTTTAAAATGCTCTAAAATATCCTGCACACTTCCGCTTGAACCAAACAGGTTGTTAGGGTTATCACAACTGTCATTGGGATTTTTGCAACAGGGGGTTGTACCAAAAGTCATGGTGTCAACACTCCTTGCATACTCTGCAATAGTACACTGCGATAATAAAGTGTCACCACCTACAGTATCGCCAAAAAATTGTAATATGCAATCACTGCAAGCTGACCAGCACCATTCATCTTCTACCTGGAGTACCTGCGGCACATTTAAAACCTGCGCCTGTAAATCAGACGTTGCTAAAAGAAACAACAGAATAAAACCGATGTTGCGAATTTTTTGCATCGTTTAATTCTTTATTTTTTTAATTCCGGTTTTTTGATTAATGACAATGTTTCAGATAGAGAATAGCTCTTATTTTCGAGGTGAAAAACATTTTTTGCCGATGAGAGAGGTATCGCTTTCCAGGAAGAAATATCATTGGAGGAATTGAGGATAACAAAGTAACAATTTTGCCTGTATAGAATCAGTAAAATAGGTTGTGCGGGATGTCCTGTAGAATCTCCCTCAACTTCACCCATTTCCATAGCAAGTGGAACTGCCAGCCAAAATTAACAGCTTTCCATATTCCCTTTACTTTTGCGATGGTTAGTAACGCCCTGTATTGACCATTAACTGTAATGGGAACTCTCCATTCATTTACAGCAACAAGATAATTTTTTTCTGTCGGTAGTTTGTCATCTTTAAAGAAATCATTACTTAAAGTAAAAACATGGTAGGGATTACCGGTTTTTACAATTTCAAATTCCTGCCTGTTGTCGAAGCCGTATCCTTTTTCATTACCGGCCGGTATTTTTTCCAGATAACTTTTTATACTCTTATTAGCAACAGCAATGACAGTATTCACATCAGTATCCTGGGCAAACACTTTACCCCCTATGGTTATAGAACTAATTAACCAAAAAGCCAGCAGGTATTTTTTATTCATAATTTATGATTTGAAATGCAAACTCAAATTAAAATGACGTAATAAATATAGGCAATTTACAGCTAATTCACCACCACTTTAGCCGTTGCTGTTTCCCCATCCGCCACTATGTCGACAACCTACATTCCTTCATCATTCAACTCAAAAGAAAATTGGGTTACCCCTAAATCCCCAGTTGCGTTGGTGTTTGAGTTTGTGTGTGATGGAGGTGTGGAAGACCTGAAGGGGACATATAAATGATTTGTCCAAGTAAATTAGTAATAGTTATTGCATCCATAGTTTTTGTTGAAACAATATTTATTTCTCCGCTGGTTGGATTGGGATAAACTGATAAGTGATTATTGTTAACTGATAATTGAAGAATTCCCGCCAAACTCTTGGAACATTTAATGCATATTCCTGCGGTGAACCCTGGCCTTGTTTGGTTACAGTTTTTTGTGCTGTGTTTAATAAACCGTATAAAGGCAGCCAAGGGACATAAGTGGCATCCAGCCGCGTTGACAAGGAAACAGAATCCTGGTTAGCATTATTCACCATTCCGTCAAATAATGAATAATTATAGGAAACACTGTATGAGGGTGATGAGCCATTCACGCAAAATACTCCGAAATAACTTGTAGGATTGGATTTTAATCCAAATGTATCGGTGGGCGCCGTATTAACAGCGTAAAGCTGCACTCCGTCAGGATCTCCCGAAATTTGGCTAACCGTAAACATATCACCCGTAGAAGAAGGCAATTGCAATGATTCTCCGTTAAAATTTGAAGTATATAAATCTGTGCTGGTATTTCCAATGGGGGCGTCAGAAATCTGGCGGTCAATAGTACCCATTAAAGTTCCGTTTATGCCATTAGTTGTAAAATCCTTAACTGTATAGTCGGTCTCTGCTTCATCCGCTCTCCAATAAGCCAATAATCCTGATGTACTGGGGTCAATTTTACTGCACATTGTGTTTTGCACATAGGTTTGCGAGAGGGCAATGGTCCATACACGCATTTCATCAAGTTGCCCGCTCCAATCATTGCCGGCAGTTGAGCCTATAGCGGCAATATAACTGTCATTATGAATCAAAGAAGTTATATTAGCTGTACCCCCGTCGCTATTTAAGGCTTGAGATACTCCGTTTATATAAATGGCAACATCACTTGCTGAATTGCACACTATAGCAATATGCGACCATGTATTTAAGGGTAAGGAACCGGAAGAATAATAGCCAAATCTGCCGCTTGGTCCCCCTGACTGATCATTCCCATAAATAAAATAAACATTTCCGCTCGGATTCATAAAAGACTCGAATCCACAATAATTACTTCCAAGGTCTGTAATAAAAAGATTCGCATTTACCGAGGGGTATGAAGTAGGATACACCCATGCTTCAAATGAAAACGGAAAATTCAGGCTTTTAAAAGTAGTTCCCAAATCAATATAATTACCGGAGTTGCCGTTAAATTCTAAAGCATTTCCCGCTCCCACCGTATCGGCAGGGGTTTGAGCTTTGGTAAGCTGAACTGTAAAAAAAACGAGCAGACTTAAGAAAAGAGTAAATTTTTTCATGGTATGAATTTTTAGAGTAAGAAATACGAAACTAAAGGTAATATAAAAAAATAGTTAGTTATATTTTTTATTTACTCACCAGTATCTTTCTCGTTGACGTTTCACCAGCAGCCATTACCGTCACAAAATACATTCCCTCATCTTTTAACTCAAAAGTAAATTGGGTTTGTTTGGGATAGGACTCATAAACTAATTGCCCTAATACATTGGTCACTTTAACCTCGTCAATAGTTTTTGTTGATGTAATAGTTATTTTTCCGCTGCTTGGGTTAGGATAAACTGATAAGTGATTATTGTTTATTGATAATCTGAGGAATCCCCGCCACCACATTACTAACCGAATCAAAAACGCCTTCGCTTAAATTAAAATAATAGCCGCTGGGTGAGCCGATAAGTTTCAGGGCGCGTACCATATAATAATCGGTTCCGGCTAACGGCATGGAATCTACAAACGATGTATCATTGGCGACTAAAGAAGCGATGCGGGTATATTGGGTGTCTAATTT
The DNA here is from genome assembly GCA_963770495.1 of Chitinophagales bacterium. Taxonomy (GTDB): domain Bacteria; phylum Bacteroidota; class Bacteroidia; order Chitinophagales; family CAVYQA01; genus CAVYQA01. The sequence continues at coordinate 15,796 of CAVYQA010000014.1, read as the reverse complement.
TGACGAGCGGTACATATAATACCCGCGAAGCGTATCGGGCGAGGGACTCCAGTGCAGCGACACTACTTTATTGCTGTCTGACAACCGGATTTGCGGGTTAGAAGCCGGGGCAACAATGTTCATGGTAAGAGTGGGGTCGCCCATAAGAGCGATATGAACAAAATTGGCGCCATAGCCGGCATAATACGTATTGCCGGTATTATTTTGCGCCCAGCGCGCGCTAAAGCCCAGTGTTTCGCCGCTGCCCATAAAATGAAAGTTCCATTGCGGTCTGCCGCCCCAGCAACACGATAAAACCATGGGCTGCGAAGCAAGAGGGGCGCGCAGGAAATTATTCTGCACATTCCAGTCGCCAAAATAACTGCCGAACAACATAGTAAACACGGTTTTAACGCTATCGTGAGCAAAATTGGGAGTAGAGCCCACACCGCTGGCTCCCGTGAAGTCGCCGCCGCCGCAGCCATAAGACCACAAACAGCTTTGCGGGTTAAGCGATGAAAAATAACCTGCTCCCGTTACATTATTGCTGCCGAGCAGGGGTGCGAAATTGCGCCAGCCGCAACTGGCAAAGGCTTCAATATCGCCGGAAAAATCGAACACGCCGAAGTTGTCGTTAATAATGCTGTATCGTGTAGCTGTAACTTGTTTTTGCCTGAAGGCATGGTCTTTATTAAGATATTGTTTTAACAACGCCGATTCGGGTAAAGCAAATGAATCCATGTTGTTCAGGTCAACCCTGCCTATTTCAAGTACTACATTGCCGGGTGTAAAATAGCTTTGGTCGTATTTGCCGTCACCAGCCACGTTTTTATTGGCAGGTATGATGCCGGCAGTATCAAAATTTACATCATCTGTAAAAACATCATTCATATCGCCATAAATGCCATCGGCGGGCCAGGCGCCAAGGTGGTTGGGATGTCCGTCGGGATTAAGATCGCCGGAATAGGGAACAGGCACATGACCAAATAAAAATACTGATAATACATTTTTCGGGTCGGCATTATAATCGCCTTTAATAAGGTTGCGGATAAGATCAACAGAATCATTGGGCGACACTTCGTGGGGGATAACCCTCCAGCCATCGCCTATCAAATCAAACTTCAGGCGGGTAAGCTCCAGAGCAAAGCTGTCGCGGTAAGTGCTGTCAACCACCAGTACAACCGCTCCCCTGTATTCAGTGGCATGTAATTTTACCGATACATAAATATAGCCCTCGGAGGGAACCCAGGCGGTATCCATGCCTCTTTGCACCAGGTATTCATATACAGAGTCAACAATAACATCGTTGTCAACAAATTGCTGGGTAGTGGCTGAAAGCCCCGATTGATACAGTTTCCAGGTGGTCTCCGTTTTGTCTTTGCGGTAAATCGTGTAGCCGCTGGCAATAGGGTTCACATCCCAGTGTAAGGTAACAGAGGGTGTAATCGTGTCCACGGTGGCGGTAACCAGCACGGCAAAATCTTCACAATTTATTTGTGCAACGGAATTTTCATACGACAATAACAACGAACCGATAATAAGGCAAACAGACAGGTAAATATATTTCATTACTGTTTTTTTTTGCAAAGGTGGGATTTAATTTGCGGATTTGAAAATCTGACAGTAGCCGGGCGGCGTTAATTATTCGGGCATAATTTTAAACGTCCCCAGGGGTTTTAAGGGGGAACTTGATTTATCCAACCTGTCAGGTGGTATGTATTTTATAACGGTTATAAATAAAACGGGCAGAGCAGTAGTGCCGGTGGTGAAACAATAAAGCCCCGGCGAAACCTAACGGGGCTTTAAGAATAAGGCGATCTACTTATTACATAATCATAAACCTTGGTTCCAATTGCCTTTTTGTTTAAATGGGGTTTATTATTATTTAAAAAACCTTCCCCCATTATGGCTGCAAAGTTATTTAATGGTAAACCGCAAAAATATGATTATCGTCATAAAAACAGGCGATTTATGTCATAAGTATTATTACTATGCGTAAACACTATTTTCCTCACCTGCCTGTTAAACGGGGTTAAGGCACATAATTTTCAAATTGCTATCGCTCCCCGCCTTATTCGGTCACGGAGCCATTCACATCCATTATTTCATCATTTTTTAACGGCACAAGGGTGCCATCTGCCTTTTTCACCGTGCCGTTGGGCAGCACCGTTGTGCCATCGCTTAATACCACCGTTTGCTCCACCCGGTGGCAACCCACATTTTACCCTGTTTTACCAGTGCGGTTTTAACATTTTTTTCATTTAAACCCACCATTTTGCCATCCGTGCCGATGCAATCGCCGTCGGAGAGCGGCAAAACTTTTCCCGAAGCGGTTTTCACATTGCCGTTGGGTCTCACGGTTAAGCCGTTATCCATGGTTTCAGCGTCCTGCATGGGCTTCACAAGCCACACCGTATTGCCTTTTTTCATCACACCCGATGGTGCGGCAGGGGTTGTGGTTTTGTTCTGGGCAAATGCGCCGATAGACAGCAGAACCGGCACAACTAAAAAAATAAGAGTTTTCATAAACCAGAAATTTAAAGGTTAACTGATTTTGGGGTTTTAAAATTACACTTTTTATTTATTTAGTATACATTTTTGTTAATAATTATTCAGAGAATATAATCAAAAAGTTACGAGGGGTTTAAAGATGAATATGCACTGATATGCTGATATGCTGATAATCCTATTTATTCAGGAAAATATTTTAAAACAAGCTAACCAAACTCCCCTCTCTCACTTCGCCAAACACAAACACACACCCAAACTCAAACCTTACCGGGGGTGAGGTTACTGTTTCACCACCGGCACTACCGCTCGTCCCGTTTTTGCCTCACCTCTCATTCTCCTCTCCACTTTGGGTGGAGAGGAGACGTCTGTAATTCAAGACTATCTTTTTAATCAAGCTAACCGTGTCCCCTTCTCCTGTGTAGGAGAAGGGCAGGGATGAGGCACTATTCACTCCTTCACCACCGGCACCGCCGCCCTTCCTGTTTTATTTATTACCGTTATAAAATATATTCCACCCGGCAAATCCGGCAAATCAATTTCAAAAGTCCCCGCCAGCTGGCGGGGATTTAGGGGTGATATTGAATATAAAGTCCTTCCCAGCACATCGGTGAGTTGCATCGTCCAGTCTTTTATATCTTCTATTGATGAATTTAACTTAATAAATACTTCATTAGTAAATGGATTCGGATAAACGGATAATTGATTATTGTTTATTGATAATTGATTTACCCCTGTCAATGAAGTGATGTTCATCGTATCCGATGCCGTGCTGCAGCCATTCACCTCATTATTCACTATCACCCAATATTCACCTGTATCTGTAATGATAAGGTCTTGGCTCGTATCGTTTACAAGCAGTGAATCGTTGCGGTACCATTGATTATCGTATTTAGAGCTTGAAATAAGTGTGTCGCCGTATTGGTGAAATGTTGGTTTATTGGGAGAAGGCACTACGGTTACCACATCGGTATCGGTTGCCGAGCAACCCAATGCATCTGTTCCTGTTACATAATAGGTAGTTGTTACCGAAGGGTTGGCAACCACGCTGCTGCCCGTAGTGGCGCTTAACCCGGTAGTAGGTGTCCAGGTATAGGTGGCAGCGCCGTTTGCAGTTAGTGTGGCGCTGTCTCCGGTGCAAACCGTCGGCGAATTTGACGTAATAACAGGAAGGGGATTTACCGTTATTGTTACAGTGGTTGTTCCCGTGCAACCCGGTCCGTTTGCCCCGTCTATAGTATAAGTTGTGGTTACGGTTGGTGTGGCGGTCACGGTGGCTCCCGTGGTGTCGCTTAAGCCCGTTGACGGCAACCACGTATAGGTTTGGCAGCCCGATGCCGTTAAGGTGGCGCTCCCGTTCACACAATACGATGAAGGCGATGCTGTGGCTGTTACCGTAGTACTTGAGCCAACCGTTACTACCACTGTGGTTGTTCCCTGGCAGCCACTTAAGTTCGTGCCAATAACCACGTAGGCGGTGGTTTCAGTAGGATTAGCCGCAACAATGGTTCCCGTTGTGGCATCTAAACCGGTGGAGGGCGACCACGTGTAGGACTCGCCGCCTGATGCGGTAAGCGTTGAAATTCCTCCCGTGCAAAGTGAGGAAGGGCTGGCTGAAGCGGTAATCACCGGGTTAGGATTAACCGTTACGATTAACGTGTCTGTCGCCGAACAGCCGTTTGAATTGGTGCCGGTTACGGTGTAGGTGGTGGTTAGTGTCGGGCTGGCTGTAACTGTTGCCCCTGTTGTTGTGGTCAGGTCTATGGGTGGCGACCAGGTATAAGAAACCGCGCCGAATGCATTAAGGGTAGCATTTCCGCCTGAGCAATAGGTGGGGCTTGGCGAGGTGGTGATGGTTGGGCTTGGATTGACATTAACCGTTACCGTATTGGTTACAGTACAACCATTATTGGCTGTTCCGGTTACGGTGTATGTTGTAGTTTCTGTAGGGTTAGCTGTAATTGTTGCCCCCGTAGTGGCGCTTAGATCAACTGATGGCGACCAGGTATAGGTGTTGCCACCCGATGCGGTGAGAATTGAACTACTTCCTGAACAATAGGACACGGGGTTTGAACCAACGGTAACTGTTGGCGTTGGATTAACAGTTACTACTACGGTATCAGTTCCCGGACAGCCGCTGGAACTTGTTCCGATAACAACGTAAGTAGTGGTTATGGTAGGGTTAGCCGCAACAATCGCTCCGGTGGTGGCGTCTAAATCTGTTGAAGGCGACCAGGTATAGGTATTGGCACCCGATGCAATAAGCGTTGAAATTCCTCCCGAGCAAAATGTGGCGGGATTGGCATTTGCTGTGACGGTGGGGTTGGGATTAACCGTTACCGTTACGGTATCGGTTGAGGAACAGCCATAGGTATTTGTTCCTGTTACCGTATAAGTGGAAGATAGGGTTGGAGTGGCAATAACCACGGCTCCTGTAGTATAATCCAAACCGGCTGAAGGCGTCCATGTATACATTGTGGCTCCCGATGCCGAAAGAGTTGAGCTTCCGCCGACACAATAGGAAAGGGGGTTGGCTGTTAAAGTAATAGCCGGTGTAGGATTAACCGGCACAACCACTGTTGCTGTTCCTGTGCAATCCACGCCGCTGGACCCCGTTACCGTATAAGTGGTAGTTGCGGTGGGTGTAGCTGTTACACTGTCACCTGTTACAGTGCTTAAATAGGCTGATGGGCTCCAGGTGTAACTTCCGGCGCCGGTGGCGCTAAGAATAACGCTCGTTCCGCTGCAAATGATTGACGGAGAGTTTGCGCTGACATTAAGAGTTGTCGTTACGTAAACAACCACCTTTGTCGTATCTATTCCACAAGCGCTTGAATCAATAACCGTGTAGGTTGTTGTGGCTGTCGGATTAGCTGTAACGCTTGAGCCTGTGGTTGCACTCAGAGCCGTTGCCGGCGACCAGGTGTAAGTTATGCCGCCCGATGCTGTTAGCAGTGAACTTCCGCCTGTGCAATATATAGCAGGATTGGGTGCAGCCGCAATAGTTGGTGTGGTATGAACGGTTACCACTGCGGTTTTGGTTGCCGTACAACCGTTTGAACCGGTCCCGGTCACGGTATATGTTATCGTGACCGTTGGGTTCGCTGTAACACTTGAGCCTGTAGTAGCGCTCAAAGCTGTTGCGGGAGACCACGTGTAACTTATGGCACCCGATGCTGTTAGTGTTGAACTTTCTCCCGGACAAATGGAAACCGGGTTTGGCATGGCAGTAATTGTTGGAGTTGGATTAACGGTTACTACCACAGTTGCTGATAAATCGTCGCCATAACATGTAGTAGCTCTTCCTGTCACTGTGTAGGTAGTAGTTACTATAGGATGAGCCGTAATACTGTCTCCTGATTCTGCACCCAGTCCTGTTGAAGGAGACCATGCGTAAGACGATGCGCCGCTTTCCTTAATAACAGTACTTTCCCCGCTGCATATTGGCGCCGGGGTACTTACAGTCAAGGGAGGTACGGTAATTTGACTAATACTCAGGGTAGAACCTATGTTAGAACAGGCTGATGTGTCAAACGGTGTAAAAATTACAAGTCCGTAATTAAGATTCACGTGCCCGTCAAATATAGTTGCCTGGATGGCTGCTGTATCGGTTGAACACCAATAATTATCAGCCGCGCTTATATTATCGTAGTTTTCCGTTACAAAATTATATATGGTATTGTTGCAAATAGAATTGCACGAATAGGCAATATCATTATACGTCTCAATACCTATGGCATTATCTGAAATAATATTTGAGAATATATAATTTTCCTCACTGGATATGCCTATACCATTATATTGTATAGTGCAATTTTCAATAGTATCAGAGAAAGCCCCAATGCCGCCGTTACTATTATATTCAAAGACACAATTTTTTATCGAATGAGAATCAGCTCTCCAAATACCATCATTATTATAACTAAAATAGCAATTTAAAACCGGGCAAGAAGCCTCCAAAATCCCTGTGCCGTTACACGTAAATTCACATCCTTGTATAGTTGACGAGCCTGATATAACTTCTCCATCAATTCCTGTTTCATTATTTATAAAAGCACAATTGTCAACAGTGGCAATTCTTATATAAATTCCGGTTGTATTTGAAGTAAACACACTATTTGTTATGGGGACATTATTATTTTCACCATGATATTCTATAGCTGTGCCGGCATAAGAAAATTTGCAATATTCATATGAATTAGTGGTGTTGTACTCAAGTATTAGACCCATATATATACCCGGATAAGGTGTAGCCGAGCTACTGGTAAAGGTTATTGAATCGCCCACTGTGCCATTGGCAATTAAAGTGCCCCGCTGGTCAATAAAAGCGTTATCGTCAAACTCCACCACCACGCCGGGGTCAATGGTAAGTGTCACCCCCTGGAAAATCACGCAAGAGTCAAGTATAATATAAGGGCTGTTGGCTGCCGTCCATGTAGTATTTGAAAAAATACCGCCAGTTATGTTAGTTGCATTTGCTTTGGAGCTAACAAGCAATAAAAAAAATAAAGAGGCAAGTAAGGATAGTAACCGATTTTTCATAGCGATGTTTTTAAAAACTCGTTATAAAAATAAGTAATCCGCCACAGATTCACTAATTAAATAGGTTAATTAATTCCGGTTTACCACCGGCACCGCAGCCATTCACGTTTTGCCTCATCCCTAACCCTCCTCCTATGCAGGAGAAGGGCACACGGTTATCTTTTATTTATACGTTTAAAATTTTCAGACGCAAACCCCCTCTCCACACTTTAACACACCCACACCCAAACTCAAACCTTACTGGGGGTGAGGCTACCTGTCATTTTAACTGTCCGGGTAGGAGTAGCTGATTAATCGCCGCCGCTTTTCCAATGGTTACCGAATCGGGAATTTGTTTTGGAACAGCCATATTTTCAAGTATAATATTAACAGTTGGCATAGTAACTCCGCAATTGATGCAGCCAATCGGAACCGGATTGCAGGTCTGCCCCGTTGCATATACGCCCGTGCCGGAGGGAAAAATGTACATCACATTACCCGGGTAGCCCATCTGTGGTCCTCCGTATGGGCATAAAGTTGGCGCTCCTGAACTACGGGGGGCGTTGCCAAATAGTATCATAAGGGCAGAACCGGCGCGGTCAATCACCTCCTGGTTTATAGTATCAGTACCGGTGCGGTCAATTAAATCCCGATTCACACATTGTGCCGCCGCTTGTTTCGGAAACAAGCCAACTGTTAATAAGGCGCAACAAAACAGTAACGCCGTCTTCGCGAAATGGTTAAACTTAAGAGTTTTCATAAAATCATTTTTTATGAGTAATAAATTCGGTTATAAAAGTATAAAAAATAAATTTCAATTACAATAAAATTTCAAAAGCTTTATGGTAACCTCTACCAAAACTAAAAACGGGGCAACTGCCCCGTCTTTAGTCGTTACTATTGAGAACTAAACCCTATTTCAATTTTATTGCACTCTGCCCAGTTAAATAACCATCCTGGAAAATTTTAACCGTATAGTCACCTTTTTCAAACCCGTTGATGTTGTTCCATTCAACTTCCACGTGTTGTTTCTTCTGGTCAAACGCAATGGTTTTGCTCACACTATATTGTTGCTGTCCGCTGCTATCAGCCAGTGCAAATACTCCCGAACCCTGTGCCGGGTCTGCTAAAACAGTTCCTTTCGGATCTGCTAATACCAGGTACAACGTTTTACTTCCCGCATCAATATTATCATTAGCCGGAACATCAAAAGCCACTTTAATCCGTTTGGCTTTTTTAGTGTTAGATGTGTTTGACTCTTTACCGCTCAAACTTACTTTTATGGCTTCGCCAAGAACATTCACCGGCACCAGTAGTGATGCTTTGGTAAGTTTAGTATTCAGCGTGGTATTCTGCTGTGTAAGCTGCTGGTTATTTCCCGCACTTACAGTTAAACTTTTACCAAGAGAATCATTTTTTGAAACCAAAATGCCATTTTGTTTCTGCAGGTCGGCAATTTGATTTTTCATGTCGCTAACCATAGCGTTAAGATCAGCTATGTTTTTCTGATACTGGGTATCATCCAGTTTTTTAGCACGTTGAGCCGCCGCCAAACTTTTCTCCATCTTTGCCAATTGATTTATTTTAATATTCAATAAGCTGTCAAGCGTTGCATTCTGCCCTTTGTAAGACATCAGCGAATCCATTTCCATGTGATACCGGGTGTTCAAATCAGCAATACGCGAACTGTCGGAATTAATCGTTTGCTTTTCACTGGTTACCTGTTGATGCCAGTGCTGGTTTTTTAAATACAAGTAGCCATCCATCAGCACCAGCGCTATAATCAGTACAACGTAAATAACAGCGCGGTTTTTCTTTTTGCTTTTCTCATCCTGTTCGTGAACAGGTAATTGATCCATTTCTGCCATAAAGTTTTTTTTAAAAGTTAAAAATCAGGTTATAAATAAAATGTAGTGACAATTATCATTACACTTTCCATAAGCCAAATAACGTGCCGTTGCAGCGTTTTAATGATTTTTTGGCGGCGCTATCTAATAAGTGTGCGGGAATAAGCAACAAGCGTGTTGAGTTGTGACAGCTATTAATGAACGCAACGTTTCTTTTAACGGGTTTTGTGGAAATGAAATTTATATTTTGGACGAGACTTTCCTTAAATTATTTTTTTGGCTTATCAATATAATATTTATACACCCTCTGCCCCACAGCATAAGCCAAATGGTCGTTTATAACCCGCACACGGTTCATATTGATTAAAAGCCCGGGCTCCACTTTGTTAAACGTTTTACCCCCGTCGGTGGTCACCAGGGTGAAATCAGGGCTGCCGCCAATCCATCCCGTTTTATTATTAATAAACCCGATGCCCTGGCTGTAGCCATACTGCCAGTCGTCAACCACATATTCAGTAAAGGTTTTTCCGCCGTCAATGGATTTCATGAACCGCAGCGTGTCCGTCATCAGCTGCTCCTCCACCGACACATAAAAATAGTGTTTCGACGGGTGGCTTATTTTCCAGCAATAATCGCCTTTAGCAGTGCCTTTCAGCTTTGTTACCCATGTGGTACCGCCATCGGTGGTATAAAGAATCACGGCTTTGCTGGCGCCGCGCAGTGAGCTGGTGCCGCCCACGGCATAACCCGTGTCTTTCGAGCTGAACCACACGTCAATTAACATACCCGCATAAGCGCTCATGTCTTTCGAGTGCCAGGTTTTGCCGCCGTCAATACTCCGTATAAAAAATGCGGGACCGTCAATTCTGCCCACGCCGACAATTACCGAGCTGTTCACCACACACAACCCGCAAATGCCTTTGGGCTTTGGTCCGTCGAATTGGTTAATACCCGTCCATGTTTTTCCCCCGTCGGCGGTTTTATAAAGCGGGGTGGTGTCCCTGCTGTTTGCCCAATGTGCGGGACCTAACGTGCCGATAAAGCCATGCAGCGAATCAATAAAACCCACACAACGGTAAGCCGTGGCGCTTCTAACGAGTTGTTTCCATTTGTCGCCGCCATCGGTGGTTTTCCAAATCTCGCCCCTGATATTAACCACCCAGCCCCAATCGGGTGTGATAAAATACAAATCATCCTGCCTGAACGGCTGGTAAGGCGAATTGGGCAGCACGTGCCACGTGCCCTGCGACAACACATCCCGGGCGCTCAACGACAATAAAATAAAAACAAAAAATATATGTTTTTTCATGGTGATATTTTAACAAGCGATAAATTTAGAGAATTAAGTTGGAGTTTGTGTTGGTGTGTGGTGGAAGTGTGAAATTTATATAATAGTTGCACAGATTTCACAGATAGAAATTATTGTTTTACCATGGGCACCACAGCCCATCCCGTTTTATTTATAACGGTTATAAAATACATTCCACTTGACAGGTTAGACAAATCAAGTTCAAAAGTCCCCTTTAGGGGATTTAGGGGTGTTGAATATAAAACCTGTCCCAATTCATTTGTAATGTCAATTTCATCAATTGGTAATTGACTGCTGGTAATTGTTAACCGGTTAGTGAATGGATTGGGATAGACTGTCAACTGTCCACTCTCCACTGTCAACTGATTAATGCCCGTTAATGAGGTTATATCCACCGAATCCGATGCCGTGCTGCAACCGTTCGCCTCGTTATTTACAATCACCCAGTATTCGCCTGTGTCTGTAATTACGAGGCGCCGGCTGGTATCGGCGAGCAACCCGTCATTGTAATACCACTGGTTGTCATTTGTAGAACTGGAAATAAGCGTGTCTCCTTGTTGCATGAATGTTGGTTTATTGGGAGAGGGAATAACCGTTACCACATCGGTTCCGGTAGCCGCGCAGCCCAGTGAATCGGTGCCGGTTATGGTATAGGTAGTTGTTACCGTAGGGGTAGCAACCACGCTGAGACCGGTGCTGTCACTTAAACTTGCTGAAGGGCTCCATGTGTAGTTAAAACCGCCGCCGTTTATATGCAGGGTAGCGCTTTGCCCGTCGCAAAACGAGGTATCTAAAGGTAAAATGGTCAATGCCTGTGCAGTAGTATCCACAGAAATCACGGCTGTGTCGCTGCCTGTGCCGCAGCCGGTGGTAGCCGTTACTATAAACACAGATGTTGTAGTAGGATTAACGGTAATAACACTGCCGGTATCATTATTACTCCAGGTATAAGATATGCCGCCTTCGGCGATAAGAGTAACCGATGCCCCGGGGCAAACCAAGGTATCAACAGGGAATATTAGCGCTGTTGCGCCAACGGCTGTTGTATCACCAAGGGTGGCAGTGGGCATCACTCCGTTTGGAGGAAATGCGCGGGTGCGCGTCCAATAGACCTGATCATAGGGATCCGGGTCGGGTGTGTTCTGAGCCACTCCAAAATAACCGAATAAAGTGCCCGGTCCACCATTGCAGGGCGCCTGATATACCGTAGCTCCGTTACCGTCAATGGTTATTGGGAACGCTAACCCCGGAATTTGAGTGTAATTATACATAACATTGGTAAGCTGGTCGGTGTCATTAACGTTGTTTAGTAGTATTGTCCACACATTAACCACCGGATTAGTTTCACTTAATGAGGTATAATCTGTAATTGGGTACATCCCTGCTCCGCAATCAGATGCCGGTTGCAAATTATGATTGGACCGTACCGAGTAAGTGGGATTAGCCCCAAGATTGTTGTCGTTAGCAATAACGGCACCCCATCCTTCTTCTTCATCTCCATTTCCTGTTCCAAACCAGCTATACGTACAGCCTATCAATACCTTAGACTCCAGCACAGTAGGATAGGTATAGGATGACGGAGGTGTTGTATCATAATAAGCTCCATATATACAAGTAGGATAATAAGTAGAGTAATACTGGTAAGAGCCATTGAAAACCAGTTGGGTATTGGTAGTGTTGTTAGTGATTGTCAATGACCCATAGGTGGGTGTTGAAATGGAGGTTATATTACCGCCGTTAACAGCATCGCCATTGGTGGTGGTGGGCAATGTGCCGCCGGATAGTCCGCCCCATCTTGTATAAACATGTGGGAACACCAAACCGCCGTTATCATACTGCGCATAGGTGGCTGAAATATCCGGAGCCTCACCGGTAGGACCGGCTGCCGACATGACAGCTGATGACATGAAATTCATATAAATTGTGAGAGTACCATTTGCCGGTATTACATTGTTACCAAGATTAACCCAGTAAACTGTATTCGCAGATGAAGAAGAATTGCCGCTTTCAATCCAGGTCTGCAACACAGCGCCGGTGGGCGCCGGCGAGCCCGCGGTGAATTCAATATTTTCCAAACCGCTCATCTCCAGTGATGAAAACAACGAGCTGTTTACCGTAACCATTTGCTGGAAGCTGTCGGGCGTGGCAGTGTTTTGAGAGTTAGTGAGTGTTATAGGAACATTGCAAACCTGGCTGCCGGCTATAGCGACGCTGTGAAGAACAACTACGGCAAATAAAATTGTAACTGATTTTTTCATTATGAACAGGTTACTTTATCTTTTGCTCTAAGTTATTAATTTTTGTAATACTATACAAATTTACACAAGTTCTTTAAAACATTAACACTACATCTCTACCCGTTCTGCCCCACTCCTCAATCCTCTCCCCCAAGGGGAGAGGACGTGTGTTAATTCGGGGTCATTGTTTCACCACAGGCACCACCGCTCTGCCCGTTTTAGTTATCACGGCTATAAAATACATTCCGTTGGGCAAATCCGATAGATCAATTTCATTCGTATAGTTTAAGGATGGCATTGAATACAAAGTTCTGCCGAGCACATCGGTGAGTTGCATCGCCCAGTCTTTCACATCTTGTACTGATGAATTTATTTTAATGAAAATTTGATCGGTGAATGGATTCGGGTAAACTGTCACCTGTCCACTCTCCACTGTTAACTGATTTACGCCTGTCAGCGAGGTTATATCCACCGTATCTGACGAGGTGCTGCAGCCGTTGGCTTCGTTATTTATTTCCACATAATAATTTCCCAAAATTGAAATGATAAGGTATTGGCTGGTGTCGTTAGTGAGCAGGGTGTCATTTCTATACCATTGGTTGTCAGTTTTTGCACTTGAAATAAGGGTGTCGTTATGCTGAATGAAAGAGGGTTTATTTACAATTGGCAGAATAGTTACCGGTTCAGTACCCGTTGCAGGGCAGCCCAGTGAATCTATACCGGTTACCGTGTAGGTAATGGACACTGAAGGGTTGGCGATGACGCTTACGCCCGTTGTGGCGCTCAACCCCTCTGAAGGGCTCCAGGTAAAATCAGTGCCCTGGCTGGCTACCCTGAGTGTATCACTTTGAAAGGTGAAACAGATAAATGGCGGGGGCTGAGGTAAAATGATTAACGGAGATACGGAATCTACATTAACCGTAACTGTTGTTGTTGATGTGCAACTACCGGTATTACCTGTTATTGTGTAAATTGTTGTAACGGTAGGGTTAGCAGTTACGCTATCGCCGGTTGTGGCGCTTAAACCGATTGACGGCGACCAGGTATAGGTGCTGCCACCAGATGCTGAAAGAACAGAACTACCTCCAGGGCAATAGGAAACAGGATTTGGAGACACAGTAATTGTTGGGTTTGAAACGACTGTTACTATTATGGTGTTTACTCCGGAACAGCCGCTTGAATCTGTTCCGGTTACAGTGTAAGTTGTTGTAATTGTCGGGTTAGCTGTAACACTTGATCCTATTGTATCACTCAAGCCGGTTGATGGCGACCAGGTGTAGGTGTCACCACCCGATGCTGTAAGAACAGAACTTCCGCCGGGACAATAGGATGGTGGGCTTGGAGAGGCAGTAATAATCGGGTTTGAATTGACAGTTACCATTACGATATTTGATGCTGAACAACCATTTGAATTTGTTCCGGTTACGGTGTAAGTAGTTGTAACAGCCGGATTAGCTGTAATACTTGAACCTGTTGTTGCGCTTAAACCGGTTGCTGGTGTCCAGGTATAAATATTTCCTCCTGATGCTGAGAGGGTAGAACTTCCTCCCGGACAATAAGAAGCGGGACTTGGAGAGGCGGTGATTGTTGGTGTTGGGTTTACCGTTACGGTTACAGTATTTGTTGCCGAACAGCCATTTGAGTTTGTTCCGGTTACAGTGTAAGTAGTGGTTACTGTTGGCGCAGCAATAACACTTTCGCCTGTGGTGGCATTTAAGCCCGTTACAGGGACCCATGTATAATATGTTCCTCCACTTGCTTTAAGACTATCACTTTGCCCGTTGCAAATTATGGTTGAAGATGGAATAATAGTTATTGAATCTTTAAATCCTGTTGATTTTACCATAATGGTATCATTCACAGTATCGGGAACATCCAATAAAATTACACTAGCAATGTATGTTCCTACTGTAAGTCCCGTGGCTGTATCGCCATTTTGCGTGGGAATAGTATTCCATTTTACTGAAGAAACCTGCGCTCCGCTTATAGTTATAACGGCGGTTGCTGTGCCTGTTGTACAATTATAGTTAACACGGTTTGCAAGTTTTATAGCACTGCTGTAACAAGGGTTCCATTGCGTCATAAAAGGTACTTCGACATAAACATTATAACTCAATGTATCAGGCCCAAAGATAACATTGGTTTCAAGGTCACCACCAAAATTAACATAGTTTCCACCCGGGCTTGCTGATACACCATTTTTGTCATCACCCCCACCCGACACAATTGCACCACAAAGCACTTTACCTGAAGTATCCATTTCAAGTATAAGAGAGTTACCATCGTTTGTATTCGTTACCTGGTAGGTTACAGAATCAAAATAAATTGAATCAAACCCTATCCTGCGGTCACCAGCAGTAAGAAAAATATTGCCTAAAGTATCTGCGACAACAGAATAACCTTGCCACTGTGAACTATTGGGATCACCCAATGATGATTTAGCCCATAACACTTTTCCCGATGAGTCAAATTTTGCCAGGTACATATTGCTGGCGCCAGTTGATGCCGGCGATATTAAAGTGAAATTGCCAAAAGAAATTGTATCGTTTAATGAGCCAATAAGGTAAACTCCGTTATAGGTGTCAGTTGTAATATCATTCACCCGCGCATTGTCGTTACTATTAGCGGAAGGCGTTGATGATCGCTGTGCCCAGATTGCATTTCCGTTTGAATCATACTTAATAATGTAAGCATATGTAACGTTAAGATATTGTCCAATTAAGGTAGTTTTACCGGCAACCAGCGTGTCTGAAAAATTGCCCGCTACATAAATATTTTCATATTTATCCGCTGAAATTGAAATGGCTGAAACATTTGGTGTTTTTGTTGGGGCATTGGCCCATAAGAGATTACCCGATGAGTCATATTTTGCAACAAAACTACCGTAATAGCCCTTAACTATTATGGTATCAAAGGAAGCTTGTTCGTTAAAAGTACCATCTATATAAACGTTACCGGAGTGGTCAGTTGTAACTCCAAAGCCGGTTGTAGCAGTAAAGAAACCAGTACCCCCGGTATTTGACTGTTCAGCCCATAGCACATTTCCGTTTGGGTCATATTTTACAAGAAACATGGCCTGGCGGCTACACGAAAGTTTATACGAACCAAAACTAACTGTGTCTACAAAAAAATAACCTGTTATATAGGCGTTACCTTCCTTATCGGTAGTTACCCAATCGGCCTCAAGGTCTGCGCCTGATGTTGATGATGGAACAACAGATTGATGGGCCCATAATACATTTCCGTTAACATCATATTTTATAATAAATACCGAATGTATAGCCGGAACCGCTTTTAAGAATATATGCTCCAATAGTATCAATACCATTGAACCACCCGGTTAAAAACGAATTTCCATTGGCATCGGTTGCTACAGATACTCCTTCAGTTATATT
>CAVYQA010000013.1:0-19442 GCA_963770495.1 Chitinophagales bacterium | reverse complement strand
AGGCGCGGGCGACGACTGCTTCCAGGTCGGCGACCTCGTCCGAGGGGCTCGGGAGCGTCCCGTCGCGTCGGCGGAGAAGCCGCACCGAGACCCCGCCGGAGTTGAGGCGGGCCTCGGCGCCGTCGGCCGCAAGGAGATCCCCCGGGAGCACGGCGAAGCCCGATTGCGCCACCTCTTCGGCCTCCCCGAGGCTGCTCGCACGGACGGTTCGCTCCTCGCGAAGTTGGAGCGCCTCGCCGAGCAGGGCTGCCTGGCTCGACTCGAGCAATTTCCCGACCTCGGCAACCACATCGTCCATGCTCACGGTCGCCTTCGTCGCGTCGTCGCGCCGGCATAGCACCGCCGTGCCTGCCGCAAGGTCCCGGGGGCCGAGCTCGACCCGGGCGGGCACTCCCTTCAGCTCCCACCCCACCACTCGCCGCCCGAAGGAGAGCTCGGTCTTCACGTCCAGCTCCGCTCTGTAACCCGCCCCCCTGAGCGCCTTGACGAGCGCCGCGGCCGCCTCGCCAGCCCCGTCCTCTGTCCGCACAGCCAGCACCACGACCTGGACCGGCGCTAGTTGAGGGGGCACCCGAAGGCCGGCATCGTCGCCGTGGGCCATGACGAGTGCTCCCATCAGCCGGCTCGAAGAGCCCCAGGAGGTCTGCCACACGAAGGCCTGCTGGCCCGATTCGTCGAGGAACTTTATGTCGAACGCCTTGGCGAAATTCTGCCCCAGTTCATGGCTCGTCCCCATCTGAAGGGCCTTGCCGTCGCGCATCATCGCTTCGGTGGTCCACGTCGTCGTCGCGCCGGCGAAACGTTCCTGGTCGGTTTTTCGGCCGACAAGAACAGGGATAGCCAACACGTTAACCATGAAGTCCGCGTAGACCTCATGAAGGATTTGGAGCGCGTAATCGTGCGCGTCCGTTTCGGTGGCGTGCGCGGTGTGGCCCTCCTGCCAGAGGAACTCCGTGGTCCGCAGGAAAAGCCGTGGCCGCAGTTCCCAGCGCACGACGTTGGCCCATTGGTTTACGCGCATCGGAAGATCCCGGTAGCTCTGGATCCACTTGGACAGGAACGAGTCGATGATGGTCTCGCTGGTAGGGCGTACCACGACCGGCTCTTCCAATTTCTTGCCGCCCCCGTGCGTAACGACGGCCAGTTCGGGGCTGAAGCCCTCGACGTGTTGGGCCTCTCGGTGGAAATAGCTCTCGGGGATGAAGAGGGGGAAGTAGGCGTTCGGGGTCCCGGCAGCTTTGATCCGGGCGTCGATTTCGGCCTGCATGCGCTCCCAGATGGCATATCCGTACGGCCGGATGACGATGGTGCCTCGTACCGGGCCACCTTCGGCGAGCTCCGCTTTGGCGAGCACGTCCTGGTACCACTGCGGGAAGTCGGTTGCCTGGGGGGTTAGTACGTCGGGCTTGGCCATGGCACGTCGATGCTAGAGGAACATGGCTCTGGGCTTGAGCGAAATCATCGTTCCCGCTCCGCGAGCCAGGATCTGGGTGCCAGGTCTCCCGTGCCAGGTCTGGCTGCCAGAATCTGGGGTGCCCAAGTAGACTGGAGGAGTGACCTCCAAGCAGGGCTCCTCGGCTACCCGCCGCGAGGGCGTCGCGCTGTACGAGCGCATCGTTCGCATACGGCTCGTCAAGAGCGTGCTGGCCATCCCGGTGATCGAGAGAATCCTGATACCGACCCGCGGCGACCGTTCCGTGCACAAGTTCATCCGTTACTCGATGGTCTCGGGGGTGGCCGTCGTGATCAGCCAGGCGACGATCCTGTTGTGCACAGGGGTGTTCGGGTTTTCAGGCATACTTTCCAACACTCTCGGCGCTGTTGCGTCGACGCCGGCCTCCTACGAGCTCAACCGGAAATGGGCTTGGGGCAAAAGCGGGAAAAGCCACCTTTGGCGAGAAGTCGCACCGTTCTGGGGTTTCACGCTGCTCGGTTACTTAGCCTCTACAGGGACCGTCCAGCTGGCCGACAGCATGACCCGGGCGCACCACGTCCATGGGGCGCCGAGGATCATCGCGATAATGGGCGCCTCGCTATTTGCCTACGGCCTTGTCTGGATAGTCAAGTTCCTCGTGTTCAACCGGATTGTTTTCGCTACCCGCACCACGGGAGCCGATGGCAAGGTCGGTGCTGAGGGGGGTCAGCCTGTGGGCAACGCTGCCGGCCTCTTTGCGAGCGGCCCCGTCGGCGAAGGGGGCGGCGGCAATGGGGGCGGCGACAACGGGGCCATCGCAGCCGAGCCAAAAACCGGCGAGGCAAAAACCGGCCAGGCAAAAACCGGCCAGGACGGGAGCTCGGCGGGCGAACAGCTCGTCCCGGAGACTCGTTACTAAGCGGCTTGTACACAAGCACGGGATCCTGAGCACCGGGTACCGGGCACCGGGTCATGAACACCAGCTACTGAAGCGCCCTTGAGCGAAGCGCCCTTGAGCGAAGCGCCCTTGAGCGAGGTACCGTCCACGAGCGAGGTACCGTCCACGAGCGAGGTACCGTCCACTGGCCCACCTGCTTGGCTGGCGGTGGCACGTGCGGCCAAGGGCTTCATGCCCGACGACGAGGGGCTGGCACTTTACCGAGCAGGTGTGGAGGCCGGGCGAAGCGGCTCGGGCCCACTTCTCGAGATCGGCACTTACTGCGGGAAGTCGGCAGCCTACCTAGGAGCCGCAGCCAAGGAGAGCGGGACGGTGCTTTTCAGCGTCGACCATCACCGCGGGTCTCTCGAACTTCAGCCCGGCTGGCCAGATCACGACCCCGAGGTGGTCGACCCGGCGACAGGGATGACCGACACCTTGCCGTGGGCGCGCCGCACGGTCGTCGAAGCCGGCCTTGAAGGCGACGTCGTCCTGGTAGTCGGCGAGTCGTCTACGGTCGCTCGGACGTGGCAAGCGCCTTTGTCGCTGCTGTTCATCGACGGTGGCCACGGCGAGCAGGTGGCCTGGGAGGACTTCCGAAGCTGGTCCCCGAAGGTCGCCCCGGGCGGCAGGCTCGCTATACATGACGTGTTCGCCAACCCGCGAGACGGCGGCCAGGTCCCTTACGACATCTACTGCGCCGCGCTCGAGCTCGGGGCAGTTCGGCGAGGCTGGGGCGCTCGGGTCTTTGCGCTTTCTGCGCCGGCTGGCTGCCAGATAGCGCCACCTGGGGCCTGGGTAGCGCCCCTGTGGCCCGGGTGCTACCCCACCTGCGGCCCGGTCGCGGCGCCTCCCCCGACCCCTTGGGAGGCTTGGGTTGCGTCCCCCAGCTTGACCGGCCGCCCCGAGGCGGCAACGCTGGACGCCACATGTTCCCCGGCATAAATGCACCGCTCGGTCCTTCGTGACCCCCACTGCCGCCGAGCGCGAGTACCTGCGGGTCGCGCTCCTCGTCTACAGGGGCAACCCCCGTTCGGGAGGCCAGGGTGTCTACACCCGGTTCCTTTCCCGGGAGTTGGCGAGGCTTGGCCACGAGGTGACGGTGTTCTCGGGCCAACCCTGGCCGGCCCTAGACGAGGCCCAGGGCCTGCGGTTGGTGAAGGTGCCAAGCCTCGATCTCTACCGGGAGCCCGACCCCTTTCGCTTTCCTAACATCCGGGAGATCCGCTCCCGGGCCGACCTCATCGAACTTGCCACGATGTGCACGGGAGGTTTTCCCGAACCTCTCACGTTCAGCCTGAGGGTGAGGGACCTCCTGGCGGCGCGCCGCCATGTAGTACGACATCGTGCACGACAACCAGTCCTTCGGGACTGGGCTCCTCGGGCTCCTGGCCGACGGCTGGCCAGTCATCGGCACCTGCCATCACCCGGTCACCGTCGACAGGCTCGTCGACATTGGGCAAGCGCCGACCCGCCGGAGAGAGCTGTCGCTGCGCCGCTGGTACGGCTTCGTACGGATGCAGGACCGGGTGGCTCGCCAGATGCCCCGCATCCTCACCGTGTCTTCCTCCTCCCGTCGGGACATCGTCGAGCAGATGGGCGTTGCTCCCGAGCGGGTCGCAGTGGTGCCGATAGGTGCGGACCACGAGCTCTTCCGGCCCTTGCCGCACGTGGCAAGGGTGCCGGGACGCGTCATGACTACGGCGAGCGCCGACGTGCCCTTGAAAGGGCTCGTCTATCTTCTCGAGGCGATCGCCAAGCTCAGGACCGAGGAACCAGAAGCCCACCTGGTCGTCGTCGGCGAACCCCGGCCCGCCAGTGCTGCGGCACAGGCAATGGAACGGCTCGGCCTCGAGGGTGCCGTCACTTTCCGGCCCGGTGTAAGCGACGCGGAGCTGGTTGAGATGTACGCCGAAGCATCCGCCGTTGCCGTGCCGTCGCTGTACGAGGGGTTCTCCCTGCCAGCCGTCGAGGCTATGGCGTGTGAGGCCCCGGTGGTCGCGAGCGCCGGTGGCGCCCTGCCCGAGGTCCTCGGTCCTGACGGACTTGCCTCCCTGCTGGTCCCACCGGGCGACCCTGGTGCGCTGGCGACGGCCCTCGGGCGGCTCCTCTCAAGCACCTGCACGTCGGGCCTAGCACCTCGGGCTCTAGCACCTGGGGCTCAGGTGCCTGGGGCTCAGGTGCCTCGGGCTCAGGTGCCTCGGGGGCAGATCTCGGCGCACGGCTTGGTAAGGCCGGCCGGCGTCGGGTGCTCGAGCGCTTCACCTGGGCACGCTGCGCCGCCGGCGCCGTCGAGCAGTACCGCTCCGTGATAGCCGAGGTCGCCGGCCACGCCGACCACGCCCTGCAAGACAAGCAGGCCGACCACGCCGGGCGCTTCCCGCAAGGCTGGTCACCTCGGTCCAGCCAGCAGCCATGTTAACGGTCCGCTACGACCGCCTCCGGGTCCGCCCGGGCGACAGGCTGCTCGACTTCGGCTGTGGGGGCGGCCGCCACTCCTTCGAGGCGATGCGCCGGGGGGCCGTCGTCACAGCCCTCGACTCCGACCGGGAGGCACTGTTGGCCGCCAACGGCTGGGTCGCGGCAATGCTCGACGAGGACAAGCAGACGGCGGAAGCCGGTGGCCAGGGCAACGTCGTCGCTGCGGACGGGATTGCGCTGCCCTTTCCAGATGCCTGTTTCGAAAAAATAATCGCCGCCGAGGTGCTCGAGCACGTCCCCGACGACGGCAAGGTGCTGGCGGAGCTCGCCAGGGTCCTTCGCCCGGCGGGGGTGATGGCCGTCACGGTCCCTCGCTGGTACCCCGAACTCGTCAACTGGGCGCTCTCGTCGGATTACCACAACACCCCAGGGGGCCACGTGCGCATCTATCGCCGAGGCCAATTGTGCGACCGGCTCCGGCGAGCGGGCCTCGTCCCGTTCAGCGGGCACCATGCGCACGCGCTCCACAGCCCGTACTGGTGGTTGCGGTGCGCCGTAGGGATGGACCGTGAGGCCAACCCGCTGGTGAGGGCCTATCACCGGCTTCTTGTCTGGGACATCACCGCAGGGACGCGGTTCACCCGCTGGCCCGAGGCTGCGCTAAACCCGGTGCTCGGCAAGAGCCTCGTCGTCTATGCCCGCAAGCCATGAGCGCTCTGGCGCAGGAAGAGATAGCGCAAACCGCTGCTTGGATAGCCTCGGTCCAGCTGCGAAACGGGATGGTCCCGTGGTACCGGGGCGGCCATGCCGACCCCTGGAACCACGTCGAAGCAACAATGGCCCTCGCCGCCGGTGGGCGCTGGTGCGAAGTCGAGAGGGCCTTCGACTGGTTGGCGAGGAACCAGCTGGCGGACGGCAGCTGGTGCACGTTCTACCTGCCCGACGGGGTGATCGAGCCGCGCCGGGACCCCAATGTCTGTGCCTACCTTGCCACCGGCGCCCGTTGGTGCTGGCAGCTGAGCGGCGACGACGGGATCCTGCGGGCACTGTGGCCGATGCTCGAACGGGGAATTTCATGGTGCCTGCGCTACCAGCGCCAAGGCGGAGAAATTGCCTGGTCCGTTGGTCCCGATGGGGCCATCGGCAGTTTCGCCCTGCTCGCGGCGACCTCGTCGTTCCAACATTCCCTGCGATCGGCAGCCCGGGTGGCCGAAGCCCTTGGCCATCAGCGTCAAGCGGAAGCCTGGTCAGCTGCCGCCGGCCGGGCGGCCGAGGCCGTCGCTCAGAGGCCGGGGTCCTTCGAACCGAAGGACCGTTGGGCGATGGACTGGTACTACCCGGTGCTGAGCGGGGCGGTGGTAGGGCAGTCAGCCCGCAGGCGCATGCTCGACCGCTGGAGCGAGCTGGTCCTCGACGGGCTGGGTGCCCGCTGCGTAGCCGACAAGAGCTGGGTCACGGCGGCCGAGACGGCGGAATGCGCCATGGCCGCGGCGAGGGCAGGACTGCGCGCTGAGGCCGAAGAACTGCTTGCCTGGACGCGGCACCTGCGTGCCAGTGACGGTTCCTACTGGACCGGGTGCGTCCATCCGGGCTGCGTGCGCTTCCCGGGCGGGCAGAAAAGTACCTACTCAGCTGCCGCAGTGCTTATCGCCGACCACGTGCTGAACTTGCGCAGCGCCGCTGCAGCGATCTTCGCCGGTCCCCCTCAGGTAGCCGGCTCGCCGAGCACCTGGACTGCCGCCAATATCTCTGTAGCCGATCTGCGGCCCGAGGCGATGCACGCCGGGACGCCGACGCCCCCATAGCTGGAGCCGGCCAAGGCGACGATGGGAGCTTCGCGGGAGAGACGTGGCCTTGACGGCGGCTATTCGTTCGAGGTGGCCGACTTGGTACTGGGGGAGAGCGGCGGGCCAGCGGCTCACCCTCCACCCGCCGCTGACCGGTGTGGGGGTGCGCTGGCCCAGCACGTGCCCCAGTTCCTCGCAGAGCTTCCCGACCATGTCCTCGTCAGGGAGCGGGCTCCAGCGTTCGTCGCCGTCCCTGCCGACCGAGACCCGGATGACGACCTGCCCTGGGGCGGCCCAATGGGGCCACTTGTTCGACCCGAACGAGCAAGCCGTCATCAACAAAGCCTCCCCCCGGTGCCACCAGGACGCCGCTCAGGTCGGGGGGCACTTCGAGGGAGCTGTCGCTGAAGCCGAGCGTGACAACCGCGACCGAGGCGGAGGCGATGCTGGCAAGCTCGGCTGCAGCGCCCGGCCCGAGCAACTGCTGGAGCAACCTGGAGGCGACCGGTGCCGGCACGGCGAGGACCGCCCCGTCGTAGCGTAGAGCCACTGCACGTAGTTTATAGGGAGTCCGTTACTAACCCACGTCCAGCTTGTTCCGTTATTGTCTGACAGGAAAACGCCATCGCCCCCGGTTCCCGCAAAAATAGTGTCCCCTTTGATGGCTAATGAATAGACCCCAATAGGTGACGGTAAACCGTTACTAACCGCCGTC
This sequence comes from Chitinophagales bacterium, assembly GCA_963770495.1. Taxonomy (GTDB): domain Bacteria; phylum Bacteroidota; class Bacteroidia; order Chitinophagales; family CAVYQA01; genus CAVYQA01. The sequence goes on along the minus strand of CAVYQA010000013.1, from coordinate 12,168 downwards.
CAGCTATTGCCGTTATCGGTAGAAAGAAAAACGCCTCCGGTTACGGAAGTTCCATAATAATCTCCCGTTCCCGCAAAGATGTTGTTCCCGCTGGAGGCGAAGCAATAAATGGGAGCCTCTGCAGATAGGTTCGTTGTTAACCGTTGTCCAGCTTGCTCCGTTATTATCAGATAAGTAAATGCCATTGCCTTCAGTACCCGCAAGAACAGTGTCGCCCCTGCTAAATAATGTATTAACAACAGTGTTTGGACTAAAGCCGTTGTCAACGGGCGCCCGGCCTGGCTCCCCTGTCAGAGGATAAATAAATGCCGTCTCCCCATACCCCTCCAAAAATGTTGTTTCCTTTTAGCGCTAATGAATAGACAATAGAATTTTTAGGAAATCCGTTGTTAATAGACGTCCAGTTTGCCCCGTTATTAACAGAAAAGTAAACGCCGCCGCCCTAGGTGCCTACACCTGCAAAAATGGTGTCTCCGCTGATGGCTAAGCAATTAACATATGAAGGAGTTAACCCATTATTCATGGCAGTCCATAAACTGCCATTATTATTAGACAGGTAAACACCCCTGTCGGTTCCTGCAAAAATATTTCCTCCGCTGCTGATTAATGAATAGATCGTATCTGTTTTCGGTATACCGTTATTAACTGCTTTCCAGCTTGAACCCCTGTTTTCGGATAAGTAAACACCGCTATCACAGCCCGCAAAAATAGTGTCTCCGTTAATAAGTAATGAATAAACATTATTAGGAAAAATCGGAAAGCCGCTATTAATCGGGGTCCAGCTTGCTCCATTATTATCACTCATTTGAATGCCCTCACCTGCAGTTCCAGCAAAAACAGTGTCTCCGCTGATGGCTAAAGAATTGATGTCATAATTGTCTAACCCTGCGGCTGTCCACAAGCTACCGTTATTGGTCGAAAAATAGACACCCTCTATGGTGCCCACATAAATAGTATTTCCGCTGTTTGCCATTGCAGTAATATCATAACTTATCAAATCTTGAAAGCCGTTGTTAACCGCTGTCCAGCTGGTGCCGTTATTGCTTGATAGATATACCCCCTGGTCCGTACCCGCAAAAATATTGTTCCCGCTAATCGCGAAAGCAAAAACATTATAGTTATCGGGACCATTGGTTTGCTGCCATTGGGCATTTACCGTGTTGCTCAAGCCAAAAATGGCGAACATTGTTCCTAAAATTAATACTTTGGTATTTTTCATTTTTTTTGAGTTTTAAAAAGTCAGAGCAAGTAGAATTGAGAAAACAGGTGCATAACAATCTTTATCATTATTGTCCGTCAAAACTATAAAAATTGCTATTAAATCCGATAAAATGGTTACGATATAAATGTAAAATTTATTTCCCTCATAACGAACAATCCGCTCTGCATTTCTCAATCAGAATCGGCACATTGACACATCGGCACATTATATTACATTTGCACATCTATGTCAAATGTCCGCCGGTATTTATTCAGCATTGTTTTATTTTTCTGTTTTCTACAGGCGGGGCAGGTTTGTGCGCAGGTAAAAGATTCCGTTTTAGACTTAAGCGACAGCTTGCAAACGTCAGCTATTGATTATTCAGGCGGAACTATTGCAAAAATCAATAAAAACGACGCCAGCAATATCTATGAAAAAGAAGTTAATTTTTCCGGTGCAAAGCTTAAGTGCACCGCTGATTTCTCATTTGATGTATTTAAAAACAAAGCGGATTTCAGCAACACCGCCTTTTTGCAAAAAGCGGATTTTTCTTTTGTGCAATTCAAAAATAAAACCAATTTTTCATCGGCAGCATTTTATGCTCTTACTGATTATGATAATACTGTTTTCACAAAACGTGTAGATTTCTTTTCATCGGGCTTTGCAAAAGGCGCGAATTTTAAACACACTTCATTTCATGACACCACTTCTTTTTTACAGGTCGAATTTCACGACACCACTAACTTTTACCAGGCACGATTTTATAAAAGGGTTGATTTTTCACACGTCAATTTAAGAGGCAAAGTAAGTTTCCAGCAAGCCGCTTTCAATAATTATGCTAATTTCAGCCAGGTAGCTTTTTGTGATTCGGGCTACCTTCTTTTTCAAAAAACGCAGTTACCCGATACCCTGGATTTTTCAGGAAACCCTAAAATCAACAATGAGATAGATTTAACTGCATCTGACTTTACCGATTCGGGTAAAGGCAAATCCAATAAACAGCATTATATCTTTTTATACCGGTCCGACATCTCTAAATTCCATTTCAATTATCTCCACTTTAAATTACTATTCAAAGACCCAAGCTCAGGACTTGAAATGCCGGCGGATGAAAAGGAAGCCATGTATGAACAGGTGCTTAAAAATTTCCAGGACAGGGGTCAGCAGATAAGCTATAAATTGCTTGATGTAGAGTACCAGGGGTTTGTGTGGCAGCGTTCGGGGTTCCGGTTAATTGGCTGGGTGCCGCGCCTGTGGTGGAACTATGGTTATGATAAAGAGTATGTATTTTATTGGGCGGGGTTCTTTCTCGCATTATTTACGCTTATGAATATCTTTTTACTGGATTACCTGAACGATAATGTTTACGAGGTTGAGAATGTGCCTAAACACGTTATCACTAAATTCACATTACGTGATATTTCATCGCGCGTATGGTACGCATTTGTTTATACCGTTTCCATATTCTTCCGTGTATCGCTCGACGTCACCAAAATAAAATATCACAAAATCGCCGGCACTGTTTTAGTGCTCATTATTTACCTGTTGGGATTAGTATGCCTTGCTTATATGGCAAATTTTGTATTACAGAGATAAGGCATAAAACCTTTAATTTTGTGCCTTAATCAATAATGCCCTACAAGGTTTCAGTTTTGCTCGTTTCATCCAAATATATCCCTGTTCAGCTTTCACCCGGTGAGGAAAAGCTATTCACGCTTATTGCCGATAGTGCAAAAGAGCTGGGCTACCCTGTGTATGTTATTGGCGGATATGTGCGCGATAAACTGTTAAAGCGCCCTTCTAAAGATATGGATGTGGTTTGCGTGGGCAACGGTATTGCATTAGCCGAAACCGTTGCCGCAAAAATCGGTAAGGGTGTTAATGTTACGGTTTATAAAAATTTTGGCACTGCAATGGTTCACGCCGATGAATTCACGGTAGAATTTGTGGGCGCGCGTAAGGAATCGTATAAAAGCGATTCGAGAAACCCCTCGGTAAAACCGGGCACCCTGCTCGATGATTTGCAGCGCCGCGATTTCACTATCAATGCTTTGGCAATAAGTCTTAATGAAGAAGATTACGGCGCCATCCTCGACCAGTTCAACGGGCTGGCGGATATTGAAAATAAAATCATTCGCACGCCGCTCGACCCGGGCATCACCTTCTCCGACGACCCGCTTAGAATGATGCGCGCTATGCGCTTTGCATCTCAATTGAATTTTACGATTGAAGAAAAAACATTTGCCGCTATTGCCGGGTACAAAGAGCGCATCAGCATTATTTCGCAGGAGCGCATTACCGACGAGTTGAATAAAATAATTCTCTCGCCAAAACCAAGCATAGGATTTAAGCTGCTGTTTGATTCGGGGCTGCTGGCAATAATTTTCCCCGAAATGGTGAAATTGCAAAATAAAGAAACCCGCAACGGGCAATCGCACAAGGATAATTTTTATCACACATTAATAGTTCTTGATAATGTAGCACAGGCGAGTGACGACCTGTGGCTCCGATGGGCTGCCATTTTACATGATATTGCAAAGCCCGTCACCAAACAGTTTGACCCTGTTCACGGATGGACCTTTCACGGGCACGAGGTTATCGGCTCGCGGTGGGTGTCGCGCATCTTCCGCAAATTCAAATTGCCGTCAAATGAACAGATGAAGTTTGTAGAGAAACTGGTATTGCTGCATCTGCGTCCCATATCGCTCACCAATGAAAATGTTACCGATTCTGCCATACGCCGCTTGCTGGTAGATGCCGGCGACGACCTGGAATCGTTATTAATATTATGTAATGCAGATATTACATCAGCCAATAAAGACAAGGTAAAAGAATATCTCGCCAATTTTAACATGGTTCGCCAAAAGCTGAAAGAGGTGGAAGAAAGGGATAAACTGCGCAACTGGCAGCCGCCCATCACCGGCGATATTATTATGCAAACTTTTAACACGCCCCCCGGTCAAATAGTGGGAATTATTAAGACGGCAGTGCGTGAAGCAATTTTAGATGGGAAAATTGGTAATAATTATGAAGAAGCGTATAACTTTATGCTTGAAAAGGGAAAAGAACTTGGACTTACAAAAAAATAATTAACCCGTAACCGAATCGTTATGCCGGTATATACGTTCAGAATAACTTATGAAGATGATGAAAGCATCTTTCGCGATATACAGATAAAGCCATCACACACCGTGAATGAGCTGAACCGCGCTATTGTTGGTGCCTATAAAATAAAAAGCAATTACACCCCTTCCCTGTTCATCAGTAATGACGGGTGGAAAAAGTTACAGCCGCTTAACGGAGTTAGTATGGATGGAGTCCTCATTTCCAAGCCTGAAGTACCTGCAACAAAAGGAAAATCAAAAACACTGAAAAAAAAGAAGGAAGTTCCGGCTGCAACTCCCCAAAAAACTCCTGACAAGTCATTAAAGCTGTTCGATATTATTAACGACCCCCATCAAAAGCTTATTGCAGAATATGAAGCAGGTAGCGGGTATTCTTTTCATATTGAATTGCTTGGAATAAATGTAAATGAAGATAAAAATTCTATTTACCCGCTTTGTTCAAAATCTATCGGTCCTTCCCCGTTCCAAAATGAGGATTTAAGAAAATACCTCGATAGCCGTGCAAGAGAAGATGGTGAAGAATATGCTCTTGATAAAGATGAGGATACTACTGAAGATATGGGCGTCGAAACTGAAGAAGAGGCACCGGAAGAACCCCCGATAGACCCCGAAATAGCTGATGAATTCGGCTCCGCGGAAAGCGGGTTTGAGGATATGACCTCTGATGAGTAACGAAAAGTTTTTAATTGTAATTGCCGGACCCACGTCTGTGGGCAAAACCGTTGTTGCCATTTCATTAGCCAACCATTTTAACACAAGTATCCTTTCCGCCGATGCACGGCAATTTTATCGCGAAATAACCATCGGCACTGCAAAGCCCTCCCCAGCCCAGCTTGCTGCCGCTCCTCATTATTTTATTGATATGATTTCTGCTACACAGAATTACACAGTAGCCGATTATGAGAAAGATGCTTTGCAGTTGCTGGATAAATTATTTTCTGAAAAAAATATTGCCCTGCTCGTTGGCGGCTCCGGCTTATTTGTGAAAGCGGTTTGCGAGGGCTTAGACGAAATTCCGCCGATAAAAAAAACAACCCGCGATAAATGGAATACTTTATTTGAAGAAAAAGGGCTTGTTTTTTTGCAAAGCGAATTACAAAAACACGACCCCGCTTATTATGAAACAGTAGATAAAAAAAACCCGCGGCGTCTTTTGCGCGCTCTTGAAGTGTTTGATGAAACCGGTGAGCCGTTTTCCTCTTTTCATAAAAATAAAAACGCTCCGCGTAATTTTACAAGCATAAAAATAGGGCTGGAATTGGAAAAAGCAGAACTGTACCAACGTATTGATGCGCGTGTTGATGAGATGATTAAAAACGGGCTTGTGGATGAAGTGAAAAATTTATTACCCTATAAAACTACCAATGCTTTGCAAACCGTGGGATATATGGAATTATTTAATTATTTAAACGGACTTATAACTTTATATGAAGCCATTGCTCAAATAAAACTGCACACAAAACAATATGCCAAACGCCAAATGACGTGGTTTAAGAAGGATAAAAGCATAAAATGGTTTAAACCCACTGAGAAAGAAGAGATAATAAAATACATTAAAGAGAAAATGAATTAATTAAAAAGCATTAATTTTATTTTAAACTCATAAAAAATAAACGTGAAAACTATCAAAAATGAAATTGCCAACTGGCTGATTTTAGCAGTACCTATTATTTACCTGGCTCTTGTTTACCCTGCTTTACCCGAAATTGTTCCCACACGTTTTAAAGGCAACGGCATACCTAACGATTATGTCCATAAAACGTTGCTCTTGTGGCTCATACCTGCATTTACTATTGGGATTTATTTATTATTATATATTATTCCTAAAATAACATGGAAAGGAAAAGACCAGACTCCTGTAAATATTATCAGGGGTATAATGAACCTGGTAGATTGCATTATAGCAGTTGTAATAATTTATCTTGTTAAACCCAATGCTGACTTACAGTTAGGAACCGAAATTATTTTCATCTTAACCTGGGTTCTTATACCACTATTAATAATTTTGTATATCATTTTTCTTATTAAAACACGCTCTAAAACAGAAACTGCGCCCACCGGCGAAAGTATTGATTCCTATAAATGGGGCATTTTTTATTATAACCCGGGTAATCCTAAAATTTGGGTTCCCAGAAGATACGGAATGGGATGGACATTAAATATGGCTCACCCGGTTTCGTATTTAATATTTGCTGTTATAATAGCTATTATAATTGCCAGTTTTATTTTTGTGCCTAAACACTAAAAAAACTACATCCTGACAAAGAAGATAAAACTAATCAATAAACAGATTTTATTTGCCTATGAACATAAAAGCTTTTTTTAAGAGAGAATTGGTGCATTGGCTTATAATATCAGTACCCATTATTTATTTGATCATTATTTATCCAAAGTTACCCGCTATTATTCCTACTCATTTTAATGATGGAACACCGGATGATTATAGCCATAAGACTTCACTTTTATTTCTGGTACCTATAATACCTATAGGTTTTTATGTATTAATGTTAGTTGCCTCAATATTTGATCCTAAATATAATCGGCCGGAATTTTCCGGATTTATGAAAAGCTTAAGAATGTTACTAACAGTTATTACAAGTGCTGTCGCTCTATTTCTGGTCTATCCTACACAGTCACCCGCAGATTTAAAAATGGGTAGTATATTGATATTAATAATCATAGGATTAATGTATACTTTTTTAGGTAATTACTTAGCTTCAATACCGCCAAATTCTTTTATCGGGATACTTACTCCATGGACGTTGAAAGATGTTACAGTATGGCAAAAAACTCATCGTTTATTTGGCAGGTCGCTTTTTTGTATTGGTCTTTTAAATATGTTAATCTATTTATTTTCCTCACCAAACGAGTACATTATTATACTATTTTTAATTGTATTACCAATTTTACTGATAATTACTGCTTTACTATATTCTTATTTTTTATTCAGGAAACTACATCCAAAGAAACAATGAATCACACACCCCTGTCAATTTTGGGTGGTTCAACCGTTTGAACCTGTCCTTGTTAAATTTTTCAAATTAAAATAACATTAGAATTTCTGTCTCGCCTGTTAACTTTTTTTATTGCGTTTTTAATTGAAACAAAATGTGTCCGTTAATTATTGACTCTATAGCCGTCAATTTAAGTTACACTTCCCCGTAACGATGGCACTATTGTTGCACAAAATTTTGCGTCAATAATTTATTCATTTCATTAATTTAAAATAAGACACCATGAAAACCTTTAATTTTTTAGTGGCAACATTTGTTGCTTTATCATTATTAAGTTCTTGTGCTTCATCTAAAAAATATCAGTCCGCTTTGGCAAGCCAGCAATCACTCCAACAAAAAATTGACCAGTTACAAAAGGAAAATGAACAGTTAAAATCTTCTACCAGCACCGAACAACAGGCAATGGACACTAAAGAACAATCCATTAATAAAGAGGAAGATAAATTAAAGGCGCTTCAATCGCTGATTGACCAGCAGCGCGATGCGTTAAATAATCTAAGGCAGGAAGTTTGTGGCGCCGTTAAATGCTTCACCCCCGACCAGTTAACCGTGGAAGTGCACGACGGTAAATTGTACGTTCACATGTCCGATAAATTATTGTTCCCCACCGCCGGCACTGATGTTAATACAGAGGGTAAAAAAGCCATCTCTTATGTAGCCGATGTTTTGAAGAAGAGCGATTTGGAAATAGATATTGAAGGTCATACCGACAGTGTGCCGATTCATAACGCGCTCAATAAAGACAATTGGGATTTGAGCGCCCGCCGCGCCACAAGTGTTGCACGTATATTTATTAAAGACGGCGTAGCACCATCACGCATCATTGTCAGCGGCAGGGGCAAATATCTTCCTTTAGCCAGCAATGAAACAGCCCAGGGACGCCAGCAGAACAGGAGAACAGATATTGTTCTTGCTCCTAAACTTGATTTGCTGTGGAAATTGGCGGAAGAGGAAAGTAATGCGCAAACAGGGCTGAACAGCACTAATAATAGTCAATAGAAACATCGGTTAAGACAAGAGTAATCTCTAAGATGGTTGTTAAGTACGAAGTCGGGCGGTGAAATTCACCGCCCGATAATTTTAATACCGGTGAACATGACATCGAAACAAAAAGAAAATCCGTAATTTTACAGTCGAAAATTGTAGCCATGCCTTATTATCATAAATTAGGAAGCATTCCGCCGAAACGACATATCCAGTTTCGCAAACCTGATGGCGGCTTGTATTCCGAGCAGTTGTTTTCTACAGAGGGATTTTCCAATGTCTATTCAACTCTTTATCATTGCCATCCGCCCACAATGATTAAACAGGTGGAGGAGCAATATCCCCTCGACCCAAAAGTAGTATTAGCAAAGCAATTGAAACACCGCAGTTTCCAGGGATTTCAAATAAAACCCGAAGATGATTTTGTGAAGAGCCGCAAACCCGTGCTGGTTAACGATGATGTGCATATTTCGCTAGCTGCGCCGCGCAAATCAATGACAAAATATTTTTACAAAAATGCCGATGCCGATGAACTGATATTTGTGCACGAAGGCAGCGGCAAGCTGCGCACCATGTACGGCAATTTGGATTTTGGCTATGGCGATTATCTTGTAATACCGCGCGGCACTATTTACCAGATTGAATTTAAAGATGAAAATAACCGCTTATTTATTGTTCAGTCATTTTCACCAATAGTGCCTCCTCGAAGATATTTGAATGATTACGGGCAGTTCCTCGAACATTCGCCCTATTGCGAGCGCGATATCCGTGTGCCAAAAGATTTGGAAACCCACGATGAAAAAGGCGATTTCAGTTTCCTGATACGAAAAAAGGATATGATATATCCCTATCATTATTCCTATCACCCGTTTGATATTGTAGGATGGGACGGGCAAAATTATCCCTGGGCATTTTCCATTCACGATTTTGAGCCGATAACCGGCAGAATTCATCAGCCGCCGCCCGTGCATCAAACTTTTGAGGGGCATAATTTTGTAGTGTGCTCATTTGTGCCGCGCTTATTCGATTATCACCCGTTATCCATTCCTGTGCCTTATAATCACAGCAATATTGATTCGGATGAAATACTATATTATGTTGACGGCGATTTTATGAGCCGCAAGCATGTAACACGCGGACAAATAACCCTGCACCCCGGCGGTATTCCACACGGACCTCATCCGGGCACAGTGGAAAAATCTCTTGGCGCTAAAGAAACCAAAGAACTTGCCGTGATGGTAGATACCTTCCGCCCGCTGCAAATAACGGAATATGCATTGGGTATTGAGGAGCCTGATTATTATTTATCGTGGCTGGAATAATTTTTCAAAAATCTTAATTCTTATTTTCAGATAGTTGTAATGAAATATATTTTTAGAGTACTAGTAAGCAGCTCTCTTCTTTTTTTGCTGGTGAGTTTCAGGGCTGAGGTTTGTAAGGCACAGGTTCCTGAGGGGTATAGTCTGCCGGCTTCAGATACCACATCAGTGCCCGCATCTCCTATTCCTGTTAACCCCGCCGTTACACCACAAAAGAAAAAGCATCATAAAAATAATAACCAGGCAGCCACAGACAGCGCTTCGCTTTCTGCAATAGCTACTCCCGATTCAAGCGTTGCAGTGACCAAACCCGTAAAGAAAAAGCATAGAATGAGCCACAACGATTCATTGTCAATGATACGCAATAATTCCGGATCAATTTCAGGTCCTGATACCGGTCAATCCATACACTTAAAACGTGTCTCATCACCGGGAACTATTAACAATGATTCTTTGGTTGAAGTAAAAAAAGCCATGAAGGAAAGGAAGAAGGAAATACATGATTCAATTCGTTTGGTTAATCAATTAAGAAACGATAGTGCTTATGTTTCTCATTTTAATACCCCTAAAAAGAGTGAGGAACAACACTATTCTCCCCCTAAAGATACTGTCACCCATCCCGAACCGGTTAATACCACCTATATACCACTCACTCCCGACGACCAGGCTGCCGCAATTGTTGAAACAGGGAATAAACTGCAAAGCAACGGCGATTTTAAAACAGCCATGCTGATGTTCGACAGTGTTATAAATTATTATCCGAAAACATTTTACTATAAATATGCTTTCTTTTACCGCGGTCAGGCAAATGCATTAGCCGATAAAAAGGATGATGCGCTGAAAGACCTGTCTACTTTTATTACGCTCGACAGCTGCAAAAGCCCTTATTGCACAGATGCGCATTATACGCGGGCGCTGGTTTATTTACATCAATCGGATTTTAATCCGGCTATTAACGATTTTAATTTTGTAATCAGCCACGACAGCACCTATAAAAATTTAAAATATGCTTATTTCTACCGCGCATTCTGCTATGGCGAACAAAATGTTTTCCCCAAAGCCGTGCAGGATCTCACAAAATTTTTGTTCATAGATAATATGAAAACCATAGCCAGCGCCGATGCGCTCGACAGCAGGGCGTTTTATAAAATTAAATTGAACGACAACCGCGGCGCCATACAGGATTACGACGAAGCTGCAACTCTTTACCTTGCCATTATTCAAACTGATAAAAACGCAAAAGAAGAGGGATACACGGACAAACTGATTGACACGTACACCCAGCGCGGATTGGCAAAAGCCGGTATTAATAAATGGGATGAAGCCATACTCGATTATAACTTAGCTTTAAAATACAATCCTAATTACGCCAAGGCTTACCTGCTTCGCGGGCTGGCTTATATTAACCAGGGCAAACAGGATTTGGGATGTCTTGATTTGAGCAAAGCCGGTGAATTGGGAGCTACTGAAGCGTATGATGAAATTAAAAAATACTGTAAATAATTTATTAACTTTAAAAATAAAAATATGAGCACAGTAACTAAAAGCGCGCCGGTCGCAAAAAAAGCAAAGGAAGATTTTCTTCCGCTCAACGGAACCGACCATATTGAATTTTATTGCGGTAATGCCCGTCAATCCGCCTACTATTATCAATCTGCTTGGGGATATGAGCTTGTCGCTTATTCAGGTCCCGAAACGGGTGTGCGCGACCGGGCATCGTATGTGCTGCAGCAGGGTAAAATACGATTGGTGCTCACGTCAGGGCTTCATCCCGATAGTGAAGTAGTAAAACATCATCTTCAGCATGGCGATGGCGTAAAAGTTCTCGCGCTTTCAGTGGATAATGCAAAAAAATCATTCGAGGAAACCACTAAGCGCGGCGCCATATCGGTCATGTTGCCTTCAACCATAAAAGATGAATATGGCGAAGTGATAATTTCCGCCATTAAAACCTATGGCGATACCGTACATAAATTTGTTGAGCGCAAAAATTATAAGGGTGTTTTCATGCCCGGCTTCAAACCTGCAAAAAGCAAGGTAAAAACAAAACCTGTCGGGTTAAAGGTGGTGGACCATTGCGTGGGAAATGTGGAATTAGGCAAGATGAACGACTGGGTTAAGTTTTATGAAGACGTGATGGGCTTTAAGCTGCTGATTACTTTTGATGATGAAGATATTTCAACCGAATATTCGGCGCTCATGTCGAAAGTGGTTGCCAATGGAAACAGCTTCGTCAAGTTTCCAATCAATGAACCGGCGAAGGGGAAAAAGAAATCGCAGATTGAAGAATACATTGATTTTTATCATGGCGCCGGTGTGCAGCATATTGCAGTTTTAACCGACGACATTATTGCCACAGTGGACGAGCTTCGCAAGAGAGGCATCGAATTTATGTATGTGCCTGAAAATTATTACGACGACGTTCTCGACCGCGTCGGAAAGATTGATGAAAGCCTTAAAGATTTAAAGCGGCTGAACCTGCTTGTTGACCGCGATGACGAAGGGTATATGCTCCAAATCTTTAC
>CAVYQA010000012.1:0-201849 GCA_963770495.1 Chitinophagales bacterium | reverse complement strand
CTTATAACATTGCTACGGGTAAAGAAACCGATGTACATGATTTTAATAATACCAATGATGGCTCATTACCCGAGGGGGGACTTTTCCCGGCCAGCAATGGATTGCTATATGGAATGACCTGGATGGGCGGCGTCTACCATGCAGGTATAATTTTCAGCTATAATATTACTGGTGATTCCGAAACCATTCTATACAATTTGGGCGACAATTACCTTTATGGGATAGCTCCTTTAGGAGCATTTATTGAGGCAAAAGACAGCAACTATACGGAATAACCAGACCACCGGTGGTGTAGATGAAGACGGTACAGTTATAAGCTTCAATATTTCAACCGGAACAATATCTCTCATTTGCTCTTTCGAAGAAACTGACGGAAATTTTCCTCATGATAACCTGATTGAGGATGACGTTACAGGAATAGACCGGTTATCACTTGACAATAACCAATTATCAATTTATCCTAATCCTTCATCCGATTTTATTTATGTTTCTCTTGCCCTCCCGCAAACACAATCTGTTCAATTAAGTTTATATAATATGCTAGGGCAAGAGGTATGGAACACACTCACAAACCCACACACCAACTCAAACCTTATCGCTACCATTCCGGTAACCAATCTCTCCAATGGGGTTTATGTGTTGAAGGTGAACTGTGGTGGTGTGGCGCAGGAGAAGGAAGTGGTGGTGGCGCGGTAAGAATATTCCAAAAATTGAGTATTTTTATAATCGCATTGTTAAAACCTTAACGCTATGAAAAACTATCTACTCATTCTGTTTGCTATTACAATTTCATTGCCACACCCACACCCAGGCTCAAACCCCAACCTTATGGGGGATGACCGTTGATGGCGGTATATACAATGGCGGCAACATTTTTAAGTGCACCCTTTCGGGCACAGTAACCGATGTATATGATTTTGGCGGCAGCCCCACTGACGGGCAAGTTCCCAGGGGCTCGCTCATACAGGCAAGCAACGGCTTGCTGTATGGCTTGACAACGGGCGGCGACGATAGCGCCGTTTATGGTACCATTTTCAGTTACGATATTTCACCGGTAAAGAAAAGGTGTTATACCGTTTTGGCGGCGCCCCCGATGGGGAAGATCCCGGCTACGCGCTCTTCCAGGCAAGCAATGGGTTGCTTTACGGAACCACAGCCCCCGGCGGCATTAATAATAACGGCATAATTTTCAGTTACGATATTTTAACCTCAACCTATACTGTTGAATATACGTTTGGCGCCGTCCCTGACGGGGAAAACCCGCATGGCAATTTTGTGCAGGTGGGCAATAGTCTGCTGTATGGTACCACCGAGGCTGGCGGGGCTAACAGTGTGGGCACCATTTACAGCTATAATATTTATACGCATAAAGAAACCGATTTACATGATTTTCTCACCCACCCCGGATAAATTGCTTCCCACGGGCACACTCGTCCGGGTAAATAACGGGCTGCTGTATGGAATGGCTGGTTCGGGTGGCAAGTATGGCGATGGCGTAATTTATGCCTTTGATATTGCTACCGATGTGGTGTATGATGTATATGATATTGGCACCAATGGTGGTGACGGCTATAACCCGCAAGCTGCGCTGGTACAGGCGGATAACGGGGAGCTTTATTCGAATAACTCTGGGGGCGGCGCTCATTATTTTGGCGTAATTTTAAGCTTTAATGATACCACCTACCAGGAACTTGTTTTAAGCAGTTTTGGCAACGGCAACGGTGGTTTAACCAAAGGACCTGACGGCGTATATCCGTATGGCTCACTCATCCAGGCAAGTCACGGGTTGATTTATGGAATGACTGAATCGGGGGGTGATACCGGTTTAGGCACAATTTTTAGTTACAATATCGTCACCGATACTGAAATCAATATTCACAGTTTCAGAGGTGTTGACGGATCTGCCCCTTATGGCGATTTGCTGGAGGTGGATTCTGTTGCAACGGGAGCGAAGCAGTTGACAATGGAGAGTGGACAGTTGACCGTTTACCCCAATCCAACTTCCAACCAGTTGACAGTTGAAAGTGGACAGTGGACAGTTAATGGAATTACAATTACAAATGTATTCAAACAAGTTTATAAAAAATCCATTTCCGGCACACACACAAACACAAACCCCAACTCCAACCGGGTTATTGATGTTAGTGCTTTGCCCGATGGCTTGTATTTTATAACCGCAACTGCTGATGCCGGAACGATAACAAAAAAATTTATTGTGAGCAGGTAATTTTTCCTACATTTATCTTCTAAATATTTTTAAATGAAAAAATTATATCTACCTCTGTCAGTTATTTTCTTGTTTTTTAATGCGGAAGCTCAAACAGGCACATGGGATTGGGGAGGAAATGGAGTGTATACACTAAATAATGGTCCGGTTGTTCAGTCTGAATTATGGGTCACTGGTGCCGTAAGTGGCAACGGCTATGTAACAGGCGGTTATTTGGGCAATTTAACTATAGATGGTCAACCCCTCAACAATAGCAGCACTGATTACTATAACATGCTCATGAAATATGATTCAAGCGGAACGTTTCAATGGGTGGTGCAATCCACTCCTTTTAACACAGATAATACCAATACCATTGCATATGATATAGCCACTGATAATTCAGACGACGTTTACATTACCGGCATTTTTACTGATACGATACTTTTTAATAATAAGGATACCATATTCGCGCCCAAAAGATATAATGAAATGTTTTTGCTTGATAAACAAAAACGGCAACGCCGTGTGGTCACGGGTATCCACCAGCGATTTCCGTTCAGCCGGTGGTGAAGGCACAGCCTTAACCGTTCATAACAACGATGTATATGTGCGCTGGCGTATTAAAAGATACCATTTCACTGGGTACTACCAAGCTTACCAATAAGCGCGGAGGATTTTTCATAGCCAAGTATGATACAGCCGGTAATTTAATTTGGGCTAAGAACTCAACTAAATTTGCTTATGGTGGCGTGTACTTTACGGGCAACCCTCTTGGTCCTTACTCTATCACCACCGATAAATTCAATAACATATTTATGACGGGCCTTTTTGAAGATACACTAACTTACGGAACAACAAGCTTATATGCTCCCGCCGGCGAGGAAAGTTTTTTTGTTCTTAAATTTGATTCCAACGCCAATTTAAAATGGGCAGCACAAGGTAAAAACGACAGCTCTTTTAAATCAGATCCTGTTTACGTGGCTACTGACAATAACGGGTACGCCTATTGCGGAGGAAGTTATTCAGGCTCGGCGTCATTTGGCAGCACAACTCTTCCAACTATATCGCCTGAAAACAATTTCTTTATTGTAAAATATGATACATCGGGAAACCTGGTGTGGGTTAAGACTACAAACAATAGCAAAAATTCTAAATGGGTTTTATGTAAACTGGCAAGTGATAATAATAACCATTTATATGTTGGCAGCAGGGGTGATAATGATTCTATAGTTTATGACAATACCCCTATAACAACTTCTCAAGGTGGTAATGGCGACGGGTATTCGTCAATATTTAAAACGGATACAGCAGGAAACCTGTTATGTTCTTCCTTATTAGCCGGGGGAGGAGATGATATGAACGGTATGGCGGTTGATGTATCAGGCAGGTATGTTTATTTGGGCGGCGATCTGTTAGAACAAATGATTTTAAATGCTACTGATACCTTATATAAAGGAGGAAGCCAGTTCGGTCCACAGGAAGTGCCGTTTATAGCACGGTGGCAGCCGTGTTCAGCTTGTAGTTTACCAATAAACACCAATATACCTGCCACGTTATGCAGCGGACAAAGTGATACACTTACTGCCAGTGGTGGAACAACATACACCTGGAGCCCCTCAACCGGGTTGAGCGCTACAACAGGAAGTAGTGTGATTGCCGCTCCAGCAATTACTACAACATATACTATATTTGGCACCGATACTACCTGCTCCGGTACAGTTCAGACTGTCGTAAATGTGATACCATCACCTAATCAGCCCACTTTCACACAACATAACGATACGCTTATCTCAAGCTCTGTACACGATAATCAATGGTATCTTAATAATAAACCACTTAAAAATGATACGAGTCAATATCTGATAATCACCACATTGGGCTGGTATTGGGTGGTTGTAAGTAATGAGGCAAACGGTTGCAGCACGGCATCAGATTCTATGAATGTATCTTCGTTGACAGGGCTAAACCAGTTATCACTTAACAATCACCAATTATTAGTTTACCCCAATCCCTCTTCCGATTTTGTTTATGTGAATTTAACCCAACAACGAACGCAACCCGTTCAGATAAGTTTATATAATATGTTGGGGCAGGAAGTGTACACCACACTCACACCATCACACTCCAACTCCAACCCAACCGCTACCATTCCGGTAACGGGTTTGCCTGACGGCGTTTATGTGCTGAGGGTGAATGAGGGTAGTGTTTCTATGCAAAAAGAAGTGGTGGTGGCGCGGTAGCCTCATCCCTAACCCTTCTCCTATATAGGAGAAGGGCACACGCTCACCGTTTTCATTCACGCTCCCCTCTCCACTTTTGGTGGAGAGGGGTTTGGGGTGAGGTTACCATTGCTGTGAGCTCACATTGCCGTCGAAGTCAACAAAAGTTTTGTCTTTCATTTTCACGTATTTGCCGGCGTGTAGGCGCAGGGTGCCGTCGGGCATAATATAGTCGCCGTTTTTCATGTGCATGGGTTTTTCCAGCAGCGTCCATATCCACACGAAGCCGTTTTTCATCACAATCATTCCGCAGGGTTTCATCAATTTTCTGGTCCATGTCTTCCACGGCGCCTTCAAAGTCAATCCGTCCGCGTCTTTGAGCATAAACGTTTTGCCGTCGGTGGTTCTGTATTTACCACTGGGATAAACCACCATGTCGTTGTCGAGTTTCATTGAATCGGTAAACGCTTTTATATACCACATTCTGCCTTCCAGTTTCATCAAGCCCTCTTTCATGTTGGTTTGATGAACAGGGTCCTGGGCAATTGCTGTGCTGCTTATTGCAACGGCACAGGCAAATAAAATAATCGCTTTCATAACCTGTGGTTTTATGGTTAACACTATGTATACCTAATGGAAACAACAAATTGCGTTCCATAATATAATATAGAGGTGTTAAAACGGTGTTTAGTTGGGCTTTCATTTTGCTTTTTATTTTGTTTGACAACAAACGCGCAAATATTTTTTAATTTTTTTGTTTTATGAGTATCAATGGGTTGCAAAACGCTGTCAAGCTTGCATTATACAAATTCATAGTTCAGGTATTTATTTATTTTACTGTGCAGATATATGGCAACCCTGGCGCGCAAACGCACATCGCAGGTTTCATCTTCCATCATAGCCATCAGGCGGCAACGCGCCTCATTAGCAGCCAACCGGTAAATACTGCGCAGCTCGGCAGCAAAATTTTTGTTGGCGCGCTCGTGCACCGCCTGGCGCGAATAGCTGATGTTATGTTTGCGCTGTATGTAATTGGCGGTGTCGGTTATGTCGCCGTGATTGATGTACAGCGCCTCAAGAAATTGCTTGTCGGATATTTTTTGTTTTGCCGGCATATTTTTTTTCTATAAAGTTAGCCGGGTGGTAAATGCCATTTAACAAGTTGGGACAAGAAATTAATTTGAAAATTTGGGAATTTGAAAATTTGAAAATGGGAAAACTTCATGGAGAGTAGAAGATTTTAACCCCATAGTTATACCGTTCAAATCCAAATTTATTTTGTAAAATTTTTATATCTTTATGAGAGGCGCAAGTTGATGATCCCGTACTTGTTCGACTATGTCGACTTGGGACTCGATTTGCGCCTTTCTTTTTTTAATTTGTTTTTTAGTTATGGGAGCATCAGTGTCCAATACCTGATATTCTTCTTTTCTTTTTTGAACCATCATTTTTTAACACTGCTATGACAGCAGGTTTTATCGCTTGATTCTTTCTGTCAATGTTAGCTTGATACGGTTGTCGGGAGGAAAGCACCCCCCAAATAATACGAAGCAGTTTGTGCATTATAGCTCCAATAGCTTGTTTATGGTTTTTACCATTATGACGATGACGCTCATAGATGGTTTTAAGATGTTCATCAAACAAGACAGAGGTTTGTGCACACATATATAGCACGGCTCTCATGGAGGCTCGCCCTTTTTTACTCATCCGGAAAGCGCCTTGTTTATCACCACTCTGTTTAAAAATCGGATGAACTCCAAAATAAGAAGCCAGTTGTTGAGTAGATGCAAAGCGGCTAATATCCTCCAGTTCAATCATAATAGAGGCAGCACTATAAGCGGCTATACCAGGAATACTTTGTAGCAGAGTTACCTCATCACCCGTGCAACTTTGAGTTAAATACGCTTTGTGTAGTTCAATAAGCTCTTGTTGTTGCTGTATCTGTTTAGCCACGCTTTTAACTAAAAACTCTTGTTGCTTATTAGTTCTGGAAGCGACACTTGTTTTTGCTTTTTCGATAAGTGCTGTTGCTTTATCAACTGTAATATGATTAATGCAGGTAAGCTGACTGACAGACCGTTTTGCAATAGCCGATACACCGGGATATTTGACTAACAACTCTAATATCCACTGAGGTATACTTTGTTTGCAATAGGGCATCACTTCAGGGAAAGCGCTATACAACACCATTTTTAGCTCGTTAACCAATTGGGTTTTTTGTTTCTTCAGTAACATGATGTGTTTGTGGATACTACGAAAAGAGGCATAATACTCATCCTGTTTTTCATACTGTACTTTATCAGGATGTGCAATAAGATACTGTGCGATATAGCGTGAACTCAATGCATCAGTAATATTACGCGCTAACGTAGCAGCAGCATTATTCTTCACGCCGCTAGGATTTAATCGGGCTACTTTTACAGGCATCAACTTACTGAACTCTATTAAAGCACTATACCAGTTATTTTCAAAGCCACCGGTGCTCTCTACAGCGCAATACACCATAGTTAAGTGATGGTAATTGATGCACCGGTATAACTCACGCTTTAAGGCATTATGTCCTGTGCGTGTATCATCTAATTGAAAGACTTTTTCTAATTCGTTTTGATGAGCGTCAAGCAAAGTAAAGTCTGCATAACCTTTGCTCACATCAATGCCCAGATAAGCGTCCATAATGTACTTGGTTTTAAAAAGTTAATAAAAATGAAGTCAAGCTTCGTTCAGCCTTATGGATTTATTCGGTATCGTTGTACCAGGTTATACCTCTAACTCTACTTGACTGTGGGGAGTTTCTACGGGACAGTGTCTAAGCACTAAGGGGTGATCCTCCTCACACAACCAAGTTAGCTTTTTACTTCAACTTTCAAACATATAAGGGGTGACATAGGTTGTAGTGTAAAATTGTTATTTGTCACTTTTTGTGTTACTCACTTTAAATTATTTTCAATGGAGTTCGTTATCCGCGAAAAGCGGATGGGCTACAAAAAGTAACCAAAAAAATATAGTCCGATGAACTCGCTTCGCTTTAAACACTCGCGGACGGCTCGGCGGCTGGAGCTTAAAGTGTTTGATTTTATACTGTGCTTTAATAGCAGGTTATTCCCCTCCTTCAATAACCTTGTCAAGGTTTTAATGTAATTAATTGATTACAAATTAATTATATGTCATTTAATAAATATTTTAATTCGCGATTCGCGAATTGAGAATTATTTTGTATATTTGCCTCGTCATATATATATGAAACAACATACCGGAATGCGACCACAGGATATTGTAATCCTTTTAAAAATAATTGCTTTGGGAAGGGTGCCCTTTCACCTGAAAGATCTGGCGCATCAATTAAACATAAGCCAGTCAGAAGTAAGTGAATCGGTTAATCGTTCGGTAATTGCGGGGTTGATGGCGGAGGATAAAAAAACCGTATTGCGCAAACCGTTATTTGAATTTTTGGTTCATGGGTTGCCTTATGTGTTTCCTCAAAAGCCGGGAGCCATTGTGCCCGGTATGGCAACGGCACATTCGGCGCCCCCGTTAAGTTTTATATTTAAAAATGAAGAGTTATTTGTTTGGCCCGACCCGAAGGGAACGGTTAAAGGGCAGGAAATAAAACCCCTGCACCCCGGGCAGGTGGAAGCTGCTAAACGGGACGATATGTTATATGAATTACTGGCTTTAACCGATGCTTTAAGAGTTGGACGGGCAAGAGAAAAGGAAATGGCTAAAGAGGAGTTACAAAAACTGCTAATGCTATGAGCTATCATTCCAATATAGAAAGTATAATAAAGGTGGCTGCGGCGCTGGGCGCGTTAAAAGATGAAGTTATTTTTGTGGGCGGCGCAACGGTTAGTTTATATGCCTCGCGCCCCGAGGCAGTTACTATTCGGGTTACTGATGATGTGGATATAGCAGTTGAAGTGGTATCACGTGTTGCGTTCGATAAACTTCAGCTTAAATTATTGAAATCGGGATTTAAAAATGACAAAGAATCAAAAATAATTTCACGCTTTTTATTAGATGAGCTGGTAGTTGATGTTATGCCTACTGATGCCGGCATATTGGGCTTTACTAACAGGTGGTTTAAAGATGGTGTAAAGAATGCCGTTGAATTTAAACTGGATAACGGAGAAGTTATACGAATTTTTACTGCACCGTATTTTATTGCCTCAAAAATGGAAGCATTTAAAAGCCGCGGTAAGGGCGATTTGTATGGCAGCCACGATTTTGAGGATATAGTTTTTGTTTTAGATAACAGGGATGGCATTGAAGAAGAATTACACCATGCCGATGCTGAAGTGAAAGATTATATTAAAAATGAATTTAACACTCTTTTGAAAAACGTCCAAATTGAAGAAATCATAATTGCACATGTTGAACGAACCGGGCAAACGGAAAGAAAGGATAAAGTGATGCAGGTAATGAGGGGATTAGTGACGGGCTCGGCCGCCCGAGGTTAAGGTGTTTGATTTTACACGGTGTATTAATTAATAGCAGGTTATTCCCCTCCCACTGCCACACTCACACTCACACCCAAACCTTACCGGTGGTGAGGTCGTTATTGCCTTATAATTTTCACACTCTCCGTTTTCCCCTCCGCATTTGAAATGGTTAAAATATAACTCCCTGCCGCCAGGTTATCAAAGTTCAGTTGTTGTTTATGTTCGCCGGAAAGTATTTTTTCACCGGTCATATAATTTCTTATTACCCGCCCGGTAACATCGTATAAATTAATGGTAAGCGTTTCAGTATTGGTTAACGTATAATCCAATGTTTCGGTGTTGTGAACGGGGTTGGGATAAATGAGAATGGAAGTGGGAGTTGAAGAAAGGTGGAGAATGCCTGTAGATATATAGTTATTATAACGCGCAAGGGCAAAATAAATGCCATTAGCTTCATTGTTTGTAACAAACCCCGCCACAACAATTTTACCATCACTTTGTAAGGCAACAGATTCAGCAGCATCTTCCGGATTACCCGGAATAATATCTGTAGATACATTTCCACCAATACCAAATAATGTATCGCGTGTGCCGTTAGTATTAAATCGGGATAACCCCCAACCTCCCGGTAAGCCATATCCTGCAGCAACTATTTTTCCATCTGCCTGTAAAACTAATGAAGCGGCAACACCGGAACTTGCCATAGAATCAATTTCAATTCCATTATTACCAAAATTTTTATCCTGCGACCCGTTTGAATTGTAACGTACAACTGCAAAATAGCTCAGAGTGTAATGTAAACTTAAGCCTAAGTTTCCGGAAACTACAATTTTCCCGTCGGTTTGTATTGCAACAGCATTTAAAGTACCTACGATATGTTGAGTATCCGTTCCGCCGATGCCAAATGTGGTATCAAAAGAACCATCGGTATTAAACCTTGCAAGTACAGAAAACGACCCGTAATAAATATTACCTAAAGTATCAAAGTAGGTGGGAATTGTAAATCCTGCTGCCACAATTTTGCCGTCACTTTGAATGGCAAGCGCATGGGGAAATGCTTCTGAATAGTAAGTAGAGGTTAAAAATGTATCTACAATACCATCAGTTCCAAATGTAGAATCAATTTTGCCTGTCGAATCGCATCGTACTAATTCAAAGGGAGGAACATCTAATCCTACCCCAAACCCCCCGGCAACAATTTTACTATCAGATTGCAAGACTAATGAAGTAGCCTCTCCATTAACGGAAGTCAAAGCAATTCCTTTGCTTCCAAAAGTTGTATCTAAAGTTCCATTAACATTAAGCCTGACTAAAACAAAATTGTAATTATTTTCAGAACCAAGCGCAAGTATTTTTCCATTTGGCTGAATAACCACTGAACAAAAACTTAAAGACTTAGTGCTATCAATATTTGCAACCACGTACCCCGTTTTATTAAAGGTGGTATCTATTGAGCCATCGGTATTATATCGTACAACAGCACAACGGGATGTATTATCGGTAATACTTTCAGTGTACCCTGTCACCACAATTTTGCCATCGCTTTGTATAGCCATAGCTATGCCGGCATTAGCTGTATCGCCGGCAATGGTGTTATAAACTTTACCTGTGTGATTAAATGTAGTATCCAAACTCCCCGCCCGTTGCGCAAACACAGCAGCAGCAAAACAAATACAAACAACTAACAGGGCTAATCGCGGCAGGTGGTTCATGGGTAGAAAATTTTAAACATAATATGCTCGGTTTAAAAGGGGGTTTACAAATATAGAAATTAAAAGATTAGAAGATTAGAAAATTTGAAGATTATTTGACTATCGAATAATGACTATCGAATGTAGAATACAGAAGTTATGTAAGTTGATTTTTACTTCAGTATCCGGAATTCAGTATACTGCGGTTCATCATTCAATTTTGCCGCATCTGTGCTTATTTTTTTCATAACTTTGCACCCGCTTTGGCCCCGTAGCTTAACTGAATAGAGTATCTGACTACGGATCAGAAGGTTCCAGGTTTGAATCCTGGCGGGGTCACTATTTTTATCCCTTGCAGTACGGGTGTATTTTAAGTCATTAAATTTTAGTCTGCTTTTGTTTGTAGGGGGTTTACGGTCATTCTTTCCGAAAGAGAGTATTCTTCAACCCGGTAGTTTAAGATAAGTGCATTTGCATGGTGGTTTTATACCACATGTAACATCATGTAAAATTTGGTATAGACTCAACTATGATTAACAAAACAGGCGGCTGTTTTATGCTTTTGTTAATTTTTTTACTTTAACCGGGCAATAAGGATGACAAACAGATTATCATAATAAAATTATTTATATATGATTACCGTTTTTGACTTTTTTTAAGACAGTTTATTCCAAAAAGTGTCTTTAGTTAACTTTCGGAATATTTAATTTTGTTTATTTTTGAAAAACTCCTACATTGCCCTTTAATAGTTACCTGTTTTCAATAACCATCCATAGATTTAAAATTATCATATAAATAAATAATCTAATTCAACCTGATTTAAACCAATAACAATGAAAAAAATTTACGCTTTTTACTGCCTGACGGGTGTTCTTTTTTTATTTACCGCCATCACCACTAACGCACAGAATGTAGGTATAGGAACAGCCGCACCTGCCCAAAAACTGGAAATAGCCGGAGCCGCTAATACGATACGTATAAACGGACTTAAAACGGGAGGCAATTATAATCTCCCTGCCGCAACATCGTCCAACATTTTGTATGTAAACAATACCACCGGCGATGTGTATTCATTGCCGTCGGGCAGCGTGGGCGCCATACTTACTATAAACGCTTCGGGTATTCCCACCTGGTCAACCGGAGCCACATCAGCCACTGCCTGGCAGTTAACAGGTAACAGCGGGGTAACCTATGCTGCTAATTTTATAGGTACTATAGGTGGTACTGACCAAGCCCTTAAGTTAGAGGTAAACGGCTTCACAGCAGGGAGAATAGAAGATATTAACTCGGCAAACGGGGCTTATGGAAATACTTCTATAGGTTATTTAGCATTAAGCGCAGTAGCAACTAATTCCTCTAATACTGCAATTGGCAAGGAAGCATTGCGTAATAGTACAGTTAGTCTAACTGTAGCCGTTGGCGATAGCGCTTTAGCATCAAATACAACAGGAGCAGTTAATACCGCAGTAGGGTATCAATCAT
The DNA here is from genome assembly GCA_963770495.1 of Chitinophagales bacterium. Lineage (GTDB taxonomy): Bacteria > Bacteroidota > Bacteroidia > Chitinophagales > CAVYQA01 > CAVYQA01. The sequence goes on along the minus strand of CAVYQA010000012.1, from coordinate 189,812 downwards.
TTGCTGCAAATACAACAGGTAAGGAAAATTTAGGAATAGGTTATGGAACTGGATTTTCAAATACAACAGGTAATTATAACCTTGCAATAGGTTATTCGGCTTTGCACACTAATATATTGTCATCATACAATATAGCAATTGGTGACTATTCATTATACAATTTTGCTACAACCAATACGGCACTTAAGGGACTTAATGTTGGTGTAGGTTTTGGAACTTTATTCAGCGATTTAACGGGATCGGCCAACACTGCAATAGGTGATTCGGCATTGGCCTTTAATACAGTTGCAGGAAATACGGCTGTAGGTTTCGATGCAGCAGAAAACAATTCCCTGGGAACTGGTGTAACTGCAATAGGCTATCAGGCACTTAAGGCAAATACAGGTGGTACATCTACAAGTCCTCATGGTAATTATCAAACAGCAATAGGATATGGGGCACTTAACAATACAACCAATGGCGGAAATACGGCAATAGGATATGAAGCAGAAGGTGGCTCTAGTAATACATCAGATAGCGCCAATGTTGCTATTGGAGCATTTACCAATGGAGGCGTAACGCTACCAAGTTCAGGGAAATTTGGTAATGTGGCAGTAGGATATGGGGCAAGTGAAAATCAAGCGGGTAGCGGATTTGCATCGTATGGCGGTGTAGCTAATACAGCGGTTGGTTACGAAGCACATTTTGGTACAGGAATAGGTGACTTTAGTTATGGCAATACGGCAATAGGTTTTGAGGCGATGGGTAATGGCAATAATACAAATGGTGAGTTCAACACGGCAGTGGGCGATTCAGCCTTATTCAGTACTACAAATTCTTATAGTGTTGCAGTTGGATGGCGCGCTCTTACTGCAAGTACGGGTGCAAACAATACTGCAGTAGGCGATAGCGCTTTAGCCAGCGCAGGAGCCAGCAGATATAACGTCGCCGTTGGTTATGCCGCTTTGAGTAAATGGCCGGCAACGAGTGCTCTTATCAGTGGAAATATGGCATTGGGTTATAAGGCGGGATATGACATGGGATATACCACGTTTAACCCTGGTGCATTATTAAGAGGCTCATTTATAGGATTTGAGGCAGGATATAGTGATGTCAGCGCCAATGCACCTGAAAATGTAATAAGCATCGGAACACAGGATTTTGGAAATACAGATATTGGTTTTGAGGCCGGATTTGGCGGTAACTCTTTGGGAGGGCTCGGATTAGCTGCAACTGCAAGTAATAACTCTTATGCTTCAAACGCAGCCGGTGTATTTAATACATTCATAGGTTACCAGGCCGGATGGTCAGATGCTTATAATGGTACATTCGGAGCAAATGATAACACGTTTGTGGGTTATGCATCAGGATTTAATGTACAGGCAAGTGCAACCAACGCCGCATCAGATAATACTTTTATGGGTTATAACCCATATGGGAATACCAGTAGCTATTATTCAGCAAGTGGTGGTACAATGATTGGTTCATATACTGGTGTTAATACCACAACCGGTGGTAATAATACCTTCCTTGGATTTGATGTTGGTTATCAAAATACAACTGGTGCTAATAACACCTTTGTAGGTGCCACATCAGGTTTTGGCAATACCACCGGCAGCAATAATACTTTAATTGGTGATGGAGCCAGCGGTGGAGCCAGCAGTGGAACGGCTGTTGGTTATCAGGCTGCAGCATCGGCTACTAATTCTGTAGCGCTCGGTGAAGGTTCGGATGCTAACGGAACAAATGCTTCAGCAATTGGTCCAAGTTCAATTTCAATTCAAAACTATTCAACAGCTATTGGTACTAATGCAATCACAACTGCTGCTAACCAAATAGTTTTGGGAAGCCCCACAACTAATGCAACAACCCAGATAGGAATTAATGGCGCTCTTTCACCCTATTATACAGGGGGCTATCAAACAGGTTCAGCCGGCAATATATTGTTGTCTGAAGGTGCCGGAGTATCTCCACAATGGCTGGGTAATGGTACAGCCGGACAAGTATTGACAATAACCGGCGGCGTTCCCACATGGGTAACACCGGCTGCAGCAACGGCTACTGCATGGGCTTTAACAGGTAATTCAGGTACAACTTATGGCACCAACTATCATGGCACTAATGATGACCAGGGGCTGATGTTTAAAGTTAATAATTCTGTTGCGGGTCGCGTGGAAGATTTAACAGGTACTAATCAATATGGCAATACCTCTATAGGCTATTTAGCATTAAATGCTCCGGGGGTATCCTATTCCAACATCGCAGTAGGTAAAGAAGCGTTACGCAATAATGCTGCTACAGGCGATAGAAATGTGGCTGTTGGAGACAGTTCTTTGGCATCTAATACCACCGGCGCATATAACACTGCAATAGGTTATCAGGCAGCGGCTGCAATTACTACAGGAGAAAATAATATAGCCATAGGTAATCAGGCGTTAGCAGCCAATACTACTAAAAATGGTAATATTGCTATTGGTGTTAATGCATTAACTGTTAACGTTAGCGCCAATAATATCGCTATCGGTCTTAATGCGTTAGAATCCTATAATGGCTCTAATGGTAATTTTAATCCTAATCTTGCAATTGGTAATAGCGCTTTAGCTACCAATACTTCCGGTTTATCTAATGTTGCTATTGGAGAAAGAGCTCTGGCAAGTAACAGTACCGGTAGTTTTAATGTGGCAATGGGTGTAAGCGCTTTATTAACCACCAGCACAACCAGTGACAATACTGCTATAGGTTACGGGTCACAGGCCAGTACTTCCGGCGGAGCAGATAATACCTCTGTAGGATATCTCACATTAAATAATGCCATATTCGGCGGAAGTGAAAATACAGTTATGGGATCAGGAGCATTATCTACTGCCAATAATCCTGCTAACAACGTTGCAATTGGTTATAATGCATTATTAAATGATGGGGGTGCTCCGGGTTCTTCAGGCGATGAGAATACCGCAGTAGGTTGGGGGGCATTGGAAACTAATAACAGCGGCAATTATAATACCGCTTTAGGTTATAATGCCGGTTCAACGGAATCAAATTATACCAACGCAACTGCAATTGGCGCCAATGCAATTGTTGGAGAAAATAATGCCATGGTATTGGGTTCAATTAGCGGAACAAACGGTGCAACAGCAAATACATTTGTTGGTATCGGCACAATAACTCCTGCACGTGAGTTAGAAATAGGTGGAAACGTTGCTGCTTTCAGCACCATAAGAATGGACGCTTTGGCTACCGGTGGAAACTTTATAACCACACCCTCAGCAACCACCGATAAAGTTATGTACGCTGATGTAAATGGCGATGTTAGAGCTATAACACCCGGCGCAAGTGGCGCAATTTTAACATTGGTTGGCGGCGTTCCAACATGGTCATCAACAGCAGTATCGGGCACGGCATGGCTGCTTACGGGTAATTCAGGAACAACACCAGGTACTAATTTTATAGGAACAACCGACGATAAAGCCTTAGAGTTTAAAACAAATAACACTATTTCAGGTGTAATAAATCCTGATGCGGCTAATGGAAATGTATTCTTAGGTTTAAGTTCCGGTAACTATGCAAGTGGTAGCAACCAGGGTGTTGCAATAGGTTACCAGGCATCTTTAATAAGTACGGGCAGTGATAATACAGCAGTTGGTTATCAGTCATTGGCAGCAAATACAACAGGTGCACGTAACACCGCTTTAGGTGATCAGTCAATGCTTAATAATATAACCGGAACAGACAACGTGGCTTTAGGTTACCAGGCAATGTATTATGCGGGATATCCTAATGCAGGTTCTAATAATATAGGCATTGGTTCTTATGCATTTTCAGGCAACGTATCCGGCAATTATAATATTGCTATGGGTAATTCCACATTATATAGCACTACAACAGGTAATGATAATATTGCTATCGGCAGTCTTTCAGCAATAAGTGTTTCTTCAGGTTCAGATAACATATCTATGGGTTATTTGTCTTTACAGGCAGTAGATGTAGGAACCGCTAATATTGCAATTGGTGCTAATTCTTTACTAAACGGAATTAGTAGCCCATCCTATAATGTTGCTCTTGGTGTTAACTCTATGGAGAGCAATAATTTCGGCAGTTATAATGTTAACATAGGTTATAATTCAAATGTTGCAACTAATTCAGCAGCCTATGGTACCGCAATAGGCACTAACGCAATTGCGGGGTCAAATGCAACAGCAATTGGTTACGAGGCAGATGCTACTCAAGCTAATAGTTTGGTATTAGGAGCAATAAGCGGTGTAAATAGTGCTAGTTCAAATACTAACGTAGCCATTGGAACCCAAACTCCAAAGAGCCTTTTAGATGTGAAAGGTGGTGTAGGTATAGGTACCTATGCAGGAGTAAACGCGGCACCTGCAAACGGTTTAATTGTTTCAGGCAATGTGGGCATCGGAACAAATGCCCCCACACAGGCATTACAGGTTACAGGTAATGTTCAGTTCTCACAAGCTTTAATGCCTAATGCCCTTCCCGGAAGCCTGGGTAATATTCTTCTATCTGCCGGTGCAGCTACAGCCCCCACATGGCTTGGTAATGGCACTGCCAACCAGGTTCTTACGATTAGCGGCGGCGTTCCCACATGGGTAACACCTGCTGCAGCTTCGGCTACTGCATGGGCTTTATTAGGTAATACCGGCACAACTTATGGCACTAACTATCTTGGCACTAATGATGACCAGGGTTTAATGCTTAAAGTGGATGGTTCTGTTGCAGGGCGCGTGGAAGATTTAACAGGTGCAAATGAATATGGTAATACCTCTATAGGTTATTTAGCATTAAATGCTCCGGGTGTATCGTATTCCAACGTTGCTGTGGGTAAAGAAGCGTTACGTAATGACGCAGCAACCGGTGATAGAAATGTGGCTGTTGGAGACAGTTCTTTGGCAACAAACTCAACCGGCGCATATAATATTGCCATGGGTTACCAGGCATTAGAAGCCAATACTACCGGCAGTAACAATATTGCCATTGGTAATGCAGCTTTATCAACTGAAACAAATGGCGTAGGACAAAATGTAGCTATTGGAAACAATGCATTAGCTGCCAATAACAGTTCAAGAAATATAGCCATTGGGTATGATGCTGCATATCAGGCAACAGGTGGCGGAGCAGCATCAAGTGTTGCAATTGGTTATCTCGCATTATCAGGTCAAACCACCGGCACTCGTAACATGGGTATGGGGTATGATGCATTATCTGGCAATACTACAGGCAGCTTCAATACCGCACTTGGTAATTTTACACAACAAATTGGCGCTGTAGACGCTGACAATACTGCTGTTGGTTATGCCGCTATGGAATATGCGAATAGCAGTGATAATACGGCTGTTGGATATCTTGCGTTAAATAACGCTTTATTCGGCGGGAATGAAAATACAGTATTAGGTTCCCAGGCACTGGCTACAGCCAATGCTCCAAATAATAACGTCGCAATCGGTTATGAGGCATTATATAATGATGGTGGCGCTCCGGGATCATCGGGCGGGCAGAACACCGCAGTAGGTTGGGAAGCATTATATAATAATAATAGCGGTTATTATAATACTGCATTGGGTTATAATGCCGGTTCTACTGAATCAAATTATACCAATACTACAGCAATTGGTTCTTATTCAATTGTTAATGAAAATAATGCAATGGTGTTAGGTTCTATTAACGGAACAAATGGTGCAACAGCAAATACATTTGTTGGTATCGGCACAACAACTCCTGCTCGTGAATTAGAAATAGGTGGAAACACCGCAGGTTTCAGCACCATAAGAATGGATGCGTTAGCTACCGGTGGAAACTTTATAACAACACCATCTGCAAGTACAGATAAAGTTATGTACGCCGATTTAAACGGCGATGTTAGAGCTATAACACCCGGCGCAAGCGGTGCAATTTTAACTTTGGTTGGCGGCGTTCCAACATGGTCATCAACAGCAGTATCGGGCACAGCATGGTTGCTTACCGGTAATGCAATTGCCTATACTCCTGCGGCTTCACCTGCTAATTATTTGGGAACTACATCAGGAAACGGCGCGGGATTTCAATTCGGAGTTCAGGGCGTTAATGCCGGTCGTGTTGAATCCACTAATGCAAATACGGCACTGGGTTACCAGGCAGAAAATGCTGCTACCGGCAAAGGCAATTCGGCAATTGGTTATTTGGCTTTGAACGCTGCAACCACAGGCCAGTCAAATGTTGCTGTTGGTAAAGAGGCTCTGAGAAATATTACAACAATTAATCAAAGTGTGGCGGTTGGCGATAGTGCACTTGCAGGTAATACCACCGGTATTTATAATACGGCAGTAGGTTATCAGGCACTTGCTAATAACACAACAGGTGCGCGTAACACCTCTGTTGGTAACCAGTCATTATATGGTAATACAACAGCAACAGATAATACAACGGTAGGTTACCAAGCCTTATATTATCCCGGGTATATTAATACCGGTTCATTTAATACAGCAATTGGCGAGAATGCACTTGGTGGAAACACCAGTGGCTCTCACAACTTAGCTGTAGGCTACCAGGCGATGAATTCAGGATATTGGGGTGTGGCTACAACAGGTACTTATGATATAGGTATTGGAGAGCAATCGATGCCCGACCTTTCAACGGGTTCACATAATATTGCAATTGGTTATCAGTCGCAATGGGATAACTTAACAGGCTCCAGTAACATTGCCATGGGAGAAAATTCACTGGAAAATAATGGAGGCGGCTCGGATAATACTGCAATAGGCTTTGATGCAGGTATGGCTGTTTCAGGTTCAAATAATACCGCATTAGGCTATGCAGCTCAGGGAGGCACAGGAAGTCTTAGCGGAAGTTTAAATGTTGGTATAGGTACTTTATCTGAAGCTTATATTACTTCAGGTAACAGTAATACCGCAGTTGGTTATGCAGCATTGGAAGGATTTCCGAGTTCAAGTGGTTCAAATAATACGGGCATCGGTTATTTTGCTTTAATAAGTACAACAAGTGGTGGTAATAATACAATAGTTGGTTACCAGTCAGGTTACGCAAATACTACGGGGGGTAACAATACGGCAGTGGGCTATCAGGCATTAAATGTTAATATTACCGGTTCTAATAATACCGCTTTAGGTTATGGAGCAAATGTAAACTCTGCGGCCTTAAGTTATGCCACCGCCATTGGCGCGGGTGCTAATGCCGGCGGTAGTAATATTATGGCGTTAGGCGGTGCTGCTAACACTGTATCAGCAGTTAAGGTGGGTATTGGGAGTGGAGGAGCCGCTTATCTAAATCCAAATGCCGCATTAGCTATTGCCGGTGAAGGCGGCTCTGCCGGAACAGCAGGTGGCGCAACACCAACAGACGGAATTGAGATTTTCAGCACAGGTAATGTCGATGGTTATAGCGGATGGGCTGGTCGTATTTATGCTGATGTGCCGAATGGCACTTGGGGACAGGACCCATTTATAATTTCTGTACCCGGAGCGGGAGGGACTGAATTACAAGCAATGACTTTAATGTCAAACAATACCAACTACCCAAAAGTGGGTATATTTACAGGAGATGTAACAGCTCCCGCTCAAACCCTGGAAGTAGGACCGGCAACAGCTTCTGCCACAAGCGGAACAGTTCGTATAGATGCTTTAAAAACCGGTTTCAGCAGCCCTTATAGCACAGCTACGGCAGCTTCAACATCAAATCTTTTATTCGCCAATAATACAACAGGCGATATTTATGCATTAACAAACGGAGCAACCGGAACAGTTTTAACTTTAACTGGCGGTGTTCCCACATGGACAACGCCAACATCAGCTACAGCTGTAGCATGGGCATTAACGGGTAATGCTGTTGCTTATACATTTAACGCTGCCCCTGCTACCTATTTGGGAACAACTGCCGGCAACGGTGCCGGTTTCCAATTCGGGGTTGGTGGTGTTAATGCCGGTCGTGTTGAATCAACTAATGCAAATACAGCACTGGGTTACCAGGCATTAAATGCCAATACTGCCACCGCTAATACAGCATTTGGCTACCAGGCATTGAAAACCAATTCAACAGCAATTAATAATACCGCTGTTGGTTACCAGGCATTAGAAGCCAGTACAAGCGCCGGTAATACAGCTATGGGCTTTGAGGCGGGATTAGATGTTACATCCGGTTCAGATAACACAGCTATAGGTGATAGTGCAATGACTGCCTATCCCGGACAATCGTCAGTTCCAATTACCGGACAACATAATATTGGTATTGGCGATGATGCCTATGTTGCTTATTTCCCTGCTTCAGGGTCTAATAACATTGCTATGGGTTATTATTCATTAGATGGGGTCGGGAGCGGTAGTAATAACATAGCAATGGGATATGAATCATTGTATGGTGCTCTTGGTCTTGTTGGTATATCCGGCAGCAATAATATAGCTATGGGGTCGGAAACACAAGAATGGCTTGCTACCGGTAGTAATAATATAGCTTTGGGAAATGAAGCATTAAATAATAACTATTCCGGTTATGATAATATTGCTATTGGATCTAATAGCTTGCAGAATTGTACCGGAGGTTATATTAACGGTAATGCAAAGTATAATACAGTTATTGGCGATAGCGCATTCGTTTCCTATTGGGGGGGAGATGCATTCTATAATGTAGCCATCGGGGCGCAAGCCATGGTGGTTGCCAGCGGTGGTTCATTTGGTGAAATTAGCGCACAGAATAATGTTGCTGTCGGATTTCAATCATTAAATGATGTAGGAGCCGGAAACGGTAACGTTTCCATAGGCTATCAGGCAATGAAAACCACCACAAGTGGTTCCACTTCAGCCAGTGATAATGCTGCCTTAGGTATCCAGGCATTAGAAAATACCACAGGAAATAATAATACCGCTGTAGGCGCCAGTGCTGCGCAAGCTACAACTTCAGGATTCCAGAATACGGCTATAGGTCAAGGCGCTTTGAGCACAAATACCACAGGTTCTAACAATACGGCTTTAGGTAATGGTGCCAATGTAGCTTCCACCGCTTTAACCAATGCAACGGCAATCGGCGCAAGTGCAATAGCTCCTGTAAGCAACTCCATAGCATTAGGTAGTACAGCCGTTGTTGGTGGGGCATCTTCAGCCACAACCACAGGACTTTATTTACCGGGATATACATCACCTAATACACTATTATTTATTTCAGCTGCCAGCGGGCTTGTTTCATACGTTACGGCAGGTACGAATGGACAGATATTAACTAATGTAAGTGGGGTTCCCACATGGTCCTCATCTGCCACATCAGCCACTGCATGGCAGTTAACAGGAAACGCTGTGCCTTATACTTTTAGCGCGGCTCCTGCTACCTATTTGGGAACAACTTCAGGAGGCGGAGCAGGGTTTCAATTCGGGGTTAGCGGTGTAAATGCAGGTCGTGTTGAGTCCACTGGTCAAAATACCGCTTTGGGTTACCAGGCATTAAATGCCACCACAGGCACAGGCAATACTGCCGTTGGGTACAATTCTTTAGCTGCTAATACAACCACAACAGATAACGTGGCGGTAGGAAATAATGCTTTAGCTGTAAGCACTTCTGGTAATAATACAGCCGTGGGTTGGGATGCCGTAGCATTAGGTACTAACACTGTTGGACCTACTACAGCTTTTGGACGAGCAGCTTTAGCAAGAGTAACAACAGGAACTAACAATGATGCCTTTGGTGTTGGCACTCTCGAATTTAACACTACAGGCAGCGATAATATTGCCATTGGCGATGATGCTATGTTGCAGGGCGCTGCTGCAAGCGGCAGTGTTGGCATCGGTTACTATTCATTAGAACAAGGTGGCGGTACAAGCAATGTTGCTGTTGGTTTCCAATCCATGATGTTTAATATTGGCGGTAGCACGAGTGTAGCAATTGGATATAACGCCATAGAAAACGGTAACGGTTCTATAGGAAACGTTGCAGTGGGTTACCAGGCATTAATGGACGATGCAGACGCTGGTTCACCGGGTAATAACGGTAATTATAACACAGCTATAGGATATGAAGCATTAATGAATAATTATGCCGGATATTATAATACAGCGGTAGGTTACGGGGCATTATTAAACTATTCAAATACGACAGTTACTGTCGGTTCTAATACTGCGATTGGATTTAATGCATTATTAAGTACAAGCACGGGTACTAACAATACTGCATTAGGTTTCCAGTCCGGCTATACTTCAACTGCTGGCAATGCAAATACCACCGGCACTAATAATACATATATCGGTTATAGTGCAGGTCCCGGAACATCTACACAGTACACCAACTCTACAGCCATTGGTTCCTATTCCGTTGTTTCACAAAGTAACTCATTAGTATTAGGTTCAATAAACGGCGTAAACGGAGCAACAGCAAATACAAGCGTTGGTATTGGCACATCAGCGCCACAACAAACTTTAGAAATAGGTCTTACTAATGGAACCGTTCGTATTGACGCTATGAAAACCGGCAATACATTTAACGTGGCAGCAGCCACCTCAAATTCAAATATTGTTTTTGCCAATAACAGTACCGGCGATTTATCGGCGTTACAAAGCGGAACAGCAGGACAGGTATTAACCATGTCAAGCGGCGTCCCAACATGGGCAACACCGGCAGTTTCACCTACTGCATGGTATCTTACAGGTAATTCCGGCACAACACCGGGAACAAACTTCTTGGGAACAACGGATAATACAGCATTGGAGTTTAAAACCAACGACTCTATTTCAGGTGTAATTAACCCGGATGATGCCGATGGAAGTGTTTTCTTAGGTGTAGCGGCAGGTAACTATGGCAATGGCGGTATAAACAGTTTGGCAATGGGTTACCATGCAGGTGCAGCTAATAAAGGAACGGAAAATCAATTCGTAGGTTACCAGGCGGGTATGAAAAATACCACGGGCAATCTGAATCAGTTTGAAGGGTTCCAGGCAGGATTAAATAACACTACGGGCTTTTGGAACCAATTTGAGGGATGGCAAGCCGCAGAAGCGGGCACTGTTACCGGCGATTATAATTTAGCCGTTGGAGCACAGGCGGAATTCTGGTTATCCGGCGGATATGAAAACGTGGCAGTGGGTCTTCAGGCCGATTATTATAACTATTCGGGAAGCGCTAATACAGCGATTGGCACTTCAGCCATGTTCCAGAATGTAGGAAGCCAGAATACAGCAGTCGGCACCGGCGCATTGGGTGGTCCGCTACCTGCATATGCTTCTTTGGGCGGCGGCGGCAACCCCGGCAGCTATAATGATTTAACAGGAAATAATAACGTAGCGTTTGGTGTTAGCGCCATGCAAAATGACTCAACGGGAAGCAATAATACCGCAATTGGCACCTATACAATGGCAAATATAACCACAGGCACAAATAATACTGCCGTCGGACAATATGCCATGATAGGTAATTATAGTTTTATTTTGGACGGCGGATATGCCTTCAGCGAAAATGCCATTACAGGAAGCAACAATACTGCATTAGGATATTATGCACTTCCGCTTGTAAGCACGTCCAGTTTGGTTGGCGCTGCCAGCAATACAGGTATTGGCAGCTACTCCTTATATAATAACTTAGCCAGCCGGAATACGGCAGTAGGTGATAGTGCATTATCTACCAATATTACAGGAACTAACAACACTGCTTTAGGTTACCAGGCAAATGTAGGTTCAGCAGCGTTAACCAATGCCACGGCAGTAGGTGCTAATGCAACAGTTACTGCAAGTAATACGGTGCAGTTAGGCAGCGGAGCCAACGTTCAGTTTGATAAGGCATTGATGCCGGCAGGTAGCGCAGGTACAACAGGGCAGCTGTTACAATCAAACGGACCCGGTGTTGCACCAACATGGATTTCAGCGTCTTCTACAGCGGTTGCTGTAACTGTTACCGCTTTAAGTTCCTATAATGCACTCACCACTGATTATCTTATTGAAGGGAATTGCGCCGGCAACAGTGTTACCGTAAATCTTCCTAATGCGGCTACCTCTACGGGTAAAGTATATTGTATCGTTGCTATTAACATTACCGGCTCATTCAATGTCACTGTTTCTTCCGCAGCAGGTGGAAATATTGGCAACTACGGCACATCAATAACGCTCCAAAATAATTACGAACAGGAGTATCTTGTCAGCGATGGCAGCAATTGGGTTATTCTTGGCAGCAGCAAGATGTAATAATTAATGTAACGTAGCCTGATTCATTTATATAATCAGGCTACGGTTACAAAATATAAATGATTAAAAAATGAAAAATAAACTTCTTCTTATAAGTGCAGTTGGTTTTATGATCATTCTAAGTGCACCGGTATTTTCACAGAATTCAGCGCCGGTTAATAACACATCTTCAACTGCCAAACCAACGGTTCATCCGCGCGTAAAGCCCGTTTCATCCGCAAAAGAAACTCCTGTAAAACAACAAGCTAACACGGCTGTAAAAAGCCAGCCCGTTCATCTTCGTCGTGTACAACCTGTTTCAACCGCAAAAGCAGCCCCTGCAAAACAGCCCGTGGCTCCTGCAGCAACGTCTTTTCATCCGCGTGTTAAACCCGCGCCAAAATCAGCAGGTACTAATAATTCAGCCCCAAATAAACAATAGTTGGAGTATTAAGCGGGTGGTTGAATCACTTCTAAGCGACTTCGTTACTTTAAATAAATTAGTTCATTTCGTACTCTTCTGATGGAGGGTTCGCATAACTATCGTATTTTATTGTCCGCTCTTATTATAGTGGTTTCATTAATAAATCAGAATTAGTTATCTTTAATTCAAATTCCCGTATAAGGTATGAAAATTAATTTTACAAAAACCGCGCTGAATAACAAAGTCAGCCAGATGGCGGCAACATTTTTTCTTGCGTCAGTTTTTCTGATAGCCATAGGTGCAGGGGCGCAAGCGCAAACTATTAACACGATTGCGGGAAGTGCAAGCCAGAGCTATGGGGGTGACGGGGGACCGGCAACTAATGCAGCACTCGATCTTCCTTTGGGCGTGGCTGTTGATGATTCCGGCAATGTTTATATTGCCGATGAGTTCAATAATAAAATCCGTAAGGTCACTGCAAAAACAGGCATCATCACTACTATTGCCGGTAATGCGGGCGCTGCCTACGGAGGAGACGGAGGTCCGTCAACGCTTTCCGGAATGAGTTCACCTACCGGTGTGGCTGTAGATGATTCGGGTAACGTTTTTATTGTAGATGATAATCATATCCGGAAAATAACCAAAAGAACAGGCATCATCAATTCTATTGCAGGAAACGGCATCTGGTCGTATTCGGGAGACGGCGGACCGGCAACTGACGCTGAACTCAGAGCGCTTACAGTTGAAGTGGATGATTCGGGCAACATTTTTATTGCAGACTTTCAAAATAACCGCGTTCGTGAAGTAAGGGCGGCAACAGGCATTATCAATACGGTTGCAGGTAACGGGTACAATGCGCCTCACGAGGGTGGATATACCGGCGACGGGGGATCAGCCACTGCTGCTGAACTTGATTATCCTTCGGATATAGCCATTGATGATTCGGATAACATTTATATTGCAGATGATTATAACCAGGTTATCCGCAAAGTAACTGCTGCAACAGGCATCATCAATACTATTGCGGGAAACGGATACGGGCAAGGCACCGGCGGTGTAGGAGGGTATTCGGGTGACGGAGGCGCCGCCACAGACGCTGAATTGAGTGATCCCTGTTTCCTGGTTTTAGATGATTCCAATAACATTTATATTGCTGACAGGGATAACGAACGTATCCGTAAGGTAACTGCAGCAACAGGCATCATTAATACATTCGCCGGTGACAGCATGGGTGGATTTTCGGGAGACAGCGGTCCCGCCGATTCTGCCGAACTTAATGAGCCGGGTGGACTGGCAGAACAATGCGGCAATATTTACATAGCCGACTGGGGTAATAGCCGCATTCGCAAAGTAACAGTAACCGGTCCGGTTCCCACTAATACGGTCATCATATCCTCAGCAACCATTTGCCCGGGAAAAGCGGTAACATTCAGGGATTCCACTAATTTTAATGCGACTAATTTCACCTGGTATTTTTTTGCCGGCACACCCGATACGTCAACCGCTTCAAATCCGGTTATCACGTATAATAAAGACGGCACTTATTATATTACCGTTAATGCGTGGAATACGTGCTACAGTGTTTTCAACACCTTTGTAAATTTTGTTAAAGTCACCACTCCTGCATTAACCCTTGTGCCGCCGGCGGCGTCCGTTTGCAGCGGGCAAAGTGTTACGCTTCAGGTAAGCGGCGGCGGCTTCGGGCTTTATGTGGAGCCCTTCAACGGGATTAAATACAACAACCGGCGACAGTGTCATTGTTACCCCGACGGCAACTGTTACCTATTCGGTAACAGGCACCGATTCTATGGGCTGTACTGCAACAGGCACAGATGTGGTATCCCTGGCAACTTCTCCCAATACACCGACGTTCACTCACCAGGGGGACACCCTCATTTCAAGCTCTAAACATGACAATCAATGGTACCGCAATGATACCCTTCTTAAAAACGACACCAGCCAGGACCTGGTAATTACCATATTGGGCGAATATTGGGTAGTTGTAACTAATGAAGCCAACGGTTGCAGCACAGCGTCAGATTCAATGGACATCAGCTCAGTGACAGGGGTGGAACAGTTGACAGTGGAGAGTGGACAGTTGACAATTTATCCCAATCCCTCTTCCGGACAATTTACTATCAAGGTAATTGGAAACGAAATTAACTCTAAACTTGAAGTTTATAATATAGTGGGGGAGTTAGTTTACCAAACTGTATTAAGCAATTCACAAGATATTATAGACCTTAGTACACAACCTGACGGAATGTATTTCATTTATTTTAATTCTGATGAAGATGCAGAGGTGGGGAAGATTCTTTTAACTAAGTAAAAGACAAAAGAAATATTATCGTTAAGTTAAAAAGGCAATAAAAAAAATTAAAACATGAAAAAAAAATTACTGCTTTTGACAATTATGCCATTTGTTCTTTGGCTGAATGTTTCCGCGGTAAATGTCACTGTAATCAGAAGCATTATGGCTACCGGTTATAACAACGGAGCGGATACGTTATGGTATAACTACGCAATTTCCATGGGATATAACGCCACGATAGATTCACTGTCTGTTTTAAATGATACGTCTTTCTTCGCCACAACCGATGTGCTTGTTGTTTCAGAGGGCACCCACGCTATATCCAATACGCAAATGCAAAATATTATCACATTTGTAAAACGGGGCAAATCGGCTTATATACAGTCAGAATATTTGTCCACCTTTCCGGGAGATATAACTTTTCAGGCAATAATGGATTCAGTAGGGGCTGATTTCAGGTGGGTAGGTATTGTTTCAGGGCAATTAGTACCTATGGAGATTTTAGCCCCGTTTTCTACAACGCCATATCAAACAACTTCCATAAGTTACTATTGGTATGGGCAAAATGGAACAGGTTGCGGAGTGGATAGTTTTCTTGAATATGATAATCAATATTTTGGTTTTTTTTATCACCAATCCAATAACTATGGTCGTGTAATCACACAAAGCGACCAGGATTGGGTTTGGGGTGATTATGATTCTTTGCTGATGAAAAATATTCTTTATCACCTTGTTGTGTTTGATTCTACCGCTCCTATTTTGATGAACGTTATTCCACAATCGCCATCCATTTGCAGCGGCAGCAGTGTGTTGCTTACGGCATCAGGGGCGAGCACTTACAGATGGTCACCAGCAACCGGATTAAGCGCAACAACAGGGGATAGTGTTGTAGCCAATCCAACCACAACGACCACCTATACTTTAACCGGCAATAGAAGTTGCAGGGGAAGCATAGCAGTAATAATTACAGTTATACCGGCACCTCCCTTAACTATTGTGCCATCCTCGGATTCTATTTGCAGCGGATCAAGTATAATACTTGAAGCAAATGGCGGAGACTCCGTATATATATGGAGTCCTTCAACAGGATTAAATGTAACAACTGGCGACAGTGTTGTGGCTAACCCGACGGCTACTGTTACCTATACGGTGACAGCATTGGATACATCGGGTTGTTCTGTATCAAAAAATATTGCTATAACTGTTAACTCGTTAACTTTCTTAACTATTCAGCCACCCTCACCCTACTTTTGCAACGGGTTAAGCGACACCCTTACTGTAACCGGTGGAACCACTTATACCTGGAGCCCTGAAAATGGATTGAACGAAACCACAGGCAGCAGCGTACTTGCCAGCCCTACCATAACCGTTACCTATACGGTAACAAGCGCTGATGCGGACGGGTGCATTGGAACAGGTTCAGATGTAGTAACCGTATTGCCTTCTCCCAATAAACCTTCCTTCGTGCAACATAATGACACGCTTATTTCAAGTTCTGAACATGACAATCAATGGTACCGCAACGATACCTTGCTTAAAAATGATACCAGCCAACACCTTGTCATTACCGTATTGGGCTACTATTGGGTGGTTGTAAATAATGAGGCTAATGGATGTAGTACGTCCTCCGATTCGATGATGATAACTCAAATAACGGGGGTAGAGCAGTTGACAGTGAACAGTGGACAGGTGACAGTTTATCCGAATCCGTTTAGTAATGAGATATTCATTAAAATAAATTCATCGGCGGATATTAGTAATTGGAATTTGTTGGTTACGGATGTGCTGGGGCGAACATTGTATTCAATATCAACCCAAAATCCCCTAAAGGGGGCTTTTGAAATTGATTTGTCGAATCTTTCAAGTGGTGTTTACTTTATAACCGTTGTAAATAAAACGGGAAGAGTGGTGGTGCCTGTGGTGAAACAGAATTAAAAACCCCTATCAAAAAAATGAGAAAAATAATTACAATTTGCCTTTATATTCTTTTTTTGTTTAGTGCACCTATTTCACCAGCCCAAACTTATATCATAACAACCTTTGCCGGTAACGGAGTTAATGGCTATTCGGGTGACAGCGGAGCTGCTACAAATGCAGAATTGGCTTATCCGTGGGGTTGCGTAGCAGATAAATATGGTAATATTTATATCGCCGACCAAAATAACAACAGGATAAGAAAGGTTGACACCAACGGCATAATAACAACCATAGGCGGTTGTGGGCACTATGCGCCATTAGGTGATGGCGGAACCCGCTACTGATGCATATATAAGTATCCCTATCGGAATTTGTGTTGATGACACAGGTAATGTATATTTTAATGATTGGAATAATTTCCGGATACGTAAAATCAATACAAAGGGCATTATATCTACTGTTGCGGGAAACGGTGTACATGGATTTTCCGGCGATGGCGGTCCTGCCGACAGCGCCGAGATTTCGCAGTCCTATGCTGTGGCAGTGGATGATTCGGGTATAATTTATTTTGACGATTCATTTAACGAGCGCATAAGAAAGGTGGATAAAACAGGCATTATCACTACGTTTGCCGGAAATGGTGTACAAGCTAATACAGGTGATGGCGGACTTGCCGTTAATGCTGAACTTGCTGAGCCTTTGGGGCTTGCCATAGACCACAATAGAAATATTTATGTCTCCGATTTTCAAAATGTCAGAAAAATAAATAGAAACGACACAATAACCACTATTGCCGGGAACGGAACCGTTGGTCATTCGGGCGATGGCGGACCGGCAACTAATGCAGAGTTAGGAGCACCCGAATGGTGCGGGCTTGATGATTCCGGTAATGTGTATATAGGTGAAACCTACCGCGAGTATGTCCGGAAAATAAATTTAGGAGATACTATTAATACCATTGCAGGTAACGGCGTTCAGAGTTTTTATGGCGAGGATGTGCCGGGCGATAGCGCCGAAATGAGTTTTCCGATGGGAGCTACTGCCGATAAATTTGGTAATGTATATTTTTCAGATAATGGTAACAATCTTATTCGCAAATTATCTCCCTGTTCTCATATAATAACCTTAAAAACTGTTTCACCAGCCATTTGCCGCGGCGATAGTGTTACGCTTAACATTACCGGCGCTAATACCTATACCTGGTCTCCCGCATCGGGCTTAAGCAATACGAGTGGCATATCCGTTATTGCCTCGCCGACGGTAACCACCACTTACACCATAACGGGCAACGCCTGTACTGCCACTGCAACCATTACGGTAACGGTAGATTCCCTGCCGGTTATCACTTTTTCACCGCCGTCCCCGGTGTCGTATTGCAGCGGGCAAACTATTACCCTTATTGCCGGCGGCGCCTCCTCCTACCAATGGGACCCTTCAACAGGGCTTAACGATACTACCGGCGATACCGTTATTGCTAATCCCACTGCTACAACCACCTATACAATAACAGGAACAGGTTCTGACGGCTGTACGGCAACGGGCACTGAAGTGGTATCTGTCATACCTTCTCCTAATACACCAACGTTCCATCAACACGAAGACACTCTTGTTTCAAGCTCTGAATATGATAACCAATGGTACCGCAATGATACCCTTCTTAAAAACGATACCAGTCAAGACCTGGTAATTACAATATTGGGCGAATATTGGGTAGTTGTAACTAATGAAGCCAACGGTTGCAACACAGCGTCAGATTCGATGGACATAAGCACGGTGACAGGGATAAATCAGTTGACAGTGGAGAGTGGACAGTTGACAGTTTATCCGAATCCAACATTAGGGCAATTCACTATACAGTTAAGTAATTACCAAAATGGTTATACAGTGGAAATTTACAATGTGATGGGCGAAGAAGTTTATCAATCGGTTAATAAGTCCCCTTCAGGGGATTTAGTGGTTAATCTTGGTTCCCAACCTGCGGGAATGTATTTTGTTTATTTGAAATCGGGTGAAGGGGTTGAAGTGGGGAAAGTGCTGGTGACGAAATAATAAAATTGAATTATGAACCTCCGACTATTGAATGATGAATGATGAAGTAAATACCAACCCGCTTCTGTATTCGAAATTCAGTATTCATTATTCGATATTCAAACAACCTTCCAACCTTATAACTTTTAACATTCAAACCTTTTATCTTAGTGATTAGCCGCAGAGTACCTAAAAGAAGACTCAATTGGGGCGTAAATAAATAGCAACAATTGAAACCTTTTCCATTTTCCTACGTATTTGACATATGGTTCTCTAAAATTATGGTCTACGCCATACTTAATTTTAGAACCTGATTTGTAACGCTTAAAAAAAATAATTATATGGCAGATATGAATCAATACCTTATCAATGCACAGGAACAGGAGCCTAAGAAAAGAAACAGACGCTCCGTTATTTACCTGGTGCTAATTTTAGCGCTGGCGTTGCTGGGGAGTTTTTTGAATTTAAAAAACCGTGAATTGCAAAAACAATTAACCATTCAAAGTAAAACGTTTACTATAGACAGCTTGCGCTTCGCCGATTTAGATGACCGGTTCCATGCTGAAATGGATTCATTATATTCTTACAAGGGGCAAAATGCCACTCTTGACAGTTTGCTGAATATTAAAATAAAAAAACTGGCGGGCATGGAAAAAAGTCTGGCAGTGGCAAGGAGCACGAAGAAAATGGATGACTCCTACTATGAGAAAAATTTGGCTGACCTGGACTCAATGACTGACGACATGAAGAATCAAATTGCCGAAATGCAACAACAAAACGGCATATTAAATTCCAAAAATGATTCTCTTGGTAAAAATATAGCAGAGAGTGCAACAACCAGCCAGCAACTGACACAGATGAAAGCTACACTGACCACTAAACTTGCCAGGGCATCACTGCTGATGCCCGTGAATACTATGAGTGGCGGTATAAAAGTAAACGCGAGCGGTAAAGAAACCACCACCTCCAAAATTAAAAAAGCTAAACGGATTAGAGTAGCTTTTGATATTCCGGCTACTATTAGGGCTGATAGCGGCAGTAAAACTTTTTACCTGGTTTTAACGGATACTAAAGGAACTGTGTTAACAGACCCGGCACAAGGTTCAGGGGTATTTCAAACGGCAGAAAATGCCACGCAACAGCAATACACTACCAGTAAAACCATTAGCTTTAATAAGCTAAAACAACATGTTGAGATGGAATGGAGCAGTACTACAGCATTTGTCAAGGGTGATTATACCGCCGAAATTTACCAGGATGGTTATTTAACCGACAAGAGCGTGATAAAATTAAAATAAGTTATATCCTTTCATAAAATGAAAACTAAAGCGGGGCAGTTGCCCCGTTTTTTGTTTTAGGATAATACCATCTTAACCTTGTTCCAAAAAAAACGAAAGTGAAACGAAAAATTTACACAGTGTTTGGTTGTCTCATTTTTTTTAGTTTCTTGTTTTTCAATATACTATAACAAACCGGACAACCCGGGGTTTGGGCTTGGTTTGCGTTTTAATTGCGTTTTTCTTTCTTAAAAAAAATAGCCTTTCAAAGAACGATTTCTTATTGCTGTTAAATTATACTGTAAAATAAAGTGATGAGAAAAGTTGGGACAAGAAGTTTTTGATTGAATTTAGAATATTGAATATCGAATAATGAATTTTGAAGTAACGGAGTTCAGGCTTTTTTGCCACCCCACTCTCACATCCAAACTTTATCGGGCGCATGGTGCGAAAAGCGCCACCATGCTTTCCGTTATAACTCCTCGCTGCGCTGCGGGGTTTTCACTACAATCACTTGCGCGGTAACCTCAAACTCATATTGTTATTTGACAATAAATTTATTGCCAACTATTTTGATAATTTAATTATTGTCAAAATAAAAATTGCACCTAATTACTCTTTCAATAATTAAAAGATTAATATATTGATTATCATAGTACTTATGTTATTTTAATTAAAAATACAACATTTTTGTTGTATTTAATAAATAATTGTATTATTTTTGTTTAATAATTATTATATAAGATAGTTTTAAACTTAAATTAAAACATTATTGTTGTAAATGATACCGGAGTTTAGAGATGATGGATTTTTACCAATAGGTATTCATTGGGCAGAATCGTGGCAAGAAATTGAAGACCGTTTTGCATTTAACTATTATAGGTATGAGAAATTGCAAGGATTAAAACAAATGCTTTTGCACTTAAAAGGATGTAAATGTAAAACTGTTTACCTGGATGGTAGTTTTACTTCAATAAAAGATAAGCCTAATGATTTTGACTTATGTTACGATAAGGAAGGAGTGGATTTTGAATATATGGCTGCAAATTATTCAGTGCTTTTAGGAAGGAAATATAAACAACTACAAATATATGGGGGTGAATGTTATGTTAGCGATCATCCTGTAGTCACTAAAGGGAACCAACGCATGACTATTCTTGACCTTTACCAATTAATTAAAGATAGCGATGAGCCCAAAGGTATTGTTGCAATAAAATTAGATATGTTATGATAAAGAATTCAAAAGAACTAAAAATAGCTAAGGAGAACCTGCAGGGTTTTAAGTTAGCATTGGAAGAACTACGTAGTAAGAAAGATAAAATGAATCCTTACGAATTTATGACAAATGAAAATGCAAGTTTGGACTTTATTGAGGATACTGAGCGTGAAATAAGAGAATATGAAAATTTAAAAAGCGGCGAAAGCTGCTTTATTACTATGAATTCAATTCATGATTTAGGCAAGGTGCTAATCCAGGCGCGAATTGCACATGGATTGACACAGGAAGAATTAGGCAAAAAACTGGGATTGGAACAGCAGCAAATTCACCGGTATGAAGCATTTGATTATGAAAGTATAAAGTGGAGCCGAATGCTTGATGTGATTGATGCGCTTGGTATAGATATTCAATGTAATAAATTAATTATAAAAAAACCTGAACTAAAAAAACCTAAAGATATTTCTGATGAAAATATCGAACGATTTGAAAGTAATCTTTACGAACATAGATTTTATGGAAAAGCTATATGAAAACAATAACATTCTATTCTTATAAAGGAGGAGTAGGCAGAACGCTTGCTCTTGTTAATATTGCAAAACAACTTAGTGATTTTGGTAAAAAAGTTTGCTTACTAGATTTTGATTTGGAAGCGCCTGGTCTACCTATAAAGTTTAGAGCACAACTATTAAATATAACCATTCAAAAAGGCATAGTTGATTATATTTATGAGTTTACAGAAAATAATATTGTACCTGAATCAATAGCTGACTATAAAGTTCCAGTCAATGTATTTCAACCTTATCATGGTTCTATCAATTTAATTCCCGCAGGTAATACCCATTCTAATAATTACTGGAAAAAACTCTCATCTATCCATTGGGATGAGTTATTCTATACCAAAAGCGCAGAAGGCGTTAGGTTTTTTCTGGATCTGAAAGAAAAAATAAGGGAAGAAATTAAACCTGATTATTTACTTATTGATTCAAGAACAGGTTTTACAGAAACGAGCGCTATGACTATGTCAATACTTGCAGACGAAGTTGTGTTCGTAGTAGCAAATAATGAGGAGAACTTTACAGGAATCACTCAACTATGGAAAAACTTATCAAACCCTAACAATACTATTAAAGGAACACCCCCAAAAATTCATTTTGTATTAAGTAGAATCCCTTTTGTATCGGTAACATCGCCAGTTTTTGTACATACGTCTAGTACCAATGAGAAAGAGGTTGACAAGGAGTTTCTCTTTTTGTTAAAAATTGAGAATCGTTTTAAAAGTTCTCAGCTTACATTGAAAAGTGATAGCATAATGTTAATTCATTCTGATCCTGAATTGGAATTAAATGAAGCAAAAGTAAATTCCAAAGAAGCTAAAATCATGTTAGAATATAGAAATCTTTTTGAAAGACTAACTGAAGGAGATTTTACTAAGGAGGAAAAAAGTCGTTATGACCGTATTAAAGAAGCTGAAAAATTGTTTAAAAATGCCATAACTACATTGGGTTACAGTGACAAAATTTCACTGTTAAGTAAAGCCATTGATATAATACCGAATATTGACTTTTTGGTCGAAAGAGGGTGGGCTTATTATTCAATTGGCGATTATGATGCATCTATTAAAGATTTTAATAAAGTTATAGAAATTGATAAAACAAATAATACTGCATATTATGCAATTGCATGGTCATTATGTATGTTGGGAAAAGATAAAGAAGCATTAGTAAACATTTCTAAAGCAGTTGACTTAATACCGATAGAAGAATATTTGCAAACAAAAGCATTTATTTACCAAAAGTTAGAAAAATTAGATTTAGCTCAGAAAATATATGAACAAATACTAAATACAAATCCTCAATCTTATAATGCATTGAATGGATTAGCCAATTTATATCGAATTATTGGTAAATATGATTTAGCATTAAATTATGTTTATCGTTCAATTGAATTAAATCCGGCATTTGCAATCGCCTATACAACATTGGCTGAGATAAAATCAAAATTGAATCAAGATGAAGAATTCTATATAAACCTTGAGACTGCTCTTCGATTGAATAGTGGGTTTGGCAATGAACAAAAAATTGATCCTGAAATATTTTCAGAAGATTCGATATATAAAAAATATTATACTCAAGATAGGTTTAAGCGTATAATGGAAAAATATAAAATCAATATTGATTTACCTGAAGAAAATAAAGTAAGTAATTAGGCTATGCTTTTACAAAGTTGAAAATTAGCAACTCTTGAACATCAGTACAATAATTTTTGCAGGTCATGGAATTCTACCATTAGCTATTTAACAATAATTCTATTGTCAAAAAAGATGACAATAAATTTTTTGTCAAAATGGTTGACAAATTAATTTTTGTCAAAAGTGACCTTTATAATAAAACCACCTCACCTCCGCTAAAGCTCTGTCCCCTCCTTGAAGAAGGAGGGGAATAACTACGAATATTGAAGTTGGCACTTCGCCCCGCGCAAGTGATTGCAGTGAAAAGCCCACAGCCCCGCTTTTCGCGGGGCGCGGACTTGTAACGGAATCCGCTTTTGCGGATCACGAACTCCTTTGAAAATAATTTAAAGTGAGTAACCACGGTGGCGCTTTTCGCGCCATGCGCCCGATTAAGTTTGAGTGTGAATTTGGGTGTGCAAGTGCGGTGTGAATGTTTGGGTTTGGGTTTGTGTTTGGGTGTGGGTGTGAATGTGCAAGTGTGGTAAAACAAAATTAAATACACCGCTATATTTCAAATCATTCACTAAATTTATGCCTTGTTAAACCGTTGTTATGAAAAAACATATTCTTTTCTTTTTAGTTGTAATTTTTATTGCCGCACAAACTGCAACTGCACAAACCTATAATATCAGCACGATAGTTGACACCACCGGTTCTATCGGATTCACCGGCGACGGGAGCCCGGCTAAAGCCGCAGAAGTTGATAACCCCATTCATTGTGTTGCGGATAAGCTCGGTAATATATATATAGCCGATAATGAAAATCAGCGTGTTCGTAAAATAGATGCTGTTACCGGTGATATTACAACTGTTGCCGGAACAGGCACAGCCGGTAATACCGGCGATGGCGGACAGGCGACTAATGCGGAGTTAAATACGCCCGTTGCTGTTGCAATTGATGACAGCGGCAATTTATACATTTGCAACCGCGCCTCATGTGTTGTTCGCAAGGTTTATACTAACGGCATTATTACAACCGTTGCGGGAACCGGAACTCCGGGAGTTTCAGGTGATGGCGGTTCCGGCTACCAAGGCTCAATTAGGAGAACCCCGCGGCGTGGCTTTGGACGACTCGGGCAACATTTACATTGCCGATTTTGGAAACAGCTGTATCCGAAAAGTAGATAAAAAAAGCGATACCCTTACAACCGTTGCCGGAATGCTTTACGTTTTCGGATATTCCGGTGACAACGGACCGGCGACAGCTGCCAAGCTTAATTACGCGGCGCAACTTGCCGTTGACGATTCAGGAGACATTTTTATTGATGATTACCTTAATAATGTTATCCGCAAGGTGAATACCAAAGGCATTATTTCAACGTTTGCCGGGAACGGTACTGCCGGAGTTTCCGGCGATAACGGTCCGGCTACCGATGCAGAGTTAGACGAGCCCCTTGGTGTTGCAGTAAATAAAGCCGGCGATGTTTTTATAACAGACTACCTTAGTCAGCGGGTGAGAAAAGTGAATATGAGCGGCATTATAACTACCATTGCGGGAACGGGCGCTACCGGACATACCGGCGATGGCGGTCCCGCATTATCCGCGACAATGTATTCCGCAGCAGGTATAAATTTAGATACATTAGGTAATCTATATGTGTCGGAATTGGCAAGCCCCGGCAACAACGATATACGGAAACTAAGCCCCTGCAATGTGCCGTTAATCTACAATCCGTCGCAACCGTTATGCAGCGGGCAGAGTGTTGCTCTTGTTGTAAGCGGGGGTTTAACTTATACCTGGAGCCCTGCAACCGGGTTAAGCGTCACAACCGGCGACAGTGTAATCGCCAACCCCACGGCTTCTGTTACCTATTCGGTAACGGCATCGGATACGGCGGGCTGCTTTGTTACGAAAGATATTGCGGTAACCGTTATACCTTCCCCCAATAAACCAACGTTCAATCACCACGGAGACACTCTTACGTCAAGCTCTCAACATGATAACCAATGGTATCGCAATGATACCCTGCTTAAAAATGATACCAGCCAGAACCTTATCATTACTGTATTGGGCAGTTATTGGGTGGTGGTAGCTAATGAAGCCAACGGTTGCAGCACCTCGTCGGATACGGTGAAGATAACTTCGTTGACAGGGGTAAATCAGTTGACAGTGAACAGTGAACAGTGGACAGTTTATCCTAATCCGTTTACTAATGAAGTATTTATTAAGATAAATTCATCGGTGAGTGATATGAGTAATTGGAATTTGTTGGTTACAGATGTGCTGGGACGAACATTATTTACTATGACACCCCTAAATACCCTAAAGGGGACTTTTGAAATGGATTTGTCGAATCTTTCAAGCGGCGTGTATTTTATAACTGTTATAAATAAAACGGGGAGGATAATGGTGGCAGTGGTGAAACAATAGAGTCTGACTTTTACCCTTTTTAGGAAAAAAATAAAGGGGAAGTAAAAATATTTATTTAACTTTACTTTAATATAAGCCTTAAACGGGAATTGTAATTTAACATTTTAGAAAGCGCTTAATGAGCATAACTAAAAAGTAAATTAAAATTAACCATGAAATCTCTCTACACATTATTATTTTTTGCACTTAGCGTAAGCTGCGGTTTTGCACAAAAACAAGGTAACCAGTGGTGCTTTGGTAACTATGCCGGGCTTGATTTTAATTCGGGAACACCGGTACCGACAGCAACAAGCCAACTTACTACCGGTGAAGGGTGTTCCAGTATTGCCACTAAAAAAAACGGCAGGTTGTTATTTTATACCGATGGCACCTATGCCTGGGACAGCACAAATAATTATATGCCCGATGGTTATTTCATGGGCGGAAATTCCACTACAACTCAATCGGCGTTAATAGTGCCTCAGCCGGGGAGCAACACACTGTATTATGTATTTACTGCAGATGCACAGGCAGGTTTTTACACTTTCGGCGATAGTGGCATAAACTATAATATTGTTGATATGACCTTAAATGGCGGTTTAGGCGATGTAAGCACACAAGATGTCGAATTGCTTAGTCCTGCCACTGAAAAACTATGTGGAACGATGGCTTGCAACGATACGGATATTTGGGTTGTCGCACATCAATGGAATTCTGATGCTTTTTACACTTACTTAGTTACTAAAAATGGTATATCAGCGCCGGTCATTTCACATTCGGGCATTGTCCATGAAGACGTTGGCAGTTTTGAATGCGCAGAAGCTATAGGGTACATGGAAATATCACCCGATGGTCAAAAATTGGCGCTGGCTTGTTACGTTGATTTAAATACAGTGCAGATTTTTGATTTTGACAATTCTACCGGAGTCGTATCCAACCCTGTCACAGATACTAATTATCCCGACTTTTCAGGTGAAGATGGTCCTTATGGCGTTTCTTTTTCTCCCGATAATTCTAAGCTATATGTAAGTTATTATGCGCTATCTCCCACCTTTTGCCAGGTATACCAATATAATATGCTGGCAGGAAGTGGCTCAGCCATCATTGCTTCGCGCACTGCCGTGGCATCTGATACGGCTTATGTCTATGGCGCCCTGCAAATAGGACCCGATGGCAAAATATATGTTGCTAAGGCTGCTACTTATTATTTAAATAATAGCGACTCCCTTGATGTAATTGAAAACCCGAATGGTTTAGGGGCTGCGTGTAATTATGTAGACGACGGTTTGTTCCTGGGCAATAGTGGAGCTCAGAGTGTTTTTGGTTTACCTAACATGGTTGAAAACTTTCTCCAGCCCCTTACTACAGCTAGTCTTAGTTATAATGGCTGTGCGGGTAATTCAATACTTTCTTTTGACAGCACAATTGATGGTGCAATAACCTGCTATTGGAATTTTGGCGATCCGGCATCGGGCACTGCGGATACTTCAACGCTTCAAAATCCTTTTCACAATTTTTCATCTCCCGGTTCGTATACCGTTAAATTGATTCTTACCACTCCCTGTAGTTCGGATACTATACTTAAAACAGCCTTTGCCGATACCACCATTCCGGTGAACATTACACCCCAATCGCCGGTAGTGTGCAGACGGGCAAAGTGTTAAACTTACAGCAAGCGGAGGGACCATCTACACCTGGAGCCCTGAAACAGGGCTAAATGCAACGACGGGCGCCACGGTGATTGCCAGCCCCACGCTAACCGTTACCTATACGGTAACAAGTACGGGCTCAGGAGGCTGTACGTCGCCGGGCACAGATGTGGTAAACATCATTCCCTCTCCCAATAAACCGTCGTTCTATCAACACGGAGATACCCTTTTATCAAGTTCCATACATGATAATCAATGGTACCGCAACGACACCCTCCTTCTCAATGACACCAGCCGGGATCTTATAATTACCGTATTGGGCGAATACTTGGTAAATGTCCTTAACGAGGCAAATGGTTGCAGCACATCGTCCGATTCGATGAAGATAACTTCGTTTACAGGGGTAAATCAGTTGACTGTGAACAGTGGACAGTTAACAGTTTATCCGAATCCGTTTACTAATGATGTATTTATTAAAATAAATTCATCGGCAGATATAAGCGATTGGAGTTTACGAATTACAGATGTGCTGGGACGAACATTATTTACAAAGCCACCCCTAAATCCCCGCCAGCCGGCGGGGACTTTTGAAATGGATTTGTCGAATCTTTCAAGCGGCGTGTATTTTATAACTGTTATAAATAAAACGGGGAGGATAATGGTGGCAGTGGTGAAACAATAGCCTCACCCTTAATCCCTCTCCTAAAGGAGAGGGACACTTTGTTAGCGTGTTTAAAAAGATAATCTTGAATTGCAGACGTCTCCTCTCCACTTTTTATTGGAGAGGAGAATGAGAGGTGAGGCAAAACAGAATGGTGGTGCCTGTGATGAAACAAAATTACTAACTCTCTTTTATTTAATACCCCTTTTGCACAGCCGGATTCAAAATAAAAAACCCCGTCAATTAACGGGGTTTTAAAAAACTATTTCAGGTAACCAATTTAATTATTTAGCCGGTGTAGTTTCAGGTGTTTTTGCCGGTGTTGGGGGCACGATAACTTTTTTGCCCTTTTCATCCATATAATATTTACCGCCTTTTGGGTCCTGGTAAATAACATGCCCTTTTACATCCTTACCCACCTGTTTGTCTTTTATTTTTGTAGCGGGTTGCCCTTCTTTCTGCTGATTGTTTGGTGCAGTAGTTGTAGCAGGTTGTCCTTCTTTAACCTGCTGATTGTTTGGTGAAGTAGTAGTAGCGGGATGCTCGTTATTTTGCTGCGGGTTTTGTTTGGTCTCTGTCTCCTTGGTTGGCGGAGTGTTTTCCGGAGCGTGATTGGGCGCAACTTCCTTTTTCGGTTCCTCGCCCTTTACAGGTTCTTGTTTCACCTCGGTTACTTTGGGCTGTGTCTTCACCTCGCGTTGCTCTACCGGCTTAACTTCTTCTTTGGCATAGACGTGGGCAGGAGCGGGAGCAGGTTTACCGGCAGCGGCTGTTGTCTTAGGGTCTTGAACCTTCGGTCTGTAAATTGTCAGCACGGCGTGATCTCTGTCTTCATTATGTCCCGGTTTATCGGATGAATTAACTACAAACTCCTTTACAGGGGCGCCTGAATACTTTTCCACTTCTTCTTTTGGCGGACCTGCAAAGTGAGTGGTGTGAGTATCATTATCGGAGTAAGTGCGTGTTACTGCAGTAGTATGAATGACGTAATCATTAGTTCGCTCTCTTGGCTCATAGTGATGATACACATCGGGGGCTGTTATGTATTGACTTTGTACAAACACATATCTCTCATTGGGAATGGCATAGGAATTGGTTTCAGAAACCCTTCCGTAAGCGGGAGGAAGCGGAGCCCAGCCGTAGTAGCCATTTCCCGACCTCCACGATACCCATGCGGGCGCCCATTCATTACCCGGCACCCAAAACCAGCCTAAATAATTGTCATGATCCCATCTGCCATAGTGAAAAGTGCACCAGCCCCAGCTGTAATCAGAAACCCATGTCCAACCATAGGAGGTATATACCCAATGACCGTTGGAGGAATAAGGAACAAAACCAGGTCCTGCAGCCGGCACCCACACGTTGCCGAACTCAGGAGTGTGCACCCATTGCCCGTAAGCGTCTAACTCATCATAATAGGACTGGTATGTTACCGGCGCGGGAGCAGAGTATACCGGTGGCGGCACTGGAGCCATTCCGCCGTTATTGCCCTGGTAAGCTGCGCCATAATTTTCAACGGTATAGCCATTACCGGCAATGGTATTTATAATGCCCGATTGACCATTTACCATGCGTATCCGGTTATTATAATAATCGGAAATGTAAAGGTTTCTATTGGCATCAACAGTTACAGAAACCGGTTCGCTCAGCGAGGCATATATTGCAGGACCGCCGTCTCCGGCAAAACCCTGTGCGCCGTTACCCGCCACGGTGATAATAATGCCTTGCGTGTTTACCATGCGGATACGGTTATTTTTTGTATCGGCAATATAAACATTGCCCGAGGCATCAACAGCCACACTGCTTGGGTGGTTAAGGTTGGCAGAAACGGCAGGTCCGCCGTCGCCCCAATAACCCATCGCGCCTGTGCCGGCAAAAACAGATATGATGCCGTTGGTGTTAACCATTAGAACGCGGTTGTATTCGGCATCGGCAATAAACAGGTTGCCATAGGCATCTGTCGCAAGGTTACCATGTGAATTTATGGGCACAGAAAGAGCCGAGGCATTTTGATAAGGATAACCGCCCTGTGCCTGTGCAAATGAAGTAAGAAATAAAGAGGCAACAAGAAAAAATGCCGCCGCAGTTTTTTGCAAATTAGTTTTCATAGGAAATTTTAGTTTTGGAACGCAAATATAATTAAGTTTAGTAATGTTTTTTTTGATAAAATTTGTTTCTGTTTAATTGTTAATAATTTCTTAAATGCTGATGATTTCATAGTATATCAGCATTTAAACTTATTAGCATATAAATAATTATCCCTACTTTGCAATCCCCGTGCCAATAATTTCGGGCACTGGAATTTTAAGCTTGAAATAAGAGTAATAAAATTAATTTGAAGATGCCGGTTGGTGTTAATGGTTAAGTGTTAATTGTTAATAGTTAATGGTCCTGGAACATGTCACCTTTCTCCTGTCTCACATCCCGTATCTTTTTATTATAATTAATTAAAAAGTTGTAAATTGTGCTGGTAGATGAAGAGGGGGAAAGATAATTATATAAAATTATAGTATATGAAAAGATATTTATTCTTCGCTTTTCGAAACGTAATAGGTGTGTGTTTTTTATTCAGTGCCACGCAGGTCATAGCACAACAAATTACGCCTAAAGTAATACCGGTCAGGAAACCCGAAATTGTTAATTTTAAAGCATTGGCTGATTACCTGCTTCTTCATCCTGAGAAGAAGAAACCCTGTATAGTTGAACAAGGTGAAGACCGCTTCGAAGACTATGCCTTCAAGCCGGCACACATTCCTTCTAACGCGCCTGTTTTCAATACGAGTACCGGTCAGGAACGGTCTGTTAACAGTAATTCTCCGTCCCCCCGTAGTGTTTTCAATGGAATTACCGGCGATACTATTATAGCTCCTCCCGATATCAACGGCGCTGTCGGAACAACTTATATTCTCGAAACTACAAACCAGGAATTTGATATTTTCACAAACCAGGGAGTTAAGATTGCCAGGCTTGATGCCCCCACACTTTTTGAACAATACAACGGATATGATTATTTTGATCCCCATGTTGAATATGACGCGGCTCACAGTCGTTACATTATAATATGCGCCGGATGGTACTTATCAAATTATGATATGGCAGGATTTATAGCTGTTTCGGAAACATCAGACCCCACCGGTAATTGGTATACGTACTCTTTTGATGCCTCGGATACTCTTCCATCCGGATATAGTTTTTTTGACTACCCTTTATTAGGGTACAATGAAAACTGGGTTGTGGTAACCGGGAATTTTTTTAATTTTAATTTGAACACGGTCTACTCTGATATTTATGTTTTTAACCGCGCCGATTTATATAGCGGTACTTTAGGTACGGCAAAAGAATTTTCTGATACGGATGGCGTAACACTCACACCCACCCAAACCTATGATGCTACCCAGGCAACGGAGTATTTTGTACAGGACGCTAATGGTAACAAGGGTGGAAATGGTTATATTCGAATAGGTTCACTAACAGGTTCAGTTAACGCCCCGGTATTTTCTGCCGGCAGTTCCATTGGTGTAAACTCTGCATGGGGTGATACCGGAACTATCGGAGCAACCCAGGATGGCGGTTTCCCAAACATTGAATCGGGATTAGATACAAGAATTGAAAATGCAGTATACAGAAACGGCTCGTTGTGGTTCACGCACACCGTGTATTTGCCCGTCTGCTTCACCCACCTATTGCGCTGTTGACTGGTGGCAGGTGAATCCTGCCGCTCTCACGGTTACACAGTTTAACCGTATTGAAGACCCTGATGGCGTTATTGATTATTATTATCCCAGCATTGGCGTTGATGTCAATAACGATGTGCTGGTGGGATATTGTACTTCTTCACCCAATACTTACGCCAGCGCGCAATATTCCTATCACGCCTATACTGATGCAAAAAATACAATGGAAACCGGCTACCTTTTTAAGACGGGGCTGGCTCCATACTATTATACAGAGGGAGGACCCAGGAACAGGTATGGCGATTTTACATTTACAACCACCGACCCGGCTAATAATTCTTTCTGGACGTTCCAGGAATATGCCGATACACCTGCCACTATTACCTGGGGAACAGTAATGGCTAATGTACCCAACAGCGCTTCAGCCATAAATACACTCCCGGCAGATAATGGTTCTATCCAGGTTTATCCTAATCCCACTTCGGGCGCGTTCGATATAGCTATGCATAATCTTCCCGCCGGTAACTATACCCTATCGCTGTATAATATTTTAGGGCAAAAGATGATGGAAAAACAAACTCCGGTAAGCGCATCATATTATACGATATCGATAGATATTTCTAAGCTGCCCGCCGGGATGTACTTCATTCGCGTGATAGCGGGCAATAGTGAATGGGCGCAACGTATCACAAAACGCTGAAACAAATAGCAAATTGAATTTTGAACCGCAGAATAATGAATTCTGAATAATGAAGTAAAACACCTTAACTTCAACATTCGAAATTCGATAGGCATTATTCGAAATTCAAAAAATCTTATCTGCCCCTCTCTGACTCCCCCCAAAGGGGAGAGAACCTCTGCTATTTATTCTTAGTAAAATGATTATGCCTTTCACTTCTACATTCATTATTCGATATTCTATATTCGAAATTTAAATCACTGTCCTCTGTCCACTACAATCACATTTGTTTATCATAACTAATTACCATAAAAGTCGTAAATTGCATTATAGAATAAGGAGGAAGGAAAGACATTATATAAATTCATTACGTGAAAACACAGCTATTCATTACTTTCATAAAAGTAATTTGTTTGTGCCTGTTAGTTAGCGCCACGCAGGTTATGGCGCAGCAAATTATGCCGCAGGTAATACCGCTTGGTAAACCCAAAATAATTAATTTTAAAGCCTTGGCTGATTACCAGATCGCCCATCCTGAAACGGAAAAACAATGTGTTATTGACCAGGGTGAAGACCGTGACCCGAATTACAAGTTCAAACCACAGCACGTGCCGGACAATGCCCCTGTGTTCACCGTGCCTGTTCAGGAAAGGTCTGTCAGCAGTGTTTCTCCGGCTCCACGCAAGGTATTTCCCGTGATCAAAAGTAATTCAACTTACTTTCCTCCTGATATAAACGGCGCTGTCGGAAATACGTATATTTTTGAAACCACCAATCAGGAGTTTAGTATTTATTCAAAAACAGGAAAATTGCAAGCGTCGCTTAATCCTTCAAATTTTTTTGCTCAGGACACCGTTTTTGCCAATTTCGACCCCCATGTTGAATATGATGCCGCACACCAGCGTTATATTGCAATAATTGATGCCCAAAACACAGTAACCGCTAATAGCGATTTGTTTGTGGCTGTTTCCCAAACCGGTGATCCTTTAGGGAACTGGTATATCTACTCATTTGAGGTTGCCAATAATAACCCCATCTATTTATTGGACTATCCCCTATTGGGATACAATGAAAATTGGGTGGTGTTAACAGGAAATGCTTACTATTATTATAATTCTAATGATTATGGAGAATATGCTATCGTGTATGTTCTTAACCGTGCTGATTTATATAATGGAGCCTTGGATATGGTTAAAGCTTTTTCCGACAAAACCCATATCTCTGTCACTCCCACACAAACTTATGATACCACCGAGGCAGATGATTATATTGTGCAGGATGACAATGGCGACCAGGGCGGCAAGGGTTATGTCGAGGTGGGCACGGTATCCGGTGCTGCCGGTAGTCCGTCGTATTCGGATGGCATTAACCTCGGTGTAACCTCTACCTGGAGCGATGATGGAAGCATTGGTGCAACCCAATTGGGAACATCGCAAAACATTGAATCGGGATTAGATACAAAAATTGAAAATTCAGTATTTAAAAACGGCTCGCTGTGGCTCACCCACACCGTGTATTTGCCCGTTGCCTCACCCACCCATTGCGCTGTTGACTGGTACCAGGTAAATCCTACCAACCCTCCTTCTATTGCACAATATGCCCGTATTGAAGACCCTGATGGCATTATTGATTATTATTATCCCAGCATTGGTGTAGATAACAACAACGATGTGCTGGTGGGCTATTGTACGTCTTCACCCGATAGTTATGCCAGCTCGCAATATTCCTATCACGCTTCCACCGATCCGGAAAATACAATGGAAACCGGGTATCTTTTTGAGAATGGATTGACTCCCTACATCTATTTAGACCCTAATACCGGCAGAAACAGGTATGGCGATTTTACATTTACTACTATCGACCCCGCTGATAATTCATTCTGGACATTCCAGGAATACGCCGATGACGTTTATTGGGGAACTGTTGCCGCCAACGTAGTGGGCGGCGCCACGGCTGTAAATACGCTCACCGCAAATAATACCTCTATTGATGTTTATCCTAATCCAACCACCGGTGAGTTTAACCTCACCATGCATAACTTACCCGCAGGTAATTATACCATTTCACTGTATAATATTTTAGGTCAAAAGATAATGGAAAAACAAACACGGGCAAGCGCAACATATTATACCATGCCGGTAGATATTTCCATGCTGCCTTCAGCTATGTATTTCATTCGCGTGGTAGCCGCCGGCGGCGAATGGTCGCAGCGCATCACTAAGCGGTAAATAATAAAAAGGGAGCGGGAAAAGGTGATAAATGTTTTTTTTCAAAACATTAAATTTAGCTACCTTTATACAAACGTTTTTCCCATGAAACAAAAGCTACTCGTTTCTGTAAAGACTATTGTTGCAATACTCTTTATTTATCTTATTGCCGGTTCACCTGCACTGGCGCAATTAAACGGCACTTACACTATTAACTATGCTTTAGCCGCATCAGCGACTAATTACAAGGATTTTGGTTCAGCCGCCGAGGATTTAAGCGGAACGGCACGAGATGACGGTGGCCCTTCAAATGGTCCCGGCGCTTCGGGCGATGTAACATTTAACGTGTCAAAAGGACTTGTTTTCCAGGAATACCCTGTATTTATCAATTACACCAACCCGAATCATTATAATATCACGTTCCAAACCAATGGAACACCCGGAGTTAATAACCCTGTGCTGGTAGGGCACGTTGGTCAAGGCGATTCTGATGCTGTAATAAAATTAAATGGCGCCGGTTATTATACGTTTAACGGAATAGATTTCTATGATAGCCCTAATAACAGCGGACAACAAAATATGGAAATGGAATATGGCATTTATTTGCGCGGACTTACAGCCACGGGCTGTCAGCACAACATATTTGAAAATGACACTATTACTTTAAATAAAGAGAAAGACCTTGGGGTTACTAACGCACCTGCCGGCGTCTATACGGTCAGCATGGCAACAACAGTGGCAGCCACTAACAGTTACAACACTTTCACCAATGTTACTGTGACAGATGCTAATATCGGCTATTATTTTGGGGGATATAATCCTATAAGCGGTATAGGCGTTATGGATGAAGGAAACGTTATTAATACCAACAACGGCGGAAGAAGTGTAATTACCAATGTGGGACCGGACATCGTTACTAACGGCACAATTACAGAAGGAATTTATTACGTGGCGCAGAATGACTTTTCAGTAACTAATACCAATATTAACCACCTCACTTATTATAATACTAATTCATCCGACACTGGAGCTATTTACGGAATTTATGGAGATTACGACTATGGCACCCCAACAGGCATTTATACTTTTAATGCTGATACTATTGAGTCGTTATCAGTGGAAGAAAATTCTGCAGTTACAGCTACTATAGAAGGGAATTATTTGGGTGCACCGACTCCAACCATCAACCTTACTAATTGTGTAATGGATAGTTTCAACAACTCTGCAGCGGGTCGCGCTATTTATGGCATTGACCTTGAGGCGGAGTATACAGGTATTACTGTTACTACTTTAACTATTAGCGGTAATACCTTGAGTAATTTTAACAGCAGCGCCGGCGGCGGAGATATTCTTGGCTTTAACACGGGACCAATCGGCAGTTTATATTATAATACCATAAATATGTTTAATAATGATTTTTCGGATTTTACCTGTAATGCTGCGGGAGCATATACAGTGTATGGCGTTCAACTAAGTTCAGATGCCTTGTCATTCCACAATAATAAATTTTCATCATTTGCCGGTGGAACGGGCGATGGCTTATCAGGAAATGGAATAACGGGTTTGTATTTAGTTGCACCGACAGGTAATTTAATTCAATTTCATGACGATACGTTAACGGGTTTTACTGCGCCTTCATCT
Source organism: Chitinophagales bacterium (assembly GCA_963770495.1). Classification (GTDB taxonomy): domain Bacteria; phylum Bacteroidota; class Bacteroidia; order Chitinophagales; family CAVYQA01; genus CAVYQA01. The sequence continues at coordinate 153,429 of CAVYQA010000012.1, read as the reverse complement.
ATTGCAGGTATAGAAGAAGATTTTTTCTTCCCCTCTTCCATTTCCATATATAATAATGTGTTCAGTAATTTTTCATCCACCGCTTCGGAGTCATCTGTTATAACGGGTTTAACTGCAAGTGTTGCATCTGATACGGTTTATGATAATTATATTTATTCATTCAGCAATTCCGCTACTGCGGGTAAAATTATAGGTTTAGAAATTGATGCCGACCCGGTCGCCGGAACTCCTGAAGTTGTATATAACAATATGGTTTACGATTTACAGGCAAATAATTCCACAATCAGTTCCAATGGCGGTTCGGTAGTTGGAATTGAATTGCCGAATGTAGATAACGCGGGGGCTGCTGTCGAACTTTATTTTAATACTGTTTTCATTAATGGCGCGGCAGCAGTGGCAGGGGAGTATTCATCTACATTGCTTGTTAAAGCAACCTCCGGAACCGTTTCCAATGGATACGATATCAGGAATAATATTTTAGTGAACGATTACAGTGTGCCGGATATAAACGACCATGCTGTGGCGATTTGGTATGATACCTCTTACGCAAATTTCCAGGGCATAAGCAACACCACGAATAATAATTTATTATATGCTGGAATTCCTTCTGCAAAGAACCTTATTTTTTATTGTAAACGAACCAGGGTCTCCGATTCCGTGCAAACTCTCGCCGCTTATAAAACGTTGCTTGGCGGGGGAAAAGAATCTAAATCGGTAACTGAAAATCCGCCGTTTATGAGCGTGACTTCACCTATTAACGTGAACATAAATAATACTATTTACACACAAGCCGAAAGCGGCGGGCAGGTAATTACAAGCCCCGCAATAAATACGGATATTAACGGCAATATACGCGCGGTCTCTGCGGGCTATACCGGCTGCGGCACGGCACCCGATATTGGCGCCGATGAATTTTGCGGCATACCGGATACAGCATTTGCCATTTCAGGACCCACTATTGTTAAACCGGAGCAATCGGGTGTTTTATTTTCTGTTTCTCCTATTCCCGATGCTACAACATATAATTGGTCATTACCTGCCGGTGCATCAATTACAGTCGGTGCCAATACTGATTCTATAACCGTTAGTTTTGGCGCTGATACAGGAAACTATACTATTTCCGTTTACGCAACTAATTGTTGCGGAAACGGTGTTTCACATACATCCGGCTTAAAAATATCCAATGTAACAGGAATAAACCTATTAGCAGCTAACAATAGTCAATTATCAGTTTATCCTAACCCAAGCAGCGGTCAATTTACATTGAACCTGAATGGCAGCGGTTATATTTCTTTGAAGATATATAACGAGGTAGGCGGGGAGATTTATTCACAGCAGTTAAATGAATCAGGGCAAAATAAAAACCTGGATATTAACCTCAGCAATGTTTCAAACGGCATTTACTTTTTGCAGGTGCAAACCGTAAAGGAAATTATTGGCAGGGGAATTGCCATACAGAAGTGAATAATGATGTACTAAAAAAATAATGTATTTATAATGAATCGTAATTTACAAAAAACACTGTCGGTGTTTTGTCTTATTGGTGTCGTATTTATTGCTTCAACAGCCAAAGCACAAATCAGCAAACGGGCAATTGAAAAGAATATCAGGGAAAGAACCTCGGTAGATTTGTTAGACAGCACTTATCAATGGGGACCAAATGGAAGTGTGTGGGAATATGTAGGCAAAACAATACATATTATCTACGACACCAATAATAACATGATAAGCGAAGTAGACCAATTATGGAACGGAACAACCTGGGTGAATAACGTTAGAGATACCAGCATATACGATGCGAATAATAATTTAATAAGTCAAATAGGTAAAATATGGAACGATACCGTCTGGATATATAACTACAGGTATTTTGATACTTATGATACCAATAATAACAATACCAGTAGTGAATTCCAGGTTTGGAGCAATAATGCCTGGGTGAATAACAGTTTTGATACCATTACCTATGATGTCAATAATAACATGACAAGTTTCCTGCAGAAGGTTCCCAACGGAAATTCCTGGTCGAATTATATCTTAGAACTTTATACCTATGATTCGAATAATAATTTACTGACCGATACAGACAAAACATGGAATAATGCCTGGTACAATCAGGATTTATATTCCTATTCTTACGACTTGCATAATAATCGGATTCTTTCTACTGATCAGGATTGGACTGGTTTTGTGTGGCAGAATTACTCTAAAGATACCAGCACATATGATACCAACAATAATCTCATCACTTCTAAAACGCTGCTCGCTAACGGCACAAGTTGGGTTAATAGCGACTCGGTAACCAATACCTTCGATGCAAATAATAACAGGTTAACGCATTTAGACCAAAACTGGATAAGCTCATCCTGGGTAAATAACATTTTTTTAACATTCACCTTCAATGCAAATAATGAGTCGCTTAGTCAACTGTGGCAAGAATGGAGTGGCGGCAGTTGGGCTAATGAAGATAGCTTCTATAATTATTACGCTCAAACTTCAACTGAAATAAGCCAAATACCGGTTAACGGCAACCAATTATCAGTTTATCCTAACCCGTGCAGCGGTCAATTTACGGTGAACCTGAATGGCAGCGGTTATATTTCTTTGAAGATATATAACGAGGTGGGCGGGGAGATTTATTCACAGCCGTTAAATGAATCAGGGCAAAATAAAAACATGGATATTAACCTCAGCAATGTTTCAAACGGCATTTACTTTTTGCAGGTGCTGACGGAGAACGGAATTACAGGGAAAGAGATCGTGGTGCAGAAGTGAGATTAGCGTTGAAAGTTGATAATAGAAACAGGACAATGAACCGTGAGAAATGGCACAATTAACTATTAACAATTGACTATTAACAATTCTTAACACAACTATAGCGTTATTAGTGCTATCTTGTGTTATAACCTGTGATGAAATCCATAACTGCCTTTCTCTTTTTGTTTTGCGTCTCGCTAATTTGTGTCTGCATCGCTGCCACATCAACCTGGGAATTAAAAAAATATAATGAAGGCGTTGCCGTCTATACCAGAACCACGGCAGCTTCTCCTATTAAAGAGGTTAGAATTGTTGACACCGTTAAGTCCTCCCTTTCAGCCATAGCCGCCCTGATGTTCGATACTAAAAATTATCCCAACTGGATTTATCATTGCTCTGCCGCCAGAACGCTTAAAGTAATAAGCGCCCATGAAGAATATAAATATGAATTGATAAGTGTGCCGTGGCCTTTCAGCGACAGAGATATTGTTACCGATTTTAAAGTGACACAGGATTCCGCCACAAAGGTGGTTACCCTCACTACTGCCGCCCTGCCCGATTATTTGCCCGCCATAAGCGGTGTGGTGCGTATGACTCATTTTTACTCTGTATACAAGCTTACCCCTCTTGCTAACGGCCTGGTGAGAGTGGAATACGAATTAAGCGTTGATCCTACCGGTAGAATTCCCGCCTGGCTTATTAATGCCAATATTGTGAACGGGCCTTACACCACCGCTCTTGCCACCAATAAGCAATTGCCCAAATATCAATTGCTGTGCTATTCGTTTATCAGGGAAAAATCACCTGCTGAATATTCTCCCTGAACGGCTCTGTTGTATTTAATCCCGCCATCTCCCGCAAGTGCCGGTGCGAGTCACTTATTTTGTCACCACCACCTCCCGCGATTGTGTTCCACTCCCCGTTATCATTTCCAATAAATAAACCCCATCGGGTAAATTGGCAACTGAAATATTATTTTGATAAGTACTTACATTTCCTGCATCGGTTGACCAAACTGTTTGACCGAGCATATTTACCAAGCGCAATTGCAAATCGGATGGTTGGTTTAATTGGATGGAGGTATGAATAAAATCGGATGAAGGATTTGGATAAATTGATAACTGATTACTGTTCACTGATAATTGGGTCACTCCTGTAGTACCTGAAGAATCAACCTCAAGCAAATCGCCTTCAGGATTATATCCTCCTGACGCGCTTGAAAAATCATGTATATCTGTTTCCGAGTCTGTTGCAAGGTTGAAACTAAAAATGGTGCCATCGGTGTTTTTACCGCCGGTCTCAGTGGTCCCATAAAGCAACCCGTTACTTGCCTGTATCAGATCGCCATAAGGCGTTTTCCCGTCTGTGCCCTTGCCAAAATTATGTAAAACGGTTTCCTGGTTTGTGGTATCATTAAAACTGAAAATTGCACCATACCCGCTTCCGCCAACGGGTGTCATTCCATACAGCAAACCATTTGATGCCTGGAAAAGGTTGGCAATTGGTTGCCACCCGTCACTGTCAATTACCCAAACAAAGTCGTGCACATCAACTGCGGTGTTAGTTTTGATATCAAAACTATAAATGGTGCCAACACTATGTGCGCCGCCCCCATAGGTCATTCCATAAAGCAACCCGTTGTTTGCCTGGATTAGGCCGCCGGAAGGGTTGTACCCGCTATCGGGGCTAAAACTATATATAAAGGCATAGGTATGTGTTGAAATAGTATAACTGTAAATTACTCCATAGCCATTTACACCATTAGCACCACCATATTGTGTTGTTCCGTAAAGCACACTGTTGTTTACCTCTACGAGTGTGCCGGTGGGAAAATAGCCATCATCAGTAACGGTGCCAAAATCGTGTACATCAGTTTCTTTGCCGGTTGTAATATTATAACTGAAAATCATTCCTGAATCACGCGCACCGCCAAACTGTGTTGTTCCATAAAGCAAGCTGTCGCTGGCCTGTATGAGTGTGCCTGTAGGAAGTCTTCCGTCAGAAGTGCCGCCGGCAAAACTATAAAGAACACTGTCTGTACCCGTTTGAATATTGTAGCTGAAAATTGCGCCCATGGCATTGGCGCCGCCGTTCTCGGTTAGTCCATAAAGCAACCCGTTGGTTGCTTTTATGAGCGAGCCGAGAGGGTTTCTTCCATCAGAGCCATAGCCAAAATTATGTTCATCGGTGGTTATGCCGCTGGTATCGGCTCTGAAAATACTGCCATCGTTGCCCACTCCACCCCCCACAGGATTCACACCCCACAGAATAGGATTTTGAGCATGACATAGCAAAATGGTAGCAGCAAACAGGATAATAGAAGAGAGTAAATGTTTTTTCATAAATTAGGATTTATAAACAGTAGTATAAAAATATTCAACTTTTATATTAAAAAAGATTTTTATTTTGTCACCACCACTTTTTTTGATTCAGTTCCATTGCCCGTTATCATCTCCAACAAATATACACCATCCACTAAATTGGCAACCGAAATATTGTTTTGGTAATTACTTACATTCCCCGCATCGGCGCTCCACATTGTTTGCCCGAGCATATTTACCAAACGCAATTGCAAATCGGATGTTTGTTTTAATTGAATAGAGGTATGAATAAAATCGGATGAAGGATTTGGGTAAATTGATAACTGATTATTGTTAACTGCTAACTGATTAACGCCTGTTACATCGTCTTCAATAAAACCCCCATATGGGTAATGCCCATAACCATTACCACCAAAACTTAACAGATTGCTTTCAGTATTGGTTGATACATCAAAAGAAAAAATAATGCCATAGTAATTAGCGCCACCCTGATTAGTTAATCCATACAGCAAACCATCGCTTGCCTTAAGCAGTGGACCATAATAAGGGTATTGCCCGTCAGTGCCGCTGCCAAAATCGTGTACATCGGTTTCTTGTTTGGTATAAATATTATAGCTGAAAATGGTTCCGTCACTATGTGTACCACCTATAAAGGTCATTCCATAAAGTAAACTATCGGTTACCTGTGTCAGCGTTCCATAGGCTGTTGAGCCATCAGTGCCATTGCCAAAACTATGCACCACGGTTTCAACCCCGCTTGAAGGCTTGAAACTGAAAATAGTACCAAGACCATATGCGCCACCACCGCTGGATAAACCATAAAGTAAACCATCTGTTGCCTGGATGAGTGCAGCATCTGTGCAGGTTTGCGCATCAGTGCCCGTGCTGCCAAAACTATATACAACAGTTTCGGTACGGGTTGAAATATTGAATTTATAGATTGCCCCATCGCCATAATAGCCACCTGCCTGGCTTAGCCCGAATAGCAAACTATCATTTAGCTGGAACAGGGCGCCTTGAGGGGTACGGGCATCATTACCCGCGCCAAAACCGTGTAAAACAGTTAGTGTATTTGATGAAATATTGAAACTATAAAGAGCCCCCTCATAAGAATCACCGCCACTTATAGTTGTTCCATAAAGCAACGTATCGGTGCCCTGTATGAGGGGTGCAGAAGGGTATTGAGCATCGGTATCAGCATTTAGAAAACCATATAACGGCGTTTCTGTACCTGACGAAATATCGTAACTGAAAATTACGCCAACATTTTTAGCGCCGCCCTCATAGGTTGTGCCATACAGCAGTCCGTTGCCAGCTTTAAGCAGCAAACCATTTGGTGAACTGCCATCGGTTGAACTACCGAAGGCGTGTGCTTCAGTAGCCTGGTTGGCGGCAGTGTTAAAATTAAAAATAGTTCCATCGCCGTTGGTGCCACCGCTTTGTGCCGTGCTCCATAATATTGGAGACTGGGCTTTTGAGTTGGTGAACAGTATGGTTGTAACAGTTAACACAAGGAGGAAAGAAAGTAGAAAGTTTTTCATATAGTAAGATTTTAACAATACCATTATAAAACTATAAATTTTTTTTAATGCCTGTTTCTAACCGCGCCACCACAATTTCTTTCGTTTCCGTTCCACCACCCGTCACCATCTCCAGCAAATAAACCCCACCGGGCAAATCAGCAACTGAAATATTGTTTTGGTAACTGTTCCTAAAAAGAGTAAAGAAAACAGTTACAGGTATAGTTTTTTCATAAATAATAATTTTGTAGAGAAACACTTTAACGCAAAATAATAAGAATATTTAATAGATAAGGTACTCTTTTGTTATATAATTTAATCTATATAGAATTGCCATCTTTTAACTTTTCATCATCAAATTACCAAATCATCAAATTATCAAATTGGACTAATCCAATAAATTGGTCACATTGGTGTAAAAATTGTTTAGGTAGTTTGCACTATGTTAGTTTACTTTCCGTTATAAATAACAGGTATGAAAAATTTGCAACAGAACTGGCTCACCGAAGGGTTGATTGATTTTGAATACAAGAAATATATTCTGCTGGCTTACCTGCAGGAGGTGGAGAAAAATTTTAACGATAAAAAGGTGTACCCGTTTTTAGGTGATTTGGTGATGCACTATAACAATTTGATAGAGCTGAAAACCAGCAAGCAAATGGCGGCGGAACAGTTGCCCAAACAAATATCAAAATATGACTTTGAGCATTTTAAGGTGCATTATGAATCCTTGCTGCGCGACAATGCCAGCATTATTGAAATTGACGCGATAATGGATTTTGCCATTCCCGTGATGGATGAATATTTGAAAGAGGGCAGGGAGCTGTATGAATTTGTGGAAGATAAGCTGCACGTGCACCCCATCGGCATTTTGCCCCTGATGCCCGAGGAGGGCTATATGATGCTGCGCAACGGCGGTGAAAGCCTGGTGAGCATTTACAATTATCACATCACCATTTTTGAAAGCGCCGAGGAAAAATACCACGGCATAAGGGCTGATTTTATTAAGCAATATAAAAGCTCTATCACCAACACCTTTGAAAAAATTAAGATTGACCTCATACGGAAAAATAAGGCATTGCCCAACCCGGGCGCATTTGCCATTGAAAGTAAAATTGTCTTTCCGTTTTATGAATCCATGCTGCCCATTGCAAAAAGAATGCTCGTGCGCTTTATTTACAGCGAGATGAAATAAATCCATCCCTAAATCCCCTAAAGGGGACTTTGGCTTTGTAGTAAATTCCGGGTTAACTCTTTTATAATTTATTTTCAAATGTTATGGCTTCACATTCAAAATATGTTTTATTTTATTGATAACCTCAAGTCCCCTTTAGGGGATTTAGGGGTGAAAGCAAAGCAATCCCGTAATAGTTATCTTTTGATTTTTACAGAGCCGGCTTCCGTGGTTTTGGTTTCTGCTGTTGTTGTGGTTGAGGCTGTTGTTGTTGAGGCTGCGGCTGTTGTTGTGGTGGTGGAGCCGCCTGTTGTTGAGCGGGGAATGCGGGTATGCCTCCTTTGCCCGTCATTTGTTCTAAACGTCCTTGCGATTCGCCTTGTGTTGCCTGAACTTTCGGCTTAACCATAGACGTTAACAGGCAAAATGCGCCAACGAATATGATTAGCCCCCACGTTGCTTTTTCAATAAAATCAGTGGTTTGCCTCACACCAAAAAACTGGCTCGACACTCCGCCAAACGTCTGGCTTAATCCTCCCCCCTTCGGGTTTTGAATCAGCACCACTATGGTAAGCAGGATACAGGCAATAATAATAAGTATAGTTATGAAGGCGTACATGGATTATAATTTCGATTTCAACTCTTTGATAAGAGATGCAAAATAAAGGCTTTTTTCGGGAAATTTCAAACTTAACAGGGCATAAATGCGAATGGCTTTCCCATAAAGCTGTTGGTCTTCGTAAACGCGGGCGAGAGTTTCGGTGAGCAATTCATCATTTTCTTCCACGCTTTTCTCCGCCTGTTCCTTAATTGGAATCACTCTTGTCAATTCTGAGGTGTGTGTTGTTTCAGCTACAAATTCATCTATGGCTTGCAGGTTATCAGCCGGCTCTGCAACCAATATGTCGGGATTATGTTCAACGTACACTAACTCCTCCACCGCAGGTTGCTGCGGCTCCGCAACAGAGATGGGATGATAGTCGGGCGCCGAGCTTTTATGCAGTAAAGCGCGCGGCGAGTTTTGTATAAACTTAAGCCAATCCGCAAACGTATGTGGCTGGTTCACGTTAAAAGTTTCTGTTAGTGGTGCGCCATTGGTGTGCGCCGGCTCTGTGGTAACCACCGCCTCCAGTTCTTCCATGGCTGTGGCTTCTGTAATATTATTATCTTCAACCAGTTCATAATTTTCTTCTTCAATTATCGTATCCTGCGGCGGCAGCGCATCACTCATCGAGGCGTGGCTAAGCTCTTTTTCCTGTGCCGTTTCAACAGGCAAAACAGTCGCTTCCAATTCCTCTAATGCCCCTGCTTCTGTGCTGGTATTTTCCTCCGTCATTGCCTCGTAATTTTCTTCTTCAGGCAAGCTATCCTGTGGCGGCGGCATATCACTCATCGAGGCATGGCTGAGCTCTTCTTCCTGTGTTGTTTCAGAAGGTAAAGAGATGCCTTCCAATTCCTCTAATGCCTCTGCTTCCGTGCTGGTATTTTCCTCTGTTATTGCCTCGTAATTTTCTTCTTCAAGCAAAGAATCCTGCGGCGGCAGCACGTCGCTCATCGAGGCATGGCTGAGTTCATCTTCAAGCGGTGTTTCAACTGCAACGGCTTCGGCTGGTTGTGCAGTAGCGGCTGCTTCCTTTTTTTCCACATCGCCAAGCATTATGGCGCGAAGGTTGGTTCTGTCGGAGTCATAAATGGCTGCCAGGTGCAGTTTCTCTTCAAAATGCGGATTACTATCGAGCAGGTATTTTTTTGCCAGTAAAATATGCGCCTGTTGAAAATACGGATAGTCGTCTGCCAGTTGGTGCAATTCATCTTCGCTCACAAATTTTAATAAGCGAATGTCCCGTAATACCGATAGCAGCTTGTTCGTGTTCATGTCACCAATTTACAACGGCTTTGTTAAAAATATCCTGCACAAGTTGCGTATTTATTTGCGTAATAAGAGAATTTTGTACGTCACTTAAGTTTTTAGTCGCGTCAAAATCGGCGTAATAGGAAAAAGATTGTGTCCAGTTTTGCTTGGTATCTTTATTATTGGTAAACGTCATGTTCACCGTAATAGTCAGGCGGTTCAATGCAGCAGCGGAGGTGCTGCCGCCCGTTGGCGCATCGGGTGTTACCGCTGTTCCGGTTATAGAGCCTTGCAAATCCATGTCGCCGCTGCTGTTAATGACATTAAGATTCGTGCTCGATTGAAATTTATCTTTCAATGCCTGTGTAAACTGCTGGCTCTCCGGTCCTATCACCAGGTTGCTTTGATTGGGAATAACACCGATGGAAATGGATTTCACATCAGGCGGAATGGAGGCGCCGGTAAATGAATACACCCCGCACCCCGTTTGCACAACGATGAAAGCGCCACTTAATATTTTATAAAATGTTTTCAGTTTAAATCTTGTTTAGTTTAACCACCCCGCCCCTGCTAATATCTCTGCCCCCTCCTTGAAAAAAGGAGGGGAATAGAGGTTAGCACAACGCAAAATTCTCCTCATTATTCAAGGAGGAGGCAACGCCTTGCGGGGAGCTGAGGTGGGTTTTTTTATGCATTTTTAATCTGTGATTAATTTTTTTACTTTTTTTATCTGTGAATCTGTGAGTCAACTTTACGACGCATCAATATTATAATCTTTAATCTTCCGGTATAATGTTCTCTCCGAAATTCCCAAATCGGTAGCCGCATCTTTACGCTTACCCCTGTGCTTTTGCAGCGCCAGGATGATCAAGTCTTTTTCTTTATCGGCTATAGATAACGATTCTTCCACCGGCGCAGATTGCGCCATAGGATGTTCCAGCACCACCGGCTTCGACAAGCTAACATCATATCGCGGCTGAACGGCGGGTAAATTGCCCCCGCTAAACTTTTGACCGTCGGGGTTCATTCCGAATACCACTTTCTTCAGTTCGTTTAAATCGTTTTTCATATCGAAGAGCACTTTATATAATAGGTCTCTCTCCGTAAAATCCGGTGTATTAGCGTTATGCTGCTCGGCAAGCATAGGCAACAAGCCGTTTGTTTTTTCTTCGGGAATAAATTTACTGAGTTCGTCTGCCTTTATAATTTTTGTTTTTGCCAGAACAGAAATTTGCTCCGCAATATTTTTAAGCTCGCGCACATTGCCGGGCCAGCCTGTAATTCGTGAGCAACTGTTTTGCCTCATCGTCAAGTTGAACGGGCTCGGTTTTATATTTGCCGCTGAAGTCAATGGTGAATTTGCGGAACAACAAATAAATATCTTCTTTACGCTCACGCAGCGGCGGCACTTTTATCGGCACCGTATTCAGGCGGTAGTATAAATCTTCCCTGAAACGTCCCTGTTGAATTTTATCTAAAAGATTAACGTTTGATGCGGCAATAACCCGCACATCCGTTTTTTGCACCTTCGATGAACCCACACGTATAAACTCTTTCGATTCCAAAACACGCAGCAACCGCGACTGTGTGCCATGCGGCAATTCGCCCACTTCATCCAAAAATATAGTGCCGCCGTTCACAAATTCAAAATAGCCCTTCCTGCTTTCCACCGCTCCGGTGAACGAGCCTTTTTCATGCCCGAACAATTCCGAGTCAATGGTGCCTTCGGGTATGGCGCCGCAGTTTACGGCAATAAACGGGTTGTGTTTGCGCGGGCTTAACTGGTGAATGATATGCGAAAAGGCTTCCTTGCCCACACCACTCTCTCCTGTAATTAAAACAGTAAGCTCGGTAGGCGCCACCTGCATAGCCACTTCAAGCGCATAGTTAAGTGCAGGGGAGTTGCCGATAATTCCAAAACGGTTTTTTACTGATTGAATTTCCACTAACTTTTATTTTTAATTTTCTACATCGCCCAACAACGTAGCCGATGTGCAATCTTTAACAGTTATATTGACGTAATCACCCTTCTTAAAATTGTGTTTCGGGAAAACAATCATTTTGTTTTGTGTGTTCCTTCCGCACATAAAATCCTTCGACCGTTTTGATTCACCCTCTACTAATACCTCAAAAGTTTTGCCAATATCCAGTTTATTGGTTTGTAATGAATGTTGCCTTTGCTTTTCAACAATTTCTGCCAGGCGGCGTGATTTTATTTTTTCATCCACATCATCCTCAAATTGACGCTCCGCCAAAGTACCTGGGCGTTGCGAGTAAGAGAAGGTGTAACTGTAATCATAAATCACCTCATCCATCATACTTAATGTTTCCTGATGGTCGTCTTCCGTTTCCGTGCAAAAGCCCGCAATAATATCCGTGCTTATTCCGCAGCCCGGTATAATTGTTTTAACGGCGTTAATCCGGTTCCGGTACCACTCCCTGTCGTACGTGCGGTTCATTAATTTAAGAATACGGCTGCTGCCGCTTTGCATAGGCAAATGCACATAACGGCAAATGTTGGGGTATTTTACAATGGTATAAAGCACCTCATCCGTCATGTCCTTCGGGTGCGATGTGCTGAAACGCACACGCAGCGCAGGATTTAGCTCTGCCGTTTTTGCCAGCAGTTGCGCAAAGTTGGTTTTCTCGCCCGTCGTTTCGTTGGTGTAGTTATAGGAGTCCACATTTTGACCGAGCAAGGTCACTTCTTTATAACCTTTACTCAATAAATCTTTCGCCTCATTTAAAATAGACTCCACCGGGCGGCTTCTCTCACGCCCGCGTGTAAACGGCACCACACAAAACGAGCACATATTATCGCATCCGCGCATAATGCTTATAAATGCCGTAACACCATTGCTGTTTAAACGAACAGGGTTAATATCGGCATAAGTCTCATCGCGCGAAAGAAGCACATTCACACTGCGGCTGCCATCTTCCGCATCAACTATCAGTTTCGATATATCGCGGTAAGCATCGGGTCCCACAACAATATCTACCAGCTTTTCTTCCTCTAAAAATTTTGTTTTCAGCCGTTCAGCCATGCAGCCCAGCACACCTATAAGCATATCGGGGCGCTGTTTCTTTAAGCTGTTAAAATCAGTTAAACGTGTGCGCACCCGCTGCTCCGCATTTTCGCGAATAGAGCAGGTATTGATAAGCACCAAATCGGCAGCGCTGTAATCCGTTGTATTGGCAAAGCCCGCATCTTTAAGAATAGCCGCCACAATCTCGCTGTCGTTAAAATTCATTGCGCAGCCGTAGGTTTCTATATAATACTTTTTAGCGGAAGTTTTGTCGGTTTCGTTCTCCAAACACAATGCCTCACCCTGCCGGCTTTCGTCGTGGGTGTTAGTCAGCATTTCACTCGCCAATGTAGGATATATCTCAACCATCTTCTTTTAAAAGGGCTACAAAAATACTAAAATTTAGGGTGCTGACAAAATTGCCGAAGCTGATAGTTATATGAGTTTTTTGGGCTTTTACATACTATAATATCCTTACCTTATACTGCTTATAGATTCGTTTTAATTACTTATTTTTGATTAATTGAAAAAATTTAATGATAAAATTTGAATTCAGCGACGAGGTAGTTCCAAATATTTTAAAGGAATTAGAAAAAGCAGAGGAATATATAAGAATTGCTGTATTTCAAATCCATCATGAGGATATTTTTAAATTGTTAAACAGTAAATTACAAGAACATATTCATGTCGAAATTATCACTCTCCCTTATGATTCTATCAATCTTGATATTCAGGAACGGGTTACCAAATTATTTGAGGAACTTAAATCCAATGGGGCAAAATTGCATTTTATTGAATGGAATGTTGGTGACCCTGAAAGAACATCAACTGCAATAGGAAGATGGTATTCTTTCCATGGGAAATTTATAGTTACAGACAAAGCCGCAATTTCCTTATCAGCAAATTTTACAAACCAAAAGGAGCTTGATTGTAGTTTGATTTCAAACGAAGCACAAGCGATTTCTGATTTCAACACTAACTTTGATAAGCTTTTTAATCTTTTTGTGAAAAAAACCAATGGCTATTCAGGTTCAATTCATCAAAAAATTATTGATGAGCATATTAAAGATGTAGATGAACTTTTTAAATTACCGAAAGTTATTGAAACGGAAACACATAAAGACCATTGGATTCAACATTACCCTTCCAATCTTTGTCCTGTTTCTATGAAAATGAATGATGGTTTATATTTTGCTCCTTTTGATATTCGCGGAAGAAATATATATGAGGAAATAATTAATAGTGCTAAAGAATTTATTTGTATTTCAACAGAAAGTTTTACGGATACTGACTTTGCAAATTTTTTAATTAAGACCGCTCTAAAGGGTTTACCAATAAATATTCTGACAGGTGCTACAAGTATGGATTTTGCAGATAGAATACAATCAATGCTTCGCGATTTACTTGCAAATAATATAAAAGTAAAATCTATTCATGAAGATTTGCATGGCAAACTTTTGATAACTGAACAATATCTTATCATCAGTTCTATTAATTTGAATAAAATCAATCTTGGCTTTAACAGACCAACAAAACAATTTTGGAGAGAGAATACTGAAACAATATCAATTTGCTCTAATGAGGGGATAATTAAAAATGCCTTTATGCAGTTCTCTTCTGCATTTGAGAAAGCTATTGAAGTAGAAGATTTCCTGTTGGATAAAATGCTTTCCAAGATTGGGAGCATATACAATCACAACTTCGGAATTAGGATTAATTCTGAAGGCAAAAAACTCTTTGCAAAATTTATTTTAAAACAAGAAATTTATGTAAAGAAAACCTCAATAAGTGTTGCAAAAATAGGAGTTAAAATTATTAAAAAACTCAATAAAAAAGTTGTAAAAAAAGATGAATTTCTTATGTCATTAATATTATATTTTCTTACTGAAAGAAAATTGCCAGTAAGTGAGTTAAAAGAAAAAATTGATGTTCTTAATACAGAATGTGATTTGAAATCTCTTATAAAAATTCTATTAGATAATAATTTCATTGAAAAGGATGAAGATTATTACAAAATAAAAGTTACTTAAAAATAAATAAAATGAAAAGCGAGTTAATTGAAGGGAATTGCTTAGAATTTCTGAATAATAAAGTAAAAGAAAGCTTTGATTTAACCTTTTTAGATCCACCTTTTAACCAGGGCAAAAAATATGAAGGTCATGATGATACTATGGAAGCAAGTGAATATTGGAAATGGATGAAAGAAGTTAGCTCAAAGATTATTCAAAATACATCAAACGGCGGTTGCATTTATTTTATGCAACGCGAAAAAAATACTCAACAAGTATTAGAAACACTATCTTTAACTGGATGGCATTTTCAGAACTTAATTATTTGGAAAAAGAAATCTTCTGCAGTTCCTCAAAATAACCGATTTGGCAAACAATACCAAGTAATTGCATTTGCGACAAAAGGAAATCCTCCTCGGGTTTTCAATAAGCTTAGGATTAACCCACCGCTTTTAGTAACAGAAAAATATCAAAGGGAAAATGGGATGTATGTAACAGACGTATGGGATGATATTCAGAGAACTTACCTCTGGATATTTTGCGGGTGCAGAACCATTAAGAATCAAAGACGGTTCCCGTTTGCATAAGCAACAAGCTCCTGTACAGCTTTTAACAAGAATAATTTTAAGTTCATCCAATGTTGACGATTTAATTTTTGATCCTTTTGCAGGTACAGCAACAACTTTAGTTGTGGCAAAACAATTATTTAGAAATTCAATAGGTATCGAATTAAATCCTATTAATGTTGAAAATGGAAACAAAAGATTAAATGAACATAGAGATAGTGACAACATTTTAAAATTCCGTAGCGACTACCGTTTTACTGAAGGGCTTGATTCAATTTGGCAAACGACAGATGCACACAAAATCCTCCTACCTAAGAAATCAAAAAATGGAACTCTTGAGTTGAAATTTTAGGATTTAATAGTAATGAGGTTACACTTACGCCACATCATCAAAACTTTCTGTCCCAACTTTTCTAATCTTTTAATTTTCCAATCTTCTAATCAGTTCGCCACTGCTACCAGTTTCTTCCGTTTTACAAATTGCAGTAAGATTAAAAATAAAACAATGCCAAGCACACCGCAAATGGCTTCGCTGTTTAACATGCCCTTTGGTCCGTAGTGCGTATAGGCCCAGCCTTCAAGAAGAGTCATATAATAAATAGGGAAATTAGAAAGCGAGGAGTACAACGTATATTTTGTTGCGGCTGCCCCTCTGCCAATCGCCTCAAAAACAAATGCGCTGAAGCCCGCATAAGCAATACCGAGTGTAAATGAATAAAGTGTTACCCAAACTATATACATCAACTGCGTGTGAGGCGAATAAGCCATTCCCAGCGCGCACAGCACCTGCACCACGCCAAAAACAATATAGGCGTTTTGCTTGTGCACACGGTCGCATATCCACCCGCCCAGCAAACAACCGACCGCCGTAATAATGCCGCCCAATGTTCCTGCAAATAAAGCTACGGTGTTGGCGCTGGCGCTCCAGCCATCGGCAACCGCCGCCCATAAATTAGTTGCCGCCCCCGTGCTTAGCGGAATTAAACATAACACCAATGCCAAAAAACCTACCCGTGCTTTAAGCGTGTTCCACACATCTTTTAAAACATTTTGCATGGTTTTAATAACTTTTTCTGCGCGCACCGTTACCTCCGGCTCTTTTACAAAAAACAGCGCAAAGCAACACAGCATACACGACACGGCAAGCACTGCGGGCGATATCCATTGCTGCTTTAAATTTTGCGCCAGCCAAAGCCCCGCACCGCCGCCAACACCTGTGCCGCCAAGATTGCCCGCATTAAGATAGCCGCTTACCCTGCCTTTTAAATGTTCGGGCGTATCATAGGCAGCAAGCCCGTTAGTGGCAATACTTAAAAATGATGCGCCCACATTTGCAACTATTACAATAACGGTTAAAAGCGGCAGGCTCGATTCTTTAAGAGGCAAAATGCCGGTAACAAGAATTCCCCCCGCGGTTACTATGCCCGAAAGTATGTACCACTTTTTTAATGTAAGTGTAGAATCTACAAGAGGCGCCCATAAAAATCTAAACATTTGAGGTAGAAGAGCCGCGGCAACCAATGCCGCAATGGCTTCTGTGGAAATACCCGCTTTTGCAAACAAGTAAGCAAACGACACGGTAACATACCCCGTAACCACACCAAAGGGTAATACAAGAAAAAGGAAAATAATAGGGTGGGAATGTTTATGAAATGGATCGGTAGGGGTTACTATGGTTTCGGTCATTTTAAATTATTTAACTGCACAAAATATAAATAATTAATTAATCAAAAACTGTAAGAATCCTCAAACCCCCTACAATTGTTTCAACGATGCCTCAATGCTTTGTATCCTTGTTTCCGCATCAGCCAGCTTTTGTTTTTCACGGGCTACCAAATCGGGTTTGGCATTGGCGATAAATTTTTCGTTGTTCAGTTTGGCTTGAGCTGATTGCAAAAGGTTTTGTGCCAGCTCCAGTTCTTTAGTAAGGCGTATCCGCTCCTGCGCGGCATCAATTTTATTTTCAGAGGCAATGAAAAACTTTTCCGCGCCCACTAAAAATGAATAAGCGTTGGCAGGTTCGGTTTGTATTTGAGCGAATGACAAAAGATTTGCTTGTTTTGAAATTATAGAATGGAATTTCTGTAAACTATTCAATTCATTTGCGGAAAACAGTTTCAATCCTTCTTTGGGCTTAATGTTATTCTTGTTGCGGTATTCGCGCACCTTCATCACAATATCTTTTACCCGGTCGAAATCGTCAATCAGTTTTTTATCAAAGTTTTTCGCAACTGGATATTGGGCAATAGTAACAAAATCTTCACTGCCTCTTTCTTTCAGCGATTGATAAATCTCCTCCGTAATAAAAGGCATAAACGGGTGCAGCAGTTTCATCAGTTGCTCGAAGAAAGAGGTTGTTCTGTCGTAAACGGTTTTAGAAATGGGCTGCCCGAATTCGGGCTTTATCATTTCCAGGTACCACGAACAGAAATCATCCCAGATAAGAGAGTACAATGTTTTCAGCGCTTCTGATATGGTGTAGTTGGCAAACTCTTTTTCAACATCAACAATAGTTTGGTTCAGCTTTGCCTCAAACCAGTCGCAAGCCAAAGTATCTGCTTTTATGGTATCATCAGTAGTCCAGCCTTTTAACAGGCGCAAAGCGTTCCATAATTTATTGCAGAAATTTCTGCCCTGCTCAACCGATTTTACATCAAACATTAAGTCGTTACCGGCAGGGGAACAAATCAAAGTGCCAAATCGAACACCATCAGCGCCCTTTTGTTCTATCATCTCCAGCAAATCAGGCGAGTTACCCAGCGACTTCGACATTTTCCTGCCCATCTTATCGCGCACAATGCCGGTGTAGTAAACTGCATCAAACGGCTTCTGGTTTTTGTATTCATATCCCGCCATTATCATACGTGCCACCCAAAAGAAGATGATTTCGGGAGCGGTTACCAGCGTATTGGTAGGGTAGTAGTAGTTAAGGTCTTTATTACCGGGGTTTTTGTTCCA
The DNA here is from genome assembly GCA_963770495.1 of Chitinophagales bacterium. Taxonomy (GTDB): domain Bacteria; phylum Bacteroidota; class Bacteroidia; order Chitinophagales; family CAVYQA01; genus CAVYQA01. The sequence continues at coordinate 135,246 of CAVYQA010000012.1, read as the reverse complement.
GCCAAAAACTTCTAAAGGCCACAACCAAGATGAGAACCAGGTATCAAGCACATCGGAATCTTGTTTTAAATCTTCAATCTTTATAAATGAGTTACCGGGAATTTTTTTTGCCAGTTCAAATGCTGTTTCAATATTTTCAGCCACCACAAATTTTCCATCAGGCAGATAATAAACCGGAATACGATGCCCCCACCACAACTGGCGACTGATGCACCAATCCTTTATGTTCTCCATCCAATGGCGATATTCATTTACATATTTTGCAGGGTAAAACTTTATCTCCTCCTTCAAAACGGCATCAAGAGCGGGTTTAGCCATGCCGCTCATCCTGCACCACCATTGTATAGAAAGGCGGGGCTCAATTACCGCATCGGTGCGCTCGGAAAAACCATTGCTGTTGGTTATCTCTTCCGTTTTTACCAACAGACCCATTTCCTCTAACTGCTTTGCAATTTTCTTGCGAACGATAAAGCGGTCTTCGCCAACATAAAACTGTGCTGCTTTGCTCATGGTGCCATCGTCGTTAAGCACATCAACAATATCGAGTTTGTGTTTTAAGCCAAGGGCATAGTCGTTGGCATCGTGGGCAGGGGTAACCTTTAAAGCGCCGGTTCCAAACTCACGGTCAATATAGGTATCGGCAATAATAGGCACCTTGCGGTTCACCAAAGGAATGATGGCATATTTACCAATCAGTTTAGTATAGCGCGGATCTTCAGGGTGAACGCAAACTGCCGTATCGCCCAATATGGTTTCGGGGCGGGTGGTGGCAATGGTTATATAGCCGTCAATTCCATCAAGCTTGTAGTTAACATAGTACAATTTTGACTTGACCTCTTTATAAACAACCTCCTCATCACTAAGGGCGGTTTTGGCTTTGGGGTTCCAGTTTATTATCCTCATTCCCCTATAAATGTGCCCCTTGTTATAAAGGTCTATAAATACCTGTATTACAGCTTTATAATAACCATCATCCATAGTAAAAGTTGTGCGGTTCCAATCGCAACTGCAACCTAATAAACGCAATTGTTTTAGTATGATGCCGCCGTAGTTATCGCGCCATTCCCAGGCGTACTTAAGAAACTCATCGCGGGTGAGTGTATTCTTTTCAATACCCTGTTCGCGCAACATACCCACCACCTTTGCTTCGGTGGATATCGACGCATGGTCGGTGCCCGGCACCCAACAGGCGTTTTTGCCCTTCATTCTTTCGTGGCGGATAAGTATGTCCTGTATGGTATTATTAAGAGCGTGACCCATGTGCAACACACCCGTTACATTAGGCGGCGGCATAACAATGGTATACGGCTCCCTTTTATCGGGGTGCGATTCAAACAGTCTCTGTTCTATCCACTGCTCATACCACCGGCGCTCGATTTCCTGCGGCGAATAGGTTTTTGATAACTCCATGCAGCAAAAATAAGAGTTTTAGATTTTAGACGATTAGACTACATATATATTAGCTCAAAAGTCAAAAGTAAGGCAGAGTGGATTCATAACCCTTTCTCATTCTAAATTTTACATGCAACCTTTCAACCTTTTTAACAATCTTAACCAATGTTCTTTTGTATAGACAGTCACAATACCGCGTGAATAACTTTAATAAATAAAAAAGGTGATTTATTAAAAATTTTATATGTTTGCAGAAATTAATTAACGATTATTTAACCTAAAAAACACACCTATGAAAAAAATTATTCTTGTTCTTATGTTTGGATGTTTAACGACATCGTTGTTTGCACAAACAGATAATATGAAGCCTGTCCAGGGGGACATTGGTTTCACCGTTGGATTTACAGGTATTGCCCCTTTTGCTTATCAATCCGTTAATTCCTGGCCCGCTCCTTCGGGTGTTCTGTTAATTCATTATTATCTTACGGATCAATGGTCATTAAGAGGGCAGCTTAATATCTCCACAGCAAGCAACTCAAGCAGTTTTTCAGATTCCATATCTCCATATGGAACGAAAGAGGCCGGTAATTGGACTACTTCCAGTAAGTCAAGTTCATGGAATGTTGGTTTGGGCATTCAGAGAAGTTTTGCCGCCACAAAGCATCTTGAGCCGTATTTGGCTTTGGATATATTTTTAGGCTCCGGCAAAGCACTTGATACCACTGATACTTGGGCAGGCACAGGTTTCTGGTCAGGAAATACCTTGTCTTATACAACCTCTCCGGGTTCTATGTTTACATTTGGAGCCGGTATAGTAGCGGGTTTCAACTACTTTTTTAGCGACCATGTAGCCATAGGCGGTGAATTTTCTTTCGGATACAGCGGTACCAGCGTTGACAATGGCACTTGGACAGAGGTAGAGGGTTACCCTGCCAGTCCCGGTGTAGCTGCTTATACTGAGACTCAAACCGGAGTATATCCCGGCGTATCTTATCATAACTTTGGTCCTAATGTAAGTGGTACTATTACACTTTCAATTTTCTTCCCCGCAAAATGGTAAGGAAACAAATAACTAACACCACATTATAATGTTGCTAACGCCGGTATTTACCGGCGTTAGTTTTTTAGGGTAGTAGCTCCTAGCTCCCTTCTTATAAAAAATAATAATCGAATATCTGCGTTTGAGATAAGTTATTAATTAACCAAAAAAACAAACCACTAAATGAAAAAAATTCTTTTATCTGTTTCTATGCTTATGATAGCATCAACAGCATTTGCACAACTAACACCCGGAACCTGGTTTTTAGGCGGCACATTGCAATTTTCTTCTTCTGCTAATACGTTTAATAGTAATGCGAATTCCACAACTAATCAATTCAATGTTAGTCCTGCCCTTGGCGTATTATTTTCCATTCATTGGGAAGTAGGTCTTGCAATAGGGTATTCAAATACTACTACCACATATACTAACCCTCCGGGAAGTACAACCAATGAATTCATAGTCGGACCTTTTGTTAAATATTTTCATCCGGTTAAGGAAAATTCCACATTTTATTACCAATTTTTAGGAAGTGTGAATTTGGGTTTTGGAAATGAGGGAATCAATACTGATTCAACCAGAACCACAACTTCAAATATAACTATTGGTATCACCCCCGGCCTGACATGGAATCCTACAAGACATTTTACTTTTAATCTTTATTATGGAAATATTGCTTTTAGCACTACAAGTGAAAAAAGCCCAGCAGGTAACACCTCAACTACAAATACCTTTGGTATCAATATAACACCTGGCACTCTTGTATTTGGAGTAGAATATGTTTTTCCCTACTCTAAAAGTAAATAGTTTTAAAACTTCACATCCACACCCGCCAAAGCATTAATGCCGTAAGAAGGATAACCATACCAAAGGGAATAACGCTGCGAGGTGATATTATTCACGTTAATGAAGAAATTAAAAAACTGCGAATAATTATAAGTGATGCTCAGGTTAGCGTCAAGCGCGCCCTCAATGGTTATAAGTGCATTAAAACGGTAGTCGTCACCGGGATTGAAACCTTCATCATACGTGCGGTTAATGGTAAAGATGTCGGCTTTAAAATAAATCTTATCGCTTAAATTATAATTCAGTCCCAATGTGGTAACAAATGAGGGCATACCCCACGGTTCTGCCTGGTTTTCGAGATTGTATTCAAAATATTCCAGCGTGAAAGTGGCATTAAAATGTTCATTGGCATTGTAGCCCAGTTCGGTGTGTAACTCGCTGATGTCGGTGCGCCGGTCATACACCACGTTAAATCGCCTGGTATTACTGGCAGTGGAATCGGTTACATAAAGCGGCAGGTTATAATAGGCAACATAAGCAAAGCGCCCGTCATAAGTAAAATGGCTGCCCACACTTCCGTGAACCCCGGTGTAGCTGTTTTGCACCTGCGAATATTGGAATAACGGGTTTTCATCAATGTAGGGATTCACCGTGGTCAGATTAAGCAGATTATTTTGCTGTACCCAGCCCGTCCAGCCCGCATAATACACTAAATAATTACTGATGATTTCGGTTTGCGAATTAAAGTCGGGAAAAATGATAAATTGGTTGTTAAGCTCTGTGCCGTTTATCCCAACGGTAAGATCAACAATTCCTTTTTTATAAACGTAATACGGTGTAAATGAAAGAATGGTGTTATGCTGTGCAGAATCTTTATAGGAATAGTCATCGGTGGTGGCATACATATCAAGATGAATGTGATGTACATCTTTTATGGTTTCTTCAAGATCAGCTTCTAAACACGGGTTCACTTCAGAGGCGCCATACCTGTCGAAATAGGCAAAGCCATTAAACTTTATATTGTAATTAAAATTGAAGGAATTGTTTTTTTCATTGGTAAAATCAAGATTTAAATACGGCTTGGAAAACGTTTGTTTTATATCGTCTTGTCTAAAAGGAGGCGGTTCAAAGTTATCATAGAAATAATACACATTCCGGTTAAAACCCGCATCAGCTGAGAACTTCGCTCCGCCTAAAAACGCCGTGTAATACCCTTGTACTTTATTCACCGAATAATCCTGTGCATAAAGATTCCCGCTTTGATTGATGTGATACAAATTCAAGCCATAATTGTCTTTACCGTTCACCCCGTTGTTAAGCGATACATCAAGCGAGCGGCGTCCATTGAGTGCCCACGCCAACTTTCGCATAATTTTGCGAGGTGGTATCAGGTCGTTCTTTGGGCATGGCAATAGGTTTTAATAATGCGGGGGAGTAGGGCACGTTCACGAGGCGACCCGGCACATCATAGGTCAATTGCGGTTTAGTGGTATCGGGCGGCGGCAGTGACGGAGAGAACTGAATCATCACCGCATCGGCAAGTAACGGCTGGTAAGCTTTCACCACTTCTATTTGCTCGCTACTCACGTTTTGGGCAATGGCTTTATTAACAGAAAATAAAAGCAAAAGCACCATTAACCCTATCATCACGAGGAGGAACGACGAAGTGATATCCCGAAAATATTCGAGAGATTGCTTCTGGCGCTGAAAAAGCGCCATCGCAATGACAACGGATTGTTTTTTTGCCCGTGTTAATTTCATATCCCGTTATTGTTTCTTTGTAGTATCCTGTGGTGAAACGTTATTATTTATCGTTGTATCCATTGGCATCTTGTTTTTTAATGAATCGGGCAGCACACGCGAATTTTGCGCTTCCTGCGTCTCTATTGCCGCCAGTTTTTGTTTGGCGGTATCCACTAAATCCTGTCCCTGGTAATTATTAATAATACTTTCCAGGGTGGCTTTTGCCTGGAACGTATTATTCTGCGCAGCATAATCGTCAGCCAATAAAATATAGCTTTTCGCAATCCAGTAGTCGTAAGAAGGCAATAAGTTAATTACTTCAAAACATTTGTCGGACGACTCTTTATATTTATTCCGGTGATAATAAATATCGGCAAGGTTATACAGCGCTTCGGCGCCGATAATTGTTTTGTTCGATTTTGCCACTATGCTGAATTCATTAAATGCCGTGGTGTAATCAAGGTTGTCCATAGCGCATTTGGCAAGATAATAATGCGCTTCGGTAATGTCGTCCGCAGTAGCCTGTTCATTGCTGATTACTTTTCCGGCTGCATCTTTTACGGCGGTGCAATTTTTTATCCGGTAAGCGCTACGCATCATGCCCTGTTCGGCTTCGTAGGTATTTTCTTTATAAGAAGATAGTTGAGCCAGCGACTGGTAAGCGGTAAACGCCTTCTCATAATCTTTTTGCCGGTAAAAATAAATCCGCGCCGCTTGCAGCGTTGCCTTTTCCGTAAAGCGGTTAGAGGGCTGTGCCAGGACATACTCGTAATCGGTGATGGCATTGGTATAGTCTTTATTCTTCCATAAGCATTCGCCGCGGTAAAAATGAGCGGGCAATGTAAAACTGCCCTGCGGAAATTGGATAAGGTAATTTGTAAAATCTTTTATAGAACTGTCGCAATCGCCGCTTGTAAATTTAGCTTCGGCGGCAAGGTAAATAACCGAGTCCTGCACCGACGGCGTTACAGTGGCATTAGGCACCTGCCCCGCAAAAGCCAGGTAGCCGTTGGCATCGCCGGCGGCAATAAAAATTCCTTTTAAGGCGGCAAGAGCGTCTTTGGCTTCCGGCGATTTGGGATAGCTCATCACCACATATTCATAATCCTTTTTTGCCGTATCAACCTGTTTTTGGTTATAAGCAATAAGCCCCAGTTTAAGATAAGCCCGTTTAAAGTATGGTCCTTTGGGATATTTGCTGATAACCTCGTTAAAAGCATTATCGGCGCTCACATAATCGGGCTTGTCGAGGTAGGTGTTGCCTTCTTCAAACAGGGCGTCATCCACATATCTTGAATGCGGGTAATCGGTAATGATGCGTTGCAGCATCGTCAGCTTGGCATCATCATCATTCTGCAATCCTAAAATGATGGCTTTTTGATACAGGGCATAATCGGCGCCTGTTGATTTTGCAGTGATAACCTCGTTATAATTATCAAGGGCTTCATCATAATTTTTTAGCTGGAAACTGCAATCGCCCATTCGCAATTCCACATCGGGAAGAATTCTAAGCACATCGGAATTGATGGTATAGGTTATCCCGTTTTTCAATTCAAGTTTACTGTTGGCAAAATAGGAGAGGGCGTTGCTGTAATCGTTTTGCTTTAAATAGCAATAACCAATCGTGTAATTGGCTGTGACGGGCGATGAAATATCGGGCAAATCGCTTTCGGTTTTTGCCAGTTCCAAAAATTTATACAAATCAGATTGCGCCACCGCATAATTCTTTCTCTGGTAATCAATCTGCCCTTTCCAATAAAACGCCTGGGTAACTAAAGAAGAATTTACAGGGTAAATGAGTGACTCATCGAATCTGTAGTAAGCATCGTCGGTATTGCCGCCGTTATAAAGCTGTATGGCATAATCGTAAGCAATTTTCTGGTGCGCCTTTATCAGCTGCGGGTTATTTATATCCATGGTCTTTAAAATGGTCAATGCCTCTTCATAATTATTGGTGTTCGAAAATAAATCAATAAGATATTCTTTGGCGTCTTCGGCATTTACGGATTTTGGATATTGGGTAATAAAATTTTTCAGCGCCTTCACCGCCACGTCCTGGTAACCGAGGGCGTACGACAATTTTGCATAATTAAAGGAAGCGTTTTCTTTTATAACCGGGTCGAAATTAAAATTCATGGCGTTCATAAAAGCATTGCGGGCTGCGCTTTGGTCGCCTGTTTTTAAATAGCAAATCCCCGTGAGGTAATTAGCATTTTGCGCCAGCGAATCACTAAAAGAGGTTACCTGCTGAAAATCGGTGATGGCATTATTATAGTCGCCTGTTTTATATTCGCAATACGCCACCTGGTAAATATCTTCCTTAGTGGCTTTGGTAACGGTTTTCATATAATCCTGCAAATAAGGGAGCGCCTTATCGTAATTGCCTTTGCTGAAATAGGCTTTGCCGATAACCTGTTTTATTTCGTTTTTATAGACAAGATTCGGGTTATCTAATTGGGGCTCTGCATAACTGATGCAATCGTCATAGCGCCCCTGCATATAATAAATGCTGCACAGGTAATAAGGCACTGCCGCACTGAACAATTTCGATTGCTTCACAATCTCAAAGCTTTTTAAAGCATCAGGATAATTATTTTGTGAATAGGCGATGTAGCCGTAATAATAATTTGCCGGGTAATAATAATCGGTTTGAGAATCTTTTATGCGTTGAAATAAAGGACCGGCTTTATCAAAGCGCTGTCTTACAAAATAATCATACCCCAGATAAAAATAATAATCGGATTGTTGTTCGGCATCTAAATCATTTACATCCGCTTTAGCCAGCCATTCGGCAGACAGTGAATATTTTTTTTGGTTGTAAAACAATTTACCCAACTGGAAATAGCACAGCCGCACAGTAGGGTTCTCAATATAATTGGCAATAATATCCTTGAATTCTTTTTCGGCATCGGGCTGCTGCAATGCCACACTGCATAAGCCGGCATAATATTGCGACAGCTCGCGGGTATAAGTAAAATCGCCGGTGGTATTTTCCTTTAGCTTACCGGCTATTGAAATAAAAAGCTCTTTGGCAGAGCCGTATCTCTGCTGCTGGTAAAGTTCAAATGCCTTTTTATAATCGGAGAAAGCATCGGTGTAAATAAGGGTTTGTTGCGCAGTGGCAAAAAGTGAAATCAGTACTATACTATATGTTAATACGAACTTCCTATACTGCATTACATCCCCCCCTTTAAAATTGTAACGTTAAACTTATGCTCGGTAGTATTGGTAACTGGTTAATTCTTTGCCCGGTAATGCGGTTAAAGTAAAATATGTTAGAGCGGTCAAGCACATTAAAAATACCGAAATCCACTACAAGATTAGTTGCTTTCGTCAATTTCCACGTTTTTTTAGCTGATACATCAAGGCGGGCGTAATAAGGCAGCCGTCCTCCGTTGATTATAGAATCATAAACAATGCCAAGTTGACCGTTGTTAGTAACAGGGTTAGTGTTGAAACCGTTGATAAAATTAAAATCTTCATAAAATCCCTGTGTTTGGGTGAACGGAAAACCCGTGCCAAACGTAAAACGGGCAGCCAACTGCCACGATTTCCTTTTTCCTAAATCGTGAGATACTACAAGATTTAAATTATGCCTTCTGTCGTAGTAAGCGGGGTACACCTGCTGCCCGTTATTAAAATAGACGTAGCCCAGTGAATAGGCTAACCAGAAGAAATAATGATTATGGTCGTATTTCAACACAAAGTCAAGCCCGTCCGCCACGCCGTTTTGCATCACATAATCGGGGTCGGTCACCTGCAGCTTGTCTTCATTGAGAAAAATAGTATTGTCGAAGAATTTTATATAGGGTTCAACGTCTAAATTAAGCTCATCGGTTATATCATATTCTGCACCGCCTACAATGTGATAAGCTTTTTGAAGGTTGCTTGCTGCTGTTTGCCCGTTTATGGTGGCTATGTCTTCATTGGGTCCTGTTAAAAAACCGGTGAATAAATCAACAATATCCTGGTCCGACTTTGTTGAAATAAAATTCTGCGAGTAAACGCCTCCTGCTAATTTCAGCCGTAATCTATCTGTGGCGTTCCATTTTATTGACATGCGCGGCTCAGGCGACATAGCAGGTAACGTGGCATAATAATGCAGCCTGAAACTCGGCTCAAATACAAACTTTCCGATAACTTTATGAAATACAACATAGCCCGATACTTCCGTGCTGTTCTGATCCTGGGTAGTTTGCAATCCCACTGTATTATAGAAATCGAGTGTCGTTTTATAGCCGCCTATATCGAAACCATATTTTACATAGCCTTCGGGTATATAATAATTGAAGTTTATAAACATGTCAAATCCGCCCACACTGCTGGTGCGGGGTATGGTATCGGTAGATATTTCCCCGTTTGCAAGACCGGGTATCTGTAATGAGATATCATAATTGGAATAATTCAATCCGCCTTGTATAATGGTTTTTGTCGCCCCGGGGATGATGACAAAATTCGCGGCAAAACCATATTCGTTCCAGTGATAATTTTCAACACCCTGGTAATTGGCGTTATCCGTAAAGTCAAATGCCGTAAAACTCAGCTTGCTGCCGTTAAGCCCGTTAAATGAAATTTTTCCGTATAAATCGGTGAAACTATAAGGAAGAGAATCGGCATAGGGATAAAAAAGCTTTGAGGTTTTATCCAGGTAAGAGGTTTTTCCTGTCAGAATAAATGATATGCTCCCCGTGCTGTCGGTTGGCTTTCTTATAGGTCCTTCCAGTAATGCTTTTGACTCAAACGGTCCCACGGAAACTTCACCGGCAAGATTATTTTTGTTGCCGTCGCGCGTGGTGATATCAATTACCGAAGACGTGCGACCGCCGTAGCTGGCGTTAAATCCGCCGCCATATACATCCACATTTTTAATAATGTCGGTTTCAAATACGGAAAACAAGCCAATGCTGTGGAACGGATTATAAATAGTCATCCCATCCAGTTGAACTAAATTTTGAATGGGAGTGCCGCCCTGTATAAAAAGGTCGCCGCCCACATCGCCGCTGGAAATCACTCCCGGAAGTATCTGGAGGTACTGCGCTAAATCGGGCGCGCCGCCAACAGAAGGCAACAGGTTTATCTGGCGCGCTGTTACCTGCTGAACATCCACGTTGGTTTCGGTTTTTTGGTTTTGCCGCTTGTCCCGAAATATTTACGGTTCCTAAATTAACAGCGCTTTTTTGAAGAAATATTTTTTGAGTAACTATCTGGTTGGCAGTTACCGTAAGGGGTGTTATTACGGTATCATAGCCCAGGTAAGTGCAAAATAACCGGTATTTGCCTGGTTTAACATTCGTAATCTCATAGAATCCGTTCAAATCTGTTGTACCTCCCTTACCCGTTCCCGTTAATAGCACGTTGCAATAAATAACGGGTTCGCCGGTTTCCTTATAATATACAAAACCGCGTATAGTGCCGGTTTGAGCATAACACTGAGCGGAAAATAGCAGGATGAAAAGTATAAAACGGTATCGTAAAATCATTTTACATTAATAGGATTATACAAAATTAAATAGTGCTCCTTTTCCCTCGCGTATCACCACGGGCTCATCGCCCGTGCAGTCAATAACCGTTGAAGGCGTTGTGCCACCCATGCCGCCGTCAATCACATAATTCACCCGGTCGCCGTATTTCTGGTCTATTATTTTCGGGTCGGTAATATAAGGCGCGCTGCTGTCGGCGGTTTTCAACGACGTGCATAGCAGGGGATTGCCAAGTTCTTTTATTATCATCCGTGTTAAATCATTATCGGGTACCCGTATACCAATCGTTTTTTTCTTTATGTGAAATATTTTAGGAACCTGGTTGCTCGCTTTTAGGATAAACGTATACGGTCCTGGCAGCGCTTTATTTAAAATACGGAATGTAGGCGTATCCACCTGCACGGCAAAATCGGTCAGATGCCCAAGGTCGTGGCAAAGCAGCGAGAAATCGAACTTGCGTTCTTTTTCATTTTTTAACCGCCGCAGTTTTTCAAGCGCAGTTGTATTAAACAAATCACAGGCATAGGCATATACCGTATCCGTCGGAATTATAACAACGCCGTCATTATGCAATGTGGTCACCACCTGCAACAGCTTATGACGGCTCAGACTTTCTCTTTTTAAGTTTAAGATCAAGATGTCCTTTTTTTATTATAATGAGATGGCTTCCGGCGCTGAAAAAGCGCCATCGCCATGACGAGCGTAGCAGGAGTATTTTCCATCCCGCCAAAAGGCGGGACGACAGCTACCCCAAAACTTCCGTCATTGCGAGCGATAGCGAAGCAATCTCATTTTCATTTCAAAATTTAACAGTTCACAATTCAATTTTCTTCTCATTCACTTTGGTGACTCACCCCGCTAGCGCTCAATTTCCACGTGCCCCTCTCTTTAAAGAGAGGGGCGAAGAGCTGCTAAGCAGAGCGGGTGAGTAACCTCACCCTACCACTTTCTTCACCAAATTAGCGGCTTCCTGCAACTCAATAGCCGATTGCACTTTCAATCCCGATGTCTCAATCAGTTTTTTCGCCACATCGGCATTCGTGCCCTGTAAGCGAACGATAACAGGCACCTTAATATTGCCGATATTTTTATACGCATCTATAATACCCTGCGCCACCCTGTCGCAGCGCACAATGCCGCCAAAAATATTTACGAATATGGCTTTCAAACCCGGTTCGCCTAAAATAATTCTAAACCCCGCTTCAACCGTTGTAGCATTCGCCGTGCCGCCCACGTCTAAAAAATTTGCCGGCGAGCCGCCCGCCAGTTTAATAATATCCATAGTCGCCATAGCCAGCCCCGCGCCGTTCACCATGCAGCCCACATTGCCATCGAGCTTAATAAAATTAAGATTGTATTTTGCCGCTTCCACTTCTTCGGGGTCTTCTTCGCTCAAATCGCGCATGGCGGCAAAATCAGGATGGCGGAAGAGCGCATTATCATCTAAAGAAACCTTTGCATCAACCGCCACAATTTTATCATCCGATGTTTTCAATACGGGATTAATTTCTACTAACGACGCATCGCTTTTTATATAGGCATTATATAAGTTGGTTACAAACTTCGTCATATTCTTATACGCGTCGCCCGATAAACCCAAATTGAAAGCAATCTTGCGCGACTGGAAGGGCTGCAACCCGTCAATCGGGTCAATCCATTCTTTAAAAATAAGCTGCGGGGTTTTTGCCGCCACCGCTTCAATCTCCATGCCTCCTTCGGTAGAGTATATTACTACATTCTCTTTTTTCTGCCGGTCGAGTAATATGCTTATATAATATTCCTTGCGCTTGGCTTCATCACCGTAATACACATCTTCAGCCACTAATACTTTACGAACCATTTTTCCTTTTGGTCCCGTTTGGGGGCTAACTAATGTCATGCCCAGTATCTGCGATGCTTTTTCTTCCACCTTCTCCAGCGAGGTAGCCACCTTAACGCCGCCCGCTTTGCCGCGCCCGCCGGCGTGTACCTGCGCTTTCACCACCCACACCTTTGTGCCTGTGCTTTTTTGTAATGTTTTAGCGGCTTCAATGGCTTCAGCCACTGTTGCTGCGGCTATGCCATTCTGTATTGTTACGCCGCCGGATTTTAAAATCTCTTTGCCCTGGTATTCGTGTAAATTCATTAAAGGAAATAATTATTGAGGGCTAAAAATACACCGATTAAGGCAAAATCTATAACCATTTATTAATAAACAATTAACACTTATCTACGTTATTCCCCTCCTTATTTTCAAGGAGGGGAATAAGCCCTGTGCGGAGGTGGGGTGGTTTTCTGAGGTTAATGCTATTGCAAAACAATCTTCCTGTAATAATTATCTTCTCCCGCTTTTACTTTCACAATATAAATTCCCTTAGCGAGATTCGACAAATCAATTTTTTGCTCGAATGATCCGTTGTAGGAATTGAAATCCTCATTGTAATGACATTTTCCTAACATATCAAGCACTTCAATTTGTACCTCGCTTTCATTTGCATTTTTGCCTAATAATATATTTAATATATCGTTTGTAGGATTAGGAAATACCTGTAAACTATTTGTGTTATTTGATGGACTTACTATTCCAGAAACTTTAATTGCATCTATATACACATAACCTGAAAATGTATCGCAGCCGTAGGAGTTGCAAGCAATAAGTGTAACAAGGCAATAACCGGTATCAGTAAAAATGTGAATGGGGTTAGTAGCTGTATCAGTTGTGCTATCGCAAAATATCCAGAGGTAACTTTCGGCGCAGGTTGACACATTTAAAAATTCTATCCAATTATGATACTGGCTGTCTACATAACAATAAGCTACAGGCAAGGGATTTACAATTACAATAACAGAATCATAAGAAACGCCACATCCCGGCACAGTAGCTTCAACAGTATAAGTAGTAGTTATGTATGGATTGGCGAATGGGTTTCGGATGGTGGAATTACTCAATCCTGTTGAAGGCGTCCATTGATACGATGCTGAAGCATTGTAAGTGGCTTCAAGAAATAAACCGTAGCCGCAATATTCAATAGTAGTATCATCGCTAGCTTTAACCTGGAAAGAATTTGAGGTAACATTAATTGTATCACTTTCAATTATAGTATTGCCTGATTTAATAGTACACACATACTTTCCTGAATTACCTGGCGCCAATACAGGATTAGGAATTGAAGAATTGCTTAATCCGATAACAGGCTGCCATGAATAGGTATAAGAATCATTATTGTCACATAAACTAAGTGTTATACTATCGCCGCAGATAATAGTTATATTTTCTGATTGCGCTCCGGAGTCGGGTAAACAAAGTTCATTAGCACCTATTGTGGGAGGATTTCGACGGGGCAAACTATCTATGTCAAATGGAACTTCACTCAATAAATCTGCACCTTTACCTATTAACAATGGATTCTGTACAGTTAAATTTGTTGAACTTACATATTGGGGATCAAAACTTACCGAGTGCGGTTCGGTATGAATACTATCGTAAGGATAATAATTGTTATAATCTGATATTATTACATTAATACCTGAATATAACTGTTCTATGTTAAAATTATTATTTCTTACATTCACTTCTTCACAAGCACCAAAACCGCTACCTGCGGTATCATTTACATTGTTGTGATAAAATCTAATTGTATCAATAGCAAAAAAACTTAAATTACCACTCATTTCATTATTGAATACGTTTAACGTATACATATAACTTACATTCATATTGTATATACTATTTCTTGTTATAATGTCATTGCCACCGTAAAGTAAAAATAAGTCGCTTATAACATTTTTATTAAGAATTACAGTAGTATCGTAGCTCAAGTTCGCGTTATTTATTATATTACTATCCAAGTCAACCCATCCTGAATAAAGTATAGTAAGAGAACTAAATACATTATTTTGTAAAAAGATACTATCTACCCCTGATATAGAAGTATCTATTGAAGAACTCTGTTGTGCATTTTTATAAATATTATTTCTTATAAAATATGTTTTGCCTTGAACTATCTTAAATGGAGAAACAAATGAGTTTAGTATATTTTTTTCAAAAATTAGCTTATTATTCTTGCAAAGGATCGCATAGTCTCCACCATATAAACTACAGGAATCAATTATTGCCGAATTTCCTGTTATCGAAATTAAAGCATCATTTCTTCCATTGTAAGTTGAATTAAAAAAGCAATGTTTAACCGAAAAATTTGCGTCATTTGCTGTAATGCAATTGCTAGAATATTTTGAGTAATCTAAAAATGTTAACGACTTGAAATTTACATCTTTGACATTCAATAAGGATATTATGGAAAAATAATTGTCTGTATCTTCTATAATAACAGCCGAAGAATCTCCTGTTTCCGATTGAAATGTTAGAGGGTATAAATAATTTCCGGGAATACTATCTATAGTTATATTTTCGTAATAAGTTCCGTTCCTGATATTAAAAACTACAGCGCCCGACATTCCATTTGCTGTAATTGTATCAACGGCATCAGTTATAGTAGCAAAATCAGGAGAGGTTCCCCCGATAGTATATGTGCCGGATAACGGTTGAGAAAATAATTTTGTAGAAAAAAGAGTGAGTACTGCAAAAACAATAAATAAAGTAAATTTACTTTTCATAAGTGCAAATTATATATCAAATATACAATATTTATTTCAAAATCACCTGCGTCCCTTTATCCAGTAAATAATAAGTTTCACCTTTAGAATTCATATAAAGCTGGTGTCCTTGTGCATCTTTGCCTAAAACCTTATCATTCCCGACAATTTTTTTAATCTGCTCCGGCGTCAGTTTTTGTGATGGGGTAGTAGATGTTTTTTTTAGTTTTGTTTAAAAGTGTAGAATCAACAAAATCAGGTGGAAAGAATTTAGCCGGAGAAAAGTTTGGAGAGGGATTTTCCGCAGGCTCGATTTTATTATGTATAGGTGCGTCGGGTGCGGGAATTGGCAATTTATTTGGGGACGGGTTTATTGGAGCGTCCTGCGAAAACGCTAAATGCGGAATACCGGTTATAAGCAGCAGAAAAATTGAGAAAAGACCTGTTTTCTTGAGAAGCTTTTTCACTGTCGTTTTAGTTTTCATAGCTATGTTTATTTGTGATGAATAAAAAACAGATATGTTTTAACTCCCCTAACAAACCTTATGCGATTTCAATAGCTATGCTAATATAGGGCTAAAAAATGAATGTTGTGAATAGTGGTACTTTATTATTATGAGATTGCTTCTGGCGCTGAAAAAGCGCCATCGCAATGAACCGGGTTCATTGCGAGCGAAGCAATCTCCTGATTATAAAACGCCCACTCGGCAAAGACTATGCTTTCACATTTATTGTTTTGAATACTTATTCACCAAAGCAAAAATAAATAACTATATACCGGTTTGAGAAGGGATATTAAATTGACTTAGGATAGAATCAAATTCTGCATATAGATGGAGGTTGTCATCCGGGTAGTCAAATATAACATGAATAGTATACCCAATTTGTTTTCCGCTCTCATCACACTTTGGAGCCAATTGTAATTTACGTATCGCTAGTTGAGTTCCGTCAGGTAATGTATAGAGTTTGCCGATTAAATATTCATGTGCTGAAATTATTCTCGTGGTTTCTATAAATTTCAATTGCATAGAAAGATAGTTTATTTTTTTGTTTTCTTCTTCTGCCCTGTTTCTTTTTTCATTTGTTTGTATAAGTTAACCGGATTCAAAAAAGTTCACTTAACATAATAGATATAAACTTTAACTACAAGTTTAATCAGGTCAAATATATAAATATGTTCTAAAAATATTATACCCGGAAACAGGTATTTTGCAAACTACCTGAAAACAGGTAGTGTTTTTTATGACAGGATATGTTGTGAATATTCCCGCCTGACTGAACGTCGTTGGGGGTAAAACATTCTGTCCCAACTTTTCTCACCTCATTAATTATTCCAATAATTTAGCAGGGAATATGATAACTCACCCCCGCCCGTACCGAAGTACGTTCGGGCGGGCGCTCTGCTCGTAGCTCATCGCCCCTCTCTACTTGTAGAGAGGGGCACGTGGGAGCGCGCGTTAGCGGGGTGAGTAACCATAATCGTTCTTTGAAAAGCTGTTAAAGTAAAGAGAAAAAAAGCCAATAAACTAAAACCTGACGCACCCCATTTAATTATTTGAGGTTCAGCAAACTAAAAAAAATTCGTCAGGTCTTAGGTGTTAAAAATGACGATGAGAAATAAAACGAAACAAAAAAGAAACCACTTTTTTAAAAAAGATGTGCAAAAGTTCCTGACAGAATTTTACAATTTGTTGGTTAACAATAAACTAAATATTGATTTGTCAGGAACTTTTCTTTCGGTTTAGTTGCGGTTTTTATTTTTGCTAAGGTTATGTTCCACTCCTCTGATTTTATCAGAGGGTGAGGGAAGGGATATTAAAAGAAGGTTAAATGATTTTAATCAATTTGGGGTATGATGCTAATCATTGCTTAGGATAAAAATAGGAATGAAATTTGCGGCATGAAAAAATATTCATTTAACCTATAAAACCTAACTTATGCCACTATTAAAAAAAGGCGATGGTCACTCGATTACGATGCCACGCGTATTCTCCGATGTGTTTGATGTTAACCGTTTCTTCGAAGACGAAACATGGATGCCCAGGCTGTTCAAAAAAATGCCGGCAGCTAATGTAAGGGAAACCGAAAACGATTTTTCCATTGAATTAGCCGTTCCGGGAATGAAGAAAGATGATTTTAAGCTCGTGTTGGAAAACAACCTGCTCACCATCAGTTCCGAAAAGGAAGAAAACAAAAAAGAAACAGAAGGCAAGTTCACCCGCCGCGAGTATAATTATGAATCATTCTCGCGCAGTTTCATGCTTCCTGAAACCGTAAAATCAGAAGCCCTGAAAGCCACCTATGAAAACGGCGTATTGAAAATTGCGATTCCCAAGAAAGAAGAGGCAAAACAACTACAGACCAAAAAGGAAATCAAGGTTTCCTAAACTGAGTTTCTGCGCAAGCGGTAGTATAGGGAGGGTTGTTGTAGCAACCCTCTCTTTATTTATGATATATGGATTTTATCGTATATTATAAATTCAAAGAACTTTCCCGCCTTTTAACCTTACAACTTTCTAACTTTACCACCTTCAAACCTTTTAATTTTAAATGGCAGCACCTAACATTCCTCTAAGCGATGACAGCCTGTTACAAGCTAATGTAATAAAGCTTTCAAAAGATGTTGCCCATTGCTATGTAAAGTGCATTAAAAATGTGAAGGATAAAAAGGCGACTCATGCTTACAGGGTCGCCGTTAAAAAACTCGCCTGTGTGCACGAGATGGATGAGATGATGGAGCTTAAGATTTTTAATGAGAAGATTTTTAAAGAGTATAAGCAGATGTTTAAATTACTGGGCGAACTGCGCGAATGGAATTTGCTGGAAGAACGATACGCTGAATTTGCAAAGCAACTGACATCAATACATTTAATAGTTTATTTTCATAAAAAAGAGGGGAAGGCGATTAAAGAAATAAAGAAAGGGGCGGATAAAGCGGGCGATTTGCACCGTTTTTCACTGGTTAATAAGGCATCAATAGCGCAGCTTGATTTCAAACCTTTCCACGATTATTACCTGCAGCGAATGCAGCAAACCATTCAACTGCTTGTTGACGCGGCAATAAAAAATAAAAGATGGCACCGGCTCAGGAAACAATTGAAACGATGCATCTATTTAGCCGGGATAATAAGCAAAGAACCGCATAAAACTTTTGTGGATTTGCAAAACCTGCTGGGCAAGTGGCACGATGCACAGGTGCAATTACAGCGTATTGAACGCTATTTGAATAAGCATAATGATAAATCGGTCATCGCTTTTCAAAAGGAACTTATACGAAGAAGAAAAAAATTCACCAAAAAAGTTGAGGATTATCTTACTACCGTCACTTAAAAAATAAACCTATTTCACAACAAAACCCTGACACCTTGCTTTAACGATTAACACTTAACCATTCACTATTAACTTTTTTCACGCTAAATAAGCTCTGAGCATCCATGCCATTTTCTCATGTTGCTTAATAATGCCGGTAACGAAATCCGCCGTGCCTAAATCTTTATATTTATCTGCTATCGGCGCAATGTCATTCCTTATAATACGGATAACAGCTTCATTACCGAGAAGCAGGGTTTTTATAGTGCTGTCCTGGGTGCTATAGTCATCATCATCTTCAGTAAGATGGGTAAGCTTTATATAATCTTTTAATGATGCAACAGCAAAATGTCCGAGTGTGCGAACGCGCTCAGCCACCTCGTCAATTATAGTTTCCAGGGTTTCATACTGCCCCTCAAACAGCTTATGCATTTCCAAAAAGTTTTTGCTTTGAATGTTCCAGTGTGCATTTCGTGTTTTGGTGTAAAGCACAAATTCATCAGCCAATAAGGTGTTGAGAAGCGTGGCAACTTCTTTAAGGTTTTTGTCGGAAATTTCAATGTTAGGTTTCATATAAATCAATTTTAGGTTACAGATGTTTTTTGTTTATGCAAAGATTAATCCCGATGATTCACCAATCAATGATAACTCTCAGTTGTTATAATGATAAAAATCAGAACAACGGTAAAAATACCATAAATCGTTGGTATACACTCACAGGGCAATCAAAAATAAATATTTTTTTGGGATTTGTAGTCTTTCAGGAAACCGAAGCGCCGGTGGCGTTAGTCACTTTCACATGTACGCCACCGGTTAGAGGTTAACCCGTATGAAAACCTTTTGCTGCTCCAGTATAAATTGATACGTAAATCTTCTTAAAACCTTAAATCTTGCTTATTCCTTATTACACTATAATTGATATGCCTGACTAATTTCTATACAAAAATCCGATTAATGATTGACTCTATCAATAGCATAAACATGCGGTTTTATGGGCTATATTAAATTAAATCACATAAACATGTGATACATTAGGCATTTTTAACATAATAGTAACACAGCGCTAGGAAAAGCACTAACGAAGTTATTCGTTAAGCAACTTAGAGAAAGCAGCATCAATTTTATTGAAATCGAATAATTCTATTGTATCGTTTATTTGCTTCTCAATACTATCGTTGCCTAAATTATTTATACTTCCGATATGAGTATGTTTCACCGAAGGGGCAGGATTGTATTTTCCTGATTCTATTTCTTCGCCCACTTTTTTGTAAGCGTCTCTGAAGGGCACACCTTCTATAACTAATTTATTTACCTCTTCAACACTAAAGATGTATTTGTATTTCTCGTCGTTCAGAATTTTTTCATTTATTTTAATATCTTTCCAAACGAGTTGCATCATATTTATGCAGCTTTTTAATTCATTAAAAGCAGGGAAAATCAGTTCTTTCAGAACCTGGTAATCGCGGTGATAGCCCGTAGGCAAATTATTGGCAATTAAGTTTATACTGTAAGGAATAGATTGAATGTGATTGCATTTTGCACGAATCAGTTCCAGCACATCGGGGTTTTTCTTATGCGGCATAATGCTTGAGCCGGTAGTAAATGCAGAGGGCAGCGTAATAAAATTATAATTCTGGTTGCAATACAAACACATGTCATAAGCCAGCCGTGATAGGGTATGAGCAAAGAAAGACAATATAAGAACAGCATATTTTTCACTCTCTCCCCTCGATAGTTGCGCGGTAATTGAATTGACATGTAATGTATCAAATGCCAGTAATTCTGTTGTTATCTGCCGGTCAATAGGAAATGAGCTGCCATAACCTGCTGCCGAGCCCAAAGGGTTTTTATTTATTACACTATACAACCCGTAAGCGCTTTGCATATTATTATTCAATTCTTCGGCATAAGCGCCCAACCACAACCCGAAGGAGGAGGGCATTGCCACCTGTAAATGGGTATAGCCCGGCATTAAAACGTTTTTATACTGCTCGCTTTTTTCGAGAAACAAAGCGGATAGACCTTTGACATCAAAAATTATGTTTTTAATCTCATTGCGCAGAAACAATTTTATGCAGGTAAGCACCTGGTCGTTGCGGCTGCGCGCGGTATGTATTTTTTTCCCGGTATCGCCTAATTTTTTGGTTAAAATAAATTCTATTTGTGAATGAACGTCTTCTATACCGGCATCAATTTTAAATTTATCGGATTGTATCTGCTGATAAATAGCGATTAATTCCTTTTTTATGTTCTTTAATTCATCTGTTGTTAAAAAGCCCGCCTTGTGAAGCATGGCAGCGTGAGCGATATTTACAAACACATCATAAGGGGCAAGGTACATATCCATTTCACGGTCTTTACCAACCGTAAATGCTTCCGTTTCTTCAGAGGTATTGGTGTTATTTTTTTCCCACAGTTTCATTAAGTAAATAGTTTTCTATCGTATTTAAAAACCGAATATAAACAGATATTCCGTCGCCCAGTTCATTTACATAAACAAATTCATCGGCGGTGTGCGAGCGCAACGAATCGCCGACACCTATTTTCACCGCTGGAAAAGGCATAAGCGCCTTATCCGATAAAGTGGTTGAGCCGAACGTTTTCAACCCGCAGTCTTTACCGGCAAGCACTAAAAAGTGGTTCTCATCTATGCCTGTTGCACGTAAGCGCATAGAGCGCGCAACAACTTTGCACGATACATGGCTTTTAATTTCCTCTAAAATTTCTTCATGGGTATAAGCATCGGTAACGCGTATATCTACAACAAAATTACATTCGTCAGGTACCACGTTATGCTGTGTTCCCCCGTTAATTTGAGTCACCTGCATTCGCACCTCGCTCAGCCATTTTGATTCTTTTTTAAATGAATACGTTTTAAACCATTCAATATCTTTCATGGCATTATAAATGGCGTTACTGCCGCTGCTGCCGTCAGAATTAGCAGCGTGACCTGCTATACCCGTTGCTTTGCAATCGAGCACCAATAAGCCGTTTTCGGCAACGGCTAATTGCATTTTAGTGGGCTCACCGACAAGAGCCGCATCAATGCACGGAAGATGGTTCAATAATAATTCTATGCCGTTTGCGCCGCTTATCTCTTCCTCTGCGCTGGCTGCAAACACTAAATTAAAAGGTAAATTCTCGTTATTATAAAAATTCAAAAAACAAAACAATAAACTCACCAATGAAGCCCCAGCATCATTACTGCCTAAACCGTATAATTTACCATCTTCTATTTTGCCTTCAAATGGATTGCGTTTATAATTATTGTTGGGTTTTACTGTATCGATATGAGAGTTTAATAACAAGGTAGTTTTTGATGCATCAAAGTTTTTATTAATACACCAAGTATTATTTTTTACCCGGTGAAAAATGATATTTTCTCTTTTTAGATAGTCACAAATAAAATCCGCCCTCTTATCTTCTTCTTTACTGAAAGAAGGGATGGATATAATGTTGCTCAATAACTCTGTTGCCCTATTTAAGTATGATTTCTGCATTTATACTATTCTTGTTCCTGTGACGGTTGCGGATGTGTTTTGCAGCAGGTCCTCTGCTTTACCTATTACCACTTCGCGTACACCCTTGCCGGTAGCTTTCAAAGCATTTTCTATTTTAGGCAATATACCGCTATTGATTTTATTTTCTGCTTTCAATTTCTCGAACCCGGTATCATTAATTAAAGGGATAACACTATTCTCGTCATTCATATCATTCAACACACCGCGTTTCTCAAAGCAAAATATTAAATGAACTTCATAAAGCTTTGACAACGCCGTTGCAATTAAAGAGGCAATCGTATCGGCATTTGTATTTAAAATATTGCCTTTACCATCGTGCGTTAAGGGAGCAATTACAGGAATTAATTTTTCCTTAAGCAATGAATTAAGCAAAGTTGTATTAACATTCTTTTCATCCGTATCGCCAACCCAGCCAAAATCAACTTCATTATTTATTCTCTTTGTTGCGGTTAATAAATTTCCATCTACCCCTGTCAATCCTATGGCATTACAATGTATTGCCTGTAAATGCGCCACAATCTTTTTATTAATCAATCCGCCATAAACCATAGTCACTAATTGCAAAGTGGCATCATCGGTAATGCGTCTGCCGTCAATATAGTTGGATTCAATGTTTAATAACTTACCGATTTCAGTAGCAATTTTCCCGCCACCATGAATTAAAATTTTTTTAGCTTGTAAGGAAGAAAACTTTTGTGCAAACGATTGAAATAATTTTTCATCATCAATTACATTGCCTCCAATTTTTATGACGAATAGTTTTTCCATTACCCCTAAATCCCCTAAAGGGGACTTTTAAATTATTTTTTAAAGATTAGAAATAATATCCGCCAACACTGCCTGTGCCGCATAAATGCGATTAGTTGCCTGTTGTAGCACTGAGCTGTGCACACTATCTAAAATGTCATCGCCTAATTCTAAATTTCGCCGCACAGGTAAACAATGCATCACCTTGGCGTTATTGGTGCTTTTTAATTTGTCTAAATTAAGCGACCAGTTTTCTTTAACCTCTAAAATTTTTCCGTAGTCATTATAGCTGCTCCAGTTTTTTACGTATATAAAATCAGCACCTTGTAACGCCTTATCCTGGTTGTATTCTATTTTAGCTCCGGCGGTATATTGTTTATCCAACTCATATCCTTTGGGGTGAGTAATCACAAATTCAGCTTCGCCCCATGCGTTCACCCATTGCGCAAATGAGTTGGCAACACATTGCGGCAATGCTTTTATATGCGGCGCCCAGGTAAGAACAACTTTGGGTTTATGTTTTTGTGAAGAGGCATTTTCTTTAATAGTAATTATATCAGCCAAACTTTGCAGCGGGTGAAGGGTTGTGCTTTCTAAACTTATTATTGGCTTATTACTGTATTTAATGAGTTGGTGCAAATAAGATTCAGAATAATCTTTTTCTCTATCGGTTAAGGTTGGAAATGTCCTCACCCCGATAACGTCAAAATAGGAGCCAAGCACCCCGGCGGCATCTTTAATATGTTCAGCTTTATCACTATTCATTATTACACCGTCTTCCCACTCAATTTGCCAGCTATCGCTTCCGGCATTAATTACAAATGACGCTATGCCTAAATTATTTGCAGCTATTTGTGTGCTAACCCGTGTGCGCAAACTCGGATTAAAAAAAATCAATCCCAGCTTTATATCCTTTCCCAGCGACGACCATTTTAACGGGTGCGCCTTATGCTCCAGTGCTTCATTTATAAGAGCATTTATATTGGCTACGTCTTTTACAGAAGTAAATTGTTTCATATTAAAATGTCTTTAAGCAATCCGTTAATCGCTGTAAAAAAATATCCGCTTCGTTTTTTGATAAAGCTAATGATGGCAATAATCGAACAACATTGGGCTTTGCTTCACCGGTGAAAACTTTAAAATCGTAAAGTAATTTTTTTCTAAGTTCTTTTAGTGCATCTGGTAAATCAAAACCAATCATTAAGCCTTTGCCACGCACATTATGTATTTTATGAACGGCTTTCAATTCAGTTATTAAATAATGACCTACCTGGAAGGCATTGGCAATTAAATCTTCGTCTTCAATTACTTCAAGCACAGCTAACGCAGCAGCACAAGCCAGCGGATTACCGCCAAAAGTAGTACCCAATAAGCCATGTTTAGCAGGGATATGCCCTGCTATTAAAATACCACCGATTGGAAAACCATTGCCCATGCCCTTTGCCATCGTATAAATATCGGCTTGCACTGATGCATAATCATGAGCGAAAAACTTGCCGCTACGTCCATAGCCGCATTGTACTTCATCGGCAATGAATAAAGCGTTGTGCTTTGTGCAGAATGAACGGATCGTTTGCAAAAAGGAATCTGATGCTTCAACAATTCCACCAACGCCCTGGATGCCTTCTATAATTACAGCGCAAATTTCGTTTTGCTTAAATGCAGATTGCAGAGCGCTTTCATCATTAAACGGAAGAAATAAAATATTAGCCGTTTCATTTACTGGAGCAATTATAGAAGGATTATCAGTAGCAGCAACAGCCAGTGATGTTCTGCCATGAAACGATTTTTTAAAGGCAATGATTTTCTTTTTGCCGGTAATGAATGATGCCAGCTTCATGGCATTTTCATTTGCCTCTGCGCCTGAATTGCAGAAAAATAACTGGTAATCATTCTTACCTGATACCTTACCCAACTTATCTGCCAGCTCCTGCTGAATAGGTAAATGCACCGAATTGGAATAGAAAGCAATTTTATTTAATTGCTCATCTATACGTTTTACATAATGAGGATGAGTGTGCCCGATGGAAATTACGGCGTGTCCGCCATACATATCCAAATACTCAACACCCTTGTCATCATAAACAAACGAGCCTTTGGCTTTTACGACCGTTACGTCGTTCAATGGATATACATCGAAGATTTTCATGATTAGAAAACAACAGATTTTAATTGCAGCCCCTCTGTTTCATCTATCCCGAAAAGTAAATTCATATTCTGAACCGCTTGCCCGCTGGCGCCTTTCAGCAAATTATCAATTACACTATGCACTACTATGGTGTCATTTATTTTCTCTATATGTAGTAAACATTTATTTGTATTCACCACTTGTTTCAAATCAATCGGTTTAACACTTACAAAAGTAAAAGGATGTTTGGCATAATAGGTATTGAACAACTCGTAAACTTCGGTTAAATCTTTATTAAGTTTAAAATATAACGTTGAAAAAATGCCTCTTGCAAACGGACCGCGCCACGGTATAAAATTTACATGAGCATCTGAATTTTTTTGTAATGCATTTATGCTTTGATGAATTTCATTCAAATGCTGATGCTGTAAAACTTTATAAGCTGATACATTGGAACTCCTCCACGAAAATTGTGTGCTCGGCTGAAAGCCTTGTCCCGCACCAGTTGAACCCGTAATTGCCGTGCAATGTACTTCGTGCAATAATTTTTTTTGTGCAAAAGGCAACAATGCTAATTGTATAGCAGTTGCAAAACACCCCGGGTTAGCTATATTTTTTGCTTTGCGAATTTTTTCTTTATCCAATTCAGGCAAGCCGTAAACAAATGTGCGGTTGCCAATGGTATTTTTATTAGTTAACCGGAAATCCTGACTTATATCAATAATTTTTGTTTGCTCGTTAATTGTATTCTGTTCAAGAAATGCACGGCTTTCATTATGCCCAAAACAGAGAAACAGCACATCTGAATCATCTTTCAGTTTATCGGTAAAAGATAAATCCGTTTCACCAATTAAATCAGTGTGTACTTCGTACAATTTCTTGCCGGCATTATTGCGGCTCACTATACCATTGAATTGAATGGAAGGGTGATGCAACAACAGGCGTATCAACTCGCCGCCGGTGTATCCCGATGCACCGGCAATACCAACTTTAATTTTCTTTATTGGCATTTTTAATTTGTTGGTAGATGCTTAACTGGTTGCCAAAAATTTTTGTAAATCCTTTCACGTCATCACCCGTCCACGATTTATTCATTTCGCCATAGCTGCCGAATTTGCTATTCATTAAATCGTATTTGCTTTCAATACCATCAATGGTAAAGCGATAGGGGTGCAAGGTTACAAATACTTTTCCGGTTACATGCTGTTGCGATTGCTCAAAAAACTTTTCAATGTCGCGCATCACCGGATCTAAAATTTGCCCTTCATGCAGCCAATTACCGTAAAATTGCGCCAGTGAATCTTTCCAATACAATTGCCATTTGGTGAGCACGTGTTTTTCAAGTGCGTGGTGCGCTTTTAAAATAATTAAAGGGGCAGCCGCTTCAAAGCCCACACGCCCTTTTATGCCTATAATGGTATCGCCCACATGTATGTCCCTGCCAATGCCAAAGGGCTGTGCAATTTGCTGCAGGTATTGTATAGCTTTTGCAGGTTTGTCAAAAGTTTTTTCATTAATAGCAACCAATTCGCCTTTGGAAAACTGCAAAGTAATTTTTTCAGGATTTGTTTTAGAAACAGGAGTAGGCCATGCTGTTTCAGGTAATGTATCGCCGGATGTTAACGTTTCTTTACCGCCAACGCTTGTTCCCCACAATCCTTTATTGATAGAGTACGCCGATTTTTCAAAATTCATTTTCACGCCTTCTTTTTGCAAATATTCTATTTCCTGTTGCCGTGTTAATTTTAAATCTCTTATGGGTGTAATTATTTTCAACTCGGGATTCATCACTTCTATCACCATATCGAAGCGCACCTGGTCGTTACCCGCGCCAGTGCTGCCGTGAGCAACAGCATCGGCATTTAATTCTTTTGCAAACCGTGCTAAAGCCAATGCCTGTGTTAAACGCTCAGAGCTTACACAAAGAGGGTAGGTGTTGTTTTTTAACACGTTGCCATAGATAAGATATTTTACAATGGTATTGTAATACTCATCCACGGCATCATAATTAATATGTTTTTTTGAGCCGAGATTTAGAGCGTGTGTTTCAATCTGTCGCAACTCGCTTTCGCTAAATCCTCCTGTATTTACAGTTACGGTAAATACATCATACTTTAATTCTTTGCTTAAATATTTTACGCAAAACGAAGTGTCAAGTCCGCCGCTAAAACCTAAGACAACTCTTTTTTGGGTTCCTTCCATGTTTCTTGTTTTTTCACTTCCTTTTTCGCTTCTTTTTTCACTTCTTTTTTAGCTTCTTTTTCCGCAGGGTCATATAACATGGCAGTGCACAAACAGTTTTTGCGCTCTTTACTTTGAAGGATGTCATAATTCACACAACTCTTACAGCCTTGCCAGAATTGGTCATCATTGGTTAGCTCGGAATAGGTAACCGGCTCATAGCCCAATTCAGAATTAATTCGCATCACGGCTAAGCCGGTAGTTAACCCGAAAATTTTTGCCTCTGGATATTTTTTGCGCGACAGTTCAAAAATTTTATACTTGATGCGCTTGGCAACGCCAAATCCCCGGTAGTCGGGATGAACTATAAGCCCCGAATTAGCTACAAACTTGCCATGTCCCCATTCTTCAATGTAGCAAAACCCCGCCCAAAGACCTTTACTGGTGTGAGCAATGATAGCTTTTCCCTCCAGCATTTTTTGAGTAATATATTCAGGAGTACGCTTTGCAATGCCCGTTCCACGGGCTTTGGCGCTTGATGCCATCTCGTCACAAATTTGCTGAGCATAGTGAAAATCAGATTCTGTGGCTACACGTACTATAATATGTTCTTTTTGCAATTTTTAGTAAGATTTAATGTAAAGAAATAATTGAAAGATTTATCCGCCAACAGGCAAACAAATTTTTTTGGCACAGGATGTACCATTTATAGAAAGTTGTTATTAGATTCGTTGGGGTAATCTTATAAGATGCATAACATAATTTACCATCCGTTGCCGATAAGGAAAGAATCTTAGTTCTGTTTTAAGAGAATGTGAAAAAGTATGAAAAAATAACATGTGCGTTTTCAATTCAGTTCTATAGCTTAATGATTACTATTTATTACAGCACAAAAATAAAAATAATATCGAACTAACCATGTTAAATTTTGCACGTAAGCGGGTGCATAAGTCAGAGCGGGTTGAGACTATTTTTTATCGGCAAAAGGCCCCAACCAATTTGAGTTGACGACATCTTAGTTTCAGTTTGTATTCTTTATTGTACGTAGCGGATTTTTTCTAAAAAATTAATATGTAGGTAATATTAAGTAAATATTTTTTTTAACTTAGCTCATTAATTCTTAAGGATATTTTGGCAGAATAGTATAAAATCACAAGATTATAATTTCGGGTGAAATAGTTTATTATTAGCGGAAATCTTAATAATTTAATAATTGTTGATAACTTTGTTTAAAATTAAATTACTCTGTGGTAAGAGATGAAAGTAACATTTGTTATAAAATAGTTTAACAAAAATTTTGTTTTTTTTAAACAATTTGATACATTGCCCTGAAATTTTGTGATATAATAATTATGTATTAAAAACACATTTTGATATTTAGATTTGAATAGCTTTTAAGAAGCATTTCATTAGTTTATAGTACTGAACCACTTAAGATTTACCATAACTTTATTTTAAAAAATACGCTATGAAAAAAACTTTACGCTTGCTTGTAATCAGCACACCGTTGTTGTTTGCTGTTATTACATCAAATGCACAGAATGTAGGTATAGGAACCGACTGCTCCTGCTCAAAAACTGGAAATAGCAGGAAGCGGTAATACCATACGTATTAACGGACTTAAACCGGGTGGCGCTTTTTATCAACCAGCCACATCAACATCCGACATGTTGTATGTAAATACTGCAACGGGGGATGTATATTCCTTACCCACAGGACTTACCGGAACGGTGCTGACTATTAACGGTAGCGGCGTTCCTACATGGGTAACACCAACAAGCGGCACAGTTACGTCAGTTGGCGCAAATTTACCTCTGAGTGTTACAAATCCCACTTCAACACCTGTTATATCATTAATAGGTGCTACCGGAACCGTACTTTATGGTACAGGGACTGCCTCGGCATTTAATACTGCGGGAGCTACAGGGGATATATTAGAATTAAGTGCTTTAGGAGTGCCTACTTGGGTAACTCCGGCATCAGCTACATCAACAACTGCATGGCAACTAACAGGTAATGCAGGAACAACACCGGGTGTCCTGCTCGGTCAAAACTTTATAGGTACAACAGATAATGAAGCATTAGTGTTTGGAACTCATAATATCATAGCAGGAGTACTCGATCCGGTGAATCAGGATGTTTTTTTTGGTACAAGTTCTGGTAATTGGAGTGCATTTGCCGGACAAGATGCCGTAATAATTGGCTATCAGGCAGGGTTTAATAATGAAGGAAATTGGAATACTTTCATTGGCTATGAAGCTGGTTTTACTAACACAACCGGCACAGAAAACACCTATTCAGGCTACGAGGCGGGTGGCTCAAATTCAACCACAGATTATAATTCCGCTTATGGTTATCAAAGTTTATTTCATAATACAGTCGGCTGGCAATACAGCCGTGGGCTATTACTCTTTAAGAACTAACACTACGGGTACTAACAATACTGCAATAGGTTCCGGCGCCGATGTATCTGCCGGAGGATGGAATAATGCTACTGCTATTGGCTACAATGCCATTGCCGGTGAAAGCAACTCATTGATATTAGGTACCACCGGAGTTTCCGTAGGTATTGGCACTTCTACCCCCGCTCAAATATTAGAAGTAGCGGCAGGTTCAGTACGTATTGATGCATTAGTAGCAGGGGGTGCCTACAATCCGCTTGCCAGTGCAGCAACATCTAATTCAAATATTCTTTATACAAATAATGCAACGGGTGATATTTATGGTTTAGCAAATGGTACCAGCGGACAGCTACTAACCATGAGCGCAGGTGGTGTACCAACGTGGACAACTCCGGCTCCTTCTGTTACAGTTAGCGGTGCTGTTCCTATTTACATTACCGGCACTGTTGCTAACCCCGTTGTTAATATACAAGGACTCAATTCAAATGAGGGTGGCGTATTATATAGTGCGGGCACAGGTGTATCGGCAGCGTTCACAGCTACGGGCACTTCCGGGCAGGTATTAGAATCAAACGGAACAGGCGTTCCCTCATGGGTAGCTTTGCCAGCAAGCGGTTGGGCTTTAACGGGTAATGCAGGTACAACACCATCCACAAATTTTGTTGGTACAACAGATGGTGCAGCTTTGATGTTTAGAACTGCTCCAATTTCGCATGGCAATAGCTCTTTTGGCGGTATAATTGATTCCACCAATCAGAACGCTTATTTCGGAACCGCATCAGGTAATTATGGTGGCGCCGCTACTCAGAGTGTTGCCATCGGTTACCAGGCTGGTAAAGCTAATACTGCAAGTGGAAACAATTTTGTGGGCTATCAGGCAGGTGCAGCCAATACTTCGGGACTGTACAATACGGCTTTGGGTTACCAGGCATTAAGTGCTAACACTACTATCAGTCAAAGTACAGCTATAGGATATGAGGCATTAAAAATCAATACCGGCGGCAACAACACTGCCTTGGGGTATGAGGCATTATTTTCCAACACCAGCGGCAATGCCAATATCGCAATAGGACCAAATGCTCTGGGTGCAACTACCGGTGGCAATTATAACATTGCTATAGGTGTAGCAGCATTAAATCATGGTACCGGCAGTGACAATACTGTCATAGGGTATGGTGCGGCAGATAATGGTACAGTCACAGGCACATACAATGATGGTATAGGGGTTGATGTATTACAAAATCTCACCAGCGGCGGTAGTAATGACGCTATGGGATATGAGGCATTAGGCACTAACACAACTGGCAATGATAATCAAGCTATTGGTTACCAGGCATTACAAAGTAACTCAACCGGCAACTATAACACAAGCATTGGTTACCAGGCATTACAAAGTAATACAAATAGCAATAATGTAGCAATTGGTTTTCTTACAATGAACAAAAATACCAGTGGCAACAATAATACGGCAGTCGGTCTTGAGGCTTTGTATGCTAATACATCAGGAACCGATAATAATGCTTTAGGAGCAAATGCATTAAATAATACCACAACAGGCACTAACAATGAAGCTATAGGAAATCTGGCATTTTATAACAACAATGGCAGTTACAATATTGGAATAGGGACAAATGTAGGATATAATAATACTGCCAGTTATAATAACTTTATTGGGTATTATTCAGCCACTAACAGTTCAAGCATCACAGGCGGTAATAATGATGCATTAGGTTCTTATTCATTGTATAACATCACCAGCGGTAGTGGAAACGATGCTATGGGATATCAGGCATTGTACTCCAACACCAGTGGCACTCAAAATGTGGCTATGGGTTACCAGGCATTATATGCTAATACTACCCGTTCTGATATGGTAGCCATTGGTTACCAGGCATTACAGAATAGTACGGAAACACTCGGACCCAATACAGCAGTAGGATGGGAAGCTCTACAAGCTAATACCAGCGGGCAGTGGAACACAGGTTTTGGTCCGGCTGTACTTCAAGTTAATACCAGTGGTAGTTTTAACGTAGGTGTTGGTCCTTATGCCATTAGTGCTAATGCAAGCGGCGGCTATAATATAGGTATCGGGCAAAATGCCCTCAATAATGGCACCGGTAGTTATAATATAGGCATAGGTTTTCACGCAATGGCTGAAAATAGTACCTCAGGGAATGGTTATAATGATGGTATAGGATATAGTGTAATGTTTGCTCTTACCGGGGGACAATATAATGATGCTATGGGGTACCAGGCAATGTATAATAATACCAGCGGTAGCGAAAATGTAGCTATCGGTTATGAGGCATTATATACAAATACTGCTACCAGTCAAAATGTAGCTATTGGCTACGAAGCATTACAAACTGACAATGGCTCTTTCGGGTACAACACAGCCGTAGGTGAACAGGCAATGCAGTTAACCACCACAGGGTATTTCAATACTGCTATAGGAATTCAGGCTATGCAAAATAACACTACTGGTAATAACAATACCGGATTAGGCGTGTCAGCATTACAAGGCAATAGCACGGGCAGTCAGAATATCGGAATAGGGCAAAATGCTCTTAATAATGGCAACGCCAGTTACAATATTGGTATTGGTTATCATGTGGCTGCGCAAAATGCTTTAAGCGGTAGTTATAATGATATTATAGGAAATACAGCAGCATGGAATCTAACCAGCGGTTCTAATAATGATGCTATGGGTTACGAAACAATGTATAATACTTTGAGTGGTAGCAATAATGTTGCAATGGGATATGAATCTTTAATCACTAATACAACAGGTTCAAATAACACTGCATTAGGTTATAATGCCAATGTAAACAGCGGCACTTTATCCAATGCGACAGCAATAGGCGCTAATGCTTTAGCAACTGCGAGCAACTCAGTAACATTAGGTACCTCTACAACAGGCACTCTTTATTTACCGGGATATAATGTAACCGGTTCGATGTTCTATACTTCAGCTGCTACCGGATTGGTTACAGCTCTTTCTCCAACTACAAATGGGTATGTATTAACTCTTTCAGGTGGTGTTCCAACATGGGCGACTGCTGCTGCAACTGGTGTAACTTCTGTCGGAACAACAATACCTATATATAATACGGGAACACCTTTAGCCCCCGTTATTGCTATACAGGGCTCTGTCGCAGATTCAGGCAGTATATTGTATTCAACAGGTGTCGGCTCTTCAGCGAAATTCCTTGCTTCGGGTACTGCAGGACAGATATTACAATCAAATGGAAAAGCGGCGCCGGCATGGGTATCGGCTAATTCAGCGCTTACCACAAATAATATAAACGGAAACGGTTCCACAGTAATTGTTACTAATGGCAATAACCAGGTTGTTGGCGCTTCACCCGTAACGTTAGATGTGCAGGGAACCAATGCAAATGAGGGTGGTGTATTCTATAGCACAGGCAATGGTAATTCAGCGGCTTTCTCAGCAACAGGAACCACCGGGCAGGTATTACAATCAAACGGAACAGGTGTTCCCACATGGGTAACACTTGCAGTTCCAACTCCTGCATGGTACTTAACGGGTAATTCAGGCACAACATATGGCACTAATTTTATAGGCACTACCGATGGAAATGGTGTAATGTTTGAAGAAAATAGTACAGTGGCAGGTCGTTTGGAAGACCCCACCGGACTTACTACCGGTCATTATGGTAATACCAGTTTTGGTGTTAATGCATTAGTAACTGAATTAACAGGCGCCGGCAGCAATACAAGCGGTACTTATAATGTAGCCTTTGGGTATAACGCATTACATGATAATACAACAGGTAATCATAACATTGCCATAGGCGGATATACTTTGGCTAATGGTGTTGTTACAGGCGGTCAAAATACAGCTGTGGGTGGTGATGCTTTATATGAAACAACTAATGGTGGTTCCAACACTGCTATCGGCTTTAATGCTATGGAAGTTAGTACAACTGCTAGTCAAAGTACCGCTGTAGGTACTTATGCATTATATAACAATAATGCTAAACAAAGTACGGCAGTGGGTGATAGCGCTTTGGCAAGTAATACATCCGGCATAGGCAATACAGCTTTGGGGTATTTATCATCATCTAAAAATACAACAGGTTCTAACAACACTGCTATGGGCTATATGGCGTTAGATTCTTCTACAGCCGCTCTTGGGGAAAACACAGCTATTGGCAGCCAGGCTTTGGCGAATAATACTATAGCCTCTGAAAACGTTGCCGTAGGATATGGAGCAATGCAGGAGTTCCCTGGTCCTACAGAAGTAAGTACTTTAACTTATAACACAGCCGTAGGTGCGTTTGCATTACATGAGTTAATTGGTTCAAACAGTGTAAATAATTATGGTTCGGGCAACGTAGGTATTGGTACAAGCGCATTGCAAAATGCTATAGCAGTTAGTGATAATGTTGGCGTTGGTCTTAATGCCGGACTTTCTGTGAAAAACTCTTTCAACAACGTGGCAATAGGTTGGAACAGCCAAGGTTGGGGAGCAAATCCTGGAAATACAATCGGTAGTTCAAACACCTCTGTTGGTACTGTAGCATTACGTGCAGGTACAACAGGCGCCACTCAAAACACTACAGTGGGAGATTCATCATTAATAAATACTTCATCAGGTGCTGGAAATACAGCCATGGGTTATTTTGCTGGAGGTTCTAACACATCTGGTTCAGATAATACTGCAATAGGTTATGAAACCGTTATAGGTACTACAAGCAGCAATAATACGGCTTTAGGCTACAAAGCAAGCGCTGCAGCGACTACAAATTCAACAGCAATTGGCGCTTATGCATCAACTTCTCAAAACAATACAATAGTTTTAGGAGGTATTAACGGAACAAACGGTGCATCTGCCAATACTTTGGTAGGAATTGGGACAACAACGCCGCTGGTAACATTACACATTGTTCAAAACGGTAACCCGTCAAGCGCTGATTGGGGAGGATATAATACTCCTCTGCAGATTGAAGCGGCATCTGCTACAGATGATTATATTTATCTGAACGGAAATACAAACACAAATCATTTGTCAGGAATGATAGTGCGCGCAAGTTCAACAGCATTTTATGTAGGTAATAATAATAATGCAGATTTCAGAATTGCTGGTGTAACCGCTATTTCTCAAACAGGGTTAACCAACGCTAAAGATGGTACGGGTGGTGTATTTGGAGGGGTAACTGTAGGAAATTCTACCGGTTACGTCGGCATTAATGTTCCAAATGGTGTTTACACACCTGCCCAGGATTTAGAAATAGGACAAGGTACTGCACGTATTGATGCCTTAATTGCAGGAGGCGCATATAATCCACTTACAAGTGCAGCAACATCTGCATCAAATATTGTTTATACCAATAATGCAACCGGCGATATTTATGCGTTAGCAAATGGCTCCAGCGGGCAGATATTAACTATAAATGGTAGCGGTGTTCCCACATGGGCAGCTGCAGCAGCAACTGGCGTAACTTCGGTTACCGCTACAGCCCCAATATATTCTACAGGAGGCACAACTCCTAATATCTCTATACATGGTAGCGCTGTAGATTCAGGCAGTATATTGTATTCAACAGGTCCCAGCACTTCGGCGCTTTTCCTTGCTTCGGGTACTGCAGGACAGATATTACAATCAAATGGAAAAATAGCGCCGTCATGGGTAAATGCTTCTTCTTTCGCCGTAACTTCTGTTAGCGCTACTGCAGCTTTAACTGTTACCGGCACATCTTCAGCCCCTATTATAAACTTAATAGGCGGCGCAGGAACAGTTCTTTATGGCACAGGTGCAGCATCAGCCTTTACATCAGCCGGCACAGTCGGGCAGGTATTGCAATCAAACGGAACAGGTGTTCCCACATGGGTAACACCGTCCACATCGGCTACGGCATGGCAGTTAACAGGTAATACAGGAACCCTACCTTCCACAAATTTTGTCGGAACAACAGATGGCGCGGCTTTGCAATTCAGAACCGGCGCAATTGCTACCGGCAATAGCGTATTTGGCGGTATAATTGACCCGACTAATCAAAACGCTTTCTTCGGAACGGCTTCAGGTAATTATGGAAATGGCGCTACTCAAAGTGTAGCTATCGGTTACCAGGCTGGTAATGTTAACACGGCAACCGGCAGCACATTTGTAGGTTACCAGGCAGGGTTAAATAATACTACTGCCGCTAATAATACCGCTTTGGGTTACCAGGCTCTTATGAATAATACTACCAGCGCCGGCACGGCAAACCAGGAAACTGCCATTGGTGCTTTAGCGCTTAAAGCTAATACTACGGGCAGCAACAATACAGCTATTGGTTATGGCTCTTTAATGGTAAGTAACAGCAGCAATAACGTTGCAGTTGGTATGGAAGCTTTGTATAACAGTAATTCTACTTACGGTTCATTTCCTGGGAGAAATGTTGCCGTAGGATTGAGTGCATTATTAAACAGCACAACAGGTAGTTTTAATACTGCCCTTGGCGCTTATGCCTTAAATGGCGCATCAGGTTCTACAGGCTATCAAAATACAGCCGTTGGTCAATCC
This sequence comes from Chitinophagales bacterium, assembly GCA_963770495.1. Lineage (GTDB taxonomy): Bacteria > Bacteroidota > Bacteroidia > Chitinophagales > CAVYQA01 > CAVYQA01. Next base: position 99,417 of record CAVYQA010000012.1, on the reverse strand, counting down.
ACCATGTTTAATATTTCATCGGGTTTCAATAATGCTGCTTTAGGTGACTCTGCAGATATAAGCATAACTACTGCAAATGGTGTCACTGCAATCGGTCATTCAGCTGCTTATAGCAATACTGCCGTAGGTTTAACAGCAGTAGGTAACCAGGCATCTTATCACAACACCAGCGGAACATTTAATACATCGTTAGGATATCAGGCTGAATATGCAAATTCAACAGGCACTCAAAATGTTGCAATAGGCGATTATGCAGGATATGGTAACACAGGCAGTTATAATATTGCTATTGGTCACGATGCACTTTATAGCAGTAGTTCAGCACAGTATAACATAGCCATTGGCGCTGATGCTATGTATAAATTTAACGGAGCCGCCGGTTCGGGCAATGGGCTTAATGTTGCCATTGGATACGGCGCTATGTTTAATTCGACCGTAGCTGCAAATTGTGTGGCTATCGGTGATTCGGCTTTAGAGTCGCAAACAGCACCATCTTCAGGCACCTCTTTGGCAAATACAGCCATTGGATGGGTAGCATTGAAGTATAATTCAACCAGCGGTAATAACACTGCCGTTGGTTCTTCAGCAGGTGAAGCAGTAACAACCGGGCAAGGCAATACGGCAGTGGGCTCAAGGGCATTGGGATATGGAGGCGGTACCGGTGCGGGCACAGGTAGTTCAAATACGGCTGTAGGTTCTTTGGCAATGAGTGCTGCAGGTAATAACGGATCAAGTTGGATGACTCAAGATGTAGCCATTGGTGACTCGGCATTGCAGGGTGCGAATGGCTTTAATTCTCCCGGCTTCTGGGGCAGTCAGGTTACCGTCTGTTGGTTATGGGGCAGCAACTCATAACACAGCTTCACAGATTACTGTTATTGGTACTTTAGCAGGAGCTCTTAACACTGCTACCGGAACAACCGCTGTTGGTTACGATGCTTTAACTGTAAATACCAGTGGTGCTAGTAATACAGCAATAGGTTACCAGGCAATGCTTGCTAATACTACAGCAGCATATAACACAGCAATGGGCTATGGAGCATTGGCTGCTCAAACTACAACTAATGCTGCTGGTGGTAGCGGTATTCCAAGCCAGGATGCCGTTGCTATTGGATACTTTGCTTTACATGCTAATACTACAGGTTACTTTAACGTAGCTGTCGGTGCAAATGCTTTACTGGTTAATAACACAGGTTATAGAAATACGGCTATGGGATGGCAGTCAATGGCTGTTAACACTTCGGGTAATTTAAATACTGCAATTGGTGAGGGAGCAATGCAACAAAACGCAACAGGTAGTCAGAACTCAGCATTGGGCACCTATGCAATGATACATAATACTTCCGGAGGCAGTAACGTTGGAGTAGGTTATGCCGCTCTATCTGATTTAACCGGTGGCAATGTACCGGGAAGTCAGAATACTGCTGTTGGCACGAACGCATTATATCTGGCTAATTCTACCGCTTCCGGTCAAGGCGCACAGAATACTGCTATTGGTGATTCATCTTTGTATAACGCCACTACCGCTTCGGGTAATACAGGCATTGGTTATGAAGCGTTAATAACAGCTACTACAGGTGGTAATAATACAGCATTGGGTTATAATGCCAATGTAGCTTCAGCAGGGTTAACCAATGCAACAGCAATTGGAGCGAATGCAACAGCCCCTGTAAGCAATTCAATAACCTTAGGTAATTCTGCCGTAGACAGTCTTTATTTACCCGGCTATGCTGCAACAGGCGAAATATTCTACACCGCTGCTTCAAGCGGTCGTGTTAGTGCGCTTGCACCCACCACAAACGGATACATATTAACTCTTGCAGGTGGCGTTCCCACGTGGGCAGCCGCACCGGCAACCGGTGTAACTTCGGTTGGAACAACAATACCTATATATAATACCGGTTCGCCAACAGCCCCCGTTATTGCTATACAGGGTTCTGCCACAGACTCAGGCAGTGTATTGTATTCAACAGGTCCCGGCACGTCAGCGCAATTCCTTGCTTCAGGCACTGCAGGACAGATATTAAAATCAAATGGAAAAGCAGCGCCGGCATGGGTATCAGCTAATTCAGCACTTACTACAAATAATATAAACGGAAACGGTTCCACAGTAATTGTTACTAATGGTAATAACCAGGTTGTAGGCGCTTCACCCGTAACTTTAGATGTGCAGGGCACCAATGCAAACCAGGGGGGCATATTCTATAGTACTGGTACAGGTATTTCTGCAGCTTTCACAGCAACAGGCACATCAGGACAGGTATTACAATCAAACGGAACAGGTGTTCCCACATGGGTAACACCATCAACATCGGCCACGGCATGGCAACTTTTGGGTAATACAGGTACAACCTATGGCACTAACTATCTTGGCACTAATGATGACCAGGGATTAATGTTTAAAGTGAATGGAGGCATTGCGGGCCGTGTAGAAGATGCTACAAGTGCAAATGGTTCTTATACAAATACTGCTCTTGGTTATCAGGCATCTAACGGTACCTCAAGCGCTACAAACGCTAATAATGTTGCTATAGGTTACGAGGCGTTGCAAAGCCAAACCGGCGCCAGCAATAACGTAGCTATCGGAGCTAATGCATTACAAAGTAATGTTAGCGGTGGCAACCTGGTGGCTATTGGATGGGAAGCATTAGCAAATAATACAGCTTCATCAAATACAGCAGTTGGTTTACAGGCATTGTGGCATAATACATCCGGTACAACTAATACCGGTTTAGGTTTAAGCACATTAACAAACAATACAACAGGTAGTGCTAATACAGCCGTAGGTACTAACGTACTGGTTGCAAATAATGGTAGTGATAATACAGCTATGGGCGTAAATGCATTAAATGCCAACACATCAGGTTCAGATAACCAGGCTATTGGATTTGATGCATTAGCAGCTAATACCACAGCATCATACAGTACAGCAATCGGAGATTATGCTTTACAAAATAGCACCCAGCCTAACAACCTTGCTATCGGCTACCAGGCAGCGCAAACCGACGTGGGTGGCGGTAATGTTTTTGCTATCGGTTACCAGGCGCTGCAAGCCAACACCGTTTCTAATAATGAAGGCATAGGTGTGCAAGCTTTAGAGAAAAACACTTCGGGAACAAGTAATACTGCTCTTGGACAAAGTGCATTAGCAAGTAATCTTACTGGAAGTTTCAATACCGCAGCTGGTATTAATGCATTAAATGTAAGTACAGGTAGTTCCAATACTGCTGTTGGTCAAAGTGCGTTAATTAGTATGAGTAGTGGCTCGGGCAATACAGCACTCGGTGCAGGTACTTCAATGGGCGCCTCAGGTACTGATAATACCGTTATTGGTTATAATGCTTCTGCTTCCGCCGCTCTTTCATATGCCACAGCAATAGGCTCAGGTGCTACGGTAACACAAAGCAGCTCTCTTACTTTAGGTGGTATAAATGGAAGCGCAGGTGCTGTAAAAGTTGGAATTGGTGTAGCTGCGCCTTCAGCTACTTTACATGTACTTGCTACCACTAGTACAAACACATTTCCTGGTTCTGTTATATTTGCCGGCACCGGAATACAAAACCCTGTTTATTTTGAAGCCAGCACTAATGTATTAGGTGGGGTAATTAAGGGGGATGGTGGGGGAGATATGGTTGTTTCAAGCGGAGCAGCCGGTTTATATTTCGGCACCGGGTACAATGCAGGTACCGGTCAAGGCAATTGGAATACAGTTAGTATTTTAGCTAGCGCCTCAACTCTTGGAAGTGTTTTAACTATAAACGCTTCAGGCGCTCTTGGATTGGGTGGGGGACCAAACTATGGAACAGCCGGACAGGTATTAACATCTAATGGAAATGCTGCTATTCCAACATGGACAACTGTGTCATCATCAGGTGGGGCATGGCAGTTATCGGGTAATGCTGTTGGTTATACTTTTAGTGCTACACCTGCTACATATTTGGGCACTACCTCTGGAAACGGTGCAGGTTTTCAATTTGGTGTTGGCGGCACCAATGCAGGTCGCGTTGAATCTTCTGCCACAGGAAATACTGCATTGGGTTACCAGGCTTTAAATTCCAACTCCAGTGGAGGTAATAATGATGCGTTTGGCTACGACGCTTTAAGCGCTAATACTACTGCATCAGAAAGTATTGCATTGGGTGATTATGCTTTGCAAAATAGTACAGCAGCTAATGCCCTTGGTATAGGCTATCAGGCAGCCCAAAATACCACCAGTGGAGGCAATATTTTTGCTATTGGTTTTCAGGCATTGAAAGCTAATACCACTACATCTAATAATATGGCGGTAGGTATACAGGCATTATTGTCAATGAATGGAGGAACGTTAAATACAGCCATCGGGCAAGGCGCAATGGAATGGAACACGGGCGGTAGCAGTAATACTGCAGTTGGTATTAACGCATTACAACATTATTCCACAGGTAGTGGTGATGTAGCAGTAGGGGATTACGGGTATCTTGGTTCCCCAAATGCTACAGCCAGTGATAACACTTCTATTGGTTCTGAATCACTTTCGGGTGCAACTACAGGGGGTGATAATACAGGCGTTGGCTTTAGTTCACTTTCAGCCAATACAACCGGTACTAATAATACAGCCTTAGGATATAGTACAACCACTGGTGCAGCAGCTACATTCAGCACGGTTATAGGTTCCAGTGCCACAGCCAACACAGGCTTATCCTATGCAACAGCAATAGGCGCAGGTTCTACGGTAACACAAAGCAGTTCTCTTATTTTAGGTGGTATAAATGGAAGCGCAGGTGCTGTAAGCGTGGGAATTGGCGTAGCTGCGCCTTCAGCTACTTTACATGTACTCGCTACTACCGGTTTAAGTGCAGTTACCCCTGCAATAATATTTGCCGGCACCGGACAACAAATGCCTATTTATATTGAAGCTGGTGGTACAACATTTTCAGGAGTATGGAAAGGAGATACCGGTGGTAACACAATTTTTTCAAGCGGTGCAGGCGATTTACAATTAGGAGCCGGAGCATCAGCAAGCACCCAGGCAAATGTTGCTTTTGATATTAAAAGCGGTGCGCCGACCAATAGTGAATACATAGCAGCTACCGGTAATATAGGTTTTGCCGGCACAAATATCGCTCAAAAATTAGATGTTAACGGCACAGCCAATACTATAAGAATTGAGGGTATAGGTTCAGGGGGTACTTTCAGTGCCGCCCCGACAGCCACCACAGATAGAATTTTATTTGCAAACACTTCGGGTGATGTTAAGGCTATACCTGCAGGTACAAATGGACAAGTATTATCCCTTAGTGGTACTGGTATTCCAACATGGGCAACACCATCAACATCTGGTACAGCATGGCAGTTAACAGGTAATGCAGGTACAACACCGGGTACTAACTTCGTTGGTACAACCGATGCCAACGATTTGGTGTTTAAGGCACACAATACAGAAATTATGAGAATTGCCACAGCCAATAATAATGTGGGTATTGGCACAAATTCACCAAATTCAGCATCGGAATTGGAAATAGATGAAAACTACAATGGTGGTGGCATAGGAATGTTGCATCTTCATAGTACAGGCACTGAAGCCGGTATTTCCTTATTAGAAGACAATAATTCAAATGGTTCACAGCAATATTCTATTAAAGACGCAGATAATGGCTCCGGTCAAACCTATTTCGCTATACATGATGAATCAGGTGGTTCTACTCCGTTTGTAATTACACCTACAAGTAGTACCCCCAGCGGTTCTAATTTTATTGGTATCAATCAAACTAATCCGCAAACATTGCTTGATTTGTTTTACCCGGGCGGCAACAGCGATGGAGACGCCGGTATTACTCTTGAAAACGGTTCTAGCCAAAGTTATAGATTATGGATAAGTGATAATTCAAACAGCGAAGACCAGGGAAATGGCGGATTACTGATATGGGATAACAACTCGAATACCGATAGATTTGTACTTACACCTTCAGGTCAGTTTGGTTTAAATTTAGGTACGTCGGCGGCGCCACAAAGCGAATTGGATGTAGCAGGTAATGTGGCAATAGGCTCTTACGCCGGTAATAATAGTGCACCGTCAAATGGGTTAATTGTTTCAGGTAATGTAGGTATTGGAACTAACTCACCTGCCCAGGCATTACAGGTTGTTGGTAATGTTCAGTTTTCAAAGGCGTTAATGCCTAATGGACTTGCCGGTACAGCGGGCAATATATTGTTATCTGCAGGTGCAGCTACAGCTCCAACATGGCTTTCTAACGGTTCAGCTGGCCAGGTATTAACAATTTCGGGCGGCATTCCAACATGGGCAACACCATCAGGTGGCACTGTAACTTCAGTTTCTGGTACTGCTCCAATAGTAGTAACCAATCCAACTACTACACCAAATATTTCGCTTACAACTAATAATATTACCCCTGCAAGCCCTTCATCGGTTGTCGTGACTAACGGAACAAATGCTATTGTTGGCTCTAATCCTGTTACAGTAGATGTTGTAGGAGTATCGGGTGAAATATATTATGGAACCGGTACTTCAGCAACCTTTACAACAGGAGGTTCTACAGGACAGGTTTTACAATGGAATGCTACAGGTATTCCCACATGGGTAACCCCGGCTGCTGCATCGGCTACGGCATGGGCTTTATTAGGTAACAGTGGCACAACAGCAGGTATTAACTTTATCGGTACAACGGATGCCAATGATTTGGTGTTTAAAACCGACGGTAACGAAAGTATGAGAATTGCTAACAGCACAGGCTATGTTGGCGTTAAAACCTCAACACCCAACAGCACCATGCACGTTCAGGGTTCAATGGCACATGCTGTAAATATCATTCATTCATCAAGTGTTACTGCTTACACTGCCGCTTCAACCGATTATATGGTTGAAGGTGATTGCACAAATGCCAGTATCACTGTTACACTTCCTGATGCAACCACCATGACGGGAAGAGTATATTTGATTGTGCGTCACGATGCCACTTACAATTCCGCTAATTCAGTAATTCTTAATACTACAGCCGGACAAACAATTGGACAATATACCTCCGGTCAAATATCATTAAGTACAGATTATCAGCAGGAATTTATTATGAGCGATGGCTTCAACTGGGTTATTATATCAAGCAGCTATAATTAATCGTAGCTGCAAATAATTGTTCAGTAGCCCGGTCTTTTAAAAGGTCGGGCTACTTTTTAGAGTCTAAAAAACTATAATGAAAACATAAAAGTGAGTTTCTTTTTTATAACCGTATCAATGAGAATAGTAATAAATAGAATAAATCGTATTTGAAATTATAGTAGTTACTGCTACTACCCGTATGAAGATTATATATATGCGCTCCGAATTATCGGGGCGCTTTTTTTGGTCTTATATAATCGTAAGAGGAGGAATTGCCAAATCGTCAAACAAATTTTCTGTCCCAACTTCCCGCATCGCTTTTAATACTGTAATAATTTTGTGGGAAACAGAGAATTGTTTTTTTGAAAAGATTTAAAAAATTAATTGTTTTAAAGTTGTTTACACAATTTTCACAATATGTTGATTAATACTGAACTAAATATTTTTTTGTCAACAAGTGTCTCGTTTCCCGGATAAATTTAATTTCTTTTTTAGAACACAAAAACGGGCAATTTGTAGAGAAGTTATTTTGAAATCGTAAAATCGTTCTTTGAGGTAAAAAACTATAGCCTAAAAACTACAAAGATGTGGATGTTGTAGGCTTTTCAAGTTTAGGTTCATCATTCTGTTGCTGTTGCTGCCTTGCCAATCGGGCTAAACGCATGGAATTGGTTCTGAATGAGCGGAAAAAAAGACCAATAACGTATGACTTGATTATATACGACCAAAAACCGGATTCATTTAAGCTCGGATCAATAAAGGGTTCGAGTTTGGCATGAACTTCAGGAAGCTCACTCCAGTGAATACTTGCGCGAAAATGATGAGCGGTATGCAACCCGTTATTAAATAATAAAAAATTGGTGCTGCGGCTCACGAAATTACGCGAATGATTGTATTTTGATTCCTCATCGGCATGAACATGCTGCACATAATTAAATACCAATACAGAAAATAAAGATACCTGCTGCGGTATAATAACATAAAGCACCGCTTTTTTCCAGTCAATTAATAAGGCAATGCCTACGAATACAACAAGCGCTGCATATTGACCAACAGCTAAAAAGAATTTCTTGCGGTTATTCTGCCACAGCCCGCGCAGGTGTATAGCGATAGGGTATTGCTGAAAATAGCTGCTGATGGAAGGATAACTAAGCAGGGTTAAAATGGTGTTGCTCTCGCTTATGCGGTAAGTTATGGTATAATCTCCCTCGCGGTTATTGAATTTATGATGGTTCTTATTATGCGTAGGCGTCCATGCAAAAGCCGGAAAGCCATAGAACAGCGTTATCCAATAATCGGTGATATGATTTAATATTTTCGATTTCCACATTGGCACATGATTATGGTTATGCGCTATTACGGCAACGGTAATTTCGAAATAAAGAGCTAAAATATAGACCAATACCTGGATGACCAATAACCAATGAAAACCAAAATTCCATTGAATAAAAAGGATAGCGGTGGTAAGGGAAAGAAAAATAAGGGTCTTAATATCTGCTTTATACTTAAGCACAAAAAGAAAGAATTAAAATAACATTAAATTATAGTGTAAAGTTAAGCGAAAATTTTTGTTTTTGCAAAGTAATTATTTAAACGGTGTAGAGTTGATATTGTTATGTGGTATAATAATTGAGGAAAAGTCTATAACACGCTATTGCTTTACACATCAAATAACAGTTACCTTTTCTCCCTTCCTCATTCTATAATACTTATCAATCATCTTTCTCGGCGGATTAAAATATCCATAGGCAAGATGAGGAAACTCTTCACGAAGATTTTTCATCAGTGTTTTAATACCGATAGATTCGCCGGTATCTTTAAGATGAATTTTTTCAAGATACCAGTCAGGGTCAATATTAAAATTGCGCCATTGTATCATCGTAAGGTCAGTATCAGAAATAAATTTGCGCAGTGCCTCGTATTCTTCAACCGAATCGGTCATTCCCGGGAACGCAAAATAATTTATAGACGCCCACCCGCCGTAAGAGCGCACAATTTGTATGCATTTCTTCAAAGCATTAAACCGGTAGTTATTTGGCAGGTAATACGCATTATATATAGTACTGCGGGCGCTGTTTGTACTTACACGAATACTATTCAAACCCGCTTTGCAAAGTTCTTCCACGGCATAGGGCATACTGGCGTTCGTATTAATATTTATTATGCCTTTATTGGTTTGTCGCCGTATTTCTTTAATCGCATCACGAATGGTTTCCCACATCAGCAACGGCTCGCCTTCACATCCCTGCCCGAAACTTATAACGGCATCGGTAACCGTTTCCAAATGCGGAACAGTATACTCCACAATTTCTTTTACGGTGGGTTTAAATGTTAACCGGTCCTGTGTGCTGCCAATGGTTTCTTCTTTGGGCTGGAATGAAATACAACCAATGCAATTGGCATTACAAGCCGGTGAACTTGGAATAGGGGCTTCCCACCGGTGCAGAAAGAAATTACGCGCCGCAGGACAGTAATAGGTGAGGGCGCAATTATTACCGATATGAGCCAGCAAACGGTTATCGGGATATTTTTTGAGAAGTGATTTTACATTTTTTTTCACCTGTGTATGGTCAAAACCCGATGGCTCCTGCCGTATATCAGCATCTATACGAACTGCGGGCACATAAAACTTTCCGTTCAGCCAGCCCACGGCGGTATAAGCATAGAGTGGAAGGGTAGGAGCATCTTTTTCTTTTATAAAGGATGCCAGGTAAAACATAGTATGCGCCGGCGACATAAATGCCGCTACAGCAATTCCTTTATCCGATGCAACCAGCTTACCCGTTTCTTTGTCAAATCCTAAAGCACGTCTGCCGGGCAGTTCAAATAATTCGCTTCCCTCTGGCAGTTCAATAAAATCATCAGGGCTAAGAGCAACAGCATCAAATCCCGAACGACCGGACATATAAATATCAGGGTCGTCAAAGATGCCGCCTTTGCCGTCGGAGTAGAGTAAACTTGGTATTTGTTTTAGTTTAGACATGGGATGTGGGACACGGGACACGAGACAGGTTGTATTGAGTTTGTGACATAGAATTACCTTAAAAAGTTTTTAAAAGTGTAAATCATTCTTTGAATCTTATCAATCTTGGTTTGAATATCGTTTAATTCTTTTTCATTTATATAATTGAGCTTATTAGCGACAATAAGCTTGGTTTCCAATTCATTACAAGAGCCATTTGAGAGTACAAGAAAATATTTAAAATCTTTTATCGGATCTCTTCCAGAACCCTCTGCAATATTAGATGGAATTGAAATTGCAGCCCTTCTTATCTGTGATTGTAAACCAAAAATTTCTTCTTTAGGAAAACCTTTAGTAACCTGGTAAATCAATTCTGCAAGCTCAATTGAACTCAACCAAATATTTAATTTTTTATAATTATGATGCATATTATTTTAGTCTCATGTCACGTGTCTCGCATCTCGTGTCTCATGTCCCGTGTCTAAACGACTTGTTCCCCAGGTTACACAACTTATACAACACCCTCGCACCCACATTAGCGTCCCATTCGTCTTCGCCGGGAGAAACTTCGCATAAATCAAAACCGATTATTTTCCTACCTGAGTCAACGACTTTTTTTATTAAGTAGAATGATTGTTCCATTTCTAATCCTCCTGCAACAGGTGTTCCTGTGTGTGGGCAAAGTTTTGGGTCTAATCCGTCAATGTCAAAACTGATGTAAACATTTTTCGGTAATTCTTTAACAATATTATCCACTATAGTTTTCCATGCTTCACCTTCGTATTGGCGGCGCCTTATATCTGCATCAAAAAATATCTTTATTCTGTTATTTGAATTTTTTGCAACATTCAACTCCGCCTCACAAAAATCACGAATGCCTACCTGCACCAATTTAGTTACCTGCGGAATTTTTAGTGCATTAAAGAATATTGAGGCGTGTGAGTAGGTAAAGCCCTCAAAGCTGTCGCGCAAATCGCAATGAGCGTCAATATGCAAAATACCGTAGTCATATTTGTTGGCTAAGGCTTGCATCAATCCAAGGGGTGAGCTGTGGTCGCCACCCAATACACCCACAAATTTATTTTGGGCAATGAGTTTGGCAGTTTCAGCTTTCACCCATTCGTGTAGCGATTGACATTCCTTATTAATAGTATCAAGCACCTTTTTTAATTCCTCATTCTCATTCACGTTGCCACCTTCTTCCAAAAAACCGATATAAATTTCTGCCTGTTCGCGCAAAGCATTGCTTTTTTGCAGCCAGTCATTTGGCACATGTTTCATAAAAATTCCTGCTTTCCAGGCATCGGGTACATCGGCATCGTATAAATCAACCTGCAATGAAGCTGCCATTATTGCATCGGCAGAACCTGCTGTGCCGGAGCCATAAGATACGGTTACCTCCCACGGAACAGGAAAGATAACAGTATCCGATTCCTCCTCGGTAAAAGGCAATCCATAGAGGTTGTTATCCTCTGAACCCAGCCCGTTTGGGTCGAATGCGGCAATTTTCTCTTGTTTAGTCATAGAATAAAGTGCAAATTTAATCTTTTCCAGCCGCATACTTTTTACCGGTAATAACTTAATTCGTTTTATTTTTACCCTGTTTATATGATAACAGCTAAAGGAATTTATAAGTCGTACGACAAATTGCAGGTACTAAAAGGTATTGACCTTGATGTGGCTAAGGGTGAGATTGTATCTATAACCGGTCCATCGGGTGCGGGAAAAAGCACGTTGCTGCATATTCTCGGCACACTTGATTTGCCCGATAAAGGGACGTTAGAAATTAATGATGTTAGTGTTCATAATCTTGGAAAAAAACAATTGAGCCGTTTTAGAAATGAGCAGATTGGTTTTGTGTTCCAGTTTCATCATTTGCTGCCTGAATTTACAGCACTTGAAAATATTTGTATCCCGTCATTGATTGGGAAAAGAAATGCAGATAAAGCTCAAAAGCGCGCGCTCGAGTTGCTCAACTTTATGAATTTACATAATAGGGCAGAGCACAAACCCTCTGAATTATCTGGGGGCGAGCAACAGCGTGTTGCAGTGGCTCGTGCTTTAATAAACAATCCGTCAGTAGTAATGGCTGATGAACCAAGTGGAAACTTAGATGCTGAAAACGCACGGCAACTACACGAATTATTTTTTAACCTGAGAGAAGAATTTAACCAGACATTTATCGTTGCAACGCATAATGAGGAATTGGCAAACATGGCAGACCGCAAACTAATGATGCGCGACGGTAAATTTATTTAACCAGTATGTCCGATACAATACATCAGTTGTTGCAACGGTATTGGGGGCATTCAACATTTCGCCCGTTACAGGAAGATATTATTCAATCCGTATTGCAGGGAAATGATGTGTTGGCGCTGATGCCCACAGGCGGCGGCAAATCGTTGTGCTATCAAATTCCGGCGCTTGCCAAAGACGGGCTGGCTCTTGTTATTTCGCCGCTTATCGCTTTAATGCGCGACCAGGTTTCTGTTCTAAAAGAAAAAGGAATAAAAGCGGCAGCCGTATATTCTGGAATGACTTATCGCGAGATTGATACCATTCTCGATAATTGTATTTACGGCGATTATAAATTACTTTATCTCTCACCTGAACGACTAAGTTCGGAATTGCTTATCGAGCGTGTAAAACAAATGAAAGTGAACCTTATCGCAGTGGATGAAGCCCATTGTATCAGTCAATGGGGTTATGATTTCAGACCTGCCTATTTAAAAATTGCAGAGATAAGAGACATTTTACCTGATGTGCCTGTATTGGCTTTAACAGCAACGGCAACCAGGGATGTTCAAAAGGATATACAAGTGCAGTTGAAGTTTAAAGAGGGGAAAGTTTTTAAGAAAAGTTTTGAACGAAAAAATTTATCCTACTCGGTTTTACCGGAAGAAAATAAAAACGACAGGTTGCTTACCATGTTCGCAAAGATCAGAGGTTCTGCTATTGTATATGTTCGCAGGAGAGTGCAAACCAAAACGGTAGCTGATTTTTTACAGAAAAATAATATCAAAGCCGATTTTTACCATGCGGGATTAACAGCCAAACAACGGCAGTTTAAGGAGGAGGAATGGAAAAGAAACCACATGCGTGTGATGGTTTGCACTAATGCATTTGGAATGGGTATTGATAAGCCTGACGTGCGGTTGGTGATACATTATAACAGCCCGGATTCGCTGGAGGAATATTTCCAGGAGGCAGGACGTGCAGGACGTGATGAGAAGAAAGCTTATGCCGTGTGGCTGTATGATAAGTCAGATTTAAATGCGCTGAAAGCAACTATGGACAATCGTTTTCCTGAAGTGGAAGACATCAGGCGAACCTATGATGCCCTGGGCAATTACCTGCAGGTAGCTTTAGGAAGTGGAGAAGGCGGGAGCTATGATTTTGAATTGACGGATTTTTGCAAACAATATCATTTTGACCCGGTAAAAATATTCACCATATTTTCTGTTCTTGAGCAGGATGGCTGGTTAGCATTATCTGATGCAATTTATATTCCTTCGCAAGTGAAAGTAACTGCGCAACGGCAGGAATTGTATCGTTATGAAGTAGAACATCCTGAAAACGAACCTGTGCTTAAAATGCTTTTGAGAACAGCGCCCGGTGTGTTGGATTCATTTGCCAATGTGCGTGAGCGCGACTTGGCGGCAGCTCTAAAACTAGCAGAAAATGATGTTGTAAAAAGTTTAGAGACGATGATGAACGGCAATATTTTATTTTATGAGAAACAAAAAGAAAAGCCGCAGCTCACATATTTGCGAAGCCGTGTTCGCTCTGCAGACCTTGTGTTGAACACTAATTTGCTTAGTCTTAGGAAAACAAATTTTGAAAAGCGTATTCAATCGGTACTAAATTATCTTAAAAATTCTTCCATATGCCGCAGCAGGTCGCTGCTCCAGTATTTTGGTGAGATGAATGACCACCGCTGCGGCATTTGCGATGTGTGCCTGAAACGAAACGATTTAGGTGTAACAGACATGGAGATGGAAAATATTGCCGACCATGTGAAAGAAGAATTGCTGCAACAGCCGATGAGCATAAGAGAAATTGTAACGAAAAGTAAAATGTATAATGAAAAGCCATTTATAGCTGTTATACAATGGCTGCTGGATAATAACCGGTTAAAAAGAGATAAAAACGATAAACTGATTTGGAACGGATGAAGCGTATAATTTTTACGGTTACCAATGATTTGAATTACGACCAGCGAATGCAGCGCATTTGCACCTCGCTGGTTAATGCAGGGTTTGATGTGTTATTAGTCGGGAGGGAAAAAAGAGATTCTATTCCACTTACAAAACAGGTATTTAATCAAACACGGCTTAATTGTTTTTTTGAGAAAGGGAAATTGTTTTATATAGAATATAATATTCGTCTTTTTTTATTTCTTCTTTTTACTAAATGTGATAGTATTTGTGCCATAGATTTGGATACAATTTTACCCTGTTATTTTATCAGTAAACTAAGAAATAAATTTTGTGTGTATGATGCCCACGAATATTTTCCTGAAGTGCCCGAAGTTATTGACAGAAAATTTACCCGCTCTGTTTGGAGTTGGGTTGAAAAATTAACGGTACCCAAAGTTGATTTGCGTTACACGGTTTCCAACGGATTGAAGGAAATTTTTGAATCAAAATATAAAGTGCCTTTCTATGTTATAAGGAACGCGCCCATATTAGAAGAGTTACCATCAACAGAAAAAAAAGAAAAGATAATTATCTACCAGGGCGCTTTAAATAAAGGTCGCGGACTTGAGCAAACTATTGAATCTATGCAGGATATTGATGCTTTGCTTTGGCTGGCAGGGGATGGCGATATTACCAATGAAATAAAAAATCTTGTATCAAAATTAAATCTCACAGAGAAGGTGAAATTCTTTGGCTATGTTTTACCGGCTGATATGAAAAAGATTACTCTCCATGCAACTATCGGAATAAATGTATTAGAGAGAACAGGAGAGAGCTATTATAACTCGCTTCCAAATAAAGTATTTGATTATATACATGCTGGTGTGCCTTCTGTGAACATGAATTTTCCGGAGATGAAAAAATTGAATGATGAGTATAACATCGGGATATTAATTGACGAGTGCACTACCGGGGAAATAACCAAAGCAATCAATACTTTATTAACTAATGAGGAGTTATATAATAAACTACAGCAGAATTGTATGAAAGCGCGTTTGGAATTGAACTGGCAGAATGAAGAAAAGAAATTAATAGTACTATATCAATTGCTTAAATAATAACGTAAATAAAATATACATTATTCAGAAAATAGTGTTCCCTTTGCACTATAGAAAGTGAGTCCCCATCTTCACATCATATCCTTTAATATTCCTTATCCGCCAAACTACGGTGGAGTTATTGATGTCTTCTACAAAATAAAATCACTCTCGCAGCTTGGCGTAAATGTGCATTTGCATTGTTTTGAATATGGCAGGGTGGCTGCGCCCGAGCTTGTTTCACTGTGCGCCTCGGTTAATTATTATAAAAGAGAACACTCGCTAAAATATTATTCATCACTGCGACCTTATATCGTGCAATCGCGGCAATCGGAAGACCTGCTGGAAAACCTTTTGAAAGACGATGCGCCGATTTTATTTGAGGGATTGCACACCTGTTATTATTTAGATGATGAGCAATTGAAGAACCGTGTGAAAGCCGTTAGAATGCATAATGTGGAATGGGATTACTATCGACATTTGGGGAAGAATGAACGCAGTATGTTTCGTAAGTTTTATTTTTATACAGAATCCATCAAGTTGAAATTGTATGAGAAGATACTTGCTAATGCCAATTATATTCTTCCCATCAGTGAAAATGATTTCGAATATTTAAATACAAAATTCAAACAGGTGAATTATTTGCCGGCTTTTCATCCTAATGAAGATATTAATTGCAAAACAGGCAGTGGCAATTATGCGCTCTATCATGGCAGTTTAGGCGTTAATGAAAATAACCAGGCAGCTTTGTTCCTGGTTAATAAGGTGTTTAATGATTTGGATGTGCCGTTTATCATTGCCGGTTCCGACCCTTCAAAAATGCTGATTGCAGCGGTTAAAAATAACCCACACATTCAATTGAGGATTAACCTGCCCGAAAATGATATGATGGATTTGATTGCCAATGCGCAAATAAATGTATTACCTTCTTTTCAGCAAACCGGTATCAAACTAAAACTGCTGAATGCCTTATTCAACGGACGTTTCTGTATTGCCAATGATGAGATGCTGGAGCAGACAGGGCTTGAGAAATTTTGTGTAGTACGCAATTCAGCGGCTGATATTAAAGAGGGGATAAAAGAATATATGAATCAAACATTTACAGAAGACATGATTGTTGAGCGTAAAAAAATTCTCAACACTTCTTTTTCTAATAAGATTAATGCGACGAAACTGGTGCAACTTCTTTTTCATGACTTGCCGTCTGCTTTAGCTGACGGCGAAAATAGCACTACCACAAGGCTTTAGCCACAAAATAATTTTTCCAAATTTTCTATGAGATTTAATTATTAAACTTCTTGTTTAGGGCTAAAGCCATTAAAATTATAATTTTTTATCCGTCAGCTAAAGCTGACGGCAATTTTAATCAAACTGGTGCAGCTTCTTTTTCCTGCAAATCAATAACGCGCCCGTTTTCACATTTTAAAGTGCGCGCGGGGAATTTATTTATCACCATAAAGTCATGCGATGCCATTATCACGGCAGCGCCCGATTGTTCACATACATTTTTTAGGAGCAAAATTATTCCTTCCGATGTTTCGGGATCGAGGTTGCCTGTCGGTTCATCGGCTAAAATAAGTTTAGGATGATTGAGCAGCGCACCGAGCAATCACCACACGTTGTTGTTCGCCGCCTGATAGTTCATGCGGCATCTTAAAGCCTTTAGTGGGCAAACCCACCATACCAAGCACTTCATTCATCCGTTCGCGCATTTTGGTTTTGTCTTTCCAGCCTGTGGCTTCAAGGGCAAAAAGCAGGTTGTCATCTACAGTGCGGTCAGTAAGCAATTGAAAATCCTGGAAGACAATTCCAAGTTGCCGCCGTAACATTGGAATATCTTTTTTATGAATATGAAATAAATTATATCTGCACACTGTTCCTGTTCCTTCATAAAGCGGTAAATCGCCGTAAAGCAATTTCAGCAATGAACTTTTACCGGAGCCGGTTTTGCCTATCATATAAATAAATTCGCCTTTGTAAACGTCAAGTGACACATTACTAAGCACAACAGCTTTTTGCTGGTAGATATTTACGTTGTGCAGTTCTACAATTTTTTCAGAGGTTATCATATATCCAGTTTTTGAACCTTGCCATAAGGCAGGTTATTAATCATCTCTTTTATTTCTTTTTCTTTATCGCCCAGCCCGCATTTCTGTAATGCCTGTTCGGGTCGGTCGGCGCGAAAATAGGCGAGGAGCGTGAATTTATCATCACGTATTTGCACATAATCCGGAATTTTTACTTTGCCTTTTATTTTGATGATATACATAAATTACCCCGTAATTTCTTCTGTAAATACAATACCAAGCTCGTGCAACTCAGTTAAAACAGGTGCGTAAATTTCTTTATGCACCGGAATATGCACCCCTTTTAATTTTAATTTTCCCGTAAGCAATAATTTTGTGGCGATTGCCAATGGCAATCCCACTGTTTTTGCCATTGCCGTATGATGTTTATCTATGCCTTCTAAAATCATGGTGCTGGTAAGCCGGTGTTTTTTTTTGCTTTCAATATATTCAAATACGTGCCGCATAACAACCATGTCTTTATCCTGCGGCTGCATCGCCCATTTTTGTTGTAGGAGATTTAAAAGTATTTCAGCAGGTGACACAGTATCTAAATCAATTTTTGTATCACTGAATAACCCCAGCCATTCTAAATTTTTAATTATGGCATCTGTTGGTTTTAATTTAAGAAAATCTGAAACAGATTTTTTTATATCGCCTTTTTGTGAAGCGGGAAGATAAGAGGACACCCAATCAAAATAGGTAAGCGTTTTAGAATTAGGAATTATATATGAATCATCCGTTAATCCAAGCTGCACCATTGCGTTCCATGAAAGGCAATAACCTTCTTTTCTGAGTGTGGCGCGCAAAACGGTTTTCACCTCTTCAATTCCGTATGGATGAATATAATTTAAGGAATCGCGATTGGCATAAGCTTCAAATTTTCCATAGTCTTTAATAGTCATGGTTTCAATATCAGTAAAAATTCTATTGTAGGGAATATATTTATAGTTTCCTTCATGCAAAAATTTAGCGGTGCCTTGTCCTGCAAGCACTACATTACGAGGATTCCATGTAAATTTATAGTGCCACGGATTGTTATCAGATGCGGGTGCAATCAATCCGCCGCAATACGATTTAAAAGATGTTATGGTGGCTTTTTTTGAACGCAGTTCGTGAATTTTTTGCATGGCGCTCATGTGGTCAATGCCGGGGTCGAGTCCCATTTCCCAAAGAAAAAGTAATTCCTCTTCTTTAACTTCTTTATTAAGTGCGGCTATGTTTTTATTTAGATAAGAAGCATTCAGAAAGTGCTTCCTCAACCTTAGGCAATCTTTGGCAATTGTTTCATGCTTATCGGGAGGTAGCATGGAGATTACCACATCATTTTCAGAGATAAAATATTCGCACAAATCGGCTTTGGCGGCATCAAAGTATACACCACGGGCGCGTGAATTACCGGCGGATTTTTCTTTTGCTGTTTCAAGCGACAGGTCGCCGACTGTTACAAACCAATCGTGCTGCTGCGCATTTTGCAACAGGTAATTAATTAGAGCAGAAGAGGAGCGCCCGGCGCCAAGTATGAGAATTCTTTTCATTGCATAAAAGTAATTTAAAAGTTGAAAATTCAGATAGGATAAGTTAATCGTTAATTGTTAATAGTTAATTGTTGCCTTTTTACATGGGTTATTGATTATTGTTATTTTTGTACAACATAAATTCTCTTGACAAACCAGGTTAAAGACTCAGGTACAAGGACTGCTCTTTTAGGTGTAGTGGTAAATCTTTTGTTTGCTATTGTAAAGGGCGTGGCGGGGTTTTTAGGTAACTCTTATGCACTTATTGCCGATGCAACAGAATCATTGGCGGATGTATTTACCTCCGGTGTTGTAGTGTTGGGTATCCGGTTTTCATTAAAAGCTCCTGATGATAATCATCCTTATGGTCATGGCAAGGCTGAGCCGGTAGTATCTATTATTGTGTCTCTTACACTTCTTGTTTCGGCTATACTTATTGCCGTGCAGGGGGTGCATCGTATTCTCACACCACATCATGGTCCGGCAGTATATACCGCTATAATTTTAGTTGTTGTAATTGCAATAAAAGAAATTCTTTTCCGCTATGAATACCGGAAAGGAAATGAGCTGAACAGCTCTGCTATGAAAGCCGATGCCTGGCATCACCGCAGTGATGTGGTTACTTCTTTCACGGCATTAACCGGAATTTGTATTGCACTCATTGGCGGAAAAAATTATGTGACTGCCGATGCCTGGGCGGCATTGGTGGCATCATTAATTATTACTTATAATAGTTTCAAAATATTTTACCCGGCATTTAACGAGATAATGGATACGGCGCCCTCAAAAAATATTGTTGAAAAAGTGAAAGTTATAGCGGGAACTGTTGACGGTGTTATGGCTACTGAAAAATGCCATGTGCGGAAAATGGGTCGTTATTATTATGTGGATCTGCACGTGATGGTGAATGAAAACCTTTCCGTAAAAGAAGGACATGCCATTGCCCACAGGGTTAAAGACAAACTTCTTGCAGCGGGAATAAATGTTTATGATGTGCTGGTGCATATAGAACCGGCAAAAAATGCCGGGTAGAATTTATACCAAATAATATGAAATGTAAGATGTGAAATGTAAAATGTAAGATGTCTCATGTCTCATGTCTCATGTCTCGTGTCTCATGTCTAATAGTATAATACTTAGATTGGATTATTTTTAATGTTAAATTAGCATTATCTGTCTATGGGAGGGCACTCATTATACTTATCAGAATTTTCGGCGGCTTTTTGTTTTTTGCAATCTGATTTGAAGAGGGAAATCCGCAAGCCGATATACACATCAGTTCCTGCCAGCTCGCCCGGTACAAACAAACTTTCCAAATCATCGGAGCCGATTGTAAGCGGACCGAAACGAAGACTTATACCGAAATGAAAATCGGTTTCATTATATAAACTTAATGGTATAGCCACAGTGAGCCATTTGCTTTCATAGCGCGGAGTAAGCGCTTCAATGTTAGGGCTATAGATCATATTGTAAGTTACGGCAAGGCGGCGAAGCATGGCGGCATCAATATAAAAACCATCACCAAGGCATTTATCTGCTGAAAGCGTTGCAGACATGGGCAGCCATATTGTGAAACTATTGCCTGTTTTAGAAACGGACGGATTATCATACACAATATCTGAGAGTGTTTGATTCACTTTGTCAAGAGTTGTAGAATGTACAAATGCCGTGTCAGGAAATTCTGTTCCGGTTGAGATGAGTTGATAATCAACGGACAGGTCTTTATAAGATATAAAACCAATATCATTTACAGACGCGCCGAATTTCCAATTATATAATTCTTTACAGGAAACTTTTTCTCCTGCAACAAACACTACACCTAAATCTGTTCCGGCACCGCTGCCATTAAAACTCAAAAGATTTGACAATACACTGCCGCCGCTTGGGCTTTGTGAATAGGAATACATCACGTTGACGGGAGTTGTGGTGACCATAGAATCGGAAGAATGGCGTTCAAGAGTGAATGCCTGGTTGTTGGCTAATTTTGCAGCAGTTATAGCTCCAATATATTTTACATCGGCGCCGGCATATAATTTACTCTTGGCGGAATTTATAACCACTAAACCGGCATTTACTCCTACTTCCGCCCAATTTATATAACCGGCATGGAGTACCGGGATGGTTACAGGCAGGTTGTATGGAACCGTAAAGAGGTTAGTTAAATTCTGCGGCGCTGAATTGCTTTCCATGCTTGCAGACGGCACGAACATCGGTGAAAATGCCTACCATAAAATTATCGTGATGATAATAAGCCGAAGGTCCCTGGATAAAGCCCGTGCTGTTTAAATGAAGAGAGGTGGGATTAAAGAAAGAATTATTTTGCCCGTTGTGATAATCACTTTGAAGGTAATTGATAAGGGAAAAAGCAGTTTGATGATTATAATAAATATAATTATTATCCGAGAAAACACCGGCGCTCACAATATTCACCTCCCATGGGTTGGGGTCGGTAAACGGCGCAGCAGGATTAATAAGCATAGCCGTTGAACCCGTATAATTATCCTGGTAAAGCCCCGTCGCTACCTGTGCAAAAGCGCTTAAGCTTTGTAAAAGAATAGCAGTTAATAGCAGGTTCTTCATAGCAAGACTTTATTAAACGTTTGAAAAGACTTACGTAAAGCGTGTATAAAGTTTCTGCTATTTCTTTTTATAAACGCAGTTAAAAGTAAAAATAGTATTTAATATTAATAACTACTATGGTGCCATAAATAAAACATATAGGAACTCCGGTTATTGTTTATAACTCAAAACGCTGAAAATATAAACAGAATGAAAGAAGATATTTTAATCCGGCTATTGCTGTGCCTTCAATGAATTGATATAGGAACTATCAATTGCTCTTCCTAAAGAACGTGCTGTTATCGCATCTTGCAGGGCTTGTTTTTTATTCCCTTTCTGGTTATATACTAATGAGCGCTGGTAATAACTTTCCATGGCATTCTGTTGCCTATCTTGACACATTTTAATAGAGGTTTTCAAATCGTTCAATGCAGAATCAAGAGAGCCTTTTTCTCTCAAACTCCTGCCGCGGCTTTCGTAGGGCGTTATCTTTGTGGGATCAAGTACAATAGCTTTGGTATAACAGATAATGGCAGAATCAAGTTTGCCTCTCATGTCGTATATATTACCCATGTTGGCATAGATATTCGGTAAATTATGGTCAAGACGAACAGCGTGTTTAAAATCTCCCATTGCCGAATCAATTTGATGTTTATCTCCGCGAGCCATTCCGCTGCTTGCCAAAGCAATGCCGCGGTTGATATAAGCTTCGGGATAATTGGGGCGATATTTTAATGCAGAATCGCAATCCCTGATAGCAAGATTGAGTTTACCTTCTACACGGTAAACATCAGAGCGGTTCACATAGGCTTCAGGGTACTCGGGATTCAAACCTATGGCATTTTTAAAATCCATAAGAGCGGCGGCAAGTTTCTCACGTCCATCCTGCGCCAAGCCTTTCTCATCATCCAGTGTGGCTTGTCCCTGATGCACAGAGCCGATCTGATTATAAGCCATGTAACAGCGGGGCTCTTTTTTCATTACATCTGTCCATAACGTATCGCTATTTTGCCACACCTCGTTGCGGTTATAGGTTGTAATAGCAAGGAAGATAAGGTAGGCACAAAAACCAATTGCAAAAAAGGGTTTCAGGTTTTTGGCAGTGCGGGTAGTGCTTTTAAAAAAATTATTTATTAATACGGCAATGATAAAAAACAAACCCGTGTAAGCAAGGTAAGTATAGCGGTCGGACATTATTGCACTGCCCACGGGCAACAATTGTAACAGCAAAATAATATTAGCCAGAAAAAATAACGAGCCGAAAACTACAAGTCTGCTTTTGCGAATTGCCCATATTAACAGCCCCAATAACACCATCACAATGACCGGGCTTATATAAACCATTACCGGGTAAGCGCCGTGCGGTTTTTCGGGGTAAGGGTAAAACGCCGAAAGATGTATGGGCAACACCATTTTACTTAAATAATTTACGAGCCCATAACAGGCAAACATCACTCTGTCAACATAGGGAAATATCTTAATGTCCTGGATAGAATGAGACGTTTTTTGCGCCAAGACAGCGATAATACCAAAGGCGACAGAAAGAATGAAAAAAGGGATTTTTTCAATGATTATATTCCAACTCCATTTACGTTTTACATAATAATCAAGACCCAGCAAAACAACAGGCAATGTCACCGCTTGCCCTTTTGAAAGCAGTGAGAGCAGGTAAAATAAAATTGTAAAAAGATAATATTTTGTTTTGCCTTTTTCATTCTGCAGGTAGCCCACGTAAATAACTAAAGCGATAAAATAAAATAAAACATACAACTGGTCTTTGCGCTCAGCCGCCCAGGCAACAGATTCAACGTGCATGGGATGAATGCCAAAGAGCAGGGAGGTGAGAACAGCCACCCACACTTCTTTGGTAAGGCGCAAACAAAAATAGAAAAGCGCTATCACGCTGCACAAATGAATGATGATGCTGACGGCGTGATACCAGGTTCCCTGGTAACTCTCATAACCCGGAGCTGTGGTACCAGGGATGCCATAAAAATGATAATCAATAGCAAGGCTAAGGATTGCCAGCGGGTGATAATTGCCACCCATATACTGGGTGAAAATGTCTTTAATATTGGAGAATGAAAGCGACTTGACTAAAGGGTTAAAATAGATATAAGCGTTATCATCCCAATTGGTGAGTTCATTATGAATGGCAGTGAAATAGGCGATAAATGTTACCCCCACAACAGCTATCAACAGCAATAAGGTGTAGTTGCGTTTGGGCTTTGCTTTAACCGTTTTTTTTTGCGCAACGGGCGGCGCTTTCTTTCCCTGATTTTTCCCCGTATTTTTTATAGGCTTATTCTTTGCCAAGCAGTTCGTTTTTAATTATAAATTCAGTGCAAAGTTACACCTTCAAAATTTTCTATTAATTGTATTCTTTCTTTGGGCACTTCAACGGATTTCTGCTTAGTGTAATCGAAAG
Source organism: Chitinophagales bacterium (assembly GCA_963770495.1). Taxonomy (GTDB): domain Bacteria; phylum Bacteroidota; class Bacteroidia; order Chitinophagales; family CAVYQA01; genus CAVYQA01. The sequence continues at coordinate 75,556 of CAVYQA010000012.1, read as the reverse complement.
CGACTAAAACAGATAGGCCTTCTGCAAAGATATTTTCTTTGTTTTCAATGGATGAATTTTCTCTTGCAATTACCCATCTTAAATCCAGACTTTTAGTGCCGATGCGCGAACAACGGGTATACACACAAATTTTATCTTCAAAAAGAATAGGGCGTTTATAATCAATCTCTACATGGGCAAGAATAACGCCATCCTGTTTTTTCCACTCTAATCCCTCACCAAGTATATCCACGAAATAGTTTATACGCGCTGTTTCAATATAAGTGAAGAAATTAGCGTTGTTCACATGCCCCATCGTATCTGTATCCTTAAAGCGGATTTGGATAGAAGATTTATGCTTAAAATCAGGCATTCCTATTTTATTGTTTAGTCAGCATTGGTACACCATATTCATCAACCAGGTACATTAACCCGGCAAGAGAGGCTGCGCCAAGTTCCAGCTCACGGTAATTCACATGCGCCATATCATCAATAGCATCGTGATGAATGTCGAAATAACGTTGCGGGTCGGTATATAATTCGCCCAGCACGGGACAAATGCCTTTCAACTCGCCTACATCGGCGCCGGAGCCGTCTTTCACAAATTCGCCGCAATTGAAATCGGCAAGCAATGGTTGCCATCGCGACATGTAAGTCCATAGCCCGGGGCTCACATCTAAAGAGAAACCACGCGGTACAAATCCCCCGCAATCTGTTTCAAACGCGGCGATAGCGGTTTCACCATTTGTTTTTGCAAAGTCGGCATAAGCTTTAGCACCCTGCCCGCCGTGCTCTTCATTCATAAACAACACCACGCGGATGGTGTGCTTTGGGCGAATGCCAAGTAATTTATACAGGCGCAAAACCTCCATGCTTTGCACCACTCCGGCGCCGTCATCCTGAGCGCCTTGCGCAAGGTCCCATGAATCGAGGTGACCGCCGACAACAATGACCTGCTTCGGATATTTTGTTCCTTTAATTTCTGCAATCACGTCTTCCGACGGCACATCAGGCAATGTTTCACACGTGGTGCGAAACGTTGCTTCCACATCAGGGTCTTTTGTCAGCATGGCGTCTAATGAATCCGCTGCGTTGGTGCTTATGGCAACAGCCGGTATTTTTTTTATAGAATCGTTATAACCCATAGCGCCTGTGTGAGGATAATCATCGTGGTTGGGCGTCATCGAGCGAACAAACACACCCACTGCCCCGTATTTTGCTCCTTCCATGGCTCCCCGGGTGCGTTGCACAACAGCCGCGCTGTAAGCGCTGAAAGTGTTCAGAATAGTCGGGTCAAATGGACCGTTATAAAAAACAATTTTACCGTTTACTTTATCCCTGCCCAATTTTGCCACCTCGTCAATACTATGCACCTCCACCACCTGTGCTTTCAATCCCTGTGGTCCTGTGGCGATGGAGCCGCCCAAAGCGGTGCAGGGTATTATCAGTTTCTTTTTTGTTTTTGGTGAAACAGCCGATGCCGTTTCCTTGTCGCCGCGCACCCAATGGGTTACCATGCAGGGTTGCAGCCACACGCTGTCGGCGCCAACTTCCTTTAGCTTCGCTTTCATATAAGCAACCGCTTTTTCCGCGTTTTCAGAGCCGGCAAGGCGCTGCCCGATGTGGGTGCACATATAATTTAGGGTGTTATAAGCTTCACCGTTTGCCAGGGCGGTGTTGAAGAATTTTCGTATTGCCAATGAGTCGGTATTCTGCGCCAATAGGGCAGATGAAACAGAAAGGAAGGAGATGATAAGAGCAATTTTTTTCATACGTGGGATTGTTTGTGCGTAAAACTACTGTTTTGTTTGGAAATGTATAAGGCACTTTTAAATTATTTAACTACTTTTGAAGCGATATTATGAAAAACAATATACTTATAACTGCATTGATTCTTTTACTGGGCGGCTGTCATTCGGCAAAGCAAAAAACAACATTCACCTGGGATTTTGATACACCCAAAAATTATGTGTATACATTCAGGCAGGAGATTATCAGTAAATCGAATATGATGGGTATGGATATGAAAGAGCACGTTATTGCTGATGGTAATCTATTGATTAAAGCTAAATCCAATAAAATGGCTGATCTGGTGATAAAAGATTTAACAATGAAAATGCCGGCTGACTCTCTTAACAGTATGCCGGGCTTGCCAACGAATACCCCTCCTCAAACTATGGTAATCCAGGATATGACAGATAGTGGAGGTTTTAAACAGGCGCCCACGGATAATCAAATTTTGTTTTTAACATTATTCCCTTTACCCGATAAAAACCTGCAGGTGGGGCAACAAGATGCTATTCCAATCAAAGTTCCTTTTAATGCATTCGGCTCACAATTGTTCGTTACAGGAAATGGCGTAATTACATTTGTAAAAACAGAAACCAAAAACGGTCATAACTGCGCCGTTTTGGATGATAAAATTGATATTTCTAAAATAGACATACCGAAGGATTTAAAAGGCAATTACAGTTGTTCATTTATTGGTGACGGAACCTATTATTTTGATATGGATAATCATTATTTTATTTCAGCAGATATAAAATTAAAAATAACGATGAATCTGTCGGGCACCGATTCAACCGTTATGGGAATGAAAATGAGTGGCGGGATGGCTATGACCAGTGATAATACCTATCAAGTGCGTTTTGTGAAAATTGACAAATAAATTTATTAAGCAAAAACTGCTTAATGACAACGATACTGCTTACAACAGAAATAAATGCACCTATTGAAAAGTGTTTCGACTTATCGCGGGATGCTGACATTCATTTATTATCAACTAAAAAAACCAATGAGCGCGCTATTGCGGGACGAACATCGGGTTTATTTGAATTGAATGATACCGTGACCTGGGAGGCAGTTCATTTCGGGGTAAAACAACAGCTCACCGTTAAAATAACTAAATTCAATAAACCCTATTTTTTTGAAGATACGATGTTAAAAGGCGCTTTTAAAAGTATGCGCCATGAACATCATTTTGAAGATAAGAATGGCGCTACAGAAATGAAAGATATTTTTATGTATGAAACGCCGTTCGGCATATTCGGGAAACTGTTTGATTACTTTGTTTTGAAAAACTATATGACGAAGTTTTTGCTAGTGAGAAATGAGGTTATAAAATCGGCGGCGGAAAACAAATAATAATTGTGGGAAGAAACTGGTTGTTAAATAATTTACATTTTACTTTCATTTTGGTTTCGCTTTCTTAAATATATATCCTATTTATTATCAGTTATATAAATTCAAAAGTTGACAAGGTTTGCTCTGTGCCTTGCGCCAAACCAAATCAGTTTTAATCAGTGGTCAAAACTTTCTGTCCCAACTTTTCTCATAGCGTTTATTTAGAAGATAATTTTGCAATGGTTAAAACTTTTGACTTTTGTCCACCGGCTGGCAGATGACTTTTAACTTAAATTAAAAATGTTCTTTGAAATGTTGATGTGGCTTTGTCACCCTCTAACTCCCTAAAGGGAGAACCGCTCTCCTCACCACAAACCCAAAGTCCCCTTCAGGGGATTTAGGGGTGAAGAGGTTTCGTTGGCAAAAAAACGACAAGAAAAACGACAAGAACCCGGCAACAAAACTTGTTTACAAAGTTCTTGTAACCCATTGAAAAACAAACAACAAAAAATTTAATTGTAAAAAAGTGTAGAATTGTTGTCACTCCGCTGTGCCGAAGAACTTTGTGAGGACATTAAAGGCTTTGAGTTATATAAGTAGTTTTAATCTTCTTATTTTTCCGTCCTGAATATGGAAGAATTTCTCACTCCTGAACGGATTACGCGGATAAAAAGCGTTCTTCAAAAACGCCAGCCCGATTTAACTGTTATTTTTGAAAATGTGCACGACCCGCACAATATTTCTGCGGCATTGCGCACCTGCGATTCTGTGGGTATTTATGAAGTTTTTATTATTACCACCTTTGAACCAAAACTGCGAAAGCTGGGGGCGCGTAGTTCCGCTTCATCAAAGAAATGGTTAAAGGTAACTTACTTTACATCTGTTGAGGAATGTTTTAAAGAAGTGAGGAAACGCTATAAAAAAATTTATTCTACACGATTAACGGAGCAATCAGCGTCATTGTATGATTTAAACCTTGTTGAACCATGCGCTCTGGTTTTTGGCAATGAGCATCATGGCGTTAGTGAATTGGCTTCATCGTTATCGGATGGAAATTTTTTAATTCCGCAAGTGGGAATGATACAAAGCTTAAATATTTCTGTGGCTTGCGCTGTTACCTTGTATGAAGCGTTTCGCCAAAGAATGGCTGCGGGTAAATATTCAAAACCCGGTTTTACACCAAAGCAAATTGATGAACTTTATAAGGAGTGGAGAGAAAAGTGATAAGGACAAAATAGTTAATTCTGTTTCACCACGGGCACTACATCCCGTCCGGTTTTATTTACTATGATTATGAAATACACTCCACCCGGTAAATTGGATAAATCAATTTCGTTGCTATAATTCAAGGATAGCAATGAATACACCGGTCGCCCAAGCACATCGGTAAGTTGCATAGTCCAGTCGTTTATATCTGCAACTGATGAGTTTATATTGATGAAAACTTTACCACCTGTAGGATTGGGATAAACTGTCCACTGTCCTTTACTGTCAACTGATTTATCCCTGTCAATGAAGTTATGTTCATCGTATCTGAGGTTGTGCTGCAACCGTTTGCCTCGTTAAGAACATTCACCCAATATTGTCCTAAAATAGTAATTTTCAGATATTGGCTGGTATCATTTTGAAGGAGAGTATCATCGCGGTACCACTGATTGTCATGTACTGAGCTTGAAATAAGTGTATCTCTATGTTGTGCGAAGGATGGTTTATTGGGAGAAGGTAATACGGTGACTATATCTGTGCCTGTTGACACACAACCCCCGGAATTTGTACTTGTTACCGTATAGGTAACAGTTATTGTGGGGCTGGCAAGCACACTGCCGCCTGTTGTTGCACTTAATCCTGTTTCGGGACTCCAGGTATAAGAGGTTCCCCCGCTCGCAGTAAGTGTATCACTTTGCCCGCTGCAAAAGAAGGGCGCCTGGGGGGAGATAGTGACCGGTAAATCACATTCACCACATGATTTCCATCTGCCAACGTAGGTATCAGATCCCCCGGTATTATCTATTAAACTATCACTTCCTAAAGCGAAGGAACTTAAAAATATACCTCCCATATAAACAAACTTACCGGTGGAATCCGAAGTTACCGCATTGGGTTCTGCCGCACCGACGGGTAGTGTTGAGCCGCAAATTACATTTCCAAATGAATCGAGTTTAAGTAAAAAAGACGGGACATCATAATAAAGAGAATCAAAGTATGTATTAAAAATAACCGTATAATTTGCAAATTCAAATGAAGCATTTTGCGATGCATAGTTGTCTTCTCCCCCGGAAATATAAATATGATTTGAATCATCAGAGCATATTGAGTAGCTGCCACAGTAGCTACCGTTAACAGGAACAGTTTCTTTACCCCAGGCAATAGTGCCATTCGGGTTGTATTTCAGAACAAAAAAGCTACTGGTTGAATCATTTATAAATGTATAAGCGCCGAACGCTATTGTATCTGAAAATGGGCTTGTAATATAAGCTGCCCCTGATTTATCAACAGCAACAGATACTCCGTAGTAGTAGTGATAATAATCATCATTGGATGATTGCTGCGCCCAAAGTGCATGACCGTTGCTGTCAAACTTAGCAGTAAATATTCCCCCATTTAGTGAATATAATTGGAAGGTTCCAAATTGGAGCGAATCTATAAATGTTCCTGACATATATATATTTCCGGAAATATCCGTAGCAACGCTATATCCGGTATTATATTCAAATGAATCTATTGTTTGCGGCACAGTCCAGATAACATTACCATTCCTGTCATACTTAATTAAAAAGGCTCCATCACCTGTTACATATTCATGATTGAATTTATCTGTTGTAACAGCTGATCCTCCCATGCCAGTGAAAATAATGGTTGTATCAGGTTGTGTTGCCCATACCACGTTGCCATTAGGATCGTATTTCACTATGAACTGGTTATTTACATATAAAGTTTTTGGTCCAAAGGCGAGAGTATCCCATTCATATCCTCCTACATTATATGCAATTCCTGTTATATAAGAATTATCCAAATCATCAGTAGCCACCGAATATCCGATAGCATAACTATCACCATTACCCACTGATTGGCTTGCCCATAATACATTACCATTTTGGTCGTACTTCACTAAAAAAACATCTTCTTCTGCTACCGAATTGAAGTTATATGTTCCAAAGGTAATTGAGGTTTCAAACCCCCCGGTTTGATAAACATTGCCTGTCCTGTTGGTAGCAACATTGCCGGCATAGACGTCTGCTTTTAAAGTGTTGCCGCCTTGCACTCCCCAAAGCCATGTTTGGGCTGGAGCGGTTAAACCGGTGAACAGAAGGGCAAGTAAAAGAACAGATATATATTTAATTTTCATAAGGAAAAATTTTTATACAAATGTAAAGAAAAATTGTCTGAACTGTGATTTTTATGATTAAATGATTATTATGATTGTTTTTGGCATTGTAAAAAAGACAAGAGCCCGGTAACCCAACCGGACTCTTGACCAAAACACACTTAAAACACATTTAACTACATAACTATAATTCTAATACTCACTACCTGCTGATATATTACTATTGGCTACGCCATTACCAAAAGGAACAACAAGTTTAAATCCTATGTTGCGCCCCATGTTCCAAATACCCTGCGTTGGATTTGTAACTGTTACAGGGGTTACACCATTATAAGCCAAAAAGTAAAGCGGGCGGCTTGTATGGTCGTAATAGGCAAGGTTGGTAAGGTTTGTGCAATTAATAAACAGCGAGCATATTATACGCCTGGTTTTGCGGCTGACAAAATTTGTGCCCACACCTGCATTCAGTAACGTATAAGCTTCAGACGGAAGCTCGGTTAAATAAGCGCTATAAATATTAGGTTGCGCCCAATAATGCGCCGCACCAACCTCTATATATGTTGAGCCAAGGAAACTATGCCCGGTTGGTATATTAAATTTAACTTCTGAAGTTAAACGGGGAGCGGGTGTCCATGGCACATGCTGGGTTGAATCGGTTTGATTGAGCAGATAAGAATAAATATAGGTGAATCCATTATCTAATTCAATCCACCTGGTATCCTTTGGGTGCACGTTGAAAAAAGCTTCAACGCCGGCAATGTAGGCAGTGCTTGCCTGGAATTTAAAAACCGGAAATCCCTGCTCGGAAAGCGGGTATGGACCTCCGGAAACAGAATCCCCGCCTAACTTACTCCCAAGCCGTGAAGCGAATATAAAATTCTGAATATCGTTTATAAATCCATCAAATTCAAAGCTTACATCTCTGCCGGTGCTTCCAAAGGCAACATCGCCTTCATAAGATGATTCGGGCTTCAATGTGGGGTCGCCTATTTCATACTCCGAAGTTCCGGGATGTACACCGTTTTCACCTATTTCCGTAATTGAAGGAGCGCGATAGCCTTTAGATACGTTTAATTTAACATAGTCGGTTTCATTAATCAGGTAAGTTGCACCTAAGCTGCCTGAAAACCCGCTATAATCAGCTGTAAAACCGGGGAAATTTTGATAAGCTCCCGGAGTTCCTGCGGGAACAGGCGCTTGTTCGGGATACCCGGCATTTAGCAGGTATAGACTTTGCCCGGTTTCACTCCTGTTGTCGAAACGCACTCCGGCGCTAAGGGTAAGATTTTTAAAATCTTTTTGTAACACGGCAAATCCACCCACATCGAAAAGTTGGTAGTTAGGAACAAGAAAAACTGATACATAAGGATACCCTGCTTCACTAGCGTTATTCATCTCTTCATACATGCCATTTGCGCCAACCGAGAATTTCAACCCGCTGTCGGTTTGTATCTGATATTTTACAGAATAGGGAATATCGTGCATATACATATCTAACAGCGGTATGGTGCCCGTGTCTATTTCCTCCCTGTGGTTTTGTGTGTAAGCTACATTAGCTATAATGTTTCCCCTGCCGACATTAATGCTATTCTGCCACGCTACTTCGTCGTGTTCAATTTGCTGGTAGCCCACAAAGGTGGGGTCATATGAAAAAAAGTTAGACCGGTTCGGCAGGTTTTGTCCGTTTATAGGGAAATCGAACATAAATTGCCCTGTTGCACTATCCCTGTTGCCATCGGGTATTTCAAGAGTTCTATGGAGTGCAGTGAAAATAAGGCGGCTATATCCCCATTTCTTATTTATGCCCATGGAAAACCTGGCATTGTTCTCATTAAAGGCAGTGCCCCAAACATAACCATCTTTAGGGTCGGAGTAGCAATGCGCTTCCTCTGAGCTTATCCTTAAATCCCATACAAAGCCATTATGGTTACCGCTTACATCTGCCGAGTTTCCTATCAGCCCGTCATTAGTCTGGAACTCGCTAAGTACACTTCCTTGTACGGTATTGTTGGCAGGAAAAGGTTCTGTTTTAAAGTTTACTACTCCTCCCATAGCGTCGGAGCCGTATTCAAGGGTAGCAGGTCCGCGTAATATCTCCACATCATATATGGCATAAGGATCTATTTGAATGCCATGCTCATCACCCCATTGAAAATCTTCTTGCGGTACACCGTCTAAAGTTGTTATTACACGGTTAAAGCCCAAACCGCGAATTTCGGGTTTGGAAACTCCCGGTCCGGTGGTAATGGCTGTTACACCCGGCTGTAATGCTATGGCATCTACAACATTAGTGGAAGGCGCCTCAATATAGGCTTGGTGTGTTACCAGTTCTACAGGCGTGGGAGCGCGCTTATTGGTGGTTTCATTGCCTAAACCTGTTATAACTACCTCCTGCATAGTTGATGTGGAAACCGTTAATGAAAAATTAAGTGTTGCCTGACCAATTATTGTAACCTGTTTTATTGACGTGGCATAACCCAGCAATTGTGTTTCAACTGAATATGTGCCTTTTGGCACTTGCGGTATTTTATAAGATCCGCTGGAATCAGTGATTGCGCTTAATTTAACTTGCGGTAAGTTTATTATTACACCCGATATTGGTTTTTGGGTAGCTGCATCAGTTACCTTTCCGCTCAATGTTTGAGCACTCAGGTTTAACCCTGAAAATAATGTTAGTAATAAAAAGAATATTTTTTTCATCGTTCGTTTTTTTAACTTGTTATGAATTACTAATTGACAATGCTTCACACATTTTTATACATAGCATTAATTAGTATGATTTGGATTTTCTTAAACTAAGAGTGTATTTGGAATTTATAGCTCCAACTATTTTTAGCACACGCTAAAACAGTTTTCCCTAAAAAACTTTAATCAACTAACACTACTTAAATTAAGGCCGGACTTTTAAAGAAAAAAGTCAGGCAACGGCAACTGGTGGTGCGCGCGGACGGGAGTAATCAAAAGTCTCAGCAATAACAACATTGGGCTGAGGAACGATAACTAAATTAGAAGTAAAAAAAAGTGAAGGGACAATTACAGGGCTTGGTTCTGTAAATCCGGAGAATTGGAATTGCAGAATTTTACAATGGGTGTGCTTTGGGCTTACGGCAGCGTACGGATGATAAACATCAATTGTATCTTCGTGCCCGGTTAAAAGATGGAATGCTTCCTTTGGAACGAGCACAAAAGTGAACGCAAAAAGAAGTAATCCGGCTATATATTTATTCCATTTCCACATTAGAATACAGCAAAGATAATTTTTTTTAATGAATACCTAATATCTATCCCAATTCCACATTTGAACAGGGCAATGTTAATTTTTTAATTCTTTTTTATACAGAGGTATTAACGGGCTGTTAAATTTACAGTTAAAATGATTTTGTTAACAAAAAAATATGAATCAATTCTATCGGGAATCAATTAAAATACCTAATATCGCGCTCGATTTCAATAACCTTTAATACCAAAACCTACTTAATATTTTTATAGATATGAAAAAGCTGTTGCTTAGCCTGTTTGCCTGTACATTTATAATTAATTTAACCGGTGTTGCGATGGCGCAATCGGGAGACGACCAGATTTCTGCAGATAATTTTAGCGGGGATGCACTTTCCAAAATCTTACTCGGTGAGATAAACGACGTGCGCTGGAAAGCAGGCGATGATTCATTGCTTGTAAATGATGTTTTAACGAAAGGCAGTAAATCACAAGCCGAATTCTATGCCGACCGTAAACGCGCAGAAGTTGAAGTGGGTATGGCAGGTGACATAGTAAAGCATGACGGCGGAACAAAAAAAGTGCAGGAAGTGGCTTTGGATGAGGCTGCCAGTAAAGGTAAAACAACTTTTTCTTATCAGCAGGTGGCAGATGCCCTGATGGAAAAGATAAATAAATCCAAGAAGTTCAGTACTTTAATTGTTGATCCTAAATTCTTTTATACAGGCATTACCAGCACACTTGATAAGGACGGTAAAAAAGTTTATGTGTCTGTAATTTTAGGCGGTCTTGATGCTCTTAATAATGGTATGAAAGGAAGAAAAAAATTAAAAGACAAATATACCATATGGAAACGCGGACTTTATCCCTACAATACCAAAGATTGTAAAGCTTGTGAAAAATTTGCCCCCGATCTGGATATTTTACAACAGCACATGTACCTGCAGAATAACCAGGTGTTCCTTGAATCGGATAACCTGAAAAAGTTCAAGAAAATGTTCCGCACGGCTAAAGACGGGCTTGCCGTTGATGTTGTTCAGCGTGTGCAGTATCCCTGCGATGGTCCGAATATTATGGATAATAATTTGAACCAGAAAGGTATTTTACTGAAACCCATTTATCAGCAAAAAATTTATGAAAAAAATATTTATGCCAAAGACAAAAAGGCAACCCAGTATAAGGCCGCCATTGCCAAAATACCCAACAGGAAACTTAAAAAACTGGGTACTCAATTTGAATTAAATCTTGTATACATCGGCAATAAAACATGGTGTAAAACTATAACGCGCAAGTATCTTGAAACCGGCGACCAGCAGGCAGTTGTTCCCTTGGGTATTTGGCCCGACACGCTTTATACAGGTGACACTAAACACTATACACCTAAACCCGAAAATCAAACCATTGAATTTACCGTGCCTTACGACCAGGGTAAAGCCACATACGACCCTAAAGATGTGCAGGCATTTCTGAAAGATTTGAATGAGCCTAAGTACCAGATAAACGGTGTTTCTATTGAAGCGCATTCATCAGTTGAGGGCGATTCGGCACTGAATGATAAATTACAAAAGGAACGCGCAGAAAGTATTGTGAATGCTATGCAAAGCATGTCGAAAAAGCAAATTGACAAGAAGATAACCACCAGTGGTTCATGGCAAATGTTTAGGGATTCGGTACAAGGAACAGCATTTGCAGATTATGCAAAGGATTCAAAATATGAAATACAACAGAATTTGAATGACCCGACTAATTTGAAAAAATTAGAACCGATATTAGCTAAGGAGCGTTTCTGTAAGATTACTATGAACGTTACTTATGATATTACAGGCGACAATGAACAGCCGTTTGTTATATCACAATATAAAAAAGCGATTGTCGCCAAAAACTCGGCATTGGCGCTCAGTATACAGAAATATATTATACGGCAAATATTAAACAAGCGGTATGATCCGAACCAGTTGCTCGCTGTTTCAGTGTCCGACCAGCCGCCATTTGCTTCCCTTTTGGTAAATGATATTTTTGTTGATGATATAACCAACCAGATGGATACCATTTCAACGGATATACAGAAAAAGTTTGATGACCTTGACAAAACCATGGGGTCGAACGATTACGTGCATTTTAACAAAGTGTTATGTGATGTGAAATTGTCGGATGTTGGAGATGACAAAAGTATTAATGATGTTCAAACCAAGATTAACGGGCTTTATAGCACCAAGGCGCCGCAAAATTTATGCGATAATTTGAACCTTGAATTCCAGTTTAAGATAATGGAGAAATTGGATACGCTGCCTGAAGGCACACCTAATCCACCGGTTGATGCAGCATTAGAGCGCGTTAAGAAAATATATAACGTAACAGGCTCTAACTGGCAGGATGCCTTAAAGCTGGCTTATGTATTTAATAAACATAACGACCTTAATTTCTCAATGAAATTGTTGTCGCCTTTCATAGCCGATCCTAAAGCTAATGAGCAATTGTTGTTTACTTACATTTCAGTAGCTGCCCATTTCCCCGACCAGATATTCTCCCGCACATTCCGAATAGCAATGTCTAACGCCGCACAGGTAGATCAAAGCCGCTATTGCAACTTATTTGGTAATCCATACCTGTCGTTCCAGCTTTTAGATAACCCGTTAGTAAAAGCTACTTACTGCAATGCTTGCGTCAGTAGTCCTGATAATGTTACTACACCTGACACTACTACTCCGGATAATTCTACTCCTAAAAAAAAGAAGAAGTAACATAAATTTTTATAACTAAACCAAACCTTGAAGATTGAACAATCTTCAAGGTTTTTTGTTTGGTAACTACAAGTAGTACAAATACATCTTTACTGTTAATAAATTGAATTAGTTGTCGTTAACCATCTATATCTTAATTTGTAATTTCGCGTAACATGAGAATAGGCATATTTTTCGGTGGACCCTCGCGTGAGCGTGAAATAGCTTTTGCAGGAGGGCGCACCGTTTACGACAACCTTGATAAAGTGTTGTTTGAGCCAGTGCCTGTGTTTGTGGATTCTGCCGGAAATTTTATTTTGCTGAACTGGCAATATATTTATAAAGGAAGTATACGCGATTTTTATCCGCCTGTTGAAGTTTTGCCGTCTTCGCTTCATGCCTTTCAAATTTATATTGAATCACTTGGCAGGTTAAGTGAACAGGAGTACGATAAAATAATTTCAACAGTGGGCAAAAGAATTTTGCCCCACGAATTCAAAACACATTTTGATTTTGCATTTCTTGCCTTGCATGGTCGCTTCGGCGAAGACGGGCAGGTGCAGGGGTTGCTGGAATCTTTAAATATTCCATACAGCGGTTCAGGAATTTTACCATCGGCTATCGGTATGAATAAAGCCGCGCAAAAACAATTAATGATTGCCGCAGGTTTCAACTCGCCCAAATGGATGAGTATTAAGCGCAAAGATTTTGTTGAGTCAACAACCGGGGCGATAGAAGTTTACAAACAACTTATTGATACGGTGGGTGTGCCCTATGTTGTGAAGCCGGCTAATCAGGGCTCGTCAGTGGGTGCAAGCGTGGTAACAGGTAATGATATTAATCTTTTTTATAAGGCGGGTGAACGCGCCACATTTTCATGCTGGCTTGAAAAACAAAACTGGGTTAAATTATCTGATGACGGGAAAGTGCGCTACGTACGCGACCTCTCTGATATAAGAACAAGTGTGGGGATACCAGTTATCATTAATCATAAAATAATTTATCACCCTGAACATTTAATTACGTTTCTCAATTCTTATTTTGAATCACATGAAGAAGGGCTGGTAATTGAAGCCGTAGACGGAGAGCCTGAAATTTTGATAGAAGAATTTATTGACGGGAAAGAATTCTCCTGTATCGTTATACAGGATGAGAAAGGCAAACCCGTTGCTTTGCCGCCAACGGAAATTGTTAAGGGAAAGGAATTATTTGATTACCGTTCAAAATATTTGGCAGGATTATCGCGTAAAATAACACCTATTAATATTGCCGATGAGCAAATAGAATTAATAAGAAAAGAATGTGAGCGGTTGTTCAATTATTTTGGATTTAATGTTTATGCGCGTATAGATGGCTTTATAAATAAGGAAGGGCAACTATTTCTTAACGACCCCAATACCACATCGGGTATGTTGCCATCGTCGTTCTTTTTTCACCAGGCGGCTGAAATAGGATTGAACCCTTCGCAATTTCTTACCTACATCATACATCAATCACTAAAAGAAAGAATACGCACAAGCGCCGATAATTTTAATTATCGCATCCTGTTAAATGATTTGGATAAAAAACTGGATGAGTTACAAAAATTAACAAATAAAAAAATCAGCATCGCCATTGTGCTGGGCGGGTACTCATCGGAGCGGCACATTTCAGTGGAAAGCGGTAGAAATATTTATGAAAAATTGGCATCATCGGATAAATATCAGCCTTTCCCCGTGTTTTTAACCGGCAGTGATGAGCATTTTGAACTGTATCGTATACCTATAAATATTTTATTGAAAGACAATGCGGACGATATTCGTGAAAAGGTATTGCATTTTAAACATCACGCGGTTATTGAAAAAATAAAACAGCAATGTGCAGCCATCACCGGGCAGTTTGCAACAAAGGGATATAGTTTTGAACCGGAGAAGATTTCTTTATCTGACTTAAAGCAAATGGCTGATGGCGTATTTATCGCACTGCATGGCAGACCGGGCGAGGATGGCGCGTTTCAAAAGGAACTGGAAAAAATTGATTTGCCATACAATGGCTCGGGCATTGAATCATCGCAAATTACCATTGATAAATATGCCACCAATGAATTATTGAGAAAGAACGGGTTTAAAGTAGCTGACCATGCACAGGTGTTTAAGAAAGACTGGAAAAATGATACAGGTAAATTCGTAAAAGAAATTACTGCACGATTTGATTTTCCGTTTATAACAAAGCCGGTAGACGATGGGTGCAGCAGCGCAGTGAAATTGATTAAGAATGAGAGTGAATTGGGCGCCTATGCTGAACAAATGTTTCGGGATGAGGAGATGTTGTTGCCAAACCCTTCCCGTATATTACATTTAAAACCGAGGGAAGAATTTCCGCGGAAAAATTCTTTTTTAATTGAAATGCTTATTAATAAGGGAGGCGCAAAGCATTTTTTGGAAGTGACCGGCGGAATGCTCACTCATTTGGATGAGAGCGGCACTGTTACCTATGAATTGTTCGAGCCGTCTGAAACATTAGCTGAAGGAGAAGTGCTTTCTCTTGAAGAAAAATTTTTGGCAGGAGAGGGGCAGAACATCACACCGGCAAGGTTTTCGTCAGACCCTAACGAATACAGGCGCATATCAGAAAAAGTGAAATCCGATTTGGAACATGTTGCCCGGTTGTTGAACATAGAGGGTTATTGCCGCATTGATGCTTTTGTTCGTATTTATGAAAATGGCGATATAGAAACTATAATTATAGAAGTGAATTCATTGCCCGGCATGACTCCGGCTACCTGCATTTTTCACCAGGCGGCTATTAATAATTATAAGCCCTATGATTTTATTGATAAAATTTTAGAATTTAGCTTTAAAAAACATGCCCTTGAAACAGCTTAATGAATTTTTCAGCGGGCTATATATGTTCATTCGCACAAAAGTGTTTTGGAAAAATTTTGCAGCTGCCATAGTGTGTATTATAGTGCTGTTTTGGGTGGTATCCCTGTTACTTGGTGTTTATACCCGTCATGGCGAATCGTTGCCTGTGCCCGATTTACGGGGATTAGCTTACGACAAGGTTGAAGACGTGCTTGCCAATACGAGTTTTGAATATGCCATAAGTGATTCAATGTATAATCCCGATAAGCCGCCGTTAACAGTGCTTGATCAAACGCCCGAACCGAATCAGCAGGTAAAAAAAGGGCGAATCATATTTTTAACCGTTAATTCGCGCAAAGCCCCCACTGTAAAAATGCCGGAGTTACGGGACAATTCTTTGAAGCAGGCAACGTTAATCCTTGAGAGTTATGGTTTAATTTTTGGACAAATGACTTATAAGCCCGATTTGGCAAAGGATGCAGTGCTTGACCAATTGTATCATAATCGAAGTATTGAGGCGGGCAGTGAGATTCCGAAGGGCTCGGTAATTGATTTGGTGCTGGGTGACGGGCTTGGGCAAACCACAGCAGAGGTACCCGATTTAGTGGGGCTAACATTAGGTGAGGCAAAAGCGGCTTTGCAGATGGCATCGCTTGGTGTGGACTCGGTGGTAACTGACGCTACCGTAACCGGCGATACATTATCGGCTTATGTGTATAAACAATATCCTGTATTCGGGTCAATCAATGACACGATAAAAGCGGGACATCCGGTGATTTTATACGTAACAAAAGATAAAACAAAGTAATTTTAAAATGTCGTTTAGAAAAAATAAATCATATTTAAAATCATTTTGAAACAGTACTATGGGAATTAATAAAACTCTTTTAATCATAACGTTTTTACTTCTTTGCAAAATTGCGTTTTGCCAGGAGTTTTTAACACCGTTGAGATGCAACCCGCTGTTAACAAAGCATGGGGGAAATCAACAGGCAGTTACAACCCGTTCGGGGGTTGTGGGTATTTCAGATACCACGCTGCCAATTAGTGATGATTTTTCTTATCGTCAAAGATATCCTTCAAATAAACTCTGGATGGATAGTGAAGTATATATTGATGACAATCATAGTGTTAATCCACCCAGCATTGGCGTTGCCGTTTTTGACGGGCTTAATAAATACGGACTACCTTATGATACGGTTCCATTTTCAGTTGGAGGCGCTGACACTCTCACATCGCGCCCTATCAATTTAAGAAACAATAGCCCGGCTGATAGTATTTACTTCAGTTTTTTTTATCAGCAACAGGGGTATGGTGATCCGCCTTTAAGTGATGACACATTTATAGTTGAGTTTAGAGACACTTTGGGGCAATGGGATGAAGTTTGGTCAGCTATGGGTGTTACTGCTCTTACTCCATTTCGACAAGTGCTAATTCCTGTATCGGATTTGAAATATTTTTCATCCCGGGTTTCAATTTCGTTTCCGTAACTATGCTACACTTTCCGGCAACGACAACAATTGGCTTATTGATTATGTAAAAATGGCAGCTAATCGTAGCGCTTCCGACACTATTCTTCACGATGTGGCATTTCAATACAATTCGCAAAGCATTTTAAAAAATTATACCCAAATGCCATGGAATCAGTTTTCGGCTTTCCAGAATTCTGAATTGCGTACCAATTATACATTTATAGTAAAAAATAATTGGAATATTGTCAATGATATAAATTTTAGAGATAGCTTATTTAACTTGCTTCATAACCAAGGTTTAGGAGTATCGAGCGGTTATAACTTTTCTATTAATATAAATCCAGATGCTATAAACACCGAGAGTTTCACTACATTCCATATTCCAAGAGACATTGCATATTTGAATAGTGTCGGTGACAGTGTTGCTGAAGTATCAGTACGAACACATATTGCAGCTGTAAATGGTGACAATAACCGACAGAACGATACCATATATCATAACCAGTATTTTTATAATTACTATGCTTACGACGATGGCACTTCGGACTCAGCTTACTGGTTGCGCGATGATTTCGAGGCATCTAAATTAGCTTATCAGTTTACTCTCAATAAGCCCGACATATTGCGAGCAGTACAGATAAATTTTGTGTTTGCCAATGCTGATGATAGTAATGATATTTTCGATGTGCAGGTGTGGTCGTCACTTAATCCTGAAACGGTAATTTATTCTGACGCTGAAAATTATTCACATGTGTTATTCGGGGATTCGCTTACGGGAAATGGTTTTCATACCTATATTCTAAGTCAAGGTGTGCCGGTCATCGGCACATTTTACGTTGGTTATCTGCAATCCGGCATAAGTCCTATATATGTTGGCTTTGACGTGAATGATAATGATTCTGAAAAATTATATTACAATGTTGGCAGTGGATGGCAGCAAAGCCAGTTTCATGGCGCGGTAATGATACGCCCGGTACTCGGCGATTCTATTCCTCCTTTGCCCAGCGCTATTGCACCGGCGCCGGTGGTAAAAAACGGCTCATTGAAAGTTTATCCCAACCCGGCAAAAGATTTGTTGACTATTAATGTTAAGAATACCACAATAACGGATGGTAATATTTCCGTTGAAAATATTCTCGGACAAACTGTGCTTACTTATCCGTTTCCTTCTGAATCGGGAAAGTCCCCTTTAGGGGATTTAGGGACAAATGAAACTATTGATGTAAGCGCATTACCCGCCGGCATGTATTTTTTACATCTTGCCGATAATAAGGGTAATAATACACTTTCAACAAAATTTGTGAAAATCAATTAAAAGAAATGGACATTACAGTGGACGAACTTAAAGAGCGCATGGCTAAGGGCGAAAAAATCAATCTTATTGATGTGCGCGAACAATATGAGTTTGATGAATTTAATCTGGGAGGGCGATTAATTTCCCTTGGCGCATTGCCCTCGTCTTTGGAACAATTAGAAAATCTTAAGAACGAAGAAGTGATTGTGCATTGTAAATCCGGCGGGCGTTCCGGCAACGCCAAACAATTTCTTTCTCAACACGGTTTCACCAATGTGCGCAACCTCTTGGGCGGTGTGATGGAATGGCAGAGGAAGTTTGGGAGGTAGTTTAAATTAATGCTGTTCCTGAACTTTTGACTTTTGAGCTTTGACTTTTAACTTTACTTTTGATTCTAATTTACCTTAGGCTGAAACGCATTCTCTATATATTCTCATTGCTTGGCATTTTCTTCGTTGCCATTTATTGTAGTTCAGAAAAGAAAAAACCTGCTGCTGTAGCAATTCATCATTTACCTTATTTAAATTTAAATGATACTGTAAAATATGTGGGGATGGAAAAGTGCCGCCAATGTCATGAAGATATTTACCAGTCGTTCATTCAAACAGGTATGGGGCAATCTTGGGATTATGCCACGCATCTTAAAAGCGCAGCGCATTTCGATTCGCATTCGGTGGTATATGATAAGTACAAAGATTTTTATTACAAACCTTATTGGCGGGGCGATTCTTTATACGTTATGGAATACAGGCTGGAGGGGAAAGTTATCACCTACAAACACACGGAGAAAGTAAAATACATTGTAGGAAGCGGACAGCACACCAACTCGCATATATGGGAAGTGAATGGATATTTATACCAGGCGCCGATGACATTTTACACTCAAAAAGGTATTTGGGATTTACCGCCGGGATTTGATAACGGCGACAACTCGCGGTTTTCGCGCATCATTTCTCTTGAATGTATGGGATGCCATAATGCCTATCCGCATTATGATTTTTCGGCAGAAAATAAATTTGTGAGCGTAAAAACAGGCATTGATTGTGAGCGCTGCCATGGTCCCGGAGAACTGCACGTTCGTGAAAAATCACTCGGGAATTTTGTAGATACCTCGAAATTTATTGATTACACTATTGTAAATCCTAAAAAACTGCCGCGCGATTTGCAGGTGAATTTGTGCCAGCGCTGTCACCTGCAGGGCATCAGCGTGGTTAATGAAGGCAAAACTATTTTCGACTGGAAACCGGCAATGATGGACAGCGAAATGATGAATGTATTTATGCCCCGATTCGCTAATGACAATAACGGCAAATTTATTATGGCTTCACATGCCGACCGCATGAAGCAAAGCCGGTGCTACATTCAATCGGGTACTATGACATGCCTTACCTGTCATAATCCACATGTTAGTGTGAAATTTACACCTATTGAGCATTTTAATTCGGTGTGCGGCAGTTGCCATAATTCCGACACGCATAATGAACTTTGCGCAGCGCCTATGTCAGTGCGTATGACAAAGAAAGACAATTGCGTAGAGTGCCACATGCCGATGAGTGAAACTATGGACATCCCCCATGTCATGGTTCACGACCATTGGATAAAGAAGCCCGTTGTTTATGCAGATAAAGATAAAGTTCAAAAATTTCTTGGCTTAAAATGTTTAACAACCGATCATCCCACCAATCTTTTAAAAGCAGAGGGCTATCTCGAATTTTATGACGCATACGTGGCGCGCCCGAATCTCTTTGACTCTGTGCAATTTTATTTGCTTCGCGTTGCCGATACAACAAGCAGCCGTTATATAAATGCATGGATTCATTTTTATTACTTGCAAAACGATTTTAAAAATGTGGTGAGGATGGCGGGTAAATTAAATGCGGGCGCTATTATAGATGCATATGCAGTTTACCGTATTGCCGATGCGTTTTATAATTTGAAGGATTATAAAAATGCACTTATTTATATTAACCGCGCTTTGCAATTACGCCCTGCTGAATTAGAATTCAAAACGAAACAAGGGGATATTTACGTTATGATGAAGGATATGAAAAATGCTGAACAATCTTATAGCGAAGTAATACAATGGAATCCGGATTATGCTATGGCGTATTGTAATCTTGGTTATGTGAAATTCAGCACGGGTGATTTTGATGCCGCTAAAAAGAACTATGAAACTGCACTCTCCCTGGATCCTGATTATGAACAGGCATTATTTAATGAAGCGCAGCTTTACCTTGTTCAGCAAAACAGGGACGCGGCAATAGTTGTTATACAAGGAATTTTAAAACGTGATCCCGATAATGATAAAGCCCGGGTTATTATTGAGCAATTGCGCAATACACTTTAGGATATGGCAAGAAAGAAAAATTCGAAAACAAAAAATATAGTTTTAGCAATTGTCGCACTGCTTTTATTGCTGGCTGTCGGTACGGGATATAATTTTTATGAAAAGTTCTATGCGCCGAATATTAATTATAAAAAAGGGATAAAGAACTTTTTATATATACCCACAGGAAGCACGCTCGACGGGATGGTGAGTATACTTCAGAAAAAAAATATTGTCGTTAATACGGAGTCGTTCGAGTGGGTGGCTAAGTATCTCCATCTCGGGGATAATATTCACTCCGGAAAATATTTACTTAAACCTGAAATGGATAATTTACAATTGGTACGGCTTTTAAAAAGCGGCAGGCAAACTCCCGTCGAACTGGTATTGAAAAAATTTCGTACGAAAGGGGGTTTAATTCATTTTGTAGTGTCACAGATTGAAGCAGATTCCATATCGCTCGATTCTGTTTTCAATAATTCGGCATTCCTGCAGCAATATGGTTTTACACCGGATAATTCTATAGCCGTAATTCTCCCCAATACGTATGAATTATATTGGAATACCAATGCAAAAAGATTTTTTCAGAAGATGGATGTAGCGTATAAAAAATTCTGGAATAATGACAGGATGAAAGAAGCAGATGACCTTGGACTTACTCCTATACAGGTGCAGATATTGGCGAGCATTGTAGAGGAAGAAACCAACCGCAATGAAGAAAAACCGGTTATTGCAAGTGTTTATCTTAACCGGCTTAATAAAAAAATGAATCTTGAAGCCGACCCGACGGTAAAATTTGCTATCGGCGATTTTTCGATCAAAAGAATCACGCTTGATATGACGCAATTTGTTTCTCCTTATAATACGTATCTATCGGCAGGATTGCCGCCTGGACCCATTTGCACACCGGCTGTTGTTACCATTGATGCCGTATTGAATCCCGTAAAAAGCGATTATTTATATTTCTGCGCACGACCTGATGAATCGGGTTATCATGATTTTGCTACCACTTTTGCGCAACAAAAAAAGAATGCTAAGTTATATCACATTCAACTGAACAAAAGAGACATACACTCCTGACCATGATTTCTTACGAACTGAAAAAACGTGTGCGTTACGCTGAAACCGACCAGATGGGTTTCTTATATTACGGGCATTATGCCTTTTATTACGAGATAGCGCGCGTTGAAATGATGCGCAGTATTGGCATTGTGTATAAGGATATGGAAAAAATGGGAGTGATGATGCCAGTTCTTGACCTAAAAACCAAATACCTTAAACCCGCTTACTACGATGATGAAGTAACAATTAAAATAACTGTAAAAGAACTTCCCACCACCCGCATCCGGTTTGAGTACGAATTATTTAATCCCGCCGGTGAATTAATTAATGTTGGGGAAACTACGCTTGCTTTTGTGAATGTTAGAACATTTAAGCCTTGCCACCCGCCCGAAAAGATAAATGAAATACTGAAGAAATATTTTTAGTTACGTAATACGATTTAATTTTATTCCCTTACTTTGTCTTTTATATAATAATCATGAAAAAATATTTTCCTTACTTCTATTTTTTTGCAAGCTGTATTATTCTGTTTTTTTTATGCCACCCGGCGCGTGAAGGAAGTTTTTTGGTCTGTTTTTTTGCGGGTCCTTATTATATAGACCATTTTACCTCGTGGACTGATGTGTTTAAATGTAAGTTCGATATTTCGTATCATTTGTTTTATCACTTATTTCTTTATCTCGCCTACAAAATATTTCAAACACATGCTAACCGGTGGCTGTTGCTCAATTCAATTTTACAGGCAACTGTCCTGGTGTCCTCATTTGTTTTATTTAAAAAAATATTAACGAAGGCGAATATTTCACATGCCTTTGGTATTGCTTTGGCAGGTTCTTTATTGTTATTTTTTAGTCCCTATATGTGTGAAATAGTCATTTGGGGCGCCACTTATAATTATTTAATTTCGGTATTATCTGTGATTATATGTTGGTTATTGTTGATACGTTATATTGAAACATCTGAATCAAAATATCTTTGGTTGTCACAGGTTTCCTTTTTGGCATCTATTTATACTTTGGAATTTGGTATAATGTTTCCATTTATGATAGCCATTTATATGTGGCTATGGACAAAGAAAGCCCAGGTCAATTTACGCCGGGCAATACTTATTTTATTACCCCAGTTCCTTATTATTTTTTCTTTCTTTTTGATGAACCGTATTATATTGGGTAATTGGGTAGGGCATTATGGAGCTGGAGTACATTTACATATGCCACCGGCTTATATGGCATCGCAGTTGGCTTGCTATCTTATTAAATACGCTGCACTATTACATTTTTTTCAATTTTCTACCCGTGATGCTGTTTACTCGTTTGTGCAGCAACCGGCTATTGGGTATATATTATTGTTGTGTTTATATATCATTCCTTTACTTATTTTTATTTTCAGGTATAAAAAAATGATTGATGCATGGCGGGTAGGTTTGCTTTTATATTCTTTTATGTGCCTTGCCTTACTGCCAGCTCAGAATATGTATTTCATGTATTTATTTCAATCGCAAAATGACAGGCTAGGGTATTTTTTTTCCATATTTTTTTATCTGTTTCTTGCCTATATAATAATACGGACATTTAAATGGTTTGGGTACCTGATTTTACTGGTTTATGGAATAATAGGATTTCATTTTATGAAAATGGAGATTAGCAATTGGCAAAAAGCCGGGCATGTTGTGCAAACACTTATTAAGGAATATCAATGGGCTAATTGCCCGGGTAAAGTTCATATTTTAATGCTTGGCTACAATATTAACGGCGTTTATGAATTTGAAACTTCCGGTGATTCTGCCTGTTTTGCCCAATATTATGAAGTGATGACTCAAAAGAATTGTTCCCCCCTTCAACAATATATGTATATGACTACCACCACCGAAGACGATGCTGTAACAGCGAATGTGGTTAATGATTCTACTATACAAGTTGATTTGTTAAGTGGTAATTGGCTATTATATAATGGCTTAGGCGCTACGGATTATAAAACAACGGATGCATCTATTGTTGTAAATAAACAAAAAGCATCTTATCAAATTACTTTTAAAAATAAAAAACCGGGCGATGTGTATATCTATCAATCGGGGCTACATTGGAAACAGGTTAATGGGTTTTAGCTTATTTATCAGATGAAAAAATATTTTCCTTATTTCTATTTTTTAGCAAGCTGCATAATCCTTTTTTTTATTTACTACCCGGCACAGGAAGGCAGATTTGTATTCGGCTTTTTTAACGGACCTTATTCTATTGATCGTTCTTTTACCTCGTGGACGGATATATTTACAAATAAGTTCGATGATTCATGCCGTTTATTCTATCGTTTATTTCTTTACTTCACCTATAAAATATTTCAAACACATGCCAATCGCTGGTTGCTGCAAAGTTCAATTTTACAGGCGGCTATCCTTGCATCATCATTTGTTTTATTTAAAAAAATTTTAGAGAAGGCTAATATTTCACGCGCTTTTGGTATTGCCTTATCTGCCTCTCTTCTATTGTTTTTTAGTCCCTATATGTGTGAAATAATAGTCTGGGGAGCCACTTCTCATTATTTACTTTCGACATTAACTATTATTATATGCTGGCTATTATTGACACGGTATGTTGAAACTTCCTCATCTATATATCTGTGGCTTTCGCATCTGTCCTTTTTAATATCCATCTATTCTTTAGAGATCGGTATAGTGTTTCCATTTATGATAAGTATTTATTTATGGCTATGGACAAAAAAACCACAGGTTAATTTAAGGCAAACCCTAATTATTGTGTTGCCCCAGTTTATTATTATTTTTTCAATTTTTCTGATGAATCGTATTATAATGGGCACCTGGGTAGGAGTGTATGTAGCAGGTGTACATTCAAACATGGCACCCAACTATATGTCATCGCAGTTTGCTTGCTATATTCTTAAATACACATTGTTTTTACATTTTTTCCAATATTCCACTCGCGATTTGGTTTACTCATTCGTGCAACGACCGGCTGTTGGATATATATTATTTCTGTGTTTATATATCATTCCTTTACTCTTATTTATTCTAAGGTATAAAAAAATGTCTGCCACATGGAGGGTTATGCTGCTTTTATATTCTTTTATGTGCCTGGCGTTATTTCTATTCCAGAATATGTATTTCATGTATTTGTTTCAATCACAAAATGACAGGTTTGGATATTTTTATTCTATTTTCTTTTATCTGCTTCTTGCATATATAATTATAAGGGCATTTAAATGGGTTGGTTATATAATTTTACTGATTTATGGAATAATCGGGTTTCATTTTACGAAGTATGAAATTAGCAATTGGCAAAAATCAGGTCATATTGTACAATCACTTATCAGGGAATATCAGTGGGCGAATTGCCCAGGTAAAGTTCATATTTTAATGCTTGGCAATAATATAAATGGAGTAGGCGAATTTATAAGCACCGATGATTCCGGTAGTTTTTCCATTGATTATGAGGTGATGACCAAAAAGGAATGCTCACCCTTTCAGGATTATATGACTATGATCATGTCAAGTGAAAATGATTCGGTAACAGCACATGTGGTTAATGATTCTACTTTACAAGTTGATTTGCTAAACGGTAACTGGCTATCATATGATGGATTAGGCGATGGGGGTTATAAAACCACAGATGCAACTATTATTCTTAATAAACAAAAACCATCTTATCAAATTATATTTAAAAATAAAAAACCGGGCGATGTGTATATCTATCAATCGGGCTTGCATTGGAAACAGGTTAGCGGGTTTTAGCTTTGTATAACAGATGAAAAAATATTTCCCTTATTTCTATTTTTTAGTAAGCTGCTTTGCCATCTTTCTTTTACTCTATCCTGCGCGCGAAGGCAGGTTTGTAGTCGGCTTTGCTACAGCTCCTTATATTATTAACCATTTTATCTCATGGACGGATTTGTTTAAATGTAAGTTTGATATTGCATATCATTTGGTGTATCATATATTTCTTTATTTCGCCTGCAAAATATTTCAAATACATGCCAATCGTTGGCTATTGCTAAGTTCAATATTACAGGCGGCTATCCTCGCGTCCTCCTTTGTTTTATTTAAAAAAATATTAACAAAGGCGAATATTTCACATGCCTTTGGTATTGCTTTATCAGGCTCTCTTTTATTTTTTTTTAGCCCCTATATGTGCGAAATACTCGTTTGGGGCGCCACGTATCATTACTTAATTTCGGTACTATCTCTTATTATATGCTGGTTATTGCTGATACGTTATATTGAAACAGCAGCATCAAAATATCTTTGGTGGTCACATGTATCTTTTTTTGTATCTATTTATTCTTTAGAGATTGGTATAGTATTCCCGGTTATGTTAGCCATTTATTTAGGGCTATGGACAAAAAAACCACAGGTCAATTTGCGACAGGCAATAATTATTTTCTTGCCCCAGTTTCTTATTATTTTTTCTTACTTCGCTATGAACCGTATTATTCTGGGTAATTGGGTGGGACATTATGGAGCTGCAGTTCATTTATATTTAGCCCCAGCTTACATGGCATCTCAATTTGCCTGTTACCTGCTTAAATACGCGGGATTAGTTCATTTTTTTCAATATTCAACACGCGACAAGCTTTATTCGTTTGTGCAACAAAATGCAATAGGCTATATTCTTGTGCTTTGTTTATATCTTATCCCCTTATTACTATTTATTATCAGTTATAAAAAGAACAAAGTTATTTTAAAAACAGGTTTGCTCCTCTATTCTTTTGCTTGCCTCGCATTGTTACCCCTACAGAATTTGTATTTCATGTATTTATTTCAGTCAGAGAACGACCGGTTAGGTTATTTTTTTTCTTTATTTTTATATGCAGTTATTGCCTATACACTGGTGAAATCATTTAAATGGTTTGGTTACCTGGTTTTACTTGTTTATGGATTTGCAGAGTTTCATTTTTTAAAAATTGAAATTAATAATTGGCGACAAAGCGGCAACGTGATGCAATCTCTTATCAGGGAATATAAGTGGGCAAATAATCCCGGTAAAGTTCATATATTAACCGCCGGCGATAATTTGAATGGCGCTTTTATATTAAGAAATTATTCCGACTCTTCATATTTTGCAAAATGTTATGAGGTCAGGTATAAAAAAGAATGTACTCCTCTTCAGCTTTACTCGACCATGACCATGAGCAGTGAAAATGATTCGGTAAGAGCAAAAGTTATTAATGATTCAACCATACAAGTTGATTTATTAACAGGTAACTGGCTTATGAAAGACGGTTTAGGCATTACGGATTATAAAACCACAGATGCAACTATTGTTGTAAGTAAACAACAACCATCCTTTCAAATTACTTTTAATAAGAAACATCCCGGCGATGTATATATATATGAATCAGGGTTACATTGGATACAGGTTAACGGGTTTTAGATAAATAATAGAACAGGCATGAAAAAATATTTTCCTTATTTCTATTTTTTTACCTGCTGTATCATCTTCTTTATTGTTTACTATCCGGCGCGTGAGGGCTGTTTTGTCCTGGATTTTATGGGGTTCGCTTACCGTTATGACCATGATACCTGGATGGATATCTTAAAATGTAAAGCCGATCATTCGTATCATGTGTTTTTTCATATTATATATTATTCCGCTTACAATCTTTTTCATACCCATGCTAACCGGTGGTTGTTGTTGTTCTCCACATTAAATGCTGCAGTCCTTGCACTGGCTTTTGTTGTATTCAGAAAGGTATTGCAGCAAGCACAAATTCACTACGCAACCGGTATTGCATTGGCAGGTTCGCTTCTTGTTTTGTTTAATCCATACATGGATGAAACAGTTATTTGGGGACCCGCTTTGCATTATCCCTTGGCAGTGGCTTTGTTATTTATCAGTTGGTTATTAGTCATAAAGTATTTTGAAACATCATCAGTAAAATATTTGTGGCTGGCACATATTGTTTTTTTTGTATCCATATATAGTTTAGAAATAGGTGTCGTGTTCCCATTTATACTTGCCTTATATTTTTGGTTATGGACTAAACCCGTTAAGGTTAATATCCAACAGGCACTAATGGTTTTATTACCGCAATTCATAATCATATTTTCCTACTTTGCCATGAACAAAATCATGTTTGGCGATTGGGTGGGGCATTATGGTGCAACTGTGCATCTTAATTTACCTCCCGCTTTCCTGGCATCGCAGTTAGCTTGTTATTTGCTAAAATATATTGGCTTCGTTCATTTTTTAGATTTTTCAAAACGCAATTCTGTTTATTCATTTGTCCAGCAAAATACTATCGGGTATTTGTTGCTGATTGTATTATATGTTGTTCCAATATTGCTATTTATCATCATCAATAGAAAGAATAAAACAGCTTTAAAAACAGGTTTACTAATCTATTTCTTCGCCTGCTTTGCTTTATTCACTACCCAAAATTTATATTTCACCGATTTATTCCGCTCGGAGAATGACAGGCATGGCTATTTTTTTGCCTTATTCATTTATTTGATCATAGCATTTATTTTAATACGCTCATTTAAATGGTTTGGATATATTATTATTTTTGTATATGGAATAATAGGATATTGCTGTTTAAAAATCCAGGTTAATGATTGGCGGCAAGCGGGCAATGTGGTGCGAACACTTGTTAATGAGTATCAGTGGGGAAACAATCCCGGCAAGGTTCATATTCTTTGTATTGGCGATAATATTAACGGCGCCTACCTGTTTAAAAGCCTTCACGATTCCGCATTTTTTGGCGAATGTTATGAAGTATTAAAAAGAAAGGAGTGCTCACCCGTTGAGCAATATGCCACGATGACCATGAACAGTGAAAATGACTCTGTGAATGCTATTATTGTTAATGACTCTACCATACAGGTTAACCTTTTAACAGGCAATTGGTTTATGAACAATGGATTGGGAGCGGTGGATTATAAAACCACCAATGCCTCCTTTAAACTGATTCCGCAAAAGCCTTCTTTTCAAATTACCTTTAAAAACAAAAAACCGGGCGATGTGTATATTTATGAATCGGGATTGCACTGGAAACAGGTTAACGGGTTTTAGTATACCTTTTATCATAAGCTAAAGATTATAAGAAGTGAGCGCCTCATTTAAAACAACTAAAGGTTATAAACGCATTAATAAATGGTGGCATACCTTCACCATACCCGGTTTTGAAGGTGTGTCGGTATATGATGTTACTTCTTTTTTTCTCAGAGAGCTCAAGCGCGATTCCGTTAATGTGCGCGCCGCATCTGTTGCTTTCAACTTTTTGTTGGCCACTTTTCCGGGAATTATTTTCCTGTTTACAATGATTGCCTATATACCCATCCAGGGTTTCACCACCACGCTGCTGCATTCCATTAAATCTGTTATGCCCGATACCACCTATAACGCCACTCATGATACTATTGAAGATATTATTCATCACCATCGCGGGGGGTTGTTGTCCATTGGTTTGTTGTTTGTCCTGTTCTACTCCACAAGCGGTGTGCGCTCCCTGATGACTGCTTTCAATAAGAACCATCCCAATTTCAGGCGAAGAAGTATTGCCAACCGGTATTGGATATCGTTTAAGATAACTATACTGCTCATGTTCACGCTGCTGGTTTCCGTTTCGCTCATTGTTTTGGGAAAATACCTGGTGCACGTTTTTGTTAATTGGGACCATGCCCGGTGGAAAACCATGCACATAATGCTTAATACTGTTAATTGGGCTTTTATCACTCTTCTCCTTTATATGTCGGCATCGCTGATTTATTATTACGGTCCCGCATCTAAAAACCGGTGGCGTTTCTGGAGCGTTGGCTCCACGGTAGCCACGGCGCTCACCATCCTCACCTCTGTGGTATTTTCGTTTTTCGTGGGCTATTTTGTGCGCTACAACACCGTGTATGGCTCCATTGGCACACTGATGGTGGTTATGCTATGGTATTATTTCAATGCCTACAGCCTGTTGATAGGCTTTGAGCTGAATGCCAGCATTGATTACAACAAACATGTTAAAGGTGGTAAAGCGTAAGTAGTAAGTTAAAAGTCAAAAGTGAAAAGTGGGGGAGTTAACCTGCCAGTGGGTGGGTGGGAATTTTATCCTTGACACCAATGAAGCCTCGTAAAGCTGCAATTTGCAGATAGTCAATTGGTTATAAAAAACCTATACTTGACAAAGAATAGTGAAAGCAAAGCGCAAAAAAAATTATTTAAGGCATGCTAAAATAATTTTAGGCGATTGGATAATGGCTTTGTGATTTTTTAAAAATTTTACATTGAGGATATTTATGCCGGCTACTCAAGCGGAGAATAAAAATTCGTGAAAAATTACTGTTTCGGATTTTAATCCCTAAATCCTCTAAAGGAAACCTGGGTTTGAATTTAAGTGCAGGTGTGAACCGGAAACGTTTCCATGTAGTGTTTCCTTTATCACATTGTTGCTCCATCTCATTACCTGTAATTATTGCAGATGTGCTTTTATGGCTGCTTTGCGGCGGGGCATTAACCGGGTGGTAGTATTTTTCTTCTTTATTTATTAATTCTTCTTCAGAAGTTCTGCCATTACCACTTTTGTAACCAAACTTTCTGATTACCCCAGGGATAGAATAACCGGCAACAACAATAGTGTACGCGGTTGTTAAAAACTTTAGCAGCAGTTTAATAATATGCAATAACATTTTCTAAAGATGGCTATGATTGCAAAATTACAGCCTGAACCAATGCATTGAAACAAGTTGGGACAGAAGTTTTGCCTCACCCACAAAAGTGTAGAGGGGCGCCTGGTTAGAGTGTGAATCATGAATAGTAATAGAGAGTTTGCTTATACTACTTTTTTATTCCCCTGCTTTTTTTCAAACCCGCTTTTCGCGGGTTCACGAACTCCTATGAAATAATTTAAAGTGAGTAACGAGGGGCTAAGCCTTTGCGGAGGTGGGGTGGTTATTTTTAAACTCCCCTCCTGTTTTAGGAGGGGACAGGGCTTTGCGGGTTGCCGGGAGGTTGTTTATTTTACCTCCTCAGCTGCCGCTCATAGCTTTGCCTCCTCCTAAAAACAGGAGGAGAGCTGGGGTTAGTGTGTGTTGCGTGCAAAAAACCTTGTCATGATTTAGATTAAATATATTGATTATAAATTAATTATATATTTACTAATTGCTACTATGAAAATGAGGGCGGGAATGAATATTCAGCTAAATAAACTATGAAAGCACAGTTTACACCAAGTGGGGAATAAAAAATCAAATTTGTTGTTAATACAAATGATTATTTTGATTTGTAACTTTATATCTTAAAATAAATTTAATATGCGAATTTCAAAGATGAGAATACATGGAGAGCTTACATCCCAAGTAGGTCTAAAACCTATTGACCTAACAGATAAACCATTGGGTTCAACTATAGCATTAGTTGGAAAAAATGGTGCAGGGAAAACCAGAATATTGAACTTTGTAGCAAAGTATAATCAAATAATTTCTTTAGAGGATTTTTTAGATGACTTTATAACTTTTCTCCCGGCAAAAGCTTTCCCTAAAAATGATATTGATAATTTACAAAATGTGAAAAATATTTACAAAAAGTATAAAGTTGAAGGGAGTGAAAATCCACTATTGCAACAACAATACGTTAATAATGGGAGTTATGAATATTCAAGATTAAAACAATATGCAACTGGATATATTAAATTGATAGATAATGATATATTAAAAGTAATTAATGATAGAGAAAAGGAAAAAGATATTATAAATTTTGAGTCACTTTTACAAAATAATCATATAGATACATTTCTTAAAAACCCAATAACACAACCCACCGGAAATAATTTAAGTCAGAAGCCCAAACCTGTTAATGAATTTTTATATTTTAATAACAATACCATTATAGATTATTTTATTCAACTAAGTACTAAATTAGGCACAATAGAATTTAATCAATATCTAAAAAATAAAGATAATCTACAAAATATAAAAGAGGAATTGTCTAAGCAGGAAGAATATAAACATTTCCAACTATTTACAAAATATGTAAAGGATTTTTTAGGTAAGGATTTTTCGTACGAAACAAAAACAAAAGCTAACGTTTTACAAAGTATTCTTACCTATAATAATAAACCGTTTAACATTGTAAACTTTTCACCAGGACAAAGGACGCTTTTTGCGTATGCAATAATGTTGTTTTTTTTAGATGTCAGTCAAGGAACCAACATTCATGAAAGCATTATCATTTTGGATGAACCAGAAAAACACCTTCACCCTGAAGCTCAAATTGCCCTCATTAATACACTAAAAAAAATAACAGCTAAATCGGGACAATTATGGATTGCAACCCATTCAGTTGATATTCTTTCACATCTTAATTACGATGAGATTATTATGGTTAAGGATGATGAAATTATTAAGCCCTCTAGAATAACCCCGGGGAATTCACTTATTGAACTAATGGGCATGGAGGGTCATATTCAGGAATTGTCACTGTTTATAAATTCTATTTCAGAATGGGCTTATAGTAATTTTATGGTTGAGTGTTTCAGTGACCCAAATGTCGTTTTTAATAATAACCAGAATGATCAACAATTTCAACTATTTTGTAAATACATAAAAGATTCCCCTAAAATTGATTTATTGGACTATGGAGCTGGTAAGGGAAGATTTGGAGTTCTTATTAACGAAAACTCTACTATTAATAATAAAATAAATTATTATGGTTATGAACCCAATAAAGAAACGTTTAATGAACTTAAAAAGATTTCAAGTATTAAAGGTGTTTTTTCTGAATTAGAAAATATTAACCCCAAACAATTTGACTATATTCTTCTTTGCAATGTTTTACATGAAATTAATCCAGTTGATTGGTTAATAACATTTAATAGAATTAAGAGCCTCTTGAAAGATAAGGGGTATTTAATAATAATTGAGGATAAATTTTTACCACATGGCGAAAATGCAAACTCTTTTGGCTATTTAATTTTAGATAATAAACAATTGAATATTTTATTCAATTTAGGGGATGAAGGTCAGCAATTTCAAATTAAAGACCATGAACAAAGTGGCCGAATAATGTTTTTTGCTATTAGTAAAGAAAAGATTAATCCTTCAAATCAATCAATCATTGATTCAATTAGCGCACTTAATGAAGCTGTATATTCTGAAATAAAGAAAATTAGGCAGACAAAGGATAAAGATTTAAATTTTGGAAGAATATATGCTAACAACACGCAATTATATATTAATTCAAAACTCGCTCTTGAAAAAATGGTATTTCCTGAAGTTAAATTGACTGCAACAATAGAAGTGCCAATGCAACCTTCAAGTAACTAATACTAAATAGATTTAGTTTATCTTTTTAGCCGTGGTTGAGCTGGTTTTATTTGTCTAATTTTTGTTGGTGAAAAAACACCAACAAAGGTGTAAAACCGTGATTTGATTATTTAAATAATTTATCCTGTTGCCAATTAGCGGGATTATTTAAAATATATTCGGTAATACGATGATAGGATTTTTCATTTCTAATGATGTGTTCATAATAATTGCGTTGCCATAATTTACCCATTGTTTCGTTTTTTGATTTGAAAATTTCCAAACATTCATTTGCGACCAATGATTTATATGCGCCGACAATATTGCCCACCGTTGACGTTGTAGGGACAGGGTTTACCCCTGTCCCATTTGGGATTTGTGCAATTGTATTATTGGGGGCAACCGCGAGGGTTGCCCCTTATATGTTTGAAAGTTGAAGTAAAAAGCTAACTTGGTTGTGTGAGGAGGATCACCCCTTAGTGCTTAGACACTGTCCCGTAGAAACTCCCCACAGTCAAGTAGAGTTAGAGGTATAACCTGGTACAACGATACCGAATAAATCCATAAGGCTGAACGAAGCTTGACTTCATTTTTATTAACTTTTTAAAACCAAGTACATTATGGACGCTTATCTGGGCATTGATGTGAGCAAAGGTTATGCAGACTTTACTTTGCTTGACGCTCATCAAAACGAATTAGAAAAAGTCTTTCAATTAGATGATACACGCACAGGACATAATGCCTTAAAGCGTGAGTTATACCGGTGCATCAATTACCATCACTTAACTATGGTGTATTGCGCTGTAGAGAGCACCGGTGGCTTTGAAAATAACTGGTATAGTGCTTTAATAGAGTTCAGTAAGTTGATGCCTGTAAAAGTAGCCCGATTAAATCCTAGCGGCGTGAAGAATAATGCTGCTGCTACGTTAGCGCGTAATATTACTGATGCATTGAGTTCACGCTATATCGCACAGTATCTTATTGCACATCCTGATAAAGTACAGTATGAAAAACAGGATGAGTATTATGCCTCTTTTCGTAGTATCCACAAACACATCATGTTACTGAAGAAACAAAAAACCCAATTGGTTAACGAGCTAAAAATGGTGTTGTATAGCGCTTTCCCTGAAGTGATGCCCTATTGCAAACAAAGTATACCTCAGTGGATATTAGAGTTGTTAGTCAAATATCCCGGTGTATCGGCTATTGCAAAACGGTCTGTCAGTCAGCTTACCTGCATTAATCATATTACAGTTGATAAAGCAACAGCACTTATCGAAAAAGCAAAAACAAGTGTCGCTTCCAGAACTAATAAGCAACAAGAGTTTTTAGTTAAAAGCGTGGCTAAACAGATACAGCAACAACAAGAGCTTATTGAACTACACAAAGCGTATTTAACTCAAAGTTGCACGGGTGATGAGGTAACTCTGCTACAAAGTATTCCTGGTATAGCCGCTTATAGTGCTGCCTCTATTATGATTGAACTGGAGGATATTAGCCGCTTTGCATCTACTCAACAACTGGCTTCTTATTTTGGAGTTCATCCGATTTTTAAACAGAGTGGTGATAAACAAGGCGCTTTCCGGATGAGTAAAAAAGGGCGAGCCTCCATGAGAGCCGTGCTATATATGTGTGCACAAACCTCTGTCTTGTTTGATGAACATCTTAAAACCATCTATGAGCGTCATCGTCATAATGGTAAAAACCATAAACAAGCTATTGGAGCTATAATGCACAAACTGCTTCGTATTATTTGGGGGGTGCTTTCCTCCCGACAACCGTATCAAGCTAACATTGACAGAAAGAATCAAGCGATAAAACCTGCTGTCATAGCAGTGTTAAAAAATGATGGTTCAAAAAAGAAAAGAAGATATCAGGTATTGGACACTGATGCTCCCATAACTAAAAAACAAATTAAAAAAAGAAAGGCGCAAATCGAGTCCCAAGTCGACATAGTCGAACAAGTACGGGATCATCAACTTGCGCCTCTCATAAAGATATAAAAATTTTACAAAATAAATTTGGATTTGAACGGTATAACTACGGGGTTATCCGTTAAAACAATTATACCATGCATATGATTGGGCATTATTTGAAAAACACCCATTTCAAAATTTTGAAATTGTTGTGATAATTTTCCCCATTCATCATTCGCAATTTTTCCGTATTCATTTAATACCATTTCGTTATTTACAATTTCACCAAAACGGCATTGTCTGTCGTGGCAACAGATTGTAATATAATACATGCCTGATTTAGAATAATCGTATCCTTTTAAACGAATAGATTTTCTTTTATGAATAAGAGGATTAAATACCATATCAAATCCTTGTTATCATTTTATATAAATGGAGAGTAAAGATACAGTTCAAGCCTATTTTTTACTATACGTGAAGTTGGCACTGCGCCCGCGTGAGCGATTGCAGCGAAAAGCCCACAGCCCCGCTTTTTGCGGGGCGAGGACTTGTAGCGGAAAGCGCGGTGCGCCCTTCGCGCACACGCCCAAAACTTTCCTTCCCAAGCCATTGTTACACACTATGTAATGATTAATTTTTCAATGGTGCATTTTCCAATTCATATTAAAGCCGTATTTTTGCGGCGTGAAATTACTGAATTATCTAACCCTCCAAAACCAATATCCCTATGGCATTTGATATTGAAATGATTAAAAAAGTTTACGCTGAGCTACCTGCAAAAGTTGAAAAGACATGGAAATTATTAAATCGCCCGCTGACGCTAAGTGAAAAAATACTGTATGCACATGCTGCTGGCAGTTTCCCGGCAACGGCATTTGAGCGTGGCAAGTCGTACGCCGATTTCAACCCCGACCGTGTGGCTATGCAGGATGCTACGGCGCAAATGGCTTTGTTGCAGTTTATGACGGCGGGAAAAGATAAAACGGCTGTGCCCAGCACGGTGCATTGCGACCATTTGATACAATACAGAACGGGCGCGGCGCAGGATTTGAAAGAGGCGGAAGCCGTGAATAAAGAGGTGTATGATTTTCTGGCGTCGGTATCGAATAAATACGGCATTGGTTTTTGGAAACCGGGCGCGGGAATTATTCACCAGGTGGTTTTGGAAAATTATGCGTTTCCGGGTGGAATGATGATAGGCACTGATTCACATACGCCTAACGGCGGCGGCCTGGGAATGATTGCCATTGGTGTCGGCGGTGCAGATGCGGTGGATGTGATGGCTGGTTTTCCGTGGGAATTAAAATTTCCGAAATTTATTGCTGTTGTATTAAAAGGAAAAATGAGCGGATGGACAAGCGCTAAAGATGTGATTTTAAAAGTGGCAGGAATACTTACCGTAAAAGGCGGCACGGGCTGCATCTTAGAATATATCGGTGAGGGCGCTAAAAGTATTTCATGCACAGGCAAAGGCACCATTTGTAACATGGGCGCAGAGATTGGCGCAACCACGTCGCTGTTTGCTTATGATGAGGCAATGGCGCGATACTTACGCGCTACAAGCCGCGCTGAAGTGGCAGATGCCGCCGATAAAGTTGCGGCGCATCTTCGTCCTGATGATGACGTGTTGGCAAACCCTTCAAAATATTACGACCAGGTTATTGAAATTGACCTCTCAACTTTAGAGCCATTGGTAAATGGTCCGTTCACGCCCGATTTGGCGTGGCCTATTTCTAAACTGGGACAAGCGGCAAAAGATAATGGCTGGCCGGAAGAGATTGAGGTGGCATTGATCGGCTCGTGCACCAATTCGTCGTATGAAGATATGACGCGCTCGGCGAGCATTGCCAAACAAGCGGTGACTAAAAACCTGAAAGCGAAATCGGAATTTACAGTGACGCCGGGCAGTGAGCAGATACGTTTTACTATTGAGCGCGATGGAGTGCTGAATGTGTTTGAAGATATGGGCGGCGTGGTGCTTGCCAATGCCTGTGGACCGTGCATTGGGCAGTGGGCTCGCCATTTGGATGACCCGGAAAGAAAAAACACAATAGTAACATCGTATAACAGAAACTTTGCAAAGCGCAATGATGGCTTTGCCAGCACTCATGCTTTTGTGGCATCACCGGAAATTGTTACTGCGCTGGCACTGGCGGGCACACTTAATTTTAACCCGATGACGGATTATCTGACGAATGAGAAAGGAGAGAAGGTAAAACTGGATGAGCCGGTGGGCGTTGAATTACCATCGAAAGGTTTTGCGGTTGAATGACCCGGGTTATGTCGCTCCTGCAAAAGACAGCAGCGCGGTTAAAATTATTGTTGACCCAAAAAGTGACCGCCTACAATTATTGGAACCGTTTAAAGCATGGGAAGGCACGGATTTGAAAGGATTATTACTTCTTATAAAAGCAAAAGGCAAATGCACCACCGACCATATTTCTATGGCGGGAAGATGGCTGAAATATCGCGGGCAGTTGGATAATATTTCTAATAATATGCTCATTGGCGCTATAAATTTCTATAACGAGAAAACCGATAGTGTAAAAAATCAACTCACGGGCGCTTACGAAAGTGTGCCTAAAGTTCAGCGTGATTATAAAGCAAAAGGAATCGGCAGTATTGTAGTGGGAGATGAGAATTACGGCGAAGGCTCATCACGCGAACATGCTGCTATGGAGCCGCGGTTCCTTGGTGTGCGTGCAATTATTGTACGCTCGTTTGCACGAATACATGAAACGAATTTAAAAAAGCAGGGAATGCTTGCCCTCACCTTTGATAATAAAGAGGATTACAATAAAATTCTGGAAGACGATAAGTTTGATATAACGGGCTTAACCACGTTTGCTCCGGGCAAACCGCTTACATTGGTCATTCATCATAAAAATGGAAAGGATGAAAGTATTACTCTCAACCACACTTATAACCAGGCACAGATAGAATGGTTTAAGGCGGGAAGTGCGTTGAACTTGATTAAGAGAGGAAGAAAGCCGGCAGAGATGGCAGTTTAGTTAAATAAAAACAGCACCAGTTTTCACCGATGCTGTTTAATATCTAATAGTCTTAAATCTAAAAGTCTAGTAACGGTACATATCAGGCTTGTAAGGACCATCCGGTGAAATACCGAGATAGGTTGATTGTTCCTTACTTAAAGTATCTAACTCAACGCCAACTTTTGCTAAGTGTAAGCGGGCAACTTTTTCATCCAGATGTTTTGGCAATACATACACTTTGTTTTCGTATTTGCTGTAATGTTTCCATAACTCGATCTGCGCCAAAACCTGGTTGCTGAATGAGTTTGACATTACAAACGACGGGTGACCCATTGCACAACCAAGGTTTACTAAACGTCCTTCAGCCAGCACAATTATGTCTTTGCCGTTAATGGTGTATTTATCAACCTGTGGTTTAATAGTATCTTTCGTTTGACCGTAGTTGGTGTTCAGCCAAGCCATATCAATCTCCACATCAAAATGACCTATGTTGCAAACGATGGCTTTATCTTTCATCAGCTTAAAATGTGCGCTTGTTATAACATGCATACATCCTGTGGCGGTAACAATAATATCAGCCTGTTTAACGGCAGTCTCCATTTTCTGTACTGCGTAACCGTCCATAGCCGCCTGTAAAGCGCAAATCGGGTCAATTTCAGTTACTATAACACGGGCGCCCGCTCCGCGTAATGATTGTGCAGAGCCTTTGCCCACATCGCCGTAACCAGCCACCACAGCCACTTTACCGGCGAGCATAATATCGGTAGCGCGGCGTATCGCATCAACTAAAGATTCGCGGCAACCGTATTTATTATCGAATTTCGATTTGGTAACAGAGTCGTTAACATTAATAGCAGGAACCGGTAATGTTCCGTTCTTCATGCGCTCATATAAACGGTGAACGCCAGTGGTGGTTTCCTCTGAAATTCCTTTAATGTGTGTGATAAGTTCAGGATAAGTATCGAGAATTGCATTAGTTAAATCGCCGCCATCATCTAAAATCATATTCAATGGCTTATCGGAACTGCCGAAGAACAACGTTTGCTCAATGCACCAGTTATATTCCTCTTCACTTAATCCTTTCCATGCAAACACAGGCACGCCTGCTTTTGCAATAGCGGCGGCGGCATGGTCTTGCGTAGAAAAAATATTGCAGGAACTCCAGCGCACTTCAGCGCCCAATTCAACAAGGGTTTCGATGAGCACAGCAGTTTGTATGGTCATGTGCAAACAACCTGCAATACGAGCGCCTTTTAACGGTTTTTGCGCAGAATATTCCTTGCGGATTGACATTAAGCCCGGCATTTCTGCCTCCGCCAACTGAATTTCCTTGCGTCCCCATTCAGCAAGAGACAAGTCTTTAACTTTATACGGAAGTTTAAAATCCACAACAGTTTTTGTCTTCATTATTTAATAGAATTTGGTGAGAATTAACACTGCAAAAATAGGAAAAACACCCTGTAAATCCTAATGAACTGCACTTTGCGCTCTTATCCCTATCTTTGCGGCTCAATTTTAAAAAACTCATCTAAAACATGGCTTTACAAGCCGGAATTGTCGGGTTGCCTAACGTAGGTAAATCAACGTTATTTAATGCGCTGTCTAATGCAAAAGCACAGGCGGCTAATTTTCCGTTTTGCACTATCGAACCCAATTTGGGTACTATTACGGTTCCTGATGAACGGTTGAATAAAATAGCTGATTTAGTACATCCTAAAAAAATAATACCTGCCACTATTGAAATAGTTGATATTGCCGGACTGGTTAAAGGCGCCAGCAAAGGAGAGGGGCTGGGCAACCAGTTTTTAAGCCACATTCGGGCTGTGGATGCTATTATACATGTAGTGCGTTGCTTTGATGATCCTAATGTTATACATGTAGATGGTTCTGTTAACCCTATACGTGATAAAGAAATTATTGATACAGAACTGCAATTAAAAGACCTTGAAACCATAGAAAAGAAAATAAGCAAAACAGAGAAGCTGGTTAAAACAGGCGACAGGGAAATAAAACGCTGCATGGATGTGCTTGAAGTTTATAAGAAACATTTGGAGGGCGGTAATTCCGCCCGCTCTGCTGCAGTATCAGAAGAGGATAAAAAATTTATTGCAGATTGTTTTTTACTTACCGCAAAGCCCGTGTTGTATGTGTGCAATGTGGCAGAAGGAGATGTTCTTAAAGGAAATCATTACGTGGATGAGTTGACTAACGCTGTAAAAAATGAAAAGGCGGAAATATTAATTATCAGTGCAAATATTGAAGCGGAGATTGCCCAATTAGAAAATCTTGGCGACCGTATTATGTTTCTAAAAGACCTTGGGCTGACTGAACCGGGCGTAAATAAACTTATAAAATCGGCTTACAAGCTTCTTAACCTCATCACTTATATCACCGCCGGCGAACCCGAAGTAAGAGCATGGACCATTCGCAAAGGCACCCTGGCGCCTCAAGCTGCAGGTGTTATTCATACCGATTTTGAAAAAGGGTTTATACGCGCCGAAGTTATTGCCTACAACGATTACATTACTCTCGGCTCGGAAGCCGCCTGCCGCGAAGCCGGTAAACTACGCCTCGAAGGCAAGGAATATGTTGTGCAGGATGGCGATGTGATGCACTTTAGGTTTAATGTTTAGGTATTATAAGGTATTATTAATTCTTACTATTTTACTTGACTTCGCTCTTTTCTTGCCGTACCTTTCACAATTAAAATTCACGGTTATGAAAACAAAACTACTTCTATTAACAACTTTAGCAATTGTTCTTTGGCTGAATGTTTCAGCGGTAAATATCACAATCATTAGGAGCAAGGGAGTATTCAGTTGGTCAATTCAGGACACAATATGGCGAGACCTTGCAACTTCGATGGGATATAATGCCACAATTGATTCTGAGACAATTCTTAATGATACTGCATTTTTTTCTACTACGGATGTGCTCGTTATTTCAGAAGCAGCCTTGTCATTTACTAATACAGAACTGCAAAATGTTATAACATTTGTTAAACGCGGCAAGTCTGTATATGTTCAGGCGGAATATCAACCCACATTCCAGGGAGACATAACTTTTCAGGCTATTATGGATTCCATTGGAGCTGGTTTTAGCTGGGGTAGTTCTGTTGCAGGCGATTTAGCACCTATGCAGATTCTACCGCCATTTTCTACCACACCATATAAAAATGATTCGATAGGTTATTTTAATTATGGTTTAGACGGCACGGGCAGTGGAGTGGATAGTTTTCTTATCTATGACAATCAGAATTTTGGCTTCTATTACCGTCAAACTATTCAAAATTATGGGCGTGTGGTGACATGTAGTGATGAAGACTGGGTTTGGCAAAATTATGATTCGTTGCTTATGAAAAATATTCTTTATTACCTCGTAACCAATACTACGGGAATAAACACGATAAATAGTAAAGACCAAATCAATATTTACCCTAACCCAAGTGAGGGTATATTTTTTGTTGAAATGCCGAAAATAACCGGTGCAAAATGGAATGTGTATGATTTATGGGGAAGACAGGTTTCTTCAGGAAAAATTTCCAATACGCAGGAATCGCAATTTGATTTTTCATATCTTCCCAGAGGAAATTATATACTAAACATTTTTTCGGCAGAATTCAATATGGCTAAAAAAATCGAGATAGTGAAATAATTTTATTTTTAATTATATAGCCTCTGCAATACTAACCAGTTCATTAACCGTTCGCCAGTTTCGTGTGGTGGCGGCAACTTTTAATTTGCTCTCGAAAAAATTATTACTCAATTTACTGTTTCCATAGCTAATGGGAACATGCAGATACACGGCTTTTTCAAGAATTATAAATTCATCCGGAGGATACTTTAACTCTTTTATTTTATCAACATGAATCTGTTTGGGCTCTTCTGAAAGAAAAGTTACATAAAGCCTGGTTGTATCCACGTTCTTTTTAGTCATAAACGGATTGTTTTTTATGATCAGCTCAACTTCCTTTTTCTCTTTCACAATTGTAGGAACGTCAAAACCAAAAACGTTTAAAATTTCATTTTGTATGCGTTTTTCTAACTCAAGGGGTTTTATCTTTTTATCTGCAAAAACGACATTGCCGCTTTGAATATAAGTGGTCACATTCTTAAAATTTAAATCTTCGAACAAGGTGCGTAAGGCATCCATTTTTATGGGTTTATGCCCGCTTACGTTAATGCCGCGCAATATAGATATGTATTTTTCCATCCTATCGGTAAAAGTAAATAGAATTTATAAAATCGCTAACTATTTAAGGTTTTCGATTGTTGCTTATTTTATTAATTAACACTTGCATATATCAAAACCATTTATCAACTTTACCATGTCTTAAATTCTATTATTACAGTAAACTTAACTTAATGAGAAAACATGTACTACTATTAACTGTATTTCTTCTTGCATTTACAGTTTCTAAATCACAGCCCGGTTATATAAATACGATAGCGGGTGGAACTTCGGGGAATAATATTCTTGCTGTTAATGCTCAGTTATTTTATCCCTTTGATGTTGTTGCAGATAAGGCGGGTAATATCTATTTTTCAGATGTCGGTAATAGTTTAGTGGAGAAAATAGATGCCGTGACAGGCATTATTAGTATTATAGCAGGAAATGGAAGAACCGGTTACGCCGGCGACGGACAGCAGGCTACTAATGCGGAATTATACTATCCAAGAGGCGTTGCTGTGGATACAGCGGGCAATATATATATTGCGGATGAAGGAAATGCCAGAATTCGCAGGGTTGATGCAAAAACAGGTCTTATGTCTACAGCGGCAGGAGGGGGAACAGGCGGATTGGGAGATGGAGGCAAAGCTATTTCTGCCGAGCTAAGTGATGTTTGGGGAGTAGCAACCGATAAGGCGGGCAATATTTATATATCGGATACCTATAACTGGAGGGTGCGTAAGGTAACTTTGGCTACCGGCATCATTAACACAATTGCAGGGAATGGAAATTATGGAAATAGTGGTGCCGGCGGACCGGCTACCGATGCCGAAATTGGTTATTCTGTCAATATGAAATTAGATACGGCAGGTAATATTTACTTCGCCGACGAGGGTACCAATACGGTACACGAAATAACTACCTCGGGCATTATCAATACAGTGGTAGGCAGTGGAAGTTATGGATTTTGCGGAGATGGCGGAACCGGCTACTGATGCCTGTCTTTATTTTCCCTCAGGTGTTGCAATAGATGATTCAGGTAACTTATATGTTGCAGATTTATATAATACCAGGATACGCAAGGTAACAAAAGCCACAGGGAATATTATTTCTACTTTTGCAGGCGATGGGCAATTCGGATATTCGGGAGATGGCGGTCCCGCCACTGCTGCTGAGCTTTATGAACCCACAGGTGTAGCTGTTGATGCACATCGGAACGTTTATATTGCAGATTTTTATAACAACAGGATACGCAAAGTAGATACGAATGGCATTATCACTACTATTTGCGGGGGATCGGGAGTTGGCGACGGAGGCTCTGCTCTTGATGCCGTATTAAGTTATCCCATGAATGTATCGGTGGATAAATCGTCGAACGTTTACATTGCAGATTATTTCGACAACAGGGTGCGTGAAATAAGCACATCTACCGGTATTATTTCTACTGTGGCGGGCAATGGCTTTCCAAGATATGGAAATGATAACGGGTTAGCCGACACCTCAAGCTTATTTTATCCAACCGGTGTAGCAACAGATGACAGCGGCAATGTTTATATTTTATGTTCGGGCGATGCAAGGATTCGTAAGGTAAATCCTGTTAAAGGCACCATTAGCACTATAGCCGGTGACGGAAGCCAGGGATACACAAGCGATAATATTCCAGCTACCGATGCGGAATTCTATTTTGCTCCGCCAAATATAGTTCTGATAGGTTTTTACTATTATTATTACTTTTATAATTACGGGTTAGCTTTGGATAAAGCGGGAAATATTTATGTTGCCGACGGGAACAACAGAATACGCAGAATAGATGCAATTACCGATACCATCACTACCATAGCAGGAAGCGGATTGCCCGGTATTGACGGCGACGGGGGCCTGCAACCGCTGCCCAATTGAACAACCCGACCAATGTTGCATTCGACAATTCAGGCAATATTTACATTGTAGACTTTGGTAACAACAGAGTGCGCGAGGTAGAAGCATCCACAGGCATTATTAATACGGTAGCAGGAGGCGGAGTTGACGTTGGAGAAGGTGAACCCGCCACTGATGCATCCTTATATCCTTCGGCTGTGGCAGTAGATTCATCCGGCAATATTTATATAGCTGATGTTTATAATAACCAGATACGTGAAGTTAATGCAGTCACAGGTATTCTGACTACTATTGCAGGGAATGGAATTTTTGCTTTCAGCGGAGACGGCGGACCCGCCAAAAATGCTGAAATGGAATACCCGGAGGGACTTACCCTTGATGCCAGCGACAATATTTATATTGGCGACACTTATAATGACAGGGTTCGCGAAATAAACGCTATCCCTGAGAAGAAGGTTACCGGAATAAACCCGGTGCATGTTGCAAACAATATAGAAACTTATCCTAATCCGACAAGCAATACCATTAATATTAAATTCGGTTCAGATATGAGTTCGGGAGATGCAGTGATAAAAGTATCCGATGTTACCGGCAGGGAATTGATAAATATGAATAAATACATAACTGCGGGCTCTAATCTTTCAATAGATATATCGTCATTCCCGGCAGGTATGTATTTTGTTGCCTTTAACGAGGGTCAGTATTCTGAAGTGACAAAAGTGGTAAAAGAATAATTCTTGAAAAAATTGTAAAACTATAATCCAATGAAAAAACATGTACTACTATTAACTGTATTTCTTCTTGCATTTACAGTTTCTAAATCACAGCCCGGTTATATAAATACGATAGCGGGTGGAACTTCGGGAAATAATATCCTTGCTGTTAATGCTCAATTACTCTACCCCTTTGATGTCGTTGCGGATAAGGCGGGCAACATCTATTTTTCAGAGGTTGGTAATAGTTTAGTTGAGAAAATAGATGCCTCAACAGGCATTATTTCTATTTTAGCGGGAAACGGAAGAACCGGTTATGCCGGCGATGGTCAGCAGGCTACTAATGCCGAATTATACTATCCGAGAGGCATTGCTGTGGATACAGCGGGCAACGTATATATTGCGGATGAAGGAAATGA
Organism: Chitinophagales bacterium; assembly: GCA_963770495.1. Lineage (GTDB taxonomy): Bacteria > Bacteroidota > Bacteroidia > Chitinophagales > CAVYQA01 > CAVYQA01. Next base: position 30,865 of record CAVYQA010000012.1, on the reverse strand, counting down.
GAGAATTCGCAAGGTAGATGCAAAAACAGGTCTTATGTCTACAGTGGCAGGAGGGGGAACAGGCGGATTGGGAGATGGAGGCAAAGCTATTTCTGCCGAGCTTAGTGACGTTTGGGGAGTAGCGGTTGATAAGGCGGGTAATATTTATATATCAGATACCTATAACTGGAGGGTGCGTAAGGTAACTGCGGCTACCGGCATCATTACAACCATTGCAGGGAACGGAACCTATGGAAATAGCGGCGCCGGCGGTACCGGCTACTGATGCCGAAATCGGGTATTCTGTTGTAATAAGATTGGATACGGCAGGCAATATTTACTTCTCAGACCAGGGTACCAATACAGTACACGAAATAACTACGTCGGGCATTATTAATACTGTCATAGGTGACGGAAGTTATGGATTTTGCGGTGATGGCGGTCCTGCTACTAATGCCTGTGTATATATTCCTTCAGGTGTTGCAATAGATGATTCAGGTAACTTATATCTTGCAGATTTGTATAATTCAAGGGTGCGTAAAGTCACGGCAGCCACAGGAGATATTATTTCTACTATAGCTGGTAATGGAGATTTCGGGTATAGCTCCGACGGTGGTCCCGCTGATACCACGCGTTTATATTTTCCGACAGGTGTCTGTGTAGACGCACACCGGAACGTATATATTGCAGATTTTTATAACAACAGGATACGTAAAGTAGATACGAACGGCATTATCACTACTATTGCCGGGGGAACGGGAGTGGGCGACGGGGGCTCTGCTCTTGATGCGGCATTGAGTTATCCCATGAATGTATCGGTGGATAAATCGTCAAACGTTTACATTGCCGATTATTTCGACAACAGGGTGCGTGAAATAAGCACATCTACCGGTATTATTTCAACTGTGGCGGGCAATGGCTTTCCAAGATATGGAAGTGACAACGGGTTAGCCGACACCTCAAGCTTATTTTATCCAACCGGTGTGGCAACTGATGACAGCGGCAATGTATATATTTTATGTTCAGGCGATGCAAGAATTCGTAAGGTAAATCCTGTTAAAGGCACTATTAGTACTATAGCCGGTGACGGAAGCCAGGGATACACAAGCGATAATATTCCCGCTACCGATGCCGAATTCTATTTTTCTCCGCCAAATATAGTTCTGATAGGTTTTTACTATTATTATTATTATTATAATTACGGGTTAGCTTTGGATAAAGCGGGAAATATTTACGTTGCCGACGGGAACAACAGAATACGCAGAATAGATGCAATTACCGATACCATTACTACCATAGCAGGAAGCGGATTGCCCGGTATTGACGGCGACGGGGGACCTGCAACCGCTGCTCAGTTGAACAACCCGACCAATGTTGCATTTGACGATTCGGGCAACCTTTACATTGTAGACTTCGGTAACAACAGAGTGCGCGAGGTAGAAGCATCCACAGGCATTATTAATACGGTAGCAGGAGGCGGAGTTGATGTTGGGGAAGGTGAACCCGCCACTGATGCATCCTTATATCCTTCGGCTGTGGCAGTAGATTCATCCGGCAATATTTATATAGCTGATGTTTATAATAACCAGATACGTGAAGTTAATGCAGTCACAGGTATTCTGACTACTATTGCAGGGAATGGAATTTTTGCTTTCAGCGGAGACGGCGGACCCGCCAAAAATGCTGAAATGGAATACCCGGAGGGACTTACCCTTGATGCCAGCGATAATATTTATATTGGTGACACTTATAATGACAGGGTTCGTGAAATAAACGCTCTTCCCAAGCAGAAGGTTACCGGAATAAATTTGGTAAATCTTGCAAACAATATAGAAACTTATCCTAATCCGACCAGCAATACCATCAATATTAAATTCGGTTCAGATATGAGTTCGGGAGACGCAGTGATAAAGGTATCCGATGTTACCGGCAGGGAATTGATAACTATGAATAAATATATAACTGCGGGCTCTAATCTTTCAATAGATATATCTTCGTTCCCGTCGGGTATGTATTTTGTTGCCTTCAACGAGGGTCAGTATTCTGAAGTGACAAAAGTGGTAAAAGAATAATTCTTCTAACAAAACAAGTACCTATACATGTAAAGTCTCTCATTTGAGAGACTTTACTTTTTTACAGATATTTGATGAGGTTTAAAAAGTAAATACTACTCCCCTGGAAGAGAGAAAACACTGGTTAATTCAGGATAACGTACTTACTACTTACCAAATCCTTTCCTCCGCCACTTGAGAATGGGGATGAGACAGAGATATTGGCAATAAAATATAATAAGTCAGCTTAGAATGTGCATTCACGCGGGCAATTACACTACTAGCTAATCAAGGTGTAATAATTATCTCATTACTGTTTTAGCACCGGCAAAACTGCTTTCCCTGCATTATTTACAACACTTATGAAATAAATGCCGTTAGGCAAATCCGATAAATCAATATCATTACTGTAATTTAAGGATGGCTTGGTATACAATAATCGACCAAGCACATCGGTAACCTGCATATACCAGCCGCTCAAATTTCCAGCCGAAGAATTTATTTTAATAAATAGTTCATTAGTAAATGGATTGGGGTAAATTGATAACTGATTACTGATAGCTGATAATTGATTTATGCCCGAAATGACTGTTGTATCTGATGAAGTGGCGCAGCCGTTAGCTTCGTTAACCGTACTCACCCAATAATCACCCGGTCCATTAATTATAAGATATTGGGTGGTGTCATTTAGTGCCGAACCATTATAATACCATTGATTATCGTATTTTGAACTTGAAACAAGGGTATCTGCAATTTGCGTAATGCTTGGTTTACCCGGTGAAGGTATAACGGTTACTATTAAAGTGCTGTTTCCCGAACAGGCGCTTGAGCCCGAACCTGATACTGTATAGGTGATATTAGCTGTCGGGTTAGCAATCACGGTGTCGCCCGTTGTTGCACTAAGACCTGTAGCAGGGCTCCATGAATAGGTTGTTCCACCGCTTACGGTAAGAACAGTACTCGAACCGTTGCAAAGAACTGCTGACGGGGGATTTAAATTCAGCACAATTTCGCATACATTCACCTTGCGAATAACATTATTGCCCCAGTCTGCGATGAATACGTCACCTGCCGTATCCGCGCACACGCCATTGGTATGACTGATTTCAGCGTCTGTGGCCGGACCTCCGTCTCCCTTATAACCATTATCTCCATCACCTGCAAGAGTAGAAATTATGCCGGAGGTGTTCACTTTTCTGATACGGAAATTATCATTATCTGCAATATAAAAGTTGCCCGAACCGTCTAAAGCCACGGCGGTAGGAAAATTCAGTTCAGAAGAAGTGGCGGGCACTCCATCTTCCGGGGTAAAATTGCTGCCATTGCCGGCAACAGTGGTAATGATGCCGGTGGAAGCATTCACTTTTCTGATACGGTTATTACCCCGATCTGCAATATACACGTTGCCCGAATCATCCACCGCCAATCCTTCAGGTCCCGCTAATTGAGCAACGGTTGCCGCCCCGTTATCACCTGAAAACCCCTCAGTACCAACACCTGCAATAGTAACTATGATACCCACGGTTACTTTTCTGACGCGAAAATTACTATAGTCTGAAATATAAACGCTGCCGGAAGTATCTACAGCAACGCCAAAAGGAGTATATAATTCAGCGGCGGTAGCCTGTCCTAAATCTCCCGTATAACCGGCGGTGCCGTTACCCGCAATAGTAGTTATGATGCCCGTTGCGGCAGTCACTTTACGTACGCGATTATTTGAATGGTCGGCAATATAAATGTTACCCTTAGAATCCACAGCCACGCCCGTAGGGTCATTCAAATGTGCAGCAGTGGCTGCTGCCCCATCGCCGGAATAAGAGCCCACGCCCCCTGCACCTGCAACAGTGGTGATAATGCCTGTGGTGCTCACTTTGCGAATCATATTATTAAACTCATCGGCAATATAGAGGTTGCCCGTATCATCAAAAGCTATACCTGTCGGACCATTCAGTTCAGCCTGTGTGGCTTGTCCTGAATTTCCGGAAAAACCGGGGGTGCCGTTACCGGCAAAGGTGCTTATCTTTTGTGCGTGTGTATCCGAAGCTATAAGCAATCCTGTGGCAATAAAAAAAAGTGTCAATAAATTTTGTAAGGTGTGTTTCATAGAAAAGGTGTTTTTGAAAAATTAAAGATAAACAATTATCATATTTTATAATTGGTAAAATTAACAGCTTTTTTGGTTTTTTCTCTTTTTTTTAGGGAAAAATGTGAGGGCGATAACAAGGCATAGGGTGAGCTGACAAGAACTTTGCACAACTTGTCTTTTAATTTTTAGCTGCCTGTTTTTCAATATATTCTGTAACATCGTCAAGTTTTGTTGTTGTAGGTTTCTTGTCGGCATTGTTGTCAGTGGTTGTAAGGGTACTAAGGCATAAGTCGTAAGGGATAAGGCGTAAGTGGGTTTGTTTTGGGTTTAGCATAAAATTTAATTTGCCCTAAAATTAGCGGGCAACTAAATGCGGTGAGAAAAGTTGGGACAGGAAATTTGATTACAGATTAACCTGATTACGCAGATTGTACTGATAAGTCAAAAGTTTGCTTATTTAGCGGGTATGTTTCTTTTCCGTTTGCTAAACCGGGTATTCTTTTTAACGGGCACCTTTCCTGTCCGTTTGTAGGCGGTAATTATTTCACTAATTGCTTTTCTATCCTGTTCTGTTAAAATTGAAGGACCCACTATTAAATCAACTCCTTTTGGTTCTCTTATTAATCCCATAATTTTATAATTTATAATGCCATCTTGCAAAATTACGAAAAATGCCGGGAAACGACCTCACCCCCAACCCCTCTCCACCCGAAAGTAGAGAGGGGGGAACCCTGCCAAACCTTGTCAAGATTGAAATGTGCTATATTGATTATAAATTAATTATATATTTACTGATTGCAACTATGAAAACGAGGATTCTTACGCAAATACCAATCACAGTTCAACGTACCTTAGTGACTTTGTTTTATATCTTTGTTAAATATTTTAAATATGGTAAAGATTAAAGTTTATAGTTACAACCGTGATAAGAATGTAGTCGTAGATGTTGAGAATGTACCTGACAAAAGTTATCAAGGTATTAAGACGGTTTCCATATAACAATCCAAAAATTCTTCGGTAACTCCTTTTAATTTTCTTCTTTGACAAAGTGCTGTTAGTTCTTCAACAGCAGAGTATGGAAAAAATCTAGTATTTAGAGAATGAAATTGAGGTTTATTCGCTTCCTTGACAACTTTAGCTCTGTCCTCATCAGGAGCAACTATTACATAACGAACATTTTGAAGGGGAATAAATTTATCTTGAAAATTTTTCATTCGTGTTAAGCCACTCGTTACTCCGGTTGAATGTTCAATTTCCATGACAGCTGGCATCAATTTTCCATTCTTAAACCAAATGCAATCAATAAGCAAAGCAGCCTTGCTTGCCTCGGTATAAGCAGATAATAGTTTTTCATCCCTTAATGAAACAATTACACCATCTAATTCGCCAAGCTTTTTTTGCTGATATATAATTCCCTTATCATTTTGCGCTATCCATGTTCTAAATTTTAATTGCTTACCTATTATATAAAGCGCTACTTGAATTTGTGAGTGCCGCCTCTGAATATCACAATTAAAATCACTTCAAAATGTTTTTTAAATTATTAATTTTTGAAAGTGGTAAAAACTTAATAGGAAAATTTTTGAAAATAGGTTTTGTTAATTCAACAAATATTTTTTCTTTACAATTATCCGGAGCTAATAAAATGAATTTTATAAAGTAGCGTGGTAATTGTTCTTTAATGTTTATTAATCTACACATTGCTTCAACAACTTGCTTTCCATTACAAATTTTTATTATTGCAGGTATTTCTTTATCCCCATTAAAGTAAATACAATCAATATATTTTGATTCTTCTATTGCATCATCAAAAGCCGAAATCATTTTTTCATCTTTTAAAGAAGAAATAGTTTTTGAAGATTGTTTTTTTGAAAGCCAGGTACGGTAACCTAAGGCGTTGCCAATGTTTAATAATCTTTGTTGAATATTCATTTGTAAGGTAGTTTTTAGATTAATACAAAACAATTCTGATTTTCATCTTTTAAAGATATTTTTATTATGAAATTCCAAAAATGCTTTTTCAGGTAAAAATCTTTGTGGTAAATTAATTTTGGAATCCTGAAATTGAAGAAAAAATTTTTCTACTGTTTTTGAATCGGCATAAAGCGATATTGTTTTTGATATTTTTATTTTAAAGTCGGGTGTTATTGTTATGTATCCGCGATCAAATGCTCTATCATGCAGAGCATTTAGACACAAACCATTGTGAGGATTGAGACGATTCTTTTCATCAATAACCCAAGGTACAATATGACTGGCATTTAATAATTCAATAATTTTTAAACCGGAAATACAACAACTATTATTGTAAGAGGATAAAACTGATAATCGGAAGAAGTTTTGATTAACTCGTGTCTTGACATTAGAATTTCTTTCTTTTCCTACAGGAAAATTTTGCGTTCTTTCCATATTCTCAAATTTAATGAGTTGTGATTCGCTTTCTAATACAGATTTGTTCCAGTCATTTTCGAATTCTTCCCGTATTAAAAGGGATTCATTTTTTATTGAGGTATTTTCAATTGTTTCTTTAACTATATCAAACTTTGAGAAGTTCAAAAATCGTGAAGTAATTTCTCTAATATTTCTATCTAACGATTGAGCGAATGAGATTAGAGTAGTATTTGAAACATTAATCTGATTTAGTGGAATCTTGCAATACAAATTGAAAGCAGCTAATAATTCGTCTCGTGACCAACTATTTGAAATTTCAGTAAGAAGTTTTGCAGCAGTTTCCACATTTCTTAAATTGTCAAGAATAAAATTGACTTGAAACTGTTTTGCAAAACTTCCTGTCGTTTCTATTCTGTCCCGAAAATGAAAAACATTACCATATTTTTCTCTTAATTCTTCGGTATGTCCCCAACTCCAAATATCAATTTTGGGTTTTGTTTTTGATTTCAGAATATAAGCAAATCTCTTTCCTCCTTTCTGATAAAAACCACACCATCTTTGCGTTTCGCTAAAAGTAAATCCTGCAACTTTGTTACGCATTGCATCAATGAGAGCTTTAAGAAGTGTTTTGGAATAGTTCCTTTCAATCGTCATATAATCCAAATCTTATTGAATGCATTCAACAATAGTTCTTGCATTTATAGGTAATTCACAAATTCGCTCAGTTGCAAAATTACCGTTTCGCACAGTTTCAACTAAAACAGCACCACCGCCACAAAAAGGATCTAAAATTCGTTCCCCTTTTGGTACAAAGGTTTGAACAAGAACTTTAGCAAGTTCAGGAACCATTGCAGCTACATATGTGTGAAGAGCATGGGTACTATATTGCGTATCAGAGCCTTTAAAATCAAAACTATTATTTAAAGGTTGTATTACCTCCGCTTCAAAAATATTTTCAACTGTTGATATTGGCATAGTATTTATTTTTTTCTCGTTTTAGAATATGTGATTACTTGCTCTAATAAACATAAATATATTGGTTTAGTGTACTTTTATAAAAATGTTATTCACATTTATTAAGCATCAGTATTACCCACACTCTGTTTAGGTGGTGTCTAAACTGTTTATTGTAAACGTTTACGGTTTACGCCATTTGTCACGTCCTCCAGTTTTTGTTTCCCTAACACGTTCAACGTGTGGGGCAACACCGGGATTCAGTTCTCGAGCCTTCTCAATCGCTTTCTGTTGTGTAGGAGCAACTGCTGAGGCTCTCTCTGAGCCTGATCGTCTTACAGCATACTCGCCATCTGGGCGCTGCTCTACATAGATTTTTTTAGATTTAGTCATATATGTATATTGTTAATTAAATTAACAAACTCAATTGTACAATTAAGCATATTTTCTTTAAATAACAAATTATTTTTTTCAACACACTGTGCGGAGGGTACATGCCTTATCCAACTAACGATAGTTTTTGCACTACGCCGGCAATGCGCGTGAGCCGCGCAAGTGATTGCAGTGAAAAGCCCACAGCCCCGCTTTTTGCGGGGCGAGGACTTGTAACGGAAAGCACGGTGGCGCTTTTCGCGCCATGCGCCCTAATTTACTAACTTTGCCGTTAATTTTACAGATTGAAAACAAAACCTGTTATTCTTGTTACCAATGACGATGGCATCACAGCGCCGGGCATTCGCGCCCTGGTGGAGACCATGCAGGAGATTGGCAGGGTGGTGGTGGTGGCGCCCGACAGCCCCCAATCTGCCATGGGACATGCCATTACCATTGGCGACCCGTTGCGCTTTGAGGATGTGAATTTGTTCGACGGGGTGGAGGCCTACCAATGCAGCGGAACGCCGGTGGATTGTGTGAAACTTGCCAAAGATAAAATTATTGAAGGCAAAATTGATTTGTGCGTGGCGGGAATAAACCATGGCGGCAACTCATCCATAAATATTATTTATTCGGGAACGATGTCGGCGGCGCTGGAGGCGGCTATAGAGCAAATTCCGGCAGTGGGTTTTTCGCTTCACGATTACCAGTTTCATGCTGATTTCACATTGTCGAAAAAAGTGGCGAAAAAGGTGGCTGAAAATGTGCTTGAACATGGCTTGCCGGAGGCAACTTTGCTTAATGTGAACATACCCAAGCTGGCGGAACACAATTATAAAGGATTGCGGGTATGCCGGCAGGCAATGGCAAAATGGGATGAGAAATTTGACGAGCGCAAAGATCCGCGCGGCAAAAAATATTATTGGTTAACCGGCAAATTTGTGAATACAGACAGCGGCGATGATACGGATGAATGGGCGCTGGCGAATGGCTACGTATCAGTGGTGCCGGTGATGTTCGACCTTACGGCGCATCATGCTATTTCTTTTATCAATCAAAAATGGAAATTAAATGCTTAGACGAGACACTTTTTTAACCGGCTTTATAACCGGATTATTTTTTCCCGTGTTTTTCTTTGTAATTCTGTATGAGGTTAACGATTCGTGGATAATAGGCATGTTACACCGCAGGGGCTTGCACATGTCGTTTATCGGGGTGGTGGGAGTGGTGATGAATATTATTCCGTTTATGGGCTATTCGCGTCTTAGAAAGGGGAATGCCATGCGCGGCATGGTGACGATAACAATTATTTATTCATTTATTCTTTTGGCGATGTTTATTCAAGACTGGATGTAAACTTATTAAACCGTTTTGCCACTCAGATGAAATATTATATTATAGCCGGAGAAGCATCGGGAGATTTGCATGGCTCGAACTTGATGAAAGAGATTTCAAAGTTGGATGCACAGGCACAATTTCGCTGTTGGGGCGGCGATAAGATGCGGGAGGCGGGCGGCGAACTGGTGATGCATTATAAAGACACAGCCTTTATGGGTTTTGCAGAGGTGGCAAAAAACATAGGCACCATTTTTAAGCTGCTGAAAAAATGCAGGGAAGATATTTTGCAGTATAAGCCCGATGCGCTTATTCTTATTGACTACCCCGGCTTTAATTTGCGTATTGCAGGGTTTGCGCATGACAATAATGTGAAAGTGTTCTTCTACATCTCCCCGCAGTTGTGGGCATGGAAAGCATCGCGCGTGAAAATTATTAAAAGCAGCGTTGACAAGATGTTCGTTATACTGCCTTTTGAAAAAGAATTTTACAAAAAATATAATTATGATGTGGATTATGTGGGACATCCGTTGCTTGATGCTATTGCCGCCATGCATAGCGGCGATGGTTTTTTGAAAAAAAATAATTTAACTGCTGAACCGATAATTGCTCTATTGCCGGGCAGCCGCAAACAGGAAATAGCTAAAATGCTGCCTGTGATGGAGAAGATGAAAAATGAATTTCCACAGTACCAATTTGTGATTGCAGGATTATCGGTTAATGGGAAAGAATTTTACAGCGAAATAGTGGGCAACTACATTCCCGTGGTGTTTGACCAGACTTACCAATTGTTAGCGCACTCCTATGCCGCATTGGTTACATCGGGCACGGCAACACTGGAAACGGCTTTGTTCCGGGTGCCGCAGGTAGTGTGCTATAAGGGCAGCCCGGTATCATACTTTATTGGCAAACGATTGGTGGATGTAAAATATATTGCCCTTGTGAATTTGATAATGGATAAACCGGTGGTGAAGGAGTTGATACAAAATGATTTTAATTTGAGGAATCTTAATTCAGAGTTGAGAAAGATTACGGAAGATGAAAAGTATCGCAACGCAATAATAGCCGATTATAAACTATTGCGCGAGAAGCTTGGCGGCACGGGCGCCTCAAAACGAACAGCGGAATTAATAACCCGCTATTTAAAATGATTTAAAAATGATATTTTTGCAACTCACTAAAACCCAACACACCCACACATCAATCACACTCACACCCAAACCAAATTATATTCACACATCAATCACACTCACACCCAAACCCAAACCTAACCGGGGTATTAGCTCAGTTGGCTAGAGCGCGACGCTGGCAGCGTCGAGGTCATCGGTTCGAATCCGATATGCTCCACCAGTAATGTCCAAAACGGCAGAGATTTTTTTCTCACTGTTTCAGGTAACGAAGCGCAACACATCCTGATTTAAAAATCTTTGACTCAACAAGTTTTAATTGTAATCTTTCTTGTAGGCTAATACCTTCTAACAACCGTCTCCCTTCTCCTGCAACTATTGGATGAACCACAAAATGATATTCATCAACCAGACCAAGCTCTATAAGTTGTGAGGGAATAGTTACACCGCCGGTTAAGATATTTTTGCCTTGTTCTTGTTTCAATTTAAGTATTTCGTCTTTAAGGTTTGTGCGAACAATTGTCGTATTTTTTCCTTCAGCCTTTTCTAACGATTGTGAGAAAACAATAGTGTTGTTAACGGCGTTAAATGCCTGGGCAAATTCGTTCTCTGCTTTGTCTCCGGAATGGTTTTTCGCCACATCGGGCCAATAAGGAACCATCAATTGATAGGTTTTACGCCCGTAGACGAATGTGTCAGCATCTCGCGTGAGGTGCGTAAAATACTCAAGTGTTTCTTCATCGGGATTGAATTTGGAGTGGTCGCAGCAGCCATCCAAGGTAATGTTGATTGCGAAGATTACATTTCTCATTTGCCGATATGCTCCACATTTTTAAATTCCCAATTTTTTCCTGATAGAATCGGGTATAGAATTTTTATTCACCATAATACTTGTTGTCTTGTATTCAAAATATTGAGCGGAGACATAGAGGTAGCCGTTGCAATAGTTATTTGTGCCGTGAGAATTTTTTACGATGTAAAACTCATCGCCATTCTGGTCTTTGGCAATGCCTATGATTTGCATACCGTGGTCGTCGGTAGTGCTTAAATTGTCAAATGCCTGCTGGCGCATTTCCTGTGTTATTGTTTTTTGTGCAACCGGGTTCATGAAAACGGAGTCAATTTGTTCTTTTGACGAGGTACCCGATAGGTCCATTTGCGGCACAAGTGCCATGCTGTAACGCTCAGAATAATAGAGCTCGCTAACATCAGCGCCCCATTCTACGGTGTAGCCGTTTTCAAGAGCATTGTCAACAATCTGGTGCAACTCACCCAAAGGAACATTATAATCTTCGGACTCCGCCCAATTATCGGGTACTTCAAGAATGAATTTTTGATAAAAAGGATGATGTGTGAAAGAAGTTATTTCAACATAATCATCGGGATTAAGCCCCAGGCTTTTTGCAAATTCAATAGGCGAATAGATTTTTCCGTTATAAGAAAATGAAGTAGGTGGTGCACCCATGTATCCATCCAAAGCGCCCTGGTAAGCTTTAAACCAGTTTGGATTCAAATGACCGTCATGCAGCTTATTCATTTCATTGAGCATGGCTAATAACACATCATCCATCTCACCCATTTCAGGTTTTGCTTCGCCATCGGGTAAACCGATATAAGCCGAAGCAGGAACCAGTCCGTAGTCTCTTAATGAATTGATGACATCATGGGGTTCACCACCTCCACCGAATTGAGCGTGCCCTTGGTAGCGGACGTAATGAATTGCTTTTTGCAAATACATATTATGTACTACAAACATCGGTGAAAGCGGGATCACTCCTTTACCCATTCGCATCAATTCCGATTCTAAAAACGATTGTGTAGAGTAACACCAGCAGGTGCCCGAATGAAATTGGTTTTTAATACCGGTAGCAGAATTGTCTTTCATGATGGTAAATTGATATTTACTGCCAAGCTTATTCGTGAGAGGAATATCAGGTGAAACTGCTAACGTAGTTTGGTCGGAATTATCTTTAACTATAATATTGGTCGTGGGAGTTACGTTTTGTGCTACTGCTGTTATAGCGCAGAGCATATAGGATAAAAGAATTTTATTTTTCAGATACATAATATAATTTGTTGTTAAATGGAATAATCAGTTCTTTCAAAAGTAATAATTTTCATTAAATTCACTCAATATTTGAAGAATTACCTGCCCCATAATGCCGTATATATCCCTCATCATTTCAGTTTATAAAAGAATGGACACGCTATTAAAATTAACTTTGTGTCCCGGATGAAGAAAGCGGCACTGATAGAAATAGGCGGTTCGCATGATGAATGCCTTTACAGCCAATTGGCTTTTTTGAAAAGCGGCGGGTATGAAACGCATTTGATTTGCTCATCGAACCTTGAACAGCAAGTAGCTGATTACACTAATGCCGATGAAAAATTATTTATTGATTTTATTGATAAGGATATTATCTCTAACTGGAAAAAATTAGGGCAGCTCAGAAACTATATTGTTCACAATACCATAACTACAGTAATTTTTAATACATCAGAGGGCGCCCACATCAGGAATTTTACGTTACTGCCTTTTCCGCACAATATACAATTTGCCGGCACTATTCATAATGCTAAAAAATTGCACGGTAGTTTTTCGCAAAGCATAATATCGCGGCGGGTAAAAAAATATTTTGTGCTGCATGACTACCTGTTGCAGTATATTCCGGCAAAGATGCGGGCACAGTGTTCATCCTATTATCCTATATTTTTTCCTAATTACCCATCAGTGGAGCATATAGATAAAAAAGCGAACGATATTTGGGTGTGTATTCCCGGTCAGCTCGAATACAAGCGCCGCGATTATACAGCATTGGCTAAAGCAATTGCTGAAACTAAGACCCACCTGCCGTTAAAATTTATTCTTTTGGGTAAAAGCAAACACAGGTACGGCGATGGAGCTGCTTTTGAGAACCTGGTGAAAGAACTTAACATTGAGAACTATTTTGTGCTATGGGACGGCTTTATAGATAATAATACGTTTTATTCTTATCTACAGGCAAGCGATTTTATAATGCCGCTTATACATAAAGGCGCAGAGGGCTTCGATAATTATTTTAAATACCAGGTAAGCGGCTCATTTAATTTGGCTATTGCGTATAAAAAGCCGCTGTTAATGCCTGTTGAGTTTAATGGCTATGATGATTTTAAAGACAATTCATTTTTCTATGAGCTAAACAACTTAAGCAATTTTTTAATGCAATTGCCGGCAATTAAAACTTCAAACCGGCGGTTATATACAAATGAAAAATGGCAATTTAAAACGCAAGCCGAAAACTATTTGCGATTTTTAGAAGAAGGCAAATAATAAGGTAACGGTTAATATAAAATTTCATATCTTTGATTAAAATAATGTTATATGGTAAAGAGATCTTCCCTTTATCGCAAACTGGCAAGTTATTCTGCATTAGCAACGGCTGTATTAGCCGTAAAGAAATCAGACGCACAAATAGTTTATACTGCTCTAAGTCCGAATGTTAAAGTTTACAGTTCTGACACTAGCTTTTTCGGCTCTGAATCAAGTTATTATTTAGACCTTAATAACGACGGCACCCCGGATTTTAAATTTACAGTTGGTTTTACGGCAGGCGGTTCATCAACATATGGTAATGGTGGTTATGGCCGTTCTAATTTTATTACCGCCTACGCTATTAATGAAAATAAAGTGGATAGCGACAAAACAGATATTTACGGTAGCGTTATAGGAACGCAGAATACGTGGACTGAAAGACAATTAATGGCGTTGCATTATTTCAGAAAAGAATGGTTTGGCACTCATATAATATTTAGCGGTTCAGGCAATGATGGTAACTTTTACAATGAAAGCAACAGGTATTTACCTTTAAAATTAATTAAGAATGGAGCTACTTATTATGGTTGGGTGAGGGTAAGTTGCGCAGGTGCGGATACTTTGACCATAAAAGATTATGCTTACAACACTATTCCCGATTCATCAATTAAAGCGGGATATACCGGTTGTTCTCATACCCCAGTTACACCTGTTATTTCAGTAAAGGGAGATACTCTTTTATCTTCAAAGTCAAAAAGCTATCAATGGTTTTTAGCTGATTCGCTTTTGGTGAGCGATACTTCCGGTTTTATTAGTGGTATACAAGGTAATTATTATTCGGTTTTAACAACTGATTCTAATGGCTGTATAGCCCAATCAACTGCTTATTATTTTGATAGTTGTTTAAGTGCAAAACCCTTAATAGATAATTATGCTATAGATTCGGCTTGCGGTGGTGTTTATTTAACAATACCGTATCCGGTTCCAAACACCACTATTCAATGGCTGTTAAATGGTGATTCAATTGCATACGCAACGGGTACCGAATATAATGCTGATATATCAGGAAATTATTCTGCTGAATTTACAAATATTACAGAAGAATGTTCACGGGTTTCAAATTCCATTGCCCTTACAATATACCAGGAACCTATAAATGTATTCATTTATCAAATTTGTGATACTATATTCACTTCAGCCGAATTCACTTCACCTACAACTTATCAAATTCAATGGTATAATAGTTCAGGTAGTTTGATAAGTGACACGTCAAATAATTATTTACCACCTCCCCAACGCGGATTCTATTATCTGACTTATATAAATGGACTTTGTACTACAAGTGGTAATAACATATATTACCTTCCGTTTAGCGATACAGCACAATTTTTTATAAACCCCTCTTATAATGATTTTATTTACCCGGGAGATTCTACTACTTTGAGTTTTGTTGAAGCTGACAATTTTGACAGCACTACTTTATACCAGTGGCAATATAATGGTGTTGATGTTGGAACTAATCAATACTATTATACCACCGCCACTCCGGGTGCTTATACATTAAACATCACCAGTGGGGGTTGCACAGCTCATTCCAATACCATTTATCTGATAATGGATACTACCCAATTGTCTATCATACAAAAAAACGATACACTTTTTGCTACTGATACCTCATTGTCTGGCTATAATTGGTATATCGACAGCGCATTACTGGATGTATTCACATACTATTATGTACCATTAGCAAATGGTTTTTATAACGTTTTGGCGTATGATAGCAATTACTGTTACTTTTTTTCCAAAGGTTATTATTATAAAGGTGCCGGCATTTCAATTGTCAACCAACTAAATGATATTGCAATTTACAACTATGATAAATTGTTACATGTAAATTTAAGTGATGATAACTTATTGGGCAGTGAACTTAAACTCTATAATGCATTAGGGCAGGAGGTATATGCTACAACTTTAACCACAGCTCAAACAGAAATAAATTTAGAAAATCTTATAGGCGGCTTATATATTGTGCGCATTACGGGAAAGAATTTTGTAATCAGTAAAAAGATAGTTATTGAATAATTCAGCTTCTTTTCTTAGTTAAAATTATTTGCTTTTTTGCACGTAAATTTCCCATAATAAACTGTCATGTGGTATTTTCCACTCATCCCCATTCCATAAAAATGGCTCATTATAGGCACCATTTTGATAACAAATGCCTTTCAAAGTATAGCCGGGCTTAGAATTCATCAGTGGAGATAAAATTTTGTGTTGGCAAACAGTATCTCTAATTGACCACCCTCCCGTAATAACAATTACAGCGGGATTATTATGAATAGCCTGGCGGGCAAATTCAGTAATCATTGTATCGCGCCAGGGCTGATGTTCCATCATAGGATATACATACATATAACTGGAAGCCGCGGTAGTTTTTGTATAAAAATATATTTCGGGTTCTGAACCAACTACAAGTATATTACGGTTTGAAGGTAAATAATTATGTATTGAATCAGCCACTGTTACAGCTTCATTAAATTGAGTACCATAAATTTTGTAAGAAACCACTGCGGGTGTATCGGTAAAAAAAATACTGCGTTCACCGATTAAAATATATGCAGCGGCAATTATAAATAATACTGATGTTAACAGCTGGGATAAATATTTGTTTATGTTAATTTTTGAGTATAAAATATAATTAAAGAGCAGTCCCGAATAAACAGATGCCACCGGCACAATGAGCAGAAAATAATGTTCGCGGAAATAATAACCCGGAAAAACAGCAACAATAGAAAAAATTAACCAAATCAATATTATTGTGAATGATCTTGGAGTCAAAAATTTATACGAAAAGATAGCACTTATTAATATTAATATCCATAATGGGTGTTCATTGTTAATGTCATATAGAAAAGAAATAAAGAAATAAGTAATGCCATAGCTGAAGGGGCGGTACGAGATATAGCTTGAGCCATATTTTATAGTAAGGAATACAAACTTATTAAAAGTGCCGGTTGCTAAAACTAATATAACCAGTGAAAGCATGACTATTGTGAAACCGGCTAATAGAATAAATATATTTTGTCCGATTTTTAAAAAGTTTTTCTTTTTCAGCGGTGTGTAAATTAAAACAGCAAGTAATGCAACCGCGATAAAATAGGCGCCATGTTGTTTCATTAAACAGGCAAAACCCGCCATAATTCCTGTTAACAAAAGGAGAATTTTTTTTCTGTTGTTTATCCACGAGAACAAGAAATAAGAGGCTATAGCGACAAATAAGTTTACAAAATGCTCGGTGTTTGCCATCAACCCGTGAAAACCGGTTGCCGCTGATAAAATAATAAATGTAGCGGCGCAAAAAATACCTGCAGTAAGATTTTTTAATTTTTCTGCTCCTTTTAACAGAAAGAATGTTGTAAGTAAATTTATGATAATTGCTCCCAACCGAATGGCGGTAATAGTATTTCCAAATACACCTAAGAAGAGGGCGTAGCAATAATATACTCCCGGAAATTTCATATTGTAAATGTTGCGATAGGGAACGCCGCCGTGCAATATTTGCTGACCGGCATAAGCATATTCACCTTCATCGCGTTCTAAAGGAACAGATACTAATCTCAGGCGGATGTAAACAAATATGAGTGTTGTTACTGCCAATAATATCCATGAAATTATTGGCGGTTTATTTTTCATCTTCCGAAGATAATTAGTGAATAATTTCGGCAGGTTCTTTTTTCTCCACCCAATCGCCGTTGTCTTTAATGAGTTGAATGAGTTCGTTAACAGCCACGGCTGTATCCACATTACGCTTTACAACTTGTTTTCCTTTATACAATGTTATTTTTCCTACACCGCTGCCTACATAGCCATAATCGGCATCAGCCATTTCACCGGGACCGTTTACGATACATCCCATAATGGCAATCTTAACGCCTTTGAGGTGGTTGGTTTGCGAGCGTATTTTTGCGGTGGTTTCCTGCAAATCGAATAACGTTCTGCCGCAGGATGGGCAGGAAATATATTCGGTTTTGGAAATACGCCGCCTTGTGCCTTGCAAAATTCCAAAACTTAATTGATTTAAAACGTTTGTTAATTGATTTGCCGCATTAAGCCACACGCCATCGCCAAAGCCATCGAGCAATAATGAACCAATATCGGTCGAGCTATATAAACGAAGTTCATCGGGGTTTAAATTATCATAATTGCGGCGGATGATCACAGGATTTTTTACGTGGTCATTAAGCAGTTCAAAAAATGCACGGCGCTGTTCAATCATGCCGTTAAACGTATCGGTCTCCAAAACTATTACGGCTGTTTTATCATTCTGCAATTGCTCCAATAATTCTTCTGTAATATCGTATAAATCAAATGCCACAAAATTTATTTGTTCTGATTTTTTCTCCGCCGACAAATACTTTTCAGTTGTAAATAACGGGTAAGTACGCTCTTCCAAATCATAATTTTGCCACTCTGCATAATCGAGAATGACGGATAATGTTCCGGGAAGTTTGAAATCAATTTTATTTTTTCCTGAATAAATATAATCGGTAGCCATATCGCCAATGTGCCATTTATCGAGAACAGAATCGTATTGATAGCCGATGGCTGACAATGTTTGTGGAGTTATCGTTTGCTCATCATTAAAATCGGCAACAATAACAGAAACATGATGTCCGCCAATATTATTTACAGCGGTGGTTTCATTTTTATTATAAGAAAAGGGGTCAATAGGATTTTCCTTGATGCCCGGAATGCCGCTGACAATACGTTTATCGCTATACCGGTCAGCAAGCAATCGCGCAACGGGTAATTCCAATTCGGGTTCTTCGGTAAGTGATACCCGGATGGTATCGCCGATGCCATCTTCAAGCAATGAGCCGATGCCGATAGCCGATTTTATCCTGCCATCTTCACCATCACCCGCTTCTGTTACGCCGAGATGAATGGGATAATTTCTATTGGTCTCCATCATTTTATTTACTAGCAAGCGATAGGCTTGCACCATCACTTCAGGGTTACTCGCTTTCATGGAAAGCACGATGTCATAATAATTATTCCCCTCGGCAATTTGTAAAAATTCAAAGGCACTCATCACCATGCCAAGGGGTGTATCACCATAGCGGCTCATAATTCTATCACTAAGCGAACCATGATTAGTTCCTATTCGCATAGCCGTGCCGTATTCTTTACAAATTTTAACTAAAGGAGTAAATTTTTCGCGAATGCGTTCTAACTCAGCATCGTATTCAACATCGGTATACTCAATAGTTTCAAATTTCTTTTTATCGGCATAGTTGCCGGGATTAACACGTACTTTCTCAACAATTCGTGCGGCAATTTCTGCGGCATTAGGCGTGAAATGAATATCGGCAACTAAAGGCGTTTTATAACCCCGTGTTCGTAATTCTCTTTTTATATTTTCTAAATTCTCCGCCTCGCGGATACTTGGTGCAGTTATTCGTACCAATTCAGAGCCAGCCTCAATACAGCGAATAGATTGCTCAACTGTTGCAGCGGTATCCATTGTATCGGTTGTAGTCATGGTTTGTATTCGGATGGGATTATTGCCGCCAATGCCCACATCACCCACCTTCACCTCGCGTGTAACGAAGCGTGAATAAGAGGTGAGTGAATTACAATATTTCTTGCTCATTTGCAATATATATTACTGCAAAGTTCGGTAAAAATTGAAACAATTCCTCTTTAGTATATTTCACCGATAAAAATCTGCCGTTCGCCTACGATGTGCTTTAATTTTGCCTAATAACGCTTTACAGATGTGATATATGATATAGTTTTGTATTAAAGTTTTAAAAAATGGAAGATGAAAAAATTTATAGAAGGGGTGGAGCCGGTAAAATCTTCGGCGGCTTATTTATTGTTGGCATAGGAGTTCTGTTTATTTTGCGGCAAAGAGGTTTCCTGTTTCCTTCTTGGGTGTTTACCTGGCAAATGTTATTGGTAGCGCTTGGATTTTTCATAGGTATTACCAGCGGGTTCCGCAATATAGGATGGCTAATAGTTACGTTGGTAGGTGGTGTTTTTCTTTTTGAAGAAATGTACCCGGGCATAAGTATATCACCCTATATATGGCCGGGTATTATAATTATCGTCGGGCTGTTCATGATTTTCACACCTCACCACAGGCATGGCGTAAATTTTTATCACCGGGCGCACAGATTACATGCACATAAGTGGCGTAAATATTATTCTAAAGAAGACTGGCGAAAATATAAATGGGAGTGGCAACATGGAGTTACCGATGAGCAACAAACTACTTCAGGCGATGATTTTGTAGACGCTGTTTCAATGTTTGGGGGTATTCACAAAGTTATAGTGTCAAAAAATTTCAAGGGGGGAGAGGTAGTAAGTGTTTTTGGAGGAACAGAATTAAATCTTTCGCAAGCGGATATTGCCGGTAAAGTATACCTTGATGTAACCCAGATATTCGGTGGCACTAAACTTATTGTACCTTCTAATTGGGAGGTGCGTTGCTCGGAGATGATAGCCGTTTTCGGCGGCGTTGAAGATAAACGCCCCAAAGAAAAAATTATTTCTAATCCTGATAAGATGCTGGTGATAACGGGAACTTCAATATTGGGGGGAATGGAAATTATAAGCTATTAAAATGGCATCTGTCTTTTCCAATAAAAGAACACTTTTTTTCTATAGTCTGTGCTGGATAGTGTGGATTATAATGCAGGCATGGCTGATAAACTGGTTTGGTTTTACCTGGCAGGTAGCTTTTATTGATAGTGTTACAAGCAATTTATTATTGGCATTAGCCCAGTATGCATTAACAAACAGTCTTAGCTATTACCGACCCGGCAAGGACAGGGGCATTTATATTTTTATTTTAAATCTTGTTATAGCAGCTATCTGGATTTCGTCTATCAAATTTTTACTATCACATCTGCTTGCATCAAACACGCATTATATTGTTTTTCTGCATCAATCGTTACCGGTTCGGTTCGGTATAGCATTTCTCATGACGGGCTGGATGATGATGTTTAGCTGGATGCACTATAATACCGAAGACAAGCAAGCCATTGAAAAAAGAAAAGCCGATGCGGAAAAACTGGCGAAAGAATCGGAGTTGTATAAACTGCGTCAGCAATTGCATCCGCATTTTTTATTTAATAGCTTAAACTCTATCAGTTCGCTAACGGTATCAAATCCTGAAAATGCGCGCCGCATGGTGCACCAGCTTGCCGACTTTTTAAGGGGCTCGCTGAACAATGAGAATAAGCAACAGGTAAGTTTTAGAGAAGAACTGGAGTTTTTGCAATTATATCTTGATATAGAAAAAGTGCGGTTCGGACACCGTCTTAGCACGGGTATAGAAAAAGATGAAGACAGCCTCGATTGCCTGATGCCTCCGTTATTATTGCAACCCATTGTTGAAAATGCAATAAAGTTCGGACTATATGATGTTACTGAAATGGTAACAATTACCATTAAAGCCGTATTGGAAAATAACCATCTCGTAATAACTATACAGAATCCTTTCGACCCTGATATTACCTCAACCAAGCATGGAACAGGATTTGGATTAAGCTCAATACAACGTCGTTTGTACTTATTATTTGCGCGCAATGATTTACTGGAAACGAAAATGAACGGGAACCTATTTACCACCATAATAAAAATACCTCAACATGCTTAAAGCCGTAATTATTGATGATGAGCCATTGGCAAGGTCTATTGTAAAGGAGTACCTGAAATCATATTCTCAGATTTCTGTGGTGCAGGAGTGCGGCGACGGCTTTGAAGGCGTGAAAGCCATTGCGCAGCACCAGCCGGAGGTTATTTTCCTGGATATACAAATGCCAAAAATAAACGGCTTTGAAATGCTTGAGTTGCTTGATTATACACCGGCAGTAATTTTTACCACTGCTTTTGATGAGTATGCTTTAAAAGCATTTGAAGTGAATGCAGTAGATTATTTATTGAAACCGTTCAGCAAGGAACGGTTCGACAAAGTGATAAATAAGTGGCTTGGCGATTATCAAACTCCTGAATATAAAACACACCTTCAAACATTAGTAGAAAATTCCGGTGAGCCTGATCGGCAAGTGAACAGGGTGGTGGTTAAAACAGGGAATAACATTCGCATAATTTCCATAACGGATATTCATTATTTTGAAGCAGCAGATGACTACGTGAAAATTTATACACACGATTCATCTTTCCTGAAGAAAAAGACCATGAATTATTTTGAAAATGTTTTGAACCCTGCGCAGTTTGTAAGGGTTCACCGTTCATACATTGTGCAAATACAACAGGTAACACGTATTGAGCCATATGAAAAAGACGGTCATGTTGTCATATTAAGGTCGGGTGTGCGGATTCCTATAAGCAAAACAGGGTATCCTAAATTAAGAAGTGTTCTTGGACTTTAAAAATCTACACTATGAATTCTATTGAAGTATTTAAAACCAATGTTGTAAAAAAGCGAGAGGCGAAACAACTCGTTGAGGAAATGGCAACCCGTTTCCCTGAATACAGAATCAATTTTGATTTAGAAGACTGTGATAAAATATTGAGAGTAGAAAACAGAAAAGGAAAAGTTAAAACCACTTTTATTATAAACTTGTTAAAAAGCAGGCATATTGAATGTGAAGTACTTAATTAAATAATATAGTATCAAAACCCCTAAATAAAATGGAACATATAAAAAAAGTGGTCGATTGGTTTATAAACGAGGCGATCGGTTATGATGACAATTATGACCAGGAATTAGAAATGATGGAAGAAGATATGTATATGAGTTGGCTTGATATGGATGATTATAGAGACAAGGAGCATAAGTTTAATGATAGTGAAATTTCAACGAAGACACATTAGAAACTGTTATCAAAAATTATCCGGTAATAGTTATCAGTTAACGATAACAATAGTAGTCATTCTTTAAAAATATAGCTCTAAGTTCTTATTTTTACGCCCGATAACCAATCTGAAATAAATAAACAGGAGAGATGGCAGAGTGGTTTAACGCGGCGGTCTTGAAAACCGTTGTGCCCGCAAGGGTACCGGGGGTTCGAATCCCTCTCTCTCCGCTAAAACAATAGTACAATTTTGAGCTTAAAATTAGTTTACTCCAATAATGTAATATTACCTTGCCGTTCCACGGTGCAGGTTCCACAAATGAATTCCATATAATAAACATATACACCGACAGGCTCAAGTATTCCGTTAAATCTTCCATCCCAGCCCTTTGTGGGGTCATTGGTCGAAAATAGTAATTGCCCCCAGCGACTATACACTCTGAAGACATACTCTGAATAACTGCTACATCCTATTTTAGGCACAAAATAACTATTTATGCCCCCTGAGTTCGGAATAAATGCATTCGCAAAAACAGCCAGGTCATTGGTTGTTATTATTGTATCAGTTATTGAAGCAGTATCATCACAACCTTGTCGGGAAATCGTAATTAGTTTTATCTGGTAAATACCCGCATTGTTGTAACTGTGTATTATATTCGCCTCTGTGCCGGTTGTTCCATCGCCAAAGTCCCATAAATAACTCACTCCTCCTGTTGAATGATTAACAAATTGAATCTGTTGCGGATTGCAAATATTAGGAACAAATGTGCTAAAAGAGGATTTAGGTACTGAATCAATAAGAACGGTAACCTTTGTTGAATCCTCGCAGCCGGCTGTGTCTATACCTATAATGGTATAAGTTGTGTTCACTACCGGACTTGCCGAAACTGATGAACCGTTTGTTGAATTTAAACCTGCTGAAGGGCTCCACTGATATGAACTTGTTCCGTAGGCGTTGAATACAACATTCCGACCAAGACATATTGATGGCGATGATGGTAAAACTGCTATATTAAATCCGGTATCTACAATTACAGTTACGAATGTTGAATCCGAGCATAAAGCATTTGAGGCTACAATGGTGTATTTAGTAGTAATAGTTGGATTAGCGATTACTGAAGAATCGGTTAGTACATTTAATCCTGTTGATGGGCTCCATTGATAAGTGAGTGCACCCGTTGCGTTTAGACCTATACTTTGACCGATACATATTAACGGCAATGAAGGTTTAACAATTACTGATGGTCCATAGTTGACGGTTATTGGTATTGACGCTGTATCCGTACAAGCCCCATCATCCCCTATAATAGTATAGGTAGTTGTTATTGTGGGATTAGCGATTACACTATCTCCCGTTTGAGCATTTAATCCTGCCGTTGGGCTCCATTGATACAGTGTTGCTCCGCTTACACTTAGCCCTACATCTTGCCCACTGCATATTGATGACGATGTTGGTGATACGGTTATTATTGGCTTTACAGTATCTACCGTTATTATTACAATTGTTGAATCTATACACGTTCCATTAAAGCCTATAACGGAGTATGTTGTTGTTAATATTGGATTAGCTGTTATTGAAGACCCTGTTGTTGCACTTAATCCTGTTGATGGACTCCATTGATAGGTGGTTGCGCCGGTTGCTTGTAGCGCTGCACCCTGCCCGATGCATATTGATGGGGATGACGGAGTAACACTTACCGATGGCACAGGTGTAACCGTTATGGTTACAAACACCGAATCAGGGCATCCTCCGTTAGAACCTGCAACAGTATAAGTAACAGTGCTTGTCGGGGTGGCGGTTACAGAAGAGCCTGATGTCGCACTCAAGCCCGTTGACGGACTCCATTGATACGTTGTTGCTCCTTTTGCCGTTAAAACAACATTCTGTCCGTTGCAGATTGAAGGCGATGTTGGTGAAACAGTTACAGATGCCGGAGGACTAACTGTTACGGTGACCAATACGGAATCTAAACATCCTCCGTTTGACCCTGTAATGGTATATGTTGTAGTAATTGTAGGATTAGCAGTTATTGAAGACCCTGTTGTTGCACTTAATCCTGTTGACGGACTCCATTGGT
This sequence comes from Chitinophagales bacterium, assembly GCA_963770495.1. GTDB lineage: Bacteria > Bacteroidota > Bacteroidia > Chitinophagales > CAVYQA01 > CAVYQA01. The sequence goes on along the minus strand of CAVYQA010000012.1, from coordinate 6,372 downwards.
ACGTGGTGGCGCCTTCTGCTGTGAGTATAATACTTTGTCCCGGACAAATAGCCGGTGCAGCAGGCAAAACACTCACGGTAGGAACTGAATCTACTGTTACCAGGGATTGAATTGTATCAGGGCAGCCGACACCCCCGCTGCCTACAACAAAATAAGTAGAGGTAATAGTAGGGTTAGCTGTAACTGAGCTGCCGGTAGTTGCACTTAACCCGGTGGAAGGATACCAACTATAATTAGTAGCTCCTGCGGCGGTAAGTGTTGCTGAATTTCCGTTGCAAATGACGGGATTATTTACTGTAACCTGGTCGCTGCCTATCTTCGTAATTTTAACTGTATCATAAGTAGTTTGAGTAACACAGGAACTATCACTTATTGTGGCTATATAGATTCCATTGGTAAGATTTGTGATTGTTGGTCCCGTTTGTGTTGGAGTGGTATTCCATACTATTGTGTAGGGTGGGGTGCCGCCCGATGGTACTACGGTTACAGACCCTTTAGATGTGCAGGTTGCATTAGTAATATTGTTCGTTACGTTTATAACATTGCATGAAGGAATCGTAACCTGTATGGAGGATACAAAACCAACTCCGCAAGCATACAATATATTGTTTTTCCCGAGGCTTAAAGCATAAATAGTATCGGGTTGACTAATGGTATTTATAAGATTTAAATTGCCATCGTATTGTTGTATATCTGAATTCGACCCCAGGAAAATATTATCACAATCGTCGGAAGTAAGCCCTGCCCAAAACATTATGCTATCCGAAATCGTTGGTGTATTAACTGTGACACTATTAACTGCAGCGCCATTCGACGAATTCCATTTCTTAAGCACGTAACTATCATAGGTAAAAAGATCCGTATTGCTTATCGTCATGCCATTAAATGCATTGGTTAATCCAAAGAACTGACCATTAGAAGCAAATTGAGTACTGGCTGCTTCCTGAAATTTATAACCATCGCTCACCAGCCATGTTGTAGGTGTAAGGTTAGGTAATGGAAGTTTAAGCAGATCATTTTCAAAACTATCATCGGCATATGTGGTAACTGTGGCTGTGTAACAATTTCCGTAATTATCAAGTGTTATCCCCCACAAATCATGGCAACAATCTGTAACATTCAAAATATTAACAGGTGAAAGATTAATTAAATTAGTGTCAAGATAACAAGCCTGGTAGGATGGAGATGAAGTACCCCCACCGGCAATTACTGCACGATTAGTACAACGACTAAAGGCAATGCGCCACATTTCACGAAAATCCTGATTGCCTGGAAACATTACAACCTGTGATCCTGATTGATTAACTTTAATAGCTTCAGCTCCGTTGAAGTCAAATCCCTCCACCAGGTAAGCGGATTGCGAATTTCTATCAACGGCAAAACCTCCGTAGTAAGCGGCAGAGGAAGTAAAATCTTCAGTAAATGACCATAGCATAGAGCCACTGCTGTTATATTTAAGAAGCTGCCATGGAACATCTCCGCCATAAATGTAACAATTACCGGCATTGTCCCAATCCACATCGTAAGCATCATTTAACCCCACAAAAGACGGAGTAATAGTCCATGGGTCTATAATTAGTGTTTTAGTTTTATCATAATCGTTAACACTAAATCCTACAATAGAATTGTATAATGAAAATGAACAATCAACAGGTTCACCCTGTTGGCTGGCAACGGGAGCATGGTCAATAAAATTTCCAAATGACGATTGAACAACAATATTTTTGTCCTCATTAAGTTGTATGGCTTCATTTAAGGGATACTGCATTTTTAGTTGTGAAACATCAGCGCCGGGATGAATGATAAAAGAATATTCGAAGCCTTTTTTATCTTCCGGGAAATAAAATTCCATGTCAATACCCGGATATAAATTATGGTAGATAAGTTTTTTATACGCATGGGCTTTTACAGGCACGTTACTGTTAATGGTGAAGTTATAGTACCAGCTTACTTCATTATCGCTGGTAATTTCTGTTAATGGGTAGGCTCCAATAAAATTGATTTGATGAAACTCCGGCACCATTTTGTATTTCAAATTCCTTTCCTCTTTTTCACTGTTGTCTATTACTCCAAATTGCTTTTGAAATTGTTCAATTTCTTCTTTGGTGCGCGCAACAGCCACCTCTCTTTTTATCCAGATTGAATTAGCGGTAAAATAATATTGCAAGCCACCCTGCCTGGCACCAAATAAAATGTCTTTTGATTCTACTTTATCCGGTAGGTTGTATTGCCCTTTGTTTTCAATAAATACTTTTTGTTCAAACGGATTTTTAGCTGTCCATTTAACTGTGGGCGGTTTTGCGGCGTTTAATAATAACGGCAAAGAAACCAATGAAACCAGTAAGACTGAAAAGGACTTAAGCTTGTTCATAACAATGTTTAAGCTGGTTAAAGTTATGAATTTTAATTAATATTTATAACTATTTATCCACCGGGAGGAGAATTTAATGATAACGCAATGGCTGCACCGTATAGATAATTTCTTATTTTCCTGCTAACCGGTTACCTGTTGCAACGAATTATATTAAATTTGCAACACACCTTACTTATAAAATAATTCTTGTATTTCTTAGGTCTCGATATCGGCAGTTCGTCTGTGAAAGCTTCCCTGCTTGAAGGGGAAACAGGAAACTCCGTTGCCAATGCCTTTTCGCCTGAAAAAGAAGTGAAAATTACAGCTACACAACCCGGCTGGGCTGAGCAAGATCCCGAAACCTGGTGGTCAAATGCTAAGCTCGCCGTTTCAAAAATAATTATCCAATCAGGTATTAAGAGTGAAGACATAAAAGCAATAGGTATTTCGTACCAGATGCACGGATTAGTAATGGTAGATAAAAACCTAAAAGTTCTTCATCCTTCCATAATCTGGTGCGACAGCCGCGCAGCCGTAATAGGAGAAAAAGCTTTCAATAAAATCGGCAAAAAAAAATGCCTCGGCCACTTCCTAAACTCCCCCGGCAACTTCACCGCCTCAAAACTAAAATGGGTTAAAGAAAATAAACCCGCAGTCTATAATAAGATATATAAATTTATGCTCCCCGGCGATTACATAGCCATGAAGATGAGCGGCAGTGCGCAAACCACCACCAGCGAACTCTCCGAAGCAATTTTATGGGACTACAAACAAAACGCCATCGCCGATTTATTATTGAACCATTACGGAATTTCAAAAGACCTCATCCCCGATATTGTCCCAACATTCGGCATTCAATCACAGCTTTCCGTTTCTGCCGCAAAAGAACTTGGTTTAAAAGCCGGCACAAAAATCACCTACCGCAGTGGCGACCAGCCCAACAATGCCTTCTCATTAAACGTTTTAAATCCCGGCGAGTTGGCAGCCACAGCAGGAACATCAGGAGTTATTTACGGCATAACCGACAAAAATAAATACGATACCAAATCAAGAGTCAACACCTTCATCCATGTCAATAACACAACAAAACATCCGCGTTACGGTGTATTGTTATGCGTTAACGGAACAGGTATATTAAACAGACTGGCTGCGGCAGTTATTAAACAGCAATTCACAAAATGATATTCCTTATGAGTTGTTAAACGAAATGGCAGCCCAAGCCCCGGCAGGAGCGGAGGGTTTACATTTTTACCCATTTGGCAACGGCGCCGAAAGAATCCTGGAAAACAAAGATATAGGCGCATCCCTAAACAATTTACAATTCAATACCCACAACATTTCTCACGTCCTTCGCTCATCCCAGGAAGGCATTGCCTTTGCTTTAAATTACGGTTTGCAAATAATGCGCGCCATGCAGCTCAAAGCCAAAGTCATCCGCGCGGGTGAAGCCAACATGTTTTTAAGCCCTCTGTTCCGCCAGGTAGTTGCCTCTGTTACCGGAACAGTCATTGAACTTTACAAAACCGATGGCGCACAGGGCGCCGCCAGAGGCGCCGCCGTCGGCTCCGGCTATTACTCCAATTTTGCCGAGGCATTTCAAAAGCTGCAAAAAGCCGGCACCACAGAACCCGATAAACATTTAACTAATAAATACCACGATGCCTACAACAATTGGCTCACCGGTTTAAATAAAATCTTAAAACAATAACCTATGTCAAAAGTAGTAACAGCACCCAAAGAATTTTTCCCCACCGTCAAACAAATCAAATACGAAGGCAGAGATTCCAAAAACCCATTAGCCTTCCGCTGGTACAACGCCAACCAAAAGGTCGCCGGCAAAACCATGAAAGACCACCTGCGCTTTGCCGTTGCCTATTGGCACACCATCTGCGGCAATGGCACCGACATGTTCGGCAGAGCCACCAAAGACCATTTCCCCTGGTTCCAAAGCGCCAACGTGCTGCAAAACGCCAAAGACAAATTCGATGCCGCCTTTGAGTTTGCTACCAAATTGGGAATCCCCTATTACTGTTTCCACGATGTGGATGTTATTGCCGAAGGCAAAACCATCCCCGAGTCGGAGAAGAACCTGCGAGCCTTTGTTACCTATGCCAAACAAAAGCAAAAAGACAGACGGCATGAAACTGCTGTGGGGAACTGTTAACACATTTGGGCACCCGCGCTACATGAACGGCGCCGCCACCAACCCCGATTTTGCCGTGCTCACCCACGCCGCCGCACAGGTGAAAGCCGCGCTGGAAGCCACCGTTGAGCTGGGCGGCGAGAACTACGTGTTCTGGGGCGGGCGCGAAGGCTACACCACCCTGCTCAACACCAACATGAAACGCGAGCTTGAGCACTACGCCCTATTCCTCACCGCCGCCCGTGACTACGGCAGAAAAATCGGGTTCAAAGGCGCGTTTTTAATTGAGCCAAAACCCATGGAGCCCACCAAGCACCAATACGATTTCGATTGCGCCACCGTCATCGGGTTTTTGAGGCGGTATGGTTTGCTCAACGACTTTAAGCTCAACATCGAGATCAACCACGCCACGCTTGCCCAGCACACCTTCACCCATGAGCTGCAGGTGGCTGCCGATGCCGGGCTGTTGGGCAGCGTTGATGCCAACCGCGGCGATTACCAAAACGGCTGGGACACCGACCAGTTCCCCAACAACATTAACGAGGTTACCGAAGCCATGCTCATCATACTCGACAACGGCGGATTTAAAACCGGCGGCGTTAATTTTGATGCCAAGGTGCGCCGCAACAGCACCGACCTTGAGGACTTGTTCCACGCACACATTGGCGGCATGGACACCTTTGCCCGCGCACTGCTTGCCGCCAACGACATACTAACCAACAGCGAGTACAAAAAAATACGCCAGCAGCGGTATGCCTCTTTCAATAGCGGCAACGGCAAACTGTTTGAGCAGGGCAAACTAACCCTGCCGCAACTGCGCGACCTTGCCGTTAAAAACGGCGAACCCGAACGGATCGAGCGGCAAACAGGAGTTGATGGAAAATATCATAAATCAATACATCTAATTTGAAAATTTTAAAATGTGACAATTTGAAAATGAATTTGATAATTTGATGATTTGGTAATTTGAAAGTGACAAGAAACCGTGGTATCAGCAACCTGTCTTTTATTTTTAGTTTATTCATTATCAGTGGTATTGAGGGGGTGCGTCAGGTTTTGGGTTTTCCCGCGGGGCGTTTCTGCTTATCGCCTCCAATATTTCACGGCGTTCTTTTTTAGCTTCTTCCGGGGTAAGTTGTTTAGAGCCGGGCCCGGGAAAACGCAGCGTATAGTCGCCTAATTGAAATACCCCTTCGGGCACCTTCTTTGCCTGTTGTTTTGCTTTTAGTTTAGCCGCCTGTATTTTCAGTCGCCGGATGCGGTTTATTTGAATCATCACCTGCACATACAGGCGCCCCCGCAGTTTTATGTCAAGGGTTATGTCGTTGGCAAAATTCATTATGGTCGTCAGGCTTTCATTCTCCATTACGCCATACATTTTTTCAATCTCTTCGGGATGATTTTCCGCCCGCTCCTGAACAGATTGCTTGGTATAGTGTATTTTAAAGTTGTCCTGTATATATTTTGCCGTTTGTGTGTAATTGCCCTCACACGCCCTGTATGCCTCAAAAAATTGAGCATCGGTTAGTTTGTAGTTGTGCTTATTTTTTTTCATACTATTTAGTTTTTGTTTACTGTAAAATTATAGGGCGGGAGAAAGCGGTTTAGCAAGTTGGGACAGGAAATTTTTGCCTCACCCACCTCCGATAAAAATCGGAGACAAGTCAACCCCTCTCCAACAAATGTGGAGAGGGGCGCCTGGTCAGAGTGTAAATGATGAATAGTAATGGATAGCAAGATTGCAGGGGTTAACCCCGAAGTTATACCGTTCAAATCCAAATTTATTTTGTAAAATTTTTATATCTTTATGAGAGGCGCAAGTTGATAATCCCGTACTTGTTCGACTATGTCGACTTGGGACTCGATTTGCGCCTTT
>CAVYQA010000011.1:0-18178 GCA_963770495.1 Chitinophagales bacterium | reverse complement strand
AGCACATTCATAACAAATTATAACCGGCTGCTTCTCAATCGGATGATCTGTGTTGTAAATAACATTAAATTCTGTTTTATTGCAAAGTTGGCATAACATTTATTTATTCCTAAATTCATTAGATAAATCTTCGAATAAATGCCAAACAAATTGACCATTATATTGTTGAGTTGTTCCTATATAATTTAATTTAATCATGAGTAGATAATCAATTTCATGGCCTGTACCAAACAAATAAAAATGTCTAGTAATGAGATTAGAGAGCTCACTTTCAGATATTAATGCCCATATAAAAAGTTCTTTTTTTTGACTCTGAAAAGTTAAAATCTTGCTTTGGTTTGGTAATAACAACTCATTTTTAGTTTGCGCAATAATAGGATATTTATATATTTTCATTTCAATTCCTTTCACTCTCCACTACATACATTTTAAATACTTGCTCAAGAAATAATTTAAAATCCAGCAACGCTAAAGCTTTATAGTGAAAGGCTTTTAATTTGGTTTCTTTGCTTAAACGCGCATAATTACCCGCTTCTAAACTACAACACAAAAGGACTTTGTCTATTGCCTCATTGAAACCTTTTTCGCGTTCATTCATTTCAATTCCGTCCCGTCTTCTATTACTCTGCAAATGACTTCACGATGTTTTTCTCTAATTATTTTAAATAATTTATTTTCATTTATTTCTATGCATGCTATTTCATCGAATAAATCAAAAACACCTTCCAGCCAGTAAATAAATTGTTTTTCCATCATGGCGCTATTCCTTCATCCCAGTCGTCATAGGTATAACATTGGTCTTCAGGAATGTATTCACCACGCATTTCATGTACCCAACTTAGATAATTTTTTTCAGTTAATAAAATTCTGGCTATTTGATCTAAGCACCATTGTTTATGATGACTTCCATCAATCATTCCATTCTCAGAAATAATTTTCATAGCGGAATCTATTCGATGTTGCAATTCTTTAATCATTTCTGCAAATCCTCAATTTTAACTTTTAAAGTTTTTATTAAATCAAAACATACTTCTATTCTCATTTCTGCAAGAAAAATCCAGGCTGAAACACTTATTAAAAACATTATTAAGGCAACTTTCATTTCTATCTCATCCATACAATGCCCGTTACAATAGGAATAATTATAAATGCTCCTATAAGTTCATATAAAGGATATCTCGCCATAAAAAACATAATTGCACTAATTGCAGTTCCTGCAAGCATGCAAGATAACGCATAAAAAAAGCCTTTTAGGAATTTAATCATTTTAATTTCCACCTAAAGGACTACATTTCAAAGAACAATACAAATTTGAATTAGAAAATAAAGAAGAAAATTTAGTATCACATGTTAAACATCTAACTTCGCAATTATGATCTTTGTGCAAAAATAATCCATACATTTCGATTAAAAATCGGGAATTAACTTGTTTAATCTCATCAATTTCCTTTTGAGAAAAACGAGCAAGCAAATATTTATCGAATATTTTTTGTTTTTCTTCGATTCTAGATTTCATGTGATTAGGGTTTCCTCATTCGTTTGCAACGCTTACAATAATACATTGTATATTCCTCATCGGGTAATCCTTCGCCATTGCGGAACCACATTTTATAATCTTTCGAAATATTAAAATCCCAGTCATGACCTATAAAAAAACAAATAATTTTAAATATCATCTTTACTATTATCCGCATAAATTAAAACTTTTTTGGAATAATTACTTTCTTTGACTCCATTTATTGGATACATCTTAGAAAGATAAACTTCAACCTCAAGATATTTATTTTCAATTTTCTCTAACTCTGCAATTAATCGCTTAACTGTTATTGGCATTTGCTCCCTTACAAGTTCTATTCTTCAGCTCATTACGAAAAATTTTAATTTCTTTCGGTGCATCAATCGCAAAACGAATTCGATCAGAATAAACCCCATCGGGTTTATTGATGTATAAAACAATATTATCTTTAATACGAATTATTTCTTGATTTTTATTATGCAAAAAAAGAGATATAACTTTCATTATTTAAAATCCAATTAATTTGCGGTAATGTGTGCTATTGCAGTTGCAGAGCAATCATATTCAGGTACGTACATACGAAAAGTTACAATATGATTTCCTGCAGCTAAAGGAGATTGACTTGGCAGTTGACTTTTATTACTAGTGATTAATCCGCTGGGGACAACGGGTATTGCAGGAGAATTACCGTAACTTTTGCATTGTGAATCAAAACAATATTCAATATTTTCTGTGGCATAAGCGGTCATAGGGTATGCCCAGTCTTTTAATTTTAACGTAAAATATCCTGTGACATTTGCATATTGACCTGCAGCAATCGTAGAGTCATCTAGTGTTGCGGTAACAGTGCCCTCATCGTTAGGGCAATTGCTTGTTACTGTGTTTGCTTGCGCGTTTAGGCTTAACGCTATTAGACTTAACAATAATAATTTTTTCATTTTTAACTTCCTTGGGTTCTTGTTGGATTTCATCAAAAGCTGGAGTTGCAATAATAGGTTGAACTTCTACAAATTGAAAATCGAACATTATACTTCCTCATTGCTTGTGTCACGATCTTCGTCAAAACAATCGTTGCAAGTATCGCAACCATCAAAGTTTAGATAGTTTTCCCAAAGTTCATGACAAGTATCGCAATTTGGATTGTAACTCATTAAACCGCCTCCATTAATTTTAATCTTTCGGCTTCTTGCAATTTATAGCGGATTTCCATTGCGTAGCCTTCTATGGCTCTTAATTCACCTATGGTTAAGCTTTTCAACATTCTAGCAATTTGTTGAGTTTCTGTTAAAACACTTGTATCTGGCAAATCCATAACAATCTCCTTAATTTAAAAAAAGCATATTAATACTATTGCAATAAATAGTAAATAATTTTTTTATTTATTTTCGAGCTTCCTAGATTGTTCAGATTTCCACCATTCTTTAAACGGCGATTCATAAGGCTGGCGTTTTTCTGCGCTACTTATCACATTCCGTGCCCAGGGCAGTTGAGGTCGATTGCTAATTGGCTGCTCTGGGCGAGAATAGCCTACCTCTTCGCGTGGCGAAAGGTTGTTAGCATACAAGGGCGCGTCATTCCATTTTTCAACGCCTGAAAGGCCTATATTGCTTTTGGTTTGCTTTTTGTCGGTCATTACTTGTTTGCCATATTCTTTTAGGTCGTTTTCGGTCATTTTATTTTCCTTCAATAAGAAATAGAAATTCTGCTAATAATTCACCTTCTCCAAATGGTTCCTCAAAATAAGCTGAAATTTTACAATCTTTTCGAGTACAAGACGCAATATATCTTCCTGATTCCACATGACCACAAGGTAAAATAATTTCTTCATTTCCTGTTTGATACATAGTTAAGCCGTGAATAGGGCATTGACCCTTAGTTAAACGTTTTAACCTATCTTCTTTGCTTTGTTTCATTTTTTCCCCTATGAATTGATGGATTTTAATTTAACCAAATATCCAAGTGCTTTTCTCATTTTTTCTTTTGCTTCTTTTGCTTCTTGCGTTTCCGGTTCAACAACCGGCGGATTAATATCAGTATTAAAAGCAGTATTATATTGTTGCACTGTGGTTGTGCAACCGTTCTGCGGATTTTGTGCAACCGTCTGCGGATTTTGTGCAACCGCGGTTTCACAATGGTTGTGCAACCGCAACCTTGAATGCAAAGTTTGACCTATCGCATAAACAGCAACATTATCTTCAAGTTTTTTAATAAAAATTAAAATTTCAAGTGCTAATAAATTTTTAATTACTGTCGCAGCGGTATTTCGATGGACACCAGAAAAATTAGCAATTTGCGATTGAGTAATAGAACATCGACGCAATCCGCCTTTATTATAGGTGGCATCCATAACATCACCCATATAACGTAAAACCGCTTGCGCATTACCATTAAGTTTAAAAGTACGAGAATCTTTGGACATTAGAAAATTAGAAATTAAAAAATGTGCGGTATGTTCTTTGGGTCGTCTAGCCATTTAAACTTTTCCCTAAGCAAAATAGTTGTAGGAATCTACAATTCCGTTATAATGCTTAGGTCACGTAAGCAAGAACGGAACTCCCTCGAGAGGGAAGGAATCAGACCCTTCCCTCACCGAACCTAGATAATACGCCTCTTCCGAAAAATCTTAAATATAAATTCCCAAAATTATTTAGTCACTTAAACAAAATGAAGCAAAAATATTGCTTGTAATTTTGTTACTATTGCAATATAGTATGCCTCATTTTACGAGGTACTTATGCGCAGCACTAAAAAACCTAAAACTACAAAATCAGTTGGCAAGATGAATAAACCGATTGATCGCACTACTTCACTTTATTTATCATCGCTAGCGGTAAGACAGCTCGAAGAACTACAGGTTTTTACTGGAGAGAACGCTAGTCGAGTCATTATTCGCGCTATTACGGCTTTACACGATAAGCACAGCGAGGTTTTCTCCGGCAAACCTACCCAATCCAAGGATTTACATAAAGGACGCGACCCTGGGGCTGTAGCGAGCCCTGATACCCGTACAATTTCTATACGAATGAGTCCTATTGCTTTTAGGCAAATTGAGGAGCTCCAAGGCTACATGGGAGAAAACGCAAGTCGGGTCATTATTAGAGCAATTGATGAACTTTATAAGAAATATTCGAAGTAAGGGAAAAGCTATGTCGCCCGAGATGGAGCAACTAATCAAAGAAAAAATCCAATACGTAGTAAATCATCAAGAAGAAATTATAACGGCTTTTGTCGCCAAATATAAATGCCAACCTGAGGATATTGTTTGTGTCAATTGGAGAAAAGATAATTTTACAAATGAATGGTTTATTAAAACTAAATCTGATGATCATCATTATTTGAGCGGTAAATCTGACGGGATAGAGGAAGGAATTAAAGTTTGCAAACATGAAATTGTTGATTTAATTGATGAAATGGTTTTAGAAAGACATTCTTTAAGCAAAACTTTATATTCTGATGATATTAAAAATGAAATACTTGTTCTTCGATGTCTGAAAATGAAAATAAGAAATAAATATTCAAAATAACTATTGCAATCTAATACTAATGCAATATAATCTCATTTTTAAATTAATGAGGATTAGAAAATGGAAACAGGTGACTTAGTAGCAGGTTTTGCAGCTTTGATTTTTGTGTTATTTATATATTTAATACCCTGGATTGTAGCAGCAAGCAGAGAACATCCGCACAAAGCATCTATTGCGATTGTGAATATATTTTTCGGATGGACATTATTAGGCTGGGTTGCTTGTTTAGCTTGGGCGGTCGGTAATAAAATGCCTGAACGTGATCCTATCAGCGTTGAAGAATTTCAAAAACAATCTGGTATTTATAAATTGGAAAAAAGCTAATGCAAACATTAATAGAAATAAGCTTAATTATTTTTAGTTGTTGCACATTAATAGTTACTTTATGTGTTTTGCAAATGATTACAATTTTTGTAAAGGAAAAATAATGGAATGTAAAAAAATAAATTATTCTGAAATTTTTTCATCCGAACAAATTGCTAGATACGAGGAAATTGTTAAAACATTAAAGACAAAACTTCTGGATATGGTACTTGAAGAACCTTTGATTTTTCCTAAGGAAAAGATTCCTGCAATTCATTTGAATATTTGTAGTGTATTGTTTGATTCAAGTTTGAATAGCTATTTAAAATTTATTGAATTGCCAAAACTACAAATTCTTACAAAATTTTTTGATGCTTGGATGGAGAACTATTAAGTATGAATGACGATACAAATTTTTGCATGACTTTATCTATTATAATTATTTGCATTACCATATTTTTATCTATAATAACTTTATCTATAACTTATTATGAAACACATGTTATTACAAAATATGAAGAAACGAGCGCACCAATGGAGAAAAAATAATGGTTAAAACTATGTGCCAAGATTCAGGCATAGAATGGGAATCAAAAAAAGATGAAGTCAATCATCCCGTTCATTATAATTCCTCGTCCGCGCATTGTGAGTGTGGGCGTAGAATAGAATGTATTGACGTAGCAAGAGAATTTGATTTTGCACTAGGAAATGTCATTAAATATATTTGGCGAGCTGAACATAAACATAATTTTCTTAACAATTTGCTCAAGGCACAATGGTATCTTAATGACGAGATCAATCGCTTAAAGAAAATGGAAAAGTAATGAATTACGAAATCATAGACAAGGAAACAGGTGAAACAGTTGTGCAATATCGCACATTGCGCTCAGCTATTCTGGGTATCCAAAAACTCAACTCTCAAGCACGCTACGATCGCTATTATTACCGCAAAATAGGAACACGCAAGCAATGTCAAAAATAAGAATAAAAAAAGATGAAGACCTAAACGAAATTGAAAAATTACTTTTTTCAAAAGCTGAGGAAATTGCAGAAATATTACTTCATTCTTGTGATGATATTGCTTTGCCTTGGATAAATTCCATAATGAAAAAACATAATGGTTTAGATCAAGTTTTAGTTTATAGTTTCTTTGGAAAAATAATTAATATTTTTTATTGCACAATGATATTAGGTATTAAAAAATTAGCTGATGATTGTGGAGATAATGAAATTACTGTTAGAAATCTATTTGATGAATTCATCGAAGGAAATGCAATTCTATTAAATCTAAAATCAATTAATTTACCACAAGGAATAAGGAAACAAAATGGAATTAAAACATAATTGGAACAATCCCCATCCAAATATTAAATTTATTTCGGGGCAGATATTGGAAGAAAAATATTTGGAATTAGAGATAAAATATAAAAAACTTTTAGCTTATGTGAAATGGATTTCTTTTTATCCCAATTATTTAGATATTGAAAAAGAAAATGCAGGAATTAAAGCAGAAAATTTATTAAAAGAAATAGGAGAAAGTAATGAACATAGTTGATCAAGAGTTGTTGGATAGGATAGAAAAACTAGAAAAAGAAAATAAAATGTTATCCGATGACATGGAACATTTAAGAAATACTTTTACTCATCTTCGAGAAAGTAGTTGCTTTAGTAAAGATTATTTTGAACGAATTGAGAAATTAGAAAAGCGTTTAAACTTTTGTGAAAGTCCTAGATTAGAAGATTTAAGAATTAATACATTAGAAAGACAATTTCAAGCAATCGAAACTTACATTAATTCCCTTAAAGATCAATTTAATATGTTAAGTGATTTCAAGACCAAAACTGATAATTATATTAGTCAACAAAAAAAAATTAATGAATGGAATATCGAAGCTTTAAATAAAGATAATAAAAGAATCCAAAAAGTAGAAAAATCTATTGTTGATGGTGAACTTACTTTAATCAAAGATACAAACGATAGTTTAGAAAATTTAATTTCTCAAATTGATGACTTATCAAAATGGGAATCTAAAAATCGTCAGAGAATTGAAAAACTAGAATCAACTAAAGATTTTTATATTTCTCAATATGAAAATCTTAAAAAATATGTTGAATATGTAGTGCCTGAGAATGGAATTAGAATTGAAAAATTAGAATCTTTAATTGATATAAAAAAAATGGAACAAATAATTTTAGATGGCGCAAATCTTCATGCCACTATTTTAAAGTTTGAAGCCCGAATGAGGAGATTGGAATTATATGTATCCAAAATACCACAAGAAAATCCTGTAGTAGATGTACCACAACAAGAAGGCAATTCAAAGAAATTGCTTGAATTTGCTAAAAAATGCGAAAAAAATCCTGTGTGCTTTCATGAAGACGGAGAATTCTGCGATAAATGTTTTAATCCTGAAAAAAAAGAATGCAAAGTTTGTCCTCAATACAAAGGACTTGGAAATATTGATACTGGAAATTTATTGCTTTGTAATACTCCTATTCGTGAAACTAAACTTTGTCCGATGTGCGGCGGTTTAGGAGGCGCAGGTGCTGGTGGTGCCTATGCGGGTGGCGGTGATTCTGCATCTGCTGGTTCAGGTTCAGGCGGCGGCGGCGGCGGTGGTTCTATATCCAATGGTTCCGGCGGCGGCGTGCGAGTAATTTTCGAGGCAAAATAAAGATGGAAGAACAGCAAAAGTTAATAATTCCAAAACTTAAACTTGCGCGTGAACAAGATATTCCTGCATTGGTTGTTTTAGAACAAATTTGCTTCGCTAATGATACTTTAACATCGAAGGATTTTGCTCATTTGCTAACCAAAAAAAACATAGAAGTCTTTTGCATCATTGGCGAAAATATTTTAATAGGATCAATAATTCTAAGTTATAAAAAGAAAAAAAACTGGGTCCGCATTTATAATTTTTGCGTGCATCCAGTTGTGAGAGGACAAGGCGTTGGCACAGCTATGCTGCAAGGAATAGAAAAATACGCTCAGTTCAAGAAATTCGATTATACCTACCTGGAAGTCGATTCAAACAATTATAACGCTAGAATGTTTTATGAGGCTCATAACTATGTTGAATTCGGTAGATATCCCAACTATTACGAAAATGGAAACAGTGCTATTCGAATGAAAAAGCAACTTGCGCCATCAAAAATTATTGTAAATTAAAATCCCCAGAATTCATTTTATTTTTGGATGGTGCCAAGGTTGGTTTGTATGTTGTATTGTTCGGATACATCTGCCCAGTTTCGTTCAGAAATATTTCTGTAATCAACTGAAATTAATAAATCTTGAAGGGCATTAATTAATATATTTACCTGATTTTTATTTAGATGAATACATGGCACACCTTCAATGGGTTTATTTATATAAATTCTATAGGCTTGTTGTGTAGCCAAGCTTGATGGGCTTATTGTTATTTCTTGTCCGTTTAAATCTTCGAATTTAATGGTTTTCATTTTAGATTTCCTCTCTAATATTTTTCTCAATAAGTTCATATACTTTTTTTATGTCTTTATCTGCGAGATAATTTTTACATTTTCCTGTATCTATCATCCAAACTTCCCAATAAGCTTTAAGTTCTGATAGCTTTTCTTCTTCTTTCTTTAGTTCAAAGTATCCATCGTGAGCCGCTCCTACATAATTGCCATTCAAATTACTTCCTGTTATCGAACTATAAAGCCATTCTATTTTCTTGTTTAATTTCATTTTAGATTTCCTCGTTTCGGGTAAGTTGATTGTCATTTTAGATTTCTCCTTTACTTCTTTCTGCATAATCTTCTAAAATAAATAATATCGATACCCCTAATTTTCTTACTTCATCCATTAATTCAGCTTGTAAAATATTTCCTTGATTTTCTCTTTTAATTACTTCATTCCAATATTGGGCTTTACTTAACACCCTTCTTATTTCTTCTTTTGTTAATAGCATTTTGTTTCTCCTCGTTAATTGTTTATGTAGCCATATTAATACTATTGCAATATAGATACAAGTACTATTCCAACTATTTTTAAAATATTTTTGACTTTTTATTGGTTTTGTTGTATATTTGTACAATAATCTATAAATATACGCATATAAAAGGTGCATTAATGGCTGATTTTAGACCAACTAAAAAAGCACAATCAGATGATAGAGAAGAAAAAGCATGGGCTTTACGCTGCAAGGGATGGTCACAACCACGAATAGCCGCCGAACTTGGTATCGATCAATCTAGTGTTGCTAGGGCGTTACAAAGAGCTACAGAAAAACATCATAAGGCTTTTATGGCCGATATTGAAGGCTATAAGCAAAATCAAGCTGCGCTCATTGAATCAGCTGCTTTTAGCGCTCTTGAACAATACATGAAAAGCCAGCAACAATTAAACATTGTTGAAAAAAGCGGACGCATGATAAAAGGCAAATTTGTCGAGGAAAAGTCCACAACTACGGTTAAAAAGATCGATCAGTATGGCGATAAGGGTTTGTTAGCTATGTTTTATAAGGGAATGGAGGAAGCTCGCAAGATACGCGGCTGTGACGTTCCTGCAAGCAATAAAAACCATCCTGATGGCAAACTTAATCCAGATACTATGACAATTGATGAAAAGATTGCATTGTTTACCTCGATACCCATTGAAGAACGCCTAAAAATCCTTTCCTCAATGCTCACTCCAAAGCAGCACGTAGACGAGCCTGTTCATCTAATTGAAGATGAAAATTAGAAATGATCTTGCGATAAATATTTTCGCCTTCTAATTGATCTTCTATCTCATGATCTACATTAGGATTGTCGTTAGCTTCTATTACATAAACTTTGCCACCTGCAGTTTGTTTTATGTCGATGCCATAAAATCCTTTACCAATTACACTCGCTGTTTTTAATGCCGCAGCTGCAACTAAGGGAGGAACATCATTTATCGATACACAGCAGGATTCGCCATCAACATAATTACCATTTCTATCATGCTTGATAATCTTCCAATTATCTTTAGTCATAAAATATTTACATGCAAAAATGATTTCATTATTTAAAATACCAATACGCCAGTCAAAATCAGTTTTAATGAATTCTTGGATAATTAACTTATCTACCTTTTTAAGTAAAGCAACAATAAACTGGCGGCAGGATGATTTGTTATAAGTTAAATAAACCCCCGTCGAAAAACTTTCATAGGGATTTTTAATGATATAAGGTGGTTCTAATTTCTCTAAAATCTCTGATGCACCATAGAAATCATCAAGTATATAAGTTTCAGGTATCGGTATTTCATTTATGCGATATAAAATATATTGTCTTGCTTTGTCGCAGCATATTTCAATTGATTGTGGATCGTCAATTACAACTAAACCTAGTTTTTGAGCCTTTAAACTAAACTCATGGACACTATTCAAAAGTGATGTTGTTTGCCTTATAAATAAAGCGTCAAATTCTTTTAATTTTTTAATGTCGCATAAATTAATGAGTTCCACGTAAAAATTTAATTCTCTTGCTACTTTGATAAAATAAAAAATGGCTTCGGGATTGCTAGGACTGAATTTTTCATTTTCGTCATACAAGATTGCTAAACGCCGTGATCTCTCATCCTTGGCTTTTTGCATTTTGCAGCATCCTTCATTAACTGATAATATATTTTCAATTATAACTAATGAGATCAATCATGGAAGCATTAATAGCAGTAGCTACCCCATTAATTCAAAAGGCAGAAGGATTTAGGCAATTCCCTTATGTGGATACTACAGGCCACTGGACAATTGGTTTTGGCCATTCACTTTCTGCAAATGGCATCAATCTAAAAACAGGTGAATTCATTTTGCAATCAGATTTAGAAAATGCGCTCGCCGCGTGCAAAGCCAAAATAGACTTTTTCGATAAACTTGATCTGGCTCGACAATATATTTTGCTTAACATGGCGTTTAATATGGGCATAGGAGGCTTGCTAGCTTTTGAGAAAATGCTTAATGCTATGCGAATCGGCGAATTCAATGACGCTGCTGTGGAGCTCCGAAATTCTTTAGAGTTCAAGCAAGTCCCGAATCGAATCACTCCTCTAATAAATATCATGCAGACAGGAAAATTGAACTAAAAAGTGATATTCTAATCACAATCTCATTCCCTTAACATTTTAGATGGAATTAAAATGGCTACTGAACTTCAGATTTCTGGTTTAAATCTTATATCCGCAGTTGCAGGAACATGTCAAATCGGAACTGATGACGTAACCGATGTAAGTTACAGATTTACCGTCAATCAACTTGTTACTTATTTGAATGGTTTTTACAATAACGGCACAGTTACGAGCATTACTGCAGGTAGTGGTTTGCAGGGTGGGACAATAACGACAACTGGTACGATTTCTTTAGATACAATAGCTAATGATTCCGTACTGGCCAATGTTTCGGGCATATCACAACGTCCAGGTTCTACTACCGTCACAGCTTTATTTGATGCTGCTATTAATAATACGCAAGGCGATATAATTTTTAGAAATGGTGCAGTTTGGACTTATTTGCATCCAGGAGCATCGGCAGGTCAAATCTTACAAAGTGGTGGTACAAGTGCGAATTTATCTTATTCTACGGCGGTTTATCCATCAACAACGACCATAAATCAATTATTTTATAGTTCATCAAATAATACGATTACAGGACTTGCAACAGTAACAACAGCGGTATTAACTACATCCGCAGGTGTTCCAACTTGGGCAACTGAATTATCGTTAGCATTGGGTGGAACTAATGCGAATTTAACTGCATCAGCTGGTGCTGTAGCATATTCTAGCGCAAGTGCAATTGCTTTAAGTGCTGTAGGTTCGGCCGGACAATTATTTGTTTCAACAGGCACAACAGCGCCTGGATGGACTACGGCAACTTATCCGATAACTGCAGGTAGTTCAGGAAATGTATTAGTTTCGGATGGTACTAATTTTAGTTCATCTGCGACCACAGGCATTACAGCGTTAGGCGCACAATCCCAAGCATTTAACATGAATTCGCATTTAATTAATAACGTTTCTACTCCACTCGTTTCGACCGATGTTGCCACTAAAGGTTATGTAGATACGATAGCAACTGGGGGTAGTGCTCCTGTATATGCAGCGACAACAGGTGCATTAACTGTTACTCAAGCAGGGGCAGGTGTTGGTGCGACACTTACCAATGCGGGAGCTCAAGCGATATTTTCACTTGATGGAGAGAGTCCACCGCTTGCTTCAAAAGTTTTAATTAAAAATCAAAGTGGTGGGGCAAATACACAGAATGGTATTTATATTGTTACTGATGTGGGTTCTGCTATTACAAATTGGGTTCTTACTCGCGCAACAGATTACGATACTCCAAGCAATATCAATAATACTGGCATAATTCCTGTTGAGAATGGATCAGTTAATGCAAATACTGGATGGTATAATACAACCACTATGGTTGTTGTAGATACTACCGCAATTACTTTTATTCAATTTGGAAATCAAGGCACTGTTACAAGTATTGCAACAAATAATGGTATAACTGGCGGAACCATTACTTCCACAGGAACTATTGGCTTAGCCGCTATTACTGACGGTACATTACTTGCTAATATTTCCGGTGGATCTTTATATCCTTCCAGTACAACCCTAACAGCATTGATTGATTATGCTTTTGGTAATGCGCAAGGTGATATTCTTTATCGTGATAGTTCGGCATGGAAAGTATTAGCACCTGGCACATCAGGACAATTGTTTCAAACAGGCGGTGTATCTGCTAATCCTGCTTATACAACAGCGGTTTATCCAACTACTACTACAATTAATCAAATTCTCTATTCCAGTGCAGCAAATACGATTACGGGTATTGCTGCAGTTAATAGTGCAGTAATGATTTCAAGTGCGGGCGGTGTTCCAGGTTTTTCGACTACATTACCAAGCGGCTTAACCATACCTGGTTATCAAGCAACAATAACGCCGGCTGCATTGACCGAAGTCAACGATACTAATGTTACTTTATCTTTAGGTGGCACACCTGCAACAGCTTTATTGCAAGCAACGAGTATCACTGCGGGATGGACGGGAACTTTATCATTAGCCAGAGGAGGCACTAATGCGGCATTGACGGCTGCAAATGGGGGAATTGTTTATTCAACGGCTTCAGCCCTTGCTATTACTGCGGCAGGAAGTTCGGGGCAATTAGTTCAATCCGCGGGAGCTGGTGCGCCAGGATTTACTACAGCAACTTATCCCGCAACTGCTGGAGCTACAGGAAAAATTTTAATTAGTGATGGTACAAATATTATTTCTTCTACTCCTACTTACCCTAATGCGGCCGGAACAATTGGGAATGTAATAACTTCAGATGGAACTAATTTTATTTCTAGTGCAGCTCCAAGTGCGGGCGCAGCGGTGCAGCAAGTTAGAACTGAAAGCGCCGCGGAAGCAGCGGGCACTACTGATATTCCATTTGATGATACAATTCCACAAAATACGGAAGGCGATCAATATTTTTCATTAGCGATTACTCCAACTAATAGTTCACATATTTTAGTAATAGAATTTACAGGGTGGGGTTCTTATAGTGGGAATGACAATATAACTATGGCTTTGTTTCAAGATAGCACTGCTAATGCCTTGGCGGCTTCTGGAATAGAAAATAATGGCGCCGGTTATAAAATTCCTTTAACTTTTCGCCATGTTATGACAGCTGGCACAACAAGTGCCACTACATTTAAGATAAGAATTGGTGGAACTACTGGTGGTACATTTACTTTAAATGGTGTTGCGTCATCTCGCATATATGGGGGCGTATCGGCCTCCGGTTTAATGATTACAGAATATACAAGTTAAACATTTTAATAGCACAAGAATTAGTTTAATAAATTAATTTTATAAAGTTTAAAAGGATTTAAAATGCCTAACATAAAAGGTCGCGCAGCTACAACTAAAAAAGGCATTTCTAAAAATATTTCCGCCGAAAGAAGATCAGGAAAACCGATTAAACAAAGTATTGCAATTGGTTATAGTATTGCACGACAAGAACGCAAAAAACTTCGATCCAGGAGCAAAAAATAATGAGCCTCAAAAGTCAATTTCAAGTTAGTGTAGTTAATACGACAAATTCAGACTCACAAATTAATGTTGCTGCGCTTGCAACATCTTCATCAATTCTAAGTTGTGGCGGAACATCGCCTGTCGGGTTGTTTTTGCCGTCAACTTTTGTAAGTTGCAATATTACGTTTAATGTTTGCAAAACACCTAATGGTACGTTTTTGCCGATGACTAATTTTGATGGTTCATCATTTGTTGTGGCAGGCACGGCAAGCGTGTTTATCCCGTTACTTCCAGCTATGTTTAATTCCGTGATATATTTGCAATTAGGATTTAGTGTGGCGCAGACTACTGCTGAAATCATCGACGTGGCTTTAGCGCCAATTTATCAGGGCTTACACAACTAAGTTAAAAAGGATTAAAAAATGAGCTTAATATCCATTATAGAAAAACTACCCGCTTTACTTTCAGAACTGAAAAGCAATCCTAAAATCATGACAGACTTAAACGCTGCGCTAGCTGTTTTGAAAGATTTAAACATTGCCTCATTAGCCCCTTATATAGCTGTGATAGAAGAAATCATAGTCTTACTGAGTGCGGTATAAAATATTATGAACATGCAATCACTATTAATGTTGATTTTAATGGATGGAGTGGAAGAACCTTTTATTCCACCTTTTTTGCATGTTTGGATTGATAATTTAGGCAATCAAATTGTAACTAACACAGGGCAAAAAATCGTATTCAATGCTCCATATCTCGGCGGCTGATTTATATTTTGAAGAAGAAATGGCAGCGTTTGATGCCACATCTGATCTGCGTAAATTTATTAAATTAGCTTGGCCTATTATCGAACCTGGTTGTGCTTATGTAAGTGGTTGGCACATAGACGCTGTAGCTGAACATCTTATGGCTGTTTCACATGGGCAAATTAAAGATCTACTTATTAATTGTCCTCCTCGTCATTGTAAAAGTTCAATAGTAAGTGTGTTATGGCCTGTTTGGGAATGGATAACGCACCCCAGCACTAAGTGGCTTTTTAGTTCTTACGCTCAATCACTAAGCACACGTGATAGCTTAAAATCTCGCAGATTAATACAATCACCATGGTTTCAAAAACACTATGGTCATCGTTTTAAGTTACTACGTGATCAAAATAAAAAAATGAGATATGACAATGACAAAGCAGGATATCGAATTGCTACCTCTGTCACTGGTAGTAATACAGGGGAAGGAGGTGACCGAATTGTCTGCTGTCCATACGATGTTAAAATCAAGCTTAAATTTAATGAACTCAGTATTGGACGAATATGTGAGGGCAAATTACCTATTGAAGTGCTTAGCTATAATAAACTCTATAAACGACTCGAATTAAAGCCTATTTTGCAATATTTCTGCAATACTGCTGATGAAGTTATTGAAATAACAACTGCAAATAACAAAACATTAAAATGCACGTCTAATCATCTAGTGTGGACTGGTACTAGAAGTTGGATTAAAGCCAAAGATTTAACTTTATTAGATGCGTTAATGGATATAGAAAAAGAAACTCATAAAATTTCCTCAATTCAAGTAAAAAAAGAAAAAGTAAAAGTTTATAACATCGAAGTTGCCGACAATAACAATTATTTTGCAAATGGATTTTTAATCCATAACTGTGATGATGGAAATAACGCTTCTGAAGGCGAATCTAAAGCTGTGCTGGAATCTACGTCTATATGGTGGAAAGAGGTCATGTCCACTCGCAAAAACGATCCAGACAAAAGCACACGCGTTGTTATAGGACAGCGGGTAAGCGATCTTGATATATCCCAAGTTTTTTTAAAAATGGCAAATCCAGTTCATTTATGTTTGCCTGCAGAATATGAAGGTTCTAAAATAGTTACTAGCATAGGATGGTCAGACCCTCGAACAGAAATAGGAGAATTACTTTGGCCAAAACGATTTACAAAAGATATTTTAGATAAACTAAAAGAAGAATTAGGATCATACGGGGTAGCCAGTCAACTTCAACAATCCCCCGTGCCACGCGGCGGCGGTATTATCAAAGAAAGCTGGATTCAAAGTTTTAAGCTTACAAGAGATATTCATTCAAGACTTATACTTACCAAGTTTAAATTTATTTGCCAGTCATGGGATACCGCTTTTAAAGAAGGCGAAGAAAACGACTATAGCGTTTGCTTAACTCTTGGCGTGGCAGCAGACGGTTTCTTTGTAATCAATCGTTGGAAAGGTCGAGTTGATTTTCCTGAACTCGAAAAAATATCAATTGAGTTGGCCAATATTTACAATCCTCATCAAATTCTAGTCGAAGACAAGGCAAGCGGACAAAGCCTTATACAAGTCTTCCGTAAACGCACTAGATTACCGATTAAAGCTATTAAGGTAGATAGAGATAAGATAGCCAGAATGTATGCCGTAAGCCCACTAATTGAGGCTGGGCGCTTCTTTTTGCCCGAAGGTGAATCTTGGGTTCCGGATTTTATTGATAACATTACAAAGTTTCCTGGGGCGCGTCATGATGATGACGTAGACGCGCTCACGCAAGGCTTGATTGAATTAGCTATAAACAAATCCGGTTTTGGAAACGAAAACAAAAATCTAAACATATTTGGGAGATAAATTGCTAATAGGCAGAAAAAATACTAAGCTATGCGTATCATCTATTCAACCAGGAAATTCCAGACATGGCAGTATTGAAAGCCAAAGCTAGAAATAAACTATCAGCAAAAAAATTTGGATTACCTGGATTGCGAAAATATCCTATGCCAGACCGCGCTCATGCCGCTAATGCAAAAGCTAGGGCATCTCAAATGGTCAAAAAAGGGAAGCTAAGCTCAGCATCTAAAGCTAAAATAGATGCTAAGGCTAATAAAATTTTAAAACGTAAATAATGGAGATTTTAAATGACGATTTTAAACTGGAAAGTTGAATTCCCAGATCAAGTGCAAGATTCAGCAGGTCAACAAACACGAATTTGCCGTCTTGCTTGTAATAACAGTTTATCTGAAATTATGGTAGCAGGTTATTTAAACCAATTAATCGCGCCTTCGAATGGTCAATCAGGTTCAATAGGACAAGGATATGTACCGTATCCCCAAGACATGTGGAACATTTACTATAGTGGTGGTGCTGGCATATTTAGCGTATCTATTGCGTCAAATATAGTTTCTTTAATTCCTGCTTCTCTATTACCTAGCAGCTTAAGTGGCCAAATAGTTTCTGTAGCAAATGCTTCGGCAACGCCAGGAACCATCCGTTCATTAACAGGCAAAATATCAAGTACTGTTACAAATCAAACATCCGGCAATCTTGTAGGATTACGCGGAGAGGTTGATGTTGTCGGTACGTCTGGAAGTGCTTATATATATGGCATTCAAGGTAAAATTATCGCGACAGGTACACTTGCAGCAGGACAATTCGAAGCAGGCGTATTTGGCCAATTAGATATCTCAGCAGCAACAATTAATGGTGGCCAATTAGCTCCTATTTGGGGTGATTACGGCACCTCCTCGGGTACTTTGTCTGATCAATCAGGTTTGTATGGTATTGCAATGACAAATACCACTCATGCTGTACCACATGGACAACTATATTTATATGGAGGAGCAACCAACTTCCTATTATTAAATGATAATAATGGACTTGTTGGGGCAACTTATTTCGTTGCAGCAGGTACGAGTGGAGGTAGCGCAGGAGATGCCGCGCATTGTGCTGCATCCAAAGTTTTAAAATGCTCCATTAATGGTGTGGATTATTGGATTCCTCTGTTTGCTTCCAATAGTTAATTTTTGTGATGTTATAATGGGTAGGTATGAACTTTACTCAAGCACTAGC
>CAVYQA010000010.1:0-4403 GCA_963770495.1 Chitinophagales bacterium | reverse complement strand
TTGATAAAATTTTACCGTTATTTCCAAAGAATGCCACGTATTATCTCTGTTGTCCCGATATTCCAAGGGGACTTGATGTAAACAGTTTAAAACAAGCTGCGGATAAATTTTCTCTTGCAAACAGGATATTCTCTTCATCTAAATCGGCTTTTGAAGAAGCTAAAAAAAATGCCCAACCGGATGACCTTATCTATGTGGGGGGGAGCACATTTGTTGTAGCAGAGGTGATTTAGACAACTATTTTGTTACATTAATTATTCAAAAAGTCATCTAAATATCTTATAATCAATCACATTTAATTTAATTAAATATTTATATGTTCTAATTTATTGCCGAATAAACTTTTAGGAATACCTTTGCGGAAATTTTACATCACTAAAAAAAAATTAAAAACATGAAGAAAACACTTTTAATGGCAGTATTGATGAGTTTCGCCATAAGCACATTTGCTCAGTCTAACATGGTTTCACATGAGACTAAGAAAAAGCCTAAAAAGGAACATCACGACAAGAAGAAGAAAGACAAACATCACAAGAAAGACGGCAAGTAATTTTTAGTAAGGCTAAAGCCAAAAACGCTCCGATTTACCGGGGCGTTTTTTTTGTTTATAAACTATAATTTGCATTAACAGAGATAGATTTAACAATTTTTATCTTTTGGGATTAAACCTTATTAATAATTTTTAATCTATGTGGTATAATAAAATTAAATGGTATGAAAAAAATCATTCTTACGGTTGCTTTTATTGTAAGTGCAGCCGGTGCATTTGCACAAACCGCTTCGACATTAAATACTAACGGAGCCAACCCGACTGCCAATACAGTAACCCCGCCAACTACAACGGGACCCGTTGACGGCAGTAAAATAGGGAAGCTTAATAAAGATATTAAAACTGATGAGAAGGCTATTCGCGCTGACCTGGAAAATGTAAAGGCGGAAATTAAAAATCTCAAAGCCGATATAAAGCAGCGCCGCCTGGATATTAAGAATGGCGACAAAGCAGCCGCTATTGCTTTAACTAAACAAATCAAGGCAGATAAGGAAGCTATTCGCAAAGACAGGAAGGAGATACGCAGAGATATGAAGAGTATTCGCCGTGAGATAAGAAAGGAAAAGAGAATTGCACGCCACCTGCACCACCTGAGCCATGCGCCAAATGCCACACATAAAGGAGCACCTGCTAAATAATTTTAAAGTTAAGGGTTTATATAGAGAGCCGGTTCATTAGAGAGCCGGCTTTTTGTTCTCAAGAATACCTGTAATAAAAGATGACTTAAATGTTTTTCATATAATAATTACAGGAAGGGTGTAATCTTTCACTTGTATTTCCTATTATTACAAAAAATTTAATAATGGAAGATACTACAGGTAAGAAAGAATTTAAACCCTATGTGTCACCCGATGTAAAAATGGCGGAGTTCACCCTTAAATCAATTGTAATGGGTGGATTGTTCGGAATATTGTTTGGTGCGGCATCGGTTTACCTTGCATTAAGAGCAGGATTAACCGTGTCGGCATCCATTCCGGTTGCGGTGATAGCCATTTCATTGGGTAGAAAAGTATTTGGCACTACCATTCTTGAAAATAATATTATTCAAACCACGGCGTCGGCAGGTGAGTCCATTGCCGCAGGAGTTGTTTTTACATTACCCGGGTTTTTGTTTTTGTCGTTAAATGATAGCGGGCAAAGTGTTGGTGCAGGCTATTTTAATTATTGGACTATTTTTACATTAGCTGTTTTAGGAGGTATGTTAGGTACATTGATGATGATACCTCTGCGCCGTTCTTTGATTGTAAAAGAGCATGGTGTATTACCATATCCTGAAGGTACTGCTTGTGCCCAGGTATTAATAGCCGGTGAAAAGGGTGGTAGTTTTGCCAAAACCGCTTTTATGGGTGTGGGTTTTGCTATGGTATATGCCTTATTGCAACGCGTTTTCCAGGTAATTGCAGAAGCGCCTGCGTTTGTTACAAAACAAACCAATAAATTTTTTCCATCAGCAACTGTAAATGGTGAAATCACGCCGGAATATCTTGGCGTGGGGTATATCATTGGTTTTCGTATTGCCGGCATTCTTGTAGCAGGTGGCGTGATAGCGTGGCTGGGACTTATCCCGCTTATAGCATCCATTGTGCCAATGGATACAATAGCATTGCAGTTAGTAAAATTAGGTTACTTAAAAGATTTGGCAACTGCCGGCGGACCAGGAGACTGGAATCCGGCTACCCATATGTTTGCCAGCACAGCCGAAGCTGTTTACCGCGCTTACATCCGCCAGATTGGTGCAGGGGCTGTTGCAGCAGGTGGTTTTATGACTCTTATAAAAAGTATTCCAACCATTGCATCATCATTCCGCGATAGCATGGGCTCTATGAAAGATAAAGCAGACGGTGTAGTTGCCAGCCGGACTGAGCGTGATTTACCACTTAAAACAGTGATTTTTGGAAGCATAGCGCTCGTATTGCTTATGGTTATAATGCCGCAAATACCCGGCGATTCAATTTTTTCGAAAGCCTTGATAGGTTTATTAGTGGTGGTTTTTGGATTTTTCTTTGTAACCGTATCCAGCAGAATTGTAGGTATTATCGGTTCAAGCTCTAACCCCATCTCCGGTATGACTATAGCTACCTTAATGGCAACATCACTTGTTTTTATAGGGGCGCGATTAACCGGTAAAATATACGAGCCAATGGTTCTTGTTGTAGGCGGCATGATTTGTATTGCTGCGGCTAACGGTGGAGCCACCTCGCAGGATTTAAAAACAGGTTACATTGTTGGAGCTACACCGCGGCTACAGCAGCTTTCATTGTTCATTGGCGCTATTGTGTCATCTATTGTTATAGGAGCAACAATTAAAATTCTTGACCACCCTACGCCTGATATGATTGCTCAAGGCATTACCCATGCTATTGGAAGTGATAAATTTCCTGCTCCTCAAGGCACATTAATGGCTACGCTTATTAAAGGATTATTGTCGTTTAATCTTGACTGGCAGTTTGTGCTGGTGGGAGTTTTTTTGGCTATAACAATGGAATTATGCGGAGTAAATGCTCTGAATTTCGCTGTGGGAGCCTATCTGCCGCTATCAACCACGCTGCCAATTTTTGCAGGGGGAGTGGTAAAAAAACTTACAGATTGGAGAACTACACGAAAGGGTGAGAAAGCAGAAGATAATGAATTAGGAAAAGGTAGTTTATTTGCCACAGGGCTTGTGGCAGGGGGAGCCCTGGCAGGAGTTGTGGTGGCAATTCTTTCTGTGAATACAGCTGTTTTTAATGGACTGCAAAAAATCAGTTTAGCCGGTCCGCTTACCGGTTTGTTAGGTGATGGCGGGTATCAATTGCTGGGTACTGCATTTTTCATTCTTTTAGCCGTTATGCTTTACCGCACGGCGGTGAAGAAATAGGGGTATTAAATTATTATAAATGAAAATAGATAAGAATTAGTAAAATATCAAAAAAAAGCTAACTTTATCGCTTCAAATAGTTACGTATCACCTAATTTTTAAAAAAATGCCTGTGCAAACAAAAACTACACTTAGTATCATAGCTTTGTGCATGATCATTTCTGCTTCGATGATGTTATCATCATGCAGTACGACCAATTCTCTTACTTCGCAAAATCCTCATTATCATTTAAACCTTGTTAAAGCGGATAATACTGCTAAAGTTGACAAGCCAAAAGATAAAGTGGGTTCGGTTTCTGCTATTGCCCCGGTGTCACAACATGGCTCATTGGTTTCTTATCAATCAGGTGAACAATTGAAGGCGCTCACCGATTTGCTGAAGAGTGATGTGAAACAAATAGAAAAACAGGAAAAAAAAACAAATCCTGTGATTTATAAAAACCTTAAAAAAATTAATATTAATAAGGTAGTAAATCAATGCGCACAAGGGAAGGCGCATGAGCGCCGTCGCCGCCACTGCCCATCTCGAGGTGAATGGCCTGACCAAGCGCTTCGGCGGCCTCGTCGCGGTCGAGGACAGTCGGCTTCAGCGTGAGGGGCGGGGAAATCCTCGGGCTGATCGGACCGAACGGCTCGGGCAAATCGACCGTGATGAAACTGATCATGGGCGTCGAGCGGCCCGATGCCGGCTCGGTGCGCATCCGGGGCATGGAGGTCGCGGGTTGGCCGTCCCACCGGATAGCGCGGCTGGGTGCCGGGATGGTGTTCCAGCATTCGCGCCAAGCTCCATCGCCAGACGGTGCTCGAGAACATCATTCTCGGCTTGTTGCCGGACAAGCTGATGCAGCTTCCCCGACCCCGAGATCGAAGCGCGCGCGCGAGCCATCGCCCTACGCGTGGGTCTGGGTGCCGTGATCGACCGCCGGCCGGCGACATTGCCCTTCGCCGATCTCAGGAAGATGGAGCTCGCCAAGGCGATCGCGCGCGATCCGCTGG
>CAVYQA010000009.1:0-7123 GCA_963770495.1 Chitinophagales bacterium | reverse complement strand
TAGATTTATAAGCTAAGGCAGAAAAAAGTTATATTTACTTATGAATTTCTTATATAAATTTTATAGCATTGAAAGAAAACAAACCCAATAACGCCAGCGACCATTTAGCAAATGAAAGAACGTTTCTTGCCTGGATAAGAACCAGCGTGGGAATAATGGCATTCGGATTTGTAGTAACAAAATTTACCTTATTTGTAAAACAGCTTGCCATAGTTTTAGGCAAACAGGTGGAAATTCATTCAAAAGGGTATTCCTCCTTTCTTGGTATTGCGCTCGTATGTGTGGGCATTTTTACTGCTGTATTTTCATTTTTAAGATATAAGCATATAGAAAAACAGCTTGACAGCGATAATTATAAATCTTCTTCTGTGCTTGTTACATTACTTACCATGTTAATTTTATTAGTAAGTATTTTACTGGTAGCTTATTTATTACAGTCACTGTAATCTTGTTATTGAGCCGTAGCTGGTGTTTGCGCAAGCCATAAGTAAAGCCCACCAACCACTGAAGCGATGTTGGCTTGGCTGCGGTGGCAGGTGGGCTTTGCGCTTGCCTTTCCAGAACACCTACCACGGCGGAAATATAGTTCGGCAGGGTTTTATTATATGGAGAAGAAGGATTGGAATTTTATAACTCATTATTTGGAATATGGAATGTAAAAAGGGTATCGGCTTGGCTGCGTGTGGCAGGTGGGCTTCACATTACCCTACGCAGAACACCTGCCACGGCGTAAAAAAAGTTTTTGCCTCACCCCCAACCCCTCTCCAACAAAAGTGCAGAGGGGCGCTTGGTTAGAATCCGCCGGTGGTCGGACAAGTAGTAAAAGATGAATAGTAATAGAGAGTAAAGTTGTTGCACTTTTTTGAGCCGTGGTTGGTGTTTGCGAAAGCCATAAGTAAAGCGCACCAACCACTGAAGCGATGTTAGCTTGGCTGCGGTGGCAGGTGGGCTTTGCGCTTGCCTTTGCAGAACACCTGCCACGGCGGAAAAGTGAGTTTTTTATTGGAATTAATTTTGACAAAGAAAACTTAGTCTTTTTCATTGTGCCAATATTTTATGTATTTCAAATATAAACTAAAAATCCCCCACCATTTAACCGATAGGGGATTCAATATTTCATCACAGAGGCACAAAGACACAGAGAAACTGGCGTCTTGTATCTCATGTTGCGTGTCTAAATGTCAAGCTTAGCATACTTCGCATGGCTCTCAATAAATTCTCTGCGCGGGGCTACTTCATCGCCCATAAGCATAGAGAAGATACGGTCGGCTTCGGCGGCGCTTTCAATGCTTACCTGGTATAGGGTGCGGGTATCGGGGTTCATAGTAGTGTCCCACAACTGCTCAGCATTCATCTCACCCAAACCTTTATAACGCTGCACTGTTACCGATTCGGGATTTTTACCTCCCAATTGTTTCTGCGCTTCTTTTCTGCCGTCTTCGTCCCAGGCATAGCTTTGTTCTTTTCCTTTTTTTACCAGGTATAAAGGCGGGGCGGCAAGATAAATATAGCCGAGTTCAACCAGCTCTTTCATATAGCGGAAGAAGAAGGTGAGAATAAGTGTGCTAATGTGGCTGCCGTCAACATCGGCATCGGTCATAATAATTATTTTGTGGTAACGCAGTTTATCCACGTTAAGCGCTTTATGGTCTTCATCGGTGCCGACAGAAACCC
Organism: Chitinophagales bacterium; assembly: GCA_963770495.1. Taxonomy (GTDB): domain Bacteria; phylum Bacteroidota; class Bacteroidia; order Chitinophagales; family CAVYQA01; genus CAVYQA01. The sequence goes on along the minus strand of CAVYQA010000009.1, from coordinate 5,449 downwards.
CAATGGCTGTGAAAATATTTCTTATTTCCTCGTTCTCATAAATCTTATGTTCCATTGCCTTTTCCACGTTCAATATCTTACCTCTCAATGGCAAAATAGCCTGGAAACGGCGGTTGCGTCCCTGCTTGGCTGTGCCACCCGCAGAATCTCCCTCCACCAAATACAACTCGCACTTTTCGGCATCGGTATCGGAACAATCTGCCAGCTTGCCGGGCAATCCCGAGCCGCCAAGCCCGTTCTTGCGCTGCACCAATTCGCGCGCCTTGCGCGCTGCATTACGCGCCGTAGCGGTTAAAACAACCTTATTAATAATGTTCTTGGCTTCCTTGGGATGTTCTTCCAGATAGTAAGCTAACACCTCGTTAACAATAGACTCGACAATGCCGGTTACTTCAGAGTTGCCCAACTTTGATTTGGTTTGACCTTCAAACTGCGGCTCCGGCACTTTTACTGAGATAACCGTTGTTAACCCTTCGCGGAAATCGTCGCCGGTTACTTCAAAATTCAATTTAGTGAATAAGCCGTTCTTTTCGCCATACGATTTGAAAACGCGCGTCATGGCTTTTCGGAAACCGCTGACGTGAGTGCCGCCTTCAATGGTATTGATATTATTTACATAAGAATGTACATTCTCATTAAAATCCTGGTTGTAGGTGAGAGCGATTTCAACAATCACATTATCGCGCTCGCCTTCTATGGATATCGGTTCGGGAAGAATGGCTACACGGGTGCCATCGAGATATTGAACGAACTCTTTTAATCCCCCCTGCGACAGATAGGTTTCTTTATGCGGCTTGCCCTTGTCGTCCACATCGCGCATATCGGTGAGGTTAAGCTTAATGCCCTTGTTCAAATAAGCCAACTCTCTCAAGCGTGCGGCAATGGTATCGAATTTAAATTCTGTAACCTTAAAAATTTCTTTATCGGGCAGGAAATGTATTTCAGTGCCGGTTCTGTTGGTGTTGCCGGTTTGTTTTACAGGATATAGAGGCTTACCGATTTTATATTCCTGCTGAAATATTTTACCGCCCTTGTGAACTATAGCTTTAAAGGACTCCGATAAAGCGTTCACCACAGATGCTCCCACGCCATGCAATCCGCCCGATACTTTATAGGTATCTTTATTGAACTTGCCGCCGGCATGCAAAACGGTCATAATAACTTCAAGCGCCGATTTGCCTTCCTTTTTCATGATGTCGGTAGGTATGCCGCGCCCGTCGTCAATTACGGTGATGGAGTTATCTTCGTTTATATAAACATCAATGTTTTTACAAAACCCGGCAAGCGCTTCATCAATGGAGTTATCTACTATTTCATAAACAAGATGATGAAGACCGCGAACGCTAATATCGCCAATATACATGGCGGGACGCTTGCGAACGGCTTCAAGCCCCTCAAGAACCTGTATACTTTCTGCGTTATATTCCTGTTGCTTTTTTGGCACTTTTACTTCTTCCATTACGTTAGACATGTTAATTTTGACTCTAATTTTATGTGACGTAAAAATACGACATAACCGCCATATTTGCTAATAAAATAGGGCGTTCCGATAACATTTTACCAACAAAAATATTGTTGAAAAATTCATCTATTTTTGTGCCAATTGTCATGATTTTTGCCATAGCTATTCACTCTTAAACCAACTATTTTATGAAAAAGATAATAATAAGTTTATTATTGATAACCAATTCGTTATTTGTTTTTGCCCAAAAGCAACAACCCGCGCCAACTCCGCCGGACATGCCTATGGATACCAGCACCAAACTGATAACCTATATGGAAGTGGTGCAAACTCCCGGAGTGCAGGCGCCTGAATTATTTAAGCGGGCAAAAAAGTGGGTGTATAGTTTTTATAAAAGCCCATCCAGTGTTATTCAAACATTAGATTCTGTAAACAACGTTTTTGAAGGAAAGAGTACGATAATTATTGTGAAGACTTTAAAGGACGGTACTAAATCAACCAACACCTTTATGAATTATAGTATCACCATTAATTTTAAAGATGGCAAATACCGGTACAAAATAACCAACCTGAACCTAAAAGATTTAAGTTATCACCCGGCAGAAAATCTTACCACTGAAAAAGACCCCGCCACCTTTGCCTGGAACTGCCAGATATTGCAACAGACTGACGATTATATTAAAAATACTTTAATTGCCGGTCTTAAAAAGGCAATGTCAAGGGCGAGCAATGAAGCGAAATCGGATAACTGGTAGGTAGGAAGAATTTGAAAATTTTAAAACGAGACAATTTGAAAATTAAATGAGGATAAAACTTTCAGATAGCGTTTGGGTGCAGCCCAAGTTGGTTTTTATTATTGTATGGTCATTTTTATTGCTTGTATTGATTTTTCTTAAAGCAAGCAAGCCATTGAGCACGAATGGATACATTTTTATACTATTATTTTTAGGGTTAGGTGCTATTTGTATTTATTTCTTTATTCCCTGGGGATACCAAGTTGAATACGACGATGATTTTCTATATGTTTTTAAATCAGGACGAGAAATTAAAGTACCTCTTGAAAATATAAAAAAGGTCAGTTGTTCATGGGTGCCAATTGGTGTTAGGAGTTTTACATACTATTATTTCAACTTTATATACATTAGCTTTAACCGGGAAGTTGAAGGCATGAAAAAAATAACCTTCATCAAACAACCTGAAATTTCTTTATTGATCACTGTCATGGATAATTTTAAATTTTACAAGGATTTTAAAAATAAAATAAACGCTAGAAAAAACGCCAGTCATTTAAAGTAATTTTTAAATCTTTTAATCTTCAAATCTTATAATTGAATACCATTCTTGCCATAGAATCCTCCTGCGACGATACCGGTGCTGCTGTAATCCGGGAGGGGAAAATACTGTCTAATATTGTAGTCGACCAAAAGCTGCATGAAAAATATGGCGGAGTAGTTCCCGAATTGGCATCGCGCGAGCATTTGACATATATTATTCCTGTAGTTGATGAAGCGCTTAAAGTAGCGGATGTAAAAAAGGAGGAACTGAATGCCATTGCAGTCACCATAGGTCCGGGGTTGATTGGCTCGCTTATGGTGGGGGTTTCTTTTGCAAAAGCAATGAGCTTAGTACTTAATGTGCCTTTTATAACCGTTAACCACATGCAGGCGCATGTGATGGCGAATTTTATTGATGAGCCGAATCCGCAATTTCCATTCTTATGCCTTACAGTATCGGGCGGGCATACGCAAATTGTTTTGGTTAATAGCATAACCGATTTGAAAGTAGTGGGAGAGACGCTGGATGATGCGGCGGGCGAGGCATTTGATAAAACAGCCAAGCTGCTTGGCTTACCTTACCCTGGTGGTCCTTTAATGGATAAAACGGCTCAAACGGGCAATGCTGCTAAGTTTAAATTCCCCGAAGGTAAAGTGGGCGGACTTGATTTTAGCTTTAGCGGATTTAAAACCGCAGTGCTCTATTTTCTTCGCGACCAAACAAAAGCTGATCCTGATTTTGTGAAAAATAACCTGAACGATCTTTGCGCTTCTATCCAGTCATCTATTGTTGCAGTCTTATTGAAAAAGATGACAAAGGCTGCGCTGGAATATAATTGCAACCAAATAGCGGTGGCAGGAGGGGTTTCGGCGAACTCTTTATTAAGGAAAGAGTTTCAAAAAGCCGCTGATAAACACAACTGGTCTCTTTTCATTCCCAAACTTGAATATTGTACCGATAATGCTGCTATGATAGCTATGGCAGCCCATTATAAATACCTGGCTAACGACTTTGCCTCATTAGACGCCGAACCAATGGCACGCCTGCCAATTTCCTGAGATATTTACTGTCTTTCTTAAAAACAAACCAAATGCAGGCATTTTTCGTATATAATCCCTTTTATCGGTAATCAAAATAACATTATTGGTTCTTTAACAATAAGTTACCGTGATGTTAAATGTCAAAAAAAAGTAACAAATCGTAAAATTTAGGTTTCATATTGGGTTACAGATGGCTTAAATTTGTTCAATTTTATGATATTATATGATATATGTCATAAAAAATCAAGATAAAATATTGTATAAATTTTTTATTCCTTTTTAATAAAAGTTATTACAATTAATAGAATTTCAGGCTTTTAGTAACAAAGCGTAAAAATTGGATTTGGGGTTAAAAAATCATTCGTTGAATTTTACATAAAAATTTAACAAAACTGAATTATAAGGCATAACTATACTTAATAACCGAAAATAAACATTTTGAAATTGAATCGCTATTTTATGAATAAAGAAAATATAGTGTCTGCAGTTATTATTCAGTCACAAATAAATATAAGTAGTTATGGCTAAAAACCACAGCTATCGGATTTTTGCACCGCGCGTATTGAAACTGTGCAGCTTAAAAGTAAAAAGCAGCAAATTCAATAACAAGGAAAACAGATAATAGCTCACCTCTTTCCATACGCCGCAAATCGCATTAAATGTAGTAGTATAAACGATCGTAATAAAAACAAATAAATAAAAATAATTTTATGAGGAATAAACTCTTACTCTCGCTTGTTACGGCAGTTGCGTTACTAATGATAACCGCAAACGGCTATTCACAAAATGTAGGAATAGGGCAGAATGCTCCTATAAGTAAACTTGATGTAAAGGGTAACCTCGTAGTAGGTGCCAGTTACGGCGGAACGGCAGCCCCAACCAATGGTGCAATTATACAAGGCAATGTTGGTATTGGTACAACTTCGCCCTCTGCGCTTTTAACTATCGGAACTTCATCGCCCGTAACCGTAGATAACGAGCGGAAATGTAAAAATTTCTTCCCTAACTTCAGGAAATATTGTAATGACTGGTACAGGTGGCTTACTGGAGATTGTAGGAGCGCCTTCTGTAAGTAATACTTACCTGCAATGGAATGGCACTACATACACATGGGCAACAGCAGACGGCATCGCTGGCAAATCTTACACCGGGCACAGGTTTAACTGGCTCTGCTTATAACGGCGGTTCGGGGCAAACGTGGAGTGTAAGCTACGGAAGTACCTCGGGTACTGCTGTACAAGGAAATATTCAAATCACGGTCAACCCCAGTACAGGAATAAGCGGCGGCGGTACAATTACTTTAGGCAGTGGCGGATCAGTTACCTTAGCTAATACCGGCGTTTTAAGTATGGCAGTTACATCGCCAATAGTAAACAGCGGCACTGGTACGGCGCCTAATATTTCATTAGGAACTGTGGGTGTTGCAAATGGCGGCACAGGGCTTACTGCCTTTGGCGGAACTAACACAGTATTATATACACCCACTGCAAATAATCTTTCATCAATTACAACTGCCGATAATGGCGTACTAATAACAAGCGCAACAGGAGTTCCGAGCATTGGTACTACGTTACCTTCTACCGTACAGGGCAATATTACATCAGTTGGCACAATTACATCGGGAACATGGAATGGAACAACCATTGCAGTTGCTCACGGCGGTCACAGGCTT
>CAVYQA010000008.1:0-24391 GCA_963770495.1 Chitinophagales bacterium | reverse complement strand
TTATCTGGTGGGCGATAATCTTCATAATTATTTTCACCACCTTCTTTTCTTACCTCTTAAATATACTGGCGTTAAAGAACACCTCTTCAAGTGTGGTGGGCATTTATATTTATGCGCAGCCTATATTTGCAACCCTCATCGCCGTGCTTTTTAGCAAGGACCATTTAAGTTGGCAAAACTCATTGGCTTCCCTACTCATCTTTATTGGTGTATATTTGGTGAGTTTTACGAAGGATATTTCACTACCTGAAACACATAAAGTATGATACAATCAATGACCGGTTTTGGACGCGCTGAGATGGAAAAGGATACTTACGCTATCCGTGTCGAGGTGAAAGCCCTTAACAGCAAAACATTTGACCTTAATTTGCGGCTGGCGTCAATTTTTAAGGAAAATGAATTTACGGTGCGCAATCTTTTGAATAAACGCCTCGACCGCGGACGAATTGATTGCAGCATTATTTATGAAAAACGGGGCAGCTCCGCACAGGCTAAAATTAACCGCGATTTGGCAAAAGTATATTTTGAAGAATTAAAAGCTTTGGCAGATGAGTTGCATCAATCATCAGGCGACCTGTTAACGATTGCCGTAAAAATGCCCGATGTAATTTCAAGCACCGAAGATGAGCCTACCGCTGAAATGATGAAGAACCTTGAACAGTTGGTTCAAACAGTTATTAAACAGGTTACAGATTTTCGTATTGCTGAGGGAAAATCGTTGAAAACGGATTTGGATGAGCGGCTAAATGCTATTCTTCAATGCCTTGCTGACATTGAAAAATATGAACCGCAGCGTATGCAACAGGTATCCGACCGCATAAAAAATAGTCTTGGTGAGTTGGAAATTGATAAGAACCGCTTTGAGCAGGAATTGATTTACTACATTGAAAAAATGGATTTCTCGGAAGAAAAAGTGCGCCTAAAAAGCCATTGCAAATTTTTTAAAGAAACAATGGCGTCAGAAGAAATCAACGGGCGCAAACTTACCTTTATATCGCAGGAAATGGGGCGAGAAATAAATACACTCGGCTCAAAAGCCAGCCATGCCGATATTCAAAAACTGGTGGTGCAAATGAAAGATGAATTGGAAAAACTAAAAGAGCAATTGCTGAATGTGCTTTGAAAATGGATTGATACACTTTTTTATTCCCCTCCTTTTTCAAGGAGGGGGCAAAGCCAATGCGCGTAAGTGGGGTGGTTAACATGGCAGGAAAAATAGTAATCATATCATCACCATCGGGAGCAGGAAAAACCACAATAGTACATCTTCTGCTTGAACGCCATCCCGATTTTATGTTTTCTGTGTCCGCCACCACCCGTCCCATGCGCGACGGAGAGGTTAACGGGAAGGATTATTACTTTTTAACTGAAGATGAATTTAAACGTAAAATTGCCGCAAACGAATTTGCGGAGTGGGAACAGGTATATAAAGGCAAATTTTACGGCACTCTTAAATCCGAAATAGAACGCATCTGGACAACAGGCAAAACAGGCATATTTGATATAGATGTAAAAGGCGCTTTAAGCCTTAAACGGGTTTACGGTTCTCAGGCGCTTACCATTTTTATTGCGCCACCGTCATTTGCCGCACTGGAAGAGCGTTTGAAAAAGAGGGGAACAGAAGGACCGGGATGCCCTGGAAGAAAGAATTGATAAAGCGGCTATAGAAATGGAATTCAGGCCGCAATTTGATAAATCTGTAGTAAATGACGACCTGGAGAGGGCTTTGGGGGAAACGGAGAAAATAGTCGAAATGTTTATCAAAAGCTGAATTTATTTTGCAAAACGGAAATAGTTATATAATTTAGTATTCCTTTATATTACGAAGAACCAAAAACCTATGATTACCCATATAACCGAAGGAGTAAAAATTAGTGTTGAGACATTTTACCAGCCTGATTACTCGCAGCCGATGAATGCCGAATATATGTTCGCTTACCGCATTATCATTCAGAATGAAAGTGAATTTACCGTAAAGCTGCTCCGCCGCCATTGGTATATTTATGACAGTAACGGCGCATTGCGCGAAGTGGAAGGCGAGGGCGTTATAGGTCAACAGCCAGTTATTGAGCCGCAACAGTCGCACCAGTATGTTTCCGGTTGCCATCTTAAAACCGAAATGGGTAAAATGCACGGCACCTACCTGATGGAACGCATCATTGACGGCAAGTTTTTTTATGTTAATATCCCTGAATTTCAGTTAATCGCTCCTTTCAAACTTAACTGATTTTCCAACCTTTAATATTTTCCTGAGGGCTAAAATCAAATACTCCGTGCAACTTATGTAAGTTTGCAGCCGTTTTATGACAGTTATCGAACACATAGCAAAAGCCGATTCCACTCTGATTTCTTTTGAAATACTGCCTCCGTTAAAAGGGGATGGTATACAAGCCATTTACAATGTGCTTGATCCACTAATGGAATTTAAGCCCCCGTTCATTAATGTCACTTATCACCGTTCGGAATATTATTATAAAAAGAATGCCGAAGGGCTTTTTGAAAAAGTGAATATACGCAAGCGCCCGGGAACAGTGGGCATTTGTGCGGCTATTATGAACAGGTATAATGTAGATGCTGTTCCCCACATCATTTGCGGCGGATTTAAAAAGGAAGAAACCGAAGATGCACTGATTGACCTCGCTTTTTTGGGCATAGATAATGCATTGGTTCTTCGAGGCGACCCGACAAAAAATGAAGGTCATTTTATTCCGGAAGCAGGTGGTCATAAACACGCTATTGAATTGGTGCGCCAGATAATAAATATGAATAACGGCAAATACCTTGATGAGGATTTGGAAAATGCAGTGCATACTAATTTTTGCATAGGTGTAGCTGGTTATCCCGAAAAACATTACGAAGCGCCCAACATGCAAACAGATTTAAAATATCTAAAGGAAAAAATAAATGCGGGTGCGGAATACGTGGTGACACAAATGTTTTTCGAAAACAAGAAATTCTTCGAGTTTGTAGACCAATGCCGCGCCATTGGAATTACCGTGCCGATAATTCCGGGATTAAAACCCATTACAACAAAAAAACAGCTTACTACGTTACCGCGTATTTTTCAAATAGACATTCCGCATGAGCTTGCTTCAGAGATAGAAAAGTGCAAAAACGACGACGATGTAAAAAAAGTAGGTGTTGAATGGACTTCGGCGCAATGTAAAGAACTTATAGCTAAAAAAGCGCCGGTGTTGCATTTCTATACAATGAGTAATGTGGGTTCTATAAAGGCTATAGTTTTACAACTATTCTGAGTTATAATTTTACTTTCAACAGAAAATCCAACTCTTTACTTAAATCGGCATTCATTGGAAAAGTATAAAATGGCAAACCGATAGATTCTGCTGCTTCAAGGTTTTTTTCGTGGTCTTCAATATATAGTGTTTCAGATAGGTCTAACTTATTTTCAGCAATCACTTTTTCAAAAATTTCTTTATCCGGCTTTCTCATTCCTACCTCAAATGAATAATACACGTTATTAAAATAGCTTTTCCAGTCGTTAATATCATAAGTTGTTTTAAGGTATTTATTAATAGCATCAATATGAATCTTATTGGTATTACTCAATAAAAATATAGTATAGCGTTCTTTAAGTTTTGTTAAAAAACCGATGCTGTTTTTCGGAATATCCAGAAGCATAGCGTTCCATGCATGGTCAAATTCTTTATCGGAAAGATTTAAATTAAACTGTTTAGTGAATTGGTGCCTGAATTCGCCGGGTGAAATTTTACCCTTATCAAACTGGTCAAAGAGTTCGGCTTGTTTTTTTTGGGAAAAGAACTGTACAACGTCTTTTGCGCCGAATTTTTCAAAAGCAGTAAGTGTTTTTCTGTAATCAATGGGTATAATTACGCCGCCAAAATCGAGGATAATGTTTTTTAACATGCCGTAAATGAATTAAAGGGCAAGATTACGATGACGGCTATTTAAAACCAAAGCTATTTATATTATTTTTGCGCCACTAAAAGTTTAGGGGCCCATAGCTCAGTTGGTTAGAGCAGCGGACTCATAATCCGTTGGTCCAAGGTTCAAGTCCTTGTGGGCCCACAAAATTTACTAAAAAAGCCTCCAATAAATTTGGGGGCTTTTTTATAACTCAATTATCTCAAAATTAATTTTATCAGTTTTGTCTCACGACAGGAAAAACCGCTCTACTTGTTTTATTTATCACGGTTATAAAATATATTCCATTCGACAGGTTCGATAAATCAATATCATTACTATAATTTAATGACTGCTTGCTATATACCGTTCGTCCCAGCACATCAGTAATTTGCAGGTTCCAGTCTTTCACATCTTGTGCCGATGAATTTATCCGTATAAAGATGATGCCATTAAACGGGTTAGGATAAACTGATACCTGGTTATTGATACCTGGCAATTGTTCTATACCTGACAGTTTTACGTAAGCTGAATCTGAGGATGTACTGCAACCATTAGCTTCATTAGTTACAATAACTCTGTATTCGCCCGGAATAGTAACTGTCAGGTCTTGGCTGGTGTCATTTACAAGCAAGCTATCATTACGGTACCATTGATTATCAAATTGCGAACTTGACATAAGAGTGTTTCCGGTCTGGGTAAATGTTGGCATATTTGGAGAGGGAACTACACCCACAACATCTGCGCCTGTTGCCGCACAGCCAGAACTTGTACCTGTGACTGTATATGTTGTTGTTACCGTTGGACTGGCAATAACAATACTGCCTGTATCAACATTTAACCCGAAGGAAGGATTCCAGATAAATCCTGAACCACCTCCATTTATATGAAGAGTGGCACTTTGTCCACTGCAAAATGAAGTATCATTCGGTTCTATATCCAAATTGGTGACAGGTGTTACATTAATGGTAACGGAATCTATTCCACTACAATATCCATTGCTAACACTGAGGTAATAAGTAGTTGTTATTGATGGATTTACTGTAGTTGAGTCTGTAGTAGCAAATGTAGAAGTATCGGCGTTGGTGTGCCATTTGTAGGTTACGCCTGAAACACCCGTTGCGTTTAAAACAACAGAGCCACCTGCACAAAGGCTGTCAGTGGAAGAAGCTATTGACACATTTAAACTATTACCAATACTTACATAAAAATCATTTATATAAACCCCATTGTAGTAAGCGCCGCAGCCATTAGCCCAACTGCTGGTAGAAGGACTGTCAGACACAACCCGGATAAGATATGTACCCGTAGGTGTGCCACTGGGAATTTTAATATTAATACTACCGCTGTCAGAGGAGAGAGTATCACCAATATTTTGGGCATCAGCAAAACTGCCTGTAGAATCTGAAAGTTGTGCAGTAAATGTATTACCCTGATTAAATGTCCCTATGATAGTATAAGGAAGAGGAACTGTTGAACCCGGGCAATAAGTGGAGTTTACTTTAGGTATAATTGCTCTTATAGGAACGGTGTCAATTTTAGCAAGTAAAACATTGCTATTGAAACCACCACCGCCGGAAGTTATAGTGCTCGGTCCCAATGTGGCAGTACCTCCTATGCTACCACTGATATAAATATAACCATGATTATCTACAACAATGCCCTGATCGCCGGTGCCGCCTGACCCGCTTGCATCAAGTACCCACTGTGCAGCACCATTGCTATTAGAATATTTTGCCACAAATACATTTGAATTGGGAGCAGCCGGGTTTGTTACAGTTATATTATCAAATTTCGCAGTAGCTGACCCTATTGCGCCTGATACATAAACATCACTGTATTTATCTAATGCTACAGAAATGGCACCATCACCACCGGTTCCACCCGCACTTTTTACCCATTCCCAATTTCCATTGGTTAGTAATTTTGCTATATAAATATTGCCATTTGTCCCCGCTAAACTTGTAATTGAGTTACTTCCGAATTGTGCTGTATTAATATAAGTACCCGTCACATAAGAATTTCCACATGAATCCACCGTCATAGTTTGAAAGCGCCAAAACCATTCCGGGGCAAGAAATCCGGAATTGGTCGCTGTATTTACCCATAAAGCATTTCCTGAACGATCATACTTAGCAACAAAAAGACTGGCATTACCTGCATTGGCAGGTGGAGTTGGAGGAAGTGACCCAAAGGTTGCCGTTGCATTATATGAACCACAAATATAAATATAACCTGCCGGGTCTATTGCAATTCCTCTACCCCCATCTGTGCCTGTTCCGCCGGCACTTACAGCCCATATAGGAACACCGTTACTGTCAATTTTGGCAAGAAAAATATCATCAGAGCCTCCTACGGCATTTAATACTGTGGGGTTAGGTACAGTTGGAAAGGTTATGGAATAATAATATTCGCCAACAATATATGTATTGCCGGAATCATTTGTATTATCGGATGCTACTCCATATGCTGCCGGCATTTGAGTGGTTGGATAGGTAGGAGTTGGATTAAATGCCCATATCTTATTACCCGAACTGTCATATTTATCAAGATACAATCCTCCGTATCCGCTGTTTATTGTTCCAACGAGATAGGTATTCTCTCTGTTGTCCATGGCAAAGCCGTAACTATAATCTTCACCGCTGGAAAAATTATCAGGCGACAGCCATTTACACTGCGCTAATCCTGAAGTGTCAAATCGCCCATGGAGCACATTATTTGCACCAGGACCCGTCGCAGTTACACCACCAAAAGTGCAGGTTTGTGCAAACCTGGCGCCCAAGTAAAGATGCCCTGATGGGCTTATAGTAACTCCACACCCACCTGAATAGGTTCCACCACCGCCACATTGAGCCCACTCCCATTTTGGCGTTTGCGCTTTGGTTGCTGTTGCTGATACAAAAATCAAATAAAAAAGTATTATTTTTTTCATACGGATATTTTTATATATAATTAATTTTTGCCTCAAAAACTTAGAGTTGTAAATTTAATAATTTTAATTCACTTAATTAAGTGCTATTTTACTTTCTTTTATATAACTACAACCCGTTGTTTTTAATTAATTTAGTGCTGTAAAACCTAAAATGAATTGATAGGTTTTTAATGGATATTATTACACTACATGAAAAAATTCAGCCTAATACTTTCATTACTTTCTTTTGTTTTTACGAGCCGGGGACAGCAGTATTATCCCATGTTTGGATATCATCATACCTGGTATGTTGGTTATAGAGCAGCAACATCAAGTCCCAGGTCTCAAATTGATGATCTGGTATACACTATTATGGATGCAACCGGCGATACTATCATTAACAATAAGCAATATTTTAAAGCAAAATTGTATTGGGATAATTATTTATACTCTTATGATACTACTTTATATTTCAGAGAGGATACTACTTTGCAGGAAGTATGGATACTACAGAATGACTCGGGTAAAGAGAAATTGATATATAATTATTCTTTGAATAAAGGCGATAGCATTTATCTTGATTTTGATTTTCAGGATTCTTCCACTACTTATTACTATACCAGAACGGGCTGGTATCATGTAGATTCAACTGCAACAGTAAACATTCTTACCGGGCAACGTAAAGCTTTGTTTCTTTCAAATCCTAATAACGGGTATGATCCACTATTATTTACCTCTTATCCTGAACAAGAGTGGATTGAGGGAATTGGCTCTACAATTATGCCTGATTATACCCAACATGATATTAATAATGCAGGAGCTCAATATTGGGGATATTTGTCGAACTTTTACTACATGCTTATTTGCTCATTTGATAACAATACAAAAAATTATCATGCCTATTGGATATATCGTTCTTCTTATACTTATACTGATTCTGATTCGTGTGAACTATCTATTGATAATACTTCCGGTATAGCAGGTATTAATAAACCGGATTTAGATATGAATCTGTTTCCAAATCCTTGCGACGACCTGCTTCAAATCAATGCTTATTTGCCACAAACATCGTATGCAAAGGTTGAGATTTTTAATGTTACAGGCATAAAAATATTTGATAGACAAATCATGTATCCTAATACGACTTTTCAATCTGCAATTGATGTCTCACGATTTCCGTCAGGCATGTATTTTGTTCGATTGTCAACCTCGGATGCTTTTGAAATGAGTAAGTTCGTTAAATACTAAACAACAAAAGTCTTCAAGACTTTTGTTGTTTGACAGAGGGTTTAATAAACGTAACATTTCGTTTCATCCCCTTAAGCTTTGTGCGGCATATAGGCGAATTTTTGAAATGCCGGTTAAAAAATTCATCGTTCATCTCTTCCCATTCTTTTGATGAAAGATTGAGTAATTCCATAGATGGATTGAAAGCAGGTTCGTTATGTTGTTTAGCAAAATTATTCCACGGGCAAACATCCTGGCAAATATCACAGCCAAACGCCCAGTTACCGAATTGTCCTTTCATGCTGTCGGGAATTGCCTCTTTCAATTCAATGGTAAAATACGAGATGCACTTACTGCCGTCTACAATATATGGCTCAACAATGGCTTGGGTGGGGCAATCATCAATACAACGGGTGCAGGTGCCGCAGTAATCTTTAAGCGGTCCGTCATAATCTAATTCTATATCGCAAATAAGTTCGGCTAAAAAATAAAATGAGCCATGTTCTTTGGTTATCAGGTTAGAGTTTTTTCCTACCCATCCAACACCGCTTTTGCGCGCCCATGCTTTCTCAAGCACAGGTGCAGAATCCACAAACCCGCGGATAGTTATATCACCAAATTTTTCTTTTATTGAAGAAATAAATTCATTTAATTTTTTACGGATGACAAGATGATAATCTTCTCCATAAGCATATTTGGAAATTTTAGGCGCATCCTCATTTTGTTTTTCGGTGGTGTAATAGTTGCAGAGAAGTGAGATAACCGATTTTGCGCCGTCAACAAGCTTGGTAGGGTCTATTCGCTTGTCGAAATAATTTTCCATGTAATGCATACTGCCATGCATACCTTTGTTTAACCACTGTTCAAACTTTCGGGCATCCTCATCAAGTTGTTCGGCTTTTGCAACGCCGCAAAAGTCAAAACCCAATCGTTTGGCTTCCGATTTTACCCAATATGTTTTCTCTGAATTATTCATTAAAAAATGAAGATTAAAGTTACTCCGGAAATGCAAAACAACTTAATAAATAGGCTATTTCTTGGGGTTTTTAGTCATTTCGTCACTATTTTGCCCCTTTTTGCGCCAAAAATTCCGAAAATACCCCCATTCTATTCATGGCAGGTTATTTGTCTCTTTTAAAGAGAAATAGCTCAAAAAGAAGAATACATATGAATTTTAATAATTTTACCATAAAATCCCAGGAAGCTGTTCAGCAAGCCCAGGAATTGGCTCTTGCCGGCAATCACCAGCAAATTGAAACGGCTCATATCCTTAAAGGAATGCTTGAGGATGAGGATAGCGTGGTTTTATATTTGTTAAAAAAGCTGAACGTCAACATCAACCAATTGAATTCAAGATTGGATGAGGTTCTTAATAAATACCCGAAAGTTGAAGGTAATGGCGGGCAGTATTTATCACAGGCTGCAAATAATGCTTTATCATCGGTGCAAAAATATTTGAAAGAATATGGGGATGAGTTTGTTTCTGTTGAACATTTGTTGCTCGGTATTCTTTCGGGAAAAGATGACACGGCTAAATTGTTAAAGGAACTTGGTATAAATGAAAAAGAACTTAAGCTGGCTATTGCATCTTTACGTAAAGGCTCTAAGGTAACCGACCAGGGGGCAGAGCAACGTTACCAGGCGCTTGAAAAATATGCCCGCAACCTTAACGATGCGGCTTCAAAAGGAAAACTCGACCCTGTTATCGGGCGCGATGAAGAAATACGTCGTGTACTGCATATTCTTTCGCGCAGAACAAAAAATAATCCCATTCTCGTCGGTGAGCCTGGGGTAGGCAAAACAGCTATTGCCGAAGGTATTGCACACCGTATTGTAAATGGAGATGTGCCCGAAAATCTGAAGAACAAAACCATTTTTGCTTTGGATGTGGTCGCATTAATGGCGGGCGCTAAATTCCGCGGCGAATTTGAGGAACGCTTAAAAGCCGTGATAAAAGAAATCACGGAATCCGATGGTAACTATATCATGTTCATTGATGAAATACATACGCTTGTAGGTGCCGGTGCAAGTGAGGGCGCGCTGGATGCAGCTAATATTTTAAAGCCTGCTCTTGCTCGTGGTGAGCTGCGCGCTATCGGGGCTACAACATTAAATGAATACCAGAAATTTTTTGAAAAGGATAAAGCATTGGAGCGCCGCTTTCAGATGGTGCTGGTGGATGAACCCAACGAAGAAGATGCCATTTCCATCTTAAGAGGGTTGAAGGAACGTTACGAAACTCATCACAAAGTGCGTATTAAAGATGAAGCAATAATAGCCGCAGTAGAGTTATCGCACAGATATATATCTGACCGTTTTTTACCCGATAAAGCCATTGATTTAATTGATGAAGCCGCCGCAAAGCTGCGCCTTGAGATGGATTCTGTTCCTGAAGCATTAGATGAAATTGAACGGAAAATAAGACAGCTCGAAATTGAACGCGAAGCTATTAAGAGGGAAAGGGATGCTAAGAAGCTGACGGAGTTGAATAAAGAAATTTCTAACCTTTCTGAAGAGCGAAATCAGTTAAAAGCAAAGTGGCAGAAAGAAAAAGATATTGCCGACAGTGTTCAGGAAAAAAAAGCTGAAATTGAAAACTATAAATTACTGGCAGAACAGGCAGAACGCGCTGGCGATTATGGAAAAGTTGCCGAACTGCGATACGGAAAAATACGCGATGCAGAGTTAGCTCTGAAAAACCTTGAAGGCGAATTGACAAAAATGAATGAAGGCAGCCGGATGCTGAAGGAAGAGGTGGATGCCGAAGATATTGCTCAAATTGTTTCCAAGTGGACGGGAATACCGGTCAGTAGAATGCTGCAAAGCGAAAAAGAAAAGCTGTTGCATTTGGAAGAAGAATTGCACCGGCGTGTAGTAGGTCAGGATGAAGCCATACAAGCCGTAAGCGATGCCATTCGCCGCAGCCGTGCCGGGATGCAGGACCCGAAAAAACCGATTGGTTCGTTTATATTTTTAGGAACAACCGGTGTTGGGAAAACCGAATTGGCTAAAGCTTTGGCTGAAATTTTATTTGATAATGAAAACTCTATCATCCGTATCGATATGAGCGAATACCAGGAGCGTCATACCGTTTCACGTTTGGTGGGTGCACCGCCGGGATATGTGGGTTATGATGAGGGCGGGCAATTAACCGAAGCGGTCAGAAGAAAACCGTATTCTGTTATTTTATTAGATGAAATTGAGAAAGCGCACCCCGATGTGTTTAATATCCTTCTGCAAGTGTTGGATGACGGGCGTTTAACTGATAATAAAGGTCGCGTAGTGAATTTTAAGAACACCATCATAATAATGACGTCGAATATAGGCGCTCATATTATACAGGAAAACTTTGCCGGCATCAATGAAAGAAATAAAGAAGGCGTTTTACAAACCACGAAGATTGAAGTAATCGAACTGCTGAAGAAAACCGTTCGACCTGAGTTTTTGAACCGGGTTGATGAAATCATTATGTTTACGCCGTTGATGCACGGAGAGATAAAACAAATCGTATCATTGCAGATTGAACAATTGAAAAAAATGCTGGCAAAAAACAATGTTCAAATTGAGGTGACCGATGGCGCTCTTGAATTGTTAAGCGAAAATGGTTTCGACCCCCAATACGGAGCAAGACCTTTGAAGCGTTTAATACAGAAAGAGATTGTAAATGAATTATCAAAACGTCTTCTGGCAGGTGAAGTAACCAGTGATAACAAAATAGTAATTGATGCCGATAAAGGAGAGATTGTATTTAAAAATAAAAAAATTAAACAAATGGCTTAATACTGATTTACGTATGTCTATTAACAATTAACTATAAAACATGGCTTTCGAAAATATAAATAATTATTTGATGCAGGGCATGGATGAAGATGTGGAATTCATGCCATTACTTTCGCTTGAAGAAGATGATGAAAAAGCGAAAATTAAATTTGCTGATGAGGTGCCTATTCTACCTTTAAAAAACACGGTTTTATTCCCTGGCGTAGTAATTCCCATTACGGTGGGAAGGGATAAATCCATTAAAGCGGTAAAAGAAGCTTACGCCGGAGATAAAATAATCGGCGTTATTGCGCAGCAAAATTCTACGATTGAGGAGCCTGAAGAGAAAGATTTATTTAACAAGGGCACCCTGGCAAAAATCGTGAAAATGCTGAAAATGCCTGATGGCTCCACAACCGCTATCATACAGGGCAAGAAACGGTTTCGTTTGGATAACATGCTTTCCATTGACCCATATTTTAAAGCAAAAATCACCCAGTTGCCTGATATTAAATTCTCTACCGACCAGGAATTTCTGGCAATAATTGGTTCGTTGAAAGATATGGCAGCGCAACTAATTCGCATGTCGCCGAATATTCCTACTGAGGCTAATATCATGCTTAAGAATATTGATTCCCCTGCTTTCCTTATCAATTTTATAGCATCCAATCTATCTGTGGAAATAGTGGAGAAACAAAAGATTTTAGAGATGGACGATTTAAAACTACGCTCTGAAGCGGTTCTTAAACATTTGGAAGCAGAGATACAAATGCTGGAGTTGAAGAATAAAATTCAAAACAAAGTAAGAACAGATATTGAAAAGCAGCAGCGCGATTATTTTCTGCAGCAGCAGATGAAAACCATACAGGAGGAATTAGGCGGGGATAATGTTAGTCTTGAAATAAAAGAGATTCGCGCAAAAGCGTTAAAGAAAAAATGGAGCAAAGCCGTTGCCGAACAGTTTGAAAAAGAAGTGCAAAAGATAGAACGTATGAATCCTGCGGCGGCAGAATATTCTGTGATATTAAACTATCTTGAATTGCTGCTTGATTTGCCCTGGGATACATTTACAAAAGATAAATTCGATTTAAAACGCGCCAAGAAAATTCTTGATGAAGACCATTTTGGATTGGAAAAAGTTAAAGACCGCATCCTTGAATATCTCGCCGTGCTCAAATTAAAAGGCGATATGAAATCGCCGATTCTGTGCCTTGTTGGTCCTCCCGGTGTGGGAAAAACCTCTCTGGGTAAATCTGTTGCCAAGGCATTGAAAAGAAAGTATGTTCGCATGGCATTGGGAGGATTGCATGATGAGGCTGAAATACGCGGACACCGCAAAACCTACATTGGTGCAATGCCCGGAAGAGTAATTCAGTCCTTACGTAAAGCAAAAACGTCTAACCCGGTTTTTGTATTGGATGAAATTGATAAAGTTGGCGCTGATTATAAAGGCGATCCATCTTCTGCTTTGCTTGAAGTATTAGACCCCGAACAAAATAGCGCATTCTATGACCAGTATGTGGAATTGGAATACGACTTGTCTAAAGTATTATTTATTGCCACCGCCAATTCTGTTGCGACGATACAACCTGCTTTACGCGACAGGATGGAAACCATAGAAATTTCCGGCTACTCCACCGAAGAAAAAATTGAGATTGCAAAAAAACATCTCGTTCCGAAAGAGCTTGAAGTGCATGGGTTAAAACCAAAGCACGTGCAGTTTGATGATAAAGTATTGCGGAAAATTATTGAAGACTATACCCGTGAGTCAGGTGTGCGTGATCTTGAAAGAAAAATCGCCGCAGTTATGCGCCATATCGCGAAAAATGTGGCGATGAATGAATCATACAATGCTCAGTTAACGGTTAAGGATATTGAAAAAATGATAGGCAAGCAACAATTTGATAACGAGATTTATAAAGAAGAAAATCCGGCTGGTGTGGCAGTTGGACTTGCATGGACAGCAGTTGGCGGAGAAATTTTATATGTTGAAACAGCAAAGAGCCAGGGCAAAGGTAATCTTAAACTGACCGGCAATCTCGGCGATGTGATGAAGGAATCAGCCAGCACGGCTCTGTCGTTTTTAAGATCTCATGCTTCTGATTTAAAGCTTAATCCTGAAGATTTTGAAAAAACTGATGTGCATGTACATGTGCCTGAAGGCGCTGTACCAAAAGACGGTCCTTCGGCAGGTGTCACAATGTTATCTTCCATCGCATCATCCCTCACAGGCAAAAAAGTAAAACCTTTTCTTGCTATGACGGGCGAAATAACCCTGCGTGGCAAAGTGCTGCCTGTCGGGGGCATAAAGGAAAAAATTCTTGCTGCGCAACGTGCGGGGATGAAGGAAGTCATGTTATGTAAACAGAATGAAAAAGATGTAGCGGAAATAAAGCCCGACTATATCAGCCACCTTAAATTTCATTACGTAGATAATATGCTCGATGTGCTGAACTATGCATTGGTAAATTGATAGTTGGCATCGGAAAGTAACACATAATCGGTTTGTGATTACATTTGCATAAAACGAAGAGTGTTCGCAACACTGCATAAATATAAATGGATTGAGTTAGCGCTGTGCATTATCAGTTTCGTTCTTGCTTATAGCATAGATTCCCGTGAGAACTCCAGAGATGTAAGCAAAACGGCTCAGTCAGTCAGCACACAACTGGCTAATGCGCTCAATAAGGTGGATCACTTGCTTGATGATTCGGAAGCATTCTCGGCAAATAACAAACAAACACTTGACTATTTATATCAGAATTTTAAGAATAAACCATTTTTTATCTACGGTTATTCTAAAGATTCTTTGATTTATTGGAACAGCAACGCTTGTATTCCACCCCGACCGCCAGGTGAAACGAGCAACACGTTATCCCTTGTTAAGTTGAGTAACGGCTACTACTTTTTGTATAAACCGGTTCTTTCCTCCAATAAGGATTACTCAAAAGATGTTGCTTATCTGTCTTTGATTCCGTTTTACCATGTTTATTCTCTAGATAACTCCTACCTGGAGCCGGGCTTCGACAATTATTTTCATCTCGACAGCCGTATTGCCTTTTCTCCGGTAAAGGAAGGCTTGTGTTTTCCTGTGCTCAATCCGCTTAATACAAAAGACGTTTTATTATATGTTTATTTTAATAAGTTCGATACTTCGGGTTCCGTTAACATCTGGTCGGCAATATTTTTTCTATTGGGCTTTTTGTTACTTCTTAATTTTTTGAGTTCACTTATAGCATTGATTCACCCGCAGGAATTTTCATTTGGGCGCCTGCTCATTTTATTGTTGGTATGCGAGCTGATTCTGTCGTTTATTTATCAAAAAACATATCTCCCGGCCGGCATTCGCAATTGGTATATTTTTGACCCCGATTATTATGCTTCCAGCCAGATCGCTATATCGCTGGGCAATCTTTTTATCGAATCTATTGTCATTTACTGGCTGGCTATTTTCTTTCGCAACAAGGTTAATATTAGTGCGGAAACACGAAATCCTTATTTAAGAGTAGTTATCTATTCTGTTTATTGGACCGTCATATTTCTGATATCATTTTATATCGTTAAAATTTTTCAAAGCCTTGTTATTGACTCTAACATCACGTTCAATTTATTTAATCCGTTTAATCCCGATTTGCTGGGGTTATTTGGCATTCTTAGCCTGATACTTATATTCTTCAGTTATTTTTTTATTACTCAGAAATTGGTGTTCAATATTTTGGATAAACACCGCGTTACTAAAATTAATATCATAAGCCTTATTCTATCTATTGCTCTTTCGGTAGCAGGTTATGCCTTATTTGATATTGAGCTTACGTGGTGGATTGTGGATTTATGGGTATTAGTATTTATTGCCCTTCTCTCATTTAACAGGATAAATAAAGGCTCACAGTCGGGGTTTGTGCGCGTGATTTTGCTTCTTATCTTTTTTTCACTGACGGGTGCTTCCATGCTCAGTTATTATTCTTCAAAAAAAGAAGTATCACAAAAACTCGACCTCGCGGATAAACTCAGTAATCAAAGAGATAATGTAACTGAATATTTGCTGAATGAAAACAGGTATAAAATTCCAGCCGACGGCTTTGTACTGGGTTATTTTTCAGATATAAATAGTTCGAAGAAAGCTTTGACAGACTATCTTCGAAAGACCTATTTTAAGACCGGCTTTAACCGGTTTAAAATTTCTTTTTTTACATTCGATGAGAATGGTCAGCCACTTGAAAATAATGATAAGGATATAAAACAATTGAATATAGAATTAGAGAATAAAAAACCAATATCCGAGCAATCCGGTTTATATTATTTCACTACTAAAACAGGTAATTTTTGTTACTATACTGTTTACGATGTCGTTAAAGATGAAGCAATAATAGGCAAATTGGGAGTCAAACTGACGGCGCATCAAAACTTTCAGGCTAATGTTTATCCCGAATTATTGTTGTATGAAAAAAATAAAATTCCTGAAACAATATCTAATTACTCCTATGCGGTTTATAAAAATAATTTACTAGTAAGCTATGGCGGTACCTACAATTACAGCTATTATTCTACCTGGGTTAAACCGTCGGTGTCAAATTATAAAACCATTAAAGAGGGGCAGTATAATCATTTTATTTTCCGCCCTTCCCCTACCGACCTTGTTGTAATATCAAGCACCCGTAATAAGTTGAATGATTTGATCTCTCACTTTTCCTATTTCTTCTCTATTGCCTTCGTGCTTATAGTGCTCATTATTATTGCACGGTTTGTAACAAGCTATTTCAGCAGAGACAGGTTAGCAGCTTTGTTTTTCAATACATCTCTCAGGAATTATATCCAATTGTCATTTATTGTGCTTATCGTTTTTTCAGTGCTTATAATAGGGGTGCTTACAGGGAAATTTTTTAGAGAACAATATAGCCGTGCCACCAGCCGCACGGTATTATCCAAGGTACAATCTATTTCTGAACTCACTACCTATTTTTTAGCTGACACGCTGCACCGTGATTCGTCTCAAATAGAAAATTTAGACATTAATTCCCGTCTCAGAAACCGTGTTGACCAGGTAGCGGATATTGAAAATATTGACATTAATTTCTTTGATCTTAACGGAAACCTTATAACCTCATCACAACCCGGCGTATTTGACGACGGATTGATTTCCAGAAAAATAAATCCCGATGCTTATGTAGCATTAGCGAGAGACAAGAAATCGTTTGTAATACTCAACCAGTCTATCGGGCAGTTAAGTTTTCTCTCCGCATATCAATTGTTGTTTGGTCCCAATGGTAAGGTGCAGGCGTACGTGAATGTGCCTTATTTTGAATCGGAGAAATCTATTAATGAGCAGATAGGATTTTTCTTTTCGCTGCTCATCAATCTCGCCGCATTTGCCATTATCATCACCGGTTTATTCGCTCCCTTCTTATCTAATCAAATCACCCGTAAACTTTCCATTGTAGCCGAACGCTTTAAGCTGGTTAACATCAGCAAACGGAATGAATTAATAAATTGGACCTCTAATGATGAAGTGGGCGCGCTGGTAAAAGAATTCAATAAAATAATTTTAAAACTGGAGGATAGCGCTCAAATGCTTTCCAAATCAGAGCGTGAAATTGCCTGGCGTGAAATGGCAAAGCAGGTAGCGCATGAGATTAAGAACACACTGACACCTATGAAACTGAGTATTCAGTTTTTGCAACGCTCAATTACAGATAACTCGCCCGACATAAAAGAACAAACGAAACGGCTAACCGCTACGTTAGTGGAACAGGTGGAAAACCTTTCGCAAATAGCTTCTGAGTTTTCATCATTTGCCAAAATGCCTCAGCCGGAAAATGAAATACTCGACCTTAATAAAATTATTGCTTCAGATATTACATTATTTGACGAAACGGAAAATATCAGGTTGCATTTTTACCCGGCTGAACAATCGGCTACAATTTTTGCCGATAAAAACCAGATGCTCCGGGTGTTTAATAATATAATTTTAAATGCTATTCAATCAATAACCCCTGATAGAAAAGGGCGGGTGGATATTCATACCTCGGTTGAGGATGGTTGGGTAATAGCCAGGGTTATAGATAATGGTAAAGGTATAACCGACTATGAGAAGGAGAAGATATTTATCCCGAATTTTACCACTAAAAGCTCCGGCACCGGCTTGGGTTTGGCTATCTGTAAAATGATTATTGATAATGCGGGGGGTGAAATAACATTCGAGTCTGAAGCAGGATCAGGCACTACATTTATTGTGAAACTGCCATTGGTAAAAATAAGTTAATGATAATAATTTTATAAACTCGTTTTAGTGTAATGCTTAAGAAAATACGTCCGCTGGTCATTGTCAATTTTGTGGTTCTGTATGTGTTTGTTTCATACGGATGGTGGAGTATTTTGCTGTTGCATAAAAATGAAGAAGCGTTTCAAGCCAATGTTAAACTGCTACAGGCGCAAACACTTCCGGGCTCTACCGCCTATCAGACAACCGATGCTTACCAGCAACTTAAAAAACGGTATGAAGCGGAGCGGTTAATGATTATCAGTGAAGGAAGTGTTTATATGGTGCTGCTGGTATTGGGAGCCTGGCAAATACGGCATAGTTTTAGGAAGGAAATGGAACTGAATAACCAGCAAAGAAATTTTCTGCTTTCCATCACACATGAATTGAAATCGCCTCTTGCTTCCACGAAGGCTTCTTTGCAGACATTACGTATGCGTAAAGATTTGGCAAGTGAACAGGTTGATTTGTTATTAAAAAACTCCATGGGGGACATGGACCGCCTGCAAAAATTAGTTGAGAATATTTTATTCGCCTCTAAAATTGAAAATGAGAAATACCGGCTGCCCGCAGAAACGTTTAGCTTGTCCGAACTGGCTAAAGAGATTTACACTAAATTTTCTACGGAATCGGGAAACAACAGGAAATTATCCTCCTCAATAGAAAATGGAATTATAGTTCAAAGCAACCGTATGGCTATGTCTTCCGTTCTGTTGAATTTATTGGAGAACGCAGTCAAATATTCTGATAACGGAACGGCGATTTCTTTACAGATAAAAAGAATGCAGAACTTAGCGCATGTTATAGTAAGTGATGAAGGCAATGGAATACCTGACGAAGAAAAAAAGAAAATTTTTCAGAAGTTTTATCGGGAGGGCAGTGAAGAAACCCGTCGCACCAAAGGAACAGGGTTGGGTTTATTTATAGTTGAGAAAGTCGTAAAAATGTATAATGGCAGCATTGTGGTTAGTGATAACATGCCTAAGGGCAGCATTTTTGAAATAACACTTCCGGCAAATTAAATTGATTGATTAATGAAAACTGAAGTAACACCGCATCAACGTATACTCCTGGTAGAAGATGAAGAGAATATCCTCGATGTTCTGAAACTTAATCTCGAACTGGAGAAATATGAAGTTGTTGCGGTAAAAAACGGAGCATCGGCATTAAAAAAAGCCAATGAACAGCGCTTCAATCTGATTATACTTGATGTTATGCTGCCCGATATGGATGGCTTTGCAATTTGTGAGCAGGTAAGAACTTTTAACCAGGACATACCAGTTCTTTTTCTTACGGCAAAAGATACCCAACAGGATTTGCTCAGGGGGTTTAAAACAGGAGCGGATGATTATATGACTAAACCGTTCGACCTGCAGGAATTATTATCGCGTGTTAAAGTTCTGGTGCGTCACAGCCTCCGGTCAAATCACCGCCCGTCGCAGGAGAATGAAGTTCAATTTGGCGACAATACAATTAATTTTTACACGTATGAAGTACGAGGGGTAAACGGGAAAAAGGATATGCTTACCAAGCGCGAAGCACAACTGCTTAAACTGCTTATTGATCATAAAAATGAAGTCGTATCGCGTAAACAGATTCTTGAAACCGTTTGGCATTATGACATATATCCTTCTACGCGAACAATTGATAATTTCATTCTTCACTTTCGTAAATTATTTGAAAAAGACACACGTAGTCCAAAGCATTTTATTTCCATTCGTGGCGTGGGATATAAATTCCAGGAATAAGATTATTGAATTTGACGCTGCAACGGCCATTCGTTCTGTAAATAAGATTTGATAAGATATACGATTATCCCCAGGCTCATTATTCCCAAACTATAAAGAGCAAACTCTTTTGCAGAAACAAAAATGAATATCCATACCACTGTGCTGATTACAGCAGGGTAAGGATAGAAATACATTTTCCATGGACGCGGGAATTTTTTTTTGCGAAAAAATAAAATACCAACTGTCTGACTGAGGAATTGCACTAAGATTCGAAGAGCAAGAATTGCCGTAATGACCTCTTTTAAATAGTTGTTGAATAATAAGCTGAACACAAATGCCGTGCAGCCAAGTATTAGTAATGAAATGTAAGGAAAGTTTTTTGTAGGATGTAATTTGGCAAAAACAGCAAAGAAATTGCCGTCAACGGCGGCGGCATAGGGTATCCGCGAATAGCCAAGCATAACGGCAAAGAGCGATGCAAAAGCAATCCATAGGATAAGAAGGGTAGCCACATTAGCTGCACTATGCCCGTAGATTCTCTCTATAAAAGTGCTTATAATAAAATCAGAGTGACCGGCTTCCTGCCAGGGCACCACACCCAGGACACAAAGCTGCATGAGTATATAAATAACAGCTATGCCACCGATGGAAATAAAAATGCTGCGCGGAATATTTTTCTGGGGGTTACTGATTTCGGCGCCAAGGTGACAAACATTATAATAGCCAAGGTAAGAGTAAACGGTTTTTACCGACGCCGCTCCCAGTCCCGCAAAAAATACAGTGGAAAAGGTGAAAGCGTTTTCAGGATAGGTAAATGCAAGATGGGTATTAAGATGGGTTAATCCACCAAAAATTATCCAGCCAAGAGTGAGTAGAGTGCCGCTCCATAGCAGCACAGAAATTTTTCCTATGGTGTTTATTTTTCTGTAGAGCAAAAACATAATTACAAGTACAAGTGCACCTGATATAGCTTTTTGTTCAACGGATGTAATAGGAACCAGGTAAGAAAGATATTTTGCAAATCCTATCACCCCCGATGCAATTACCAACGGTGCCTGGATAATGGTTTGCCAGGTATAAAGAAAAGATAGTAACCTGCCACATTTATTTTTGCCATACAGTTCTTTCAAAAAATAATAGCTGCCACCTGCTTGCGGAAGGGCAGCGCCGAGTTCACTCCATACCGTTCCGTCACAATAAGCAAGCAGGGCACCCAACAGCCATGCAATGATACATTGTGGTCCCTGCATGGCACTTATGATAAATGGGATGGTGATAAACGGACCAATGCCAACCATGTCTATCATATTTATGGCAGTAGCTTGCAACAAGCCCAGTTCGCGCTTCATTGCAGGTTTGCTCTCGGATATATCTGTCAAACTATTAATAGGTTTTAACAGGATATGGAATTATTTTCAACCGGTCAAAAAGCCTTTGTGTTTTTGCAATGCCGGAAGGAGCATTTTCATCAAAATACCAGAAGTTTTCATAATCGGGAATGTTGCCGCTGAACATTGTGCCCTGCGATTTATGCTCGGCAATTTCCCAAAACACAATTGTTTTATAGGTAAGCGCATTTTTATAGCCGAAGTGTACTGAACGGTCAAACGTAAATATAGGTGCAGTGGGGTTTATTTTGGTTTCAGGGTAACCATTCAACTCACTGAACGTAATTGTTGCCGTATCATTTTCATAAGAATCAGTTACACCAAGCACAATCGGGCGTTGTGCGGCAGGAAGCGCTTTAACCACATCTAAAGCCAATATGGTGGCGGCTTTGTGGTGAGCGTGAGTTTGTGGAATAGGAAGCAAGCAGAAAATATAATCATACTTTGTAGCAGTCATAATTTGAGTAAGACGGTGCTTTATTAATTCCACATCCCATACCGTGTCGAGCGGGTCTTTTTCATTTAATCCGTACTTATCATCTTTCTGGTCAAGAAAAAAATAATTTCTTATGTCAAGTATTTTACCCGCATTCATCAATTCCTGTTTGCGGATAGTAGGCAAATATTGCCGTCCTATTGCAGGGTCGGTTAATTCCTTGCCATAATACGCCTCAGAAAGAGTTGAGTATTTATAACCACCTTCTCCATTTGTAATAAGGGCAAAATCAACCTTGCCGTGTAAATCGTGTGTGATTTTATAAACCGTTACACAAAATGCCGATTCATCATCGGGATGGGCAACAACGATTAATACTTTTAAAGAGGTATCAGTTGTTTGTGCCTGTGTACATTCTCTTCCTCCAAAAAGCAATAAAACTATAAGTAGTATTTTTTTCATAGGAGCATTGATTTTGGTTTCCTAAATATATATAATGAAATTGAATGTAAAATAGCGAATAACGAATATTGAATTAAGAATAAAAGAAAATGAAAGAGACTAATTTTGTTTTTGCAGCCACGCCAAAACCATTTTAAGCTGACCATAAGAGGCAACATTAGGAAACTTCTCTTTTATGGCTGATACCCGGCTCACGTTGGCATTATCCGGAAAGTATTTAGCAAGCTTATGTACCTCTTCCATCGGCATTAATTCATCAATTTGAACCAGGTTTTGCAGTATTGCGTCAGCAAAATGACCTTCAATAGTGCTTATTGCAAGTTGCCGTTCTTTTGCAATTTCATTAATGTCTTTACCTTCTTTAAAAAGATCAAGCGTCACCTCCATTGTGGGCACCTTTTTCACTTTCTTAGGCGGGGCGACAAATGACAATTGATTTTCAAGATTATTTTCCCGGCAGTAATCACGCACCAACTCCAAAATCTCGTCGCCATATTGTTTAACTTTTGCTTTGCCAAATCCTTTTACGTTCAACAAAGCTTCTTTATTTCCCGGCAAACCGGCACATACATTTTTAATGGCATCATTACTGAATATTTTATAAAGAGCCACGCTTGATTTACTGCCTATTCGCTTGCGCATCTCGGCAATTCTGTTGTATAACTCTTCATGCACGGCATCTTTTGCGATTATATTCCGGCTTTGATTTTGCGCATAAGAACTTTGTATTTTTTCTATTTCTCCGCTCAGCTTTTTGCCGTTCTTTAAATAATCGTTCAGTATAAATCCGGTTTTGCAATAATTTATAGAATGTAATATTTCGTGGATTATAAAATTAATTTCTTCTAATGATGCGTCAATTTTCCGGGACGTCTTTTTTGTATCGGTTGAAAGAGAGTGTTTTGAAAAATTGCCTTTCCAGACCATAATTTCATTGGAAAAATAATATGCGGCATCTTTTATTCTCTTTTGCAGCGCAGGGTTTTCTTCTACTACGGGGTGTTGGTTACATTGTTCAACGATGTATTGCTTGAAATTAACGGCGATTTTATCAAGCGCTTTTTGTTTTTCCATCAATTCAGCCAGCCAAATAAAACACTCGGAAGGCAAATTTTCTTTCTCTTCATTCAAAATAGTATGCAAATCTTCCAATTCATAATACCAGCGTTGCCAGGAGAAAATATGTTGCAGCTCCTGCTGAATATAAGCCTGTCTTGATTCATTAAACTTTTGTTGAATATTTTTTTCATCATGATTTTTCTGTTGCCAGTCTTTCAGGTTTTGATGAGCGCCTAAAAATCGCTGATTAACAGGAGAAGTAAGAATTAATCCTTCCAGCAATGTGCAACGGCTCAATGCCACATATACCTGCCCGTTGGCAAAAGCATTTTCCGCATCAATTATCAGCTTATCAAACGTAAGACCCTGGCTTTTATGAATGGTGATTGCCCAAGCCAGCCGCAACGGGTATTGCAGGAAACTCCCTAATTCATTTTCAATTATTTCGCGGGTGTCAGGGTTGAGCGAGTAGTTCACATTCTTCCACTCCTGTTTTTTCACTTCTATTTCCTGTTGCTCACCTTTGCATTTTACTTTTATCAAATCGCTGCGAAGAGCGGTGACGACACCAATTTTGCCGTTAAAATATTTTTTTTCTTCAACATCATTTTTCAGAAACATCACCTGTGCGCCTTCTTTAAGTTCAAGATTTAGCTCGGCGGGATAAAGGTTTTCGGGGAACTCACCGCCAATTTCCGCCGGGTAATAACGCGAAATTTTGTCCAGTTTTTTTAACTTCCTTTTATTTATTTCATCTGCCTGTGAATTATGAGTAGTGAGCGTAATATACCCGTCATTATCGCCGGGAATAAAATCTGGCTTTAAGCGCGAATTCAGCAGCTCTAAATTTTCATAAGTGATGTCATTATTTCTTATTTCATTCAATATAGTGATGAAAGCAGTGTCCTGCTGGCGGAAAATTTCTTTCAGCTCAATCATCACCGGAACATTCTCTCTAAGCACAAGACTGTCGAAGAAAAAAATGGAGGGATAATAATCTTTTAACAACGACCATTCCTGGTTTTTTACCACCGGCGGTAATTGGTGTAAATCGCCTATAAATAAAACCTGCACCCCGCCAAACGGCAGTTGATGGCGGCGGCGAATACTTCGCAAAATAGTATCAATGGCGTCAACCGTGTGCGAAGCTACCATGCTGGCTTCATCAATTACAAGCAATTCAAGATTACGGAGAAGGGTTATTTTATCATTGTTATAACGAATTTGTGACAACAGCGAGTGGCTGTTAACTCCCCCCTCATTAGCTTCTTTCGACGA
>CAVYQA010000007.1:0-375257 GCA_963770495.1 Chitinophagales bacterium | reverse complement strand
AATTGCTGTAAAAAGAAAATATATATCATAGACGAGGTACACATGCTGTCGTCATCTGCATTTAATTCATTTCTAAAAACATTAGAAGAACCGCCGCCCTACGCTATTTTTATTTTAGCCACCACAGAGAAGCATAAAATTATACCCACCATTCTGTCGCGCTGCCAGATATTTGATTTTAACCGTATAAAGGTGCAGGATACGGTTGATTATTTAATGACTATTGCTAAAAAGGAGCATATCGAAGCAGAGCCGGATGCACTTCACCTTATTGCCCAAAAATCTGACGGCGCTTTGAGAGATGCTCTTTCTATTTTCGACCGGATGAGTATTTTCTCTAACGGAAAAATATTGTATGCCGATGTAATTAAGAACTTAAATATTCTTGATTACGATTACTTTTTCCGATTTGTAGATTTCTTCCTGGCTGAAAATATTTCCGGTTCACTTCTAACTTTTAATGAAATTCTTGAAAAGGGTTTTGAGGGTGACGACTTTTTGCAGGGACTAAGCGAACATTGCAGAAATATTTTGGTGTGTAAAGACCCTGAAACGGTTGTGCTTATTGAAACCTCTGACAATTTACGCCAGCGTTATCTTAACCAGGCATCCTATACCCCCGCTTCATTACTTCTGAATGCTCTTGTTATTATTAACGATGCTGATATACAATACAGGACCAGCAAAAACAAACGGCTCACTGTTGAACTTGCACTTACCAAATTATGCTTCATTAAATCGGCAGTGAAGATGGCAAAGGAAGGTATACCGGCAATTGAAACAAAAAAAAAACCTCAACCCGTTGAAAGCTCTGTGAGCAATGGTTCGGGTGGGTATGTGGGTAAACAGGTTTATAATGCTTCTGAATCAAAAAATAAAAATGAAATAATACCACCATCCGTAAAAATTTTCACTAGAGAGGAGCACGTTAAAAAAACGATATCAGACTCGGAAAAAGAGAAGAATGAAACTCTGGTTGCTAAACTCACTAAATCGCCTATTGACCCGGTATTACTTAAAGCCGCATGGAGCAAGTATCTTGAGTTTTTAAAAACTCAAAATAAAACACCTCTTTTATCCTTACTTAATACCACATCGCCTGAAATTATTGAAGATGGAGTAATTCAATTCACGGTTGCAAGCCTCATCAATTCAGGTATGCTTGAAGGTGAACGCAAGGCAATGAGCGACTTTTTAAAAACAGAAATGCGTATTGACTCTCTTGAAATCAGGTTTTCGGTTGATAAATCACGTAATAATGATGACAGACCCTACACGCCTTCGGATAAGCTTAAATATATGGCTACTAAAAATCCAAATTTAGTAGATCTTGTAAATAAACTCGACCTCGAATTGGATTTTTAAATTATTTTTGGCAAAAATTTTAATTATGGCAGAAGTAGTAAAGATGCCCCGCATGAGTGATACAATGACAGAAGGCACTATAGTGTCATGGAATAAAAAAGTGGGAGATAAAGTTAAAACCGGCGATGTGCTTGCCGAAATTGAAACGGATAAAGCCGTGATGGATTTTGAAAGCTATTTGGATGGCATTCTTCTTTATATTGGTGCTGAAAAAGGTAAGGCAGTTGCCGTTGACCAGGTTATAGCAGTTATCGGAAAAGAAGGTGAAGATTATAAAACTGCCTTAGCAAGTGCACCAGCTCCCGCAGCTAAACCTGCAGAAGCAAAAACAGATGCGGCATCACCTGCCACTCAAAAGTCAGCAATGACTACTCCAACTGCAAAACCTGTTGAAGCAAAAAACGGTTCACAACCTGTGGTTGCAACAGTAGCTCCAGAACCCGCACAGGTAATTCCCTCCGGTGATGGCAGCAAAATAAAAGCGTCGCCATTGGCTAAAAAAATTGCGATAGAAAAAGGTATTGATTTGAAGAAGATTTCCGGCACAGGTGACGATGGACGAATTATTAAGCGTGATGTTGAAAAAATAAATGTAACTGCACAAAAACCAACTACACCTCCTTTGCCAAAAGTATCGTTAAGCGGTGAAGAAGGTTCTAACGATGTTGCCGTGTCGCAGATACGCAAAACTATTGCGCGGCGATTAACAGAAAGTATGTTCAGCGCTCCGCATTTTTATCTTACTATAGAAGTGAATATGGATAATGCTGTTAGTACAAGAACACAAATCAACGAGATTACCGGCACTCATATCTCCTATAATGATATGGTGATAAAAGCATCGGCGCTGGCACTTTTGCGGCACCCGAAAGTAAATGCAAGCTGGATGGGAGACACGATAAGATACTATCAGCACGTGCACATAGGCGTTGCTGTGGCTATTGAGGAGGGTTTGCTGGTGCCGGTGATTAGGTTTGCGGATAAAAAAAGTTTCTCAGAAATAAATGCCGAGGTGAAAGATTTATCTAAAAAAGCAAAGGATAGAAAGCTTCAACCGGCGGAAATGGAAGGAAGCACGTTTACTGTATCTAATTTAGGCATGATGGATATTGATGAATTTACCGCCATTATTAATCCGCCTAACGCCTGTACACTTGCCGTGGGTATAATAAAACTGGTTCCCACTGTTATCAATAACGAAATAAAAATTGCTAATATGATGAAGCTGACCATGTCGTGCGACCATCGTGTGGTGGATGGCGCAACGGGAGCCCAATTTTTACAAACCCTGAAACGGTTTCTTGAAAACCCGGTGATGATGCTGGTGGCTTAAAAGAAAAAGGTTAATCGTTAAAAGTTAATGGTTAATTGTCGCGTTTAACATTGTTTAGCTTATTTTTAAAAGATTATTAAGAAAAACAGTGAATTTAAATAAGCATGGTTGAACAGGCTAAGAATGAAAGAGAATTTTTCTATCCTTGACAGCAATTAAGCCTTGTAAAGTATAACTATAATAAAATCAATTAGTTATAAAAGGCTATCCTTGACAAACAAAAACGAAACTAATTAGTAACTACTGCTATTTTTTTCAAAGCAATTACTCTATTACAACTTTACCCGCTAATGGCGACATGCCATTGCCGGAAACTTTATAAAAATACATGCCCGCAGGCAGGTTGTTCATAACGGGCTTAGCATGCAACAATTTATTCGGCTTATTATTATGCGTCTTTTATGTTTTTTAAAAAAAGCTTTATTTTATTTCTCATCTTAAAAGTGCAAGAATAAAAAGAGATGCCAATCCTAAATGAATTATTAAATGCTTTTTTTGATATAAAATAAATTAACCACAGAGGCACTAAGGCACAGTGAAGTAATTTGTTAAATTTCACGGGTTCATATGATTGTTCTTCCTTTAGCCCTGGGCTTAGTAGGAGATTTGAATATCCTTTAAATTTATTGTATGAAAACCCGCCTGACCACATTCGGGCAGGATTATTTACGTCGAGTAAGGCGGAGTAAATAGTTTTGTAACCATTAGAAAATTTTGTTTTTGAAGATGACAGCGCCAGTAAAATAAAGGTAAACGCGCATACTGATAGATAGAGCAGTGAAATTATTGTGTATTTGACTCCGAGGTTATGGCAGGTGCATACAAAAAATATGAGCATAACTATATTGTTCCATGAGCGGGGTGAACGCGGGTTTTTGCGGGAAATAAAAACCGCCACACACACTGCTGCACAGATTAATAAAATTGCCAGTAGAATTATTTTAAAAAGTAACATGATGCAAAATTAAGGCGATAACAAAAGCGGTGAGCAAAGTTGGGACAAGAAGTTACCCCCACCCCGAACACTTTCAAAAATGCCCAGCCGTAAAACCGGACTGGTTAATAAGATTAAATGACCGACTGTGATTTTTATTGCCACGACCTAAAGGACGTGGTTGGAAATAAAAGCAAACGGTTTTAGCACTAAAAAATTGCATAAAACTGCCATTTTTGACCTATTTTTACTACCCATGAATCATTTGAAAACCAAATGGGATAAGGCTTACAGAACGCAGGATTACTATCCGTTCGGGATGCCCATGCCCGGTAGAACCTTTAGTTTAACTAATGATACAAGTTACCGGTTTGGGTTCAATGGAAAAGAAGATGATAATGATATTGAGGGCAAGGGTAATTCTTTAGATTTTGGTGATAGAATTTATGATCCTAGATTAGGAAGATGGTTGAGTGTAGACCCATCAGAAGAAAAATTTGCTGCGATAGGTTCATATGTGGCGTTTGGAAGCAATCCATTGTATTTTATTGATCCAGATGGAAGTATCATTAAACCAGCCAGTGACTTCACCCAAAAAGTAATAGAAGCAAGATTAGCTGTGGTTTTTGGAAATGAATTGATTAGTGATCAATTCTTCAATTTTAACGATAATGCGACTAATGGAACAGATGTGTATGGAAGAGATATACCTAACGAGGATTTTGGGTTTATAAAAACAAAAATCAAAGTGACAACATATAGACAGTTTAAGAAAAAAATTAAATCGTTAGGTCGAGAAAAGCAAAATTCGATTAAATATACAAGATCACAACTCCGAAATGCCTGGGCATGGTATGAAACAATAAATTCAAAAAATGTAAAGGAAATCTTAGTGACTCGCTCGGATGAAATTATTGATAATTCGACTTTAAATGACGTAGTAAGCAATAATAAAGTTCATACTTCTTTAGGAGCATCAAGTCCCAATTTACATACTGTTTTGACAAATTTACTTGCAGACCAAGTTAAAAACACAATATATACCGCAAATAATAAACCAATAATTAATACTCCCAAGATGATAGGAGATAAAACAACCACTTTAAATAATGAAACTAATTTTACAGGAATAAAAACGTATTCGGATAATAGTGTATTGGTAGATTTTACTAATAAAACCGCAAAACAACAAAATGATTTAATAGATAAAGCGGCACATTAATTATGAAGAAAATATTTTCAGTCATTATTTTTATATTATTGATATATTCATGTAGTTCCACTTATTATTATAGGAGATACTTATCTGTTAGTAAAACTACAACTGATTCTGTTAATAAATGCGACAAATCGGGGTTAATAAATGGACGTTGGCTAATTGAGGGTGGGTCGTTGAATGATTATTATCATGGAGCTAAAACAATCGACGTATTTTATAGTTATCATGGTTATTTAGATTCAACATATAAATTATATGATGAAAAAAATCTAAAATTATTGGAAGAGATTAAATTTCATTCTAATAAATATCCTATAATTTGTAAGACTACTAAGATTGATTCTGTTAAATTAGATATATATAATGCTGCCAATGATTTTTTTTCTGTAAAAAGATACCGTGAAGACAATGGTTTACTTATGGAAGAAGATGATTATTCACCAAATAATCATAAAACAATATCTTATTATACAGATACCTTGTCTATTTTAGCTATTCACTATTTCCTACCTAATAAAGATTCAATTGCTTATTATTATCGAAATGGGATATTTAAGGGATATGATATAAATAAAGGTTCAATTACCATTGAATATAGAATACTCTATAATTCCTTAATTAATAAATAGACGGGACAGGGTAGTCGGTAGTATTTTAAACGTTCTTTAAAATATTAGCATGCAAAGGGTACTTTCATTTTAGTTTTGGTTTACCTTCATTTTTCAGAGAATGTTTTTTAATGCGTATGGTAACTATTACCAATACTATAAATTCAAAAGTTGACAAGGTTTGGAAGGGGGTTTAGTTATTACAAAATATTAACTTGTCGGTGCTTATTTTCTTCTAAATTTGTTAAGTGAAAAGGTTCGTAAAAACGATAAGTCACTACTATCCGTTCGGGATGTTGGAACCGGGGAGGAATTTTAGCTTGACGGATGATACAAATTTTAGATATGGTTTTAATAATAAAGAGGATGATAACGATGTTGAAGGGAAGGGTAATTTGCAGGATTATGGAACGAGAATATACTTACCAAGATTGGGAAGATTTATTACTGTTGATTTATTATCAAAGAAATTTCCTCAATTAAGTGTTTATGAGTTTGCTAGCGGCTCTCCAATTTCAGGAATAGATTTGGATGGATTAGAATACTATTATGCGCCAGATGGTACATTACTGGGACATCTTGGAAATAATTTAATTGTTTTTGTAGTTGATGATAAATATATTAAGCAAGCTGTAAAGGAAATACACGAAATAAATAGTAAAAAAACTCCTGAAAAGAAAGCTCAAGCAGATTACGAAAACCTAATGAGTCGTTCGGCATTAACAGGATTAACTAATGACGAATTAAATACAAGGGCATTCCTTAGTTTGCTTCAAAAACATGAAGTAGGAACTGGACCTGATAGGTATAAAAAACGACACGGTGGTGGTTTAATGAATGATTTTAAAGATCATCCAGGATTTAATAAAGGAGGTGGTTCTGCAGCTGGGGCATATCAGATAATATTGGATACTTGGACAAAGGTTAAGACACAAGCCGGGTTAAAAGACTTTTCTCCTCAATCTCAGGATGGGGCCGCTGTGCAAATTATTAAAGATAATAAGGCATTTGATGATGTGAGTAAAGGTAATTTGGTTTCTGCAGAAAAAAAATTAAAGGGACAATGGTCATCTCTTCCTGGTGGGTCACAATCACATGTGTCTAAAAGTGAAGCTAATAAAGAATTTAAACAATTTATATCAAATGAACTCAGTGGTCAGTCCCTTGTTGCTACTCCGCAAGAGAAACTATTAAAATAAATATAAAATGAAGCTACATAAAACGAAATTATTTTTTTTAAACACGTTGTCTCTAAATATATTTTTATTAATTATTAATTCTAGTACGTATGAAAATAAAAAAAATATAGAAGTTCAATCTGCTGATCAATTAATTAATTCAAATATCGAAAAAACAAATATACTTGATACAAATATTATAGTTATAAAAAAAGATGACTATATAATAAAAGCCGAAACAATTTTTATGAAAGACTCTGTACTTGGAAGCGATACCAATGTATTTAGTCCCATTTGTATAGATCAGTATTTAATTTTTACCCATAACGATACAGTTTTAAAAAGAGTAAGATATCCAGCAAAAAAAATTTGGCAAAAAACTTACAATTCGCAAAATGTTCTTATGCTTGAAAATGTAATATTTAATATTGGAATAATTAACGGTAAATACGGATCGCTTTTGGCTGTTAATGGATATGGAGGATGCAATTCCTGTTCGGAATTTCTTGGTTTATATTCTATGAAAGGAGATTTATTATATGAAAGCTATGTGCATTTAAACCAAACAATTACTCTAGTGGGTAACCCTCAACAAACTTTGAAAAAATATGGGATACCTGATAGTATTTTTTTAAAAGGTATTTATGGAACTGATATTTATCCAGCACTCCCGAAATAATAATTTATTAGGGTAGTGTTCAAGATTTTCCACCGTGGCAGGTGTTCTGGGTGGAAAACTGTAGAGCCCACCTGCCGCCGAAGCAAAAGCCGATAATCCTATTGTATATCCATCCCTAGAACTTGAAGCGGTAAACCTGATAATCTGGAAGACTACCTTCTTTAGTTATTTACATTTTCAATTAGGTTACAATTTCCTAACGAATCAATATAAATAATTATTCTGCCTTTTGCCGCATCAGGAATTGAATTATTAAATATTTCATACGTAGTATGATGTTTAAATTCATAACTCTGATTTCCAGTTGTGCCAATTTTATAAATATAATCAGGATTAGCCCTGAATAAATAGAACGTGTCTAAACCAGACTTACCATTAGCAATTTCCACATTTACCAAAAATTTCTCAGATGTATCAACTATATACATCCTTTCAATTCTACCTCCATTTTTAACATAAACAGCGCATTTATTTTTATCAAAAAAAAGAAGATTATTTCCGCATGATTCGAACAATGCTAAAACGCAAAATAATAAAAGAATATAGGCTTTATTCGAGAAATATTTCATGTAATTATTTTACCTTTTTGGGTGCTTTATTGATGTCGTAACCTTGCGTCTTTGTAAATTTCTTAAACCAAGTATCAATCTTATTCATTTTAGCTTTATCTGATAAACTGCCATTACCCAAAAGATTAGTTATACCATCTTGCTCCACATTTTCGTTAACCCAATCATTAAAAGCTCTAAAATTATCCTGACTGTTATTTGCTTCAATTTCTCTAGGTGCATTATTATGTCCACCATGTATAAGATATTCAAATGCAAATCCAATGGCATAGGTAGCTTTAGACCAAGATTTTGCATACTGTTTTAAATGTACTACTTCATGTGATAAAATATCTAACCATTCGCCTCCATCTAAACCATAACCATGATACTCATATGCTTTAGAATCCTTTGCAAAATAGTTATCTGTGAGTGTTACAATATCTGTAGTGATTCCTCCTCCTCCTTTTTTGGGATTGTACCAAGGGGCGGTCCATGGGTATTTAGCTACTGTACTTCTGCTAACAATGGGTGTATTTGCTAAGGTTTGTTCAGGAACTCCAGAAAATAAGCTTAAAAGGTGTGCAGCGGGTACTGTTAATGTTGCAATACCTGTAGTTGAATTATAATTAACCACTCCTCTTGGTTCTTTGCCATCTAAATCAATTGATGAAATGGGTGAGTTTCCTGCAAACTGATATACCGAATAATATGGGTATTTCATCCGAAGGGAATCAAAATCAGGGCTTGCAAATCTTCCTAACCTAGGTAAATAATCTCTCTCTCCATAATCCTGCCAGTCACCTTTTCCCTCTAAATCATTATCATCCTCTTTATTATTAAACCCATATCTAAAATTTGTATCATCAGCCAAGCTAAAATCCCTACCCGGCTCCACCATCCCGAACGGATAGTAATCCTGTGTGCTGTAAGCTTTATCCCAATTGATTTTCACTGGATTCATGGGTAGTAAAAATATGTCAAAAATGGCATTTTTATGCAATTTTTTAGGGTACAGATTTTAATTGTGTGGCGGCATTATCGAAAATTATTTTAAACGCAATAATACGCATCACATAATCGGACAGGTAATAATTACGAAAGAACCCGTTCATATTTTTTACTTTCAAATATTGTAAGTTATAATTAATAACACCGGGACCGGTGTTGTAAGCGGCAGCAGCTAATATCCAGCCGCCGTATAATGAATGCAGGTAGCGAATATACTGTGCAGGCGGCAAAAGTTGACCTGGATATTTCAGACCGTTCATCAACGATTGAATCTACTCTTAACCCAAAGCGGCGTGCCGTGTTAGGTTCCATCTGCCATATACCGCACATGCCGTTAGGCGAGGTGATGTTTGCAAAATTGCTTTCATTACACGCCATATACATAAAATCGGAAGGCACCCCTGTTATTATTAGTCTTTTCTTTAATGTATTCAGCACCCCTGATGCATATTTAAGCATATTGTATGCTTTAGGAATCCAATTGGAATCGGTGGCAAGTATATATTTTAAATGGCTGCGAACCAGCGAATCCTTTACGGGTATAGGCTCGCCTGCAAAATTCAGCGTGTCTGTAATAAAAATGGTGTGGTAAGAATTTCCGTAAAATACTTTGACAGAGTCAATGTTATGGCTGGCAATGATGTGTTTGTGAAAAAAATTACCCTCTTTATAAACAACAAGGAGTATAATTCCGAAAATAATCACAATACGAATAAGCCATCGCATTTTTGTTTGCATAGCAGAAATTATCATTCTAAAGATACTTATTTAGTTGAAAAATATAACTAACAATTTTAACCTGTTAGTTCCCAGGTTATTGAAGGTTGATTACTTTGCTTTATACACCGGAACGCTGGAACACGCCTCGCCATACATAATACTTTTAGCCACCGGGCGCAGCAGGCGGGTTATTTCAAGGTAGGCAGACAAAGGAACAGGCTTATCGCCGCAGCCTTTTATGAGGAGGCGCTTATCTTTATACTGCTCAATATTTAATGAATCAATATTATGCAGCAATAATTTTTCTTCCGTTGTTTCTTTATTTCCAAAAGCGAAGAAGGCAGCCACCGGCTGAAGGTAAGAGCTGATAAGCATATAAGCCCATGCCGGAATTATGGCATCGGCGGAACAAAATACGGCTACATTTTTACCTTCAAATGCCGACCAATCAAGGGCTTTAAGTTTTTCCCTGAAATCCTTTTCTTTCAAAATTAGTTGCATGAAAAGAAATTCTTTAACATCAAATTCCACTACCTGCTGTGCAAAGAAATCTGAAAGATCAAGGGTGGTTAAGCCGCTTGCAGCAACTTTGTTTATTATTTCGTTTGGCATTTTTCTATACTGCTAACATCAATTATATCTTAAAATTATCTACTAAGAACTTCTGAGATTGCTTCGCTATCGCTCGCAATGACGTGGAGTTGAAGGAACTATCGTCCCGCTTATAGCGGGACGGAAAATACCTCTTCTACACTCGTCATGGCTTCCTCCGATGAAAAATCGGAGGAAGCCTTCTCATGACTATACTATTGAGTTTGCTTTGCACTCGAAACAAAAACTAATACCATCAACAATTCTTTTGGAGAAAAATTCTGATCAGTAGAAATTATAGCGCTTGTCTTCCACCTTCATAGTTTTTTTAATGGCATCGGTAATACCATAATCAACAGTATTTGACAGACTGGGCGGACATTTGTTGCCTGAGCATGGAGTAATCGGCAATGGGTTTAGCGCTTTGAATAGAATCAACCTGAACGATGTAAACGCAATTGTCACCGGCAACCGGGTAAGACACTTCGCCTTGCTTCAATCCGAAAACCGCGCCAAGCAATTTACCATCGGCGCCAATACCCTGAATATAGGGACTTGCCAGCGTGGCATTTTGAACCTGCTTCACCTCCTGCCCGCAATAGCCAGCCAATGACTCAAGCGTGGAATTAAGCCAGCATGGAGCAGCGAGTTTTGTAATTACTATTGCGGCTTTCTTTTCTTTTTTCACTTCAATGGTTACAGCACTTCTTAAGGCGCTTAAGGGCTGAACTCCTTTGGGACTTATGGATTCAACAATAGCAACCACGTAATTATTATCAGCGGACGATTTTACAGGTGATACTTCGCCTTTTTTAGCAGAAAAAGCCCACCTGACTATGTCGCGGTTTAACCCGAAGTCCCTGAATTTTATAATCGTTTTGTTTAATAGCATCCGCTTCGGATATAGCAAGTTTTTGCGCTTTTGCAGCCGCTTTAAACAGCGAATCGCTATTATTTTTAAGCGAAAAATTGTTTGCCTTATTATAGATGGCTTTGTCTGTGGTTGAACTGGGGTCGAGTCGTCTTGAAATATAAGCCAATTTTACACCGGGATTGGGAGGTGATGCTTCGACATTCTTAACAATATGATATGCCAATCGCCCCTGTTGATCCTGTAATTTCAATAATTTCATGTCGCCCGGTTTACTATCGAAGAATAAAAAATTGTTAAGGGGCTTAAACGTGTATCCTTGTTTAAGCCAGCCAATGTCGCCGCCTTTTTTACCCGACGCTTTGTCATCGGAAAAATTCACTGCCATTGAATCAAAAACGGCAACCCCCGATTTAATCACCTGAAAAACGCTATCCGCCTTTTTATAGACTTTAGCACTATCAGACATATCATCTGCAATACCAAAAATAATATCCTGTACTTTAACCGAATCGGGGAGCGATTTACGGTCAATAAGTTTTATAATTTTAAAGGTATCATTTTCGTAAAAGGGACCGAGAAGGGAGCCAACCGGAACTTTAAACAATGTATCTCTCATCCTTGCCGATTGAATTTTGTCTTTAGTGTAATAAATCTGGTCATCGGGGTTATCGGCATTCTCTTTCAATAAATTAGTATCATCGGGTGCAGCTGCTAATTTTGCATAAATGGTATTAATGGCTTTTTGGGCTTGTGCTGTATCATCCGAGGAGGGAAAAACATTAAAAGTAACAAACAGAATATTGCGGGTTTCCTCATCCTGTTTGTATTTTTCTTTGTTAGCATCAATATAATTCTGCAAATCCTGATCGGTTATTTTTACTGCAGAATCGGGAATGGTGTAATAGGGAATAGCAACATAGTGAAAGCCGGCAGTACCCGCCCTGTCGTCGTAAGCTAATTCGGCCTGCCATTTAGGAACATAAACAGCTTTTCTTATCAGG
Organism: Chitinophagales bacterium; assembly: GCA_963770495.1. GTDB lineage: Bacteria > Bacteroidota > Bacteroidia > Chitinophagales > CAVYQA01 > CAVYQA01. Next base: position 363,196 of record CAVYQA010000007.1, on the reverse strand, counting down.
TTAATAAACTTACCCTGCGACTCGTTTTGCACTACTTCCTGCTCAAAATTCTGCCATTGTGCCCTTGCAAGCGCCAATTGTTTAGCCTCGTCGTCTGTTTGGGGCTTATCATTATCAATTCTATAGAGGAAATTAGTTACACTTTGAGGGTCAAACAACCCGGTTTGCGGATTAGTAAACTGCTGCTTCACCAGCGGATTGGGATCAATTCCATAGAACATATCCTTATACTCAGCATCTGTGGGAACAACCGGAATACCCAGGTTATTATATTCTATTTGACTGATGGTGCTATCTACAAGAATGTCCCAAGTCCTATCCTGCAATTTATATTTGGTTTCTTCATCAATATTGACCTTGGGGTTCTGCATCATAAACAGCCCGGTCTGTTTATCCAATTGCATATTGAAATCCTGCGGAGACACTTCTTCGCCGTTGATTGTTCCTATAGAGTTTGAATGACCTTTAAGGAGGGATGAATTAGAGTTTAAAGCGGTTTCAAGGACAAAAATTCCAAGCGCCACAAATATCAGAATAGAAATGAGCAAGCCAAATTTGTTTCTGATCTTAATAATTACAGCCATTTATTTGATTATTTTCTTAAAAAAAAGAAATGCAAAGTAAGCGGTTTAGCCCGTAAAATCCAAATTTAACAGGTGATTCTATTGGTAATAACTCACTAATTTTCAATCGTTAACTATCTTCACTCTCACACTTTCTACCCGTTTGGTGCTAACCTGCAGCACCTCTATTTCATGATTAGGGGTAATAATTTTTTCGCGAACGGGGGGTATATTTTCAAATTCGTGAATGACGTAGCCCGATAAGGTGGCATAATCGCCTGTAGGGATTTTAAGATTATACTTGTCGTTTATATAATCAATTTCCAGTCTTCCGGAAAAAATATATTCATTTTTGCCCACCTTTTTTTCGGGTAATTCTTCGGTGTCATGCTCATCACGTATTTCGCCAAAAATTTCTTCCAGCACGTCTTCAAGAGTAACAATACCCGATGTTCCGCCATATTCATCCACCACCAAGGCAATGCTTTTGCGCTCGCGCATCAATTTATACATAAGGTTTCGGGCAGGCATACTTTCGGGCGCTACGGGAATTTCTTTAATAATTTCTTTAATAGAAGCCGGAGATTTGAGCAGATCGAGATGATGAACATATCCATTGATGTTATCAAGAGAATCTTCATAAATAATCAGCCGGGAAAGTTTAGTTTCGATAAATTTTTTATTCAGCTCTTCAATCGGTTCATTAATTTCAACTGCTTCAATTTCTGTGCGCGGTATCATACAGGCACGTACTTTTACATTAATCAGGTAAAGCGCCTTCTCAAACATAGCCGTATCAATAGCGGGTTCACCATCATCATTTAGCTGTTGGGTATTCTGTTTAATAAAATGTTCAAGGTCAATTTTTGCAAAAACAGGTTTGTTTTCCTCGACATTCACATGAAAAAGGAGTTTTAGCAGTTGTTTGGATAAGAGCACCACTAACCATACTAAAGGAAATAACAGGTAATACAACACTAAGAAGGGTAAAGCGAAAAATCCAAGCATACCGTTTGGATTAATTCTGAAAATTGTTTTAGGAATGAACTCCCCAGCAATCAGCACAATAACTGTGGTACTAACTGTTTGTATGACCAAAATAAGAAATTCAGTATCTAAATAGGCGGGAAGAACGTCTTTTAATTGGGCTTCTATCAGGCTGGCTAACAATGTGCTGAATATTACGAGCGCCATATTGAAACCAATAAGAGTGGTTCCGAGGAACATAGATTTATTATGCAGAAAACGGGAAACAATATTACCCGTTGAGGAACCTTGTTTTTTCAGCAGTTCAATTCTGAGTTTACTTGCTGAAAGAAAAGCAATCTCCATCCCCGAAAAGAAGGCGATAAAAAGAAGGCTGGTTATTATATATTGCGGTGTCAAAGTAAAATTTATTAATCATCAGGCAATCCTTCATTATTTACTTTTACGGTGCCCTTTATTTTTTTTATTTTATACTGCGTAAAATCCTGGTTGGCTTCAAGCCCGTCGCCAAAAATAACTTCATCGGCAGTAGTAATTTTTACAAATTTATCTGATGTCAGTTTTTTTGTGTTTTCATCCCATTGCAATTCTTCAGATGTTAACTGGTCGCCCTTTTCATTTATCACCACCACGTTTTCACGTGCAATAAATACATTGGTTTTCGGATAGGCAATACCATAATCGGCTTTAAGGGTGCTGGTTACACGAAGACTGTCATTATAAAAATAAACAAATAAACCTTTAGTCATTTCAAAATAGGGGTTAGGGGTATGGTATTGCTGAAGTTGCGGAGTAATAAGCTTTGCTTTTGCTTTACCAAAATCGCTGTAAAGTATTTGTATTCCTGTGCCTGTTTCAACGGAAGCCGCGTTAGGCGAAGTTATTTTATTTACAGTAGCGATATCATTTTCGCAACTGTAAAACAGCAACAATAGGGATAATACAATGTATGGATTTCTGTTTGTGTTCAAAGCAGATGGAAAGGTTAGAGGAAGTAAATTTACAAAAACAGGCTTGATTGGTTACAATCATTCAAACTTTCTCTTAACAAACCAGAGGCTGTTCAATGTGAGCCCTACGGATAAAGTTATATAATCTTCCAAAAGGAGGGGATTCTTTATTGTGCCTTCAGTACCTCTTTCACCTACTTCAAGGGCAAAATTAAGGGTGGATAATCTCTCATATGGATCTTCCCCGCCAACCGCGTGTGAGAGGGGCACTGTGGCACCAAGAGTAAACGCCACCTGGTGAATAGGTGTATTATAAAAATCGAGATAAGTTTGTTCAAAATAAAAGCCGGCGCTATAGTGAAGTGTTTTAAAAAAATTATTACGCACACCATTATCAATCTTGGGTATCCATTGACCGCCAACGGCAATCCTCCAACTGTCAATTAATTGTGCAGGTGTATCTGTTACTTCTCCGAAAGATGAAAATTTACTCCAGTTAGTGTAATCCCAATTAATCCCAATTAAGAAACGTTTAGGGTTAGAATAAACAACACCTCCACCTATTGCAGCAGGCAAAACCATATTGCCCCGCTGATCATTTATATTCTGTATTGTATCTTTAAAGCCACCGTTGCCTACATCCTGGAAAACCCACCTGCTCCAAATATCAGTAATACGTCCCGGAATAACCGTTTGCAGGTTACCCTGTAAACCAACCGTGAAGTGTGCCCCGTTTTTAAGCTGTCTTATATATTGAATTCCTCCCTGGAACATAAATCCCCCAAGGGTTTTTATTTCCATGTGTTGAGTATTATAAGTATTAGAAGTGTCGACAAATGCCAAATCATCGGTCTGTGAAAAAGTACCGAAAAGGTAAGAGGCGTTTACACCGATATTGATTCTATCAAAGGTATCGAGTTTAAATTGGAAACCGTTTCCAACATAAAATTTATACAAGGCGCCGCTATCATCAAAGGAATTGTAAGAAGAGCTATAACCCAAACTTTCGCTATTAAGGATGGCTACTGAATATTCAGCCCTGCTATAAGGAACAAGACCAAAACTAGCGCCCCAATGGTTTTTTATTACCGGAAAGCCAAGACATACGTTAGTTAAAGAGCCGTTTTGAAAACTTTCTGAGCCTGTGCCCGTTGAAGGGTTTGATGAAAGTAGTATATCAGTAAAATAGAATCCTGTGGATAATGTGGTTAATTGCAGTGACCCATAAGAAGCGGGGTTAGCATAATTAAGCATAGTGGGACCCTCTGAAGCCGCGGTTAATCCGCCATAACCGGCTAAATCTACAGGGTAGGGTGTAGAAAGGTTTCCAACTCCGAATCGTGTGTAGGGCGAGTTTTCCTGAGCCTTTAAATTAGTTATAAGCAGAAGAATAAAAACAACACATAAACCGGCTTTTTCTTTAAACATTATGCTCTATAATTTTATTCAGTCCGTAAAGGACAAGGTTTGGCTGCGCAAATATCTCATTTTTAAGCTGAGATTCAAAAAAATATACATCGCCGCCTGTAAGTATTACTTTTAAATTTTTATAATTTCTTCTATAATCTTCAATAGCTCCATTTATTTCATCCCTCATTCCATTCACCACGCCCGATAAAATGCTCTCACCGGTGGTAGTTCCTAAGCGATACAAAATACTGTCAGGCTTCACTAACGGCAATTTGCCGGTAAAAGTGTGTAAAGCATTCAGGCGCATAGTTAAGCCGGGGGATATAGCCCCTCCAAGATATTCGTTCCTTGCATTGATAAAATCGAATGTTAAAGATGTTCCCGCCTGAATTATAAGCACATTACTTTTCGGAAATATGTCAGCTCCTGCAATTGCCACAGCCAGGCGGTCTTTACCAAGCGTTTTAGGGGTTTTGTATTTATTTTTGATTGGGATTTTAGTAGTTTCATTGAGATAAATAACATTAGCAATGCCCTTCAATTTTTTTTCAATTAACTTACCATTGTCTTTTCCAACGCTACAAATAATGACATTGGCTACTTGTTTTTGAATTGCAAATTTCTTCCATGGAAATCTTTTAGCAGATTTTACATGAGAGAAATGAATCAGCCCGCTATTATTAAACAAACCGATTTTAATTCCTGAGTTTCCAATATCAATGGCAAGATTCATAAAGTAAAAGTAGCCAAAAATTAAAAAGCCCTCCGATTTGCGGAGGGCTTTAAAAATTCTACAGAATTATTGCTCCCAAAATATTTTAGGTGAAAGCAATGTGACCTGCTGATCGTTAGTAGCTGCTCTAAGATTTGCATCATTGTAAGAATACTCGCTGAACGGATAGTTAAAACGAAGAGGAACCTGTGTTAAAGTGGCCCCGAGTGGCGGTGTAAGTGAAGGACCTCCAAAAACACGGTAAATTGTCCATTCTTCAGGATTTGTATACAAGGCTTTCCATTCTTCCTTAGCAACATAGGCTAAGGCTGCATTTGCACTGGTTGTTGGCATGATATGAGTTGATAAATATGCACTTATGGAGCCACTCGGAACACCCAGTTTTTTCATGTTATTTGAAATTGCAGAATCTAAATCCATTGCAGCAGTTGTAAGTGAACCACCTGAAACAATGGTAGCTTCTGCCTTCATAAACCACACCTCATCATTTGTTATAAACTCAACGGGTGAATTAACATTCATATAATAAGGACCTGCTCCCACCTCGTTAACATCGGTTGGTATGCCGCTGGATGTTGCTGTGTCAATATAAATATTCAGCCTTGGATCGCTGGTGGCAATTAGGGTATCAGCCAAAGTACTATTGGTAAACCCTATGTCGCCTCTTTGCTGGTTAAATTGATACCATGGGTTAGAATTATTTTGAGATGTTCCAAAAGGCACAACAGCATTATCAGCATTGCTGGTAAATGATGTATTAAGGTCATTTAACACTGTCGCGGCATTTGAGGCTGATAAATTACATTGATGCAATGCCAATCGTGCACTAATGGCATTTGCAAATTTAATCCATTCACCTGCGTTGCCATCATAAAGCAAATCATCGCTACCTGGAGTAATAGTGCCCGGTTTAGGATTGTTTAAATAAGTTATCCCGTCGGAAATAAGAGCCGGAATTTCACTCTGATATAATGTAATATCCTTATCATAAGCGGGTTGAAGATTATTGGTCCCCTGTAGGGCATGTGAATATGGAATGCTACCCCAGGCATCAACAGTTAATTGAAGGGTATAAGCCATCATAATACGTGAAATGCCACTATATTCATTATAACTATTTTTATCTGCCAATTGCATTAAGTTATAATCATTTTCCATTACACTTGTATATAAACCACCCCAACCATTGTCAAAATCCTGCGTTGTAAAAATATAATCATAATAGGCAGCTGACTGACGTGAAACGCCAATGGTTTGCTGTGTGAACATAGATTCAAACCATGACAGGGTTCCGCCTTCGCAATAAGCCATATTTACTTCAACAGTTGAGAGTAAAGTGCCCGGAGGAACGTTAGCAGGTGCATTAACATCAGTATTGGCATTTGTATAAAAAGTTTTTTTACATGAAGTAACTGTTACCAGGAAACCTGCAGTTACAATCATAAGTATATATTTTATATTCTTTTTCATGATTTTTAGTTTTTAAGGTTTCTTGAATTATAAAGTAACATTTAAGCGAATACCAAAACTCTTAGTATCAGGATTATTGAAATAATCAATGCCCTGTGCGCTTGCTGCACCGGTTAAACTGGTCTCAGGGTCAACACCAGGGTATTTAGTTGATAGTAAAGCATTGTTAGCAAATACTGTAAGTGTAAGTCCGTTTAAATGCATTTTTTTTACAATAGAACTTGGGAACGTATACCCTAAACTAATTGTGCGTAAGCGAATAAAAGAACTTGAAAATACATCAGGTTCTGTAGGACCTATAAAGCTACTTCCTATATTTTGCCAGTAATATTGATCATAAGTGGCTTGTATTGTGTTTGTAGGACCAGCACCGAGTGTCTCAACTCCATCAACTAAATGCACTACCTGACCTGTATTTGGACCCGATTGAGCTACATAACCTTCTACACCGCTAAATACTGTTGTTTGCCCGCGATTTGCAGTGGCAGCCCCGGTTCCAAAATAATCCATGGCGCCTCGTGTACCATCCCATATATCACCTCCGTCGCGAACGTCAATTTGAAATCCAAGTGAAAATCCTTTGTAGGATAAAGTATTAGTCAAGGAGCCTATCCAGTTGGGTTGTATATTACCCAAGATTCCCTCACCTGTACCGGTAGTTGATGCCATAGGCATTCCGTAACCTGGGTTGGGTTGTCCATTAATAGTTTGCCTGTCATCAATCAACAATGCACTATTCATATTACTAGGGTCAGAGCGCTGGTAAATGCTTCCTTCAATAACTCCAAATGGCTGACCGGGAATTGCATAAATACCTCCGTTTGTGAATCCACCTAATAATAGTTGGGTAATTCCCGGAGCAAGAGAATTAACTGTGTTACTATTATGGCTCCAGTTAAGTGTTATATCCCAGCGAAAACCGTTATTTTTCTGTTTTATTGGAGTTGCATTAATTGTTATTTCAACCCCCTGGTTGGTGAGAGTACCTGCATTCTCCTCTTCAGCACCAAAACCAGAAGCGTATGAAATCGGAACAGTAAATATTTCATTCACTGTATGTTCATAGTAATAAGTACCGCTAAGGCTGATTCTATTTTGTAAGAATGCTAAATCTAATCCTGCTTCGTATGAGGTAGTATTTTCAGGTTTTAAATCAGGATTGCCCAAAGTGGTAACCTCAGAACTTATCTGGAACCCGCCTAAACCGTTGAAAGGAAAATTATCGCCATTTGTAAATCCATCAAAAACCGGCCCAGATGCTGTATAGGGAGTAGTTAATGCCTCTAATGGTGCATCATTTCCAACTTCAGCAACTGAAAGGCGGAGTTTACCATATGGGAATATTTTATTTGTTGACAAACCAAGGGGTTCAGTAAATACCCATCCTATATCGGCAGACGGATAAAAGAATACATTGTTGTTTGCAGAAAGAGTTGAAGATGTTTCATCACGACCAGTAACAGTTAAGAATAATTGATTTTTATATGCTAACTGTCCTTCACCATACCATGCACTTCGTCTTAGGTCAGTTTCAGATTCACTGGAAAGGAAAGATGTTGCATTGGATAAATCATAAAATCCCGGAATCAGCAAACCTGTTCCTTCCTGGAATCTGTTGGTAGTTGTTTGGTCAAAATAATTTTGCCCAAGTATTAATGTACCTGATAAATTTTTATTGAATTGCTTTGTTAATGTAGCAATAAGATCTGAATTAATTTGCTTATTAAAATAATCAATTAAGTAAATTGCGCCGCTACCATAGAATGCATTTGACAAAATATCAAAAGAGTTTTTAGTATCTTGCTCATACAGGTCGCCTCCAAGGCGATAGGTAATATCTAACCATGTTACGGGTTTATAATCTACTTGTCCAAAACCGTAAATGCGGTTTAAATTCTGATGATATTGATTACGGTTTACCGACCAGAACGGATTATCATATCCCGGTCCGCCCCTATAATCTCTTTCACTACTATCAGGGAATATATAGGCCTGCGTGTTATTTGCAGGATCAGATAGTCCATTAGCATTATCAAATGTGGGAGGTGTACGTAATAAACCTAACATAATGCCTGAAATGTCAGAACCTTGCTGAACCTTACTGCTATTTGAAGTAATGTAGGTTATTCCAGCAGATGTACTAAGCCTGCTTGAAAGATTGGTTTGTCCATTTAAAGAGAAATTTGATTTATCATAGCGGCTGGTTGGTATTACACCGGTTTGATTCAAATTGCCAATAGATAGACGATACCCGCTCTTATCATTGCCGCCTGAAAGGGCAAGATTATTATCTTCCGTAAAACCGGTTTGAAAAAATTCGTTCTCATTATTATATGGAACAACAGCTCCACCTTTAGCCAATGGGCTATTTTTTGAAACCAGCCTTCCGTGTGAATCAATTAATCCACCGTTAGAAGTATCTAAATAAGGTTGTCCTGTCCATGCCATTGTATCAAGTGCAGGTCCCCATGAAAATTTTCTGTCGCCTGCTATACCACCTGCCAGTGTACCGTCTCCTAATCTACCATCGGCACCAACCCATGTTCCGTCAAGACCTTGTCCCCATTGGTTCTGTTCACCGGGTAACTTATTTACCATTTGCATGGATTCGGATGAATTATATTCAATGGATATACCTTTTTTACCTCCGCCACCTTTTTTAGTGGTTATAATTATGGCGCCCGTTGCAGCCCTTATCCCATATAAAGCTGACGCTGCCGGTCCCTTTAACACTGTAATTGATGCAATATCACTCGGGTTAATATCCACTCCCCTATTATCAGGTGCCACACCAGCTAAGGCATCACCCGTTCCTCCCGGTTGCCCGTTACCCGAAGCCTGGAAGAACGTGTTAACAGGGTCATAGTCATTTAATGAGTTGTCAAGCGGAATACCGTCAACTATAATCAATGGCTGGTTATTTTCTGTAAGTGATACTTCACCACGTAATTGCATATAAACACCTGCATCAGGATCGCCAGCGCTCTGAATAACATTTAACCCTGAAACTTTACCGGCAAGCTCATCAAGCGTGTTTCCTGTGCCTGTATTATTTAGTTGGTCCGATGACACGGTTTGAGTGGCATACCCCAGTGATTCCTTTTCCTGACTTATGCCTAAAGCGGTTATCACAACCTGGTTAACGCCAATAAGATCAGGTTCCATAGTTACATCTATTGTATTAGAAGTACCTATAAGTAATGTATAGGTTTTAAAGCCTATAAAACTGAATTCAAGGGTTGTTGTATTTGCCGGCATAGCAATAATGTAATTGCCGTCCTGGTCTGTGTAGGTGCCGGTGTTGGTTCCCTTAACCAGCACCGCTACCCCGACCATGCCTTTTTTAGTTGTAGAATCTTTAACATTACCGGAGATTACCCTGATTTGCGCATAACAGGTGTTCACTATAACAAGGAACATACACAGCGCGCTAAGTAAGCGTAGCAGTTTTTTCATAGTGGTGTGTTTTAAGTTACGTTAAAACTAATTTAAATTTTTAAAAAATAAAATATTTTTAAAATAAAAATATCAACAGTCTTTTCAATGAACGATATTGAGCATAATACAACTTGACCAATAGACGAATAGTTTATATATAATGGTTGCACGCATAAATGAAAAACCTAAATAATGTGGAAATCTTAAAGGGAGAAAAATTTTGTTTCCTTAAATACTATTATTAACTTGCTTTGCCAATTTCATATAATTGGCTATTATAATTTATAATTATAAAGAGCCAAATACTAAAAAACCAATCTATGAAAACAAAAAACTTAGTAGCGCTTATCGCCCTGGTAACCGGTCTACTTATGGGCAGCGCCAAGGCGAGCACACCTGAAAACGGCAGTTATGTTTATCAAAGCCCGAATTTGCATTTACAAGTTACCATGTCTTTTGACTGGCAAACAAAAGCGAAGGTTGATGAAACACCCCAATCAGTTACTTTTGCTTACACCAACCCGGGCAGTAAAGAGGTTTTTCTGTATTCCATCACTAAAATAAGTGAACAATCGTGGCTTACTATTAAAGATCAGTTGCCTAATGCACATGTGGTTGCAGAAAAAGACGGTATGGTATATTTTGTTGAATTAACTGATAAAACTTCTATCAAAGGTGCAAATGCAAAAGAATATAAAGAAATAGTTGAGCATTTGGATGATATACCGCATTCCGTACAATTATATAATTGACATTAATACCTGCGCCCGTAATTATAGGAGTGCTGTTAAAACTTATACTGGGGCAATAAGGTTTGTATACTATTTTTATTATTGGGATTCCTCCTTATAGTTTTTCAGAGCAAGGTCAAGAAATTGAATATACCCTTCTACGTCGGAATTGTAGCCACTGGGAGTATTAAGCAACTGCCCTTTATTATCGAGAGGAACATAATACGGTTGAGCATTGTCGTTAAAATGTGTTACCTCAAGGTCAATATTTTTTTTGCCTATGGTTTTTATACTATCTCCACTTGATTTGGAGAAATATTGTTCCTCTTTAGGAAGTATGGTTTTATCATCCACATAAAGTTCCACAATTACAAAATCATTTTTCAGGCGCTGTAAAACATCTTTGTCTGCCCACACGGCATGTTCCATTTTACGGCAATTAATACAAGACCACCCGGTGAAATCGAGCAGCACAGGTTTATTCACTTTGCGGGCATAAGCCATCCCTTCGTCGTAATCAAAGTAGGCGTTAATACTATTACCACTTTTAAAAAGGTTGCTGTATTTTTTTTTCTGTACTGAAGAATCATTAGTGGCATTTGCAGGTATTGAATTATCTGCTGATACATTATTATTAATATTAAAAGCCTGCGTTTCTAATGGTGGAATAAAACCGCTTATACTATTAAGAGGGGCTCCCCATAACCCGGGCAACATATAAACAGCAAATGAAAAGCTGATAATGGCAAGAATCAACCGGGGCACAGATACATGGTCTATATTTGTATCATGGGGCAGTTTAATTTTTCCTAATAAATAAAAACCAAGCAAAACTGCCAATACAATCCATAGAGTTAAAAACAAATCGCGGGGCAAAATACCCCAATGATAAGCCAAATCAACTTTAGATAAATACACAAATGCAAAACCCAGCTCAATAAAGCCCAACATTACTTTCACAACATTAAGCCATCCTCCGGACTTTGGTAAAGAATGAATCCACCTCGGAAACAGCGCCAGTAAACCAAAGGGCAAACCGAGCATTAAACCGCAAGCCGACATGCCAATTATAGGGGATAAATAATTTCCTTTTGAAAGTAACAATAAAAACCCGCTAACAATAGGGAAGGTGCATGAAAAAGAAACTAATGTTAAGGTAAATGCCATAAAAAAAATACCAATTAACCCTCCACGGTCCGACATGCGTTCGGAGGCATTTATCCATCCTGCGGGTAAAATAATTTCGAAGGCGCCAAATAATGAAATAGAAAAAATAACGAAGGCGGCGAAAAATAACAGGTTAAAAAAGGCATCGCTGGCAAAATCATTTAGTGCATTCGGACCAAACAATACAGTTACTAAAACTCCAAGCAGCACATATATGATTAAAATAAAAAAGGCATAAATAAATGCGTGGGTAACGCCTTGTCTCCTGCTCTTGCTATGTTTAGTAAAATAACTTACTGTTAGTGGAATCATAGGGTAAGTGCATGGCATAATCAAAATAGCTAGTCCCGCTGCCAATCCTTTTAAAAAAGTGAGCCACAGTGATTGACTTTCCTCACCAGAATGGTAGGTTGATTTTACAGAAACCTGATTTTTAGCAGCAGAATATTTTGCCTGTGCTTGACCTGCTACTAAAATTAGAGTATCAAGCTTTGCCTGTAAAGAATCATTTTTTATTGCCGTAGACTGAAGAGGTAATTTAAATTCAAAATTTTTATCGGAAGGGGGCAGACAGCGCGAAGCATCACATACCATGTATTCTAAAGTACCTTTTACATCGGCAGTTGGTTTTTTTAATTCAATGATTTGAGAAAAGAGGGCTTCGTTTTCATAATACTTTAATACCATTCCAAAACCAGGGTCATTTTCTTTTATAGGTTTTCCATCCTCTTTAGTTTTACCTATTAATATATAATCGCCCGATTTTTTAAAAGTAAATGAAGTTGGTATTGGTCCGCCCGAATCAATAAACTGAGAGTAAATATGCCACCCTTTATTAATTGTAGCTGTAAAATCGAGTTCATACCGTTTATTACCCAAATCTTTTGATGAATATGCCCAAGAGGCAGGCTTTAATATTTGCGCGGTTAACAAATAACCAGCACACAAAAAAAATAATAAGAAGCAGGTTTTCTTCATCATATGGTTTCAGGCTTCATACAGCAATTGTTTCTGCCCGGCGGCTACGTGTATATGTCAGAATAGAGCGTAAAATCTTAAGCCCGTCAGTATTGGCAAGTTGTTTATCATCGGCGCGCTCCGGATGAGGCATCATACCAAAAACATTTTTTTTCTGATTACAAACACCTGCAATATTTAGAATCGAGCCGTTTGGATTGGCATCAGCAGTAACAGCACCATTGCCATCGCAATATTTAAAAACAATTTGCCCGTTTTGCTCCATAGATTTCAATGTAGCCTCATCAACAAAATAGCGTCCATCGGCATGTGCAATAGGAATTTTGAGCACCTCATCTTTACTGAGCGAATTAGTGAGCGGCGAATCGAATTGAACGGGTTTCAAAAAGATATTTTTGCAGATAAATTTCTGCGAAATATTGTTCAGCAATGCGCCGGGGAGTAACCCTGCTTCGCATAAAATCTGGAACCCATTGCAAACACCGAACAGGTAACCACCGGCGTTGGCAAATTCGGTTACTGCATTCATAATGGGTGAAAAGCGGGCAATGGCTCCTGAGCGCAGATAATCGCCATACGAAAATCCGCCTGGCAATATGATGCAATCGTTGGTATCAAACCCCTTCAAGTCTTTGTTCTTATGCCATAGTATATGTGTTTCCTGTTGCAAAACAGTTTCCAGCATATAAATCACATCCCTGTCGCAATTAGAGCCCGGAAAAACAATTACACCGAATTTCATATCGTTTATTTTCCTATTATAAATTTAAAATTAAAAGTAATAATCAGTAAAATTACCAACAAATGTGCATATTCAGCCCAACGTACCTGCTTCAACTCGGCAAAATTATACGCCACCATTATACTAAGAGGAACAATTATAAACCACAATGAGTCAGGTGATACTTCTAGCCCAAATAACATACATACGGAAGCGCATACTAATAGCAACGACGTAATATTCACATTCATGCGCCATTGCACAAGCATTTTGAAAAAATTTTGCCGTATTCTCCATAACGACCAACCGCAAATAAGAAACAGGACTGCCAGTGTAACTATTAATTGAACATTAATATTTTTAAATGAAACCGATAGAAAATAATGTTTTGAAAAACCGAGCACGCTATTTATATAGCTTAAATCATTCGTCCAATACAGAAAAGCAATTACAAGAATAAATGGGATTAAAAAACCCAAAACACATAAACTCCATTCTTTTATATTAAACCTGCGTGTAGCCAATAAACTTATTAACAGGAAAACCAGGAAAATAATTGCCGGGAAATAAAATAAAGATGTTATGCCAGCCAGGAAAGCCGTATCGAACAGTAAACCACTGGCATTCTCCTTTTTATAAAATAAAAAAACATTATGTACAACAGGTAACAGAAAACACAGTGACAAAAGTTGTGGAGAGAAAAAGGATAATTGATTAAACAACGACGACAAAAGCACATAAATAAATGCAGGCAAAAATGTTGAACGCGGAATAAATCGGCTGTTGTTTAGAAAGTAATTAAGATAAAATGCCTGTGAAAAAATCATTAAAAGCGCTATGCCGCTTTGCAGCCATGATGAGGTAGTATAAAGTTTATTCACCCAAAAAATTACCATATCTGTGAGCGGGTAAGGAGAATGGATGAGAAGATGAGGCTGGTGCCACAAGGCAGGAATCTTTAAAATCAATCCATAAATGATAAGGATAATGAAGGTAGCGGGATTGGAATTGCGGAACAGTTGAACCAAAGCCGTGGTTTAAAATGTAAATTTAACAAATTGTATATTATTTCTCTTAATGCTGGGGATAACTAATTCATGGGCAGATACCTGCCTTCCAAATTTAGGAATAAGCTGAACCCCTTTCTGATCGCCGTTGAACAAGTCGGAGCGCACCATTTCTCCGTCCGGCTTCACAGAATACAATGCCACATTGCTTTGTCCGCTTGAGTTATCATTATACACAAAATCAAGCTGGTTGCTTATAGCCATGGCATACGAGGAATAATAGCCACCGTCGCCTTCTGTTTCCTGGCGTTTATGCAAGATTTTTTTCCATTGGATGTTTCCGGTTGAATCAAAACTGAATAAAGCAATGTCATCATAATGATAATACGTAATAACAACGGATGAGGCAATGCCAAACGGTCCATACATTGGATTAGCAACGGATTCATTCAATTGAAACTGGGATTCAGCCATTAAAATTGCACCCCCGTCTTTTTTAACTACTACGTCCATAACCTGAAAATTATCAAAGCCATCGCCGGTTTTTGGCGGAATATCGCCTGTAACCGTTGAAATAAAATCAGACGAAAATTTTTCGAGCCGCCTGGTAAAGATAGACTGTGAGTCAATACTTATGCTATAATAAAACGTGCCATCACCTGTTTCTCCCGGCGAAGCCGCATAGAAACCGCTAAGAATAACCCGGCTATTGGCTGCATCAATTCCCATAGCAGGGCGGGAATAAAATTCTTTTTGCTCGCTAATCGGAATTTCTGCTAACCCTTTTCCGTTTTTAAGGACAGATACCATTAGTTTTTCAAAATCATAATCATTGTGCTCTCCGTGTGCAGTCCGTTCCCCGAGCAGGCACACAATATTGTTTTTAGTATCCACTGTAGCGTCAATGAGGGTGGGTTCTATCAAGTCTTGTGCAACCGTTTGCTTTTTTTTCATTACCAACTTGAGCCGGTAATCGAAAAGATAAAATTGCACCTGCCTGTTTGCGTAAAAATTATCGGTAGTTGTAAAAATGAGGAATAGTTTATGGTCTTCAGAAGATGCGAAA
The DNA here is from genome assembly GCA_963770495.1 of Chitinophagales bacterium. Classification (GTDB taxonomy): domain Bacteria; phylum Bacteroidota; class Bacteroidia; order Chitinophagales; family CAVYQA01; genus CAVYQA01. The sequence goes on along the minus strand of CAVYQA010000007.1, from coordinate 347,975 downwards.
CGAATTATTGGCAATGGGGATGCGGAATTGGTAGCCAGGGTATCCAGGATCACGCTGTTACCGGTTTCAATCATCAGGTCATTCAATCTTGAAATTTTAAGCACGGTTATGTTTTTAACAAATTGCAGGTAAACTACAGTTACACTATCACCTGCAATAAGCACTTTCTGAATAGCAGATCCCTTATCTTTCATCATTAATGGTCTTCGCCAATGCAGGGTCATATCATCATAATATGTTTCGAGAAAATCATTGTTGTGGCTATGCTCTAAAATAAGTATTCCCTCAGAGTATTTACCAATTATATCAAGCCGTGTATTATTACTGTTCAACCGTTCAGGAATAGAAAAATCAACAGCCTGGCAAAAAACTGCATTATGAAAGCAAATGGCTATTAAAAAAATAAATGTTTGTTTCATTGCCCGTAATAAATTTAACTGGTATAAGACTAAGGATTTTTATCTTAAATTAATTCTCAAATTTAGAAAAATCGCGGGTAGTTCATACTTTTGTCGTCTCCGCCTATATGAACATCCTGTGAAACTACGCCGTTTAATTTTTTTCGCCCTATTATTTTTAAGTTCGTCCGTTTTTGCCCAACAGGATTCTGCGACACATTTTTTACCCGGCTGGTCGGTAGCCGCTCTATTCCGCTATGGGCACATTTTCCGGCATACGCCTAAAATAAAGCCCGATATATCACACCTTACCTACTCTGGCGAAATTGATATTGAGAAACAAACCACAGGCAAACAACTATGGCAACAATATTATAATTACCCTGTTTTTGGAGCAGGTTTTTTATATACTTATTATGGCAATCCTGTGCAATTGGGCAGCAGTATCGCCTTATTCCCCTATATGACGATTCATATAATTAATGGTAAACTGTTTGATTGGAGATTTAGTATTGCAGACGGCATATGTTATATGACCAATCCCTATAACCCCATAACCAATCCCACAAATAATGTAATTGGCACCACCCTAAATGATATTACCCGTTTTTCAACGTTACTACAATTTAAGCCCGATACTCATTTTGCATTTGGAATGGGCGGTTCATTCACCCATTTTTCCAATGGCGCCGTGGCATTTCCAAACCTTGGCATCAATATTCCTGCTATTGATTTTACTGCACGCTATACCTTTTCAACCGTTCCAAAAATCCATGCTGAAAAAAGTAAACAGCGGCCTGTAAATAGAAGGTTGCAAATGGAATTCGAGCTTGGCATTGGCTGGGAGCAGCATAATCCGCCTGGTGGACCTAACGAAAGAGTTTATTTAGCTGCATTCTCAGCCGGACGATATATCAGTCATATCAATAGAGTTTCTTTTGGAATAGAAGCCGGATATAGCACCGATGTTTATAACTATATGAAATTGGAAGAAATTTTGCCTGCCACCTATGCCCGGGCAAGCAGGGCAAGTGTTTTTGCCAGCGATGAATTTTTATTCGGCAGATTTGGTTTGCTAGTACACTTAGGCTACTATTTTTATTATCCTGTTTTAAAACCGGCTAATGACAATGAGCAATTAGGATTGCATTATTATTTTTTAAATTATGCTAAAAAAACATCGGACCGCCTGTTTGCAGGTGCTTACCTTAGTGCCTATGACATTAATGCCGAGTTTGTCGAAACCTCGATAGGTATAGATTTCTGAGAAATATAAAGAGTGATTTTATAAAATATCGTAATTTTGCTACGCGGTTTTTCAATGCCTGAATATGTTCAAGCTCAAACTTACTATTGACCAGGTAAATTATTTGAATATTGCGCTGATGATAATTTCAGCAGCGACGGCATTGATGTGGCCTTTCGAAACATTTTTATTTGTGTATGCAGTTCTCGGACCACTTCATTATCTCACTGAAATTTCATGGCTGCATGACAGAAAGTATTTCACTACACGGAAATATGATTACCTGTTTTTAATTGCTATGGGTGTACTTGTAACTGCGTTAAATTTCAATTGGATACACGATGTACCCCGCGAAACAGCTTCAGTTATTACATATATTGCTTTTGTTGCTGCATTATTTTTCGTTGTTTTCAAAAAAATATCGTCGCGCATTATTGGTATTTTCATTGCTTTTCTTGTAAGTAATTTTTTCTGGAAAACACAGGTTTTTGAAGGCATATTCGGAGTGTTTTTGCCCACATTGATTCATGTATTTCTTTTTACCGGTTTGTTTATTTTGGTTGGTGCGTTAAGGGGAAGAAGTTTTTCAGGCATCGTTTCACTGGTAGTGTTTGCCATTGTATCTTTAGCGCTACTTTATTATCACCCTGCTCATACCAATTATAATATATCCGGTTATGTTAAGTCAAGTTATGGTTATTTAAAAGACGACGGCAATTGGACAGACGGGTTTATAAGCCTTAATCAATACATTTTTACCGCGTTCAACCTTCACGATTTCGGCAAACATCCCGCTGCTCCGCCATTTACTCAATATATAGCCACTATTAATAATTTTATATATCATAACCCGCTTGCTCTATCTATAATGTCGTTCATTGCTTTTGCGTATATGTATCATTATCTCAATTGGTTTTCCAAAACATCAGTTATCCAATGGCACAATATTCCAAAAGCGCGCTTTATTGGTGTTATAGCATTATGGGTTGCATCACTTGCTCTGTATGCTTACAATTATGCATTAGGATTGAGTTGGCTGTTTTTCCTAAGCTTCTCGCATGTATTACTTGAGTTCCCGCTTAACCATCTCACCTTTATTAATATTGGTAAAGAAATAGGCGGTATTGTAACAGGCAAAAAGAAAACCGTGAAACCTGTTTCCGGAAAGCCTATTCCTTCAAAAGTCTGAATAAAAAATTCACATTGTAAACTGGTAGATGGCTCCGCCTGTTCCTACCACATAACCGGAAACCGACCCGGTCAGGAAAATATCTCTCAAATTAGTTGAAGGTGCATTTTGCACTATGCTCCAATTGGCTCCGCCATCCGTAGTTCGCATCATTATACCATTATCGCCAATAACATAACCGGTGTAGAGATCAAAAAATTTTATTTTATAAAAATTATATGACTTAATTAAAAGGTCGTTGCCATTACGAAGTGTTTGCCAGCTATTTCCTGCGTCTGTAGTTTTTAGAATTGACCCGGCATAGCCGCATACATAACCTACATTGGAATTAGGAAAATCTATATCCATAAAAAAATCACCCTTTACGTTAAGTGGAAACCATGTCTGCCCTCCATTGGTGGTTTTTTGAATAGTGCCATAACCGCTTACGTATCCGGTTTGATTATCCGTAAAAGTAATTCCGCGAAATTCGTTCTGAAAGGTATCTACCAGTTGCCACGAGTTGCCGCCATCTATAGTCTTCTCAATTAGTCCAAAGTCATATCCATTGCCTCCCACAACAAACCCTATGGAATCGCTGAGAAAATAAAATTTGCGCAATGGCATCCAAATAGATAACTGGTATAATGACCACGTGTTACCGCCATCATAGGTTCGCAAAATTTTCCCGTCATACCCGCAGGCAAACCCATATTTTGTGTTACGGAAATAGATGCCGTAAAGCGCTTTTGGCGATGGCGAATTCTGCAAGGTCCAGTTTGAACCCGAATTAGATGAATTAACGATTACGGAAGAAAAATAACGCGTCCCACCCACAACATAACCGGTATCTGAATTAGAAAACCAAACACCATTCAAATCCTGTGAAGTGCCCGAACTAAGCTGCTCCCATTGATAGGATATTTCACTTTTAGTGCATGAAGATAAAATGCATGTACTAATGGCAAAACATATAATTGTAAAATATGGATATAGGTTTTTCAATGCTAAATTGACTACGCAAATTTAATTCATTTATCCAAACCTTTAAGAATTACATCACAGGAAAAGCGCATATCGTTTTCTGTAATAATTAATGGCGGAGCTATTCTCATACAATGCGGGGCGAACAAAAACCAGTCGGTTACAACGCCATTTTCAATACAATAATCAATAACTTTTTTGTTCGCTTCCCAACTTTCCAATTCCAAGGCCATCAATAACCCTTTACTTCTGAAATTCTTGATTTTAGAATGAACAAGCAGTTTTCTGAATATACGTTCCTTTGCTACCACCCGGCTTGTTAAATTTTCTTCTAATATTGCATTCAACGTTGCAAGCCCTGCCGCACAGCACACCGGATTACCTCCGAAAGTTGTAATATACCCAAGAGCAGGGTTAGTTTTAAATACTGACATAATTTTTTCTGATGAAATAAATGCCCCAAGCGGTAATCCGCCGCCGAAACTTTTTGCCAGTAATAATATATCGGGAATAACCCGGTAATGTTCAAAAGCAAATAATTTGCCTGTTCTGCCATAGCCTGTTTGCACTTCATCAAAAATCAGCAGGGTTTCGGTTTCATCGCATCTTTTTCGCAAAGCAGCTAAAAAAACTTCTTCTGCTGGAATAACCCCTGCTTCACCTTGCACCACTTCGCAAATCACTCCAGCCGTGTGCATAGTAATCTCATTCAAGTCTTCCACACGGTTAAACCGTAGTGCTTTTGTATCAGGCAATAGCGGTCGAAATGGCCTTTTCATTTCTTCTCTCCCTATAATGCTAAGGGCGCCTTGTGTACTTCCATGATAAGCATTTTTAAAAGAAATAATTTCTGTACGGTTGGTAAACCGTTTAGCTAATTTCATAGCTCCCTCAACCGCTTCTGCGCCAGAATTAACGAAATATACATTGTTTAAACTTTCGGGTAATAATTCGCAAAGTCGCATTGCCAGTTTTACCTGTGGCGACAGCACATATTCGCCATACACCATCAGGTGCATGTAATGGTCAAGCTGTTCTTTCACCGCCGCAATCACTTTCGGGTGACAATGACCAAGGGCGCTTACACTGATGCCACTGATAAGGTCGAGGTACTTTTTCCCGTTCTTATCAAAAAGATAAACCCCTTCAGCGCGTTCAATTTCTAAACCCAAAGGAGCATCGCTGGTTTGCGCCACATATTGCAAAAACAATTGCCGTTCACTTATCATAAGGCAAAATTAGAATGATTTGTATTTTTACCCTACTTAATAACCCCATTTAATTCCAAATGAACAGAATTACAAAATTTTTCTTGCTGTAATAAGTATTTAACATATGTCTCCAATTTCTGATACAGTAGTTCCTATTTTTTCATGGTTCTATCTTTATTTCGGTGTATTCCTGGTTGCTGTATCTGTATTTTGTTTCTATTATAACAAGAAAAAGCTTTCGATTCCCTTTCTTCTTGCAGGTGGTTTTTCAATACGCCTTTATATCATAGGGCTTGACCCCTACCTTCATGATTGGGATGAAAGATACCACGCATTAGTGGCAAAAAATCTTATGTCGGATTGGCTGGTTCCCACACTATACAAAAATCCGGTTTTGCCTTATGGTTATACAGATTGGTCTACAAGTCATATATGGCTGCATAAACAGCCATTTTTCTTATGGCAAATGGCATTGAGCATGAAAATTTTTGGTGTTAACGAAGTGGCACTTAGATTGCCAAGTGCCCTATTAAGTGCTTTAGCCATTTGGGCAGTGTACAGGATTGGGAAACTAATATATAATGAACAAACGGGTTTTATTGCCGCTGTATTTTTAACGTTAAATAATTATACACTTGAATTTGTTTGCGGGTATTTTGGCTCTGATCATAATGATGTGGCATTTGCCAGCTACGTATTATTTTCTATATGGGCATGGGTTGAATATGTAAATCAGAAGAAAACTTATTGGATTTTTCTCATTGGCTTATTCGCTGGTATTGCCGTACTTAATAAATGGACAACCGGTATGCTGGTTTATTTAGGTTGGGGATTATCCTCTGCAATTTTTTCAAAAAATAAGCTTAGGGAATTTAAAAATATAGGTATTAGCATTCTAATTAGCTTCTTGATTTTTCTGCCCTGGCAGATATATACTTTCCTCCGCTGGCACAAAGAAGCTGCCTATGAATATCATTACAATATTAGTCACTTTTCCACTGCATTGGAAGGCCATTCAGGAGACTGGACTTATTATTTTACTTTCTTACCGGCATTTATGGGAACAATTCAGATGATTTTTCTTTTTCCGGGTGTTATTTTATTTTTAAGTAAAAGAAATAACTCTACATATAAGCTTGCAATTTTAACTTATATTTTGGCAATCTTAATATTCTTTACTATTGCACAAACAAAAATGTTTGGTTTTATTCTGCCCATTATTCCATTGCTATTAATTATAGCCGCTACTACCGTTGATTGGTTTATAAATGCTGTTATTTCCAAAATAAAAAATAAACATTTAACTATAGCTGCATCAATTGTATTAATAATCGGTCCTGCCTATTGGAATCTTGCACCTGTAAATACAATGAAGCGCCAGGATTATAACGGCATGTCATGGTGTGGAAACCAAGAGCATTCTGTTTATTATTTTAATGCCCAGCTTTATAAGCAGCTACCTGCCCTGTTACCCAAAAAAAACTATGTCATTGTAATGGCTAAACCGCTTGATCAGGTCAGTTGTATGTTCTATAGTGGTTTTACAACATATGACTACCTTTCAAAAGAAGAGTATGAAACGTTAAAAAAACAAAATATCCCTATCGCAACATTTCCCAATGATATGCCTGATTTTCTAAAAAATGATACCAGCGTCTTTAAAATTCCCGTAGCATGGAGATGAGTTTATTACATTTGTGATAATAGTGTATATAATTTTGTATGAAAAAAATAATTGAACGCATAAACCGGGTAAGTGTATGTGAAGTGGAATCGGTTACTGAAGATAAATTGATTCTTAAAAGTGTACCCCGAAAGATTGCAAACCCGCTTTTTATTGTGGGTATAACAGGGTTTGTCATCTCATCAGTGTTGCGGGGTTTTCTTAATTGGCATATCGGCGAAATTTTTCTTGCTCTATTTACAATAGTCCTTGTTTGTGGGGTGTGGCATTTATCGGCGGCAGGGAAATTTATTATCAATAAAAATGAAGGTAAAATTTTTCGTGTGTATCGCCACCTTGGTTATTTACAAAAGGTTTATAGCTATCCTCTTGCAGTAATTGATACCGTATTATCCGAAAACGCGCAAGGTGAAAATTTTATTTTTCTTTTGAAAGATGATAGAAAAAAGGTGTGGGTAGCGCAGGAAAAGACAACTCTCAACGAGTTACACGATGCAATTCTTAAATTTTTATCAGGCAGATAACTTAGTAATGAAGATAAGGAAACAGCATTAAAACCAAATAAATAAAATGTTCAGAACTAAATCATCCATATATGGATTAATTGCACTATTAGCAATTTCATTTCTATTAATTATTTATTTTATTATACAGAATACATCTTTTATTCATTTCAAAAAATATTATACCGTTCTTAAAGAAAAAATAAATCCTGACAGTTCAGCTTTTAGAATTGACTCAACAACTTTTGATAAAATAAAATACCCCGCCACCTTATATGATAAAAAATATCTCATGCAACTGCTACCAGGCGATTTTTATAAAAATAAAATTCTCCGGGAATCATTTAAAAAAACTGCTGATAAACCGGATTCATTTTTCACTACCGCTTCAGGCATAGATATGCGGTTGCAGCCATTCGGTTACAGCGAGGCAAAAAATTTTCTGTTCGAATTTACATATCCTTCCGCTTTTCACTACACGTTCACCGGCAAAAACCCAAAAATACCTCCGGTATGTTTTCCCCATCCCGATCTTACAAAAGATTCTGCATGGGCTACCGTAAAGTTGCAAAATACCCTAACCTATTCAAAAACGATTTATTTGCGCCTGTTTTATCAGAATACAAGTTATTGGTTTCCCACTAATGATTCCATAAAGAATGATGGATCATATCTCGATAATTTTTATGGTTGTTCCGCTGTACTTAAAGCTACTTTAAAAGGAGGTGAAGCACTATCATTAAGAATTCCTTATAAGATAGGTTATGATCCTAAAAATAATTTAAAGAATGCCCCCAAATGGGTGATATCGGCAAGACCGGGTAATTATGAATTTATGACAATTGTCTCTGAGCATGAAGATGACCCATTAATGTCTGCTGATTTAAATCTTAATAAAATAAACCCGTTTGCCGAGGTGAAAAAAGATGAGTTACATAATAAAGGCAAGCAATATTATGATAACATGGCTTATGTTGGACCGCATCATTTCAAATTCGTTTTTCTTGATGATGACTTTGACGGCCATAATGACCTCAACACAGCCGATATATATATAGCTAAAGATCATTCTCAAAAAAAATTATGTGATACCTGTAACGGGAACTGGTATAGTGATGTGATATCTGATAATTGGACCAATGACGATTTTTTTAAAGGAGCTGTTGCACATGCTAAAAAAATACAGGTTCCGTATGGGAACAGAAAAGAAAATTTTTATTTCGCCAATGGCAAAGCCATTATAAAAATTCCTGGCTCAACACCTGAAAAAAAACAAAAAACATGGGGCGAATTTATGTTTGAACCTTCTTTTAAATACGGGCATGTGATGGTGCGCGCAAAATTCGCTCAAATGTTTAATAAAGCAGGCAGACCCGATGGAATAATTCATAATCTGTGGCTTTATCAACGCGATTTCCTGAACATGTCCCCTGACCCTAAAAATCCGTATCATTACCTTACCAATGCAGCGGGCAATCAACCTTTCGAGATTGATTTTGAAATATGGTCAAGCAGGAAAACTAGCCAGGCATGGGATAGTAAGGCGTTAATCAATTATTCTATTGTGGATTATATGCGTGATGCCAATGTGAGTATAAAGCCCTGTGAGCAGAAAATGGTTGGGAAATATCTTATTGACCGCTTTAATAATTACCAGGCAAATATTACAAGCCCAAAATTTGATAACACTTTCTTTAATTATTATCACCTCTATGAAATTTATTGGACGCCCACTTCCGTTCAATATTCAGTAGATGGGAAAGAACAAGCCTATTTTACCAATAAGGAGGTAAAAATACCCGACCAAGAGTTATACCTTTGGATTGGCAGCCCTCTTTACCAGGATGGCACGTATTATTCGCAAACTAATATTCCATTTATTCCCTATGATTCATTCTCGGAAATTGATTGGATAAGGATTGAATAAGGAATTGATAAAAAAGTTACTCTTAAATTTTACGATTTTATTTTTTTATAAACGCCATGTTATAACTTGATTCAAGAGGGATGGAATCAGTATACAATTTATCAACCTGTGAAAATTTAATATCGTATTCTGAAAGCCGCTCAGTAAATGAAGACCATTTTGCACTAACTATTACAGACTGGTTTTGTTTTCTTAAAGTTAATAATTGTGTAGAAACCAAATCACTTTGCTTTTCTACTGACTTTAATTCTGCACGAAAAATAAGATAAGAATTATAACTCAATAAGGCTAAGAATATACAAGCAAAAACATTCAGATAACTTTTATTCAAAACTATTAAACCTAAAATGGGTAAAATTGGTAACAACCATCCTTCCGGAGCATAACGTGCAATAAATGATAAAGGATTAATGAAAATAGAAAATAATACTAAAAGGTATATAATCCATAAAAAAAACAAAAACAATATTTTTTTCCTAACGCAAAATTCCAGCACTAATACGATAAATGATACCAAAACAAATTCTGCAAAAAAAACTCCGAAACCATTCATTTCTGTATCCGGGCGATAATATGATTCATAATATGAAACATCGCTTAGTTTAAATAAAGTACGCTGTTGACTATTTAAGGGAGAACGGCTCCAAACTGGTAATGCGGTATTTGAATAATAAAATTTCTTGAAATTACTAAGTGATTCAAAATTATTAGGCTCCAGTTGTTGTTCAATTCCGTTTGCAATATTTCCGGGTCCCATTATAGGATATAATGGATGCCCGAGTTGATGAAATTTTTTATATAACTCCCGTATCCGATAATTGTTAAACTTAAAATAGCTGCAACCAATGATAATGTTGCAAATTTTATGGCAATCTTCCATTGCTTTCGAATTAATTCAAAAAGAATATATGTGCCACATAGTAGTCCTGTATATTCTAAACCGGTAAATTTTATATTTATAAGAAATATAATATTTAAAATTATTGCTGTTTTTAATAATATGCTCGAACGGAAATTATGAATAATGATTAAAGAGGCAAGAATAATTGTTTCATAGTATAAACGGCCGTCATGGTAAAATGTAAATAATTGAGCAACAGCAACAGGGTTTATAACGATTACAAAAGAGAGTAAAACGAGTAACCATTGTTGGGCTTTGCTACCTTCCGGCAAAAGAAGCCTAAATGCCTTTACCAGCAAAAGAAATGCGCAAATGCCCATTAAAAAATTAAGCCCTTTTGCTACCTCAATATTGTTTTTAAAAAAAATAAAAATACTGTTTAGTGCAAACAAATCGCCCTGTGGATATCGGGCAATAAAAAATTTAGCATCATAGGGTCCTAATGGATAACCTTTTGAATATGGATTCCATCCCTTCATTAGTTGTATCATCCCTTCTTCATGATACCATTGACCATCAAATGAAGTATCAAAATATAGCCCTCCCAGAAAAAGACATATTGCCGCTAATAAAATAAAAAGTGTCACTACACCGCTTAAAATCATCAAACGATTTTCTTTAGTTATATCTACAAACAAAAAGGCGATACTTAAAGAGAAAGCAATTAAGGGAACAAGTATCGAAAAAGTGAATCCTGCCAGCATTAATAATGAAGCAACTATAACACAACACGGGAAGAAAAGAGCTATAAAAATACCTGTGTAGTATGCGATATTCCCAAATACCTTTTTACCGGTATAAGCTGGTTTTATAAGCAATGTAGTGTAATTTTAATCTGTGTTATTATGCAATAATACTAATTCAAATTTTATTTTACTTAAATAATTGCAGAATTTAATTGGATACGAATATATGTCTCCAAATAAACCGTAATGACTGATACTAATTATCACTTTCATACTTCTGCATTTTCTCTTTTGTTTAATTTTTTTATTATACCTTTGTATCAGTAAGGAGTTTATTAAGATTCTTTCTCAGTAGTACTAACCTGTTTTACTTACGTTCATAGCACAAATTATTTTATTCAACTTTATTTCTAACTCTAATGAATTACAATACCACAAAGGAAAAAATCATTATTCGCGAATATGGCCGCAATATTCAAAGCCTTGTAAAAAACTGTTTAGCCATTAAAGACCGTGAAAAGCGCAACCAGCTGGCTTATGCCATTGTTGAGCTGATGTCGCAAACCAACCCGCAGTTTAAGAACTTTGAAGAATACCGCCATAAACTATGGGACCATTTATTTATCGTTTCCGGTTATAAGCTGGATGTGGATGCCCCCTATCCAATGCCTAAGCCTGAAGATAAAAAACATAAAACCATAAAGCCCCTGCCCTATCCCAAGCATAATATCAAATACAAGCATTATGGCAAAAATGTGGAGCGTGTGATTGAAAAAGCCATTAAACTGACTGATGAAGACAAGCGGCGCGGGCTTTCCGAAACTATTGCCAATTATATGAAATTGGTTTCAAAAGGTATGAATAAAGACAACCTGAATGACGATTCTATAAAGCTGGACCTCGAGCAAATATCCGGAGGTAAATTGGTACTTGATAAGGATACAACCTTAGCGGCACATAACAATTTAAGTTTTGCCGATAACCAATCACGTCCAGCCAATAAAAATTTCAGGCGCAATAATAAAAACTTCCGCAACAACAAAAACAACCGCCGAAGACCACATTAGTGTAACATGTATCAATATGCTAATGTGGTGTACGGAAAGTTTAATCGCACGCTCCCAATCCCCTGTCTAACAATCTAAAAGTCTATTGTCTAAGCGTCTATCTTACCTGTTAATAGTTTTTCCACTAAAAATTTCGCTTTATAAGAACTCATCTACAAATTGCATCTTTATTTTTCTTCAATTTCATACAATCAATCTTTTTAAGACATACCAATGGATGCATTTGAAATAAAAGGCGGCATAAAATTAAAAGGTGAAATTGTTCCACAGGGTGCAAAGAATGAATCGCTGCAGGTAATTTGCGCTACGCTGCTCACCGACCAGCCCGTGGTTATCCGGAATATTCCCAACATACGTGATGTGAATGTGCTTATTAAGCTGCTGGAAGAAATGGGTGTAAGTGTTGGAAAAATCAATGAGCATACTTACGAGTTCCAGGCAAAGAACATCAATATTGATTTTCTGCACACCGTGCAATTCAGCATTGCAGCTGCGCGGTTGCGTGGTTCAATAATGATTATCGGACCTTTATTGGCACGCTATAAAAAGGCATTTCTTCCGCGCCCGGTGGTGATAAAATAGGAAGGCGCCGTTTAGATACTCACTTTATAGGACTTGAAAAACTGGGCGCGCAATTCGATTATGACGAAGAAAAACACACCTTCAGTATTCACGCTGATGAACTCAAGGGCGCTTACATGTTATTGGATGAAGCCTCTGTTACCGGCACAGCTAATATTCTTATGGCGGCTTGTTTGGCTAAAGGTAGAACAACTATTTTCAATGCTGCTTGCGAACCTTATATACAACAGCTTTGCCGTATGCTCATGCGAATGGGAGCAAATATAAGCGGCATTGGTTCTAACCTGCTCGTTATAGAAGGTGTTGAATCATTGGGTGGAACTGAACATACTTTGCTGGCTGATATGATTGAGGTAGGCAGCTTTATTGGTTTGGCGGCTATGACGCAATCAGAAATAACAATTAAGAATTGTGGTATTGAACATTTAGGAGTTATTCCTGAAACCTTTAAAAAATTAGGCATAGAAATGGAGTTTCGCGGCGATGATATTTATATACCCGAACAAAAACATTACGAAATACAAACCTTTATTGACGGTAGTATTCTCAATATTTCCGATGCTATATGGCCCGGGTTTACTCCTGATTTGTTGTCAGTTGCACTTGTAGTTGCCACCCAGGCAAAAGGCAGCGTACTTATTCATCAAAAGATGTTTGAAAGCCGTTTGTTTTTTGTAGATAAATTAATTGATATGGGCGCACAAATTATTCTCTGCGACCCACACCGGGCTGCTGTTATTGGTATTGACCGTGCTTACCCGTTGCGCGGTATAGAAATGTCCTCCCCTGATATTCGTGCCGGCGTAGCCCTGCTTATCGCTGCGCTTTCCGCCGAGGGCAAAAGTACGATCAATAATATTAACCAGATTGACCGCGGTTATCAGAAAATTGATGACCGTTTAAGAGCGCTTGGCGCTGAAATAAAACGAGTGTAAAATATTTCTTAATACATACATTGTTCTTTTATCTTTGCAAAAAAAACAATTCATGAAAAAAATATTTTTAGTACCCATTAGTCTTGCATTTGCTTTATTAGTGGTATCCTGTAACCCAAATTCAAAGTCTGCATCTAATGGAGATTCAGGAGCGATTGTATATGTAAACGGCGATACATTACTTGTCAAGTATACTTTTGCCGCAGACCAGAATAAACAATTAAAAGCATTTACTGATAGTTTGCAGGGCGTTTTCGAACAACGTCAAGCTGCTTTTCAGAATGGTGTAACCACTTACCAGAAAGGACTTTCTACCATGACTGAAACACAACGCAAACAAGCTGAAGGTATACTTGGACAGCAGCAGCAGGAATTGCAGCAAATGCAACAGATATTTCAGCAACAGATGAGCCAGAAACAACTCGACCTGACGAAACAATTAAGCAAGAAAGTGCAGGATTTTTTAAAGGATTATTCTACACAACATCACTATAAACTTATCCTGATTTATAATCAACTTATTAGTGGCACCGGAATGCTTTACGGCGATCCTTCTATGGATATTACTGCTGATTTGCTTAAAGAACTGAATGCTGCTTACGCTAAAGAGAAGAAATAAAAGAAATTGCTTTTTCTGCAACGGGTATCTTAAAGTACCCGTTTTTGTTTTATATAATTAATATCGATACAATGCTTAACAATTATTTTAGAGTTTTTTTTAAAATTAGGTTATCTGCACTGTAATTTTGCATTGCTCTTTAATGATTCAATTTTTTAGAAGTATTGATGAAAAAAATATTCGAGGAACAACCTTATCGGTTTGCAAGTGTATTAAAGTGGGTATCTCTTGCAACAATAGTGGGCATTATGGTGGGGCTTGCCACCACCTTGTTTTTAACCCTTCTCAAGCTCAGCATATTTTATACTGCACATTTCCACTATTATTTTATTGTACTGCCAATCATATTGTTCATTACGGCAGTAATTACCGTGTATCTTGCCCCTGACGCCGAGGGGCACGGCACCGAAAAAGTTATTGAAGCCATTCACAAACGTGCGGGAAAAATTAATGCCATTGTAGTTCCCATAAAATTAGTTACCACTATTTTAACAATAGCTTTCGGAGGCTCGGGGGGGAAAAAAGGACCCTGTGCGCAGATTGGCGCAGGTATTTCTTCCGTATTTGCCGGGTTGCTTCGCTTTAATGATGCCGAGCGCCGTAAACTCGTTATTTGCGGAGTAAGTGCAGGATTTGCCGCCGTGTTCGGCACACCCATCGCAGGAGCCATTTTTGGCGTGGAGGTGTTGTTTGTAGGCACTATTCTTTATGATGTGCTGCTGCCTTCATTCATAGCGGGAATAATCAGCTATCATGTGTCAACAATATTCGGCGTTACCTATTTTTACAACCCTATAAATGTAGTGCCTGTTTTCAGTAATGCATTTTTTATTAAAATTATTTTCTCCGGTGTAGTATTCGGAATTGTTTCGGTGCTGTTTGTTGAAATACTTAATCTTAGTGAACGTACTTCAGCCCGTTTAAAAATATGGAACCCTTTAAAAGGAATAATCGGCGGAGCAGTATTGGTTGTTGCCACCCTTATTCTGTCTGATAAATATCTTGGTTTGGGTTTAACACAAATCGAAGCGGTTTTACAAGGTGCACACGCTTCATGGTACGATTCATTTATTAAAATGGCATATACCAGCATCACGCTTAGTTTTGGAGGCAGTGGCGGAATTGTTACACCTATATTTTTCGTGGGCTCTTCGGCAGGGTCCACCTTTGCCAGCTTCATGCATCTTGACCCTGCAACATTTGCCGCTATCGGCATGGTAGCTGTTTTAGCGGGATGCGCCAACACGCCTATTGCAGCCAGCATTATGTCGGTAGAACTATTTGGTACGCAAATCGCTCCTTATGCTACCATTGCATGTGTTATTAGTTTTTTAATATCCGGAAATGGCAGCGTATATTCTTCACAGAAAATTTCTATGAACATGCCTACCAATGTTAAAGCCGACCTTGAACGCGAAATTGAACTTTACGACTCAAGAGTAAGACCATTCTTTCAGAATATCCGCGCATTTGCCCTAAAACTATTTAAAAAAGAGCGTAAACCCTGAAGCATTGTAAAACTTGTTGACAAGTAATTTTTTAGTTCGTTACTAATCAATATATTGCAACGAACCTGTAAACAACTTCCGGTATTTCAAATAAAAATGTTGCCCATTACTTTTACTTTTCCTTTCCTTTACTTTAACAATTTCAAAGAACAACACAGAATCACTTTTACAAAATTATTGCAAGTGGTTACTCACCCCCTAACACGCACTCCCACGTGCCCCTCTCTTTAAAGAGAGGGGCGTTGAGCTACGAGCAGAGCGGGTGAGTCACCTGACAAAATTATTGCAATAAACAACGCCGTAGTTAAAGTTGGGACAAGAAGTTTTATCCCTTATTGCCGTCTGCTTTAGCGGACGGAAAATAATCTCATTCTCCCATAAGGCTTTAGCCCTAAATTTTATTTCAATAGAATAACAGCTTTTTTTTGTTTTGGGCTAAAGCCTTAATTTATTATACTTTTTCCGTCTGCTAAAGCAGACGGAAATTCAGTAAAACCTTGTCGAGATTGAAATGCATTATATTTATTATAAGTTAATTATATATTGTGTATAAATTAATTTGTTTGGGGCATGCGTGATTGTCTGAACTGTAATTTTTGGCATAGTGAAAGATTAAGAAAGTTTTACCGACTACAAAAGTTTTAAAAACTTTTGTAGTTTTCCCTCTTAATAAACATCTTCAACTACCAACCATGCCTAAAGGACCCATTTCACAATTCATAGAAAAAAATTACCTGCATTTTAATGCGGCTGCTCTTGTAGATGCCGCAAAAGGTTATGAAGCGCAGCTTGCGGGCGGCGGCAAAATGCTGCTGGCAATGGCAGGCGCCATGAGCACGGCTGAAATAGGCATCTCTTTAGCCGAAATGATACAGCAGGATAAAATACATATCATTTCCTGCACGGGCGCTAATCTTGAAGAGGACCTGATGAACCTCGTCGCACATAATCATTATAAGCGTGTACCGCATTACCGCGACCTTTCGCCGCAGGAAGAATGGGATTTGCTGGACCATCATTACAACCGCGTTACGGATACCTGTATTCCTGAAGAGGAAGCGTTCCGCCGTCTGCAAAAGCATATTCATAAAATATGGAAAGATGCCGAAAGCAAGGGCGAGCGTTACTTTCCGCATGAATACATGTATAAAATATTGTTAAGCGGCGAGTTGAAACAGTACTACGAAATTGACTCTAAAAACTCATGGATGCTTGCTGCCGCAGAAAAAAATATACCTATTGTTGTGCCGGGATGGGAAGACAGCACGATGGGTAATATTTTTGCATCGTATTGTGTGAAGGGTGAACTTAAACCATCTATCATGAAAAGCGGCATTGAATATATGGTGTGGCTAACGGATTGGTACCGTAAAAATTCTTCGGGTAAGGGTGTAGGATTTTTTCAAATCGGCGGCGGCATTGCCGGCGATTTTCCTATTTGCGTGGTGCCGATGATGTACCAGGATTTGGAATGGCACGATGTTCCGTTCTGGAGCTATTTCTGCCAAATCAGCGATTCCACGACCAGCTACGGCTCTTACTCAGGCGCTGTGCCCAATGAAAAAATTACGTGGGGCAAACTGGATGTTAAAACGCCTAAGTTTATTATAGAGAGTGATGCAAGTATTGTGGCGCCGTTGTTGTTTGGATGGGTGTTGGGACAATAATCAATTATCAATAAACAATTAATAGGTTAGTAGTAATATTATGTTTTGGTAGGTGTCTCAAATAATTGATAATTGTTTATTGATTATTGTTCTTTGAATTACCTTATTACTGCAAGACGGTCACTATCTAATTTAATCAGAATAAACAATAAGATTGTAAAACTTAGCAATGCCGAGCCGCCATAACTGAAAAACGGAAGGGGAATGCCAATAACAGGTGCAAGCCCGATAGTCATTCCCACACTTATAGCCACATGCAAAAACAAAATTGCCGCCACACCATAGCCATATACCTTACTAAACAATGAACGCTGCCGTTCGGCTAAAAATAAAATTCTTCCAATCAGTGCAATAAATAAAATTACAACGAGACTGCTTACAATAAACCCTCCTTCTTCACCAACGGTGCAAAAAATAAAATCGGTACTTTGCTCGGGCACAAAATTGTATTGGGTGAGAGTTCCCTTTAAATAGCCTTTACCCATAAATCCGCCGGAGCCGATGGCTATTTTCGATTGCTTAACATTGTAATCGGCATCTTTAATATCACTCACATGCTTGCCGAGCAATACGCTTATACGCCGCTGCTGGTGCGGCTCAAGAACTTTATTAAATACGAAATTAGCGGCAAAGATGTAAAGTATTGATGCGACTCCAACGGCTCCAATCGCAAACCACAGGTTTCTTCTTTTTCTGAAAAAATAAAATACAACTGCCATAATAATACCGATGGCTATAGAAAAATATATTTTATTCAGCACCAGGGCAAGAATAGATATAGCTATAAAGTAAATACCTAACAACAACACATAACCCGATAAGCCGAAGCGGTACAAAATAATAAACACAGCGGCATAAATAAGCGCCGAACCCGCATCGCCCTGCAGAACTATGAGTGAAGCAGGCAATGCAAAAAGTGCTATTGCAATAATTTTTGAACGGAGTGATTTTAAATCGGTTTGCTGGCTACTCATATATTTTGCAAGCGCAAGCAGCGTTGCAAATTTGGCAATCTCCGCCGGTTGCAATTGAAACCCGCCAATGGTGAACCATGAAATTGCTCCCTTCACCCGGTGTCCCGCCACCAGCACGGCGACATTTAATAATAAAACTGCGCCATAAATAACATAGGCGAACGTGGGAAAAAATTTACTATCAGTAATAATAATGGCGACTGAAATTGTTACGGCTACTGCAATAAAGATGATTTGCCTTCCGTAGTTTTTAGCAAAGTTGAGAATAAACGGGTGTTGCTCATCATAATTGGCGGCATAAATAGCCATCCATCCCATAATGACAAGGGCGCTGTAGAGCAGGATAGTTATCCAGTCGAGGCGGCGAGTATATGTGTTAGTGGTGGGTTGCATGGGCTACAGTGTCATCATCTATGACATGAGTTTGAATCATCGTTTGTTCCAATTCTTGCCTGTTCTCTTCAGTTATTTTACCTTTCAAATATTTTTCTATAATCAGACTGGCTATCGGCGCGCCAAAACGTGCGCCCCATCCGGCATTTTCAACCACTACAGACACTGCAATTTTCGGATGGTCTTTAGGCGCAAAACAAATAAATAAAGAATGAGATTTGCCGTGCGGATTTTGCGCAGTACCCGTTTTTCCGCATACCTGGATATCGGGAATATTTGCCAGAGTGCCTGTGCCTCCCTGCACCACATCTTCCATACCGTCAATCACAATGGTGTATAATGAGGTATCTATCGTTGGTACATGCTTAACGGTGAAACGTTTCACCGCAGATGAATCACCTTCAATACTTTTCACAAGATGCGGCGTATAATAATACCCTTTGTTGGCAATAGTAGCAGCATAATTGCAAAGTTGAAGAGGTGTAATCTCCACTTCACCCTGACCGATGCCAAGAAAAATTATTGTCAATGCTTTCCAGGTTCCCACTCCGTAAATTTCATTATAATAATCGGGCGTGGGTATATTGCCTGAACCTTCGTTAGGAAGGTCAATGCCTGTTTTTTTGCCGATACTAAATTGATAAACATAATCATCCCATGCAGCCAGCGCATCGGCGCGCGAGCTGTATTTAGGATTATCAATTATTTTTCTGAAGTTGTTACAGAAATAGGAGTTGCATGAATATTTTATGGCATCTTCAATATTAAATATGGCGGGGTGCGCATCACAGCCCACTCGCAAGTTGCCTACCACATAGGCTCCTGTGCAAACATATCCTTCATTGGGTTTTGTAACCCCCTCATTCATTCCTATAAGAGCCTGCAAGGGCTTAAAGGTTGAGCCGGGCGGATATGGCGCCATCAGCGCGCGGTTGAAGAGCGGCTTATTTTTATCATTAAGAAGCTCCGTATAATTTTTACCACGGTCTTTTCCCGTGAGCAAATTAGGGTCGTAAGTGGGATTATTTACAAGAGCGAGCACCTCACCTGTTGACGGCTCAATAGCAACAATACTTCCTACCTTTCCCTCCATCAATTTTTCTCCATATTGTTGGAGATCAATATCAATTGTGGAAATAAGTTTTTTCCCTGCTGTAGCAACTGTGTCATAAATGCCGTTGCTAAAACTGCCCTGTTCGCGGTTATGTACGTCAACCAGCACATATCTAACGCCGCGGGTTCCGCGTAATTGGTCTTCGTAAGATTCTTCCAGCCCGCTCGGTGCCGATGTAGTCGCCTTCGTGATAATAATTTTTCGACTCAGCAACCTGTTTAGGTGTGACCTCGCTTATATAGCCAAGCACGTGGGCGGCACAGGGATACGGATAACCGCGTACTGTGCGCACTTCGGCATAGAAACCGGGATACATGAATAAATTCTCTTCAAGGGCGCCATACATTTCGGCGGATAATCCCTTTAAAAAAACCGATGGCTTATAGCGTGAATAAGCCATTGCCTCACCCAACATTTCTATAAAATAAGAACTGTCAATACCAAGCTGTTTGCAAAATGCAGCAGTATCCATATGTTTCACCTGCCCCGGCACAACCATGAGGTCATATTCCGGCTCATTGTAAAGGATGAGTTTTCCATTGCGGTCATAAATCAATCCCCGCGCGGGATACACTATCACTCTTCTCAAAACATTATTGTTGGCTAATTGCTTGTAGTTGGCATCAACCACCTGGATATAAAACAACCTTAAAATAAATGCCACAACAATAATCAGCATTGCATAAAAAATAATCCATCGCCTCAATTGATATTTTTCCATGATTTATTTTACTCCGGGGGCGTAAAGTTTAAGGTGAATTTCGGAAAGATTTTTACCTTTATTTTACTTCATTGCCGGCTATGCTGTTTTTTTCCTTGCTGCAAATAAAAATTCCAATACAATAATTAACAAACATGATAACGCCGAACTCAGTAAAATGCGTGCGCTAAGCGCAAATAACTGTGATAAACTGAAGGTTTGAATAATAAAAAAATAAAAATGGTGAATTACTATTACTATAATCAAATACGATAAAAACCATTTAATGCCCATATACTCCAATGAAAGTTCACCCGCATCATAACCATCAAGGGGCGCAATTAAGTTCAAAATATAAGGGCGCAAAAAACCTATGAGAGCACCGGCTGATGCATTCATGCCGAATGAGCCCGAAAAAAAATCAACACATAATCCCATTAAAAATCCGAGAAATATCACTATCCAGCGTGGGGTTTGATAGGGCAACAGCATTATAAACAACGGATAAATCATCGGGTTGAAAAGAATACTGAGGTTAATATGATTAAGAATAAAAACCTGGGTCGCCCAAAGCAACACAAAGCGAATGATATTTATAATAATGGTCCTAGTCATGGGCGGCGCGTTGTTCCAATTTTTGTTGTTCGTTCTTCATCAGGTAATTTACAACGTACACATAAGTAAGATTGTTAAATGAGGTAGCCAAACGCAGTTTAATGGTATAAAAATTACTGCCTTCCTTTAATTCACTCTTTTCAACAATGCCGACAGGAACATTATCAGGAAAACGAACCGATGAGCCTGTTGTTACAACGGTATCTCCCTTTTTTACATTTGCCTGGCGGGGCACATCGTTCAGATCGGCTTCTAATGGTGAAATACCCTTCCATTCAAGGTTTCCTAAATTATTATCTTTTCCCACACGGGCGCTTACGCGAAAATCTTTATTTATTACAGGTAAAACCACTGCAAAATTATTCGATACGTCTTTCACAATGCCTACTATACCTGTTGGTCCGATAACAGCCATGCCGGGCTCTATGCCCGCTGCTTTTCCTCTGTTAATAGTAATAAAATTACTCACCGTATTAACGGTTATGTTAACCACTTTTGCAACAATGTATGAATATAGCTGCTTATCCGCTGTATCTTTTACCTGTGTTCTTTTATTTGTTGTATCAAAATAATCCGATTTCAACTGGTTGCGCAATTGCACATTTTCCTTCGCGAGTTTTTCATTTACATCTCTTAAATCAAAATAGTCTGTAAACTGGGAGTAAACACTAAAAATATGTCCTGTAAACGTATTGGCAGCATTAAAAAAACCGGCACGTTGATAATTGTCGTTTTGCACAATAAGATAAAAACAGAATGCCTGTAACAATACAAAGAAGAACAGCGCATTATTGCGAATAACGAAGACAAGCAAGTTGCGCATAAGCTAACTTATGGTTTATGTCATAAGGAATGAGAACCGACCGACATTCTTAAGAGCAATACCCGTTCCACGCACTACGGCTCTCAGTGGATCATCAGCGATATGAACAGGTAGTTTTGTTTTTTGCGAAATACGCTTATCAAGCCCGCGCAACAATGCACCGCCACCGGTAAGGTGCAGCCCCGTGCGATGAATATCCGATGCCAGTTCAGGCGGCGTGGTTTCAAGCGCTTTTAATATCGCCTCTTCAATTTTTGAAATAGACTTATCTAAAGCATGGGCAATTTCGGAATAGGTTACAATAATTTGCTTGGGTATACCTGTCATTAAATCGCGACCATGAACGGGATAATCTTCGGGCGGGTCGTCTAATTCAGTAAGCGCAGAGCCCACATGAATTTTTATTTGTTCTGCAGAACGTTCGCCGATGAGCATATTATGTTGCCGTCTTATATAATCAACTATATCAGCTGTAAATTCATCGCCTGCAATACGCACCGATTCATCGCATACAATGCCTGCCAAAGCAATAACGGCAATATCGGTGGTGCCACCGCCAATATCAATAATCATGTTCCCAATGGGTTCTTCCACGTCAATACCTATACCAAGCGCGGCAGCCATCGGTTCATGAATAAGATATACTTCCCTGCCACCGGCTTGTTCTGCTGAGTCGCGCACCGCACGTTTCTCCACCTCAGTAATACTTGACGGAATACATATAACCATTTTCCAGGTTGGCGAAAACAAAAAACCTTTAGGGTTAATCATTTTAATCATTTCGCGTATCATGGCTTCGGCTGCATTAAAGTCGGCAATCACACCGTCTTTCAAAGGACGAATGGTTTTCAGGTTTTCATGGGTTTTTTCATGCATCTGCATGGCTTTTTTGCCTACGGCTATCACCTTATCCGTTTGGCGATTGATTGCCACAATAGACGGCTCATCCACCACCACCTTGTCATTGTGAATGATGAGGGTGTTGGCAGTGCCAAGATCCATTGCAATTTCTTGTGTTAAAAAGCTGAAAAGCCCCATAGAGTTAGCCCAAAACTATAAATCCCCTGCAAATTTCAATAAAAAAGTTCAGATAGTGGCTTAATTAATTTTAAAAGTCATCTATCTGTTGATAATTGTTCTTATACCTATACGTAAAACTAAACCTAATGTTTAAAATGCCTGAACCCCGTGAAAACCATTGGCAAATCATGTGCATTGCAGAAATCTATGGAGTCTTTATCCCTGACTGAGCCACCGGGCTGGACTATAGCCGCAATGCCGTTTTCATAGGCGATTTGCACATTATCTGAAAAAGGAAAAAAGGCATCAGAAGCCAGAACGGTTCCTTTTACATCAAACCCAAATGCTTTTGCTTTTGCTATGGCTTGTTTAAACGCATCAACGCGCGAAGTTTGTCCGCAACCCATTCCAACCATTTGTTTGTCTTTAACCAGTACCATAGCATTTGATTTAATATGCTTCACCAGTTTATTTGCAAATAGCAAGTCAACTATTTGTTCCTGCGTTGGTTTGGCATTGGTAACCGGTTTTAAATCTTCTGCCGTTTCACGTTTGTTATCTGCATCCTGCTCCAGAACGCCGTTCAAAACAGTTTTAAATTGTCTTTCGGAAGCAAGACCGCCATTATACTTCAATATCATCCTGTTCTTTTTCTGCATTAATATTTTCAATGCGGCATCATCAAAAGAAGGAGCAATAAGTATTTCTAAAAATAATTCATTGATCTCTTTTGCAGTCTCCTCATCAATATTCCTGTTGCAGACTATGACGCCACCGAATGCCGAAACAGGGTCGCCCGCTAACGCACGTTTCCAGGCATTTAACGGCGTATCTGCCGATGCTACTCCACAGGCATTAGTGTGCTTAATGACAGCAAATGTAGGCTCGGAAAATTCTGAAATAAGTTGAACGGCAGCATCCATATCCACCAAATTATTATAGGATAATTCTTTACCATAAAGCTTTTGAAATAACTCATCCAAATGCCCATAGAAAACGCCTTTCTGGTGCGGGTTTTCGCCATAACGCAACACCTGTGCATCGGAATAGCTTTCACGGAAAAATTGTATAGCTCTGTCTTTATTAAAGTAACTGAAAATAGCGGTATCATAACCGGATGATACCCCGAAAGCCAAAGCAGCAAAGTGTTTGCGCTGCCCTAATTCCGTTTCGCCGTTTTGTTCTTTCAGAATCTTAATAAGGTCATCGTATTGATTCCTGCTTGAAATAATAAGCACATCATTAAAGTTTTTTGCTGCACCGCGAATGAGTGCTATCCCGCCAATATCAATTTTTTCAATAATTTCTGCTTCATCGGTGGTTTTCTTTACTGTTTCTTCAAATGGATATAAATCAACTATCACTAAATCAATTTCAGGAATCCCGTATTGTTTAAGTTCGGATATATCCTTTTTATTTTCCCTGCGGGCAAGAATGCCTCCAAAAACCTTAGGGTGCAGTGTTTTTACGCGCCCTCCAAAAACAGAGGGATAGTTAGTAAGCGATTCAACCGTAGTGCTTTTATAGCCATTCTTTTCAATGAACTCCTGCGTACCACCCGTTGAATAGAGTTTTATATTCAGCCGCTGGCATTCTTTCAGGATTTCTTCAAGACGGTCTTTATAGTAAACAGATAGCAGGGCGGATTTTATCTTTTTTGTGGAAGACATATTACTTTAAAATTGTGCTGCAAAAGTATTAAAATATGATAGCATTAAATGGCTGACTTATCCTCATTTTTAAAGAGCGGATAGATAATTGAAGCAAGTAATACAATTACAATTACCAGGAGCGATAAAGGAGTAGATATGTTAATATGAATTATCTGAAGCAGCATTTTTAATCCTACGAACATCAATACAATTGAAACACCCTCATGCAGGTGAGCAAATTTTTTAACCATGTTATGCAGTAAAAAAAACATGGCTCGTAACCCCATTACGGCAAATATGTTGGAGGTGATAATAACCAGCTTGCTTTGCGATATAGCAAATACTGCAGGAATTGAATCTAATGCGAACACAAGGTCGGTGAAGGCAATAATGACAATAACTAAAAATAAAATGGTAAAATAATTTATACCATCGTGGCGTACACGAATTTTGCCGTTCCCCTCATCATTCGTAAAATTTAAATATTTATTTAAAAAACGGTAGGCATAATTTTTTTTAGGCTCAAATTCATTATCTCCTTTTGAAAAAAACATTTTTATGCCGGTGTAAACCAATATCACTCCAAAAATATAGAGTATCCAATGAAAGTTGCTCACTAAGGTTATCCCTATAAGAATAAAAATAAGCCGCAATATTATTGCAGTGCTAATACCATAAAATAATACTTTATGGTAATATTTTTCCGACAGGTTAAAATAATTCAGGATTAAGATGAACACAAAAACATTATCCGCCGAAAGCGCATACTCCATTAAATAAGCGCTTAGATATTGTGCTGCATATTCATGCCCTCTATAAATAAAAATCACCGCACAAAAAATCAACGAAATGCCCACCCAGCAAATCGTTTGAATGACGGCGCTTTTTAGTGAAGTGATTTTATCGGAGCGTTGCAGAATTACAAGATCAGCAAATAAGAACGCTGCAATAATTACAATAAAAATTATAAATATACTATCATCATGCCCTGTTCTTTCTGCGAGATGTGGGAACATGGTCAGTTCGTTATCGGCGGAGTAGTAATAGGAGTAAAAAAGTAATAATAAGTTTTAAACAGCTTACCAAAATGGTATTGTTGAATAATTACAAAGTCTTTACCATTATTAATGCTGGCGTAATAATGATCTAAGTCATACGAAAGGGGCTGCCCGTTTTGGTCAAACTGTTGCATGGTCGTTTCTGTTATCTTTTTATGATAACACTTAACGATATGAGGATTGCCCTCATTGTCCACCAATGTAAACGTGCAGAACGGTGTTGTGTGAAGCAGGGAATCCTTAATGGGGTCATCATTTCTATACGCCTCTGCATTTATTTGTTTATATGCCAGCAAATAAAGAAACAGCTTTTCTTTCACTACGGGCATATTCGCCATTTTACCATTTAACGGCTTTATCTGAAACGAATCGGGGCTTATCACGCTAATTTCAAAAGAACTGTCTTTCCTGTTATCGGTATAATTAACGGTAATAGAAGAAATTTGGGGAATATTAAAGCTAAAAATGGTTCGGTCGCGCCACGTAATTGTATCCAGTGAATAACGAGTTGATAAATAGCCGTCAAAACCGGGAATATAGGTAGCGTATATTTTATCCGAAGCAGGCATCTTCATGTAGGTGCCGGTTTGCATTTGATCAGCCCCGCCTACGTAATAGGATTTTAACAATGAATTGTTTTTGTCATAAATTTCTATTTTGGTAGCTGTAGTAGCCATCTCCTTCATCACAATATCGTGCGCCGCCGCATTAACAGGATATTTAACCGCAACCTGTTTTATAGTTGAGAGTAAAATTTGTATTTCATCGCTACGCACAGGGTAAGCATTGTTTATTATCCAATACGCACCTTTTCGTTGCAGTGTAACACTTCTGCCACTCATATCAGCCATGAAAATTTTAGTTATGTCTGCTGTGTCCTTCACCGCAAATGCATCATCCTTGCCATTTAATGTCGTCATTCTATTTTTAACTACAAAAAAATAAACTGCCACTGCAAGCACAATAAGCAATAAAAAATAAATACTATTCTTTTTCATATCATCAATTAATCGGAATACAAAAATATCTAAAGGCAATCATATTGCAAGACACTTACTATAATTACGCTGCATATCGCCTGTTTCTAACCAGGTTAAATATTAACCCGAATAGTATAATAGCGACTATGGGAACAACCATATTAATTATCTCCCACATAGATTTTTCGTCCTTAATACGGGCAGGATCAAGCAGTCTCAATTTTATTTCTTTGTCCCGCGACTCAATCAGTCCCGAATTATCAGTAAGCGCTTCAATACAATTCATTATAAAATCTTTATTATCAAAAACCGTAACATCACTTTTGTCTTGATAGCGGTAATATCCCATAGGGTATATCCCGTGCACATCGTACCCGTTTTTAACAACGTTGCCATCAGAAATAACAATAATTTTTGTGGGCTTGCTTTTACACAGCAACGGTATTTTAAGTGAATCAAATGCCACCTTAACCGAACCGGCTAAACGATTTTTATACAATGATTGAAATTCACCCTCAAGCTTAATCGCTACCGTTTGTCTGCCGCTATTATATTCATTTTTATCCGGCTGATGAAAAACAATACTGTAATCTATTGTATATGGGGTATACAATACCTTTGTATATTGAGAGCTTTGGAGCAAAATTGTTTTCTTAATTCCATTTTTTTCTACGGTATCAATCGGGCTCGCAAATTGAAAAGCAATTTCATCCAGGTTTTTTACAATGGGGTTATTTCCGACCGGTGTAACAAGGGGGAAAAATGGCCACATAGCCACATGTATTTGTCCCTCCCATTCTATGGGTATCCTATTGCATTCAAGATCGGCTATCAAATAAGGATTAATGCGAATACCGTACGTGAATAATTGATCATCAAGATTCAGGTTTTTTTGTTGAGCGATAAATGAGCCCCCCTGGCGCAAACTATCCATGTCGGCATTTGTTCCACCTGTAAGTAATAATACTTTTCCGCCATTCATAATATATTGATCGAGCAAAAATTTAACCGTATCATTAAAAGGTATTGAGGGTCCGGGAATAATAATAGCATCATAATGTTTTTTCAAAAAAATCACTCTTGAAATATCCAATGAATCGACGGAATAAAGGGGTTTTAAGCTGTTTCTCAAATCGTATAAATTATATCCCGCCAGTTCGCCATGGGTATAGGTTATGCCAATCTTTGGTTTTCTTATCTGGGTGAGCTGTTTAATCGCAAAAGCGAATTTGTGTTCAAGCAGCGCCACGGCATTATTCAGATTTTCCTGGGGGTCTCCGCTCGATTGATTTTCAATGAGCGTTACCGGCACATCGTGCCCTTTATAGGTTAACATAGCACCGGGAAAAATTATACTTTGTGAAAAATTCTCTGCGCTCACCTCTAATGCGATAGGAGTTAACCCATCGTCTTTCAATTGCTTTATAATTTGCTGCTTTTCCTCCGGGGACTTATCCGCCAACGGGTCAATAAATTCATATTGCAATTTATCACCGGTGTAAACCCGAAACTCATCCAGCATTTCCTGCGTTGATTTTTCCAGCCGTTTAAAATCGGCAGGAAAATCGCCATGCAAATACACTTTTACAAATACCACATCATCCAGCCTGTGCAATAAGCTTTTAGTGGAATCGGTGAGTGTGTAAATTCTTTCGTTAGTGAGGTCAATACGTTTAAAAAATGTTGTATCGAGCATATTTACCAACACGATTATCACTATTACGATAGCGAGCCGTATGAGAGATTGCTGTTTATATTGTTTACGCCTGTTCATTTTACCATTTCCTGCTCTCCAGCGATGTTTTTGTGAGTAAAATAAAAATGCCGATGAACGATAAAAAATAAATAACATCTCTCGTATCAACTACGCCGCGGCGGATGGAAAGATAATGTGCATCAATGCCAATGGATTGTATAATGTTATCAATCTTGCCTACAAACAATCCTAACTGGCTCAATGAAACAAATGCGAAATAGCAAAAGAAACACAGGAAAACAGACAGCATAAAAGCCACAATCTGGTTGCCCGTAAGCGATGAAGCAAAAATTCCGATAGCGGCAAACGAGCCTGCCAGCAAAAGCAACCCCAAATAAGAGCCCAATACTACACCGCTGTCAATATTGCCTTTAGTAACGCCAAGTTCGTAAACTGTTATGTAATAAACCACAGTAGGAATAAGAGAAAATGCCACCAAAAACATAGCGGCAAAATATTTTCCTAAAATTATTTGCATTTCGGAAAGGGGTCGCGTGGTAAGAATTTCCAGCGTTCCGCTTTTTATTTCTTCAGAAAATGAGCGCATGGTAATGGCGGGTATAAGAAACATAAACACCCATGGCGCTAAATCGAATAACCCTTCTAATGTGGCATAACCGTAGCTTAATATATTGTAATCTGTGCTTGGAAATACCCAAAGAAAAAGTCCCGTTGCAAGCAAAAACACAATAATGGCAACATAGCCTATCAATGAACTGAAAAATGATGTGACTTCTTTTTTAAATACCGAAAACATTGCCTAGTTGGTTAATGCCCTGAAAATACGTTCAAGACTTTGTTGTTCTTTTTGAAGTGATAAAATAGTGAAATGATTAGTTACAGCGAATTGAAATACATCTTCCTGTATATCTCTATCGCTTACCAAACGCCATTTGTTACCTTCAATTGTTTCAGCGCTTTTCACCCCTTTTATTTTCTGAATCTCTTCTTTTTCTATTCTTTCTTTGAATTCTACCGTTAATGTTGTTTCGGCGGAACTTTTTTTCTGTAATGCCTCAATGGTATCATTCGCCACCAGTTCGCCTTTATTAATAATAATTACGCGGTCGCAAAGCGCCTGCACTTCCTGTAAAATATGTGTAGAAAGAATTACGGTTTTTTCCTTTCCAATGCTTTTTATCAGACTTCTTATTTCCACTACCTGGTTAGGATCAAGCCCGGATGTGGGCTCATCCATGATAAGCACCTCAGGGTTATGTATCATCGCCTGTGCAAGTCCCACACGCTGGCGATAGCCTTTAGATAATGCCCCTATTTTTTTCTTGCTTTCACGCGTTAGTCCCGTTATCTCTATCATCTGATTCACACGCGCTTTTTTATCCGGTATATTATGTAAATGAGCAAAAAATTGAAGGCACTCTTTAACATACATATCCAGGTAAAGCGGATTGTTCTCAGGCAGGTAACCAATTTTTTTACGAACTTCTGCCGGGCGATCTATCACATCAAAGCCGCATACTGATGCATTTCCATCGGTTTGCGGAATAAATGTGGTAATAATCTTCATCGTTGTGGATTTACCTGCGCCATTCGGTCCTAAAAAACCCAATATCTCACCCGAATGCACTTCAAATGAAATATCATTCACGGCTTTTTGTGTCCCATAAACCTTGGTAAGATGCTCTACTTTTACTGACATTTTTATAAAGTCCCCTTTAGGGGATTTAGGGGTAAAACGCCACGAAATTATAAAATTGTTGCGGACGAGATAGAAATAAAAAACTCTAACCGTTTTTTAAGGATTAATGTAACTTTGTTTTTCTTGCAAAGAAATAAAACAACGCAGCTACTACAAGTAAGCCCAGTACGATAAGATAGGTATAATTATATTCTGTTGATGCGCAAAGAATGTTCACATTTTCTCCTCCATCCAGTTTATAATTCCATGTCAATGTATCTACAACAACCTTGGTGGCAGTGGTGGTATCAATTTTGCCCGGCACATGGATATGATAGCGAACCGGAATAACATACAGGGCATTCTTTATATTTTTCAACGAATCGCTAAACTTAATATCAACTCCTACAGAATCATTATCCTTAGTAAAGAATTTCTCTACCTTATTACTATCAATTATATAGGTTGCGCTTAACTTGTATTTTTTAAAAAGATAGTAATCAGTATAGGATTGCGCCAGTTTCATAGAATCCCTTACCATGCCATAAGGATAAGGAATTGCCCATTTGCCAGCAGGGAAAGTTTGTTTGGCGATAAGGTATATTGAATCATTGCGTATTTCCCGCGAAGTTTTATAACCGCGGGCTTTTAACTGGTTTTCCATTGGATCAAGTGCTATTTCTTTTATGGCTGCAATTTTTACGGTTACAGATTCGCTGCCATCGCGGTTAATGGTTACGTAGTAATCAATCTGTAAGCAACTGCTTATTAAGCATACTAAGAGTAACAGAGGCAGTAGGCGAAATAAATAGCCTAAACGAAGTTTTGCTGCAACCACCCGTTTCATGCTTAATATTTTTTATAAATATAAAAATTATTTGTTTAACACAACATTTTTTAATTGCCAGTGATGAAATTTAATAAGATAGGTTAAAGAGGGCTGCCAATCATTTATTTATCCTAATTTTGCAGTACAAAGTGTCAATTTGTCGCAAAACAAGCGTTGGCAGGTATTTTGACCTTATATAAACTATAACAAATGAGAGCTAAAGGTATGTCTAAACAGGATGAATTAAATGAGCAAAACCCTGAACCTACAGGAGAATTGAATGAGAATACTTCTGAACCGGTAAAAGGTTCCGAAAATGAGGCTGTCAATCATGACAATACGTCTGACGATATTTTAAGTAAAATCGGCTTCCCGAAAAAGGATAAGCATAAGAAAGAAATTGAACAGCTTAAACAGGAAAATGAGAAGCTAAAACAGCAGGCTGCAGAACTTAATGATAAGTTTTTAAGACTCTATGCCGAGTTTGACAATTTTAAAAAACGAAACGCCAAGGAGCGCATAGAGTGGTTTAAAACCGCCGCCCAGGATGTAATCAGCGACCTGCTGCCGGTGCTTGATGATTTCAGCCGCGCCATTAAGCAGCTTGAAAACTCAAAAGACACCACGGCAGTGAAAGAAGGCGTTGTTTTGATTCAGAATAAATTACAAGGTCTTTTAGAATCGCGCGGATTAAAAGCCATGGAATGTGTAGGAACTGAATTTAATCCTGACCTGCACGATGCAATTACGGAAATAGAAGTTAAAGATGAAAGCATGAAAGGCAAGGTGGTTGAAGAAATAGTGAAAGGATATTACCTTAACGATAAAATTATCAGGCACGCAAAAGTTGTTGTCGGAAAATAACAAGCTGTTAAATGACAAAGAGAGATTATTATGAAGTGCTTGGCGTTGCTAAAAACGCCTCTGCCGACGAGATAAAAAAAGCGTATCGCCAGACAGCGATGAAACATCACCCTGACCGCAACGCCGGTAATAAAGAATCGGAAGAAAAATTTAAAGAAGCAGCAGAAGCTTACGAGGTTTTAAGCGACCCGCAGAAAAAAGCGCGTTACGACCAATATGGACATGCCGGAGTAGGCAGCGGCAATGGGGGATTTGGCGGTGGTATGCGTATGGAAGACATCTTTACCAACTTTGGCGATATTTTCGGCAACGAGCGGTTTCGACCCGTTTGAAACTTTTTTCGGGCAGGGTTCGAGAGGAGGGCGTGGACGCAGCGGTGGTGCGCGTGGTACTTCTCTTCAAATCAGGGTGACTCTCACTCTTAAAGAAATGGCTGAAGGGGTTCAGAAAAAAATTAAAGTAAAAAAATATATTGTTTGTGACGTTTGCCACGGCAACGGTGCAAAAGACAAAGGCTCATTTCACCAATGCCAAACGTGTAATGGCAGCGGGCAGGTGCGGCGTGTGACCAATACCATTTTAGGACAGATGCAAACAACCAGCACATGCCCAACCTGTCACGGCGAAGGACAGGTTATAACGGCAAAATGCACCAACTGTCATGGTGACGGGCGCATATATGGTGAAGAATTAATATCGCTCGATATACCGGCTGGTGTTGCTGATGGTATGCAGCTATCTATGAGCGGCAAAGGAAATGCAGGTGAACGTGGGGGAATGGCGGGCGATTTAATTATCCTTATAGAGGAAACCAAAGATGCGGAGCTGACACGCGAAGGCAACAATATTATTTATGAGTTGCATATCAGTTTTATGGATGCCGCGCTGGGTTCTACAGCAGAAGTGCCTACTCTTGACGGTAAAACAAAAATTAAAATAAAACCCGGCACACAAGGCGGCGAAATTTTACGACTAAAAGGAAAAGGTTTCCCGTCTATTAATGCTTATGGCAGGGGCGACCAGCTTATTCATATAAATATATGGACGCCTAAAAACCTCACCCATGAGGAAAAGGCATTACTTGAAAAACTGCAAAACTCCGATAACTTTAAGCCCCAACCCGATAAAAACGAAAAAACGTTTTTTGAAAAAATGAAGGGTTATTTTACTAATTAATAATCAAATGTCTTTAAGAAACTTCATTTTATTAGTTTTAGTTATTGCCATCTTACTTGCTATACCATTTGGATTACATAGGATATACAATATTAATTTCCCCATTGATGTCAATATATTTACTTCTTATGGAGCCATAATAGCCGGATTAGGAACTATAGGCTCATCATTTCTACTTTATAAAAACTTAAGGGACCAAAACGCTCAATTTAAAGATCACAATACTCAATTTGAAAAGCAGCAATTTTTATCTTCTTTTTCTCAATTAATGCAAATGTTTTTCTATACATTAGATAGTCTAACATCCAATTACTATGACGATTCTACAGGTAGAAAATTGTTCCTTATTTACTCATGGGATTTAAAAAAAATCCGAAGAGGACCAACTAAGGTCACATATAATTCAGCGAAGAACAATCAGCATTCTATAAAACAATTTACCAATATAAAAGATTACATCAATGATAATTCCTCAGAACTTGGGCTGTTCATTAATATTTTTGAAAATATGCTGGACGTTATTGATCAGTCTACGATAGGAGATAAGGATAAGATATATTATGCCAGAATATTTTATTCACATTTGGCTCCTGCAGAAAAAGAAATTATTAATGAAATTTGCACGGAAATAGAATATAAAAAAATAAACTTGCTGCTTGAAAGACTAAAATTAAAATAATTTGCCTTCACCTGTAGGTGGTGTTTTACCCAAATGTTTGAAGGCAAGTTCAGTGGCTTCTCTGCCACGCGGTGTTCGTTTTAAATAACCCTCTTGTATTAGAAATGGCTCATATACTTCTTCTATGGTGCCGGCTTCTTCAGCAACAGCCGTAGAAATGGTAGTTAGCCCAACGGGACCGCCGCCAAACTTTTCTATAATAGCATAAAGAATACGGTTATCCATATCATCAAGCCCGTGCTCATCTACATTAAGCGCTTTTAGGGCAAATTTTGAAATTTCCAAATCAATAGTACCGTTGCCTTTTATCTGGGCAAAGTCGCGCACACGACGTAACAAAGCATTTGCTATGCGAGGCGTGCCACGGCTTCGGCGTGAAATTTCATTAGCAGCATTTTCTTCAATTTTGCAATTCAATATATCTGAAGAGCGAAGTATTATTGACTTTAACGTAACAGCATCGTAGTATTCAACGCGTGCGGTAATTCCGAATCGTGAACGTAACGGTGATGACAACAACCCTGAGCGTGTTGTTGCACCCACCAATGTAAACGGATTTAATTTAAGTTGAATTGACCGCGCGCTCGGACCACTGTCAATCATAATATCAATCTTAAAATCTTCCATTGCAGAATATAAATATTCTTCCACCACGGTATTCAGCCGGTGAATTTCATCTATGAACAAAACATCACGCTCATTTAAATTGGTGAGCAAGCCCGCCAGGTCGCCGGGCTTTTCAAGCACGGGACCTGATGTCATTTTCATTCCTACACCAAGTTCATTGCTTATAATATAGGCAAGAGTAGTTTTACCAAGCCCCGGTGGTCCATGCAACAAAACATGGTCAAGCGCTTCGCCACGCTGTTTTGCCGCCTGTATAAAAACAACAAGATTATCTACAATTTTTTGCTGTCCCTTAAACTCATTAAAATGCTGCGGACGCAAAACTTTTTCTATCTCCAACTCCGTGTTGCTGTAGTTGTCTTCTTCAGGGTCAATATTGGGGTTGCGTGCCAAGTATATTTATTAAAGTTGTGAAAAGATAAGCAAATAAAAGCAAACCGATTTCCAAAGATCGAAAATTCAAACTTTAATTAAAACAATTTTTATTTAAATCGCCTTGCTGAACTGCTGCGATTGTACGGAGGAACGATTTCGCAAAAGATACAAATCAAATGCGCTACAGATGTTGCGGATAAAATTCCGACCAAGGCTTGTCACTTTTAATCCTTCTTTATCCCAGGCAATCAAATTATCCTCTTCCAGCATTTTTAATTCAGGAAATGTGTATTCTTCCAATAACGGCAAATGTTTTTCTTCAAAGGAAGTTTCTCCCTTGCAACTAATATCAAAAATATATTTTCTAAAAGCCATATCCTCCTCATTAAGAAAATATCCTTTTTCAACTGCAAGCCTGCCATGATTAACAGAAGAATAATAGTCATTTAGTATTTTATTATTCTGTGCAAAAGCATTACCTGTATCACTTATACTTGACACACCTAATCCCAGCAACAGCGACGTATTTTGAGTAGTATAGCCCATGAAATTGCGATGCAGTGTTCCGGTACTCCATGCTTTGTATAAATCGTCGCCAGGTAAGGCAAAATGGTCCATACCTATATCGGTGTAACCATTATCTGTAAACATCTTTTTACCTAACTGGTATAATTGCAACTTGATTTCTGCATCAGGCAAATCCGATTCATCAAAAAGCCGCTGCATCCTGCTTTTCCATGGCACGTGGGCATAACTGTAAAAAGCAATACGGTCGGGTTTTAATTCAAGCACCTGGTTTATTGTTTTTTCCATGCTTGTAAGACTCTGCAATGGAAGTCCATATATCAAATCATAGTTTACTGATTTAAATCCAATCTCTCTTGCAGTGTTTGTAGCGCGTCTAACATTTTCAACGGGTTGTATTCTGTTTATTAAATGCTGTACGTCGGGGTCATTATCCTGCACACCATAACTTATTCTTCTAAATCCAAGCTGATAAAAGAGTTCAAGGTGTTGCCGGGTGGTGTTGTTAGGATGTCCCTCTACGCTAAATTCCAATTTAGGATGAAGCTCAGAGCGTTCAAAAATAAATTTCAACAGCTGTTCAAGGTTATCAGGAGAAAAAAAAGTAGGTGTCCCCCCGCCCAAATGCAATTCGCGAATTACCGGTAAGCGATTATTCATTAATGCCAAATACAATTCCCATTCCTTTTTCAATGCCCTGATATAGTCATATTCAACCTTGTGATCGGTGGTTATTCTTTTATTGCAGCCGCAATAGGTGCACATGGATTCGCAAAACGGGAGATGTAAGTATAAGCTAATTCCTTCATTTTGATTTGCCTCTTTAAATTGTTTCCTGAACGTTTCAGTCCATTCATTTACATCAATACTATCTTTCCAAAAAGGCACAGTAGGGTAGCTGGTATATCTAGGGACCGCCCTGTTATATTTTCTTATTAATGCAGGATCAATTTTTGCCATAAGAAGACAAAAATATTAGCAGTTATCAACAAAAAACATGATGCTTGTTACCTAAAACAATGATTTTAATCATGTTTTCAGACTACTAATAAATGATTAAAATCATATTTCATTGTGAGCATTGTCATTTTTAGTGAAGTAACATGAGGATAATTTTGACACCTTGTTATTAATAGTTTTTAGTCACCATAAATTAATTATATGATACAACACTTAACGGTAAGAATAATGCTAATTGTATTATTAGCATTTCTTGCGTTCTCATCAAATGCACAAACGGATACGTCAAAACCCTACGTTAATTCTCCTGCCGGGGGGTCGGAAAAGGTATTATTTGCAGGGGCAGCCGTAGCCCATTATCAATATACCGCTATACAAGACGGTCAGAGTAAAGGCAGTTTTTCACCTGTAACCTTATTTGCTATCCCGTTAATTAAGGTAAGCAACAGGCTTTTTATGGATTTTGCCGCAGAATTTGATGAAAATCTAAATGATTTTACGGGGGGCGCCACCTTTAAATTTGATGAGTTAGTAGTGTATTACCGTATTACACCCTGGATGTATTTATTCGGAGGAAGTTTTACTCCTAAATTTGGAGTTTATTATGGAGTACTTGATGATTTTACAAATCGCTTTGGCACAGGTGTGCCCCCTGTTGGCATGGGCTACGGACCTGTAAGTGCATGTGGTTTGGGTATACAAGGTGCCGTTCAAGCCGGTTATTCTAAACTATACTATCAATTATATACTTCCAATGGACCCCAACTTGATACTACCACCGGTCGAATGAATTATGGTTCGTTTATAGATAATAATAGCAGCAAAAATGTAGGTTGGGCAATAGGTTACCTGCCTTTTTCCAATTCTTGTCTTGAAGTTAATTTTTCGGGCGCTTATACTCCTGAAACAGGCAATACCGGAACGCCTTATCAGAATGTAAGTAATCTTAGCTGGGCTTTAGGCTTAAATTATTATCATCTGTTTCACCCTATAATGATACGTGCAATCGGGCAATATGATGGAATTCAAACTTCAAAGTATAATTATCACATACAAACATCAGATACCACTTCCACACCATTTACTTTTAATAATAATTATAACGGATGGTTTTATGGGATGACTATTCGTGATGCCGGATCTAATAAAATATTTTTGCGCAGACTGGAATTAGCCGCCAGAATCGGAGCTATGAATCCTCCTTCAGGGGCACCATGGGGAGGCAATCCTTTTATTCCGGGGAACAATAATACAATTGATCAAACTACTATAACTCTTACTTACTGGATTAATTGGGATATACCATTGAACCTGGAATATGACATTCTTACACAAAATGGCGCTTCTAATAGAAATATATTTACTACAACTATTTTTTACCGCTTCTAAATCATTTAAACTTATTCATTATGAAATATTTCAAAACGATATCAATACTTGCTGTTATAGTAATTGCATTAACCATAATAACAAACGGATGTAAAGTTCCCCAGTCAATTGCAGATAAAACAGGAGAAGACTTATGGGGCGAAAATTGTAACCGATGCCATAACTCACAAGACCCCCTAACCTATAGCGACGACCAGTGGGAAGCGGCTATGGAGCATATGCGCCAAAAGGCTTTTCTTACTGACGAGGAGGTTATGAAAATAAGAGATTTTCTAAGACGAACCAAGCAGTAGTACAGTACTCCAATTAATAATTACCGCTTATTATAAAGGGGGTAGTTAGGTTATAAAAGAAAGTATTTCTGTAAAAGCCAAACTTAACATAAGTCTGGCTTTTTTATTGATGAAAGTGTAAGCCCTTCTAAATATCTGGCATATTTCAGTAGCATTTACCCAAAATATATAATTAAATTTAATAATATATTACAAAAGTCATATTATAAAGTGACCATTATCACTTTTGAACATATACCATGTGCACAGCTTTGAGAGTAGCTACTAATTATTATTTCTAAATTCACAATTCTTATTCACCTAAAATATATTCTATGACACACCACTTACAAACAAAGATAAAGCTAATTGTATTATTAGCTTTGTTTACATTCACAGCAAACGCCCAAACGGACACATCAAAACCCTACGTTAATTCACCTGCCGGAGGATCGGAAAAGGTTTTATTTGCAGGGTCAGCCATTGCTCATTATCAATATGTCGCTACACAAGGCAGCCCGGGAATAGGTAGTTATTCACCTGTAACTCTATTTGCGTTACCCTTAATTAAGGTAAGCGACAGGATTTTTCTGGATTTTGCCGCAGAGCTTGATATGAATCTAAATGATGTTACAGGCGGTTCCACTTTTAACTTTGATGAGTTAGTAGTGTATTACCGGTTGACCCCGTATATGTATTTATTTGGCGGAAGTTTTACTCCCAGGTATGGAATTTATACTGGATGGCTTGATGATTTTACAAATCGCTTTGGCACTGGTGTACCACCTGTAGGCATGGGTCATGGACCTGTAAGTGCGCTAGGTGTGGGAATTCAAGGTGGTTTTCAGGCTGGTTATTCTAAATTATACTATCAATTATATACTTCCAATGGACCACAGCTTGTAGCTGATGGCTCTTCAAATAGTGGGGAAATGAATTATGGCTCATATTTAGATAATAACAGCAGCAAAAATGTTGGTTGGTCAATAGGTTACTTACCCTTTTCCAATTCTAACCTTGAAGTTGATTTTTCAGGCGCTTATACCCCTGAAACCGGTAATACGGGAACTCCTTATAAAAACGTAAGCAACTTAGCCTGGGCGGTGGGCTTAAATTATTACCACCTGTTTGACCCGATTATGATACGTGCAATTGGAGAATATGATGGAATTCAAACTTCAAAATATAACTACATGTTATCAGATTCCACCTTCACAGGTGCTTATAATAATCAATATAATGGCTGGTTTTATGGAATGACTGTTCGCGCTGCCGGGTCGAGAAATTCATTTATAAAGAATCTTGAATTAGGAGGTAGAATCGGGGCTTTTAATCCACCTGCAGATGCGCCATGGGGCGGTACTTCTATTAATCAAACTACAGTAACTCTTACTTATTGGCTTAACTGGGATATACCTCTGAGTTTTGAGTATGATATTCTCACGCAAGAGAATGCACCAACACAAAATATATTTACCACAACTATTTTCTACAGATTCTAAAACAGTTAAACTTATTCATTATGAAATATTCCAAAACGATATCAATAATTGCAGTTATAGTAATTGCATTAACCATAATAACAATAGGCTGTAAAACCCCCCAGTCAATTCTGAACAAATCAGGCGCCCAATTATGGGGCGAGAATTGTAACCGCTGCCATAACGCACCTGACCCGCGCACGTATAGCGACGACCAGTGGGACGCAGCAATAGAGCATATGCGCCAAAAAGCTTTTCTTACTGACCAGGAAGCTATAAAAATAAGAGACTTTCTAAAACGTTCAAAATAGTTTCCTTAATATTACCGTCTTTTACAAAAGTTGGTAGTTAGTTTTACAAATGAGATCATAAAAGCCTTTCAATAAAAAAGCCAAACTTGTATTAAGTTTGGTTTTTTATTGACGCGGTAATAGATCAATATATTTATTATTATGTTAAGTAACCTGATTTTTAATATTCGCTATTCTATCTGGTAAATATCCTCTGTATGAAAAACAAAAAGCTGTGGGTAGATATCTCAATCATAGGCTTATTTTCGGTAGCTATTTTGGGTATGATCCTAAGGAGCAAGATTCTTTTTGATTTACCATTTATTGACTATAACCATTTATTGGATGCCCATGGGCACTTTGCATTTACAGGTTGGGTCACACTGGCTTTAATGATTTTAATGGTAAATGAATTATTACCCAGTTCATTAAACAAAAAAAATAGTTATCAATGGCTGCTAGTTGGCATTGTAATAAGTTCGTGGGGAATGTTGTTTAGTTATCCGTTTGCAAACCTCATTTCACTATCAAACTTTTTTTCAACTTTTTTTATACTGGTAACTTATGTTTTTAGTTGGGTATTTATAAAAGATATTCTGAAATCGCAGGTAAATAAAACAGTGCGTTTATTAATTATTTCATCGCTTGTGTGTTTAATATTATCTTCAATTGGTCCATTTACTTTGGCTTACCTTTTTTCGGTAAAATCTCTTAATGCTGTTTTATACCGCAATGCATTATATACCTACCTTCATTTGCAGTACAATGGCTTTTTTACATTAGCGGTTTTTGCATTACTTGTTCACAAGCTTGAACCAAAAATTACAACCAGGTCAAAACGTGATATTCATTGGTTTGCAAATTTGCTCACCTTTTCAATAATACCTTCTTTATTTATTTCATATCTGTGGCAAGAACCCAATATTTATATTCGTCTTATTGCAATTATTGGAAGTATATCTCTTCTTCTTACTTTTATCTGGTTGCTTATTTCAGGCATTGAAATCAGAAAAACTATAATAAAAGTAACTCCGATAATACGGGTAACAGGCTTATTATCAATAAGCGCTTTTATGTTAAAAATATTTTTACAAAGTTTCACGATTTTTCCTGTTGTGGGTGATGCGGTTTTTGGCGACAGACCTGTGATTATCGGCTTTTTGCACCTGGTATTTCTTGCTTTTGTTTCCCTTTTTATTTTGGGTTATTACGCCCAAACAAATTTTCTCAATATTAAAAATAAGTTTACAAAAGTATCTCTTATAGTATTTATTATTGCAGTTGTATTAAATGAAACAGTACTAATGGTGCAGGGGTTAGGAGGCATGTTTACAGAAGGTAGCTATCTATTTTCCTGGCTGCTTTGGATAATAAGTGTTTTGTTATTTATTGCAGCTCTTTTGATTGCAATTGCACGGTTTAAAACTAAAAAAGGTTATTCCTTATAGAAGAACCCTTACAATCATAACAGGAGAGATTTACTTAATTTTTACCATCGTTACTTCGCATAAATTCAAGTATAGCCCGCGCATCTTCGTCACTAAGGTTTTGATTAGGCATACGCACAACACATGTTACCATTAGAGATTGTGCAACAAGATCTTTATCAAGCATTACACTGGTGTTGGTTATAAAATTCATTATCCACTCCGGGGTTCTCCGATCTGTAACGCCTTTCCACCCGGTCCGACTAACTTTTCATTCGTTAATTTATGACATGCAAAACATTTTGCCGCATAAATAGATTTGCCTTTTGCTACCATCGCCTGATCTAAGGGGTGAGTTAATTGCACATTA
The DNA here is from genome assembly GCA_963770495.1 of Chitinophagales bacterium. Lineage (GTDB taxonomy): Bacteria > Bacteroidota > Bacteroidia > Chitinophagales > CAVYQA01 > CAVYQA01. The sequence continues at coordinate 306,901 of CAVYQA010000007.1, read as the reverse complement.
GTGAACTTACCAACTCCTTTATCAGTTGCTGTAGAAGTTGTGGTTGTGGCAGCCGGGTTGTTTTCAGTGCCTTTCTGCTGGTTAGAACTGCATTTTACAGCCAAAAAGCCGACAAGTACTGCCATGATTAACAAAGATTTATGATTCATAGAAAAGCTTTTAGTTAGTATGAGAAATAAATGTAAACATGTGTTTTATTGTTAAAATATATTGCAATAATCAGAATAATTTTATTTTTTATGAAGGGTTTTAATGTAATTAACCAATTGCCACCGTTGCTTATCGGTAAGTATTGCTTTATAAGATGGCATAGGTGAGTGCCCCGTCGTAAGTTCCCAGTATAAATCACCTATTGGTAATGCCTGTACTAATGGCGAAGTATGGTCAGCAGGCGGAACTGAAAGCCCGGCTGCAGCCACCCCGTTTCCTTTGCCACTTTCACCGTGACATACTACGCAAAAATTTTTATATAAAACATGCCCGCTATCTGCCATTGCCAGCTTATTGGCATAAGGATTTCTGAGCGTATCTGCCCATGCCGGCGTGCCCCACATTTTGCGGTGGGCAGCTAATGCCTGTGGTGTCGCTTGCTGAGCCTTTACCTGAAAAATGAATGTGAGAATCAATATTATAATTCCAATCCCTTTGATATTCATTTTTCTCATAATTAAATTTTTAATTTAGTAGCAAAAGCGCGGCAAAATAGGCTGTTGACGAGTTGTCAAAAAATGACTTTAATCACTTTATAATATGATTTATATCATAATTTTTGCAAAAATAACATAAAAAATGACTTTAAATACTGACTTTAAACATTATTTCAACTAAAATAGCATTAATTTAATTACTGTCTACCTAATTGTCTATACCCTTTTATGACTATCTCGGCGTCTTTATATAATGTATAGTCTTTTGCATAAAGCAGGTTAAGGCGAGCCAGTGTCTGATTTTTAAGGTTCTTTTGTTTTAATCCGTCAAGTGGAGATAAAACCCCTTGCTTTAAGGGCGGCAGGTTTTTTTCTTCCGCCAGGTTATCTCCGGTATAACCCACCCATGTTTTTTTTCCTAACAGAACCAAGAAAATATTTTTTATCAGTCCTAAAAATCGCTTAACCAAAAACAGTTGAATTGGTAAGGTTACGAGAAGCAGAAAACTATACAAAATATCAAATATCCGCTTGTTGCGTCGCCCTGAGGGCGTATCTATATTCAGATTGATATCAATGGTATATAATTCTCCCGGCAAGTCGCGCGAATTACTGCCAATAATACTAAGCGATTCTTCAGGCACTATTTTAAAATCGCTGCGTGTGCCTATCTTAGTCATCCATGCGATAATGTTTTGCGATGAAATATCTTTTGCACAGAAAATAATTTCATCGGCATTATATACTTCGTTAATGTCTTTCAATTCGCTTAGTGGTCCCAGGAATAAACTGTTAGCTGATTTATCTTCATCAGGAAAAACACAACCTATTATTGTTGTACGCGCATTAGCCTGCGTGATAAGCGACATTACCCTACCAGCTTCCACTTTATTGCCGACAATAATAGCCCGTTTATTAGGCTGATCGCCAAACCGCAGATTTTTATTTTTTATTAAATGGAAAATGTAACGTAAAAAAAGAGTAAGAAATATAGCCGATGCAGAACCAAGAATAATTAAAGCGCGCGAAAAACGATATGTTTCGCTTAGCAAACCATATCCGGCAAGAATAATTATTGTTCCAACAACTATTCCCCGAACAATTTTTAACGGACGTGTATTTTTATCATAAGCGCCACTGAAATACATGGTAGTTAACCACACCACAATATAGGCGGGCACAGCAATGTGCATATATTCCGGCGGGTAATAGCTTTTACCTTCTGAATTTTTTACATTCTCCTGCCAGAAATTTTTAAGAAAATACATGGCAATATAAATAGAAACAGTATCAATCAATGGCCAGCCAATGCGTTTCAATATATCTGACAATAAAGAAAGCGCCCCGCGAAAATAAATCGCCACCTGCAACAAAATGGTAAGCAATCCTGCTTTGCTGCCGGAGAAATGCTTCCGTGCAAAAATTATCATGGCATTATAAAACATACGCACATAATTGAGTGAACCTTTTTTAGTACTCTCACCTTTGTAATGAATAATGCGTGTTTCAGGGAAATAATAATTCTTATACCCGGCTTTTAAAATGCGGTAAGAGAGGTCTATATCTTCGCCATACATGAAAAATGTTTCATCAAGCAAGCCAATCTCATCCAGCACTTTTTTACGAATGAACATAAAAGCTCCTGCCAGCACTTCAGCCTCGCAGGTTTCGTTTTCACTTAAATGACCAAGATAATAACGCGCAAAAATTTTGGAATGAGGAAATAATTTAGTTAACCCGAATGCTTTAAAAAACGCCACCGAGGGCGATGGAAATCCTCGTTTTGATTCAGGAAGAAAATTACCTTTGCCATCGAGCATTTTTACACCAAGCGCGCCTGCTTGTGGGTGAGCATCCATGAAGGCAATACATTTTTCAAAGGTATCCTCCTCAACAACCGTATCAGGATTTAACAGGAGTATATATTCCCCCTTTGCAATTTTTATTCCCTGGTTATTCGCTTTTGCAAATCCCAAGTTTTTATCATGAGCTATACAACTAACATCAGGAAATTTTTCGCGCAGCATTGCCATCGAGCCGTCAATGGAGTGATTATCTATTACAATTATCTCTGCCGAAATGCCTTTAGCCGCCTTCTGCGCTGAAAGCAAAGCATGTTCCAGGAAAAACTTTACATTATAATTTACAATAATGATGGATAGTTTCATCCTTCGCGGTTAACGAGATAATTTTCATACGGCTGCCGGTTAGCTATGGAGCGCGCCAGCGTAAAATCGTCCACATATTCCAAATCGCCGCCAAATGAAACGCCGCGGGCGATAGAGGTAAGACGTGCCTTGTATGCCTGTAGTTTTTTTGAGATATAAAAAATAGTGGTGTCGCCCTCTATGGTGGGGCTAAGCGCCATAATTATTTCTATAACATCGCCTTTTTCAACGCGCTGCACTAACGAGGCAATTGCCACATCTTCAGGTCCGATACCTTCTAATGGCGAAATAAGTCCGCCAAGTACATGATATACGCCGTTATACTGATTAGTATTTTCCACTGAAATCATGTCGCGCAAATTTTCTACAACACATACCAACGCCTGATTACGGCTCTTATTACTGCATATATTACAAATATCCGTATCTGAAATATTGTGACAAATTTTGCAGAATTTTATCTGTTCGCGCAGGGCAATAATAGCTTGCCCGAATTGTCGCACGTCAGTTACATCACGGCTCAATAAGTTCAATACTAATCTGAGGGCGGTTTTTTTCCCTATGCCGGGCAATTTTTCAAATTCCCGTACAGCGTCTTCCAGTAATGGGGAGGGTAGATTCATTCTCCAAAAATAACAACTTGTTGATAAACCGCGTTGATATTTTAGTGTTGTTTTAATAACAAACTGTCTAATATCAAGGTTAGTTTTACTGTTCTTAATAAATCACCCATAAATGCCGCCTGTTGTATTCCTGATTTTTATTATCATTTACTTTCTTTTCCTCTTTTTAGTATCGTGGCTGTCGGGGCGAAAAGCTGATAATAACAGCTATTTCCAAGGTAATAAAAAGTCGCCATGGGTGTTGGTTTCCATAGGTATGTTAAGCGATTCGCTTTCGGGGGTCACGTTTATCTCAGTGCCCGGATGGGTGGGCACAACACAGTTTGCCTATTTGCAACTGGTATTCGGTTATGTGGTAGGGTATTTTGTTATTGCACAAGTGCTGCTGCCTTTGTATTACCGGCTGAATCTTGTTTCTATTTACTCCTATCTTAATCAGCGTTTTGGTATATACACTCAAAAAACCGGTTCAATATTTTTTATTATTTCACGCGTTGTTGGGGCAGCATTCCGGCTATATCTTACGGCAAGCGTATTGCAGCTTTTTATTTTTGATAAATGGCATGTGCCTTTTGCTGTGTCTGTAACATGTATCATTTTCCTGATTCTAATATACACTTTTAAGGGCGGCATTAAGACTCTTGTTTATACCGATGCCATTCAATCGGGCTTTCTTGTGCTTGGCGTTGTTTTGTCTATTGCCACTATTTCTTCTCAATTACATCTTGGATTTTTTGATATTGTACATACAGTAAGTGCAAGTTCTTATTCCAAAGTATTTTTCTGGGACTGGCACGTAAAAACATTTTTTGTAAAAGAATTTCTGAGCGGTGTATTCATCGCCATTGTAATGACCGGGCTCGACCAGAATATGATGCAAAAAAATTTGAGCTGCCGCACACTAAAATCGGCACAAAAAAACATTTACTGGTTCAGCGGCGTTATGGCAGTTACAACTGTTTTTTTTATGTCACTCGGTGTATTGCTTTATACTTATGCCAATTCAAAAAATATTCCTTTGCCTGTTAATGCAGCTGGCAAGCCAATTACCGACCATCTTTTTCCATTGTTAGCGCTTAATTACCTTGGCGATTTTGCAGCTATTGCTTTTATTGTGGGTTTAACGGCAGCTACCTTTGCCAGCGCCGATTGTGTGCTCACAACACTTACCACATCATTTTGTGTTGACATACTTGGAATGAAAACCAACGAATCAAAAAATGCAGGGAAGATTTTACACACACGGCATATCATTCATATATCGTTTGCCGTTGTATTACTTTTAGTGATTCTTGCATTCCGGGTTTTGAATAATGATGCTGTTATTAATGGAATTTTTACTGCGGCGGGTTATACGTATGGTCCCCTGCTGGGGCTTTTTGCTTTCGGGTTATTTACACGCTTTGCTATTAAAGATTCACTTTCACCATGGATATGCTTAGTATCACCTGTAATTTGCTTCTTTCTGAGTTTTTATTCAAAGCAGCTTTTTAACAGGTATGAATTCGGCTATGAATTACTTATTTTAAATGGATTACTAACCTTTTTGGGACTCTTATTTATTTCAAAAAAGGGTGCACAAACACAACTTGTTCATGTTTAAAAGAAGATTAATCATAGTACTGTTTGTTTTTGTGTATCGCCTTGCATTTTCGCAGGAACAGCTCGATTATCCTCAAAATTATTTTCATGCACCCCTTGATACGCCGTTAAGCATTTCCGGGGGCTATGGCGAGCCACGGGGACGGGCTTTTCACTGGGGAGTTGATTTTAAAACGCATGAAAAAGTCGGCAGTAACGTTTATGCTGTTGCCGATGGCTATGTCTGCAGAATTAAAGTGTCTCCTGTTGGATATGGCAAAGCGATTTATATCATGCACCCCAATGGCTATATGACGGTTTACGGTCACCTGTTAAAGTACCGCGATGATATTGCCGCATATGTAAAAAAGATACAGTACAGCAAGCAAAGTTTTGATGTTGATATATTTCCACAGTCAAAGCAGTTTCCCGTTCACCAGGGTGATGTAATCGGACTATCCGGCACATCGGGCAGTTCAACGGGTCCGCATCTTCATTTTGAAATACGCGATGCAAGTGGTGAAACGTATCCTCTGAACCCTTTGCATTTCGGTTTGCCGGTGAAAGATACCATTCCTCCCACTCTAACTTCATTAGCTGTTTATCCTTTGGATAATAAAGGAAAAGTGCCTGATTTTTTTACTATAACTAAAAAAGACAATTCTTATTACTTAAGAAACGATACCATAGTTGTTTTTTCGCAGAATGTCGGTTTTGGAATATCTGCTTATGATCGCATGTCAGATTCAGCAACCGCCAGTCATTATGGAATTTATTCATTAGAGGAAAAATTGGATGATACTGTTCTTTATGCGTTTCAACTTGACCGGCTTGACTTCACCTGGGGAGCTTATGCTACCGGTCAAATTGATTACCACGAAAAAATGCTTGACGATATAGAATATTATTTATGCTACACTCTGCCTGGGGGCATTCTCCCGCTTCAAACACATCTAGTTAATAACGGTGTAATTACATTACACGATTCTAAACCTCACCATATCACTATTACCGCAAAAGATTCTTACGGCAATGCTTCATCCCTGAATTTTATAGTGCAATTTGGCGGCTATAATGATGCTATGGTTACTCCCGAAATACATTTTGACCAGTATTTTCCTTATGACAAGGAAAATGATTTTATAGGCAATTATTCTCAATTAACTTTTCCGAAAGGATGTTTTTTTGATAACTTATATTTTCAATATGAAGAACTGGACACTACTGCAAAAAATATTTATTCAAAACTGTTTTATATCCAAAATCCGTATATACCATTAAAATCAAGTTTTACTTTACAGCTTAAACCCGATTCTATGCCTGAGCATTTAAAAAGCCACGCTATCATTTGTTATAAAGATAAAAATGGCAGTGTATCAGGCATTTCATGCGCTTGGTCGGGCGACTATTTGACGGCTAAATCCAATGTTCTCGGCGAATATTTTATTTCTGTAGATACGACACCCCCTGTAATTCGCGCGCTTACTGTTAATTCAAGAAATGAACTTACACGGACTGATTCAATAGAGTTTAGAATTACAGACAATCTCTCCGGCATAGACAGCTATACCGGAACCATTGACGGAAAATGGGTGTTGCTTGACTATGACGCCAAGAACAATCTTTTATCTTTGAATTTGGATGATGTGGAAAGTGGTGAGCATGAATTTGAATTGGAAGTTTCTGATGGCGATCATAATGGATCTACGTACTCTTTAAAATTTAAAAAGTAAAACTGTGATGTTAAAAGAAGGTGATAAAGCTCCTGCATTCAGCGGTAAAGACCAAAACGGGAAAAAGATTGTACTCTCTGATTTTAAAGGCAAAAAAGTGATTCTCTATTTTTATCCTGGAGATGATACCTCAACCTGCACGGTAGAAGCTTGTAATTTAAGAGATAATATTACCCCACTAAAGAAAAAAGGATTTGCAGTAATCGGGGTTAGCGCCAATGATGAAAAATCGCACAAAAAATTTGCTGAAAAATTTAATTTGCCCTTTTCTTTAATTGCAGATACCGATAAAAAAATAATCGAATCCTACGGTGTATGGGGCGATAAAGTGCTTTTCGGACATCATTACAAAGGCATTTTGCGAACTACGTTTGTAATTGATGAGCAAGGGAAAATAGAAGAAATATTCAGCAAGGTTAAATCTAAAATACATACACAGCAAATATTAGAAGCGCTTGAAAAATAATAATGAGGAAACTTGTATTTGTGATACCCAACTCTTACATAGAAATTTTCCTCTTATTATTTATAATAAAACCGTTAATATCCGTTATAAATAAAATTAAAATGCATACTCATTTTATAATTTTAATCTTTTTATACTGAAACAATAAATTATTATTGCTGCAATGAAAAGATATTTTGCATTTCTGATTTCAATTTTAATACTGCTTTCAATAATTCAGTTATCCTCCTGCGAAAAAAATCAAGCTACTTTTCCCGTACTTGACTGCACCTCGTTAAGCGATACCATTCATATACACTATGTAACCGACACTACTTTTGATCCCAATTCCATCCAGGTCATTGTAGTTCAATATTGCAGCTACCAGGCTGGGTGCCATGAACAAGGCTCCCTCAATGGCGACTATACCACTTACCAGGGCATTAAAGCAAAAGTTGATGACGGGGCACTGTATACAAGAATTGTAGTACAGCGTAGTATGCCGCCCACATTTTCAGGGATGAGTTTAGACTCCTGCCAAATCAAAGAATTTTATTTATGGATTAAAGAGGGTGGTCCCGAATACTAATTTTAAATTATCGAAATGAAAAGGTGCTTATTCATATTTATTTTTCTTTTATCAGGTTTTGAATTAAAAGCCCAGGATGTTTTTACCGATCCTCAGATGAGGATTTCATTTTTTTCTGAAACACCCATAGAAAATATTGATGCACACTCTTCGGAAGGATCGGGCGCACTGAACATTAAATCAAAACAGGTTTACGCTACCGTTAGAATAAAATCGTTTGAGTTTAAGCGCGAATTGATGCAAGAGCATTTCAATGAAAATTATCTTGAAAGTGATAAATATCCTGACGCTGATTTTAATGGTACTATTACCGATGAGGTTGATTTTACTAAAAACGGGACATATAAAGTTAATGCTAAAGGCAAGTTGACTATTCATAGTGTTACCGTTGACAGAACTATACCTATTACCATTACTGTAAATGGGAGCCAAATCACAATTCACAGCGAATTTATGGTGCACATTGCTGACCATAATATTACGGTTCCATCATTAGTAATTCAGCATATTGCTGAAGATGTTAAAGTAACTATTGATGCCACATTAAATCCATATACGGGAAATTGAACTTAAATTAATTACAATCTATACACACAGCTAAAATTTTAATTATGAAAAAAAGAGAGTACCTGATTATTCTATTTACTATCTGCCTGTCGGCATCTAAACTTGTTGCACAGGATTTAACAACTATTGCTAACAACAACGAAGAGAAACCTAAAAGCGAAATAGTACTATCAAGTTTTAAGAATTTTAAAATTATAAACGCCCAAACCCCGATGACTGTTCCAAAACATAATCTTGAGTTCAATATTTCTCATCGTTTTGGAGATGTATCCGGTTCTTCAGGCGGACCGACAACATTATTTGGTTTTTATTCCATCAGCGATATTTTATTTTCATTTGATTACGGCGTTACTGATAAATTAGATATTGGTGTGGGCGTTTACAAAGGAATAGGTCCCTTTTATGACTCCTACTACGGTTCTCTGAAATACAAATTACTTCAGCAAACCACCGATAATAAGGTACCGGTTTTTGTTACGTTCTTTGGAGATGTCAATATTGCAGCAGGTCCTGCAAGCACTGACCCCACGTCTGACGCCGATTATGCTTCAACTGCCGACCGCCTGTCCTTCCTTGCCCAGCTAATTATTGCAAGAAAAGTTACCCCACAATTTTCAATAGAGGTTTTGCCCACCTACCTGCACCGTAATCTTGTTCTTAATGGCGATGAAAATGGTATATTTGCTTTAGGTGCAGGCGCACGTTATCGTATTACCAAGCGCTTTTCCATTATTGCCGATTATTTTCACCCGTTCTCTACTTACCGTTCTACAAATGAATTACCCTATGTTTCATTTTATGACCCGATAGGTATTGGCGTTGAGATTGAAACCGGCGGGCATGTTTTCACGGTAAATCTTACTAACTCTACAGGAATTTTTGAAAATGAATTTATCCCCTATACAACCAGTAATTGGTTAAAGGGACAATTCCGTTTAGGATTTAATATTGGCAGAGATTTCCTTCTTGGCAAAAAAGCTTATCCATCATACTGATTGCGTAAGTGCCATTTTGATGTTGTGGTTTCCTGAACGACCTTGCCTGTTCTATTTTCAAGAACATGTACTGCCATTAGTGCAGCTATTTCTTCATAATCTCTATTCATAGTATTTAAATGTTCAGGTCTGAAATAGTTGCCTATAAAACCTGTATCTATTTCTGCAGAAATAAATTTTGGATGTTCCATTATCCACTTGCCAAAAGGCAGCGTCGTTTGAATGCCTGTTATTTCATATTCACTAATCGAACGGCTCATGCGCTCAATAGCTTCAGTCCTGTCTTTTCCATAAGTAATCAACTTGGCTATCATGCTGTCGTAAAAAACGTTTATGGTCATTCCTGCTTCAAATCCGCCATCAACACGAACGCCGGGTCCCTGCGGAATTTTATATTCGGTTAATATGCCTGTATCAGGTAAAAAATTATTTACAGGGTCTTCAGCACATACTCTCAATTCCATGGCATGACCTTTTATTGACAAATCCTGTTGTGCGAAACCTAATTTTTCTCCTCTTGCAATTTTTATTTGTTCTTTAACAATGTCCAATCCTGTTATTAGCTCTGTTACCGGGTGCTCCACCTGGAGACGGGTATTCATTTCCAGAAAATAATAATTAAGGTTTTTATCTACTAAAAATTCAAGAGTGCCCGCGCTATAGTAATTACATCCTTTTGCCAATGCTACTGCACTTTCGCCCATTTTCTTTCTTAGCTCCGGAGTTAGTATTGCCGAAGGAGCTTCTTCTATCAGTTTTTGATGACGCCGTTGAATAGAGCATTCCCGCTCAAAAAGATAAACCACATTACCATGCCTATCACCAAGAATCTGTATCTCAATGTGACGAGGTGATGTAATCAGTTTTTCAAGAAAAACAGAGCCGTCGCCAAAGGCAGCTTTAGCTTCGCTCACAGCCCTCTGCATTTGAGACTCAAATTCCGTTTTATTTTGCACAATACGCATTCCCTTGCCACCCCCGCCCGCCGAAGCTTTGATAAGAACGGGAAAACCAATTTTAGCTGCAATTTTTTTTGCCTCATTTACATCTGTAATGGCGTTCTCCGTGCCAGGAACCATTGGCACTTTTGATTTAAGAGCAGTTCGTTTTGCTGCTAACTTATCGCCCATCATATCCATAGATTCGGGCGAAGGACCGATAAAAATTAATCCCGCATCTTTTACTTTTCTTGCAAAACCCGCATTCTCACTTAAAAACCCATAGCCCGGGTGAATAGCATCAACTTTAAGTTTTTTACAAACATCAATAATCCTATCTCCCAATAAATACGACTGTGCCGAAGGTGGCGGACCTATACATATCGCCTCATCGGCATAGCGCACGTGTAAAGCATTTCTATCAGCTTCGGAAAAAACCGCAACCGTTGAAATACCCATTTCCCTTGCCGAGCGCATAATACGCAAGGCAATCTCACCGCGATTAGCTATTAATATTTTTTTCATTCGTAAATTTAGTATTTATAAAATCCCTCGCCGCTTTTTTTGCCAAGTTTTCCCTCATCAACTAATTTTTGCTGAATGGCACTCGGTTTAAATTTGGGGTCGTGATTTGTAAGTTCGTAAAGTGATTCTGTAACATTAAGATTGGCATCCACTCCAATAAGGTCAATAAGCCTGAATGGTCCCATTTTAAATCCGTTGGCTTCCATTAATCGGTCAATAGTTGCAATATCGGCAACTTTGTCTTCCAGAATTTTCAAGGACTCTGTGTGATACAGTTTTCCTATTCTATTCACTATAAATCCCGGATAATCTTTTGCATGAATAGGTTCTTTACCAAATTTTTTTGTTAGTTGAAAAACCGTATCAGCCACCTGTGCTGAAGTTTTATTACCTGAAACAATTTCTACCAGATGCATAATATGAGCCGGATTAAAAAAATGCATACCACAAACCCGCTCAGGATGTGGGATTGCGGAAGCAATATCTGTAACAGGTATGGAAGATGTATTAGTGGCAAAAATACAATCGTCAGAATTTAGTGCTGCTAAGTCCTGAAACAGTTTTTGCTTTATATCTATTTTCTCGATAATAGCTTCAATTATAACATCGGCTTTAAACTGCTTAATATCGGTTATGGTTTTTATGCGTGAAAGTATTTGTTGTTTGTCTTCCGGTTTAATTTTGTTCTTCTCTACGCCAATAGAAACATTTTTTTCAATTATTTGCAGTCCCTTACTTACAGCATCTTCCGTAATATCAAATAATAAGGTATCAAAACCTGCTGCTGCGCTAACCTGTGCGATGCCTGCTCCCATTGTACCCGCGCCTGCAATGGCAATGGTCCTTATGGATGAAATTGTTTTCATAAAGTATACCCCTAAATCCCCTAAAGGGGACTTTCAAGTCTGTATTGATGATTAAGCTAAAAGGCTACAAAGATATTAAGGGATACTTATTCCTGAAATCAGTGAATAAAATAAAGTATCAATGCAATAATAATGAATTCGAACAACCTATAACCTGCATGTAGATAAAATAAGGTCATATTAGATTGTTCATAGGTTCGCGTTACAAGATCAAGCATAACCACAAATGCAAACCAGCATACCAATGCAGTTTCAATTGCCATGCCTATAGTTGTTCCACCGCCTAAATTGAAGAAATGAGCTATGGCAACAGCAACAATTAAAGCCTCTAAAAATGAAATGACCATTCCTTTAAACATAGCCTGACGCCCGCCTTTCATAATATCTTCTTTCGTTTTACCAAGCGCTTTCATCCAGGTATTGCCAAAAAGAACCTGTGAGTACCACAACCAGCCAAGTAAAAAACTAACTACTGCAGCAATTACTACTGCAACGACATTAATGTTATGTATCATATAAGGCATAAATAAGAGGTTTTGGTTAACTGATAAATTATAATCAGCGAATATAATAAGATAATTATAACTGATACGTTCACTAAATCAAAATCATATCAACCCCTGCAAGGTGGATAAAGCCCCTATTTAAAATATCATCTACCTGTTTTCAGGTATTTTTCAAAATACCTATTTCCGGGTATATTTTTTATAAAGCATTAAGCCATCTTTGTTCTTTCTATTGGCAAAGATTAATTGTCATTTGTAATAATGGTAATCTTTGTAATTCACCGGAGTGGACTCAATAATTTGCTCTGGCTTTTAAATCATCCCTACTTGTGTTTTTGGGGAAACAGGGTAGGGATGACTTTTTATGCTGTATTCCTTTTTTCTTCTTTTACACTAACAAATTTTGGCTTAATTTTTTTGCCATATTTTGTTTTTTCATATTAATGTTTCTATCTTTCTGTTAAATTCTATCTTTTATGACAATAATCAGAGTTTTATCTATTGCATTTATTATCTCGCTTGTTTTCATCATTGGATGTGATAAAACCACCTCCCCCTGCTTACCTCTCCCAAATAGTGCTTCTTATACGGTAAATGCGTTTGATGAAAGCGATTCATCAAGCAGCTATTTTAACAAGAATATCGTCAATTTTTTATTTACCGAATCAACTACAAGTTATGCGGGTGCGGATAATTGCCCAAACGAAAGCTGCGGCATAACACTTAAAATTCAGAACTTAACTTCTAAAAAAGTCACTTTTAACTATACCCTCGGCTTTACTTATAATAACGGTGGGAGCACTCAAAGTTACCAGGGGAATAATATAGTAATAGATTCAGCCGGCACCTATAATGCAGGCACTCTAAGCAACAATTGTTCTGTAGTAACTGCCCCAACAACTACAGTTCAACTATCCCAAATAACGTATCAATAAGGATTTAAAATTTTTCTTTAACCAATTTTTCACTCGCATTCCACAGCAGTTGCATCAAATTTTTATCGTACGACCTTGTTGATGAGGATTTCTCTTTACAATTATCATAATAGTTGCCGGTTGCAGTTTTCACATCATCACTGGTAGCAAGATAAATGTAAGTTTTTGCAGCAGTTTGTGTAGAAACTGAATTTAAAAGTATAGCCATTGTCCAGCCAAGAGAATAATACCAAGGCTGGTTTTTATTACCAATGCGTGTGCGCACACGACCGGGGTGCAAAGCATTTACGGTAACCGGTGTGCCTTTAAGCCGTTCAGCCAGTTCGTATGTAAACAATATATTAGCCAGTTTGGATTGCGCGTAAGCGCGCAAAATGAAATAATTTTTCTCTTTCGTAAAACTTTCAATATCTATTCTACCTGCAAAATGTGCATCGGAAGCCACATTGATAATTCTGCCCTGCTCCGCTTTCTTTAATACATCTAATAATAAATTGGTAAGAAGGAAATAGTTAAAATGATTGGTAGCAATCGTCTTTTCAATACCATCAGCAGTGAGCGAGAATTTTGAAAATACTGCACCGGCATTGTTAATAAGCACATCAATATAGTCAAATTGTCTATGGATATTATCGGCAAGTTTGCGTACATGATACTGAAGAGAAAGGTCTGCCGTTTGAATAGAAATACCTGTATTGCCGGTTTTATCTACAAGCAGCTTATGAACTGCAATCAATTTTGACTCATCGCGCCCCACAATAACAATATGATGACCCGATTGCGCTAACTGTTCAGCCACCTCAAGCCCTATTCCGGAACTTACTCCGGTAATAACAATAATTTTTCTACCCGGCATGGATTTTAATTGTAACCCCAACAAATATTAACTGCAATTTACATTGAAGTAAATTCAATACAACAAGGTTAATATATGGACATCTATTAACCCTTAGGGTTATTACCGGTTTACAAAAAATTCCGAAATCTCTTTACAACTCCATTACACCAATTGAATCAATCTCTTCAGGAAGGATTGCCTGCGATTTTAAAAGCTTACTATTTTCTCTATTGTTCCTGAATCTTTCAATATCATTTATAATGTCAAAATCCAAACGATATTTTTTTGATGCAGAGGATTTAGCCTTTGGACGAATAGTCTCTATCTGTTTCAATTTACCATAAAGCACTTTTTGTTTTTGCTTTAAACTAATTTCCAATACTTTATTATATTTTAGCCCTAAGAAATATTTTAAATCGTCAGCAGTCATAGATATTTACATTTGAAGTAAAATTACTCGAATTCCCATACAGCCAACTTTAACAAATTGTTAAATCTACTATTATTAGTAAACTACTAAATATCAGTTAATTATGTAAGTTGCGCAACTAAAATGATTGATTTTAGTCTTCTAACCTATTGAAAATAAGAATTTTACATGTTTATATGGCTTTGGTTGCTTGTAAAAAAGAAGCCCCCGCCACCACGCGAGGGCCTCAACCAAAAAAACATGAAAACAAATTTCATGAAGCGAAATATGAAATACAACACTAAGAAATGTTGTTTCGCCCAGAATTATGAACACAAAATGCTGAAAAAGATTCCCTTTTTATAAAATATCTATACATCTATCTCTCAATATCCGAAAATATCGTTCAAATTCAATTGCGTAACTGCTCCGTATTGATTAAACTTATTCAAATCAATTTCCTTCTGAGAACCTAAAATACAACAGGTAAAAGGTTGTCCTTTATAATAAGTGTTGAAGAACGTTTGAATATCGGCAAATGTCATTTTAGATACATCGTCATAAATGTCTTTGCGCAAATCATAATTTATACCCCTTTGCTGATCTGTTTCATAATTAAATAAAATGCCGGTGCGGATAATACGCTCTGTTTGTATTTGGTTTTTAATAGCCGCTTTTGAATTTTCAAACGTTTGCTCCGACTCAGGCAACATGTTCATGAGCCCATTCATAGCAGTAATGGCGGAATCTAATTTATCGGCTGGTGTCCCCACATCGCAGATTATAAAATGTGGGTCGCTTTCTCTTACAGGTATTGTGAATTGTGCATAGGTAGCGTAAGCAAGCGCACGTTCTTCACGCATATATTTAAACATCTCCTCGTCGAAATATTGATTAAACAGGCAAATCGTTGGTATTAATTGCAGATTCCAGTCCGATGCTTTTCGCACCCATTCAATATATGTTTGCGCCATATCATAATTCACAAAGTAAATTTTATTTGCCATGGGTTCCAATGGTGTAAATTTCATTTCTTGGCGATAATCGCGCAGTTTTTCAGGTGTGGTATGGTATTTAGTAACTATCGCCTCAACGGTTTTTATATCTCGCGGTCCGTAATAAAATACCTTATGTTTATAGCTTTCAAGTGAATGAAGTTCGTTCACCAATTCAGTGCCACTAATTGAAACTATTTGTGCATTGCTCATCACATTGTTAGACGGATTCAGGCGGCCGTACATCCCGTATTCCTGCAATAAGGTCCTGATATAATTTTTATTATGCTTGGCGTCAGCGCGATTTTTAAGCTCCCCCGAAAGCATTTTATGCAAGGCACTGTCGTCAGCGCTGCAATGATTGAGCAAATCTTCAAATAACTGTAAAGCTGCATCCATATTTTCATCCAATCCCGACAGGCTAACATATACCTGGTCACTGCCTGTTTGCACGCTGAAATTGCAGCCTAATTCATAGAACTTTTTACTTAATTGGTCTGCACTTAATTTATTAGTGCCAAGATATTGCAGGTAAGTAAGGGCATAGCTTATTTTTTTATCATTATTGGTTCCCATCTCAAACACATAAAAAATATTGAATATGCTGTTCTCCGTATTTTTTAAATAATATAGGGGCAAATGATGATTTAGGGTGTCAACGGTAATATCTTTCTTATAATCGAGAAAGACGGGTTGAATTTCCTGCACCGGTTCACTTAATATTTTTTTAGCAAAATCGGATATGGCATTGCGGTCAGGCTTAATAGGGGTCATATCGGGTTTTTGCAATTTCTCTTCCGTGGTATCCTTCCCTGTGCGCTTGTAAACGATTACGTAGTCATTAGTAAAATAGTGATTGGCAAAATCAATAATATCTTTTTTAGAAATCTTTTTCATGTCGTCAAATTCATCCATCAAAGTGTCCCATGGCACATCGTTCACATAAACCGACAACATGGTAAATATGCGCCCGTTATTGTTTTCAAAGCTCTTTTGCCGGTCTTCTTCAAGGTTATTAATAGCAGCGCCAATAAGATTTTCATCAAACCGCCCCTGCTTAAGCGAATCCAGCTGCGAAATAAGAAAGTCTTTACACTCTTCTAATTTCTTCCCTTGGCACGGTTTTGCATCCATTTCAAACACACAATAATCTTTTAATTTATCTGTTCCGCAATAGGCATTAAGCACTTTTTGCTTTTTAACAAGATTCAAATCTAAAAGTCCGATGGCGCTGCTATTAAGTAGTTTCGAAATCAAGTCGAGATAAGTTGAAGCTTCCTTATTTTGCCCAGGAAAACGGAAACCTAACGTAAGCCATTCTGTATCAGGACCAACAATATTCTTTACTTCGGGTTCTGTAAGGGGCGTTTCCGGTTTGCAGGTATAAACCGGAACAGTAGTTGGTTGCATTTGACCAAAATAACTGTCTATCCATTTAATCGTCAGATCAGGGTCTAAATCTCCTGAAACAATAATTGCCATATTATTGGGCACATAGTAAGTATGAAAATATTTATATATCTGGACCAATGAAGGATTTTTCAGATCGTGAATAGTGCCCAGTTTATTTTGTGTGCCATAAGTATGGATTTTGAAGAGACCTGCATATAACGCCTCATCCACTTTGTCAGGGTCACTGTCAATATGGCGGTTTTTTTCTTCATATATAGCTTCAAGTTCTGTGGGGAATAAACGAAACACAGGATTGCGAAAGCGCTCTGCTTCTATCTGCAACCATTTATCCTCTTCATTAGAGGGAATATCATTCAAAAACACTGTTTCATTATACGAGGTAAAAGCATTAATGCCTTTTGCTCCAATGCTATTCATCATTTTATTATATTCATTAGGTATGGCATATTGTGCAGCTAACCACGATACAGAATCAATCCGGTGATAAATAATCTTGCGCTGCCCGTCATCGGTCGTCTGATCGTATGTTTCAAATAATGAAGTGATTTCATCAAGATACGGTTTTTCTTTTGCATAATCTATGGTGCCATATTTATCCGTTCCTTTAAACATAAGACGCTCAACGTAATATGCCAATCCCGTGTGCTCTGAAGGGTTAGCGTTACTGGTTTTCACTGCAATGGCAGTCTGTATACGAGGTGTTGCTTTGTTAACTGACAACCATACCTGCATACCGTTTTTGAGCTGGTAAATCCTTATAGCTGCCGGATCATTAGTAAAAGTGGTATAAGTAAAGCCATTAGCATCTGTTTTTATTATACCCGCCGGTGGCTGGTTTTCTTGAGCGAATATTGTAGTAAAACAAAAAAACAATAGAAATAATAGCAGGTGATACTTCATTAGTGAACTTTTTTTGTTGTGCAAATGTATAAGTATTCGTTTATTGGGAAAGAACATACAAATTGTTTAATTATTGGCAGAACATTTTAAGTTAAATAACGTATAATCAAGAAAGCAAATAAAAAAACATTTCTTTGTCTGTAAAATATTTTCTACTTTTGAATGCCCAATGATTAGGCAATATGGCATAATTATTGAATAACTAACCAAAACTTTAAATAATCTAATATGAAAAAAGTACTTTTAACATTAACGCTTGCAGGTATGATAGCTGTTACAGCGCATGCACAGAAAACAACAACAACACCTCCTCCGGCACCGGCACAGACAGCAGTAACACCTGCTGATCAACCGGATCCTAACGGCGGTGATTTTAAATTTGTCGAAGAAAGTCACGACTTTGGCGAAATTCCACAGGGAACGCCGGTTACAACACAGTTCAGTTTTACTAATACAGGTAAAGAGCCTATAATCATTAAAAATTGCCAGGCATCATGCGGCTGCACAGTACCAAGCTGGCCTAAGGAGCCTATTCTTCCCGGAAAAGAAAGCACTATACAGGTTACTTATAATGCTGCTCACGCAGGTCAGTTTACGAAATCAATTACTATAACTTCTAATGCTAAAACACCTACAAAGGTGATTTATATTAGAGGTAATGTATTACAAAAACCGGCAGATCAGACTCAACCGGTTAAGCCAGCAGACATGATAAATAACAATGCAAAGCCGAATAATTAATTGTAAATAAATCATTGAATAAAAACTCCCTCGCTTCGGGGGAGTTTTTTTATTTTTGTGCCATGCCGAAACTATCAGAGAAAGGGCTAACAATGCCCGCTTCGCCTATTCGTAAGTTAGTGCCATACTCCGAACAGGCGAAGAAAAAGGGAATTAAAGTTTACCATTTGAATATCGGGCAACCCGATATTGAAACCCCACATGAAGTTTTTGATGCCATAAAAAATATTAATTTCAAAGTGCTTGAATATAGCCATTCGGCCGGTATTGAAAGCTACAGGAGACATCTTGCAGATTATTATAAAAAGTATGACATCCACATTACTATAAATAATGTACTCATCACAACAGGCGGCTCTGAAGCTATTGTATTTGCCATGATGAGTTGTTTTGACCCCGGTGATGAACTAATCATTCCCGAACCGTTTTACGCCAATTACAATGGCTTTGCGCACACTTCCGGTGTTGTGATAAAACCAATTCCATCCTATATAGAAAACGGGTTTGCCCTTCCATCCATTGATGAATTTGAAAAATTAATTACTCCGAAAACACGGGCTATTCTAATCTGTAATCCCAATAATCCCACGGGTTGTCTTTATTCAAAAGAAGAATTATATGCGCTTCACGATTTGGTGTTAAAACACGATTTATTTTTATTTGCTGATGAGGTTTACCGCGAATTTTGCTACGATGGTAAATCACATTTTTCCATTTTAAATATTGAGGGCTTGGAAAAAAACGCTGTGGTTATTGACTCCGTATCAAAACGTTTCAGCATGTGCGGTGCACGTATTGGAGTTTTGATTACGCGAAATGAAGACTTATTACAAACTGCTTTAAAATTTGCCCAGGCGCGTTTAAGCCCGCCCACCTTTGGGCAGATAGCAGCGGAAGCGGCGCTGAAGGTGAAAGAAAATTATTTTCTGAACGTGAAAAAAGAATACCTGCAACGCCGTAATACCTTAGTTGATTTATTAAATGAAATTCCCGGCGTAACATGTCCTACACCCGGTGGCGCATTTTATGCCATTGCAAAGCTACCAATTGACGATTGTGACAAATTTTGCCAATGGCTGCTTGAATCATTTTCATATAAAAATGAAACCGTTATGTTAGCGCCCGCAACTGGTTTTTACGCCACAACAGGTTTGGGAAAAGATGAAGTGCGGTTAGCTTATGTATTAAATATAAATGAACTTATTAAAGCCATAAACTGCCTGAAAGTTGCATTAGAACAATATCCGGGAAGAGTTAATGTGGGTTTAAAAGTTGAAAGGTTAAATGTTTAAAGGTTCTTTGTGTGTTGTGCCTCTGAGGTAAATTAATTCTGATAATTGCCTTTACCCTGCATTATTAACCAATCTTGCAATAAAGAATGCAGTTGCAGCAGCAATTGCACCAATGATTGTTGTTTTAACAGCGCCATCCCACGGCGATTGACCAATTGCTTTGTTTTTAAGATAGCCAAATACGAATAATGCAATAACAGTAACTCCGATGGAATAATACAAACCCTGTGTTGGCGTAAGTGTGAAAAAATACGAAGCCAGCGGAACCAAACCTCCCACAATATATGATGCAGCAATAGTGCCGGCACTAAAACGGGCGCGGTTTATGTGTGGCTGCTCCAATCCCAATTCAAATTTCATCATAAAATCAACCCACTTGTCTTTATCCTTTGCTAATTCATCAACAAAAACTGTTTGTGTATTTGCCGAAACTCCGTATTCAGCCAATATCTCGCGAATTTCTTTTTTTTCTACCTCAGGCAAGTGTTCCACCTCGTTATATTCACGTTTTAATTCCGCCGCATAAAAATCGGCATCGGTTTTTGCAGCCAGGTATCCGCCCAGCCCCATAGCAATTGAGCCCGCAATAATTTCAGCTATGCCCGCAATGATGACCAACCTGTTGCCATGTAAATTATTTTGCACTGCCCCGGTTAATCCCGCTGTGAGTGCAAATGGTACCGTTAGCCCATCAGACATACCAATTACGATATCGCGTACGGTATCTGAACTTCTAAAATGTTTCTCTTCATGCATAGAGTTAAAATTATAATCTTCTCACAATCTTACGACAATCGCATTAGATTTTAAATAATTATTGTCATTATTATTGAAATAATATGACAAGGAAAAGAATAAGGATGAATCTAAAAACACTGTATCTTTCGGTTAAAATATTATTCTGATAAAATCGTCACAAAAGATAATCAACAGTAATTTTATGAGTCAAACCCATGAATAAAAATAACGTTAATATTATAACCGTTAAAAATTTAGTCAAAAAGTTTAAAGACTTTACTGCTGTAGATGATATTTCATTTGAGGTTAAAGAAGGTGAAATTTTTGCCTTTTTAGGTCCTAACGGCGCGGGTAAAAGCACCACTATTAGAATGCTCACCACCCTGCTTGCTCCCACGAGCGGGGAAATTCTTATTAATAACAGCAATCCACTAAGAAATAAACACGAGGTAAGACAATCATTTGCCATTGTTTTCCAGGACCCGAGCTTAGACAGCGACCTCACTGCTTATGAAAACATGCAGTTTCACGCTGTTTTATACAATGTTCCCTCTGCTATAAGAAAGAAACGTATTGAAGACCTTATGAATTTTGTCGACCTGTGGGATCGCAAAAATGATTTAGTAAAAACGTTTTCAGGCGGTATGAAAAGGCGCTTGGAAATTGCACGTGGGCTTTTACATCATCCTAAAATTTTATTTTTGGACGAACCCACTCTTGGCTTAGACCCGCAAACCCGTAACCACATGTGGAACTATATAAAAGACGTGAATGAAAAAGAAGGAATGACTGTTTTCTTTACCACGCATTACATGGAAGAGGCAGAACGTATAGCAGAGAGAATTGCTATTATTGACCATGGCAAAATTATCGCTACGGGTACTGCATCAGAATTAAAAAGCACATCTCACACCACGTCGCTGGAAGAAGCTTTTTTATCGTTTACGGGGAAAACAATACGGGAGGAAGAAGCTTCAGGCAGTGACAGAATGAGAACAATGAGAAGAGTCTGGGGGAGATAATATATGAGCACTATCTATATACTTTGGCTACGACAGGTGAAAAAATATTTTCGCTCGCGCTCAAGAATGATCGGCTCTCTTGGGCAGCCCTTGCTTTTTCTCATCGTTTTCGGATTCGGGTTCGGGTCTATTTACAAGAGAGCGGGCGGGGGAAACTATATTCAGTTTTTAGCTCCTGGTATCATATTGATGAGTGTTTTATTTACCGCTGTCTTTAATGGCATTGAGTTGATATGGGACAGGCAATTTGGATTTCTAAAAGAAACTATGGTTGCACCCGTTTCACGCTTAAACATTATGCTGGGCAGAACATTAGGCGGCGCAACGGTGGCAACTTTACAGGGAATAATTGTTTTTGTGCTCACGTTAATCGTTGGCTTCAGACCACATAATTTGTGGATGTTACCAATTGCTCTTTTAATTGTATTCCTGGTGGCATTGCTATTTACCACTTTGGGAACAGCCATTGCCTCTATGCTGGAGGATATGCAGGGATTTCAGCTTATAATGAATTTTTTAGTGATGCCAATTTTTTTCCTATCAGGAGCGCTTTTCCCGCTGCAGGGCGTGCCCGCAATTTTGGCAATTGTCGCCAAAGGCGACCCCTTGACCTATGGAGTAGATATGTTACGTTGGACATTAATATCCGTTTCAACTTTTGGAATAGTTCTTGACCTTTTAGTTATAATTGTCGTTACAATTCTACTTCTTATTATCGGAAGTTATCTATTTGAAAAAATTGAGGTGTAGATACTGAAGGCTTTTCACTACAATCCCATTGCGCGGTTTGAAATTCAGGCTTAAATCGCCTTGACAAACTTTTCCAAAGTTTTAAACTTTGGAAAAGTTGAGCATCGGCTAAACTCCGTTAGGAGTTAAATATTGGTAGAAAAAAAGTTACCCCAAATAATCGCTCCATAGGAGCGAAATAAATTTTATATTTATAGCATATTTGTTGGTGAAAGAACACAACAAAGTCGGAATATAAAATTTGAATTAGATACATATAATTTAAATAGACCAGACAAGGACTTACTTGACGACTTGATACAAGTTGCAAAAGAGCTTAGTAAGGACAAAGTGACAATGCGCGAGTATAATAAACGTGGAAATTTTAATTGTACTACATTGTCAAGACGCTTTGGTAGTTGGTTCAAAACTCTTGAAAAAGCAGGTCTCGAAAAAACAAGAAATCTAAATATTCTGGACAAAGATTTACTTGACGACTTGATACGAGTTGCAAAAGAGCTTGGTAAGGCCAAAATGACAATGAATGAGTATGATGAACTTGGAAGATTTGATAGTACTACATTGCAAAGACACTTTGGTAGCTGGTTCAAAGCTCTTGAAAAAGTGGGTCTTCAAAAGACAAAGAATTTAAATATTCCGGATGAAGAACTTTTTGAGAATATTGAAGATGGTTGGCTAAAACTTGGACGGCAACCTCATGGTAGAGAAATGATTAAACCACTTTCAAAATTTCATATTAATACTTATACACATCGTTATGAAACTTGGAGAAAAGCCTTATTAAAATTTGTGGAATACATTAATTCGGATGAGGAACAAAATAAAGAAATCGAAGAAAAAAATTATAATATAACTCAAGAAGATGAAATCATATTTAAGCATACTACAAAAAGAAATATTAGTGAAAGATTAAAAGTCCGAGTATTAATGAGAGATGGAAATAAGTGCAGGCTTTGTGGAGTTATTGTTACCGGCGAAAATATACATCTTGACCATATAAAACCTTGGTCTAAGGAAGGTGAAACAGTTTTAGAAAACCTTCAAGTTCTTTGCACGAAACATAATATTGCTAAAGGCAATATTGGGTATAACGAAAAATAAAAAATATTTCCGGCGAAAGCCTATTTATATTCATTAGCTCCCACACCCTAAAAGGCGTGGCAAATCGGCACGGCTATTTTCTCATCTTCTCCCAGGCATCCCATAATTCAGGGGGTATTTTTTCGAGATCATTAAACTGACCGGCGCCATGCAGCCATTCGCCTCCGTCAATAACAACCACCTCGCCATTTACAAATGCAGCGTAATCGGAAACAAGGTAAGCGGCAAGATTGGCTAATTCCCTGTGCTCGCCTAAGCGACCGAGAGGAATCCGTTTAACGGGGTCAATAATTTTTTGCACGGCTTCGGGAAATAATCTTGACCAGGCGCCCTGTGTAGGAAACGGACCGGGAGCAATGGCATTTGTGCGTATGCTATGTCTTCCCCACTCGGCAGCCAGCGAACGTGTGAGCGCCAGTACGCCGCCCTTGGCGGCAGCAGATGGCACAACATAGCCGGAGCCGGTGAAGGCATAAGTGGTAATGATGTTTAACATGGCGCCGGGCATTTTATTCTGAATCCAGTATTTGCCCAAAGCAAGTGAACAGTTATAAGTGCCTTTTAAAACAATATCTACAATAGTGTCAAACCCTTTACTGGAGAGGCGTTCAGTAGGGAGTATAAAATTGCCCGTCTGCATCATTTACCAGCACATCCACTTTGCCAAATGTTGAAATGCTTTGCTTTAAAAGATTTTCCACCTCGTCATATTTGCGCACATCACAGGCAACAGGCAACACTTTAGCGCCGGTTGCTTTTTGCAGCTCGTCAGCAGTGGCTTTAAGCACGTCTATTTTACGGCTGGCGATAACCAGGTTTGCACCTAACTCGCAAAAATAGCTGCCCATTGATTTTCCTAAACCTGTTCCGCCGCCGGTAACAATAATAGTTTTGTCTTTAAGCGCACCGGCTTTTAACATGCCTTCGTTATACATGGTTATAATTTAAAGAATGAAGCTACGTGAAAAAAGTTAATTGTTAATGGTTAATTGTAGTAAGGAATATTATTGGGATTGCTAATTTTTTGGAGAGATTGTTCACCTTTAAATTATTTCTTAAAGGAGTTCACATGGATTGGCTTCGCTATCGCTCGCAATGACGTTGAAATTAGCGTCAATTAAGGCTCGGGTTTTCAGGGAAAAGAGCGGCTAAAGAAAATTCTCCGCCAAAATCTTTTACGATGTCGTTCCATAATAATTCGGGTTCAACATTAAAAGTATAGTCGTATTTATTGTCAGCTAAAACCCACGATTTCTCATCTAATTCAACCTGCAACTGCCCGGTGCTCCAGCCGGAGTAGCCGATAAAAAACCGGAAATCATTTTCAGTAATGAGGTTGGATTCGACAGACAGTTTTAACTGCTCGAAGTTGCCGCCCCAATAAATTCCGTTGCCAATGTCTATACTTCCTTCAAGCAGGTTGCCTTTGTTATGCAAAAAATAAATAGTATCCATTTGCACGGGACCGCCAATATATAAAGGCATCTTTCCTGCGGGAAAATCGGGAATGACATCAAAAATAGTTGACTGCAAGCGCCTGTTAATAATAAATCCGAAAGTGCCTTCTTCATTATGTTCGCAAAGCAATACCACGCTTCGCTTAAAATTAGGATCCTCCAGCAAGGGAGTGGCTACAACGAGTTGCCCGGCTTTAGGAATAATTAATTTTTGTGCCATGAATAAATCCTGCTATAATGATAATCAAAAAACAGGCAAGTATAATTTATCTTTTCTAATCGGCGAAATATTTTTGTTTACACTACCGCCCCATCCCTAACCCTTCCCCAAAAGGGAAGGGAATAAGATTAGTTTTTTAAAAAGCAGGAGCAATTTTTTAGAACCATTTTGAAAGTTAAATTAGTATCAGAGATAAAAAAATACCTCTCGCTTGGGAGAGGTATTTTTTTATCAGAATTTTATATCTTTTAATTACCTCCGAAATAACCGGGAGTTCTCTTAGTGGTATTTGTTTTGAAATAATTACCCGACTTCACGCCATTGCCATCGGCACTGCCTACGCGCGACATGGCGCAACGGAACCCAATGGTGCAGGTGGACTGGTCTTCATCTAAAAAGCGGCGGGTACCCGGAGAAAGATAATAAGGAAGGTCAGCCCAGGAGCCGCCTTTATAAACACGTGCTTTATCATTAATAAGACTGGAAACCGAATAATTATAGGATACGTCGGATGCGGAGTCGCCGTCAAGATAATTAATTACATCACCGCGCTTGTAATTCCTGCGATTTGAATTTTCCTCTTCGGAAACGGTAGTGTAAACAACATGCCCTAAACTGTCTTTATCAATCGGAACGCCATCCTTGTCGGTAACTTTCTTTTTAAATACATTACCGCGATATGGATTCAAATCGTTTTCATCATAAGAAGTCATTGGTCTATACACATCAGCCACCCATTCGCTAACGTTGCCTGCCATATTATAAAGTCCGAAATCATTAGGCATATTAGATAAAACAGGTGCAGTAATGTCGGCATTATCATCAAGACCGCCGGCAACGCCCATATAATCGCCCCTGTCACGCTTAAAATTAGCCAAAAATTCACCTTGCCACGAGCCATGATGCGGATCGCGCAAACTATTAGAGTTCCAGGGATAAATTTTTCTGTCGGTTACTATTTCTTCACCATGAACACGATTACTTGTTTCGGCAAATGGATTATTACCGACTAAAGCAAGGGCTGCATATTCCCATTCGGCTTCCGTAGGCAAACGATAATCAGGCAATAGAACACCATCTTCCATTCTTACTTTGCGAGTGCCTGTTCCATTCGGATTATAATCATGAAAATTCTTTTTCACCAAGCCTTCATATTGTCCAACCAAATAAGCCTCGGTATTAAAATTATCTTCGTTAACCTGGTTCGGATTTTTTTGAAGGACTCCCTGCGTGATAAGAATTTGTTCGTTAACGCGGTCGGTGCGCCATTTACAAAATTCAGTGGCCTGCACCCAGCTAACACCTACAACAGGATAAAAATTATATGCCGGGTGACGCAAATAATATTGCACATAGGGTTCATTATAAGCTAAATCAGAGCGCCAGCAATTGGTATCGGGTAAAGCACGACGATACACTTCGGGAAAATCGGCGCCAAACGTACGTTGAATCCAATATAAATATTCACGATAATGGACATTTGCCACTTCAGTTTGATCCATGTAAAATGAAGAAACGGTAACGGTGCGCGGTGTGTTATTCTCATCATTAGTTATATCCTGTTCAACATTACCCATAGTAAACCGCCCGCCCTGAATAAAAACAAGACCCGGACCTGTTGCTTGTCCCGGGTAAGGATTTACTTCAAATCCGCCCGATTTAGGATCATTATATCTCCACCCTGTTACAGATGATTTGCCGGTCATGCTGGTTCCGCATGATGCGAGCATACCGACTAAAGCAACCGTGCAAAGAACATAAAAACCTGCAAGAAAATTTTTCATTGTTATAGGCTTTTTTATCATTAACTGCAAATTTAATTATTTATTTCATATCCGTCAAAAAATATTTGGACACTGTAGCTCATGTTTATACGTTTCCCGCTGGTCTTTTGTTGCATTTTTTTTATCTGCCAGATTAATAATGAGTGAAAGTTCATGCGCTCCGCCTGTATAGCCTGGCAAGCCCCGAAACCGTGATATCATAACTATATCCTATTTTTAAAATTCCCTGGGTAAAGCCGACCATGATAATAAATGCATCGGGGTTGGTGAAGTCATCGCGATAATAAAACCCGATATATAAGGGTGTTACACCGGAATAAAACCCGGCATTAAGCTGATTTTGACCGGCTTGCTGCAAATAAATAATATTGGGAGAGAAAAAAAAGTTATGATTTACGTTTCTTTCGGCGGTAAACTCATATCCAAAATTAGCTGTAATGCGGCGGGGTATAACTCCGGTAATATCTGTGGTATAAAAAGCATTTTGGGGCGTAATGAGATGTTGAACCGAAAATCCAAAATAAATATGTTTATTATATGCAAGCAATCCTGCTCCAAAATCAGGACCTGAAACTTTTGTATTGGGTTCCGTTTGAGTTGTTGTGCCAATAGTATTAGGCATTAATGCATTTAATTGATCAAGAAATATGGCATCCTGCCAGTTGAGCACGTTCTCAAAATACCCTGCTTCCATAGCCGCGTTAACATTAAAGTTGTCGCTAACCTTTATTTGGTAAGAATACATAGCATCAGCCATATAGGAATTGTAAATACCACTACCCTGCTCATCGCCCATTACAATAAGTCCAATGCCGCTTCTGATTTTATCAAAAAACTGGTCGTAGGAGGCGGAATAGGAAACAAAAGCTTCGTTCAAATTGGGCCATTGGTCGCGGAAATTAAGAATAAACCGGGGACCGTCTTTTACGCCGGCAAAAGCAGGATTGTAGTATAAAGGATTAGAATAAAACTGGCTGAATTCGGGATCTTGCGCAAAACAATTTATATAAAAAAGCGTTACTATAACACCTAAGCAGAATCGCACAAATATTAATTTTGATAAACCAGTCAGGTTGATTAATTTTGATTTTAATGCAATATTATAAAATAAATGGCGTTTGTAAGTTCTGTATTTTTAATCTTTAACGAAAATTCCTTTAGTTTATTTCAATAAAAAGCTAAACTGAACCCATTCATGCGTTTTATCTTACTTTCCGCCATCCTATTGTTGTCATTTGCCCGCACTATAGCCGATCCGATTATCGTATCAAGACAAATCAAATGGAGCCCTAAACCGATAACTCTTTTTTATCCCGGGGGTAAACAAATAAGCGCGCTGAATTTCCGTGGAGCAAATTATGACGCGGCTCACGGAGCAATTCCGCTATACTATGAGCATTTCAAAATTAATGAAAGAGGTATTGTGACCGCACAAATCACTAATGCCGTTTACATGCCCGTTGCTAACCAAAGCCTTGTTGAACAGGGATTAAAATTAATCGGAACAACGATTATCGTAAAGTCAGAAGAGCAGCTTTGCAAGGCACAACCTTATGCCTGTATAAGTTTTATTCCGTTCAGGAAAAATGAAGCCACAGGAAAAATAGAACAATTAAGTTCATTTAATATAGAAATAAGCGTTTCGCCTTCAAAAACCCAACAAAAAGCGGCTACAAGAGCCGGTGAACGCGGCTCACTGACGTGGGCAAGTTCATCAGTGCTTGCCAGCGGCACGTGGTATGAGTTTGGAGTGAATGCCGATGGTGTTTATAAACTGGATGCGAATTTTTTTAAATCCATAGGTATAAATATTGCCAATATCAATCCGCAAAATTTCCGCCTCTTTGGCAATGGCGGCGGAATGCTGCCTGAAGATAATTCCGTTTTCCGCTATGATGATTTGCAGGAAAATGCCATTTATTTTTCGGGAGGCAGCAGCACCACATTTAGCGATACCTCCTATTTTTTATTCTTCGGACAAAGCCCCAACCGGTGGTATTACAATTCATTGGGTAAAACATTTTACCACCAGGTGCATTTATACTCCAACTATACTTACTATTTTATCAGTACAGATTATACTCCCGCAAACGGAGCACGACCCAAGCGAATTACAGAACAGAATTATACAGGTCTTACCCCAAACCAATTCGTAACCACATTTAATGATTACCAGTTTCATGAAATTGATGCGGTTAACCTTATTTCTTCGGGCAGAGAGTGGATGGGAGAGACATTTAATGAAAACCAATTATCCTATGCGATTCCTCCATTTTCTTTCCCTAATCCGGTAACTTCATCCAATTCGGCTACATTAACAAGTAGTGTTGAAGCCAGTTCAATAGGGGCATCAGGAACCTACCCAAGTTCTTTTACAGTATCAATAGCAAATGGAACCGACATTAAACCAACCTGTCGCGGCTGTTACAGGAGCTTTTGGCGAAATTTATGCCTACCAAACTACGTCGTCTGTCGCATTTGCCCCCAGCAGTAGCGGTATTGTTTCTGTCAATATTGCCTATAACCAACATAGCTCGTCAGATATTGGGTGGCTGTATTATCTTGAAGCGAATGCGCGCAGATATTTACAGATGTACGGCAACCAGATGGAATTCAGGGATATTAATTCGATAGGTGCAGGTTATATTGCACAATTTCAACTGAAAAATGCTTCCCCCGGTATTACAATATGGGATGTTACTAATCCTATAAATGTAACCCAACAGGACACCGTACTTAACGGAAGCCTATTGCAATTCAATGTTCCTGTGGATACCGTTCTGCACCAATTCATTGCCTTCGACGGGCAAAATTTTCTTAGACCTCCCTCCTCCGCCCTGATAGGTCAGGTGCCCAATCAAAATTTACATGGTTTAGCCACTACTGAGCTTGTAATTGTTACTGCACCCCAATTTGCATCGGCGGCTACTACGTTGGCTAATTATCACCAATCGCACGACAATATAAGCGCACAGGTGGTG
Organism: Chitinophagales bacterium; assembly: GCA_963770495.1. Lineage (GTDB taxonomy): Bacteria > Bacteroidota > Bacteroidia > Chitinophagales > CAVYQA01 > CAVYQA01. The sequence continues at coordinate 277,142 of CAVYQA010000007.1, read as the reverse complement.
GATGAAAATTTAATATTTAATGAATTTTCCTCCGGCGCTCCCGATATCGTAGCATTAAGAGATTTTATGAGAATGTTTTTCGACCGCGCCAATGGCGACTCTACTAAAATGCCTAAATATTTATTGCTTTTCGGTGATGGCTCATATGATTATAAGAACCGTATTGCATCAAATACGAATTACGTTCTTGCTTACGAATCAGGCAATTCAACTGATCCGGTAGGCTCACTTACTTCAGATGATTTTTTCGGATTATTAGAGGATAATGACGTGTCGGATTTTGTTGGTAATACCTATATGTTAGACGTTGCCGTTGGGCGCATACCGGCGGACAACAGTCAGCAAGCCGACGGGGAAGTATCAAAGATCATTCAATATGAAACGCCGCACGATTTCGGCTCCTGGAGAAATAGCCTTACTTTTCTTACAGATGCCTCAGGGGATGGCGCTCAATTTGAAAGCGCTTCAGACGGTATATGTGATTATATTATTGCACCCCATTACCCGGTTTATAACCTTGACAAAATTTATCTTGATGCTTATCCCCAAATCACTTCACCGGGCGGGGTATCCTATCCCGGTGCAAACACGGCGCTATATGACCAGATTTATTCGGGCACCCTTATGATTGATTATAACGGGCATGGCTCGCCGGTGCAGTTATCGGCTGCCAATGTTATAACTATAGCTGATATTAATAGCTGGACCAATTCAACTATGCTGCCTTTATTCGTAACGGCAACCTGTCAATTTACCCAATTTGATAACCCTGAACAGCAATCCGCGGGTGAATTAATGCTGCTTAAAAACAATGGAGGCGCTATTGCACTCGTTAGCACGGTTCGTGAAGCTTATCTTGATCAAAATACAACTTTAAATGAAGACTTTAACAGCCACATCTTTCAACCTGTTAACGGACAAATGCCATACTTAGGAGATGCTTTTGTTTATGCAAAAAATGATGACTGGGGTGAGAACACAGAAAAATTCCTGTTATTCGGCGACCCCTGTTTGCGATTGGCATATCCTGAATTTAATGTTCAGACCACGGCAATTAATAACAAAACGGTTACTTCAACTCCCGATACACTGAAAGCATTGGGCAAGGTAACTATAAGCGGCATAGTTACGGATAGAAACGGAAATAAACTTACCAATTTCAATGGGGTGCTTTACCCGACAATTTATGATAAGCCCATTGTTTATACCACACTGGGTAGTTATGGCATTCTTACAGATACATTTAGTATGCAAAACAGTATTATATATAAAGGAGAAGCTTCCGTGCACAACGGCGCTTTTACATTTACGTTTGTTGTGCCTAAGGATATTTCATACAAATATGGTTTTGCCAAGATAAGTTATTATGCCGATGATCCGCAAAACGATGCCAATGGCTATTTCAGCCATGTTATAGTGGGCGGGCTATCGGATACAATTGGTGTAGATAAAAGAGGACCCACTATGAAGTTGTATATGAACAATACCTCATTTGTTTACGGCGGCATTACCGACCCCAATCCAAAATTGCTGATACTATTAACCGATTCATTCGGTATAAATATAACCAGCAACGGCATCGGTCATGATATAACGGCAGTGATGGACAACAACACTCAAAATACTGCTGACCTTAATTCGTTTTACCAAGCCAACCTCGATAATTACCAGAAAGGAACTGTTCTTTATCCTTATACCGGTCTTACTGACGGCTTGCACACTATTAATGTGACAGCATGGAATGTATATGATAAATCATCAGAGGGAACTATTGAATTCATTGTAGCCTCTTCCGCGCAATTGGCTCTTGATCATGTATTCAATTATCCCAACCCGTTTACTACGCACACGGAGTTTATGTTTGACTACAATATGCCGGGGCAACTCCTGCATGTGCAGATACAGATCTATTCTATTTCAGGTAAATTAGTAAAGACCATTACCACCGATGTTAATACCGATGGCTATCATGTGGGAAATATTAACTGGAACGGGCTCGATGATTTTGGCAACCCTATCGGGAAAGGGGTTTACATTTACAGAATCTATGTTACAACCGCCGGTGGATTGAGCGCAAATAATTTTGAGAAATTGGTGGTATTGCGATAACTTTGTGAACTTTATCTACGTATATGTTAACCATGAAATTTAAAATGACTATAAAAAAATATTTTTGGGGAATATCTCTGATATTCCTGTGTGCGATTTCTTCAGAAAATGTATTTGGTCAGAGTGCAGGCGGCACGATACAGAATAATGTTAATACTGTTGTAGGTCAGGTTAATACCATAGAAACCGCTGTTCCGTTTTTACGAATTGATCCCGATGCGCGTTCAGGCGCCATGGGCGATTGCGGCATAGCCATTCCTCCTGATGCCAATTCAGTGGCTTTCAATAATGCAAGTATTCCATTTGCTACCGATAACCTCGGGCTTGCCGTAAGCTACACCCCCTGGCTGCGGGCATTAGTTAACGATATTTATCTCGCCTATCTTTCAGGCTATTATAAAATTGACGATATACAGTCAGTGAATGCCTCATTACGGTATTTTTCTCTTGGCTCAATTAATTACACGGATATTAATGGAATGAATTCCGGGCAAGGTAATCCGAATGAATTTGCAGTGGATGCAGGTTACTCAAGAAAACTTGCCGAGAATTTTTCGATGGGGGTAACCCTTCGCTATATCGAGTCTAATCTGGCTAATGGTCAAACCGTATCGGGTGTGGAAGTTACAGCAGCTCATGCCATTGCCGGTGACCTGGATTTTTATTACCAGAAACAGGATGTAAGAATTTCAACTCTTCCGGTTAATTATGCATTTGGTCTTACCATAACCAATATCGGCTCTAAAGTATCCTATACAAATAATGCATTGGATGAAGATTATTTGCCTATGAATGCGGGGATCGGCGGGGCTATTACCTTCAAATTTGATAAGTATAATGAACTAACGCTTACGTCGGATGTAAATAAATTACTTGTACCTACTCCCGATACGACGGGTGCAGCACAGAATAACGGTGTACCTACTTATAAAACGTTATCTGTTCCATCAGCAATTGTCAATTCTTTTTACGCAGCGCCGGGCGGACTTACAGAAAAGTTAGAGGAGTTTATGTTCTCATGGGGTGCCGAATACTGGTATAATCATCAGTTTGCAATAAGAGGAGGATTCTATGATGAAAATCAATACAAAGGGGACCTGAAATATTTTACTGCTGGTGTGGGAATAAAATACAATGTATTTGGGCTTGATTTTGCTTATTTGGTTCCGGTAAACGCTGTGAAAAATCCACTGAATAACACCCTGCGTTTTACATTGTTATTTAATTTTGAAGCTCTTAAAAAGACTCAGAAAAAGCCTGAGAATACTGAAACCCCTCCAGCCCAATGACAGTGCGTGCCGGATTTGGCTTTGATGTTCATCAATTACAGGAAAACAGGAAATTAGTTTTAGGCGGTATTGAAATACCTGCACTTAAAGGCGGCGCCGGGCATTCGGATGCAGATGTACTTATTCATGCTATATGTGACGCTTTATTAGGAGCCGCCAACCTGCGCGATATCGGCTTTCATTTTCCAAATACCGATGAGCAATACAGAAATATTGACAGCAAAATTCTTTTAGAACGGGCTAGCAGTTTACTTTATCAAAAAGGATTTGAGATAGGGAACATTGATGTTACCGTTTGTCTTGAGACGCCGAAAATTAACCCATTCATTCCTCAAATGCAGCAGGTTCTTGCTAAAACAATGAATATTCAACCCGACCAGGTCTCTATAAAAGCAACCACTAATGAAAAACTTGGTTATGTGGGGAGAGGCGACGGAGTAACTGCTTATGCCGTTTGCCTCATCAGCAAAAACTAATTTTACCTCATCCTTAATCCTTCTCCATCTTCGCGAAAAGCTCCGATGGAGAAGGACACTCTGTTCGTTTTGTTTAATACCCTAATCTTGATTTTCAGGCTCCCTTCTCCGTTCTTAGACGGAGAAGGGCTGGGGATGAGGTAAATAATTACAATGTATTATCGGTGATTAGATTTTCTTCTAATAATTGCAACTGCCTCTTCACACTATTGTCATAAAGTTTGTTCTGGAAAAGAAGAACGAATCCGCCAATCAGCGCATCATCAACTTTTGATTGCAATTCGATTTTATCCAGTCCGGCTTTATTCTTTAACAGGTTTTTCACCTCATCCAGCATGGCTGCATCGGGTGCGATGGCAGTAGTAACCGTTACGGGAACAATGCCGTGGTCAAGATTATAGAGTTCAATAAACGATTCACAAATGTCAGCCAGGTAAGGCTCGCGGCGTTTAGTGAAAATGATATGCAGAAATGCGGAAGTAATAGCATCTATTTTATCACCAAACAGCAACTGCATCACTTTTATTTTCTTATCTGTTTTGATAACCGGGTTGCGGAGCATTGCCGCCAACGGAGGCGAGTATTTTATTACGCCAAGAATAGAGCGGATGTCGCTGTTCAGCGCCTCTACTTTGCCTTTTTCAATAGCAAGGTCCATCAGGGATTTTGCGTAGCGCGATGCGAGTTTATAAACCGACATGACGTAATCAGTTAAGGTTTGCCTTGTTAATTAATTCTGAAATATAATTTTCCTGTGCGGCTTTGCCGGCTAATTCGCGGCGCAGTATTTTTTCAGATGCCTCTACTATCATTTTGCCCGCATTGGCTTTCACTTCGGCAATAGCGGCAGTTTTCTGATTGTTTATTTCCAGCCGCGCATCTTCAATTATTTTAGCATATTCCAGTTTCGCTCTTTCTTTTGCCTCGGCAATAATAGCTTCTTTAGCTTCTTTAGCTTCTTTAATTATACTGTTCTTTTCCTGTTTAGCTTCTTTAAGCAAGTCCTGGTGCTGCGATTGCATAGCCGCCATTTCCTGCTTAATGCGGTCGGCGGTTTTCAGTGAATCGTCAATGTTTTTTTCTCTCTCATCAAGGGCTTTTAAAATGGGCTTCCATCCCATTTTGGTGATAAGATAAAGGAATATTAAAAATATCACCGTTGTCCAAAAAATAAGACCAAGTGAAGGGGTTAGTAAATCCATAGTATCTATTGAATTATAGTAGTAATCAAAAACAATTTAAAAAACTGCATCCTCAGCCAACCGCATCGGATGCAGTTGTAATCTTTAAAGCAGGATAATCAGAACGCACACAATTACTCCGAACAGCGCCACTCCTTCTACAAGAGCCGCCGTAAGAAGCATGTTTGCCCTGATGTCAGACATAGCTTCGGGCTGACGGGCGATGGACTCAATGGCGCTGGCGCCAATTAATCCTATCCCTATTCCTGCTCCAATAGCAGACAACCCTGCGCCAATTCCCGCTCCCAATTTTGCAAAGCTGCTGTAATTAGCTGCGGCTTGCAAAAGAATCATCATTACATGCATAACACTGGTTTTAAAGTTAAAAAAACAATCAATCAAATTCCTTCTTTGTGCGGCTCAACATGATGCTCCGGCTCATCTGCCGCTTCGCCAATAAAAGCTGCCGACAACATGGTAAAAATATATGCCTGTAATGCTGCCACTAATACTTCAAGAAAATAAATAAATACTGAAAATGCCACTGAAAATATACTTACCCCGGCACCCGCAATAATGCCTTTTGGTGCGAAAATAAATATCAATATCAGGAAGGTGAGTATGATTAAATGCCCAGCCGTCATATTGGCAAATAACCGGATAAGAAGCGCCATCGGCTTAATAAACAAGCCCATTATCTCAACCGGTACCATAATAATGTACATGGCTACCGGTATGTCGGGTAAAAGAATATGCTTCCAATAATGCCATTTTGAACTGGCTAAAAGTATGATGAATGTGATAAGAGCAAATGTAGTAGTAATGGCGATGTTGCCGGTTACATTAGCTGAACCGGGTAACAAGCCCAGCATATTATTTATCCATATAAAGAAAAAAATACTGAGCAGGTAAGGCAAATATTTATCTGCTTTTTTACCCAGCATGGGTCGCGCAACTTCATCGCGTACAAATAATATTACCACTTCTATTGCGCTTTGAAATCCTTTGGGAGCAGTTACATTTGGTGTTTTATATCTTTTGGCAACCGCTCTGAATATTAACAGCATGAGCAGCGCACTGAACAACATTTGAATGACAACTTTACTTAGCGATAAATCGTAAAACTTTGAACCATCATCAGCTACAATATGCCCTTTTTCATCAATATGGTAGGCGTCATAACCGGTTTTTCCGTTATCGAACCGCGCATATGAAAATACCTTCCATCCTTTAGAGGGAGAATAAAGTATTACAGGCAAATCAATTTGGGCTCTCCATTCACTGCCATCGGCACGGGTTATGCTGAAAAAGTGCCAGTAGTGCTTGTCCAAAATGTGTTCCATTATCACTTCACCGGGGTCTAATTTTTTATGCTGCCCCTGTATGGAATCGCCCATGTCCTTAGCGTGAGCGCTAAATGCCGGCGGCAGTAATAAACAAATCAGTATTGCAGATAAAAAAATGCGCATATATTCTTTGTAAAAACGCCGCAAAGATAGACAACGAAAACAGAAATAGGTAGCTCAAATAAAAAAAATGTGCCAATGTGCCGATGTGCTAATGTGCCGATATGTATCAGGTTGAAAGTTAGAAGGTTGAAAGGTTATATTATTTTGAAATGTTCTTAATTTTTCTTTGCTAACTGCATAAATAATTCCTTTTCATGTGCCGACAGGTTTTTTGGCACTTTTATTATCATTCGCACGTAGGCATCACCGCGCTGGGTGGGTGAATCATATAGCGGCATTCCCATTCCTTTAAGCCGAAGGGTGGTGCCGCTGTCGGTGCCCGGGGGCACGGTTATTTTAATGGTTTTATCAATTAACTGCACATCAATTTTGCCACCTAATACGGCAGTGTAAACATCCAACGGCTGGTCGAAGTACAGGTCATTTATCTGGCGTTCAAAACGCGGATGTTTTGCTATATGAATGGTAAGTAGCAAATCGCCGCTTTCCCCACCATTTGCTCCTGCCCCGCCCTTGCCTTTTACTCTCAAAACCTGTCCTTCGGCGGTGCCCGGTTTTATTTTAATGTTCAGTTTTTGCCCGTTAACGGAAACCTGCCTTGTAGTGCCGTTGAATGCTTCTTCCAGTGAAATCTGCATCTCTCCTTCTGCATTTTGCCCAGCGGGTGCGCCTTGATACCCGCTGACGGGTGCTGCCGCCAAATCCTGAAAAACCACCCCCGCCGCCAAAGAATGATTCAAAGAAATCGGAGAAATCGCCGCCGCCTCCCATAAAATCTTCCTGCGTAAATCCCCTGCTATACCCGCCCCTGTCTGCCCATTGCCCGAAATCACCGCCGCCACCGGCGCCCTGCTGCTGGTATTGCTGCCAGTTGGCTCCTAACTCATCATACTTTTTTCTTTTCGCGGGGTCGCTAAGCACTTCATTGGCTTCACTCAGCTCTTTGAATTTCTCCTCCGCCTTTTTATCGCCGGGATTTTTATCGGGGTGATATTTTACCGCCAGCTTGCGAAATGCTTTGCTTATTTCGCCCTGCGATGCCTTTTTATCTACGCCAAGTATTTTATAATAATCTTTGTAATCCATGATGCTAAATTAAGTTAAAAGTCAAAACTAAAGAGTCAAAAGTTGACCGTTGATTATAAAAACGACAAGAAACCTTTAAGTTCCTGACAAATAAATTTTTTATTAATTGACTTTCAATTTGTTGCACAAAGACCGTCAGGAAATTTTTAGCACCTGTTGTTGTCATGTTGTTGTCGCTTTTGTTGTCGTTTTCATAAAAAATTGTTTTATAAAATTGCCCGTCAGTAAGCTTGTATGTTTGCTTTAACATAAAAAATTTTATTGGAGCCAAAATTAGTAAGTTATATAAGGCAATTGAAAAAGTTGGGACAAGAAGTTTTTAGCCTCATCCCTAACCCTTCTCCAAAAAAATGGAGAAGGGCACCCGCATAGAATATTTTTAAAGCTATACCTTGAAATTCAGGCACCCCTCTCCACTTTTTGGTGGAGAGGGGCAGGGGGTGAGGCAAATCAATTCACCTTCACAACAGGCACCACCGTTCTTCCTGTATTATTTGTTACGGTTATAAAATACATGGCGGCGGGCAGGGTTTCTAAATTAATTACATTGGAATAGTTTAATGAGGGCATTGAATAGATGGTTCTTCCAAGAATATCTATTAGTTTTAAATTCCAGCCGGTTAAATCTGTGGAGGATGAATTTATTTTGACGATGATTTGATTGTTGGTGGGATTGGGATAAACGGTTAGTTGATTTTCGATTATTGTTATTTGATTTATACCTGCCATTTCATAGCATGGTTGCCACCTGGCGACATAGGTGTTGGCTCCCCCTATGCTATCTATTGTTAAAGAATCATTTCCTATTTCAAACGGTTCACTATACATACCGCCTAAATAAACAAATTTACCTGTTGAATCTGAAGTTAAGGCATTAACTTCATCCACCTGATTATAAAAAAATGTTGAAGTGCAAAAAGCATTACCTGATGAATCGAGTTTTAATAAAAAAACAGGAGATTCATAGGACGTGTCTATAAGCCTAGTTGTATAATTTGCAAATGAAAATGTAAGGCTATCAGAATATCCATACAATCGATATTGTTCTCCTGCAATATAAACATGATTCGAATCATCACTACAAATTGAATAGCTTGTGAGTCCACTGTTAGAAGAAACGGCTTCTTTACCCCAGGCTATAGTACCATCAGCGTTGTATTTCATCACATAAAAATTATCGGCGTTGTTAAAAGAGGTAAATGAATAAGGGCCGAATATTATTGAAGCAGCAAAGATACTTGTAAGGTAAACCGCTCCTGATTGGTCTGTAGCAATTGATGGATTCCCTTCTCCATCATCTATATAACCGTCATTGCTATTTGATTGTTGTGCCCAAAGCGCATGTCCACTACTATCAAACTTGGCTATAAATACTTCATAAGATTCTGCATATAGCGTGGTTGTTCCGAATTTAAGTGAATCCTGAAAATATCCTGCCATATATACGTTACCATAAACGTCTGCGGCAATACTGTACCCTCCCGATGAAAATACGGGTGTATCTACCGGTAGTAGCACTTTCCACATAATATTGCCGTTTCTGTCATACTTAATTAAAAAGGCTGCCCCATCACTGCCTGTTACATATTCATGTCCGAATTTATCGGTTGTCACAGCCATTCCAGCTGCACCATAGGTAAAAAGGGTAGTATCAGGTTGTTTTGCCCATAACACATTGCCTTTAGCATCATATTTTACCAGGAACACATTTTGCTTAGAAGGTAAATCCAATGTATCTGACCCAAAAATTACTGTATCTGTTATATTTTCATCAAAATTTCCATTAAAACCAGTTACATGCGAGTTATCTGAATCATCAGTTGCTACTGAAGTTCCCACTACGAAAACTCCGTTGCTATGAATTAATGGTGCGCTAGCCCAAAGCACATTACCTGTTTGATTATATTTCACTAAAAATAAATCATTAGTTTGAAATGGTGGTGAAGTGAGGGTGAATGTTCCAAAAGCAATTGTGTCTTGAAAGCTTCCGGTTAAATAAACATTACCTGTCCTGTTTGTAGCAATACTATTTTCGTAAATGTTTGCATTTAACGAGTTGCCACCTGTTGCCCATAGCCACGATTGAGCCGAGACAGTTAAGCCGTTAAACAGAAAAGCAATTAAAAGCAGGGAGATACATTTAATTTTCATGGGAGAAAATTGATATGTAAATATAAGGAAAAAATTATTACCTCACCCCCCTCCCCTCTCCATCCAAAAATGGAGAGGGGTGACTGGATGAAGATAATAACCGCTTAATTAGCCGACATTATTTCTTCCAAAGCTTTGGACTGCGGCTTAAATGAAATATAGCAACAACTACAATTTTATCTCCATCAATAAAATAAAAAACGCCATAGGGAAACCTGGGAACCAAAGCGCACCTGATATTTTTATACTTTACCTGGAACAACAAAGGGTTTCTTTCAACAGCAAAAAACACAGCGTCAAAGCATATAAGCAGTTCACTTCCAAGCCCTGTTAACCGTTTTTCATACCAATCAACTATTTCTGTGAGTTGTGTCTCCGCCTTTTTGCGAATAACAAGGCGGTAGGTCATTTATTAAGAATCTTATTTTTTATTTCTGACCATGAAGAACCCTCATCAGGATTTTTTTTATAGGCAGTTAATTCTTCTTCTAAAAATGCTATTTGTTCCTTACTTAAATTGTAGCTGTAACTTTTGTCATTCTCTCCCACAATACTATCCCAAATAGCCTCAACCAAAAGCACACGTTCGGGAACACTTAATTTAAAAATCTTTGAAAGATCAGTTGCCATAAATCATTATTTTACTACATACAAATATAATAAATTATTCAGTAAATGACGTACTGTTTTTGCCTCACCCCCGACCCCTCTCCATCCAAAAATGGAGAGGGGTGACTGAATGAAGGAGGTAAGAATGCTTTTAAATCAACGCCCTCGATTTTATCTCAAGGTATTTATTAATAATATTTACGGTGAGTTGCTGGGGCGGGGTGAGCAGGGCAAGTATACCGTTTTGCTGCAGTATTTTTACCATGCGGCGCTTATCGTAGCGGAACTGCTCGGCAATGATTTGCACATACACTTCTTCGGTGTTGGCGGGGTCGGAAGCCAATATTGTTCCCAATTCGGTATTATCAAAAAATACGACGAGCAATAAATGCTTTTGCGCTAAAATCCTCAGATAGGGCAATTGCCGCTCGAGCGAAACCATGCTTTCAAAATTCGTGAACAGCACCAATAAGCTGCGCTGGGGAATGTGCTTGCCGATGTAAGTGGTTAACCCTGCATAATTGCTTTCGGTGTAAAGGGTGCGCTGGTTATAAAGCGTGTCGAGAATGGTATTCAAATGGGTGCGCTTATTATCGGCTTTAACAAAGTGGCTTAATGTTTTTGAAAATGTTACCAAGCCCGCTTTGTCCTGTCTGCTCACACAAACGTGGCTTAACATAAGGGCGGCATTGATGGAGTAATCCAGTAACGATAAGCCGTCGAAAGGCATTTTCATGATGCGCCCTTTATCTATAATACAATAGACCTGCTGCGCTTTTTCATCTTCATATTGGTTCACCATCAGGTCGACATTGCGGGCAGTGGCTTTCCAGTTGATGCTGCGGTGGTCGTCGCCCAGCACATAATTGCGAATGTTATCAAACTCCAGCGTGTGCCCGATGCGGCGGGTTTTCTTAATGCCCAGTTCGCGCATCAGGTAAGCATCGGACATTTGCAGATAGTGGCGCACTTTTAAAAACGACGGGTACACTTTCACCATGCGCGATTCGTCGAACGTGAATCTTCTCGACAGCATTCCCCACTGCCAGTTTGCAAATACATTGATTCGCCCGAAATTATATTCGCCGCGTTTTACGGGACGCAGCGTGTAATATAATTTGGCTTCTGTGGCAGGAGCAAGGGCGTGCTGCAAGCTAAAATCTCTTTTTTGAAATTGGTCGGGCAGTTCATCTATGATAGTGAGATTCATTTTCAGAGGATACATATTCCGCACCCAGATATATATGGTATTATTATCGCCGTTGGACAACCGCTCGGGAGTGAAGCGGCTCGACAATACTTTACCTGTTGAGTAGAGATATAGCAGTTCTGCGCAAAGCACGAAAAGCCATATGAGCCACAAAAGCGAGGCGGCGGCAAAAAACAGCGGTATAAAAAAACCTATTACGGCGGCGGCAAATATTATTCCCGCCACCCAATAAAAGTAGCCGGAAAGAAACAGGCTTTTATAAAATGCCTTCATCAGCGCGGAACTTCAATGCGGTTAATAATTTGCTGAATGACCTGCAACGTGGTTTCGCCTTCCATTTCCTTATCGGGCGTGAGAATGAGCCTATGATTGAGCACGGATGGTAAAATGCTTTGCACGTCTTCGGGAATCACGTAATTGCGGGCGTTGAGTATTGCTTGCGCCTTTGCAGCGCTCCACACCGCCGAGGTGGCGCGCGGAGAGGCGCCGAGATAGAGAGAGGGATGGTCGCGCGTTGCCACAATTAAATTGACGATGTATTGCAGCAACGAATCATCGAGGTGAACACGGCGTGTAGCTTCCTGCAGGTGTTTTATATCATCAGCCGACAAAACTTTTTGCAAATTATTTACGCTTACTGCCGAAGGGCTGCTTTGCTTATTGCGTAAAATGGTGAGCTCATCCTGCTGCGACGGATATTGCACGGTTATTTTCATCAGAAAACGGTCTAACTCCGCTTCGGGCAGCCGGTAAGTGCCTTCATGCTCAATGGGGTTTTGAGTGGCTACCACCATAAACGGCGTGGGTACGGGATGAAGAATGCCATCTACCGTCACCTGGTTTTCCTGCATCACCTCAAAGAGGGCTGCCTGCGTTTTGGCAGGGGCGCGGTTAATTTCATCTATCAGCACAATATTCGCAAACAACGGACCTTTGTGAAATTCGAAGTTTATATTTTTCTGATTAAAGATGTTGGTGCCGATTACATCGCTGGGCATCAGGTCGGGTGTGAATTGAATGCGGTTAAACGGCAGGTTGATAGTGTGAGCGAGAGCTTTTGCCGTGAGTGTTTTAGCTAATCCGGGCACCCCTTCAATAAGTACATGCCCTTCAGCCAAAAGTGTTGTAATAAGCATTTCAATAAAAATATCCTGACCGGTTATGATCTTACGGATCTCATTTTGCAATGCCTGCAAATGTTCCTGCACACGGTCAACCGGTTTTGGTTCTGTTTCTGTTATGGTTACTGTTACGTCGTCTGTCATATAATTTTTGTGTAGTTATAAAATTTATTTATACTATGATTAAGCTGCATCAGCTCTTCTTCAGTAATGTTGTTTCTTCTTAAATAGTCCATTGCCATATTCAGCATGGCAGTTACTTCATCAAGCGGATAGCCTGATTTGCGCGACAATTTTTCGGCAAAGGTAGTATCCTTTCTGTCGTAATTAATGTTATATCGCGAGCGGATGTATTCCATTAAAAACCGCCATTTTTTTTCAGCCATATTTTTATGCTCGCTGGTTTTAAAATAAAAGCCGCCTAAAATTCTCACGAATTCGAGACTGTCGTTTTGCACAGGGGCAATAACAGGAATGGCTTTTTGACGGCGCTTAGATTCAAACAGCGCATACATGAGCATTGTAATGAGAAAAATATACCATGCCAGTTTTAACGGTGGCTGTGAAAAAATGAATTCTAAACTGTTACCTGACTCTATTCTGCCTTCTTTGTAATATTCATCCCACCACAATGGCTTGCCATTATTAATAACGTTAAGGCAATTAAAGGCATACGAGTAGGTTGTATCATTTACCACGTAATAATTAGTAAACAATTCGGGCAGTGTGTTAATATACACATGCCCTTTGCCATAACTCACGCAAATAAAATCGGGAAAATCATCGGATGAATCAATGGATGAATAACCGATAACATTAGTCGCGGCTGTATCATATTTGTCAAAATATTCCAAAACACTGGCTAATTGGGTGAGGCGATAATGATAGGTGTCCTCAGGTAATTTAGTGGTCCAAACCGGGTTGGCTGACCAGGTGGACGTCATACTGATTTTTAGTACATGCTTGAGCGAGTCGGGTAAATCTTTAGCACAAATCATCACATCATTGCCCCTATAAATATCATTTAACAGCCAGGTGACGTCTAAATCGCTTGCATGAAATTCTGAATTGATGAAAAGATAGTTATGGCGCAGGGAGTCGGGCAGAAGAGAATCAGTATTATCCGAATTATAATAATAAAGAGGAGCCCTATGATGTTGCTCATATAGCTGGCTATAGATGGGCTGATAAATGGTCTTAACAGGCGTATATGCCGGCATTTTACCTGCCATTTCGCGAAATGCCGAGGTGCCAAAAGGAATTTTATCCCTGGCAACGAAGGTGGGCGACCAGTTTAATTGGCGGGGAGCGTATAGCTGCACGAGAAAATAAACAGCCACAACAACTGCTACAACAGCTATATATTTTTTATACTTTTTCAAGCCGCCCGTTGATTTATGGGGGTATTAATAACATCTACAAAAATCCTGTAATCTGTTGCATTGGCATTCCATTCACCATACCATGCATCTTCATAAAGGTGTGCAACACGGCGGAATTTCATGCGCAGTTCTTCCGCTTTTATTTCGCGCCGGTAATCCGCATTGGTTTTATGGGTCGCCCATTTAATAATTTCATGTTCATCGAGCTGTTTAAGATAATTCAGATAGCGCCAGCGCATTGCCCAGCGGTAATTATGGTTTTTCTCCGCGTCACGAATCAATGAATCAAAATCCAGTTCGTGAATATTATTGGTAAGTAGCCCTGAATTTATGAAATCGGAAGGCGAGCGTCCTAGGATTTTATTAACCCCATACCGGTTAAAGTACCAGAATAGTCCGCCGAGTATAAGCGCCACAGCAAAATAGGAGAAATATCTCCAGAAGGTGCTCATGCTATGGCTATAAAACAGTTTATTTATGATGTGATTTAACCAATTATTAATAATATCCCAAAATGAATCCGGGGAAGTATTTCTGACTTCATGATATTGATACTCCTTCTGCTTTTGATACTGTTCAATCCAGGCATGTGGAGGCATAGGCACTGTTGCAGCCGCTCTTTGACAGAACAGCGAGACAACAAGTATTATCCCGATAAAATACCGTTTAAAATTCACCTTCATTACCTGTTACCTGCTTATCCTTAATTTTGTCCAGCAGAATTCCTGCACTCACCCCGTCTTTTTCCTCAACTAACGAATAATACCAGGTAGTTATCCCCACAACATAAATAGCATAGGTTAACGTGTTTACCAATTGTGCAATTAATAACGGAATAAGAACCCGCGCTGAATAAGGGTCGGGATTGTAGTATTGATTGCCAAAACCACTTAACCTTTCAGAAATTGTGACAACGAAAGTGGGGATTTCACCTAAGAGATCTAAAATAAAAATTATAACACCCAAAATAATTACTAATCCAACCGTGGACCAAAAACGATCATTTATCAGCTTGAAACACCTGCCTATTGAATCAAATATGCCCTTATTTTCAACTACAATTACCGGTAAAATAATTGAAAACACAATAATTAAATATAACCCGGGAATAAGAAGGAACAAGCAACCCACTATTACCATTACTCCGGTTATTATACCAACAATAAACACTTTAGGCAGTTTTTTTAAAAAGCCGGAAACTATTTCTCCAAAGGAAGGCGTTTGTTTATGTTCTTCTTTATAACCGATATACACCACTATAATCGTGTTAGCCATTTGAGCTAATAATCCTATGATGAAACCCAGAAGAGCTGATGTAAGAAAAGTTGACATGACGCCTTCTGTTCCATTATAAGGATTATACATAGCTGCAGACTGCAGCCTGGTTTTAAAAATAAAAGTAAATACAACCTTCAATGGCCATACTATCAGCACTAACGGCAAAAAAATGTGGCTAAAATTTTTTCGAAAATAGGCAAACGTGTCGTTAAGCGTTGCGCCTACATCACGTATTTTGTAAAGTGATTCGGTGGAATCAGATTCGTTTAATGTTTCCATGGGATTGTTTTTTATAGGTTTTAAACGGAAAAATTATTACATACCATATAATAAATATAGCAGTTGTAAAAATAATGGCATAACTTAATATAGCCGGCATTTTTGTGTACCGGGCAATAAAGCTTTCAATAAAGCCTGCAATAACAAAAAGCGGCATTAAGCCGAAGGCTATCTTAATAGCATCCTTGCCTTTAATACGCAGGGAGTCGAGCCGCTTATAGGTGCCCGGGAATAAAATAGCATTGCCAATTATCCATCCCGCGCCTCCTGCAATAATAATGGCGGATAATTCTATTACACCATGCAATAATATACTGCGTAAGGATACAGCGAATAGTCCTTTTTGCCAGAAGAATGTTTCAAAAGCCCCTAACATCACTCCATTTTTAAATATACTATAAGCAGTTCCAATTGTAGTAAACAAACCCATAATCACCGTTATAAATGAAACATAAATATTATTAAAGGTTATCATAAAAAACATTGGAATTGCATCTTCGCTTCCATAAATGCCCATGGGGTTTCCCTTGTCAATATTATCCAAAGTTTTGTTTACATAATCATCGCCCAAAATCAGCCGCACAAATGTGACATCGCCGGAGGCACTCAGCGAGCCGACAAAAGCAGATAAACTAAATATTATGAATGCATACAACAGAAAACGCCTGTACTTGTAAAACAACAAAGGAATATCAACTTTCCAAAATGCTGCGATTCGCTGCCAGCGCTCTTTACGGTTTGTATAGATTTGTCCGTGCGACTTTAGAGCCAGTGCGTTCAGATAATCAACGGTAGAGCTTTGGGGAAAAAATGTGCGGGAATAGGAGAGGTCATCAAGTATCTGTATATAACGATGCGCCAATTCATCGGGATTACGATATACCTCGTGCTGCAATTCCACCTCATAGGCTTTCCAGCGTTCTTTGTTTATTGAAATAAAACGGGATTCTTTCATAAGTTTTGTTCCAGGTCATACAAACTAACGCATCTTTTAGCATATTTGCAATATGAATAATGTTTTCATTGATACCGCGCAAAATGTATCTATTCAATACAACATTGCATCATTAGGCGACCGCATATGGGCGCACTTAATTGATTTGCTGCTGATGGGAGTGTATGCTATAGGAACAGGCATAATAATTTCATTAACTTTCAGGGGCAGCCACGATTTGTCCGTACTATTTCTTTTCCTGCTGGTTTTATTGCCAATAGTATTTTATCATTTATTGTTCGAACTCTTCAATAACGGGCAGTCGCCCGGTAAGCGCGCCCTGAATATAAAGGTTGTTAAACTGGACGGAACTCAACTGACATTGGGAGCTTTATTGGTTCGATGGGCTTTTCGCCTTATAGACTTTGATATTTTTTGGGGTGCCATCGCCTTAGTGGTTGTTGCCATTAACGGGCGGGGGCAGCGCTTGGGTGATATTGTAGCCGGCACTACGGTGGTAAGAACCCGTACAACTTTTAAAGATAATGTATTCAGATTTACTACGGATGAAACTGAGAATTATGTTCCCACCTTTCCACAGGTGACTACAATGACTGAAAAGCAAATGCTAATGATACGGCAAACCTTTGCGCAGGCACGCAGCAGCGCCAATGGAAATTTATTAGAAAAAACAGCCAATGCTGTAACAGATATTACCCAAATACAGAGACCCGCCGAACTCAGCGCCAAGCAATTCCTTGAAATAGTGATTAAGGATTATTACTATTATCAGAATAAGGTATAAGTTCTATCAGTTATTATCTAATGCCCAACTATGGATGAATAAAAAAACCCGGTCATTGGTTGACCGGGTTTTTTTATGCTATATGCCAATATGCAGAAACGGGTAAAAAAGAAATAAATTCGTTTTAAGCCAATTCGCGGACTAATTCTCCCGAATCAACAATCAACTCTGACATCTTATCTTTGGGCATCGTGGTCAAATCAAGACCATGAATTTCTTTTACTTCATTTACAAACCATTTGGTAAATGCATCTTTACCTTCTCCGAATTTGGAGAAAGCGGCTTCAGGATTTTTTCCTTCCAGCGTTACGATGACCATGTCGCCATCGGGAGTCTCCTGAAAAAATGTGCGTTCACGAACTTCAAGGCGTTCGCGGCTGGCTATAAATTCACCGGACTTTTCGCTATTGAGGGCGCTGATGAATTTGTGAAAATGTTCAGTTTTGCCGGGCAGTATAGGAACTGCAATTGCAATTAGTTTTTTCATAGTAATTTGTTTTAAAGGTTATAAAATATGAAACAGCTAAGGTAGCCCGCCCGTTAAGCGAATGCAATAGCCCGCCCCATAAGTTTATGCCAACAAACCATTAAATAATTGTTACTGGGTTGAAAACGGTATTAACACCCTTCCCTTTAATGCATTACTTTATTTTACTATTGCAATTCCCCTGTTAATTGATTCCGTCCCTGACATGATTTTAATGTAATACATTCCCGCAGGCTGGGTAGTAAGATTAATGCTGTTTTGTGAATTGCTTAAAACCGATTGATAGACTCTTTCACCAAAAACATTATAAATTTCCGCAGTGTACCCATTTTGGTAATTACTTAATTGTATAGTGAATTGTCCCAATGCGGGATTGGGATATATTGATAATTGGTCATTGTTAACTGATAACTGATTTATGGCTGTACATGTTTGCACACTCAAAGTCAAAGAATCCAAGGATGAACACCCATTTATGCCTGTTCCTGTAACATAATAGGTTGTTGCTGTACCAGGAGCCGCCTTAACCGAATCTCCCATAGATGCGCTTAACCCGGTAGAAGGAGTCCAGTTATAGGTATTCCCGCCCGTGGCAATTAATACTGC
This sequence comes from Chitinophagales bacterium, assembly GCA_963770495.1. Taxonomy (GTDB): domain Bacteria; phylum Bacteroidota; class Bacteroidia; order Chitinophagales; family CAVYQA01; genus CAVYQA01. The sequence goes on along the minus strand of CAVYQA010000007.1, from coordinate 258,670 downwards.
TGAGTCTCCGGAACACACTGTATCAGGAACGGCAAAGATAGTTACTGTTGGGTTTGAATTAACCGTTACGGTTACACTGTCCATTGTCGAACAACCATCAGCATCTATTCCTGTTACTGTATAAGTAGTGGCTACAGTTGGATTAGCTGTAACAATTGTTCCAGTTGTAGAACTTAGATTTGTTGATGGTGACCAGGTGTATGTAATATCGCCTGATGCAGTAAGATTAACAGACACACCCGAACAAATAGAAGCCGAATCAGGTGTAATGGCTGCTGCAGGCATGGTAAACGAAACCGGATCAGAAGGATTTCCATTAGCAGTAACAACAAGAGAATAAATTCCGGCAGGGAGTGATGCGGGTGGTGTAAAAACAACTGAGTCTTCCAAACTACCGGTCTGTATTGCACCAACCCGGTTCCATAACGTTGTTTTGGCATAATATACATTAGCGCCGTTGGTCAGGCGCACAATAGGATAATTGGTTACCATTTGCCAGTCATCACCAAAATCAGCGCCTTCAGTGATGCCATTAAACAGCTTGCCGGTAAGTAAATAATTCGGGCAGCCATTGGGAATAATGCTGTCAATGGTTGGCTTACCCGCTGCTATGGCGGAGCTGCCGGGCGAATATATCCAATACATATGCGAGTAAATAGACTGGTCAACTGTAAAAAGCACATTGCCATCGGGCAGGTCAAGCATATTGGTTTGGAAATCGACTGTTTTGGGAACGGAATCGCCCGTAAAACCCGGTATAATGCTTTTCACCTGTGTAAAGGTATTAGTGGGATAATCATACTCCACAAAATAAATTGGTGCAATGCCATCATTACCATTAATGCCGACAGGTGAAACAGCGCAAAGAATTTTACCATTTACCATCATAGCTCCGGCAGCATCGGTTTGCCCGACATAGGAACCGTTAATGATTGGAAAATCAGCGGCGGCAGTCCATGTTCCCGGGCTGGTATCACCCGAAGGAGTGTAAATGGCGTTATATTGTGTGGCGCCAAAGAAAATGGCTTTGCCGTTGGGCAGCATAAATGCCGGGCCTTCTTCTCCCTGTTGGTCAAAAAGTTCAACCGGCAGGGTATCATCTTCAACCCATTTATCCAGTGAGGGTATATACCGGTTTGAAAATTTAGAACCCCAGCCCACAAACAGAATACTGCTGTCGGGCAATTTAAGCCAGGAAGTCTCGGGCGGGTCGTAAATGCTGCTGGGGGCAGAAGTATAAGTATTGGATGCGGGGTTGTAAAAAATATCGCTATGTGTTGAGGTAGATTGTAATACCATGCCATCAGGAAGCATCTCTGAATTACAGTCGGAAAGCGTTACACCGTTAGGTACAGCCCCGCACACCTTCCATGAATTTGCCACGGGGTCATAAACCTCTCCCGTATTAGCGCCGCCATATTCCCCTCCTGCCACATAAACTTTACCGCTGGGTAATACCTGCGATGAAAAAAATAGACGCCCATGATTCATTGAAGCTATGCTACTCCATGTTCCATTGACATAACTGCCGTGATTATCCGGTGTGAGCTTATCCCACAAAGTTCCCTCACCCGAGCCGTTATAGCCATGGCAAATTACACTCCCATCAGTGAGTAATAACATCAAACCATCGCTATAGTGAGGGGACGTGTCTGCAAGTTGTGTCCATGTTCCGGTTTGAGCATAGGAATTACCCTGTATAATCAATAGAAAGGTAAACAGGTATAGTAGCTTTGATAATTGCGTTTTAATGGTAGAATATTTTAGCCAGAACAAACTTAACATTATTTATTTGCCAGTGAAAATTTGCAGGTTGCGATGTGTTCTCTTAATTAAAAATGTAATAAAAATTTTAAGGAAAATATATTTTACCCTCTATTGTTATGGGTTCCCCAAATAATCGAACATTTAACACAATCAATCCTTTAATTCAGTCAATAGTACAAGCAGAGAAATAAATTAACATATATACTGTATCTTTACACCACAATAAACACATCGAATGAAGAGATATTTACTCGCGTTGGGGTTCTTTTTTTTTGTTGTTGCTGATTCTCTTCATGCACAGCAATCAAGCGCCCAAAACAACTTACATGCAAAACCGCATGTCATTAATTTCAGTGCACTTGCCGCTTATCAGTTACAACACCCTGTAAAGAAAAAACATCACCAGTTTGTTGAGCAGGGCGAGGACAGGGATAAAAACTTTAAATTCAAGCCCAAGCCGGTTAATGCGAGCGCCGTTAAATTTAATGTAACCCTGCCGAAGATATCCACCCGCTCTGTGTCCCCTTCACCCGATATCAGTTTCACCGGCACCCTGGATAACGATTATCTTATTCCTCCTGATGTTGACGGCGTTGCGGGCGATAGCCTTATTATGGAAACCAATAACCAGGAGTTTGATATTTTCACTAAGAGCGGTTTTCTTTTGGAGGCAGTCGATTTGAATACTTTTTTTGCCAGCGCCGGTTCGGGCTTTGTCTTTGACCCGCATATAATTTATGATGCACAGTATAAGAAATATATTGTTTGCGCCGATTGTCTTTTGGGGAATGGCTATGGCGCGGCATTTATTGGAGTCACTCAAACCAATGACCCAACAGGTAACTGGAATTTATACGGTGTAACTGTTATGACAAACCCCAGCGATTTCCTGGATTTCCCTATGATCGGTTATAACAAAAACTGGATTGTGGTAACTTTCAATGATTTTATAACTGACACATCTGCCTGGGCACAAATTAATGTGTTTAATAAGGACAGCATGTATAACGATTCAACGGTTACCGTTAAGCAATTTATAGATTCAAATATTTACAGCCTTTCTCCTGCTATTACGGCAGATACCTCATTAAACACGGAGTATTTAGTTGCCGATTGGAATGGCGATTCTTCCAACAATTATGGATACGTGCGGTTATATACACTTACTGGCACAGTTGACTCGCCTGTCTATACACCAATGCAATTTATGGGCGTAAATTATCCATGGAGCGAAAACCCGGTACACGCAGCACAGCTTGGAAATTCTGCCAATCCCCTTGAAACAGTTGATACGCGAATTGATTATGCAAAATATATTAACGGCTCATTATGGTTTTCGCACACGGTTTATTTGCCCGCTGATTCGCCAACCTATTGTGCCGTGGATTGGTGGCAGGTTGATCCCGCAACACCAACTTTGCAGCAATTCGGGCGTATCGGCGATACTACGGGAAATACGTTTTATTTCTTCCCCTCAATAAATGTCAATGCAAATAACGATGCCCTCTTGGGTTACAGCACTTCATCTTATACAAGTTATGTTAGTACGGGATATGTTTACCGCGCGGCAAGCGATGCGCCAAATACCATGGAGGGCGGTTACATCTATCAACCTGGTCTTGCCCCTTATTTTAAAACATACGGAGGCGGGCGCAACCGCTGGGGCGATTTTTCGGGCACAGCCGTTGACCCCACTAATAATTCGTTCTGGACGTTCCAGGAATATGCCAACCAGCCTGCAAACAACTGGGGAACCGTTATTGCAAACGTTACCGCACCCACCTGCACCGGTACGCCCGATGCCGGAGTTATTTCAGCGGCAAAAGACACTATTTGCAGCGGCTCCACCGCCATTCTGCAATTAAACGGAAATACGATAGCTGAAAACGAAATTCAGGTTCAATGGCAGCAATCGGCAAGTGGCATAAGCGACTGGGCCGATGTGAACAGCAGCGTTAGCACAGTTCCTTCTCAATTTATTTCTGCGCCACTAAATCAAACCACCTATTTCCGTTGCCAGGTCACCTGTACAAATTCAAATGAAACAGCAACCTCGGCTACTATGCCTGTTTATGTTTATGGATTATTATCCGTTTCAAATGATACCGTTTGCACAGCCGGCACCTATAATTTTGTTGCTGATGCAATTGGCAATACAAAATGGTATTCATCTTCTCTATCGGCAACCCCTTTAAGTATAAGCAATACCCTGCGAGCTACCGTTGCAAATGATACCACATTTTATATTACCGTTGGCGATACGGCATCTTACAGGGCAGGTATTGTTGACAGCACGGTTGGAACAGGAGGGATTTACTCCCTATATGATAAGGGGTTAGAATTTTCCGCGTTAAATGATTTTATGCTGGATAGTGTGTTTGTATATCCCTACGATTCAGGAACTGTTGTGATAAATCTTGTAGATAATTATACAAGCATTGTGTTACAAAGTGATACGTTCTCGCTGCCTGCAAGTTCAATTTTTCAAAAAACCAAATTACCCCTTAAAATGTCAATTGAAGGAGGATATGATTATAAACTTAATGCCTCCGGAACAACAGACTACGGGTTATTTATGACTAATAGCGGTGTGACTTATCCTTATGTAGTTCCCGGAATAATTTCCATTAACCGGCCTATTGATTTTTTTTCAAATAACTATTATTTCTTTTATGATTGGCATCTATCATCCCTTTGCAGCTTAACCCGCATACCTGTTCCCGTAACAATAGATACTACTACCATATTAATAGTTGCAAAACCCGATACCGTTTGTAATGATGATTCTGTAGTGCTTTCTGCCAGTGGCGCTGCAACTTATAAATGGCTTCCTGGAAATATAACCGGGAGCACTATTAAAGTGAAACCCACAGTTACAACAATCTATTATGTTGTCGGAACCGATAGGTATGGTTGTTCGGGAAGCTCTGCAATAAATGTCGTTGTGAAAAATTGTGTAACGGGTGTTGGCGTGGCTTCAACTGCCCCAGGTGTGAAAATTTATCCCAATCCTGCTTCTGATGTTATTAACGTTCAAATTGAAGGCACCATACCAGGAAATACTTATTTAGAAATAGATAATGTTTTAGGGCAACGGTTATTTTTAAACCAAATTGATGCTGGCGCAACGACCATTCAGCCGGTATCCGTTTCCTCGTTTCCTGCCGGAATATATTTTTATAAACTAAAATCGGGTAACGAACAAATAGCCGCAGGGAAGTTTGTTAAAGAGTGAGGTATTGTATTAATTTTAAAAATTTCCTAACAGGAACTTCATCAGATTGCTCACTTAATAAATTATTAATTAAGGAGTTCACATGAGATTGCTTCGCTATCGCTCGCAATGACTTGGAATCGAGAGGACTATCGTCCCGCCTTTGGCGGGACGGAAAATACCCGCTCCACACTTGTCATGGCGATGGCGCTTTTTCAGCGCCAGAAGCCATCTCCTGAATATATTATTGAGATTGCTATCGCTCGGAATAGATATGTTTATAAATGCTTTGGAAAATCTTAAATATCTGATTGGTATCAAATATAAAAGCCGCTCCAATAACCTGAAGCGGCTTTTAAAAGTTTTTTTATGGCTTTAGTAACTCCAGTTATCCTCGTCCAGGATAAGATATCCACATACGTCAGGGGTTACAATTAGCGGGTTCTCATTTTTTGTGTAACTTAGTTTCATATTATAGATGTTTTGCACGGGCTAAATTAGTCCAAAAGTTAATCGGACTTGTTGCAGTTTGTGTAGTTTTGTGACTAAATAATTTTCTTATATAAAAAATACCCTGCATGGAACACCTTTCAGAGATTGTCAAAATCGTTACCAAACAAAAGATAAGCAAAATTGAATTACTGGATTACGACCTTCTCCACGACAAAAACGATTTATATTCCAGGTTCTACCACGGGCTGGCTGAAGAACAATTTACTACGGATGAAGAAGCTGCCAAAGCCCTGTACGACACGGATACGGCCGACCCCCGCTACCGCAAGTTGAAGTCGCGTTTTCGCAAGCGCCTGCTTAATACCTTATTTTTTATTGACTTTGAAACCGCTTCTAAATATTCGGATTACCAGAAGGCTTATCTTAACTGCAACCGCGATTGGGCGCTGACGCGTATGCTTATCACCAGCGGGGCACGCGGCGCCGCGGTTGACCTTGCCCAACAGGTGCTGAGTCAATCCATAAAATATGAATTTAATGAAATGTCGCTGCTGGTGCTAAAAATGCTTCGTGAGCATTATACCATTATAGCCGATGAAAAACGTTTCGAAGAGGCTGTGACGCAAATGGATAAAGTTATTGAAATAACTTTCGCAGAGTTGGAAGTGATCACCCGATTTCAGCGCGTGCTTATAAAAATAGCCAACTCCCTTTCATCAGCGCCGGGCTTGCTGAAAGAAGTGACTGATTTAATGGAAACATTCAAAGAAAAAACAAAAAAATATAAAACTTATTTTTTCGAGCTTAATTACCTGCGCCTTCAGTGCCTGTATTATGATTTAAAAGGCGATTATCAAAAATTAGTTGAATGCTGCACTCAGGGCGAAGAGTTCATCCGCTCGAACCAGTTGTTTTATCATCCTTATCGCATAGCCGAATTCTCCATCAACAAACTGCTGGCATATATTAATTTAAAGGATTATAATAACGGTTCGGTTTATGCCAAAGAATGTTTCAAATTATTTGAACGGGAAAATCACAACCTGCTTACTTATTACCAGGGCTATTTTTTGCTTGCCATTCACACCGGTAACTATATTAAAGCCGCAGATATTTTTAACGAGGTTATATCCAATCCGCGTTTCAAAGAAATTCCGCAAAGCAAGCTGGAGACCTGGCGTTTATTTGAAGCATTTTTGAATTATATTTTTGCTACTGAGAGCCTCAGCCTCGACCTGCTCTATAAGCACACCCGCAGCCGCCGCTTTAACCTGCAACGCTTTTTGAATGAAGTGAGTTTATTCTCGAAAGACAAAACAGGCTATAATGTTTTAATATTAATTATTGAATGGCTGTTTCAGTTTGAGAACGGGCAATACGACCAGCTCACTCTTAAAGCCGATGGCATTAAAACCTATTGCAGCCGCTATTTAAAAGGACCTGAAAATGCACGCAGTAATGCATTTTTAAAGCTGCTGCTGGCTGCGGAACGCAACGGCTTTGATTATGAGAAAACAAAGAAAAACACGGAAAAGCTTTATGACGAGTTAAAACATTCTAAACTAAACATCACAAGAAGTATCGTGCTTGAAATTATTCCCTATGAAAAATTATGGGAGAATGTGCTTCGTAAGATGAAACACACGAGATAAACCCCTAAATCCCCTAAAGGGGACTTTAGTTAGAATAATATATAGAATCATCAACTATACATTGTAACCTGTCAACTGATTTTGTAATTATCTCCTTATTATTTAAGGCTTAATTGTTACTTTTGCGGACTCAAATCAAAAAACCATGCCTTATTTTTTCACCTCAGAATCTGTTTCAGAAGGACATCCCGATAAAGTAGCCGACCAAATATCTGATGCCATGCTTGATGAATTTCTCAGCCAGGACCCTAACAGCAAAGTTGCCTGTGAATGCTTAGTTACAACCGGGTTGGCAGTAGTTAGCGGAGAAGTAAAGACAAACGCTTATGTGGATGTGCAAAAAACCGTGCGCGAGGTTATACGCCGCATTGGGTATACCCACTCAGAATATATGTTTGATGCCGATTCATGCGGTGTGATTTCGACTATACACGAACAATCAGCCGACATCAACCGTGGTGTGGAACGCAAAAACGATATAGACCAGGGCGCCGGTGACCAGGGAATGATGTTTGGCTATGCCACCAATGAAACGGATAATTATATGCCGCTTGCCCTCGATTTATCACATAAGCTGTTAGAGGAACTGGCTGCTATCCGCCGTGAAGGCAAGGTGATGAAATATCTTCGCCCCGATGCAAAATCACAAGTAACGATACAGTATGATGAAAATGATAAGCCGGTAAAAATTGATACCATCGTTATTTCCACGCAGCACGATGAATTTTCTAAATCGGATAAGGCAATGCAGGATAAAATTAAAGCCGATGTGCTTACCTATCTTATTCCCCGCGTAATGAAACAGCTAAGCCCGCGTGTCAGGATTTTATTTGGTAAAAACTATAAAAAGGATATAAAATATTTTGTTAATCCCACTGGCAAATTTGTTATCGGCGGTCCGCATGGCGACACCGGGCTTACAGGACGGAAAATTATTGTTGACACCTACGGTGGCAAAGGCGCTCATGGCGGCGGCGCTTTCTCCGGCAAAGACCCGTCTAAAGTTGACCGCAGTGCTGCTTACGCCGCCCGCCACATTGCAAAAAACCTTGTGGCTGCCGGTGTTGCCGACCAGGTGCTTGTACAGGTGGCTTATGCCATTGGCGTTGCAAAACCCGTTGGATTATATGTTACAACTTATGGCTCTGCAAAAGTGAAAGATAAATCGGGTGAGATTTTACACGATAGTAAAATTGCTGAAATTGTGCAGCAGCTTTTTGATATGCGTCCCTATGCTATTATTGAACGCCTTAAATTGAAGAACCCTATTTATTCGGTTACAGCAGCTTACGGACACATGGGAAAAGAACCCGGCACCATCCGCAAAAACGGAAAAACCTACGACACATTTACGTGGGAAAAACTGGATGTTGTGCCTGCCGTCAAAAAGGCATTTAATCTCTAATAAACTCTAAAGTCAACCGAATCCACTTGCTGCATTTTATCAGTGGCTGTGGTGCGTTTATAGTTTAGCTTTATCGCCCAACCGGTTTTAAAGTCAAATAGGAAGTAATAATCGTCGTATATCCTTATATTAGGAATATCGGCATCGGTGGGTGCGGGCTTGCCCGAAATAGCCGCCTGGTCAGTGAACGCTTTTTTTAGAATTTGTTTCTCCTGTGCACTGTCGGCGCGTTGATGCCACACGACCTCGTATTTTTTATTCACCGTATCTATTGACTTGAGTTTTATAGCGCCTATTGAGGGAAAAGGGTCACCCCCGAACTGGTCGAAAAAAAATCCGTTATAGCCCAAAGAAGTTTTGCCGTTAAGCGTGTAGCCATATAATGAAAAATACAATTGAATATCCTGCAAAAGAACATTCTGCATTTGGTCTTTACTATTTATGAGAGTAATTAGTTTTGCATGTAAATCATAAACTGCCTGGGCATTAGCGCCTCCAAAACGGGCAGTCATCGAATCGGCACGGGCAGTCATAAAGTTTTTTATAGCATCCCAATTAAGAATTTGTTCGAACATGCCGGTAGAATCCGTTGAAAATTCAATCGTCATTCCCTTAGTGATTTGTAAAATATATTTGGTAACGGCGTCGGTATTTTTATAGGAATCATCCAGAGTAATATCAGTATAATACCAATCAATTACATACCCGCTTTGTGTGGAGTCCTTAATCGTAACTTTTACAAGCGTGGTCGAACATTGATGTAAAAACATCCCGTCTTTGGAATTGGATTTTTCGCGGCAACGGGTTATTTCGAAATTTTTTGTCGAGGATTTAGCCCAACTGCCTTTTATAGTCACTAGTGCCTCCGGACCTTCTGCACGTACCAATACAACGCTGCATAAAAACAACATTATGAACACTGCTATTTTCTTACTTGACATTAAAATCAATTTTTTTCATTCAACCGTTACCTGGTCACTCACCCTCAAACACTCAACCCTCACGCGCCCCTCTCTCCAGAGAGAGGGGCATAGAGCCATGAGTTGAGCGGGTGAGTAACCGTAAAGGTAAAAACTTAGCGCTGAAATTATGAACGCTGTGGTACATATTATATTTTAAAAAAAATCCTTCTTTGCACAAAAAGTCGAATCGTGTACTAAACGCAGCCGGGGACATATAATTATCCCGGGACGGACATTAGATGAAGCAAAAAAAAGCTATTTTTGCACATCAATACTTTTCTATATGAAAAGACAATTATTGAGCAGTAAATAAAAATCAAACCATCATCTTATGCCTAATGCAAAAATTGCCATCATCATGGGTTCAGACAGCGACCTGACTGTAATGCAGGAGACTGCTAACATCTTAGAAGAATTTGATGTTGATTATATGATTAGCATTATTTCGGCACACCGCACTCCTGATCGCGCAATTGAATTTGCTAAAAAGGCAGCATCCAATAATATTAAGGTTATTATTGCCGGCGCCGGTGGCGCAGCCCATTTAGCAGGCGTTGTTGCCGCACTTACTCATGTTCCGGTTATTGGTGTGCCCATACAATCAAAAGCATTATCGGGCGTTGATTCGCTTTATTCCATAGTTCAAATGCCTCCCGGCGTGCCGGTGGCAACTGTTGCTATTAATGGCGCGAAAAATGCAGGACTGTTAGCGATTCAAATTCTTGCTATTTCCGACAAAATGCTTGCCGACAAACTTATTGAATATAAGCACCAGATGAAAACAGAAATAGAATCAAAAGCCCACCGCCTTGAAGAAACCGGGGTAAACCTTTATCTCAAAGAAAAAAACTGATATAACTCACCTGCCCCAAGAGCAATCAATACTAAAACGGGCGGCGGAATTTTTGTAAACCGCAGCAACCCGAATGCCGCTATAACAATGAAAATATTTGTCCACGCAAAATTTCCCGGCTCCTTCGTTAAGGCAAGATAAATAGTAATAGCCGCGCCGAATACCAATCCGGTAGCGGCAGCATTAACCCCGGCTAACGAGCGGTAGATGTATTTATAGTTTTTAATATATTGCCATAAGGGATACAGGAAAAGCACCAATAGTGCGCCAGGGAGGTAAATGGCTACGGTAGCAATAATACAACCCGTAAAAATATACTGCATACCAAGATGCCGTAATGCCAAGCCTCCCGTAAATGCTGCAAATGAAAATGTGGGACCGGGTATTGCCTGGTTAAGCGCATAACCGTTTATAAACTCATTAGCGGTTAAATAGTCTTTATGGCGCACAAACTGCTCAAACATAAGCGGCACTAATACTTGTCCGCCTCCAAAAGTGATAGCGCCAAACCGGTAAAAGTTTTCAAACAATACGACAGGTTCGAATTTAGTAACTGCACCCAACACAGCCGCCAGCGCAAAAATTCCTGAAAACAAAATAAGGGATACCCAGAAATTCGTCCAGCTAAAGAGCGATTTTTCAGCATCCGTCCGGCGGTCTTTTCTATTGGTAAGCGTACTCAATAAGCCCCCTGCAAGTAATATAGCCGGAAAAATATATGGCGTTCGGAAAATTATGCTTAATAAACACGCGCCAAGCATTATAAAAAAAGTCATTTTCGTTTTTATAACAGCTACCCCTATTCTATATCCCGCAAAAACAATAAAGCCGATAGCCATCGGCTGCATGTATGTTAAAAATTCAGTTTGAAAATTCTCGCGTTCGAACATGGCGAAAATAAGCGTAATGGCTGTCATGATAGCTGTGGCCGGCAGTATCCATATAATAAGAGACAGAATGGCAAGTAAAACGCCGCCTTTTTTAAAGGCAATGGCGGTAATGGTTTGTGTAGAAGATGGTCCCGGCAGCATCTGGCAAAACGCAACCGTTTCCATTAAATCATCCTCGGTAATAAATTTATGTTTATGCACCAGGTACCTCAGCATCTGAACCAGGTGTGCCTGCGGACCTCCAAATGCGGTTACGGCAATAACCAGAATATCCTTTAGGAATAATATGGAGCGCGCTTTCATGAATAGTATGTTATCCGGTAATCATCTTTTAATATAGTATATAGTTAGTAAGTTGCCTTATCGCCAGAAATTAAACGCACTAAATTTATGAAATATAATTTTTATTTGACATACAAATATAAGTTTTGTTTGATAGACTCCTATTAATCCCCCATTAAAATTCAAACCTGCTTTTTAGTTTCAAAAATGGCTTTTCAAAATAGTTATAGCTGATATAAGCCAGGCAAATTGTTACGGCTAATGCCAGCAAAGGCTCTGCATAAAGTTTATTTAAAAATAAATTGTATCGTGTAAGAAAACCAAGTGCATTTAATCCGGCAAGAATCCCTATTTCATGATAGCAATATAATCCATACGACCTTTTACCTAACTCGCCGAACAATTTAATTCTGCCGAATTTAAAAAGCGAGTTCTTACAAAAGCATTGCTCAAAAATTATAAAGCCCGTAAATAATCCCCATATACACCGTTCACCCACATAAAAAAAAGTATAATGAAAAATATGAAAATAAAAATAAATCAGTGTAAACAAGCCCAGATAAACCAAGGCGATAATGCCTTTGCCCATATTTGACAACATGTGAAAAAGACTGTTTTTTCTGAAAGAAAAATAAGCGAGCAATCCCCCGATTCCGAAATCGCTCATAATACTGAAAGGATGGTAAAACATTTCTTTGCCGTTATTAATATGGAAATAGCGAAATGCCAGCGACCCGGCAATCAATAATAGAAACAATAGTATTTCCCTGCCTTTGGGAAAAAATGTATTTAAGAATGGCCAGATAAGATAAAATTGTTCTTCTATTGCAAGAGACCATAATACAGCCAATACCGGTGTAAATGGCTCTCCTATATACATGATATGAATATTACTTATAAAAAATATATAATACCAGATATTTGCTGTTTCAGTATATGGAATGCCTTGCAAATGTTTAAAAACAGGAATCCCGACAAACCCGATAAATACAATGAGAAAATATAACGGCCAGATGCGTAACGTGCGCCTGAGATAATATTTTGTAAAACTGAAATAACCGGTGGCTGCCTTTTCCTCATACATGAGGAATGTTATCAGGAATGCCGATAAAACGAAAAATAAATTAATTCCTACTAACCCTATTGCATCTAATTGGAAATAAGGTATTATAGCTAAGAGGAGTGTATGCCCGGCAAAATCAGGTGTCAACACACTGACCATGTGTGCTATAAAAATAGCAAAGAAGGAAAAGAAACGGAGCGCGTCGAGATTGGGAAAATATATTTTATACGAGCGTATCAAATTGAAATATGTTTTTCAGTAGTTACAAAACCCCTTGAATCAAGACTGAAAATTACACCTTTTGAGCGGTGATAGGTTTTTAAAAAAACTTCCGCGTCTGAATCCGTAATAATCGTTCGCAAATTTCTGTGGGCGTATAATACGGTCTGCGGCTCATCTTCAAATCCTTTTATAAATACAACTTCATCCGGCGCTGCATTCTGCCTGATATAAATTCCTTCCAGCTTTTCTTTTTTATAGGGTTCACCGCTTATTGAAAATTTACCCGGCTTATTAATAGCATAATACATAACTATGTTTGATGACGTAATTACACCTATTATTAAAACAAAAACCGGCTTTCGGTATTCCTCTAAAAAAGCAAAAAAAGCGGTTTTATAAATAAAATAAAAAAGCGCCGCGCAAAGTAAACTTACGAAAGGAGATGCTCTGAGCATAAAATACTCATTCTGCGAAGCATTGAGAAAAATTAAATGATGTAAAATCACAGGCAAAACGATAAAAATAATGAGGGACAAAAATTTTATTCCCTTTTTAAAAAAAGCCCCTAACGATTTTTTCACTACTAAGACAACCACACAGACACCTATAAAAAATAATTCGGGGGAAAAGCAGGTAATATAATTCAACATAACCCCGATAGTAAGACTATAGAAATTTCCCCCCCGTCCGTAACCACTGCGGTAACTATAGCGATATTTGCTGATACCTTCTAATGCGTCGAATCCATTTATAAGTGAATATTGATAAATCGTTACTAAAAGTGCAGCAAAACAAGACAGGGCTATTATTATAAGCGGAAAAATAAATTGCTTTTTCCGGAATGCTTTAATAAGGCAGTATAGCCCTGCTATAGCTGAAAAGGTTACTCCTATATATTCAGAATAGTTCATTATAAAATTGGAAAGTCCTAATAAAATCAGCCATAAGGGCGATAAAAATTCATTTTCTAAACTAATTTTAAGGAGTAAAAAAACACTTATTACAAAAAGGGTAGTGCCCTGCATATCCGTCATATAAACATTGCTGTGAAACCACAGGGCGGCAGGATTAAACAAATTAAAAATCACAGCAAGCAAGCCTATTAACTGAAATTCTTTCCTGTTTTCTTTACCGGCAAAAAGCATAACGATTTTGAACAGAAAAATACACTCTATTAATTGCAGCAATAAGTTGTAGAGTTGAATGGGAAGAACATCAGGATAAATATGTAAAATCTTAAAAATAAAAAACGGCAACAGGTAGCCACCCGGCGGATAAGATTCATAATAAGCGTCGCCGTTTTTATCAAAATAGGAAGGAGCCTGGTTATTGATGAATTTATTTGCATCGCCCGGGTAACTCATTACCGGGTTAAAATGATAAGTAGTTACTCCCGCATGAGTCCATATTTGCATAATACGAAGACTGAGGGCTGTACAAAATTCATGGTGTTTTGAGAGAGGTCTGTTAAGGTTGGGTACACGCACCAGCACTGAAAACAGGAATAGCAGAATAATTACGAAATAGGGATGATTGGTAATTATTTTTTGTGCTTTCATCTATGATGAAATATATTACGGGAATAATCTTCCGTACATCCTCGGAAACGGTATTGTCTCACGCACATGAGGCAATTTGCACACCCATGCCACCAAACGCTCAAGCCCTAATCCAAAACCGGCATGTTTAACACTGCCATAGCGGCGCAAATCCAAATACCATTCAAAAGCAGCCATGGGTAATTTATGTTCAATAATTTTTTCTTTCAGCAAATCAATATCCGTTTCACGCTCTCCCCCGCCTATTATTTCACCATACCCTTCGGGCGCTAAAACATCTACACCTTTTGCAAAGCGCGGGTTATTTTTATCCCGTTTCAAATAAAACGCTTTCACTTCATGGGGCCAGTTATATACCATAATAGGGCAATCGAATAAGCGTGTTATCACCGTTTCATCGCTGCCGCCAAGGTCGTTACCGTATTTAAATTCTTTTGCCGAGCGTAACCATATTGGTATATTATCGGCGCGGTCTTCAAGGTCTTTTATTTCATTCTTTAACTCTGCAATTTTATTCTGATTAAAATTTATTTCGCCTTGTTTCAGCCCGGCGGTTTTTATTCTTTCTTCCCGTCCTTTAACATCTTCCTGCAGGGCAGCAATTAAATCTTTCACTTCACTCAAATCGTTTTCAAGCGTTTTAATAGAGTTTTGCCCGTTTACATCCTGCTCGCCTTTCAATATTTTAATTGCTTCATCATACGTAAGGCGCGGAAATTTCTGGTTCACTTTTTCCAGTGTTGTCACGTCCCTCTCTATCAGTTTTAACTCGAACCGGCATTTATTCACCACGTTATTCACAATATATTTGAGCATATCTTCAATCAAATCCATATCCATGTCCAAATCATAAAAAGCCATTTCCGGCTCTATCATCCAAAATTCGGAAAGATGGCGGCGTGTTTTCGATTTCTCTGCACGAAATGTAGGACCGAATGTATAAATCTTATTATGAGCCATTGCCATTGCCTCGCCGTAAAGCTGCCCGCTTTGTGACAGGTAGGCAGGATCGCCGTAGAAATCGGTTTCAAATAATGTACTTGTTCCTTCAACGGCATTGCCCGTAAACAGAGGCGCATCCATTTGTATAAAACCGTTACTCTGAAAATATTCGTGTATAGCAAAAATTATCACATTCCTGATACGCATAATTGCCCACTGGCGCTGTGTGCGCAGCCACAGGTGGCGCTTGTCCATCAAAAAATCAACGCCGTGTTCTTTTTTTGCAATCGGGTAGTCGCCGGCAATATGAATGGCTGAAATTTTCGTTGCCCGCACTTCATAGCCTCCAATCTGTTTCTCATCTTTCACCACGGTTCCCGCAAGCTCGCATGAGCTTTCCATGGTCAGCTTTTTAGCGGTTTCAAAATCTTCTGCGGAAACACTTTTTTCATCCACCACGCACTGGCAAAATCCTGTGCCGTCGCGAAGAATAATAAAAAACAACCCTTTGCCAGCACGCTTGTTAGCCACCCAGCCCTGCAACTGCACGGTTTTTCCTTCAAAATCTTTAAGGTCTTTAATTAATTCCATATAAAATAAACTACATATGCTAACCGGGCAAAGTTAATAAATAAAGTGACGTATGAAGAAGCACAAGTTGACTGATACATCTAAAAAATCCTTATCAAAGTTTAAAAATTATAAATGTTTAGCTATGTTTGCACTCCCCCATTGCTGTGCATCCGTTAATATTTGTCTGTTTTATTTTATACGTTAAATGATTCCAATCTCAATAAAAATCTGAAACCCATGAAAAAACTCTTTAAGCTTCATGCATTTTTGCCGGCATTTTTCTTTGCCCTATTAGTTCAGCCTATACATGCTCAAAACCTTAATCAGCCCATACCTATGGATGATTCGGTGCGCACAGGCGTGTTGCCTAATGGCATGACCTATTATATCCGCAGAAACCACAAACCCGAAAATCGCGCCGAACTGCGCCTTGCAGTGAATGTGGGTTCGATGGAAGAAAACGACGACCAGCAGGGATTGGCTCATTTTAACGAGCACATGGCTTTCGACGGTACACAGCATTTCAAAAAAAATGAAATCATTGATTTTCTTGAAAAAAGCGGCGTAAAATTCGGAGCCGACCTTAACGCCTACACCAGTTTTGATGAAACGGTTTTTAAAATACAAGTCCCTACCGACTCCGAAGCCATATTTGATAAAGGCATCCAGATACTTAATGACTGGACCTATAACCTTGAGTATGACTCCACAAAAATTGAAACGGAACGCGGCATAGTAATTTCCGAGCGGCGGCTTGGATTGGGCGCGTTTCAGCGTATGCAGGATGAGTACTGGCCCGTGCTTTTCAAAGACTCCCGCTATGCCGAACGCATACCCATCGGCAAGCTTGATATTCTTCAAAACTGTAAACACTCCACTCTTGAACAATTCCGCTTAGACTGGTACCGTCCTGAACTGATGGCGGTAATTGTAGTAGGTGATTTTGACATTAATAAAGTGCAAAAAATGGTAATAGAAACTTTTTCTAAAACGCCAGTAAAACCTAATGCGCGACCGCTGGTGCCCTTTCCTGTGCCCGATAACAAAGAACTATTGATTGCAAAAGCCACAGACAAGGAAATGCCTTATAATATTATTGAGATGTTTGTAAAGCACGATAAAGAGCATGAACGCACACTGGATGACATGAGAAGAGATATGGTTCACCAGCTTTTTTCAACCATGCTTAATGACCGCCTGCAGGAATTACAGAAACAAACGCCCTCGCCTTTTAATTTTGCTAGCACTAATATTGGAGGATTAGTGAGAACAAAGGACGGTTTCACCGCTTTTGCAGTGGTGAAGAGCGGAGGGGTTGATACGGGTTTAGAAGCTCTCTTAACTACAATAGAAAAGGTAAAGCGTTTCGGATTTACCCCTACTGAATTTGACAGGGCAAAGCAAGACCTGATGCGGCAGGAGGAAAGCCAGTTCAAGGAAAAAAATAAAACCGAGTCTAAAGATTATGTTGAGCAATATGTTCAAGCCTATCTTGAAAAAGAACCCGTTTCCAGCATTGATTTTGAATATAATTTTTATAAACAAAATATTGACGGAATAAAAATTGATGAAGTGAATGAGGTGGCAAAGAATTGGATTTCGGACAACGGGCAAAATACGGTTATCGTCATACAAAGCCCGCAGAAAGACAGCGCCTCTTTGCCCACTGATGATGCCATAAAAGCTATTTATACCAAAGTAAATACTGAGAACCTGACTCCTTATATTGATAAAACAAGCAATAAACCCCTGATGGCTGTTATGCCTGCGGCAGGCAAAGTAACCGCAGAAAAACAATTCAAGGATTTGGGTATTACGGAATGGACGCTCTCCAACGGAATAAAAGTGGTGTTAAAACCAACTGATTTTAAGAATGATGAAGTTCTTTTTAATGCTTATCAATGGGGAGGCAATTCGCTTTACCCTGACAATGAAGATGTGTCGGCAACATTTGCTGCGAATATTGAAGACCAGTCGGGTATAGGTAGTTTTAATTCCACAACGCTCGATAAAATGTTGCAGGGTAAAATAGTTGAGGTGCACCCCCAAATAAATGAATTATCGGAAGGATTTGATGGTTCGTTTTCTCCGCAGGATTTTGAAACTGCCATGCAATTGATAAATCTTTATTTCACTCAGCCCCGCAAAGATGATACAGCATTCGGGGCTTTTATGGACCAGATGAAAGGCTTTATTCAAAACCGCAATGCCTCCCCGTCAAATATTTTTCAGGATACCATACAAAATATTATGAGCCGGTACAGCTATCGCCGCCGTCCTATGTCGCTTAGTGTATTGAATGAAACGGATGAAACCACTGCTTTTAATATTTACAAGGAACGCTTTTCCGATGCCGGAGATTTCACCTTCTTCTTTGTCGGCAGCTTTACGTTAGACCAGATAAAGCCCTTTGTGGAGCTTTACCTGGCAAGCCTTCCCGTAAAAAATGAACCGCACAGCTTTAAAGATTTAGGCATTAAACCGCCAACAGGAGTAATCAATAAAACAGTGTATAAAGGCAAAGAGCCCAAATCATCGGTCCAGCTTGTTTTCACGGGACCTGCCCAATTTTCCATCAAAGACCAGCGCAATATGCAAGCCATGTCGAATGTGCTTGGCATTATGCTGCGTATGCAACTGAGACAGCAAATGGGCGGCGTTTACTACGTTATTGATAATGGCAGTATAACCCATTACCCGAGGCAGGAGTATAAATACACCGTTGCTTTCGGCTGCGACCCTAAAATGGTGGACTCCTTAACCAAGGCGGCTTTTTTAGAAATTGATTCGTTAAAACGCTTCGGCGCCAGCGATGTAAATCTCAGGAAGATAAAAGAAGCTTTCCATCGTGAGCGTGAAACTGCATTAAAGGAAAACTCGTTCTGGTTAAATGCCGTTTCACAGGCGTATAAAGACAACGCAGATATTGAGGACATTTTGAATTTTGATGCCTGGGTTGACAGTCTCACTTCCGACGATATTAAGCGCCTGGCAAACCAGTATTTCAATATGAACAATTATGCCAAGTTTATATTGATGCCGGAAATGTAAAGAGACTAAATTGTCTGAACTGTGATTTATGTGATTATAGGATTACCATGATTAACCTCCTAGGGGTGACATGTTATTTTTATTCGTTTTGGTGAATGAAAATTCAAGACAAATACAATTAGCGCTTTGGAACATAAATTTTGTGATTATTCTTATTTAAGTAATATTCACCGCCATTAGAACCCTTGAAAATTGTTTTGCCCTTTCCATAATTTCTTGCTTCTGAAGAATAATCTTCGGCTCTATAACCTTTGTCATCAGTATATGGATTAGTGTTAGATTTTGTAGAGTAATTATCCTTATTTGTGCCATTGGGATTAGTTTTCATATACCCGTGAACATAAGTTCCATTTTTCTTATAGTATCCTCTCTGATAATGAGCATTAAAATTAGTCTGTGAATATGCGCTTCCTAAAACGGGCGACATGAGAAGAAGTAAAATATAAGTTTTCATTTTAGTTTGTTTTATGGTTAATTAATTTTTGTTTTTAATTGGAAATTCCTAAAACCTTATTCATTGTTTTCTGTGCCCTAAGATCGCTTGCTTTATATTTAAATTTCGGCATAGGTGAATTGAAAATAGATTGTTTCATAATTAAATAGTCGTTTACTTGTCTCTGAAAACCTGGAACAAAAGGAAGAATACCTAAATCGATCGGATGTGATGCCGGTGTGTTGCTTATTAAATGGTGATAAAAGTAAACAGCTTGCAACTTATGATTCTGATTATAGAGATTTTGCCTATTATACTCTGCATAATTACTAATGCTCTTATTATCTAATTTGATTGCATCCGTAAAGAAATCATATGCTTTGGAATATTCCTGTTTTCTTGCATAAGCAACCCCTGTATTGTTTAATGCTACCTGCTTGAAGATACATTTTGAGTAATCAATAATAGCAGAATCATATTTCCCATCCTCCAATTTAAGGTTAATCAAATTTAATTCAGATGGTGTAAAGCCATTTGATAACGCTGTTTCATAATCCTTTGCCGCCAAAGTGTAATAATAGTTTGCTGTGTCTATTTTATTTCTTTCCTGAAAATATTTGGCGCAGTATGATTCAGATAGTCCCCGATTATTATAAAGGTAAGCAGCATTATGGTCTTTATTTAAGGCTGAATCCACATAACGAATTGCTTTGGGAAAGAAATTTTTCTTAGGCATAGTAGCATTATCGGGATTTGCATATCTCAATATTATTGATAAGCTTAATCCATTAAAAGCATTTGCATTATTTTTATTAATCCCAATAGCAGTTTTATAATCCTTCCTAGCCTGAACAAACCTATGTTGTTCAATCAAAACGTTACCTCTATCCACATGCGTTTCATCATTCTCTGGATTAATTTGAATTGCTTTTGAAAATGATTCTTTAGCAGATTTATAATTACATAATTGATACTCTATTGTTCCTTTTATTATCCAGAAAACTTCTGAGCCGTCTGAATGTAATTCGCACATTTCGAAATTTCTATTTGCATTATCAAAATCATTTAAATAGTAGTATGTCATGCCACGCAGGTAATATGTATAATAATTATACGTATAGGTAGAATCAATTTTGTCGCATAATCCAAATTCTATTTTGGCTTGATAATAATCCTTCTCCATAAAATAAACCATCGCGTTTCCAATGTGCGCAGGAATATTATTATTATTAATGCTTAAAACTTCATTAAAGCAATTATGAGCTTCAAAGTATTTTTTTAAACTGCAAAGCAGATTTCCTTTTCCAATAATTGCCATCATATAATTTTTATCTATTGATAAGGCTTTATCAAAATAGCACTGGCTCGAATCCCATTGTCCATCTTTATAATAAACATAACCCAACCCGGTATAAATTAATTTATGGTTTCCTCCGTGTAATTGAATAAATTTCAGTTTTTCTTTTGCCTCATTACATTTTCCTTCTTCAATTAGCGTAAAGCACAATGCTTCTGAATATTTGGGATTTTCAGGATTAATGTTGTAGGATTTATTAAGATCATTATAAGCCGAATCGATTTTTTTAAATTTATAATAAATAATTCCGGCTCCTAAATAATTATCAGCCAATAGAACCCCTTTTGAATATTGAATGCCTGTTAAATAATCTTTTAATGCTCCTTTTGGGCAATCAATAGCAAGGTATTCAGTTGCTCTATTGAAAAGAGCAACAGTGTTTGATGAATCCATATCTAAAACATTACTATATAGTCTAATGGCATCATAATGTAAATTAAGCTTTGAGCAAGTGAAGCCCTGATTATATAAACAATATATGGATTGAGACAGATTTGGATTAGATATTTTTTCAAAATAATTTTTAGCTAAAGCAAAGTGATTGGTATTAATATTAACTAAAGCAATATTATAGCTGATAGTATCATTAACGACAGTATTTCTCTGAATTGACTTTACGAATAAGTTCATTGACTGATTAAAATGTCTTTCAATAGCAGCAGTAACTGCATAATTATTGTAAGCAGGGATATTGAACTGCCAAGTGTATGTTAATGATTTTATAAAATTTTGTTGTGCCTTATTAATTGAGCCAGTTTCGAATAACTGTACTCCTTTATATAGGAAGGTTGTACTCTGTTTTTGCAGATTGGGTTTAATGGAATCTTCATTTGGATAGGGTCCATTAAATATGTTAGAGCATTTGGAGTTCTGCGAATAAGAATTTGCATAAAAAGAAACGAGGCAAACTATTAATCTAAATAATTTTATGTATTGACTGTTCATAGATTCTTTTTATAATCAATACCCGTAAGCATAAAAAGTAACCCGATACCATTAAAAATTATTATTTAAAAATTTTATAAATTGTGGGTTACCTTTTGGTATTATATGGTATTAAGAACGAGAAATAGTGAACAAATTAGAGATGAGAACTTGCTTCAAAAATTGAAGGATGGTGATAATGAGTCATTTAAAGTTCTATACAAAACTTATTACCCAATGGTAGAAAATTATATATTTAGAAATAATGGTTCTTACGATGAAGCACAAGAAACTTTCCAGGAAATTATTGTAGCCTTTATGGAAAAGTTATATGATGGTTTTAATTTGACAAGTTCATTAAAAACTTTTCTTTACTCTATGATGGAGAATAATTGGCTTAACAAATTAAGAAGTAAAAAAAGGTTTGAAAATTTAAAAACTGAACATTATGAATTACCTAATGAATATAATAATGAAGAAGATAGAAATGAGATGAATTCAGTATTAAAAAATGCCTACAAGGAGTTAGGAGATAAGTGTAGACAGATTCTCATCCTATTTTATTGGAAAAAACATTCTATGCAGGAAATAGCAGAAAAAATGAATTATACAAACTCCGAAAATGCAAAGAATCAAAAACACAAATGTTTAGAAAAAATTAGAAAAATTAAACGGGAATTGAATTATGATTACAGATGAAGATTACGATTTAATAGATAGATACTTATTGAATCGCTTAAACAATTCTGATAAAGAATTATTAGCTAATAAATCTATGGATAAAGAATTCTTATCTGAATTAAATAACATGAAAGAGATTCATAAAATAATTATACATGAAGAGAAAAGAGAACTAAAAGAAAAACTCAATCTCATTCATGAAGAATTATTTATGAAACCTGATGTAATAAGATTGAATCCGTTTTTTTATAAAATTATTAAATATAGTGTTGCGGCATGTTTTATTTTTGGTATAGGATTAACCTCATTATTGATTTTTAAGAGTAATACTGGCACTTATTATTCCCATGGTGGTGGTGCAGGAATTATTCAGCATAGTCATATAAACAATGCAAAATAACTACTTTATGTACAATCGATTATCATTAACTCATATCTTACTAATATTTTCACTCATATTTTTTTTAATAATAGGAAGTATAATTGCATGGGAATTAAATAAAATTCAAAAACAGAATGAGGCTGAATTATATTATAGATTGTATAATGATTTTTTTATTACAAATCCTACATATAGAGGGATGATACGAATCATAGATAATACTGATCATCCGCCTTTATTAACGGAAAACGGAGGGAAATATGAGGACTGGGATGTTGATGATTATTTAGGTCATTTTGAATTATTAAAAAACTTTATGGATGACGGATTAATGCCTGAAAAGAGCATATATGATTCATATAGTTATTACATTATTCAAGCCTACGAGAATAAGGAAATATGGAAATATGTTGAAGATTTAAGAAAAGATACCGGAGATTCAACTTATTATCAAGCAACAGAATATCTCGCAAAGAGATTTTTAAAAGAAACTAGGACAAAGGTAGAATATTTTTCGTCTAAAGACAGTGGTTCGGTGCGTTCCCTCCCCACTCTAAAGTGAAGTTGCACTTCAGCCGTTTTTGTTTTTAATATTCATTCATCACTCTAAATCAAACACCCCACCCTCCAGCCGCCGGGCCGTCCGCGAGTGTTTAAAGCGGAGCGCGTTTCAGCGGACTAGACTTTTTTGGTTACTTTTTGTAGCAATGACAAAAAGTGACAAAAGAAAAAATGAAATAAAAGAATTTAATAAAACCACCCCACCTGCCCGCAAACCTTTTGTCTCGTCCTGAAATAGGTTTACACAAAAAAGTAAATCTATGCGTAAAAAAATGAGACAATTTAAAGAGGCATTTAAATTACAAGTAGTAGAAGAAGTTCTAAGCGGACATCTTAGTAAGGAACAGGCACGTAAAAAGTACCAGATTAAAGGTAAAAGCGCCATATTAAATTGGATACGTAGCTTTGGGGTAGCAGATCGTAAGACTGTTCCGGCTTATTTTGCGGCTATGAAAGCACAACAAAACCTAACACAGGAAGAACTAATTAAACGGGTACGGGAATTAGAACGTGCCTTAGAAGATGCGCAGTTGAGAGCCGAAGGCTATTCACGAATGATTGCAATAGCCGAACGGGAGCTAAAGATCAGTATCAGAAAAAAATCCAACACCAAACAATCCGGGAAATGAAACAGGCACATTCGCGCACGAGCTTGACGCGATTGTGTTGGTTGTTTGGTATGAGTCGTCAGGCGTATTATCAGCACGGCTGGAAACAATTAAGGCAGGGTACTGCGCAAGAGATTATTTTGCAGTTAGTAAGTGCCTTACGGCAAATCCATCCACGCATGGGTGTTAGAAAGCTATACAACTTGTTACAAGAAGACCTTGGCTCACACGGTATTCAAATCGGTAGAGATGCATTATTTGCACTACTGCGCACCAATAATTTGCTGATCCGTAAACGACGCAGGAAGACTATTACCACGTGGTCCAATCATCCTTATCGCAAGTATAGCAATCTGATTAAAAATATCACACTTACAGCACCTAACCAGGTTTGGGTTAGCGATATTACGTATCTAAAAACACAGCGGGGTTTTGTATATGTCTCTTTAATCACTGATGCTTATTCTAAGAAAATAATAGGTTACGATGTAGCTTCTAACCTGGAATCGGTTAATGCTTTAAATGCGCTACAGATGGCGCTAAAAGACCTTACAAGTCCCATTACTAATCTTATACATCATTCTGACAGAGGTATTCAATACTGCACTCATGATTATATTAATCTTTTAAAAACCAATGCCATCCGTATCAGTATGACAGAAACCGGAGACCCGATTGAAAATGCTATTGCAGAACGGGTTAATGGTATTCTTAAACATGAATATTTATTACTGCAACCTATTAAAAACCAACAACACGCTATGAAACTATTAAACAACGCCGTGGCTGTTTACAATAAGCACCGGCCACATTTAAGCTGTAACATGTTTACACCGCAGGAAGTACATCAGAAGCATCTTGTCGTTAAACGCTTATGGAAAAATTATTATAACGAAACCAAAAAAACTACTTTTGTAAACCCAGTTCAGGATTAATGAACAACTGTAAATCTATTTTAGGACTAACATCCAAAACCGTAAACTTATTTTAGGACGATACAGCCCGCCCGAACGACGGTTCAGTCGGGCGGGGGTTGGGGGTGAGGCAAAACTTCCTGTCCCAACAAATCATTTCGCTTCTCCGCACACTCTAATTTTGTCTCCAAATAATAGTATATGCAAAAGCAAACTCACAAGCTCACTGATGAGCAATTTTTAAAAGCCCTTAAGAAAAACAAAGGGCGCTATGGCAAAACAGCAAAGTATATACGGCAGAACTATGGCATTGCCTACACACGGCAGGCTGTGCGCCAGACGGGCAAAAAACTTTGAGGGCGAGTTAAGCGAGCGGCTGGTTGCACTGTCGCAATACAATTATGAGCAAAACAGGCTAAACAAAATTTTATATGGCGGTTATTAGTAAACCGACAACAAAAACGACAAGAACATGACAAGAAACGCTGCTAAAAACTTCCTGTCAACCTCTATGCAAAACATTGAAAATCAAATAACAAAAAAATCAGTTGTCAGGAACTTAAAGGATTCTTGTCACTTTCATACCCCAAACCCCATTCCCAAACCACTTACGCCTTATATCAGTGATGAGGCAAAAAAAATCCCCGCGGCTTTCAACGCAGGGATTCGACACCATGAAATATGTGCAACCTAACCTATAAATATGTTTTCAAAGAATTACAGACTGCGCGTTTTACGCAAGCGCCTGATGGCTTTTTCTTTAATCTGCCTTACCCGCTCGCGCGTAAGGTCGAATTTCTCGCCAATCTCATCGAGGTTCATTTGTGTCCGCCCGTTTATGCCGAAGAAACAGGCAACTATCTCCGCATCGCGCCTGCTCAATACCGACATAACGCGTATAATATCGCTACGCAACGAATCGGTGATTAATGTTTTATCGGGCTTATTATCTCCTTCATCCACCATCAAATCTTTCATGGTGCTCTCATCCGAATCGCCGATAGGCGCATCCATGCTCATGTGCCGTGTAATGCCTTTAAGCATTTCCTTTATATCTTTCACCGAAACATTAAGCAAATCGGCTAACTCATCATTGGTGGGCTCGCGCTCGAATTCCTGTTCAAAATTTGCTACCAGCTTATTAAGGCGGTTATACGAACCGATTTTATTAAGCGGCAGGCGCACCATGCGCGATTGCTCTACTAACGACTGCATTATAGACTGGCGAATCCACCACACGGCATACGAAATAAATTTAAAGCCCTTGGTTTCATCAAAACGCTTTGCCGCTTTTATAAGCCCCACATTGCCTTCATTAATAAGGTCGCTTAAGGTTAAACCCTGGTTTTGGTATTGCTTGGCAACCGACACCACGAAACGAAGGTTAGCTTTGGTAAGTGATTCCAACGCTGCCTGGTCGCCGGTCTTTATACGCTTAGCCAATTCAGCCTCCTGTTCGGGTGTCAGCAACTCTACTTTGCCAATTTCCTGTAAATATCGCTCCAATGACTCACTGTCACGGTTGGTAATCTGGTGTGTAATTTTTAGTTGCCTCATGCTATGCTGTTAAAATATTTACAAATAAGATACGCTTGGCTTCGGTAAATGTTTCACTAATTGTCACGAAAAGTGAAAATAATTGGTTCAAAATTTGCAGTAGTTAATATTTTTGAACAAAATCATAATAGTATACGTTAACTTTGCAAAAAAGTTATCATGAAAACAACACAACTATACAGTGCAGCCATAGCGCTTTTGTTTGCAGGAGCCCTATTTAATGGCTGCGGCGGTTCGCAAACTTCAAACAACACTGCGGTAGATACTACAAAAGCTTATACACCGCCACCTGCACCACCCTATAACCCCAGCGCCATTGACCCCAAAGCGCCTGTGGTAACGCTTAACCTTGCAGCTAATGGCAACACCATGACTGATATGCGTTACACACCGGATACTTTAACTGTTAAGGCAGGTTCAACCGTTAAAATCAACTTTAAGAATAACGGCAAAGATGCTGCTATGCAACATAATTTTGTGCTGATAAAAAACGGCACTGCAGATTCGGTTGCAACAGCGGCTATAAGCGTGGATAGTCATATTCCCCCTTCACCTAATGTGCTTTACGGTATACCTTCAATAAAACCAGGCAGTTCAACAGTTATAACATTTGCGGCGCCACCGGCAGGCACTTACCAGTTTGTATGCACGTATCCCGGACATTGGGTAAAGATGCAAGGCATGTTCATAGTTCAGTAACCTTCAGGTATATTGACTTGGCGAAATAGAGAACTGGAGCATTCCGGTATTGGAAGCAATTTTCTTCCACGGCACGGCAAAAGCCAAAGCTATTACCCCGGCTTTCGGAAATTTATGAACTTCCGTATCGCTTAATATATTAGCTATTTCATAAAAGCCGGGATTATGCCCGAAAAGAGCTATTGATTTATATTTTTCGTCCTGTTCATTAATCACCTCAAGCAGGTCTCCTGTTGAAGCGTTATAAATACGGGTATCTTTCACCAACGCCGGTTTTTTTTGCTGTAACTCCTCACAAATCAATACTGCAGTTTGTAAAGCACGTGCCGCAGGGCTTGTAACAAAGTGTTGAGGCTTGATGCCCATTTCGCGCAGCTTAATTCCTATAAGCTCAGCATCAGATTCACCTTTGACAGTAAGCGCCCTGTCAAAATCACTTCCCGATTTCGAATATTCTTCTGCCTGTGCATGGCGTATGAGATATAAAAATTTCATCATAAAAAATTTTTCTGTTATAATGCAAACTTAATTTTATTTTTAAACATTATTTTTTAATAAAAATATAAGAATGCGTCAGCCGGTTGAATCGGAAATTTCGGGCTACCTAAAAGCAGGAGAACTCATTAAATGGATAGGGCAACCTATAGGGGGATTGCGCGTGAGAGATGTGGATATGATTATAATCCCCAATACCATTATTTTATTGGCGTTTGGCGGTATTCTTTCTGTGACAACCATACGCTACCATGCCGGCTTTATCTTCATATTTTTCGGATTTTCTATTACACTGTTGGGTATATACCTCATCCTTCCACGATTTTTTTTAGAAAAGCTGAAACGCGAAGCCACTTATTATTGCATCACATCGCAACGCGTGCTTGTGTTGAGTGGCAGGAGAAAAAGAAAATTTCAATCACTGCCTTTACAGGCGATAACAACGATGCAAATAACCGATGAAAAAAATGACGAGGGCTATATTTCATTTGGCGAAAACAACGCTCTGTTCAGTTGGCTGTTAGGCAGGTTTTTTTCTGCATCAGATAATATACCCGGCTTCGATAAAATAAAGAACGTTTCTATGGTTTTTGAAATTTTGGTGCAGGCTCGCGAAAGTGTTGCCGGCGGTTTTTCGCAGCAAAATTTGAATTAGTCTTGTAACTTGGCTCCATGATAAAAATTTATACAGACGGCTCATCGCTTGGCAATCCCGGACCCGGGGGGTTAGGGGTTATATTAGTTTCGGGTTTGCACCAAAAAGAAATTGCAGAGGGTTACCGCTATACTACCAACAACCGCATGGAGCTAATGGCTGTTATCCGCGGCATTGAGGCGCTTAAAAATGACCACCAAACTGTTGAAATAATTTCCGACTCAAAATATGTGGTGGAGGCTGTTGAAAAGAAATGGGTTTTCGGCTGGGAGAAGAAAAACTTTAAAGGCAAGAAAAATCCTGATTTGTGGCTAAGGTTTCTTGAATTATATGAGAAACACCAAATTAAATTCAAATGGATAAAAGGGCATAACGACCATATTGAAAATGAAAGATGCGACGAGCTTGCCCGGGAGCTGCAACCGGAAGTCATTTATTAATTGATAAAGGATATGAAGCTGAATCGGGGCGAAAACACTACTAGTACTCTGATTTGATTTTATTGGCAAACTGTTCTGCCTCTTCTAAACTTTTAAAGGTATAAAACTGCAAGCCGCCTATACTATTCACCTCGTCAGCGGCTACATTGCTTTTTTTCCAGAATAATAACAATAGTCTGCGTTTGCTTATAACCGAAAACTGTGGTTGGGAAAATTTAAATTTTTTATAAATAATTAATTTATTCCTGCGGTCTAAATTTATAACAGCAACATTTTTTGCCATAGTGTTTTTATTACTCAAAAATCAGGGCGAAAATTAGTATTTATTTCTAAGATATAAGCAACTTCAACAGTTATAGTTAGTCAAATTGGCATAATGATTGAAACTACATTAAAAACAGTGTTATGAAACACATAAGAATCATTTTTTATCGCTTTATAATAGCTTTAAGTCTTGGTTTATTTACAAGTTGCGCCGTGGGAGTAGTAGCCACATACCCTCCAGGAGCAGTTATTGTTGCACCGGGACCGCCTCCATTTTTAGGCGCTGTATGGATAGGCGGAGAATACAGGTGGGTTGGACACCGGTACGTTGAGGTGGGCGGGTATTGGGCAAGACCGCGCGCAGGTAGAACCTGGGTGAGAGGGAACTGGCGTCCCGTAAGAGGTGGATATGAATGGCAACGAGGACATTGGAGATAATTATTAAACAAGTTAACACTCAAAAATAATAGTCATTAGTTGTATAGCCGCATTCTTTTATTTTTGTGGCAAATAAGAGTATGCAATTAATAGAGGTTAAAGATAATACGACAGCAAAAGAATTTCTAAAAGTTCCTATTCTCATAAATAAGGGTAACAATAATTGGGTGCGCCCGATTGATGATGATATAGATAAAATATTTGACCCGAAGCGTAATAAGATGTTCCGCTATGGCGAAGCTACACGATGGATATTAAAAAATGATTCGGGGCAATTGATAGGGCGCGTGGCTGCATTTTACGATAAGAAAAAAGCATTTGGCGAAGACCAACCTACGGGCGGCATGGGTTTTTTTGACTGTATAAATAACCAAACCGCAGCAAACACTCTTTTTGATGCCTGTAAAAACTGGCTTGCTGAACGAAAAATGGAAGCCATGGACGGACCCATAAATTTTGGCGAGCGTAACGAATGGTGGGGCTTATTGGTGGAGGGGTTTAATATGCCCACTTATAACATGAACTACAATCCACCTTACTATCAGCAGCTTTTTGAAAATTATGGATTCCAGCTTTACTTTAATCAGTTTGTATATAATTACCATGTAAGCGACCCCATACCTGAAAATTACTGGGACAGGGCTGAACGCATAGCACGTAATCCACAGTATAAATTTGAGCACCTGAATAAAAAATACCTTGAAAAATATACTGAAGATTTCCGCAACATTTATAATGAAGCATGGTCAAAGTTTTATAATGTACCCCAAATGGAGGCACACCAGTCAAAAGCTTTAATGAAAGTTATTAAGCCCATACTTGAAGAAGAATTGATGTGGTTTGGCTATTATGATAAAAAACCGGTAGCATTTTTTCTTATGCTTCCCGATATAAATCCGATCATTAAACATCTCAATGGCAAATTGGATTTAGTTGGTAAATTAAAATTCGTTTATTATCGCTGGCGTGGTGTAACAAGGCGCATGATTGGCGTGCTATTCGGTGTTACTCCCGACCACCAGGGGCGCGGCGTTGAGGGCGCCATTGTAATGGCTTCAGCAAAAGTTATTCAACCCATGAATAAATATGATGATTTAGAAATGAATTGGATTGGCGATTTCAATCCAAAAATGATTCACCTAGTAGACTCAATTGGAGGAAAATTGGTTCGCCGGTATATTACCTACAGGAAATTGTTCGATTCATCCAAGCCATTTAAGCGCCACCCGATGATTGCCTGAAGGATTGTAATTATTATTCATAATTTTGACAGTATCTCATGAACATTTTATTTTTCACTTTTTGGTATCCTAATCCCGCTATACCCTATAAAAGTGTCTATGTAAAAGAACATGCAAAGGCAATTAAATCTACCGGTGTTGATATAACCGTGCTTGTTTTTGACATAAAAAAAAGTAACCGCCTGTTTAGTAAGCGGTTTGAAAAATTTGTTGATGAAAATGGCATACCCACGCATATCATCCACATAGAATCTTCGCTTTACAAATTCATTTATGCTTTTCCGCCTCTTGCGTATTTTATAACATCCACCTATTTGAGAAAGAATATTTTATCTGGCGGTAAACCCGATTTTATTCATTCCAATATCGTGGCACCCTGCGGCATCGTTGGGTATTGGCTTAGTAAAAAATACTCTATCCCGCATATTATTACCGAGCATTGGTCGAAGATGGATAATTTCATGCATGAAAATATTTTTTCATATGCAGCAAAAAAGGCTTATTTAAAGACGCAATGTATTACAGTTGTTTCAGGTTTTCTTGAAAAAAATGTGCGCCGGTTTGTACCTACCAGCAAAAAAATTGTAATAATTCCCAACGTTGTAAACACCGATATTTTCCGCTATTCACCAAAAACAAAATCCGGTGTATTAAATTTTACCGCAGTGGCAACATGGGAACCACCCAAACTACCCTTTCTTATTGCTGATGCTTTAAATATAGTTAGCCTGAAAACGAAACAAAGCATTGAATTGAATATTGTAGGAGAAGGCTCACAACTTGAAAAGTTAAAAAATTTATCGCCGTCACTTAACTATAAAATCAAGTTGATTGGAAGATTATCAAAAGAAGAAATTGCCAAGCTATTAATTAAAACCGATTATTTTGTACATGCCTCCGAAATAGAAACATTCTCTGTCGTTGTTGCTGAAGCATTATGCACCGGAACACCAGTTATCGCATCTAATGTAGGTGCGTTGCCCGAATTAGTACAACCTGGTGTAAACGGAATATTGTGCAATAACAATCCCCAGGAATGGGCTGACGGAATAATTAAAGGCATGTCAATTGAATTTGATCATAAGGCAATAAGCTCTGCAATCTCAAATAAGGTTTCATTAAAGCCGGTTGGTCTTAAATTCTTATCTGTATATAATGATTTAGTAAATCTGAAATAAAGCAATTCATTTCGCCATTCTCCTGTAAACCTTTTTAGGAATACCAAGCAGCACATTAATTAACAGCATAGCATCTTTTCTCTTTCCGGCTTTTATTAATTGGCTTACAACAGGAGCCCATACGTTGCACAACTTATATTCTGTAGATAAGGGATGAGTAATTGTAGCAATACTTTCTATTGTGGTTTTACAATTGGCAATCTCGCCATACGTGTGTGAATCACTGCCGGCAATAACAGGTTTATTATATTTCTTAGCAAGTTCCACAGCCATCAGGTTTCTCTTCTCATCTGTACGTCCATTGTAACCCTCAACTAAATCTATACCGTCAAAATTCACTTCATCAAGATTATGATGAACATAAGGATGATTCAATACTGTAATTCCTCCTTGTTTTCTTATTTCTGTAACTACTCCGTTAAAGTCTCGCGCAGTAACTTCTTCTTTCAGGAATAAGCCGGTCACATCTCCCACTCTATCCACTTTAATTTCGGCGCCTACTATTACTGTAAAATTGCCGTCTTTATTTAATTGAGCACATTCTTTTCCGCCTTTAATTGTATCATGGTCATTAATAACAATGCCGTTTAATCCGCGCTCTTTAGCAATCCTCAATATTTTTTCGGGTTGCATCAGGCAATCATAAGAGTTGTAAGTATGTGTATGAGAATCAATTAACATCACGACAACTTTGCTTTTAATTTTTTATAATAATGCACAGGTATCATTACAACTTGAAAAAGATTAGGCAAAGGATCGCGCCAGGATAAATCTTTTTTAGAATGAAACATATCACTCACTACAGCAAAAAAATCTCTTGGGCGGGCTAACACATGAAACAATTCCCCGTTAAGAATCCATTGAAACCTCACTTTATTAAATTGCTCTGAATAAGGCACCTCTTCATTTTTCACTTGCTGAATAAGGTAGTAGGGAAAGTTAACACCCGCCGCCAACGCCAATTCCAGTGATCCCCAGAATTTCGGGTTAATTTCCATCAGCGTATAATCATTTGTTTTTTCATCCTTTTTAAATTCAACCATAGCCACTCCGTTCCAACTAAGATAATCAAGTAATTTTTTCCCATAGCGAATTAATTTTTCATCAAAAAATGATTCGGCGCAGGTGCTGGCTCCGCCCGTTACAGGATATTCCCGTATGCGCTTATGCATAAAAATACGCTTGCATTGTCCTTTATGGTAATAAGCAAAAAAACCGTAGCCACCTCCTTTAATAAACTCCTGGATGATGGGCAAATTGGGCGGTGTAAAATTATTTTTACTGCATATCCGTTTATATTTTTCTATAAGTTCTTCCTGCGAATAAACATATTCAACAACATTTTTTCCCATTTCCATTTGAGCTTTTATAACTACGGGAAAGGTTACTTTAATTTGATTAAGACCATCAATTGATTCGACATTGAACGTTTTAGGATACGGCACTGAAAGCTTTTCAGCTAACTGATAAGTTTTTAATTTAGACGCTGCCGTATTAAAAGCATCTACCGGGGGCAAGGAAACGGCTGTATATTTTTTTATTTCTTCCGTGTGATGTACGCAAATCTCATGGGTATAAAAACCTACAGGCATCAGCAAATCATATTTTTCATTTTGGAGTATGCTTAACAATGCAGCAATGAATTTCTGCTGATTGGAATGATGCGGCAACAGTATTTTCTTAGATATATATTTTGAAAAGAAGGACAATAAAAACCGGCTATATCCTGCCGCATGAAATATAACAGACTTATCACGGTGTTTAACGTGCCGTATTATTGCGAGTGTATTGCTATTGGCTGCATCAAGAATTAAAATTTTCATCGGTAGTTAAAGATATAAATAATACAGGATTACATCCAATGATGTTGTTCTACAATTTTTGAAGCCGTAACACATTGCATTTTGTTTTCATAAAAGTAGGTTAAAAGCTTTTTATACGCTTTCATGTACCCCTCGAATTTGTAATTGGTGAAATAGGTATTATGCCACAGCACTGAAAACAAGGTGTCATACCTGTTCTTTTCAAAAAATGCGATGATATAGTCAGGTACTTTCCATGCCGGAATTCGCATATACCTGTGGAAAGTGGTATCCATAACATGTAAGGGGATCTCAATAAAATTATAGGGTTTTTGCTTGTCCATGTTATATGGCTGAAATGGCTGCCCGTAATTATTTCTAAATCCATAGTGCTCTGCAAAACCAAGGCTGGCGTCAAATTTCAATCCTGCCTGCTCTATCTCTTTAAATGAGTTGGGAACGTTCATTTTTAAATAATGATAGCGGTTACCCGAAACAGGAAATCCCGCCTTTTGAATCTCAACAGCAAATGGGTCAGGTGAAACACTTTTATGCAAATTATTTTCCCAACCGCCGGAATTTATAGCTGAAATTATTTCCTGTATTTTCTTTGAACGGATATTATAATCAGAATTAACCATGCGCTTATTGACTTTGCCCTGGTTGACCAGCCAAAAGAACACCGATTTAAAGCTATATTCATCCTCAATCTTCATGATCTTATCCATATTAAGCCAATCGGGTTTTGCCATCAAAGCATTTACCAGCAATTTCAACATAACATCTACCCTGCTGTTTTGCAAGGCATAATAACCATCCTGTAATAAAGCGCCGTAAACTGTATCAATATCGTGTGATAAAAATATTTTTGATTTTTCCTTTTGCCGCGTAACCGTTCTGCTAAATATAGGGTAGGTTGCCAGTTCGTCAAATATTCCCTGGACCAGGTTTTTTTCAATAATATCGAATTGTTTTTGCAAACTGTTCTTATATTCAAAGCGTCCTATTTCATCTTTTTTATCCGAGCCATATTCCTGCAAGCAGTTTACTAAATAAAATACTGTGGCAAGGTAATCTATAGTACCCTTAGCATCTCTAATATAAGGGTCGCTTTTAAAAAATTGCTTCGGATCAAAAATTCCCCTCTTTATTTTTTCATAGAAAAATACAGATACCGGGAAATCATTTTTTTCTTTGGAAAATATTACATCAGC
This sequence comes from Chitinophagales bacterium, assembly GCA_963770495.1. Lineage (GTDB taxonomy): Bacteria > Bacteroidota > Bacteroidia > Chitinophagales > CAVYQA01 > CAVYQA01. The sequence goes on along the minus strand of CAVYQA010000007.1, from coordinate 223,939 downwards.
TTTCGAGGGCGCATCTACTAATGTATACTCTATACCTTTATTAATGAAAAACAAGCGCAATGAATATATCATCTCGTTGAATCCGGTAAACTCAGGATTTATGTAGAGCTTTATCACTTATTTATTAGTTATTCTGTTAAGCACTTCAACCAGTTTGCCGGTAAGATTTTTACGGGAATATTGTTCCACTCCTTTTGGATTTACACGTAATGTTCCGGCTTTATATTGATTATATAAAGAAAGTATTTTCTCTTTAAGAGATGTAATGTCGGTATAATTATTAACCACACCGGCTCCTGTTTCATTAATTATCTTTGCTGCATCGCCATCTTCAGGTCCGATTAAAAGAATGGGGCGTTTTGATGCTAAATACTCAAACATTTTTCCCGTAATAATCCCCTTTGCCGATGGCGTTTCATTTATCTTCATCAGTAATACCTGCGATTGTTGCTGCATAATTGTTACTTTATCGTGTGGTATATAATCAATCAAGGTTAAATACTGAGACAAATTATTTTCTTCAATGCTTTTTATAACATTAGCATCAGCTCTGCCTATCAGCTTTATTTCAAGGTCGGCGGCAAATTGCTTATTTTCTTTTGCCAATTGAGATAAAGCACTCCACAAAATTAGCGGTTTATAAGTTTCAACTAATGTGCCCAAATGAACAATGGAGAATTTCTTATCCATTTCAATCTTATCGGATACATGAATATCATCATCATCATATCCGTTGGTAATCACTTCATATTTTCTATTTACAATTTCCTCAAATTCCTGCTTAATTGTTTCACCAATTGAAATTACGGCATCAGCATTGGAAAGCACTGCTGCCTCAAGGCGATGGTGTTTTTTATCTGCCCAGGATGTAAGTTTAAGTTCAGGGTAAAAATCAATTTTTGTCCACGGGTCTCTGAAATCAGCCACCCACGGCAACTTCAGGGCTTCATGTAATTGCATGGCTATAAGATGCACACTATGGGGCGGGCTGGTTGACAGGATCGCATCAACTTTATTTTCCGATAAATATTTTTTAAGGAATTTAACCGAAGGTTTTATCCAAAGCATTCGCGCATCCGGAATAAAAAAATTACCTCTGACCCAAACAGAAATCTTTTGTGAAAGCGTTCGTTTCTTTTTCTCCGACAGAAATGCCGGATTCATTTTTTTACCTTTCTTTTCACCGGTCAATGCCTTGTAAAAGCTATAAGGCTCAAGAATAGGGCGTTTTATAACTGTAATACCCTGCGGAATATCATTCACAAGCGAGTTGTCAATTATAGGGTATTCGCCGTTTTCAACCGTATAAATAATGGGCTCCCATCCGAAGTTCCTCAGATATTTGGCAAACTTTAAACCACGCTGCACTCCGGCGCCACCGCTTGGCGGCCAATAATAAGTTATGATTAGAACTTTCTCCAAGAAAATATCTATTCCTTTTTAGCCGGCATACTATATTTCATTATACTGCCTAAAGCCACAATGATTAACAATATTGAACTGCATAAGCTAACTGTTTCGCCCGTATAATAATCTTTAGGCTCAAATCTAAATTCTATTTTATGGTCGCCTGCAGGCACTACCATGCCCCGCAATACATAATCGCAACGCAAATAAGGTGTTTGTTTGCCATCAACGTAAGCATTCCATCCGTCAGCGTAATATATTTCTGAAAAAACAGCTACTCCCTCATCCTTATCTGAAGATTGATATATTAAATCGTTGGGCTCATAGCTCATTAACTTAATTGTTGAGGAAGAATCAGGAGTAACAGTTAATCCGGTTAGCTGGTCAGTAAACCGCTTATCAATAAAGCAACCCTGTTTCGGATTAAAATTTTTAATTGCTTCTATCTCGGCATCAGCATTAGGAACAATTTTATAGGAGTTAACAAACCATGTATTACCCAATGCGTCTCTATTTATGGTTGGTTGAGCGTTGGGATTACCGATAACATATTTATCATTAAGCATATTCAATACAGGAGTATTACTAAAAATATCTGCATTTCCCGAACGAGATGCCGTTATTATAGCCCCAATTTCAGGCTCAATGCATGAGTCAATTAACTCCTGGTAGCGGCGTAGCTTAGCCGCGCTATAACCACCTATTGACTCATGAAAATAGGACGTGGTGCCATCCTGGAATGGAGAACCATGAAGACCAAGATTAAGCACTCTGTAATCTAAAGATTTATCCTGGAGAATATCCTTGTCTGCCTGTGAAGGCTGAAAAGATTGAGCGGCTTGCGAGTCATCTACAAAAACATTTGGATTATCATTGTTTAAATACCGTTTACCCACAAAAAATAAATCGGCAAAAACCAATACAATCAGTATTGCGCTAAACCATCCCCTTTTAATTTTTCCTTTAATGAAGAAAAAAATCAAGCCAAAAGCCAATGCTATAAATACCAGGGAACGAAATGCATCCATTCGCATAAGCGATGCGCGGTCAGCAAGGAGAGCATTATATAAATTGTTAACTGTATCCTGGTTGCCTTTAAGCTGCTGCATCCATTCATTTTTAAAATCCTCATCTCCTGCGCCTCTTAAATTAGCTAAAGAGGGTCCCGCCACCAACGTAATTAACGCTATTCCTCCTACAATGTAAAGCGACCATTTCAAAAACTTCAGTAACTCGGTTTTATCCACTTCGCCCGCAACTATTTTTTTCAAAACCAAAATACTCATCAGCGGAAAAGTAACCTGCGGAATAATCAGTGCCATGGTAACCGTGCGGAATTTATTTAGACCGGGGAAATACCTGAACATAATATTATTAAAGAAAAGAAAATTATGTCCCCACGATAATAAAATAGCCAGCACACTTGCTATCAATAGCCACCACTTAAGAGGTCCTTTAATAAGGAAACACCCCAGCACAAAAAGAAAACAAAATATAGCGCCTACATATACCGGTCCCTCTGTGAAAGGCTGGTCACCCCAGTAGGTAGGCTGTGCCTGGACAATATCCTGAACATTTTCATCGGAAACGCCCATATTTTTAAATGCATCCGCTAAATTTGAGCTGGTGCTAAGTCTATTATTAGATGAGCCGCCAAATACATCAGGCATAAGAAGTGTCAGGGTTTCCATTTTTCCATAGCTCCATTGAAAAGCATAATCTTCATCAAGCCCGCCGTTTGATTTTTTGTTCGAGGTTAATTCAGATTTCCCGCGGATGGTTTGTTTGCCATATTCATAAGTGGTCCATAGTAAAGAGAGATTGGTTAATACAGCAAAAATGGCTGCTATACCAATAATGCAAACTGAAGTGATAAAATGCTTGTATGTTTTTTCTTTGATAGCGTAGATGAACTCAACAATAATAAAAACAAGCGTCAACAGAAAAAGATAGTAAGCAATCTGCAAATGATTAGACATAACTTCAAGTGAAAGAGACACGGCTGTCAATACACCGCCGAGTAAATACTTTCGTCTGAAAACCGCTAAAATTCCCGCAAGGCAAATCGGAAGATATGCCAGGGCGCGCACTTCGGAATTATGCCCGACTGACAGAAGCACAAAGTCAAATGATGCGAAACCAAAACCAATGGCTCCTGCAATACTCAGCCAAACATCGACATCAAGTGTGATAAGTAAAATATAAAAACCAAGCAATACCATAAACAAAAGCTCGGAAGGATGAGGGAAGCCAAGAGTTAAAATATCATCTAAATAGCGAAGCAGGTTACCTTTGTATAAAGTAGATATCTGGTAAGCTGGCATACCTCCGAACATCGAGTTAGTCCATAAAGGTTCTTGCCCAGTTTTGTCCCGATAGTCTACTATTTCCTTAGAGACTCCCTTAAATTGCATTATATCGCTCTGGTTAAGAACTTTATTGTCCTGGAACATGGGCAAAAAGCTGATAACGGTAAGCAGAGCAAAAATGGCTATTGCTATAATGTGAGGGAATAGGCGTGCTGCCCATGTTTTTTGTTTCATTGGTAGTTAGAATTTGAACAAAAGTAATAATTCATATTTATTTACCCTCTTAAGATGTTTTAATTGATACAATACGGATTTAAGACGTATTTTATTTTTACTTTTGGCGAAATTTTTTAGGGAGATGAAAGATGAAACAATACTGGTAATTGGTGCTTGCGGACAAATTGGGAGTGAATTGACTATTGCATTAAGAACATTGTATAAAAATGTAATTGCCGCCGACCTTAAAGAACCGGCTCAGGAATTAAAAGAAACCGGCGAATTTATACGGCTCGACGTATTGAACAAACACCGTGTGGCAGAGCTGGTGGAATCAAAAAAAATCTCACAGATATACCACCTTGCCGCTATTTTATCAGCTACCGGCGAAAAAAATCCTGAGCTGGCATGGCGCGTGAATATGAAAGGACTGCGCAATGTGCTTGATGTTTGTATTAAAACAGGCATAAAAAAATTATTCTGGCCCAGTACCATCGCTGTGTTCGGACCAACAACACCCAGCCTTAACACCCCTCAATACACCGTAATGGAGCCCAATACCATTTATGGAATCAGCAAGCAAGCCGGCGAGCGCTGGTGCGATTACTATTTTCAGAAGAAAAATTTAGATGTGCGCAGTGTGCGTTATCCCGGACTTATCAGCTACAAAACCCCCGGCGGCGGCGGCACTACCGACTATGCCATTGACATTTATTTTGAAGCAAAAAAGACAAAACATTATACCTGCTTTTTATCCAATATCACCAGGCTGCCCATGATGTATATGCCCGATGCCATACGTGCCACCATTGAATTGATGGAAGCCTCGGCGGAAAAAATTAAAGTTCGCTCGTCCTATAACATCGCGGGTATGAGTTTTGCCCCGAAAGATGTGGCTGAATCTATACGCAAAATAATGCCCGACTTTAAAATTGATTATGCTCCCGACTTCAGGCAAAAAATTGCGGAAAGCTGGCCAAAAAGTATTGACGATTCATACGCCCGCAACGACTGGGGCTGGAAACACCAGTATGATTTGGATGCCATGACGAAGGATATGCTGGAGCATGTGTGAGGCATTATTGCAGCCGCTGCCTCATCACCTCATAAAGAATCATACCTGCCGCAACAGAAACGTTGTAAGAATCGAAAGCGCGTTCCATCGGAACTTTCACAATGTGGTCAACTATTTTCAAAAATTCGGGCTTTATGCCTAACCCCTCAGAGCCCATTATTATTGCCAATGGAATCCTTAAATCAACCTCATAAATATATTCTTTAGACACCGCTTCGGCCGCCAGCAATTGTATGCCGTTTAATTTTAGCATTTTTAAGGTATCAATTAATTTTTTTTCGCGGCATATTATAATTTTATTCATCGCGCCCGCCGATGCTTTCACCGCGTCGGCATTTATTTCAGCGGTGTCGTCAAACGGAACAACAATGGCATGAACGCCCGCCGCATAGGCAGTGCGGGCAATAGCGCCAAAGTTTCTAACATCGGTTATGCGGTCGAGGATTAACAGGAGAGGCGTTTCGCCCTTATCGTAAATAGCCGGTAAAATATCTTCAGTTTTATAAAAGTCAACCAGCCCGCGCACCATCACCACGCCCTGGTGCGCCCTGTTAACCAAGCGGTCGAGTTTTACAGCGGGCACCGGCTGCAGGGGAACTTCTGCTGTTCGTGCCAGTTGCACAATTTTTGAGAACTGGGGTTTGCCAATCAGCGTCCTGTCAATAAAAATACGCTGTACGGATTGCCCCGACTCAAGCGCTTCTTCAACAGGATGAATCCCGTATTCATATTGCGAGCGACCGTTCTGCAACCTGGCTGTTTATAAAAGGGTTAACCGATTTACAATTCCTATCCTCATGCTCACCTTTAAGTTATATTTACTCAGCCTTTACTCATTTCCAATGCTATTGCCATAAAGCTGCCGGTATTTATTCCTGGTAGCTGTCAGTTGCTTATTCAAATCCGCCAGGCTTTTATACTGCGCTTCAATATCTTTGAGCGTAAGCCCTTTATTAAAACTTATCATCAATCTATCTTTTGTTTTAATTAAGGCGTCGTCGGACGGAGAATAATTATCCAGGTCATTTTTAGTAAAATCAGTTTTACCTAAATCAGCTTTTATTTTATCTATATTATCCATAAAAGGCTTCTGCTCAAATAACACATTGGAAGTCATTGCCGGCAATGCCCGTAAGGCATACAAGGCATCCTGGGCATCGCGGTAATATGACCCCTGGTACTTTTGATTATTAGCTGTTAAAAAATATTGCAGGTCTTGATCAGCCATAGTCGACAGCTGTAATGCTATCGGCTTGGCTTTATCGGGAGCGCCGGCTCTGTAATAATCCTCAACATACTGCATCATGACATAAGACAAAGGAACATTTTTTTCGGGCAACACTTTTATACCCTTATCAAGCACTTGTATTGCCGAATCTTTTTTACCTTCATCAATAAGCGCCGATGCTAACCGACTAAAATTACTTTGCAGGTTGGTCACCATCCGAAGAACATTTTCATCGAGATAAACATTGTATTTATCAATCCCACCCCATTTGAATTTATGCATGACCACATCATACATCCGGTCAGTATTTACAAAGCCGGGCAACCCTTCCTCGTCATTTGCCGGTTTCTTAAGAGGCACGAGCCGATAGGTAAGCCCTTCCTGTTGCAGGTAATTATCAAGCCCCAGATAGGCGTCATTACTAACCGAAATAGCCCAATAGATTGGACGCGCCCATAGGTTACTTGCAATAATATCAAGCGTCATTAAGTCATTTTTAAGAAGGTCGCTTTTGGGGAGTTTCCATTTAACTACATCCACAATATTATCGCTGTCTTTGGAATCTACCGTTCCGTCAGCAAGCACTTCATTTTTATCAACGGCGATAGATAATAATTTTGTAGGCAGAAAATTCATTTTTTGTCCATACCCTAAATCCTCCTGGTTATTATCATTACCAATAAAATCCACTACCTCTTTAATGGGGTAATATTTACTTCTCGAGGTATTGCCATTATCATAATAATAGACAATATCGCGCCTGTCAGCGCGGTATTTATCAGGCGACAGGGATAATTTTATTGCGGGGGCAGTATTTATCATATGTGTCATTTCATCAATATACCAATCCACGCCAAGCAAGCTCAGGTTAACCACCCGCACGTCCGTTCTTATTCCCTCTACTTCCTGGTCATACCATAGGGGGTAAGTATCGTTGTCTCCTTGTGTAAATAAAATTGCATTTGGCTTACAGGACTGCAAATAATTTTCTCCAAAATCTCTGGCTGTATACCGATGACTGCGGTTATGCGACGGCCATCCCTGGGTACCCATTAAGACGGGTACAATAGAACAAATCGCCAAAGAAGCCACTGCTGCCCCTGCCGGCTTAATGCTTTGTTTAATTAACTCATAAACGGAGATTACACCTAAGCCTATCCAAATACTGTAAGCATAGAATGAGCCTAAGTAAGAATAATCACGCTCACGGGGCTGCAAAGGGGGCTGGTTGAGCCACAGAATTATACCTACGCCCGTCATAAAAAACAGGATGAGAACAATTATACCGTCCTTCTTGCTTTTATTGAACTGATAAAACATACCGAATAAACCGAGAAATAGCGGCAGTAAATAAAAACTGGTATCTGCTTTATTTTTATCCAAATTCGCCGGCAACGTATCCTGGGGACCCAGCCTCAGGTTGTCAAAAAATGTTATGCCAGTTTTCCAGTTACCATTCCGGTAATCGTCAATACCTTCGCCCTGCCTGTCATTTTGCCGACCTGAAAAATCCCAAAAAAAATAGCGCCAATACATGTAATAAAACTGGTAACTTACAAAGAAGGATATGTTTTCTCCAAACGTGGGCGTTTCATCATCTTTATAATCGGGATCTATGCTCTTAAGATAGCTTTTATAAAATCTGACTTTATCGGGGTCTTCACTATCCCATAATCTTGGGAAAAGGGTTTCCTTCGATGAATCGTATACGGGGGTTTCCTTTGGACCTAACTCTTCATATTGCTTATCTCCTTTATAATATTGCATGGCGCCTTTCTCAGCACGCACCGCTCTTGCATTGAAATAGGGTCCGTATAAAAACGGCTGGGTTCCGTATTGCTCACGGCTAAGATAACCTACCAGATCAAAGGCATTATTGGGATTACTCATATTAATGGGCGGATTGGCGCTGGCGCGAATAACCACTTCCACATAAGAGGAATACCCGATTATCATAAATGCAAAAGTGAGAACAACCGTATTTAGCCTGTGGTTGCTCATGAATTGCGTTCTTTTTTGACCGGCTAAAATAAAAACCACTATTGCACTTAACACTAAACCAATGAGCAAGCCTGCGAGTGCACTTTCAACAAAGAATAAAGTGAGGTATGTAATGATAAATGCCACTGTTACCAACTGCACATTCTTTGCATTTATTTTCCCCTGCGTTGCCAGCAAAGCATAAACGATATATGCAATAACAAGCAGGAAAAAAAAGGCTACACCCGAATTAAAAGGCAACCCGAAAGAATTAACAAATAACACATCAAAATGTGCAGCTATTTTAGGCAACCCTTGTATTAATGCATATTGTATCAACCCGGTTATTACAGCAGCCACGAGAAAAGTTTTTACCACTCCCCAACCACTGGGTTTAAAGTTTTTAAAATACACGGTGAAAACAATAGCGGGAATAGTGAGCAAACTCAATAAATGCACGCCGATTGACAACCCGATAACAAAGCCCGCAAAAATGAGCCAGCGGTCGGCATAATCTTTAGTGGATTCATTGTCCCATTTAATAATGGACCATACTGCCAGCGATGTAAATAATGCCGAAGTGGCAAACACAATAGCTTCAACAGCAGAGAACCACATCGAATCGCAGAAGGTGAATGTGGCTGCGCCAACCATGCCTGACGCCATTATGGCAATAATATTACCTGTGGTGTAATCTTCGTCTTTTTTTATGATGAGTTTTTTAGCCAAATGGGTGATTATCCAAAACAGGAATGTGGCGGCAAGAGCAACAGAAATACCGCTCCAATGATTAAACATGACGGCTTTTTTACTCACATTGGAAGTGAGTGACATAAACATGTGCCCTATCATAAGGAATAAAGGCGAGCCGGGTGAGTGCGCTATTTGTAATTTATCGGCGCAGGGTAAAAATTCGCCGCAATCCCAGAAACTGCCCGTGGGTTCTGCTGTGAGCCAATATACCGTTGCAGAAAACAGGAACATACACCACCCCACAATGATGTTTATGCGTTTATACTGTTGTTGAAGCATACTTTTGTTTTAAAGAAGCCCCAAAAATAGTTCAATCCGTTGATAGTTAATAGTGGAAAGTTACCAATAGGGCTCTGTAACAAATTCAGCTTTTCCTAATTGAAAAAAGAAACCTAAATTTGTCCGCCGTTTGAACTTATTATTCAGGCGTGCACTTAATTTTGCCCGATCGTCTAATGGCAGGACGTCAGTTTTTGGAGCTGATTGTGTTGGTTCGAATCCAGCTCGGGCAACAAATGTTAAACGTAACGCCTTGTTTTGCAAGGCGTTATTAGTTTTAAAAAGACGGGCGGCTTGTGGTTACCTCAAGCCGCCTGCCGGCGGGTATAACTTTACATCTTTATTAATTTCCTGACAATTATAGAGCTATTATTAATATTCATTTCAACAAAATACATACCGCTAACCCATGAACCCGACGGAATATTAATTAAAGATTTACCGGGTGACACCTGCATAGTTGAATAATACACGTTTTGCCCAAGTATATTTTTAACTTCCAGAGTTATATCGGCATCATACGCTGTTTGTATTAAAATATCCGCATCGCCATTAGTGGGGTTAGGGAATATATTACTTACAATTGAGTTCAATCCCGGTATTAATTTCACTCCTGCTCTTTCCTCAACATATACTGTGTCGCAATATCCGCTTGCACACCCGTCTACAGTATAAATAAACAGGCACACATTATATTTACCATCCTTCGAATAGATATGCGATGCATTTTTATCAAGGCTAACAACGCTATCTCCAAAATACCAAACGTAAGTAATAATTGAGTCCGTTGAATATGACTGGTTAGTAAAGTTCAATGTGTCGCTCGACTGACTTTCTGTAAAATAAGCCTGGCATGAACCCGACGTTAGTATTACTGCGCGGCAATAGCTGCTTGTGCATCCGTTCTTTGTTGAAATATATAAACAAACTGTATCTGTGCCGTTGCCATTATAAACGTGAATCGGGTTTTTATCATGACTGTATGTGCCATCGCCAAAAGTCCATACCATATAAGTTATACTGTCGCCCACACCTGCTGTAGAGTAATTATTGAATAATACTGTATCATTAACTATAGTTGTATTAAAGTAAGCGCTGCACGAAGTTGTGTTGGCATTAATAGTAATAACGCGGCAGTAAATATCATAACAGCCGGAAGATGTATAAATAGCTAAACAAACCGTATCTGTGCCTGCTCCGGCATATTTATGGTTGGGGTTTTTATCCTGGCTGAAAGTGCCATCACCAAATGACCAGGCATAATATTCTATGCTATCGCCTGCATTGGTAGTTGAATAGTTATAAAAACTAACCGAGTCGCCATTAATAACATCGTAAAAATAGGCATGGCAATTAGTAGTCACTGTAACTGTGCGGCAATACCCGCTGGAACATCCGTTTTTAGTTGCTATATACAGGCAAACTGTATCTGTTCCGGTTGTATCAAATACATGCACAGGGTTTTTATCAAGACTGCCGGTGCCATCGCCAAAATGCCATGAGTAATAAATAATACTGTCGCCGGAAGCTGCCTTAGAGTAATTATTAAATTGCACGGTATCGCCGCCTGTAATTGTGGTGTTGAAGTAAGTGCTGCAACCACCACTACCCACAGAAACACTAAACGAACGGCATAAGCTGCTTGAACAACCGTCTTTGGTGTAAATATAAAGACAGGCTGTATCAGTGCTTGGCTTGCTATATATATGAACAGGGTTTAAATCGTGGCTGTAATTACCGTCGCCAAAAGTCCACACATAATAAATTATGCTGTCACCGGTTCCTGCTTTTGAATAATTGGTAAATGTTGCAGTATCTCCCTTAACAGTTACATAGAAGTAAGCATCGCAACTGGTATTTTTTGCTGTTACAGTAAAGTAGCGGCACATATTACTTGTGCAACCGTCTTTTGTGTAAATAGTGAGGCATACCGTATCTGTGCCTGATTGATTATAAATATGCGTTGGGGTTATATCATGGCTATAAGTGCCATCACCAAACGTCCATAAATAATAAATAATGCTATCCCCGCTTGCTGCTTTTGAATAGTTAGTTAATTTAAGTGTATCTCCCGAAACAGTACCATAGAAATAAGCATCGCATGAGGTACTTGGCACTGTTACGGTAAATGAGCGGCACAAGCTGCTGGTACAGCCATTTTTTGTTGAAATGTAAAGACAGGCTGTATCTGTTCCTGATTTACTGTAAACATGAGTGGGGTTTAAATCGTGGCTGTAATTACCGTCACCAAAAACCCAAACATAATATGTAATGCTATCACCGCTTCCTGCTTTTGAATAATTGGTGAATGTAGCTGTGTCACCGGAAACCGACACAAGGAAATATGCATCACAACCTGTGTTATTAGCTGTTACAGTAAACGAGCGGCACAAACTGCTCGAGCAGCCGTCTTTAGTATAAATATATAGGCAGGCTGTATCAGTGCCCGATTTACTGTAAACATGTGTGGGATTAATATCATGGCTGTAAGTACCATCGCCAAACGACCAAGAATAATAAGTTATACTATCGCCTGTTCCTGCTTTTGAATAATTGGTAAACGTAACTGTGTCGCCGGAAACTTTTTCATAGAAATAAGCATAGCAACTTGTGTTTTTTACGGTAATGGTAAACGAGCGACAATAATAACATGAAGGTGAATGGGTACCTCCAATTCTTGTATATACCGATAAACAAGCCGTATCGGTGCCTGATTTTGTATAAATATGAGCGGGGCTCTTTCCGCTTCCGTTAGTGCCGTCGCCAAACGACCATGAATAATAAATTATACTATCACCTGTGCCTGCATATGAATAATTATTGAATTGAACGGTATCGCCTGTTATAGTTGTATTAAAATAAGCAGAGCAGCTGCCATTCGGAACTGTTATGGTTAACGTGCGGCAATAACCACTTGAACAACCATTTTTAGTAGCCATATACATGCAGACTGTATCAGTGCCTGATTTATTAAATACATGAACTGGATTTTTATCAAGGCTGGAAGTACCGTCGCCAAAATGCCATGAGTAATAAATAACACTATCGCCGGTGCCTACCGTAGAGTAATTACTGAATTGCACTGTATCACCGCCTGTAATTGTGTAATAAAAATATGCATTACATCCACCATTTTTAGCTGTTATACCAAATGAACGGCAGTAAGAACACGAAGGGGTATGTGTACCGCCTAATTTTGTATAAATAGATAAACAAGCCGTATCAGAGCCTGTTTTTGAGTAAATATGAGATGGGCTTTTTCCGCTTCCGTATGTACCATCGCCGAATGACCATTCATAATAAACAATACTGTCCCCGGTACCTGCCGTGGAATAATCATTAAACTGAACCGTGTCGCCATTGATTGTAGTATTGAAATATGCGGAGCAACTGCCTTTACCATTAACCGTTACGGTAACGGTCCGGCATAAATTATTAGAACAGCCGCTTTTTGTATAAATAGTGAGACAAATAGTATCGTTGCCCGATTTACTATAGACATGAGTTGGGTTAATATCATAACTATCACTTCCGTCGCCAAACGTCCAGTAATAAAATATTATGCTGTCACCTGTTCCGGCTGATGAATAATTTTCCAGGTGAACGGTGTCTCCGGAAACTGAAGCGTAAAAGTAAGCGTAACAAGCTGCTTTTGCATTATAAGACATAAATGCAAAAGCGATTATTAAAAAACTACATAGTGCTGTTTTCTTTAGAAGATTCCATATAAAAGATTGAGAAGAAATGCCCGTTTTATCGGGGGGGTTTGCGGAGAATTGTTTCATAAAAACTGCTGGTTAAGTTATTTATACAAAAAACATATATTTATATTATGTTATAATTGTTAAGATTGAAATTTAACACTATTTTCACTATAACCTATGAATTTTTTTAAACATATTGTTATACCTACTTAGCAATTACAACTTTGGAGGTAACAAATGAATTTCCTATTAAAGCTTTGAGCATATAAATACCCGGGGCAAGTGAAACGGTATTTATCGTTTGCAAAATCTTTGAAGTGGTGAACGACATAACTTTTCTTCCGGTTACATCAAACATTGTAAGTACAACAGGTTTATTTTGGGAATTATTTATTGCAACAGTTAATTCACTTGATGCAGGTGCGGGATAAATTTTCATTAAAAAATCATCACTACTTGAGATAGTTGAAATACTGGTAGCAGCACTATATTCATAAGCGCCCAAATCAATTATGCCAACAACAGGACGGGGTTCCTCACTTGCTGTATCCAAATATTCATAAACAGGAGTAAGAGAAAAACTGTCGTATGGAAATATATTATAAACGTATCCCGCATTTGTTCCCTTGTTGATGGCGGGCGAGGTTGAGGTGAGATTATAATTATAAGCAGTTGCATTCACTAAGCCAACGCTGTCAACATTTGAAGGCTGCCAGTTGTGCGTGGAGTCAATTACACTAAAGTTCGTTGCGCCGTTAAAAAGGCTGCCCGGTCCGGCGAAAATATTGTTTATCAATGTCAGTGTATCATTACCCGTTTTTGGCATAAACAAAAAATAGCCCGTAGTCTGATCATTTACTACGGTGTTGTTTACCAGTAGAAGGTTTAGCGGACCTGGATTAGTTGAACCTTCGTTATAACAAATAATACTGTGATTTACCTTCATTGGTCCGCCTTCAATCAGGTTGCCCATTATAACTGTCGGTCCTCCCTGGGCTATATCAATATCATAACTGCTGGTGCCATCGGTTTGATCCATGATGCGGTTATACAAAATATAATTATTGTCTGCACGGGTTTTAATGTTGTGTCCCTGTATGGCTCCATGAATATAAGAGTACATTATTATAAAACTTCGTGTGCCGCTGCCTATATACATATTATGTTCATAACCCGGATCGCAGCCACTGGAATCACCTACTGCGCAACCATTATAAGCAAACTCGGAATTTTCTATCAGCACATCTGTTGAATCATTCCCTGCGGCGGTGTTAGACAATATACCATCCTGGTTATCGTGGAAATAGCAATACCTTATCGTAAAACTTCCACCCTGTGAGCGTATGCCGGCTCCGTTTCCGCCGTCGGAACCACTGATTGAAGCGCCCGAAAACTCTATACGTTCAACCGTTATATTTTGAGCAGGGGGCTCAAAGTTCCATATCCCTTTTAAACCGCACACCGAATTCTGGAGATGAACGTAAGTCAAACCAGTGCCGCCTACTCCTTCTAATAACAGATTGTTATTCGTCCATGTTGTACAATCGGTGTAAGTACCCGCATCAATCTCAACAGTATCTCCATCGCTTACCAATCCTGATACATCACTTGGAACTTTATAAGTCCGGGTTGGACCTACCTGCCAGACTTTGGCAAAGGAGGTGAACCCGATAAAGTAAAAAATGGATAATAGAAGTATATTTCTTTTCATAAAATAATATTAAAAGGTTTTTATAATATTTATTAAAGATAGAAAAATTCCCCCTCTGCTAAGAAATAGAATATTGTTTATGTGATAACTATCATATAACTCATTGACTTTTATCATAGCATATCAATTAAACAAATACCATTTTTGTAACCAAATGTTAAAAAAATACTTGTTAAACTATGACACTCAATCCATCCGTTACAAAAAATGTAAAAACCATGAAGGTTACCAGCGACGCTTTCAATCAGGGCTTATTTGTTCCCAGGCAATATACCTGCGACGGCGATAATGTAAATCCTGCATTAACTATTCATGGCATTCCAAAAGAAACCAAAAGCCTGGCGTTAATTGCTGAAGACCCTGATGCTTTGGTAAAAACATGGACGCACTGGATTGTCTGGAACATACCGCCTCTTGAAACAATAAAAGAAAACAGTATTCCGGGCATAGAAGGCATTAATGATTTCGGATATCATCACTACGGGGGACCTTGTCCGCCATCCGGAACTCACCGCTATTTTTTTAAAGTTTATGCTTTAGATACCATACTTGAACTCAATAAAAATGCTAAAAAACGCGAACTTGAAAAAGCAATTGAGCCACACATAATCGGCTTTGGAGAAATTGCCGGTTTATATAAAAAAGTTTAATAAAAACGTGAGAAGATGGCTGAGAATAATAAATTATTAGCAAATATTTTCAGTGACATGGCGGCAATTTACCGTTATGAAGGCAGTGAAGAAAAATTCAGGGCATTGGCATATCAAAAAGCTTCGCGTGTATTAGAGGGTTTGCAGGAAGACGTTTCAGTTTATATGAAACAGAGAACTCTTGAAGAAATACCGGGAATAGGAGAAAGTATCGCCGAAAAAATAAAGGAATTTATAACTACAGGGAAAATAAAAAAATATGAAGAGATAAAAAAGCTGGTGCCGCATGAAATAATGGAACTGATGGAGGTGAAAGGTTTTGGACCTGAATCCCTGCGCCGTATTCATACCGAATTAAAAATAGGCTCAAAAGAAGAACTCATTAAGGCATTGCAGGACGGACGTATCTCAAAATTAAAGGGATTTGGCAGCAAGAAAGTAGAAAACATGATGAGGGGATTAAAGCTGCATAAGGCTGTGGAAGAACGTATGTTGCTTTGGGATGCTTTAGAAGCCGGTGAAAAAGTGGTGGCTTGGCTTAAGCAATTAAACGAAGTTAAACAAGTGGAATTAGCCGGCAGCCTAAGGAGAAAAAAAGAAACCATCGGCGATATTGATGTGCTGATTACTTGCACACAAAAATCACGGAAGAAAATCGTGGACCATTTTATTGCTCCCGGTCTTGCAAAAGAAGTGCTTCTTAAAGGAGGTACCAAAGCAAGCATTATTGTGAAGGATTTGAATAAACAAGTGGATTTGAGGCTTGTAAATGAAGATGAATGGGGTTCGGCGCTTCAGTATTTTACAGGGTCGAGAGAGCATAACATACATCTTCGCACCATTGCCAAAGAAAAAGGCTATAAAATCAGCGAGTATGGCATTTTCCTGATTAAAAATGATAAAAAGATTGCAAGCCAAACGGAAGAAGATATTTACAATACACTCGGATTCCAGGTAATGCCGCCCGAAATGCGGGAAGACAAAGGTGAAATTGAATTAGCATTAAAGCATAAAATTCCTAAACTAATTAGTCTTGACGATATACACGGCGACCTTCACATGCACAGTGTTTGGAGTGATGGAATAAATACGATAGAAGATATTGCCCGCCATGTGATGAAAAATTATCCTTATGAATATATTGTTTTGACCGACCATTCCAAATCTGAGCGCATTGCGAACGGAATGGATGAAAAAGAAATTCTTAAGCAAATCAGGGAAATTAACAAGATTAATGAAAAGCTCGGAAAGGCATTTATTAAAAAAGGGGTGGAAGTGGACATATTGTCCGATGGAAAACTCGACCTGTCGGACGAAGTGCTATCACAACTCGATTGGGTAAATGCAGCCGTACATAGTAATTTTAATCGCGATAATACCGATAGAATTATTAAAGCCTGTGAAAATCCTTATGTTTATAACATAGCACATCCTACCGGCAGGTTAATTGGTTCGCGTGAACCTTACAAAGTAGATATGGAAAAAGTGGTGGAAGCGGCAAAGGCTACAAATACCGCCCTGGAAATAAATTCACAACCTGTTCGGATGGATTTGAACGACGACATGGCTATGAATGCAAGAGAAAAAGGAGTGAAACTTGTTATTAATACCGATAGTCATAACTTAAATCAATTTAATTACATGAAGTTAGGCATATATATTGCAAGAAGATCATGGTGTAAGGCTGAAGATATTCTCAATACAAACTCATGGAAAGAAATTGAAAAATTTATTGCGCGAAAAAGAAAATAATTTTAAAGAAGACCTAGAAAAAATCTTCGGTAAAAGGCAAGACAACACTTCTGCTATTAATGTTACAGAAGCAAAAACCGCTCAAACTTAATTAACACAACTATTAAACAGGTAACCCATAAAAAATATTCGGCGTTATTTAACGCCGAATATTCATTTTAACATGCAAAAAATAATTTTATGCTGCGTTAGGCTACTTCTTCAACCATAGCTCCTGAATTGACGGTTTCCATTGCCAATTTTGTGAGCTGAGTGTCAATATTCTTTTCATCCTTAACTATTTCTCTGATCGAATCGGCAATTTGCTTATAACCTAATGCATCAGCAAAAGCAACCAATGTACCGTAGTTGGCAATCATAAAATGATTTACGCATTGTACGGAAAGTATTAAACTTGCTTCACGCACATTTTCCACAGAGCTTTTATTAAGGTTTGTAATGGCTCTTTTCATTAAATCTTCAACCGTCTTACATGTAATATCTCCTGCTTTTTTCCCGATAATATCAAATGCCTCTTCAATACGGCTCATGTTAACCTTGGTGTTCTCTGACTTGGTTAGCAATATTTTTTTTAAGCCGGCATTATGGACTGATTCGATTAATTTCGGAAAAGCTGTTTTTTGATATTTTTCAGCTTCATGCATTTCTTTTAACTGATATGCAAACAGATCGGATAAATTTGATAGGTTTTTCATAGGTTTTGTTTTTACGTTAAATAATTTCACAAAGTTATTTTAAAGCGTGAGGGAAGTCCATGATTTGAATCAAGCATAAGAATGATGCAAATCATATCCATATTATAACCGGAAAGTATTTTTTATTGAAATAAAATGGAATCGGATTATTGAAAAAATTAGTTTTTCAACTCAACCAATTTTTCGGGATTGAGAATTTTTATCCCGAACATGTTGACTTCAATTAATTTCTCGTTTTTAAATTGTGTCAATGTTCTTATAAGCGATTCAGTTGTAGTGCCAACCTTTTTTGCAAGGTTTTCACGGCTCAAATTAATCTCCCTATAGCTGCCTTCCTTATCTTTAAATTTATCTCTGAGATGATATAAGGTATCGGCAACTCTCATTCTAATTGAATCGTAGGCGAGTTTTACCATCAATTCTTCCTGTTCTTCTATATCCTTGGCAAGTAACTGCATAAATTTACCCGAAATAGCCGTGTTAGAGAAAATGAGGGAAAGAAATTCATTTTTAGGTATAAGACTTATTTCTGTATCCTCCAGTGCCAGCGCCGAATCAGGGAACGCTGTGTTCGACAATAAAGGAATGTAACCCAAAAAATCGCCATTATTATAAAAATCTACAATATATTCATTGCCTTCTTCATTTATAATGAAAGTTTTTACTTTACCCTTACTGATAAAATATAACCCGACCGGCGTTTTACCCGATTGATAGATTAATTCATTTTTTTTGAAATACTTTATTTCTCTTTCTCCCGGAAAGTCCAGGAGTTCCTCCAGTGTTTTTGATCCTCCCGAATCCGGAAGTTCCTTATCTCTAAGTGATTTTTCTATATGATTATGGACCTCTAAGCCGATTCCTTTTTTAAAACCGCCTTTTTCTGCCAGGGCTGTTATTAAAATAGAAGCTATTTTAGCTACCACCGGGTCGTTACTCAATTTGTTTATTACATCGAACTCATGCAATGATTCCATTACATTTGAAGGAATCAGTTTAGGGTTTTTTGGCTTTAAACGTTTAACTCTCTTTTTACCCTTAATTTCAGTAACGGCTTTGTATTTGCTTTTTATCATAATTTAACAAAATCACTGCAAAATTAATAGGGCGGATACTTCGATTATATGACACCAGTCATTAATATTAATGACTTTTGCACATTCGTATTTATACTTTTCCTCACTTTTAAATAGTAAATTTATTTAGAAAAAATCTAAATAAGGAATTGAACTAAAAAAGGCTATATTAAAAAATAATTAATATTATGATTCGAATCAATATGGATAATGATGTAAATCATGGCAAGTGCTATGAGCTTTGTAATAGTTTTGTGGCGTAATAATTAACTATTAAAAATTTAAACTTATGACAACACTAACATTAAGAAACGAAGTGCCGGCATTGAGTTCGGTATTTCCGGAATTATTCGAAGATTCGGATTTTTTCTTTGAACCTTATACAGGTAACGGCTGGCTGAAAACCATGAAAGTTCCTGCAACCAATGTTTCAGAAACCGATAATGAATTCAGGATGGAGATTGCCGCCCCCGGATTCAAAAAGGACGATTTCAGAATTAAGATTGAAAACGGCATACTGGAGATAAGCTCTGAAAAGGAAATGAAAAAGGAATCAAATGAAGACGAATACAGCCGTCAGGAGTATGATTATAGTGCATTTACACGCTCATTTTCATTGCCTGAAGATGTGAATCCAAATGACATCAAGGCAAATTATGCAGATGGTATCCTAAGGCTTACTTTACCAAAAAAAGCTGAGGCAAAAGGTAAAAAACTGGTAAAGGAAATAAAGGTATCATAAGATTTGTGAAAACTTAAAAAAAGCTGGATTAAACCGTATTTTTCACAAATGATTAATAAAAAACCCTGCTATATGCAGGGTTTTTTAGTGTTCATCCATAATATTCATGCAGTTTATACGCCCCACGGGTATGTTTCAGGCATCTGGCTTCCATCGGGCTTAATGTGAAGCGGATGTAATGCCTGTGTTTCATCTATATAAATAAATGCTTCATATCTTAATGGCAAAATACTTGGCACATAATTTCCCAAATGTTCATATTCGGGATTATAAACAACTCCGATAGCACGATGGTCTACCGGGTTTGTAAAGTAATTGTGTCTTATCAAATCAGTGCTCCATAAGATTTTATTTTCATTTCCCGCTTCATGCAATAAATTTTCCCAGGTGCCGGTTGGCGCCCCGGGTACATTCATGCGTTTCATAGTGTCGCCCCAATATCTTCCGGCTATCACACTGCCTTTATAAGAACCGAAGCCCACCCTCACTACTCCATCTTCGTTATGCTGCTCACTCACCAACTCCCCGGTGTTAACCATGCCGGCTTCGCTCATCTCCGTTGCCCTTGCGTCGCCAATATGCGTATTATGTTCCCATACAATAACCTTTGCATTTTTACCGTGAAAATTCATAAGTCGGTTAAGTGTAGCCGTCATATGCCTGTCTCGAATGTTCCATGAATCCGGACCACCGTGTATCATCGAACGGTAATAGCGTTCAGCATTAACCGTTATAAGGGCATTTTGTTCAGCGCTGAATACGGCTTCATGGTCAGTATTATATTGTGTAAGTTTTTTGCGAATTCCGCTAAGCAGGTTCACAACCTCATTTTCGCATGACGCAGAAAAATCATACGTTGCCCGCCCGTATGAAGCTCCCTCGTCGTATCCGTAAGGCTCAAAACAATGCACTACTTTTTCAGCAGCCTTAAGCATCTCAGGGTCGGTTTTCTCAAGATACTTAACAATAGCATCCATAGATTCCCATAAACTGTAAACATCCAGCCCGTAAAATCCCGCCCTGTTATTCAATGGCAATTTTGCATTGTGTTTACGCATCCACTCTGCCAACGCAACAATTTCCCAGTTTGCCCACATCCATGTGGGCCAGCGATTGAATTCATGTAAAACTTCCTTTGCGTTTTTACCGGATTGGGGATATCCTTTTATATAACGGTTTAACCGGTAACAATCAGGCCAATCACCTTCCACTGCTATGAATGAAAAATTCTTTTCAGTGATAAGGCGTTTGCTTATGTGAGTTCTCCAGGTATAATATTCATGTGTTCCATGTGAGGCTTCTCCAAGCAATACATATTTTGAGTCTCCTATCAAATCCATTAAATAGTCAAGATCTGACAGAGTATGCAACGGGCGGGCGTACTTTTTTATATGGTCAATGTTCTCTTTTGCATTTCCCAATTTTCTTTTATACTCAACGGTTTTCATAGTTTAATTTTTATCCAAAAGAAAAGTTTTTTATTAACTATTACCATGATGCTAATCAAACGGCTTTATGATATAAATCATTTCCCCTGAACTTTAACAGAGATACCTTCACAATCAATAAAAGTTGAACAATTAAAATTTGCAGTTATGAAATTTAAAAATAGAACCGAAGCCGGTTTATTGTTGGCTGAGAAATTAAAAACTTACAATATACAGGATGCCGTGGTTCTTGCGATTCCAAGGGGCGGAGTTCCCATAGGTTATGAGATAGCCAAACAATTAAATTTACCTTTGGATATTGTTCTTGCCAAAAAAATCGGGCATCCCGGCAATCCTGAATATGCAATCGGGTCGGTGTCGCTGAATTCTTATGTTTTAGATCCACATCCCGAAGTGCCGGATGAGTATATAAAAGATGAAATAACTTCAATAAGGGAGCTTCTTAAAAAAAGGTATGCTTTATATACCGGCGATCATTCACCCATTAATATAAAAGGGAAAACAGTGATAGTAGTGGATGATGGAATAGCAATCGGTAACACCCTATTAGCCACTATTAAGATGCTCTCTAAGAAAGAACCGGAACGTATAGTTGTGGTCACACCGGTAACATCCGTTAGCGCTGCTAATAAGCTTATTAAAAGCGAAGTGGTTGATGATTTTCTTTATCTACTTGCTCCAAGGTCTTTTCACGGGGTAAGCGCTTTTTATGATGAATTCGACCAGGTAAGTGATGAAGAGGTTAAACATCTCCTGATGGAATTGAAGAACAATAAAAAAAAACCTCATTTAAAAGAGTTATAAGTTATGCTTTCGAATAATTGTCTATTCAACTTGTTTTAATAGTTTAACGATATGGTAAAAAAAGAACTGGTAATACAGGTAAAATCAGTAAAACTCAAAGGGGAATTAATCGTTCCCGATGAAGCTACGGGAATTGTTATTTTTCCGCATGGCAACGGAAGCAGCCGGTTAAGCCGCAGAAATAAATTTGTTGCCGGCATTTTACAACAACATAGCTTTGCTACTTTATTGTTCGACCTGTTGACTGAAAAGGAAGATGAGACTTATGAAAACCGCTTTAATATTAAAGTGCTCAGTTCGCGTCTCATTGAGGTAACCAACTGGATTATGAAGCAACAAGGCACTAAAGAATTACAACCCGGCTATTTCGGTGCAAGTACGGGGGCGGCTTCCGCTTTATATGCAGCAGCCCATTTTGGCGAAGAAATAAAAGCGGTGGTATCGCGGGGAGGCCGACCTGATCTTGCTATGGATATACTTGATAAGGTAAAATCTCCCGTTTTATTGATTGTGGGAAGCTTTGATACTTTGGTTGTTGATTTAAACCGTAAAGCTCTTCGCCAGATTAATAGTACTAAAAAATTAGAAGTTATTCCGGGAGCCTCCCATCTTTTTGAGGAACCGGGCAGGCTTGAAATTGTTGCAGATATTGCTGCCGGTTGGTATGACAAATACCTGCAATATTTTTCAATTGCTTAATATGTTGACTTAATTTACTTTAAAACAACTTATTATGACAACTAATATGAGTTTATTGGGTACGAAATTGGCAAAAGACCAGTTATTCAAATTTAAATACAACGGTAAAACTATTTATATCAAAACCGGTTCATTAAATGGATTTACACCAAAAATTTCCTCAATAAAAGAAAACGGCAATAATAAAGCCTTCTTTAAAATTAAAGACCTTGATGTTTATAAAAAAGACCGTATCAATATTAATAATATAGAATTCTTTCCAATTGACTTAGCTGATATTGAAGGACAGATTGAGATAATTGACATTTGAGGATAAATTTTAAATCCTGGAGAAAAGAGGATTTTTAGAAAGTATATTTTATAACTTCATTTTATTGAAAGCCCAAACGCCAATGATTATAAACACTATATCAAAGGCAATTATGAACAGGAGATCAGAAATATAGGACAAGGATGAAACTCCGAGAATAACATTGCGCAAGCCGTCTACTGCATAGGTTGCAGGGTCAATATGTGTGAGTATTTTCATCCAGACGGGCAATTTATCTAACGGGTAAAAAGCGCCCGATAAAAGAAATAGCGGATAAACCATGAAACTGGAAACCAATCCGAATCCTTCGGGGCTTTCCATAAGTGAGCCGACAATCAATCCTAAACTCACAAGACCTATTGTTAAAAACAACAACATAACAACAGTGAGAAAGATACTTATCGCTGTAAACGGCACTCCGAGAAAAAAACCTATTACAAGAAGAATACAAGCCTGTAACAACGAATCCGTTAACCCGCCGGCTACTTTGCCAAGAAAAATTGTAGTTCGTGAAAGCGGCGAGATAAGCACCTCTTTTAGAAAATCAATTTTTTTATCCCAAACAATATAAGCGCCGTTAAACGAGGAGCTAAATATGATAGTCATTGCTAGAAATCCGGGAAATATAAAATAATGATAATTAACCTTCGTAACTGTTATTGAGCCCATGCCGCCGCCAAAAATAAAATACCAGAACAACGGTAAAAAAACCGAAGAAACAATCCTGCTTCGCTCCCGCTGGAATACTTTAAATTCGCGATACCATAATGCGTAAATTCCTTTTAAAGATGCCTGCATAATAGTTCTATTTTGCCCTTGTAAGCGCACGCAGCCGTTCCATATAAGTTCCCCGTTCTTCCCGTATTTCTTTTCCTGTAAAATAAAGAAATACATCATTCAAATCGGAAGGATGAACTTCGACAAATGAGACATCTCCAGCCAATAGCAACAACTCCTGGAGGTTCTTACCCGAATCCTGAACGGCAAGTTGCAGCTGTTTGTTATTTTGTTCTATCTTTTTAACAAATGCTAATTTTTTCAACGCTTCCAAATTCAGGTTTTCTCCCTCAAGCACTACAACATCTCCTTCAATCCGGTGACGAAGGTTTTCCGGTGAATCCAGGGCAACAATTTTGCCATTATCAATAATAGCTATCCGGTTACACAATTTATCGGCTTCCTCCATATAATGTGTCGTCAGCACTATTGTCATGCCTATTTCCCTGGCAAGAGAATCAATATATTCCCAAACGTGTTCTCTTGTCTGCGGATCGAGACCGAGAGTAGGCTCATCCAGGAAAAGAATTTCAGGATTATGAAGCAGCCCCCGTGCAATTTCAAGGCGTCTTCTCATGCCGCCTGAATATTTTTTTACCACATCGTTCTTTCTTTTAACCAAATCAACCAATAATAAAACAGCATCAATTCTTTTGTCAATATCCTTAAAAGGCAAATCATACATTAATGCATGAAGCTTTAAATTTTCATATCCTGTAAGAAGTTCATCCGTGCTCGGATCCTGGAATACCATCCCTATAGATTTTCTCACTTTCGCGGGTTGCTCAAGAATATTAAACCCATTAACGATTGCACTGCCCGATGTGGGTTTTATAAGGGTGGAAAGCATCATAAGAGTGGTGGTTTTACCTGCGCCATTCGGACCCAAAAGACCAAAAATCTCTCCCTTGCTTATTTTGAGATTAAGTTTATCCACCACTGCCTCCGTTCCATATTGTTTGGTCAGATCGGTTATTACAATATTATCCATTGTTTAATAAATAAGAGGAGTTGTATAACAAGTATCTTCATTTCAAATGTAGGTGACATTGTTTTTTACTCGCTCATGAGGAGCGGGATTTTCATCCCCATAACCAAAAATAATTGCAAGCTGAACACTATCGCTTTTAGGAACATTTAAACGGGAAAATAGTTTTGTCTGCTCCACATATCTGCCTAATCCGATAGGGCAACTGTCGAGTCCCAGTGATTTTGCCGCAAGCATCATATTTTGTGCACAAACACCTATGTCTAACCCAGCCCACATGCTGTCTTTAGGAGCTGTTATAAAAATAACTACCGGCGCCCCATGAAATATGGGATCTTCGGTTTCCAGGAAATTGAGTCCGTTTGAAAAATGTAACAGCCCCATTGCCGATTTGGCTATTTGCTTTATTCCCGTTTTTGCCGCTCCTTTGAACGCAGCTTTTGAAATTTCTTTTGAGAATAATTTTATGTTTCCCTTATCGGTCAACACATAAAATTTCCATGGCTGTTTGTTAATTGCTGACGGAGCCATTCTGCCCGCATCAATTATATCCTCAATCAATTTTCTTTCAACGGGCTTATTCTTATATTTTCTTATAGCCCTTCTTTCATAAATAGTTGTTAAAGTTTCGTTCATATTTCTATATTTAATTGTAATGAATCCATTTAGCCGATTCTGTAAATATATTATCTACAGTTCCTTTGCTATTTTGCTCCCTAAATTCTTTGCCATATTTTATGCCTTCGCGCCAGGCGTTGCTGATAATTTCAATCAGTTGCACTTTTTGAGAAACAGTCAAGTCTGAGTTTGCAAAAAACAAATCAATTTTTTCAGATAGTTCCATGGTATTTTATTTGTAGTCCAAAAAATCTGTTGGTTTAAAACTTTATCAAAGCTACCTCGCTTCTGTTCACATGAAAATGACTTGTATCATAACTTAGAATGATTAATATCATATATGCTTATTCGTAGTATTGATTGGAAACAATACTACTGCCACAAAATATTATAAATATTATCTTAAAATAATAATCACAATACATGACTCAAATCATTATAGGTTGTGATATAAATCATAACAAGTGCTATACGTTCCGTAATATCTTTGAACCCCGATTATTTTAATTAATTAAAACTTAAAAAATGGAAACATTGTCATCAAAAGAGTTTTTCGAACAACTCAAAACAAATTCGTTAAAACAACCCCCGACTATCAAAGGAATTGTAAAGAAAGCCGGAAAGGATTCTGAAGTATTGTTCACCAGGAAAGGAGATTTTTCCAATTGGATAACCATTCCCGATTCTATGATTGAATCGGTAAAATTGATAAAAACCTTCACCAAGGAAGATAAATTATTTGCCGTAGTAAAACTTCAACTGAAAACACCGTCAAATACCGAAGGAAAAGTTTTATATGACCTTCTTTCCTTAACAGAAAAATCAGAGAATAAAGAATACTCAAAAAAGGGAGAAGAAGGGCATGTTGGCAATTATTGCACATGCGGCTGTCATGATCATGGTTATGGTGCTTGCGGTTGTCACTGTGGGTGCGGTTGCGGATGTCACGGGCACACGCATTGTCAATGCGGCTGCGGATGCCATGAGCACGCCCATGGCGAATGTGGCTGCGAAAGTCATGGTGAACAAAGTCATTGTTGCTGAGAATTTTATTATGAAATGGTTAGTTTGAGCGCCGGTGTCAGCAACACCTGATAGTGGTTGTTTTATTTTTAGTAATGCTAAGTTTAACCAGTCTATATAACCTGGGAAATTTTTTATTATCTGTTCATCACACTAAACATTTCTTCCCTCTTGGCTCGCAATCCCTTCGCCTGACCTATTGCAGCTTCTAAGTTATCACCTTTTATGGCTTCCATAGCTTCTTTTATAAATTCCGATACAGGTATGGCATGTGCCTGCGATTGATCTTTTCCCCACTCATGTCCTAATTCGGTATTGGTTGTAGGAGGAATAATTTCAAACACTTTTACCGGCGTATCTTTTAATTGATACCGCAAAGACAACGTTAAAGAATGAATGGCTGCTTTGGTGGCGCAATAAACGGGCACTCTTGCTATTGGAGCAAAACCAAGTCCCGAGGAAATATTAATAATGACGGGGTCTGTTTTGGTTATAAGATGCTGAATAAATAATGACGTTAAATGTACCGGGGCAATAAAGTTAGTATCCACTTCCTGTCTCACCGCATTTAAATTCACCGGCTTTGTAAGGTCTGTCAACAATTGCACGCCTGCGTTATTAATCAGCACGTTTGTATCGGGATAGTTTTGCAAAACCCATTTGCAAAGTTCTTCTCTTTGTTCTGCAACGGATACATCACAAACTTTTGTAATTATTTGAGGATGCTTTTGTTTTACTGCATTCAGCCTGTTCTCACTGCGCGAGCAAATGATTACTTTATTTTCTAAGCGCAAAAACTCTTCCGCGAAGCTAAAGCCGATTCCGGAAGTTCCGCCGGTAATCAAAATAGTGTTGCCTGTCATTTTCATCGTACAATAATTAAAATCCTTTCTTAAAGATATTACTATTTCACTAAAAATGAACCGGTATTTTTTTTCGGAATTATTTACGAAATCTTTTTCAGCAAATCTTTTACATCGGTGGAATCCGGAAAATACAAAAGAGCATCATTAAGCACTTCTTTTGCTTCTACGTTCTTGCCAAGTGCGATATATATTTGACCCAGCAACAGGTTGGTGTCGTAATCAAAACCCCACGTGTCGCGTACTTTTAGTGCATATGCGAGCGCTTTGTCGTAATCTTTTTTGTTATAATATATTTCTCCCAGCCGGTAGTTGACTAATGAATTAGCTGGGTCTATGTTAATTATTTCAAGATAATTAGCTGTTAAATCGTCCCAGTTACCCATCGCCGCCATAGGATAAGCAATGCCCAAGCGCGCTTCAACTGATTTGGGTTCTGCCTGTATGGCTTTTTTATAATACGTCACCGAGTTGGCATAATCGCCGTTTTCGTAATAGAGCCATCCCATGCGAAGATTAATATCATAGGAATTTGCATCGTATATGCCAATTAACGCTTCTATTGCCTTGGGATAGTTTTTTACGCTTTCATACTGGTAACTTTTAGAAAATGCATCAACTTTTGGGTCTTGTGTTTGCGCCGATGCCGATACGGTGACAGCCATCACAAATCCGATAAGAATAAGTTTCGTTTTCATCCTAGTAATTTTAGAGTTATAAAAAATTAATTATTGAACGGAACAAATCTATTCACACTTACAGCATTATTTATTATAATATTACAAAAAAAGTTAACAAGATTTCAGGAGGAGTGAATACGGTAGCAATAACGTCTGTCGGTTATTTCATAATATTGCATTAAATACAAACTCCTCCAATAAACAATTATGTCAATTCTCAAATCAATAAAATACATCATACCTGTTTTTTGCGGCACCCTTTTAATTTATAATTCCTCCTATGCTCAAACTATTGATTCCTCCCTGTTCAATTGTATGCAATGGCGGATGATAGGTCTCTATCGTGGCGGCAGAACTGTTGGCGCATCCGGCTCGGTTCAACAACCGAATGTATTTTACATAGGAGTAAATAATGGCGGTGTATGGAAAACCACCGACTACGGCAGAACCTGGCAGCCCATTTTCGACGACCAATCCACCGGCTCCATCGGTGATGTGGCAGTGGCGCCTTCCAATCCGAATACAATTTATGTGGGCAGCGGCGAAGGGCTGCACCGCCCCGATTTATCGGTTGGCAATGGCGTGTATAAATCCTTTGATGCAGGAAAAACATGGTTGCACATTGGTTTGGATAGCGTGCAGCAAATCGGGGGGCTTGCCATAGATCCTAAAAATGAAAACCGTGTCTTTGCGGCAGTATTGGGACATCCCTATGCTGCAAACACGCAAAGAGGCGTTTACAGAACCATTGATGGCGGCAATAGCTGGCAGAAAGTTTTATATATAGATGAAAATACCGGAGCCACCGAGGTAATGATTGACCCTTCAAATCCTGATGTGATATATGCCGATATGTGGATGTCGCAATTGGGACCATGGGAAAACAGCGGATGGCAAGGCAAAAACAGCGGCTTATATAAATCAACCGATGGCGGCGATACCTGGAAAGAACTGGCTAATGGTTTACCCGGCGCTGAACAGGGATTGGGGCGAATAGGATTTTGCATTGCGCCAGGTAATTCTAATCGCTTATATGCCGTTGTGAGTTCTGCAAAGCAAGGCGGAATATACAGGAGTGACGACGCAGGTGAATCGTGGAAAAAAATGAATGACGATATAAACTTATGGGACAGGGGCGATGATTTCGCCGAAATAAAAGCCGACCCTAAAAATGCCGATATTGTATATAATGTTAATGTTGTAGTATGGAAATCTACTGACGGCGGTATAACATGGACAGGCTTTCGCGGCGCGCCGGGCGGTGATGATTACCACCGCTTATGGATAAATCCAAACGAACCGAATACCATGTTATTAACCGGCGACCAGGGCGCCATGGTAACCGTTAATGGCGGCGACACCTGGAGTTCGTGGTATAACCAGCCAACAGCGCAATTGTACCATGTCAGCGCCGATAATGCTTTTCCGTATAATGTTTACAGCGGTCAGCAGGAAAGCGGCTCAGTGGGTATTGCCTCGCGCGGTAATGACGGGGAAATAACCTTTCGCGATTGGCACCCTGTTGGTGCCGAAGAATATGGTTATGTAGTTGCTGACCCCTTAAATCCCAATATTGTTTATGGCGGCAAAATAAGCAAGTATGATAAACGCACCGGGCAAACGCAGGATATTTCGCCTGAAGCTGTCCGCAGTGGCAAATACCGTTTTATCCGCACCGCTCCTATTGCATTTTCTCCTATTGATAATAAAACACTGTTCTTCGCCGGTAATGTATTATTCAAAACGCGCGATGGCGGCAATTCGTGGGAGGTTATAAGCCCCGATCTTACACGGGCGACGTATGATGTGCCTGCAAGCATTGGCGTTTATCGCACCGATTCTATGGAAACTATGCCGTCCAGGGGAGTTATTTATACTATTGCATTATCGCCCATTGACAGCAACACCATTTGGGCAGGTACCGATGATGGCTTAATACAGGTAACCCATGATGGTGGGCAAAATTGGGAAAACGTAACCCCGCCGGGGCTAACCTCATGGAGCAAAATCTCCTTAATGGATGCCAGCCACACCGATGTGAATACTGCTTATGCCGCTGTTAACCGCATCAGGCTGAATGATATGCACCCGCATATTTACCGCACTAAAGACGGTGGAAAAACATGGCAGGAAATAGTGAACGGTTTACCGGATGACCCTATTAACGTGGAGAAAGAAGACCCGGTGCAAAAAGGTTTATTGTTTGCCGGCTCTGAAAGAATGACATACGTATCATTTGACAATGGCGACCACTGGCAATCGCTGCGATTGAATATGCCATGCACATCCATTCGTGATTTAACCATTAAGGATAATGATTTGATTGCGGCTACACACGGGCGTTCATTCTGGATATTGGATGACATTACTCCCCTGCGACAATTGGCGCAGAATTCATCCTGGCAGGATGTAATTTTATATAAACCTGAAGCTGCTTACAGGGTAAGATGGGATACCTATACTGATACACCTTTGCCTGCCGAAGAGCCTGCCGGGCAAAACCCACCCGATGGCGCCATTATTGATTATTACTTAAAAGAAAATGTAACCGGAACGGTTACACTTGATATAATGGATTCAAGCGGGAACCTCGTCCACCATTACAGCAGCAGGGATACGCTTTATAAAATTCCTGATGTAAATATCCCGCTGTATTGGATTCGCCCGCAACAAATCCTTTCTGCCGATTCAGGCTCGCACCGCTTTTTATGGGACATGCATTACCAGCCGTTAAATATTCCTGCCGGCTATCCCATTGCTGCCGTAACCGGCAATACTGCTTCTAACCCCACCTCGCCTTGGGTAATGCCCGGTGTATATATCGTTAAATTAACAGTAAACGGTAAAAACTATATACAACCGCTTATCGTAAAAATGGACCCAAGGGTAAAAACAAGCAAAACCGAATTACAAATACAACACGATCTTTCATTTGAATGTTACCAGGATGAACAACAGGTTTTATCGGTGTTAAGAGATATTAATTCATTGCAATTTGAGATTAAAATATTGATTCCCAAATCAAATAAAAAGTTAACCGTTATCCTTAATAATTTAGCTAAAAGGCTTACAGAAATGACAAATTCGCCTCAAGGAAGCGATGAAAAAGATTTCAATTCAATAAAAAATGACATACTAACTGTATTCGGTGTTCTGCAAGACGCTGATATGGCTCCTACCACACAAAGCATAAGAGATGTGCAGCTAACCTTATTGACATTCAATCAATTATATCAAAAATGGGATTCCCTTCTAAATGATTTAAAGATGGTTAATAAGCAA
Organism: Chitinophagales bacterium; assembly: GCA_963770495.1. Taxonomy (GTDB): domain Bacteria; phylum Bacteroidota; class Bacteroidia; order Chitinophagales; family CAVYQA01; genus CAVYQA01. The sequence continues at coordinate 192,870 of CAVYQA010000007.1, read as the reverse complement.
TTAACTAAGGCAAATTTGCCACAATTATATATTCCCAATTAAAAAGACCTGTTTAAAGCAAATTACACTTTCTTTTACATGTGAGTAACATTGTGCAGAAAATGGTAAGTCAATTTATATGAATCGTAATGTGGCATGAGTATTTTTGTTCTCAATGAAACCAAAAGCATCCAGGAAAAAAACGACACTAAAAGTGTCGAAAGATTTCAGAGATAGTCTGAAGGTATCTAAAAGAATCGCTGAAATGGAACAGCAACTTCTTTATAAAAAGAACCCGCTCGATGAAAACCCGGTTCACCAGGAGTTATACCTGCATTTTCAGTAATATGCTTTTCTAAATCCATTTTTTACAAATAATCCACTTTATTTTATCAGTTCAAGAAACTTATTCATCGCTTCTATTTTCTTACTATCGAGAGGATAGCTTATGTTTTTTGTAAGATAATGAAGCACATCATATCCTGGGTAGTTGTTTTGTTCCTCTTTTGCAACAGCATCAATATGTTTAATGCCATACTCAAAGGCTTTATTCAGCTTTTCCACAAAACTATCGCTTAAAGAAACCCTGCTTACCCACGCCGCAAAAACAAAAGGCAAGTCCTTCCATTTTTTCCAGGCATCAGCAAGGTCATAAACATAGTTGAATTTGTTTTGAATACCGAATGTGCGGTCACCAATGATAACTCCTGCCGTAGTGCCGGAGATAGTGTTTTCATATCCTTCTTCAGCCGTTACAAATTCAGGTGAATGTTTCCAGTAATTCTTCAATAACAATTCAGCTAATTTAACCGATGTTCGGGATTGATAATCGAGCAAAAGTTTTTTGATGGAGTTAATCTCAACATTAGAATAAAGGCACACCGAAGCCACTGTTCCATTTGCACCTATACAATAATCGGTTATCACCTTTGCACCTTTGATTTGGGGAATAGCCGCCACAGGCACTATACCCACCTGTGCTTCACCGCTTATCAGTTTTGCAGCGCACACCGACGGCACATCAAGCGATAAATGAATGTCATTAATCAAATTTGAGTGTTGCAAACCATACAGAAACGGTTTTGTATTTAGATAGGATACAGCGGAAATTTTTACTTTATGATCAACCATCTTTATGAGTTTTATGCAAAGGGTTTAAATGCTCCAAAAAACTGTGAAGCACCATGCCGTATTTATTACTCTCGTAATTCAATTTATATAATATAAGATTTTCATGCGGAAAATCATCCATGTGTATAAGGTCAATATTAAGAAGTGTACACATAAAAATGCGCATCGCCCTGCCGTGCATACAAATAAGCACTTTTTGTTCTTTCTGCTTCTGTAAATAGTCTATAAAATGAAACTGTCGTTTTTGCACATCCAGCGGGCTTTCGCCTCCTTCAACATGCGCACCTAAATCACCGTCGTTCCATTTTTTAAGTAAATGATGATACTCAACCCTAAATGGATGCGATTGTGTGCCTTCGTGCACCCCCCAGCTTATCTCGTCCAACTCTTCACGCTGTTCGGTTGGAATTCCTAAGGCGATAAACGGTTCTACCGTTTCAATTGAGCGTAATAAGGTTGAAGTATATATTTTCTGGAATTTCTCATTCCTGAAATACTCAAAAAACAGTTGCGCCTGTTGTTTGCCCGATTCATTTAAGCCGGGGTTCACCCCTCTGCCCTGAACAATACCCTGACGGTTCAAGTCCGTTTCGCCGTGACGGATTATATATAGCTCCATGAATGTAAAACTAAAGAAAAACCCGCCGGGATGGACGGGTTTCATTTCAAATTATAATTATCAGATATGCATTTTTGCTTTCTTCGCCAGCAACTGCTCCTCAGTTTCTACATGATCAGGATCGGGCACACAGCAATCAACGGGGCAGACGGCTGCGCACTGGGGCTCTTCATGAAACCCCTTGCATTCGGTACATTTTTCAGGTGTTATATAATAGACACTGTCAGATATAGGCGGAAAACGCTTTGACGCATCCACCGTAGTGCCATCAACCATGGTTACAGAGCCTTTAATAGTAGTTCCGTCTTCAAAAGCCCATTCGGCGCCGCCCTCATAAATAGCATTATTCGGACATTCCGGCTCGCAGGCGCCGCAATTAATACATTCTTCAGTGATAATTATTGCCATAACAAGAAAAATTTCGCGACAAATGTACAGTCAAAAATGCAATTTTTTTGCACTTATTAAAAAAAATTCTACCGATTTTTGTACAATCTTTGTACCATGACCTTTACCGAGTTAACAGAATCATTTACACGCCTTTCAGCTTTTTTAAAAACTCCGTCGCCCGCACTTCGGTCCATTAAACAAAAAACATATTACCATAATAATTGGTTTACCGAAGAAAATATTGACTTGGCGCTGAATTCGATAGCAGATAACTTTTTAGATGAAGAAAAAATTGCAACCTGGCTCAACAACTACCCTGGATCAAAAGACATTGATTTTTCCTCCCCTCAAATTGTCGGGTTGGTGATGGCGGGAAATATTCCGTTAGTAGGGTTTCACGATTTATTGTGTGTGCTTTTTTCAGGAAATAAAGCAATGATAAAGCTGTCATCAAAAGACAATATACTACTTCCTTTTATTGCTGAGCGACTTTTTGAATTTAATCCAAAACTTAAAGACTATATTATTTTTACCGGCATATTAAAAAATATAAATGCGGTAATAGCAACCGGCAGCAATAACAGCGCCCGCTACTTTGAGTATTATTTCAAAAAATACCCGCATATCATACGGCGCAACCGCGGCTCTGTGGCTATATTAACCGGTAGTGAATCAAAAGATGATATTCTGAATCTCGGCAAAGATATTTTTCAGTATTTCGGTTTGGGCTGCCGCAATGTATCTAAATTATATGTGCCTTATGATTATGATTTCACTTTCTTTTTAGATACGCTTGAACCCTATAAAAAAATAAGAGAGCATGGCAAATACATGAACAACTACGATTACAACCGCACCATTTTAATCATGAATAAAGTGCCCCATCTGGCAAGTGATTTTCTGATGATAACTGAAGATGAGCGCATCGTTTCTCCCATTGCATCACTGCACTATGAGTTTTATACTGATGAGAATGATTTAAAATTAAAGCTGGAAAAACAATCGGGCGATATACAATGTATTGCAGGGAAAAAATTTGACGTGCCTTTCGGTAAAACGCAACAACCTCAATTATGGGATTACGCCGACAATGTTGATACAATGAAATTTATTTTATCTGTAAAAAACTATCCCATCCAATCGTGACCAAATAGAATTCAACATTATTTTTCACACTAACTTAAAGTCCCCTTTAGGGGATTAGGGGTGACGACTTATTCTTCACTCATAAATTCATTTTTATAAATTTTAACGAGTATAAGGAAATAAGAAATGAGTAGTGGTCCGAAAATCAACCCCGGGAAACCAAAAATTTCCAAGCCGAGAATTGCGCCGAATATGGTAATAACCGGGTGAACTTTAGCGATACGATTACTGATACGTGTACGCAAAAGCTGCTCTAATACACCAATAACTACAGCCCCCCAAAGAATAATAGCAATGCCCTGCCACATATGTCCCGATGCAATCATAAAAATACCTGCGGGAATCCAGACAAGCCCCGTTCCGAGCACGGGGAGAAAAGAGCATACCCCTGCAACTACCCCCCAAAAAAATGGATCACTTAGTCCAAACATCCAAAAACCAAGTATTAAAGTAGCTGCCTGCACAATGGCAATAAGCGGCACACCAACGGCATTAGCATAGGTCATATATCTTAATTCGCTTCCAAGGCGGTTGATATTTACTTTATCCAAAGGAAGATTTTCTTCAAGCTCTTTTTCAAGTGTGCCATAATTAATAAGCATGAAGTATAAAATAAAATACAAAGCTGCAATGGTTAAAAGGGTTCCCATCACACTGTTTAAAAACTGCGGAATAATATTAGCGGCATCGATTTTAAGTCTATCAATTATAGCCGGGCTTTCCAGTGAAAAGCCTGTAAGGGCTTTCAACTCAGCATCCAGCCGGTAAAAAAGAGAGAGCATTGATGAGGGGTCGTTAAGCACACCGCTCACTTTGCTATACAGCATATAGCTGAGAAAGAAATCGGCACAAGAACAATCATAAATGTGATGAACATAATAAACACAGTGGCGGCCGCTTTGGCCAGTGGTATTTTTCAGACAGGGTTTGCATCATTTGCCTGAACAGCACATAAAAAATAATAGCGCCAAGCAATGCCGTAAGAAACTCGCTTAATTCATAAAACAAGAATGCGCCAAGCACAAAAAGCAGCAGCAGAAAAATCAGTTGCTTTAAAACATCGTTAGTCGATTTTTTTACCATATTTCAAAACTAATGAAATATTTCATTTACACGAATAATTCGGTTGCTAATTCTTATTTTTGAGATGTAAATTTATTATTATGAGTGACAATTCAAAGATTATAGCCGCTTTGCTGGTAGGTGCGGCAGTGGGCGCTGCCATTAGGGTTATTTTATTGCCAAAGAAGATAAAGATGAGGCGATGGATACCATAGAAGGAACTATAACCCTGATAAAAGATAAACTACATGACGGCATAGAAAAAGGACGCACGGTAGTGAATGACCTTGCCGATAAAGCCGAAGAACTGTTAAATACAAAGGAACAAACCTCTTAATTTACAGACATGGAAAAAGATTCAGAAAAACAGTTTAGGGAGTGAAGGAAGAATTGACAGAGTATGTGAAAATGCGCTCCGACCTGGTTAAGATAACGGTTTATGAAAAAACCTCACGGGTAATGTCGGCAGCCCTTCTTAACCTGCTGGTAATTATTTCAGGTTATTTCACCCTGTTGTTTGTTAGCATAATGCTTGGCATTTTATTGTCGCGTTTAACTCATAATTTCCTTATTGGTTTTGGAATTATAACGGTGCTCTATATTATTTTATTCTTTTTTCTCGCCATATTTCGCCGCAAGCAGATAGAAAATTATTTCACTAACCTTATCATAAAAATATTGTTTAATGAGCGACAGGATTAAAATTGACGGGCTAAAAGCGCTTAACGAAGAAAAGCAGCGGCTGAGAACAGAGTGCAAAAACTCTGAAGAACGGCTGCTGGTTAAACTGGATGTATTAAAAAGTAATTACCCGCAACTGTTAACCGATATGATATTGCCGTTTGAAAGCGACACCAACCAATCAGTTAAAGATATATTGGCTATGCTCAACTCCGTGCTGTTTAGCAAACTCGGCTCTGTTTTTAAAGAAAAAAAGAACAGCGAGGTGTGGATGCGGTTTGTGCTGCAAATAGCGCAACTTTTTACTATACGCGGCGTTTATAATTGGTTTAGTAGGAAAAAGAAAGCGGAGAAATAGAAGATTTTTATCGCAATTGACTGCCGATGATAAAATTTGTACTAATAGCCCTTTTAATATTTTTTGCATTTAATTCCAACGCTCAAAACCAGACAAATATTTGGGAGTTGTCTTACTCAGATACAATTGCTTATCCTAATTCGGAAATAAATTTTAGTTCGGGTAATGCTGACACTTCCTCCGTTTATCGTTCAATGGCTTTTGATAATACTGATGCAAGTATTTGTGATTCAAATGGCAAATTATTGTTTTATACTAATGGGATTTATGTAGGAAATAGAAGATTTGATACTCTATTGAATTCCGAAAATTTTAATCCTGGTTGGGCAACAACGTACTATGGATCTGAAGGATTAGGGGCCTGTCAAGGTGCTTTTATTATTCCATATCCTGGACATCCATCACAATATTATATTTTTTATATTACAGGAGAAGAATTTTTTGCTCATAATGAAACTGAGCTTCAGCCCTTACATTTAAGTTACAGTGTTGTTGATATGAATTTAGGAGGCGGTCTGGGGGGTATTGTCCCCAATAAGAAAAATTTATTTATCATTCAGGACACACTAACTTGGGGAAGGTTAAATGGAGTAAAACATGCTAACGGCAGAGATTGGTGGGTAATAATGCATCGGTATTATTCTGATGAATATTATAAATTATTAGTAACCCCCGATAGTATTTATGGTCCATATAATCAGGATATCGGCTCAATTATATCAGATGATGTTGGGGGTCAAGCCACTTTTTCTCCTGACGGATCTAAATTTGCTATGCTTAGCGCGAATAACATTTTAGATTATATGAATTTTGATCGTTGCGAAGGAAATTTTTACGATTACCAGCTTATAAATATTCCTAATGATAGTGTAATCACATTAGGCTGCTCATTTTCACCTGATGACAGGTTTTTGTATGTGTCATCCGTTACTTCATTGTGGCAATATGATACATGGGCAAGTAATATATCAGCATCTGGAATTAAAATTGCGGATTACGATGGCTATCTTGATAATGGTGTTCAAGTATTATTTTTTATGCATCAATTAGGACCAGATGGAAGAATTTATCTTGGTACTTTTAATGGTGTTAAATATTTACACGTAATAAACTCCCCGGATAGTTTAGGCTTAGCCTGTAATTTTACACAACATTCAATTACTCTTCCCCAATACAATGATAACGTTCCAAGTTTTCCAAATTACGATTTGGGGGCACTTATAGGTTCACCATGCGATACACTGAATGGGATCAATCAATTATCCATAAACGCTAATCAATTTTCCATTTACCCCAATCCTGCTTTATCGCAAATTACTGTTTTGTATAGTGTTCCTGAAAGCACGCAGCAGGTTAATTTGTTTGTTTATGATATTACAGGCAGAACAGTTGGGCAACAGCCATTAGATAAATATTCTAACCAAACCACCCTTGATGTTGGCGACCTTGCCGCCGGTATATACTTAATTGAATTAAAAACGGATGATGGAATGGTGGTGAAGAAGTTGGTGGTGGAGTAAGTTGCATGCAACGGCAAAAAATATAATGTCCTTATAATCAATAACATTAATTGAAAAGTTGACAAGGTTTTTTAACCTCATCCTCACTCCTTCTCCAATAAATGGAGAAGGACGCTCACTTATTTTTCTTTCAATATTTCAATAATAATCAAGGTCTGAATAACTGCACAACCAAACTCCCCTCTCCACTTTTTTGGAGAGGGGTTGTTCGCCACAGGACGAATCCGTCCTTTGGCGGAGGGGTGAGGCAAAACTTTCTGTCCCAACTCTTCTCACAGCTTTTAGAACTTCAATAATTTTGCAGGTAATAGATAATTGTTCTTTGAAATAAGATTAACAGGAAAGGGGGAAAATATAGAAATAAGTGTAATATATATTTACCTTTTTATCAATTTCCGTTTTTGAATTTTGACAAGAATTGACAAGAAAAAACTTTCGTTTTTGCATCGTCATTTTGAGATTAAGGCAGAGTAACGAAAAACCACCTTTTGAATTTAGTTTATTTAGTCATCTTCATAGCCAACTGCACTGCTTTATAAGCATTAATCACTCCGCCGCTAATACACAAGTCGGTGTAGTTAACCATTTTTTCAGGATGCCCGGGCAGTGGTACTTTAAAGGTAATTTTCGTAACTGATTTCATTAATATCTTTTTCATCTGCACCGCAGTAAGAGTCGGAAAATACTCGCGTATAATAGCAGCCACCCCTGTCGCCGTTGGTGAAGCCATGCTGGTGCCGCTCAAATATCTGTAATCACTATCGGGAACACAGCTATAAACCCTCATACCCGGCGCAAAAAGGTCAACCGATTTTTTACCGTAATTGCTGAATGGCGCAGGTTTGCCATGCACATCTGATGCTCCTACTTCTAACCAGTTTTTTGCTTTTTTATGATTGTCTGCATAAATGGGGTTTGGAAACTGGTCGGTGGTGTCATTGTCCTTGTGCTCATTGCCCGCCGCATGAACCAAAAGCACATCATGGGCTGCTGCGTATTTCACGGCATCGTCAACGGTTTTTTTATTGTAGGCATATTGTTTTCCGAAACTCATATTAATCACCTTGGCGCCATTATCCACCGCATAGCGAATACCGTTAGCCACGTCCTTATCACGCTCGTCGCCATCAGGTACAACACGCACCACCATAATTTTCACATTGTCGGCAATGCCTTCCTGCGCGTCCGGCTTGCCTGTGCGGTTTCCGGCAATTATGCCGCTTACGTGAGTACCATGAACATCTGATGGTTCCGACACATCATTATTGCCATAATAACGCTCGGAAGCATCCGTGTAATTATCGCCGACTATATACCGCGGATTAAAATTCACATTGTACTGGTATTTAAGTGAGGCATCATCTGAACCTATTAAACCCTTAACCGATTTTTCAATACCGTCAAACGTATATCCTTTATCAATATCTTTTATCAATCTTTCTTTTGCTTTAATTAATATACTGTCAGTTGGATTATATTTTTCAAGGACATCTTTTGTTAAATCGCTATCACCTAAAGCAGTTTTTATTTTATTAATATTATCACTAAATGTCTTCTGGTCGTTATACTGCTTCTCAATGTCATTATACTTAGCTTCAAAATTCTTCTTCACTTTTAAATATTCTTTGTAATCCGCTTTATCGGCATCAGAAATTTTATCCGGGTTGGCATTCGCAAATTTTTTACTCAAATCCCTGTAAAGACGGGTTATCTCAAAATTATCCTGTTTCACATCACCGTCTTTTCCGCCGATAAAATCCCAGCCGTTCACATCATCCACATAACCGTTATGGTCGTCGTCAATTTTGTTATTGGGAATCTCTTTCGGGTTCACCCATATATGCCCTTTTAAAGCAGGGTGATTGATATATACGCCGTTGTCAATCACGGCAACAACCACAGTAGTTGAGGTTTTGCCTTTCAGCAATTCAAGCGCTTTATCCGAGCTTGTTCCGTAAACACTGTCTTTTGCAAGGTCTTCATTCTGCCAGTTCTTAGCCGGGTTTTGTGCAGAGGTATTAAGAGCGAGTAAAATCCCGAATACGAAAAGAAGCGGGAATGTGCGCAGCAGCTTTATCATAATAATAGTTGTAGAATAATTTAGAACGTAGTTCTATAGTAATAGTTACAAGAAACAGATGTGCGTAGAAGCTGTTTAAAATGCATATAAAATATTTTAAGAATGATTTTAAATAAATTTCTAACGGTGACTCACCCGCTAACGCTCAATCCCTGTGCGCCCCTCTCTTTAAAGAGAGGGGCATTGAGCCATGAGCAGAGTGGGTGAGTCACCAATTACTAGCCGGTAATATTTTCCTGCCGTTTTAAATCGTATTTCTCAATTTTATTATACAAATGGCTGCGTTGAATATCAATTTCATCTGCCGTTTTAGAAATATTCCAGGCGTTCTGGCGCAGTTTATATTCGATAAACAGTTTTTCAATATGGTCTTTAAATTCCTGGAACTTATTGAATTTCTTAAACATCACATCCAGCGGGTCCTGCATACTGCGGGCGCTGGCATATTTCATTACTTCATTTTCTGTGATTTTATTTTCGCTGAGAATAACAAGCCGCTCGATAACGTTGCGCAATTCGCGCACATTACCCGTCCAGTTAATATTTTGCAATTCGTGTATCGCTTTGGGTGTAATAGCTTTTTTAGGCATCCCGTAATCCTCGCACACCTCAGCCACAAAGCGCTCGGCAAGAATAGCAATATCATCTTTGCGCTCGTTAAGCGACGGCACGTGAATAATAATAACGCTCAACCGGTGATACAGGTCAATACGAAAACGGTTCTCTTCAATTTCTTTAGTAAGGTCTTTATTGGTAGCGGCAATTACGCGCACATCAACCGGAATTTCCTTGTCGCCGCCCACGCGTGTAATTTTATATTCCTGCAGGGCGCGCAGCACCTTTGCCTGCGCCGATAAACTCATATCTCCTATTTCATCCAAAAAAAGAGTGCCGCCGTTTGCCTGTTCAAATTTTCCGATACGCTGTTTTATTGCCGATGTAAATGCACCTTTTTCATGCCCGAATAATTCGCTTTCAATAAGCTCCGATGGAATGGCTGCACAATTCACTTCCACTAATGGCTCTTTGGAACGGTTACTTTTTTCATGTATCCATCGTGCCACCAATTCTTTTCCCGTTCCGTTTTCACCCGTAATAAGCACACGCGCATCCGTGGGCGCAACACGATCAATGGTATCTTTTATTTTTTGAATGGCTGGCGATTGTCCTAATATCTCCCGTGTTTTGGTAACCTTGCGCTTTAATACTTTCGTTTCCGTAACCAAAGATGTTTTCTCAAGGGCATTACGAATGGTAATAAGCAGGCGGTTAAGGTCCATCGGCTTTGCCACAAAATCAAAAGCTCCTTTTTTCACCGCCTCCACCGCCGTTTCCAATGTGCCGTGTCCCGATACCATGATAACCGGAATATCCATTCCGTTCTTTATCATTGTATCCAGCACCTCCATGCCATCCATCTTCGGCATTTTAATATCAAGTAATACCGTATCGAATGACTCATCTTTGAGTAATGTCAAACCTTCCGCTCCGTCAGACGCCTCGGAAACCTTGTACCCTTCATATTCCAGGATCTCCCGCAATGTTTTACGGATATTTTTCTCATCATCAATAATCAGGATACTAGCCATTGGTTATATTTTACTGCTAAAGTACGGTAAATATGATTTGCAAAAAACTTCTGCTCTATTTTCTATAATTCTAACAGAATAATTTAAAAAATTACTTTTTAGATCCTTCATCCACTTCTTTAATCAGCTTGCCCGTTTTATCATAAGTAGATATCTTAGTAACCTTACCTACTTCATCATACTCTTTCCAAACACCCGTTTTCACACCGTCGGTATAATCGCCCTGCGATTTAATACCATTGGCATCATTGTCAAAATAGGTTGTCCACTGTCCCTCTTCTAAATTATTTTTATAGTTCCCCTTAGATTGCAATTTTCCGCTTTCATAATAGGATGTCTGAGGACCGTTGATGTTTCCATCATTGTAAATATATTCTACAGCCGGCTTTCCTGACTGATAATACCAATCCGTTACACTATCGCGTTGGTTATTTTTCCAATAACCCACTTCCTGTTCTTTGCCGTTGTCGTAATACACTTTTTTTACACCATTCAAAAGTCCGTGCGTGTAATAAGCATCCTCTTTCAGTATGCCGCTTGAAGAAGCAAACGTGCGTGATTCGCCTTCCGGAAACCCATTTCTATAATTTTGTTCACCGGTCAGATTACCGTATGTCGTAAACACCAGTCGCACTCCATTAAGCAAACCATTGCGATATTCTTCAAGTGACTTGAGTATACCATTATCAAAATAATAACGCCATACACCATCCTTCTTCCCATCCAAATATTCACCTAATACTTGTGTAGTGACCTGATTTCAAAGCTATTTTTATATACTTTAAATGACTGTTATTTAAATCACTAGTAATTGTGGTGTCAGTTAATGAAGCCATCGGCTTAGTCTGTGCATAACCAATTACCGGGATCATAAATAATAAATAAATAATTTTTCTCATAGTGGATTTATTTTTAAGCGGCTGCAAATTTAAAGTTTTTATCCCATAAATCAATTAACGCGCCAATTATTCATTTTAGGGAAAAATATTACAAGCTTGTTCTCCCTGGCAGCAATCGTCAATGTTCATGTGGCAATAAGCACATTGCCCGTGCCCGTGAACCCAAATAATTTCTGTAGGTCTGTGACAAAAGTTGCAAAAAACCATTCCTTTAGGTAAATGAGGCTCCTGTGCTTCAGGTTGAGACGGTTGTTCAGGATGTTTTGATTTTTTTTCTTTCATATAAAAAGCTGCAAGCCTGTAAGCCGGATTTTGTATGATGCCGAAGCATCACTTCTGTCATTTGTCTGGTTCAGGCATCGCTGCCTGAATCTGTCGGTCTACCCTTCACGGCTTCGCATCACTGCGAAATTGAGCGAACAGCCCAATTCTCAATGAACCGTGATTTACATAACCTTTCAGCCCGCAAGGTTTACCCTTCCGCTATGTTGCCATAGCAGACTGTGAGCTCTTACCTCACATTTTCACCCTTATGGCGCCAAAAGGCGCCACGGTTATTTTCTGTGGCACTGTCTTCTCCTTCAAAAAGAAAGAGACCATCTGTTAGGTGGTGCGGTGTTCTGTGCTGTCCGGACTTTCCTCCCCGGATTGCTCCGGAGCGATAGAACGGCTTGCAGCGTGTTTATTTTCAAATAACAATAGGCAAAAATACATCATTTAAAGATGATTTCCGTTGCGCCCCAGCCAAAACGGGGATGATACTCATTCTTGAATTCTTTTATGCCGGTATATGTTTTAAGAATGTCGAAAACCCTGTTTTTCAAAACGCCTTTGCCAAGCCCGTGTATAACATACATGTGGTCGAGATGCGAATGCAACGCTGCATTTAGCGCCTTTTGGAAATAGTTGAGTTGGATTTCGACAATTTCATTATTGGAGAGCTTTTTATAATCTTTTGTAATTTTTTCGATGTGTAAATCTACAACACGCTCAGCCGGATGATTATGCAAAACAGTTTTACCGATATTTGGTTTAGCCTGCATAGAATATCTAAGCCGGTCATGATTGACTTCAAATTGTTGGTAGTTTTGTTCTTCTTTCTTTTCAGCATCTAATCCAAATGAGAATACATAAGCTTCATTATTAAGCTGCTGAACAAATGTGAGCTTGTTAAAAAAATTCTTCGGCTTAATGCGGATATTTTTTTGAACCGTTTTTTCACCTTCCGAAATTTGCAATTCTATTTCAGGTGACTCATTAAGTTGGTCAAATTCCAAAGTATGTAAAAAAATGATTTCATTGGGAGATGCCTTAAATGTGTGGGTAAAAAATAAATCTTCTCTCTCGTACAATGTATATTTAATTTTATCTGATTTAACAGGCGCATTAATAAACCAGATTTTAAATTCCTTTATCTCTTCTCCATTTTTAAGCGGCTCAAATGCAATATTTACTTCGGTTTTTTCCTCATTAGCATTTGTAACAGGTTGTTCCTTTTCTTTTTCCTTTGATTGTTCAATGGTGGGCTCTAAGGAAGGAATATTTGTATCCACATCTTCCGCAAACACGGGTATTTCCATATCGTCGGCAATCACATAGATAATATCATTATCGGCGTTGTCGGAAACGACGGCTTCCTGTTTATCATGCTTTAACCACACCTTTTGACCGATATTAAATTTCTTTTGCAGCACCTGATATTTGTTATTTTTACAAATCTACATGATATGGAAACAACCCCGAAATGGAAACTGGCGCAAAACAGTGAAATACACTGGTGGCAAAACTACCTGAAAAGGAAAGACAAAGGCAATTACCTGAACTGGAAAAAAAATTACTGGCATGAAATTCTTGACTCTGTACGAAAGTATATCTCTCTTGAGGATGGCGATAACGTTTTGGATGCCGGTTGCGGACCTGCCGGTATTTTTATTATTCTTGATAACTACAAAGTGGACGCAGAAGACCCGTTGCTTGACCGGTATAACAAGAAATTAACTCACTTTAAAAAAAGCGATTATCCCAAGGTGAATTTTTATCCTGTTGCCATTGAAAATTTTAACCCTCAAAAAAAATATCAATGTGTGTTCTGTATGAATGCCATCAATCACGTGTCAGATTTGAAAGCGGCATTTGATAAACTGGTTGATCTTACACAGGATAACGGCAATCTGCTTATTTCTATTGATTCACATAATCACTCTTTTTTCAAACACCTTTTTCGCTTAATTCCGGCTGATATTCTTCACCCGCACCAGTATGATTTAAAAGAGTATGAAAATATGCTGACATCAAGAAATTGTACACTTATCCCTTCAAAGGTTATTAAGAAAAGATTCCTTTTCAATCACTGTCTTTTAATTGCAAAAAAGAATTAATTCAGACTGATGCCAATTCTTTTTTAACAATGTCCAGCAATTCCTCAGTCTCTTCCTTCGTAGCAGTCTCCGCATAAACCCTCAATAGCGGCTCTGTGCCCGAAGCGCGCACTAATACCCATGCTTCATTATCCAGCAAATATTTGAACCCGTCAATCGTTTCAGTCGAATTAATTTTATGGGAGCCGAAAGCCTTAATTTTATTTTGTTGGCATTTTGCGATGATACGCTGTTTGGTTGATTCATCCAAATGCCAGTCATAACGGTCGTAATAAAATTTACCGACAACACTATAAACTTCCTGCACCAATTGTTTTAGCGATTTGCCCGTTTCAGCCATAAACTCAAGAATAAGCAATGCCACCCAAATGCCATCCCGTTCGGGAATGTGTCCTTTAACGGCAAGCCCGCCTGATTCCTCAGCTCCAATAAGCACATCCTCCTTTACCATAATCGGGCTGATGTATTTAAAGCCAACAGGTGTTATTTGAATTGGTAATTTATAGATACCACACATTTTTTTTATTTTTTCAGAAACAGAAAATGCCACCACAATTTTTCCGTCAATCTTTTTGTATTTATGAAAATATAAGATAAGCAATAAGATGAGATGATGCGAGTCCACAAAAGTGCCCTCTTCATCGTACATACCAATACGGTCGGCATCGCCATCCGTTGAAATACCGCACTGAATTTTTTTCGTTTTTATCAATAATTCGGCAAGTTCTCGCAGGTTCTTATCAATGGGTTCAGGCGGTGTTCCGTTAAATGACGGGTTCACTTCACAATGCAACAGCGTTTCATTCGGGAATAATTTTCTCATCACATTCTGCCCTGCACCAAACATAGCGTCATAAGCAAAGTTGAATTTTGCTTTGTAGATTTTATCAAGATTGAATTTTTTATAAACTTCGTCGAGATACATTTTTTCCAAATCAACATATTCTATCAGCTTATCCTTTTCATAATCCGCTATTGATTTTAAATTGAGAGTAACTTCCTCATCAGGAATCAAATTCTCTACTTCCTGAACTACCGATGTGTCCGAAGGTCCGCCGTCATTGCTTTTCAACTTATACCCGTTGTAAGCCGGTGGATTATGGCTGGCAGTAATAATCACTCCAATTGCCGTCTGAAGCGTTCTGCTTGCCAGCGAAATCATCGGAGTAGAAATAAAATCTTTCGCAAGAAAAACTTTTATGCCGTTGGCGCACATAACCTGTGCAGTGGTTTCAGTAAATAGTTTCCCACCGAACCGGCAATCATGCCCAATAACGATAGTTTTTGTTTTGCCGTTCTTCAGTATCCATTTTGCAGTACCCTGTGCCACCCGTTTCACATTAGCAACCGTGTAGTCATCGGCGATAATAGCGCGCCAACCGTCTGTCCCGAATTTTATTTTCATTCTGTTTTTTTTGTTAATGAGGATGTAAAATTAACTGATTACCCTCTTTCTATCTTTAATTTTCCGTTACTAAAAAAGAAAAGGGAAGTTCATCACTTCCCCTCCATAAATCATTCCAAAAATATTATTGCTGAATCGCAAGGAATTTCTTTATCTGGTCGAAATACTGATCTTTGTTTGAAGAGAAGTTTTTATCATTATCTACTCCCGGCACAACATATATGGTAACTCCTTTAGGATGAATTTCTTTCAATCCCGCTATATCTTTAGTTGTCACCAATTGTCCCTTTTCGCCAATAATATATAAAATACCATAAAGCTGCTCGCCTTTTTCAAGAGCATATTTGGGCTCGATGAACATTTTATCATAAGCCAGGGGCATCATCACATCTTTGCTTTCAACCTGTTTAATACGGTTCTTCATACCTTCCAGGTCACTGTAAGGTGCATCGGCAATAATGCGGCGAACCTCGGGACGTTCCGCACCAACTGACAGCGACAAGCCTGCGCCTATGCCAATTCCATATAAATCGAACTGCGTATTGCAGAACTTGCGGGTATAATCACAAACACCCATTAAATCCTTTACAAATTGCGGGTAGATATACATATCAGGCAATATTTTAAAATCAGAACTCTTGCCATAACCCCTGTAATCATACATAATAACATTGTAGCCGCCCGACAGGAACTGCGCCGCTATTTCAAGGTTATCAGCCATATTACCATCGCCGTTGCCACTCATAATAATATATTTTCTTGAGTCACTCGACGGTTTAAATATCCAGGCATTAAGCTGCATATTATCAACCGTAGGAATTTGAATTTCTTTGTAATCCATGCCATATTGATCGGGTGTTACCTTGTACTCGCGCGATGGATTAAGGGCAAACGAGGTTACGGATGCGCTTATACACGCCAGTAATAAAAGAAGTTGTTTCATTTTTTAGTTGTTTTTAACTTGGTTTTTGGAGGCTCAAAAATAAACAGCCGTTCGTAAATAATTAAATTATTTTTTTAACCTATGTTGTATGTTTACATATTATTAACATATGGGCATTTGCAAATTCAATGCCTGAATTTTTTTGATA
This sequence comes from Chitinophagales bacterium, assembly GCA_963770495.1. Lineage (GTDB taxonomy): Bacteria > Bacteroidota > Bacteroidia > Chitinophagales > CAVYQA01 > CAVYQA01. The sequence goes on along the minus strand of CAVYQA010000007.1, from coordinate 176,542 downwards.
CAGGAAATGCTTGAAGATACGCACAAACAACAAGGGCTTCGTAAGAAACTTATAGAAGGCATAGCTAAGAAGGGCATTGAGAATAAAGAGATACTCGATGCTATGCTGCGCGTACCCCGCCATTCTTTCTTTTTTGACGCTGAATTTTTACACCGCGCCTACGATGACACAGCTTTCCCAATCGGCGAGGGGCAAACTATTTCCCAGCCCTATACTGTTGCCTACCAAACCCAATTATTAGAAATAAAAAAAAGCGATAAAGTGCTTGAAATAGGTACCGGCAGCGGCTACCAGGCTGCTATATTGGCTGAAATGGGCGCACGGGTATTTACTATTGAGCGGCAAAAAAAGCTATTCGACCGCACAAGAGCTCTTTTCGAGGAGATGATGCAAATCCGCCCGGCTTTAATACGCGTAAAACTGCATTACGGCGATGGCTATGAGGGCTGGCCCACATTTGCCCCGTTTGATAAGATATTAGTTACTGCGGGCGCAAATGAAATACCTCAGAAGCTTTTAGGTCAGTTGAGAAATGGCGGTATGATGGTAATTCCTGTCGGCGGCGATAAAATGCAGCAAATGGTGAGGGTTACTAAAATTTCCAAAGATGAACTAAAGCAGGAGGTCTTCGGTAGTTTTAAGTTTGTGCCCTTGCTCAAAGGCAAGGTTAATGGGGATAGTTAAAAGGTTAAAAAGTTGCTATTCTGCTTTCCATTAACTTAATTTATAACCTCAATCAGTTTTAAATCTTAAAGGTAAACCCAATTCATGCCTGTATGAATTTGCTATATTTCTTCGTAATTGAGGTATGAATGTCCTTAATTCTTCTATATTCTTATGTTCAAGTTTCTTAATAAATTCTTCAAATAATTTAACTTCCTCATCAGTACCGAAAATTTGTATTTTACTACGCACACTCTCAACTTGCTCTACAAGATTAGGAGTCTTTTGGAAAGGATCTGGCACATCAAATAAGAACAATACCCTGATGGCTTCTTCCAAAGTATCAATTCGCCTATCAAGATATTTTTTAAATCTTTCTTGTTTCCTATCTCTTTCACTACTTAAAAACCATAAAACAACTGCAATTATAATAGAAATCCATGGAGCAAGTACAACAATATAATTCGAATCTTCTGAAGGATTGGAAGAACATAGAATCATAGAATAGAATTATTGCCTAAAATTAGAAACAATTCTCAAATTCTCAAATTAGAACTGTCTCCCCATTTCCCTCTCAACATCTCTTTGCTTAATCGCCTCCCGTTTGTCATGCGTTTTCTTGCCGCGCGCTAAAGCAATCTCAAGTTTTGCAAAACCCCTGTCAGTAGTAAAACAACGTATCACAACAATAGTATATCCTCTTTCTTTAATTTTCGATTCAAGCCGTTTTAATTCCCGCTTATGCATCAGCAGTTTGCGTTCTCTTATGGGGTCATGGTTATAGTGGGTGCCTTTTTCATATTCCGAAATATGCAGATTTTTCACATACAACTCCCCTTTATTAAAATAACAAAACGCATCGCCCAGGTTAACTTTCCCCTGCCTCACCGATTTTATTTCCGTACCCGTTAATTGAATGCCTGCAATAAATTTGTCAATAAACTCAAATTCATAAGATGCCCTCTTATTCTTAACATTAACAAATTCCTGTTGTGGTTTTTCTGCCATACCTATTTTACCTGCTTTGCAAGTTGTTGTAACCTTTCCTTTTTCAAAATCTTCTGCCCCGTTTCACCCGTTGCAATCAAGCGTCCGCCTAATGTGGCTTTGAAGGAACATATTATTTCGTTTCCTTTAATAGATTTTACCTCCGCAACAAATAAAACCTGTGTGCCAATCAATGCCGGAGAATGATGGTCAACATGAATAAATGTGCCTATGCCCTCCTCATCACTCTCTTTCATGTCAAGCACAAACAGGCGGCAAGCCCACTCGGCATCACGCGCAAGGGCAAATGTTGAATAAAAACGGTGCACAACACCCGTTTCAAACTCAGCAATATCTTTTTCACTTACTGTTATAGTATATTCCTTTTTGTCCCCCGTTTTAAAAATTGTCCTCATAAAATTATTTAACCGGCATACAAAAATACGCTATAAAATTCCCGTCACTAATTATTAAAGCCCGCTAATAGTTTTATCTTTCGGATATTGAACGGAAAAACTCCAGCGTATCTTTTGGTCGCCATTAGGTTGAAGATTAATTACCCATTTCATCTTCCCTGTATCAACTTCGGGCTGAGCGCCGCCGCCATCTAATAGTTCCACATCAATATCTTTATCCTGGCTAATGGGTAACACATCTTCAATACGTATAATTACCGGAATATCTTTTGTATTCTTCACCGAAATATCATAGGCAAACGTTTTCTTTATCTTATTGCCCACAGATTGCGTGCGGGTAAAATCCTTCACCTGCTCCCGCTTTACAATTATCTTCTTATCCCTGCCTAATGAAAATGCGAGTGTGTCTTTTGTGTTATTGGCATCAATATACGATTGCCCGACGTAAGCGCCTTCAAAGAAAATATTGGCATTGCCCGATAATAAATTCAATTTGCCCCAATCAGTTATATAAGCATTGAGAAACGCATCAGGATCAAGTTTTGGAGCAGCATAATATTCATAAGTAGCCGGTAGAGTATAATCCTGAACAGAAACCGTGTGTTTTTTACCGTCTGAGGGAATAGAATATGGAATGCTTATATCAAATTCAACTGCGAGTTGATTTTGCTCCACCGTTGTATAGTTGGCTGTAGTGGCTGCATTTGCAACTTTATCTTCATTAGCTGCTCCGGCATAATTTGCCTGGTTAGCCGCAGGAGCCATCATTTTTTCATTTCGTAACGCCACCAGTCTTGGCACATAAAATTGTAAATACCATGGCTTCAAAACCGGTCCCGTGGCGCTTACCGAAGGGTTGCCCGTTGATAAGGTCAGCTTCACATTGTTCCAGTCTTCTCCCGTGTTTTGATTTACATTGGCTTTGTAAGATAGTTGTACAGGGCTGTTCACATTATCCGCTCTTACATCATATTCCGGCGACCACGCCGCGTTATTTTCAATATAAGATATATAAAAAGAGGCAGATGTGGTTTGTTTTGCAGCTACCTGCACTACAATTTCTCCGGTGGGTTGATTGTTTTTTTGATTGAGGTCGTCCAATTCGCTTTGCAACTGCGTTATATGGTCGCTAATCTTTTTCTCCTTCACCGTCAAATCGCTCACCTCATTTTTTATTTGCAGCATTTTTGTCTGGTAATAATCTAAAGTTGATTTCAGTAAATCAAGGCTTAAACTGGTGTTGTTGCCCGAAACCGTTTTATTGGCATTCAGCATATCAGCCATGCCGTTTAAAGTGGATTGTGAATTCAAGTTTGCAGAAAGGTCGGCATTAATTGTTTGCAACGAGTCTTCAAGCAATTTTTGTTTTTCCTGCTTTTGCCGTGTTTGCAAATAATTCAGCCGGTAAACCACGCCCAAAATCGTAAAATCGCCCGTGCCGTTCACCTGTATGGTTTTATCGTCAATGTGCGTAGTAAGCCCCGTAAACACCACGTCGCTGGTGCCAACGGGCAGTTGCGCCGTTGCCGAGCGGTCAATCTCCGCACTCCGCAGGTAAACGGTAACGCCGTCGATCTTCGATTCAGCCGGTATTTCTTTTTGTGCAAACACCTGTCCCCGCAGGCATAGTGCAGCCATAAAACAGAATAATTTTTTCATATATATATTTTGAAGTGGTTTACTATTTTCAAAATTTGTGCCAAATTTGGTAGGTTTGAGTTTGTCTAGTGAGTAGTTACCATAATTTTTTCTATTCAACGAAAATAACACAATTATAATATGATAAATATGATTTTATTATTTTCAGTAAATGAAAAGAAGGTTAAAAGTTAAAACTCAAAAGTCAAAAGTTTATGACACTCACTACTATGCACTAACCACTTTTATATTATTTCATTACATTTGTATATCAATTTTCTCTCATGAAAATTAATAATTCTCATCCTCGCCCTCTAACATCGCAGGAGAAAGCTATTATTATTACAGTAATCGTATTAGCTACTGTTATAATAATAACTAAATATTATTTTGACAGTTCAAATTCAAATAATACTATACAACCCACAAAACAAAACGTTACTCAGCACTTAAGTCTAAAGGATAATTTACAAAAAATAAAAAATGATAGTATAAATGCAGCTTATTGGAAAGTGGTTGCAAAACGAGATAGCATATCAGGTTAGAGTTCAAAGAGTAAAGGATAGCGTTCAAAGGGCATATTACAGAACTCCGGCAGGTCGCATCCAAAAGCAGCATCCTGAATGGTCAGATGAAGATTGTCAAAAAATTGCCAATAACAAGATATGGATCAGCATGTCAATAAATATGGTTAGATGTGAGAGAGGAGCACCATAGAGTTCCACTCCTTCAAATTACGGCTATGGCAATTAATGGCAATGTTGCTGGGATGATTATTCTCCGAGCTGTTTCTATTGCGGCGATGATGGTATTGTTACAGCTTATAATTAATTGATAAACCAAAAAAATAAAAACATGAAAAAACTACTCTTCTTAGTATCAATAGCTATTATATTCACTGCTTGTGTAAATAATAATTCTTCCATGGCGAACAAATCACAAGCAAATAATGAAGCAGATAGTGCTGCTCGCGCATTGGACAGCCTTCAACAGGTACCATTTTCATCGGGCGGGATGAAGATTCCAGAAGATGCCGAGGCAGTTGCAAATAACACCTGGCAGTATTCGCAGGAAGTAGATAAAATGACTTCTAAAACTGACTATTATGCTGAACTTGACGCGAACGATGAGGTGTATTTTTCCCCACCTTACGATGGTGGCTCAATGGTACGGCTATTAATAAGGTACAGAGACAACGAAAACGACATAATGTTAGAAGTTAAACCGGCTCAATTTAATTCAGATGTGGTAAATGGGGAAAATATTAGAATTCGGTTCGACAACGAACAGCCTATAACATGTAATTGTAGAGAGCCTTCTGATTATAGCACAACCATGCTTTTTCTACCCTCTTCGTTAATCACAGAATTAAAGAAAGCAAAAAAAATAATTATTCAGGCTGAGTTTTACGATAATGGTTTAAAAGAAATGGAATTTAATACCGAAGGCTTAGTTTGGAATCATTAAAGTAAATGCCCCTCCTCGGCTGAAGTTGTACTTCAGCCGTTTCTGTTTTAATAAATCGCCTGAAATAAATTTACAATTTGTCTCGTCCTGAAAAAAGTTTACGGTTTGTCCCAAAAAATCCTGATACAAGTTTACAATTGTAAATAAATCCTGAATAAGGTTTACAATTATAGTAAACATAGTTTTAAGTCATAGCCACCTCCTTTTGTTTTTTCAAGTGATAATAGTTTTTCCATTGCCGTTTAAGTGGACCACATAAGGTATGTGCTTCAGATGGAGTGAGCATATTTATACTGGAATGTGGTCTTTGATGGTTATACAAAGTAATAGCTACGGCAACAGCGTGTTGTGCCTGGTCAAAACAGGCAAAGCAGGTTTGTAATAACTCTTCTTTAAGAATACCATTAACCCGTTCAGCTAAAGCATTTTCCAGCGGGTCGCCACTTTGAGTCATACTGATTTTAACTCCGTTCTTTTCTAATAACTCAACATACTCTGTGCTACAGTATTGCGAGCCACGATCAGAGTGATGGATTAAGTCGGTTCTGTTGGGATTAGCTTCTAAGGCTTGTTCAAGAGCACGAATACATCCCTTGGCTGTTGCATCAGCAGATAAATAAAATCCTACAATCTTTCTTGAGTAAGCGTCTGTAATCAGGCTCAAATAACTAAATGCACTTTCCATGCAGATATAAGTAATATCACATACCCACAGTTGATTAGCTGCTCCTGCAACAAAACCTTCTATCAGGTTAGGATACTTACGAAACGGGTGACGTGAAAAGGTGGTTTGAGGTTTTTTCCTCTTTCTTTTTCGCACCAATAGACCATTGCTGCGCAGCAAATTAAAAAAGACATCTCGCCCCATGGCAATAGCTTGCTGCTGCATAAACCCCTCAAGTTTATGCAGCAGTTTGCGCCCTCCCAACCGCTTCTGATACTTACGTATGTACATGACCTGCTGTAATATCAGTTCCTCTTTAAGAGCCACTTTGCTGCTGTTGTGCATCTGTTTATAATACGCTTGCCGCGAATAGCCAAGCAGTGAACAAAGGTGTGACAAGCTTCTTTTTCCACCTCGTTCTACGCTCATGACTGCTTGGCTCCAGGTTTTTTTCGAATGTCAATGCCCAACTCCTCTTTAGCCGTTTTCATCATGGCTTTAAGTAGTTGATTTTCCAGACGTGAGTCCTGTAACTGTGCTTTCAATTGGTTGACCTCTTGAAGCAACCCCTGTTGAACAGCCGAGCGCCCTGTTACTTTTTTGCCCTTGTAGCTGGCTACCCAGTTATGAACGCTTTGGCGGGGAACTCCATATTTTAAGGCTAATTTCCGATAGGTTACTCCTCCCGATAAATATTCGGTTATTACTGCTTCTTTTAGTTGTTTTTCTGTTTTCATTTGTCCCAAATTTAGTGTAAACCTATTTCAGGACAAGACAATTTACCAAAACTTCCCTTATAACTACTATGACATTCAATAAATTATAAACTTCTTGTCCCAACTTGTTTAACCGCATTTGTTACTGCCATAATTTTGTCTGCAATAAAATAACAGTTCTATGAATGGTCTATATGGCTCTGCAAATGCTACCCGAAAAACGGAGCGGAATAAAAAAGTGCTACAAGCATATCCTCTATTACTATTCATCTTTTACATTCTGACCGTACGCCCTCTCTGCGCTTTTCGCGGAGAGAGGGATGGGGTGAGTCAAAAACTTTCGATTCAATTTCATTTTGCTCCTGACTCATGTATCATAAATGATTAAGAACCAACCAACTAAAAAAAATAAGTCAGGAGCAGAATTTAACAGAGTACTTTGCTGGAACTGGAAATAAAATGCTAAAATCATTAACCATATGATATTCACTCTAAGCGAACGCCCTCTCTCTATTTTTATAGAGAGGGAGGGGTAAGTCAAAATAAAAATAAGAAGTGCAAAAAGTCCTTAACACAATCTCCGCAAATAACTAAAAAACAACAAAATATGAATTGAATTTGTAAAGGACTTTTAATAAAAATTCGCTAAAAACCACTTTTAATATGTCTTATTAAAAAACTATCTCCCTTAACCTTTGTTCCCGTCTCATGTCCCGTGTCTCGAATCCCGTATCCGATGTCCATATCCTAAATTCCATAATTATTCCCCATTTTTGCAGCATGAAACTCGATATACTTGCTTTCGGCGCTCATCCTGACGATGTGGAAATGTCGTGCGGCGGAACAATTGCCAAACATATTGCACTTGGCAAAACCGTGGGCATTGTTGATATTACCAAAGGGGAGCTCGGCACACGCGGCACGGCTGAAATCCGCGCTAAGGAAGCGGAAGACGCCGCAAAGATATTGGGCGTTAACGTGCGCGAGCAGCTTAATTTAAGGGATGGATTTGTTACCAATGACGAAGCGTCGCAAATGCAGGTGATAAAAGCTGTCAGAAAATATCAGCCGGAAATTGTTTTGGCAAATGCCATTGGAGACCGTCACCCCGACCACAGAAAGGCGTCGGATTTGGTTAAAGATGCCGCTTTTCTTTCCGGGCTTTTACATATCGAAACCATGGATGATGAAAAGATTCAGAAACCCTGGCGACCTAAGCACGTCTATCACTATATCCAGGATACTTTTTTAAATCCTTCCTTCGTAATAGATATTACCGGTTATATTGATATAAAAATGAAAGCTATCGCTGCCTTCAAATCGCAATTTTACAATCCCACGTCGAAAGAACCCGAAACCTATCTTACATCACCGGAATTTTTAGACGGGTTAAAAGCGCGTTCAAGAGAGTTTGGAAGAAAAATAGGCGTAATTTATGGCGAAGGGCTTATTTCCTCAAGAAGCGTGGGCGCAAATTCTTTATTTAATTTGATATGATTAATGAATTTCAACCACATCGCCCTTTGACGGAATGGAAATATTTTTAAACCTGTTTTTCCCCAATGCCTCTTTAAAAGCAGCCTGGTTCTCATTATCGCCGTGGACAATAAATATCTGTTTCAGCTTGCTGCGGTCAAGCGGGTCTAAAAACCAGAGCATTTCTTTTTGGTCGCCGTGTGCGCTGAATGAATCCATCACTTCAACGTGCGCTTTCACCTGCAAGTGCTCGCCGAAGATGTGCACCTTTTTTGCACCATCACGCAGATGCGCGCCCAGCGTGTTTTCAGCACAGTATCCCACAATTAAAATGGTGCAATTCGGGTCTTCAATATGATTGAAAATGTGATGCACGATACGCCCGGCCTCCGCCATGCCCGATGCACTAATAATAATGCACGGCGTTGCCAAGTCATTCAACTTCTTCGATTCGTCCACTTCGGTAATGTAAGTAAGATCATTAAATCCAAAAGGATTTGGTGTGGTCATTATATATTTATGAAGTTCTTCATCAAAACATTCAGGATGTTCCCTGTAAATTTCCGTTGCATTGGTTGACAGAGGGCTGTCAACATAAACAGGTATATGCGCTAATCTTCCTTCTTTATTTAACTGATCGAGCATATACACTATTTCCTGTGTTCGCCCAACGCTGAATGCAGGAATAATAACTTTGCCCTTTTTCACTTCGCAGGTGTTTTTTATCACATTCAGCAAATGCTCTTTATCATCCGGGAATGCTTCATGCAATCGTCCGCCATAAGTGCTTTCAGTAATAAGATAGTCGCATGAAGGCATTGGAATAGGGTCTTTCAAAATCGGGCGGTTAGGTCGTCCTATATCGCCCGTAAAGCCAAGTGCAATAATGTTATTGCCTTCTATTATCTTCAAATTGACACTACCGCTTCCTATTAAATGTCCATTATCACGAAGTAAAAATGATACATCTTTGCGAATGGAAAATTCCTTCTCATAATTAACTATAGTAAATAATTGCAAAGCATCCAACACATCATCCGGTGAATAAAGCGCTTCTTCTTCAGGCAATCCTTTTTGGCGGTTCTTTTTGGAAAGGAATTTGGCATCATTTTCCTGGATGTGTGCACTATCGAGCAGCATTATTTTCGAAAGGTCTGCCGTGGCAGGGGTGCAATAAATTTTACCCTGAAATCCATCATGAACCAATTTGGGAATTCGACCGCTGTGGTCGATGTGAGCATGAGATAAAATCATGCAATTGATCTCTTTGGGATTGAATAAGAAGACCTCGTTTACATTAGTGCCATGGTCTAAAACATCTCTGCCCTGGAATAAGCCACAATCTAAAAGAATCTTAAACCCATCGTTAAGAATAAGAAGATGCGAACTACCGGTAACCGTTTTTGCCGCACCACAGAATTTTATTTGCATATATGGCGCAAATTAAAAAGTTTCTGTGTAATTAATAGCCATATTTATCTTTCCATAGCTTTTTAAGATATTCACGCAACTCTCTTTCACGGGCATTATTACCCGGCTCATAAAATTTTGAGCCGCTTATTTTTTCAGGTAGAAATTCTATATCGGCAAAATTGTTTTCAAATGAGTGAGCGTATTTATAATCTTTATGATACCCTAAATCTTTCATCAGTTTTGTTGGGGCATTGCGTAAATGCAGGGGCACGGGTAAATCACCTGAATTACGCACTTCACTCATTGCCGCACCGATGGCTGTGGTGGCGGCATTGCTTTTTGGTGAAGTTGCCAAATAAATAGCCGTTTGCGACAATATGAGCTGGCATTCAGGATAACCGATAACATCAATTGCCTGGAAACAACTATTAGCAAGCACCAATGCAGTGGGATTAGCATTACCGATATCTTCACTCGCTAAAATCAACATACGGCGTGCAATAAACTTGGGGTCTTCCCCTCCTTCAATCATACGCGCCAGCCAATATACGGCAGCATTAGGGTCGCTGCCTCGCATAGATTTTATAAAGGCGGAAATAATATCGTAATGCTGTTCGCCTTTTTTATCGTACAACGCCAATTTCTGCTGGGCGATTTTCATCACCAAATCATCAGTAATAGTTATAGTATCCGATTTGGATGAATCAACTACAAGCTCAAGCAGGTTTAGAAGCTTTCTGCCATCGCCGCCTGAAAGTCGCAATAACGCTTCATTTTCGGCAACATTAATATTTTTTGTTTTTAAAATTTCATCATGGTGTAAAGCACGGTCAAGCAAGGCAAGCAGTTCCTTTTTACCGAATGGTTCTAATATATAAACCTGGCAACGCGACAGCAATGGCGATATAACTTCAAACGACGGGTTTTCTGTTGTAGCGCCTATAAGCGTTATAATACCTTTCTCAACCGCACCCAACAATGAATCCTGCTGCGATTTATTAAAACGGTGAATTTCATCTATAAACAAAATGGCTTTCCCATCCTTCGTAGCCCCCGCAATCACATCACGCACATCTTTAACGCCCGCACTTATGGCGCTTAAGGTATAAAATGGCAAATGCATCTCACTGGCAAGAATATGGGCTAACGTGGTTTTACCCACTCCCGGAGGCCCCCAGAAAATCATAGAGGGCAGGTGCTTCTTCTCAACTATGCCTCTCAAAACCTTCCCTTCGCCCACTAAATGCTCCTGTCCTATAAAGTCATCAAGTGTTCTCGGGCGAATACGTTCAGCTAATGGAATTGACGAATTCATATTTAAAAGTAAAGAGAAAAATCATTCTTCCTATTTTTGCACCGTGTATAAACGTTTTTTTAAGCCTTTTTTCTTCCGCCTCGACCCTGAGTATGCCCATCACCTTACGATGTGGCTGTTTAAACTGGCTTTAAAAATACCGGGAGTAAAATATTTCATACATCAAACATTTAATACGTCGTATAGTTCACTTCAGAAAACTATAATGGGTTTATCTTTTAAAAACCCTATAGGTTTAGCGGCTGGTTTCGACAAGAACGGCACCTACATTGAAGAAATGACATCGCTTGGTTTTGGCTTTATAGAAATTGGGACACTAACTCCTATGCCTCAGCCGGGTAATGCAAAGCCCCGCCTGTTTCGCCTTCCTGCCGATAATGCCCTTATTAACCGCATGGGTTTTAACAATGATGGTGTTGATGTGGTGGCTTACCGTTTAAGACATTTAAAGAACAAAAATATTATTATCGGCGGCAACATTGGTAAAAATAAAGCAACACCTAACGAAGAAGCCGTTAAAGATTATGAAATATGTTTTAAGATATTGTTTGATGTGGTAGATTATTTTGTTGTAAACGTAAGCTCGCCAAACACACCGGGCTTGCGCGACTTGCAGGAAAGAGAACCATTACTACACCTATTAAACCGCTTGCAGGAATTGAATCTGCAAAATGAAAAGCCCAAACCCATCTTACTGAAAATAGCTCCTGATTTAAGTTTAGAGCACATTGATGATATTATCTCTATCGTAAAAGAGACAAAAATCGCGGGGGTTATTGCCGTTAATACAACTATTGAACGCAGCAACCTTACAACACCGCAACAGGAAGTTGAAAGGTGTGGCGAAGGCGGTTTAAGCGGAAAGCCCATATTTAATAAATCTCTGGAATTAATAAAACACATTTCCGAGAAATCGCAAAAGCAATTTGTGATTATTGGCGTGGGAGGAATAGCAACCGGTGAAGACGCTAAGAAAATGCTTGATGCCGGCGCCGACCTTGTGCAGCTATACACAGGGCTTATATATGAAGGACCGGGTATTGTTAAGACTATTACCACTTATCTTAATTCAACATTATCACCCCTAAATCCCCTAAAGGGGACTTGAGGTTGAAGTTTTTTCAAGTGCTTTTATTTCCCAATTCAATCACTTCCAAATCTTTTATTTCACTTTTATCAATAACAAAGCGAACAATGGTGCGCACCTTGTGAAACCCGCTATTGCCTGCAGCGCCGGGATTGATATGTAATAGATTATTGTGTTTTTTATCACGAATCACCTTTAAAATATGAGAATGACCGCTTATAAATAATTTTGGCGGGTTGCTTTCTATCTCATTTTTTATTGACTGGTCGTAATGCCCCGGGTAGCCGCCGATGTGTTTTATAAGTACATCCACATCTTCACATTTAAACCGCAACACTTCGGGAAAACGGTTCCTGATACCTTGTCCATCTATATTGCCGAATACACCACGCAGAGGTTTAAACTTTTCAAGCTCGTCTGCAACACCTCCGCCAAAATCTCCGGCGTGCCATATTTCATCACAACTTTTAAAATAGTGAAACACTTTAGGGTCTAAATATCCATGAGTATCTGAAAGCAAACCGATGCGCGTCATGTTGTAAATATATTATAATAACCCCTGTTTAAGAAAAAGCGAAAATAAAACGCAAGAAAAGTTCCTGTCAAATCAATATTTAGTTTATTGTTATCCAACAAATTGTAAAATTTTGTCAGGAACTTTTTAAAGTTTCTTTTTAAAAAATGGTTTCTTCTTAGTTTCACATTGCTTCTTTTAATACGATAGCTTAAAGAACAATTATCTAATTACCGTTGGTTACTCACCCCCAAAACGCTCATTCCCACGTGCCCCTCTCTTTAAAGAGAGGGGCGTTGAGCTACGAGTAGGGCGGGTGAGTCACCATGTTGCTCACAAAATTATTTAAGTAATAAACGCGATGAGAAAAGTTGGGACAAGAAGTTTAAAACCTTGTCGAGATTGAAAAACATGTTATTTATTATAAGCTACTTATATATTTTTAATAATTTAATTTATTTGTGTTTTACTAAAAAATATAATTTATGATTTGAATAAATTGTATATTTAAAAATTAAACTTAACCACTATGAAACTAAAACTACTCTTATGCCTATCATTATCAATGGCAGCAATTGCGAATTTGCACGGACAAACCGCATCAACTTCGAAAGAAGGTAACTCCGAGCCCGCAGCAAAATGGACCGCTAATAACCCTTTTGAACAAAAGGTATTTATTGAAAACAAGGGACAATACACCTCGCAGAATTCGGCATCACCAAAAGATATTTTATTCGGCGCGCGGCAGGGAGGTTTGCAATATTATTTTACTAATCATTCTATCTTAATAAAAAGAGACGTGAGCGTAAAGCGCACCGAAGAGGAAATGGAACAGGTGAAAGCCCCAGCAGATAAGAAAGGCGGCGAAGAAAAAGAGGAAAAAGAATTACAATATAAAACGGTGGAGGAATTTCACCAGGTAGAATTCAGCAACGCCGGTTCATCGGCAACAATTACGGGTGAAAATGAAGTAAGCTGGTATTACACATCCGGCAACACTAAAAACTCAACTATAAAAGCACTGGCGTATAAAAAACTTACCTATCATAATTTATACCGCGGCATTGATATGGAATTTTATTTTCCTGATGGTGAACAGGGTTATGAATATTCGTTTATTGTACACCCCGGCGCCGATTTGTCACAAATAAAAATACAATACCCGCTAAATAAAGGTGTGCAGGTTGATGGGCAAGGCAACCTAAAAATTACCTCATCTTACGGCGACTTTACCGAGATTATACCTGTTACCACGCAACAGGATAAAATAATCGGCAACTCCTTTTTATGGAATGGGACCACTGTGCAGTTTAATGTAAGTGGTTACGACAAAACCAAAGACCTGTTAATAGACCCGTTAACCATAACACCAACTTTTACAGGAGCCAATGATGCCTATGATGTGGATTGGGACAATGATGGTAATTGTTATGCTTATGGCGGCAGCAGCCCGTGGCAACTGGTTAAATATAACAGCAACGGCACATTGTTATGGTCGTATACTGAAAGTTTTCCTTATACGTCTACTATTTATGGGGGCTTTGCGACCGATCGTATTTCGCAATCGGTATATATTGTTGAAGGCTATGATGCGACCTATGGCGCGCAGGTAGTAAAGCTGAATTCAGCCGGAGGTGTTGCTGCCAATTTTGCGGGAAATGCTAATATGAACGAAATGTACCGTGTTAAATTCAGCCAATGCAGTCATGAAGCGGTAATAGCGGCGGGTGGCACCTGTTGCGCCAATCAATCGTGTTTCCTCGATACCACATTGGTAACACTTACACCCGTTAATTCGTTGAACGCTTCAGATGGCTATCACGACATGTGGGGGGCGGCACTTGACAACAACGGCTATTGCTACCTGGCAGTGGCGCAACCGGTATACGGCACGCCAAGTGAGTTTAATAATGTGATGGTAAAAGTGCCAATGCCTTCTTTGGCTCCTTATGTTTGGATGGTTAATGATAATTACAGGTTCCAGGAAGTTGAAAGTGTAGATTATAATAAATCATCTTATGCCCCTAACGGCTTTAACGGGATGACCGTTAGCGACAGTGAGCTATATACCTACGACAGCTATACCCTCAAAAAATGGAGTACCAACTCAGGTGGATTGAAGGACAGCGCTGTTGTTAACGTAGCTGTTGACGATAGCCTAATGCATTGGGGAGGACTTTCGTCAAGTGATTGTGATAATATTTTTGCCGGCTCACAAACAAGTGTTATACAATTTAACAGTGCGTTAAGCCAGGTAAATTCTTTCGCCATGCCCGATACCGTTTATTGTGTGTCGCTGGGCAATGATAATATTCTTTATGCTTCCGGTGTTGGTTTTATCACTGCCCTACAGATTTCGCTGCCATCGTGTAACGCCGTTATCACAAGCTATAACAATGCTATAACGGCAGCGTCGTGCTCATTGGGCGGTTCGGTTACTGTTACCCCTGTGGGCGGAACACCGCCGTATTCTTTTTCATGGAACACCGTACCTGCACAAACAGATTCAACCGCCACTGACCTTGCACCCGGCGTTTACATAGCGACTATATCCGATTTTTCCTGTTCGGGGCAATCAACTGTTTATGATACAGTTAATGTGCCGGCAAAAGGCAGAGATTCTGTAACCGTAAACAATGCCACCGTGTGTAGCGGAAATTCGGCAACGCTATCGGCTACAGGCGCCACTACTTATAGTTGGTCGCCGGCAACCGGATTAAGCGCTACAACAGGAAGCAGCGTAACTGCCAACCCAACCGCAAATACAACATATATGTTAATAGGTACCGGCGGCAGCGGCTGTGCCGATACGGTTTATGCTGTTGTAACTGTGGGCACATTACCGGCTAAACCAACCATAACCGTAAGTGGCGATACGCTTACCTCCAGCTCTGCGGCTAATAATCAATGGTACCATAATGATTCGCTTATTACAGGCGCAACCGGGCAAACCTATATTACCAACGGTGCGGGCGGCACTTATTATGTGGTAGTAACAAATCCCGAAAACGGCTGCAGCTCTGCTTCCGGCACTGTATCGGGTATTAAACAATTATCAGCTAACAATGAACAATTATCAATTTATCCTAACCCCACCAGTGGAGATATTAATGTTGTTTGTTCGCAAAATATGAACGAGATAAAAGTGACCAACCTGCTTGGACAGTTAATTTATGAATCTCAACCCAGGAAGCCGCAATTTACTTTTACATTAAATAACAATGCAGGATTATATTTTGTGACGATAACTTCGGATAATGAAACTGCAACGAGGAAGATAATGGTTAGCAGGTAATAACTAACGAGACTACAAAAGTCTTTAAGACTTTTGTAGTCTTTCATTGAACGCAACATTTCCTGCTTTTATATGTTATAGTATTTAATGAAACCACTAATTATCCGTCTTTTACTGGTTTGTATCATGGCAGTAACGTTAACCTCCTGCGCCAATACGAAACATGATTGCCAGGGGCATGTTAAGCATAAACAGCCGAATGGCGTATGGCTGTAATATAAAAAACAAAAGCCCCATACGGAGGGCTTTGTTATCACGATAAATAAGCGGGGGTTTAATTAACTATCGTAACAGTGCCACCGGCTTTTTCAATGGCTTCTTTTGCTTTTTTACTTACGGCATGAACATTCAGTTCTAACTTTGATTTCAATTCTCCGCGACCTAAAATTTTAACTTTGTCATATTTCTGAACCAGTCCTTTTGAGTGCAAGGTGGCATGGTCAATTTTTGTAAGCTTGTGTTTCTCAACTATATGCTCAAGGTCGTCTAAATTAATTACATTATATTCAACGCGGGTAAAGTTATTAAACCCGAATTTTGGTAAGCGGCGCTGTAATGGCATTTGTCCGCCTTCAAAACCGCGTCTTAGCTTATTACCTGAGCGCTGGCTTGCGCCCTTATTACCGCGTGTGCTGGTGCCGCCATGACCGCTGCCCTGACCTCTGCCAATGCGCTTCTCCTTTTTTATTGAGCCGTGTGCGGGCTTAAGGTTGCTGAGATTCATATCAGATGTGTTCTACTTTAACTAAATGTTTTACCTTATTAACAATGCCCAGTATTTGCGGAGTTGCTTCATGCTCTACTGGGGTGTTCATTTTCTTTATACCAAGAGCTACCACATTCCTCTTTTGTTTCAAAGAACGGTCAATAGTGCTTTTAATGAGTGTTATCCTGACTTTTGCCATAAGATTATCCGTTAAATACTCTTTTCATATTAATACCGCGCGTTCCCGATATGGTATAAGCATCGCGAACAGACGCCAGCGCCTTAATGGTTGCTTTTACCACGTTATGAGGATTTGTTGCACCCAGCGATTTAGCCAATACATCGGTTATGCCTGCTGACTCCAACACAGCGCGCATAGCGCCCCCGGCTATTACACCCGTGCCATGCGATGCGGGTTTAATCCATACTTTTGACGCGCGGAACTTGGCAATCTGCTCATGCGGCACAGTGCCTTTAAGAATACGAACTTTCACCAGGTTCTTCTTGGCATCATCAATACCTTTAGAAATAGCTTCATTCACCTCGCGCGCCTTACCAAGCCCTTCGCCTACAATGCCATTTCCATCGCCTACGACCACCAATGCAGAGAAGCTGAAGGTTCTGCCACCTTTTGTAACTTTAGCTACACGGTTAATGGCAACCACCCTATCCTTAAGATCGAGCTCGCTTGCTTTTACACGTTGAATATTTTCCTGCGACATTTTATTAGTTTAAAATTTATAGTTAGAATTTTAATCCGCCTTGGCGCGCACCATCAGCCAAAGCCTTCACCCTGCCATGATAAAGGTAACCGCCTCTATCGAAAACAACAGCAGAAATACCTTTGTCAATTGCCTGTTTGGCTATTTGAGCGCCTACTTCTTTAGAAAGGTCAACTTTTTTACCTTTCACATCTTTTAATTGGCGACTTGACAAAGACACCAGCGTATGTCCCGATTCGTCGTCAATAAGCTGGGCATAAATAGAGGTATTGCTTCTGAACACCGATAAACGGGGGCGTTCTGCCGTGCCTGTTATGCGCTTGCGAATACGATAGCGTATTTTTTCTCTGCGTGATGATTTCTTTAATTGCATATCCTTTATTTTCAACCGGGGATTTTGCCTCGGTCAGTTACTCAACATTTATTTAACAGCAGCCGAAGCAGCAGTTTTACCTGCCTTGCGGCGAAGTATTTCTTCTGCATATTTAATTCCCTTGCCCTTGTAGGGTTCAGGTGGTCTTACCCCGCGAATCTTAGCTGCTATTTGTCCTAAAAGCTGTTTATCGCTGCTTTGCAAAGTAATCTTTGGGTTTTGCCCCTTTAATTGCTCCGCCGATACTTTAATTTCTTTCGGCAGTACAAATAAAACAGGGTGTGAAAAGCCCACAGCTAATTCTAATTGCTGCCCTGTGACCGTAGCACGATAACCAACGCCCACCATTTCAAGCTGCTTGGAAAAACCATCTGTAACGCCCATTACCATATTGGCAATAAGAGCACGATAAAGACCATGCATGGCTTTATGGCGCTTCTGTTCGGTCGGGCGTTTAACCGTAACCACTCCGTCTTTCACCTCTACCGTCATATCAGGGTCAATTTTCTGATTGAGCTGCCCCTTAGGTCCCTTAACCGTCACCTCGTTATGAGCGACAGTTACCGTGACTCCTTTTGGCACATTAAGCGGTAAATTTCCTATTCTTGACATAAACTATAATCGGTTCAGCTATTAATAAATATAACAAAGCACTTCGCCGCCAACTTTTTGAGCGCGGGCTTCTTTATCGGTCATGACTCCTTTCGAGGTGGAAATTATTGCCACACCAAGCCCGTTAATAACACGCGGCAGTTCATCAGCCGGTTTGTATTTACGCAAACCGGGGCGGCTGATACGCACCAATTCTTTTATTGCCGGTGTTTTGCTGGCATGGTCGTATTTAAGAGCGATTTTTATAACTCCTTGTTTACCTTCAACATCATCAAATTTATATTTAAGGATATATCCTTTTTCGTACAGGATTTCCGTAATACGCTTTTTCAATCCGGAAGCCGGAATTTCAACCATGCGATGCCCCGCCAATTGCGCATTACGCACACGGGTAAGATAATCTGCTATAGGGTCGGTGACCATTTAATTGTATTATTTAAAAATTTGGGAAGGCAAAGGTATAAAGTATTTGGCGTTTAACCAATAGGGAGAGAAATAAATTAGAAGATTGGAAAATTGGAAGATTAGAAGGTTAAAAGTTAATAGTTTACCAAACCTCTCAACCACTGTCAATTGTCAACCATTCTCTTATTTTTTCTTATGGTGTTTAAGCACTTTTGCTTCTATATAAAAGATTATTTCTTCAGCAACATTTTCGATAAGGTCTCCGTTACGCTCTAATTTGCGAATAGTTGAAAGAAGATATAAATTCTCCAGTGCATTATCCGGTGCGGTTTTTATCAACTCGACGGCATTTACCGGGGCGTGCATGTTTATGGTATCAAGTGTGTCGTCTTTCTTAAAAACACGGCGGGCAAGTTTTGAGTCTTCTACGTCGTAAGATTGAATAACATCTGCCAGCATAGAATAGCTGGTATCAAACATTTCAGTCAGCTGCATTTTATTTATTGCTTCGGCATCAAATGGTCTTGTTAGTTCGGTAACATATTTTGCAATTCCTTCAGCATTATCGCCAATACGCTCAAGATGCGTATTTATTTTAAAATTTGCCAAAACAAAGCGCAAATCAACAGCTACCGGGTTAAAGAGGGCAAGAATATTTTCACAATCACGGTCAATTTTTAATTCAAAAGCATTTACTCTCTTTTCATAATAGATAATCTCGCGTGCCAGCTCTTTATCATTATTAAGCATGGACTCTTTTGCTTTTCGCATCTGGTTTTGCACGAGGTCCATCATCTCGCGCATATCGTTTTTAAGTTTTTGAAGCTCTTGTTCTGCGTGGGTCATATCAATTTCTGAATTTGGAAAAGTTAAATTTTGAAATTTATTTTTAGTGTTTATTTATATCCGTTTTTACTTTTCTAAATTTGAAATTTTAAATTTCAAATTTATATTAACCAAATCTGCCTGTAATATAGTTCTGTGTTCGTTCATCCTTCGGATTAGTAAATAATTCGTCGGTCTTCTCATATTCAATCATTTCACCTAAATAGAAGAAAGCTGTCAACTCACTAATGCGCCCCGCCTGCTGCATATTGTGTGTAACGATTAATATGGTATAGGATTGTTTCAAGTCAAATATCAATTCCTCCACTTTAGCGGTTGACATGGGGTCGAGTGCAGAGGTGGGCTCATCAAGCAATATCACCTCTGGCTTCATGGCAATGGCACGGGCTATGCAAAGGCGCTGTTGCTGCCCGCCGGAGAGGAACGTACCGCGTTTATGCAGGCTGTCTTTAACCTCACCCCATAAAGCGGCTTTAGTTAATGATTCTTCTACTATTCCCTGTCTCTGGTTCTTGTTGAGCCTTATTCCATTCAATTGATAGCCGGCAAGCACATTTTCATAAATACTCATGGTAGGGAAGGGGTTAGGGCGTTGAAACACCATACCCACTTTGCGGCGTAAATCAATAAGTTTTAATTTATAGATGTCCTCCCCATTAAGCAGCATTTCTCCTTCTGCATAAGCGCCTATATTAAGCTCATGCAGCCTGTTTATGCAGCGCAGGAACGTGGTTTTACCACATCCTGAGGGACCCATTAATGCCACTACTTTTTTACGCGGAAAATCTACATTAATGTTTTTAATAGCATGATTTGTCCCGTAATAGGCATTAAAGTTTCGAACTTTTAAAATTGTACCTTCCATCGTCTTATAGCAAGCTTAGTGAGAATATTTATCAATAAAATCATAACTAACAGAACAAACGAAGCCCCCCATGCCTGGTCGTGCCAATCATCATAAGGACTGGTAGCATAATTAAATATCATTTGTGGCAGGGAACTCATTGGCCTCAAAACATTAAAATTCTGAAACGGGTTTCCAAATGAAGTGAATAACAATGGCGCTGTTTCGCCTGCTATGCGGGCAAGAGAAATTGTAATACCGGTTACAATACCACTTAAACCTGAAGGAATAACTACTTTTAATAACACCTTATGGTAAGGCACTCCTAATGCCAATCCAGCTTCTTTAAGTGAAAAAGGAATAAGGCTTATTGTTTCCTCCGTGGTGCGTACAATTACCGGCAACATCATTATAGCCAGTGCAACGCTGCCCGATAACGCTGAAAATTGCCCTATTGGCTTAACTACCCACAGGTATGCAATAATACCAATAACAATAGAAGGCACTCCCTGTAAAACTTCAACACATGTGCGGGCAATACCGGCTATGCGCGACTTTTTATTTTCGGCAAGATAGACACCGCCAAAAATACCGATAGGCACTGCAATTATTGAGGCTATAATAATTATTATAAGTGTGCCAGTAATGCCATTAATAATTCCCCCTCCTGTTTCACCAACAGGCTTAGGCAAATGGGTAAGAAATGCCCAACTAAGAGATGAAATTCCTTTCCTGGTAATAAAATAAAGAACCAATATTAAAGGTACAGCGCAAAGAGATGATATTAAGAATACCATGCTCTTAAAAAAGATATTCTTAAATAAACGATATTGAATAGATGCCTGGCTCATACATTACCCCCCATTCTTTTTATTACTAATCGTCCTAAAAGATTAAAAATAAGAGTTACAATAAATAGTAATAATCCTATTTCAATAAGGGCGGATAAATAGATATCTGTTGTTGCCTCCGTAAATTCATTGGCTATTACACTTGCCATAGTATTGGATGGTGCAAAAAAGAAGGAGGTAAAATTACTTGGAAGAGCATTCGTATTGCCGATAACCATTGTAACCGCCATAGTCTCACCTATTGCACGGCCGAATGCGAGTAAAGTACCCGCGGCAATTCCCGAACGGGTATAAGGAATAATAACCCTTCTTATAGTTTCATATTCCGTAGCACCCAAAGAATATGACGCTTCTTTTAAATCGCGGGGCGTAAGTGAAATAACCTCACGCGCCACTGAAGCGGAATATGGAATGATCATAATTGCAAGCACTATTGCAGCCGTTATCACACTCACCCCATATGGAGTTATGCCATATTTTATCTCAAAATTTTGTACTAAGGGAACCAGGAAAAAAATAGCGGTGAATCCATAAATAACCGAAGGAATACCTGCCAGTAATTCTACAATATTTTTAAAAATATCAGACATCCATCCCGTTTTATAATACTCACCTAAAAAGATGGCTATTGCCATAGAAAACGGAAAGGAAATAAGCAATGCTAAAACCGTTGTAATGATTGTGCCTACAAGAAATGCTAACCCACCAAATTTACCTGAAACCGGGTCCCAGGTAGTGCCGGTAATAAAATGAAAACCAAATTGTCTTAGAGACGGCCATGATTTCCATACCAGCGTAATAAAAATGCCGATTAATAATGCAATGATAAGATAAACTGCCCCCGCAAGAACCTTTAAAAAAGCCCCTTCAGAGGTTTGACCGCTTTTTTTAATTGTAGTTGATTTTTCGCTCATTTTCTTAATAGGGGCGTAAAGGTATGTTTAACAATAAAAAATGCCAAATATTTATCTGTTAAGCTATTCTTATTTATTTTTTGATACTACTTATATAAAACAAGAGACATCCATGGTCTATGCAACACATGGATGCCTCTGTAAAATTTCACACCACATGAAATTTATTTACATTACCGGCTTACCTTTGAAGGTAAGGCTTTTAATGGCTGCTTCATCCAACTTAACTGCGGCATCCGGCATGGAGCATAATCAAGGGGTGCAGCAAATTTTTGCCCGTCGTGTGTCACCCACCATGCAAGCTTGGCAACATTTTTTGCCCTGTTTGCATTAGCGATATTAGTCGACATATCCTTATAGAGAAGTAAATAAGTAAAACTGCAAATCGGGTAACCATCGGGTGCAACTGTGTTAGTAATAGAAATGCGAAGGTCGGCAGGTAATTTTATATTTCCGGCAGCTGCTGTTGATTCAAGCGATGCAGCAATAAATTTACCTGATTTGTTCTGCAATGCACCATAAGTCATCTTATTCTGAATAGCATAAATAAGTTCTACATACCCCACGCTACCCGGAGTTGAATGGATAAGCCCGGCAACACCTTCATTGCCTTTTCCTCCAACACCTACAGGCCAGTTTACCGATGTACCTTTACCAACCTTAGTATGCCAATCAGGACTGATTTTATCAAGATAGTCGGTAAAACCTGCTGTTGTGCCGCTGCCATCTGAACGATGAGCTACAATAATTGAAAGACTTGGAATAGTTACTCCCGGATTAGCTTTCTTAATTGCTGCATCATCCCATTTTGTAATTGTTCCTAAGAAAATGCCTGCTACTATATCAGGTGTAAACCTAATTACCGGATTGCCCGGAATGTTATAACTTATAACAATAGCACCCATACAGGTTGCAACGTGAACTACGGGAGAAGGCATAGCTTTTAATTTTTCATCATTCAGGAAAGCATCAGAAGCGCCGAAATCAACGGTTTTGCTGATTAACTGTTGTATTCCACCGCCTGAACCAATGGATTGATAATTAACTTTAACACCAGTTGCCTTATTATACTCATCAAACAACTTAGAGTAAAACGGATAAGGAAAAGTAGCTCCTGCACCCAACAACTCATTATCATCATTAACAGAGGCAGTTGTCGCCTTAGTTACCGGCGCATTGCCGGTATTCTTCAGTTTGAAGGCGCTGAACAAACACACAGCAGCAACAACTGCAAGTATGCCTGTAAGTTTTAAAGTGGTTTTCATAAGTAGTATTTTTAGTTTTTTGGTTTTGTTTAATTTTTGTAGAACAGGAAGTAGAAGGTTATGCGAGCCACAAAGTCATAGTCACTGGCATTACGATCCACTGCACCGGTAGTGGCATTACTGAACCCATCATACCAGATATTAGGCATAATATGAATTTGCTTAATGGGCGTATAATCTAAAGCAAGCATCATAAACTGCTCGGTATATGGAAATGATGAACTTTTATAGGTATCACTTGCATTAAAATTATCATCAGGATTGTACATATCATACCTGGCTACTACGCCTAACTTAGGGTCGTGGGTGTGTTTATCTCTAAGGAATGTATATGCGCCTTCTATTGAGATGCCTGATTGTGTCCTTGAAAGTGAGTCGGTACCTGTGCCTGAATAATCAGGTCCTTTTGTTATAAAGTCCTGTTTGCTCATACTTTCCTGGAAATATTCAAAACTTAAGTCGAAATTTTTTACTTTATATCCTATTAAACCTCTCCATACCAAATCATTCTGATTAGGATCTACAACGTGATAATCTGAATAAAGGTCAATCAAAATTTTATCACCCATAAACCTTCCATATAAGTCTCCATAAAATCTATGAAAATCGCCAGTAACGCTTGAAAGATTTATATTATCAGGAACTGCATTAGTACCATTACCATACATAATATTATAACCGATGCAAGCTTTTTCCTTGCCTGAGGCATCTTTGTCACTCCAGAATTTACCCCCCAAATTAACACCAACATCGTTAGAGCTTACAATACCTCTCATATCCATTATGGTTCTTTCCAAAGAACGATACCCCCAGAAAGGCTCTTCTGTTATAGGGAAGCCCGGAGTTACTGTAGCGCCCACAATAAGATTAGAACCCTTGAATATATTATCCCACTCAAAATTGCAATATTTTATGAAGACAGTTCTGTTGTTAGCATTGTCAATGTCGTCTTTGCTTATATTGGCATCATATAATTCCTCATGGGCTAGCACCATGTGAATAGAGAATTTATTATTGAAAAAATAATCGTAGCCCAAATATATACGTTGAAAAGATACTGCAGTAAAATTCGTCGGAACGCCTGAATACTGAGTAGCGCCCGTTTTTACGCCGGGTAAAGGACTGGAAGCGTTAGTTGCACTTTTCCCGCTGGGATTTATAGAATCAGCATGCATTTTATCGTATGCACTGCCGAAGGTATATCCCCAAACATGCCCCCTTGTGCTGTCTTTTTTCTCACTTGGAGTAGTGGTGTAGGGATAGTTATGAAAATCATTAAATTGTGCGCTTGCCTTGCCTACTATAAAAATAGTGAATGCAAGACCGAGAATAAATTTTGTAAGTCGTTGTGTTTTCATGGGTTTGGTTTTTGTTTATTTAAAGAGTGGTTAAGTTTCTAAAGACGGCGCAAAGTAACTTCTCTTATGTTATGGGTAGTTTAACCCAATGTTACGTTTATGTTAAATACATAACATTGAAATATATGACAAATGTCATTGTTTAGAGGGGAAATCCCATTCTTTTAGGAAAAAACGGCGTATAAGGATAGGCATCAGCTGAATTGGTATAAACTTTTTGTTTATACAATAGTCAATTTACTTTTATCCCTTCCTTTATTTCATCGTTAGCATTGGTGATAACGGAATCTCCTGCCTGGAGGGAGCCATATATTTCCGTGGAATCATTATTAGAATTACCTTCTTTAATATCTACATAATGAGTAGTGCCATTAGTCACAGTAATTACATATTGCCGTTCGGTAGATTTTACGATAGCTCCAGTGGAAACTATTAAAGGCGCATTTTTCCGTTGCAAAGGAATAGTCACTTCGGCATACATGCCCGGCTTAATTAATCCTTTATCGTTTACAACATCTATTTCAACCGCCTCCGATCTGAACTTCATATCCAACGCTTCTGAAGAGCGTGAAATTGACGCATTAAATGTTTGACCCGGGAGTGCATCAAGAGTAAATGTTACAGGTGTTTTGTTATCTATCAAATCACAATACGCTTCGGGAATATTTACTGTAAGTCTTAATTTATCCCATTCTTCTAAAATCAGCAGGGGCATGGTATTTTCAATCTTGGTAGTTGGACCAACCAATGTTCCAAGCGATATGTTACGTTCAGTTATCACACCGTTAAAAGGCGCAGTAATAGTTAAATAACCCATCTCTGTTTCCTGTGCTTTCAAATCAGCATAATCCGCATCCACATTTTCACTGTCAATAACCATTTTTGATTTGGCAAGTTCAAGGTCATTGGCAGCAACCGTGCCGGGCACTGAGCTGGTTGATAGCAATCTGTCATAACTATCTTTACTTGTAATATAAAGCGCTTTTGCCTGCAGGTATTTTGATTGGGAGGAAAAATACATCTGGTTAATTTCGGGCGCTTCAAGAACAACAAGAGTTTGTCCCTGGTGAACAATACTGCCACGGTCTACATATAACTCCTTAACAAAGCCATTAACTTTTGGGTACATATCTACACGATAGTAAGGGTACAAAACAGCCGGTAATTGTAATAAGGCGCCTACATTTCCCTGTCGTATTTCGGTAAACTGGTATTTCTCGATATTTTTAGCGGAATGCACGGGCACAGGGGCGTGGTGACAAGCTGCTAAAACAAAAAGTAGAAAGATGATTATAGATTGACGCATAGTTATTGGTTTTCTTCCGGTATTAATGATACGGGTTTATAACCGGCTTTATGTTGTATCAATTCGTAAGCCAAAGGCAAAATAAATAAAGCCGATATAGTAGAAAATAAAAGCCCTCCTATAACAGCACGCCCCAGTGGTGCAGTCTGGTCGCCGGCTTCGCCTAAACCTGAAGCCATGGGTATCATACCGGCTATCATAGCCAAACTTGTCATCAATATGGGGCGCAACCGTATAGCGCCGCTATTGATGGCAGCTCTAAGCGGATTTTTATATTCAAATCGTAATCGCTCGGCATTGGTAACAATAAGAATGGCATTGGCTACAGAAACGCCTGTTGACATAATCATTCCCATATAAGATTGAAGGTTTAGGGTAGAACCTGTCATAATTAATAATAATAAAGACCCCATAATAACTGCAGGAATAGTTGTAAGAACAGCTATAGAAAGTTTAAATGATTCATAATTAGCCGCCAGTAATAAAAAAATAACCAGTATTGCAATAGTTAATCCGTTTTGTAAAGAACTGAATGTATCTAATAACAAACCCGATGTTCCTTTAATTTCTGTTATAGTGCCTTTGGGTAATGTTCCAACGGAATTAATTGTTTTTTCCACAGCTTTTGTTGCCGTTGCAAGGTCTTTTTTATAAATATTGGCATTAATTGTAACATACCGCCGCGGTCCTTCGCGATCATATTCTCCCGGCAATGAATCAATTTTAAAATCAGCAACATCACTTAGTATTGGTCTATCCCGCCCTTGTAATAAGGGTATTTCCTTTAAATCATTCATATCAGTCATAATGTAGGTGGGAATTTCCACCTGCACCTGGTAGGTATATGCTACTTTGGGATCAAGCCAGAGGTTTTTCTCCGTAAACCGGCTTGATGAAGTGGCGTCTGTAACAGAGCGGGCAACCTGCTCAACATTTAATCCCATTGAAGCTATTTTAAATCTATCCAGTGTAATTGTGATAGTGGGATATTTTAATGGCTGGGCAATATTCACATCGCGTAAATAAGGAATTTGCCGCATCTTATTTCTTATAAGAAATGCATATTTTTCAATGTCATTCATGTTCTTACCGGCTACCCTTATTTCAATAGGGGTTGCAGCGCCCTGGCTCATAATTTTTTCAGTAAGATCAATGGGCTCGAATGAGAGGGAAAGATTAGGAATGGCAGCTGTTATCTTATGCCGTAGTGTATCTTTTAGCTCGTCAATATCCACATGATAATCTTTATCTAAATTTACCTGCAACACCGCCTCATGCGTGCCGCTCGTTAAACACATATAAATTGCTTGTGCCATAGCTGCTGGGCACAATGCCAATATAAGCCGATGTAATAGCAATATGCCCGTTTACGGTACTATCAATAATATTAAATACCCTATGTGTAGCAGCTTCTGTTCTTTCCAGCCTGGTGCCATCAGGTAATTTAATGCGTAATTGAAACTGTCCGCCATTTAAATGCGGCATTAAATCCTTGCCTATAAATATAAAACACAGTGCGGCTCCCGTAAACGCAACTATGAAATAAGATATAACTATTGTCTTTCTTCGCCTCATCATTTTTCGCAACACAATTCGATACCTGAGTTTTATTCTCTCAAAAAAATCATTCTTCTCAGGTTCTTTTTCCTCCATCTTTAAATGCTTTTCTATCTGCTTTTCTTCTTTTTTATCCAATGCCTGGGCTGCATGAGCATGAGGCTCACCATGCTTATAAATATACTTTTCTTTTTTCAAGAACCAATTAGAAATAACCGGAACCAGAGTTTGGGCCAACAGGTATGATACAATCATAGCAAATCCGATTGCAAGCGACAAGGGCAAAAACATAGCTTTGGGTACGCCATGCATAACAAATGACGGGGCAAACACAGCTAAAACACAAAGCAAAATCAATAATAACGGAAACGATATTTCTTCACAGGCATCGTATATAGCGCGTCTTAACGGCTTTCGCATTTCAATATGCTGGTGTATGTTTTCAATAGTTACGGTTGCCTGGTCAACCAGAATACCAATTGCAAGGGCTAAACCGCTTAAAGTCATAATATTGATTGTCTGCCCGCTCAAGGTCAAAAACAACACACTTACAATAATAGATATAGGTATAGTGATTACTACAATTATGGTGCTTCTGAAATCACGTAAAAATATCAGCACCATCAACCCTGTAAGCAAAGCGCCTAATATGCCTTCTATCATCAAACTTTTAACAGCATTCATCACAAATACCGACTGGTCAAATTCATAACTTATTTGCACATCGTCGGGCAATAAGCTTTGCATTTCAGGTATTCTTGCTTTCAGGTTTTGTACTACATCCCAGGTAGAGGCTTCAGCCGTCTTTACTATCGGCATGTAAATAGAACGCTTGCCATTTACCAGAGCATAATCAACCGTTATATCTGCGGCATCAGTAACGGTTCCTATATCTCTTACATAAACTGCCTGTTGCCCATCGGTAATTATAGGAATGTCCTGAAAATCCGTGACCTTGTTTTCCAATGAATTAACCGAAGTTAAGAACATAGTATTATTAATCCTTATATTTCCTGAAGGCGTCATAACATTATCTTTAGCTATGGATTCTACAACCTGGTCGGGTGTAAGATTGAAGCTTCGCAACTTATCAGGGTCAAGGTTTATTACCACTGTACGCGAATTCCCGCCAAAAGGCGGCGGGGCTGATAAGCCCGGTACCTTGGCAAACATGGGTCTTATTCTTGTCGCCGCTAAATCGTAAATTTCTTTCAGGTTTTTTGTTTTGCTGCTAAACACCAATTCTCCAACCGGCAATGAAGACGCATCGTATCTTATTACCTGCGGCGGTAATGCACTCGGAGGAAAAAACTTCATTGCCCTGTTTACCTGCAAAGCCACTTCAGCCGAAGCTTCAGCCATGTTGGTATTTTCATAAAAAACAAGTTTTATGAGGGTGAGTCCCTGTATGTTTTTACTTTCAATATCCCTTATGCCTGTAACATACAGGAACTGGTCTTGCATTCGGGTGGAAAAAAAACCTTCCATCTGCTGGGCAGACATACCTCCATACGATTCGATAACATATATGGTAGGCAGGTTTAGTTTCGGGAAAATATCTATGGGAATATTCGTTATAGCAATTATGGAAAAAATTACTAACCCGATAGTAATAACCAATACGGTAATAGGTCTTTTTAGTGCGCCGGAAACAAGTGACATCAGAAAACTTTTATCAGGTTATCAAGTTTATTAGTAGCGTATGCTTTATCCAAAATAGCCATCCAGGCACTGTCAATTGCAGTTGCTTTATCATTCTCTGCACGGTTAAGAATATAAAGCGTATTGTCAACATCAATTATATTGCTCAATCCTGAATTATATAAAGCAATTTGCTGCAAATAAGCTTTGCCGGCAGCTTCTAATTGATAGGGTATTTCTTTAAGTTCATCTAAATTGGTTTGCACTTCCACGTCGGCATCGCTTTGCAAGGTGCCTAAAACGGTTCTTTGCAACCGGTATTGCTGGTACGAGGCATCGGTAAGCATTTTCTGCTCCTGCAACCTGTCGCTTGTTCTTTTAATATCAAATATGTTGTATGAAATTGTAAGTGCAAAAAGATAGTTAGAATATACCGGTGAGAATCCTGTGGTGAAATCGCTTTGATAAATACCGTCGCTGGTAATGCTTGAGCCTCTTGTCCAGGCAGCTCCGGTAATAAAAAGCCGGGGATAGAACTGCCGTTTAAAAGCAACCGTCTGGCTAAGATTCAGATTATAAAGATTTGAGTAGTATTGTATCAACGGATGATTGGTATTAATAGTGGTATCAACCGTTATACCCACCGCCTGTAAACCCGTATTAACTTTTTGAAACAACGTTGTATCGGGAATAATTAATGACGTATCCATTCCCGTCAGATATTTCAAGTTGAATTGGGATAATTGATATTTCTCCCTTGCATCTAAAAGAGTTAACCTCGCTTTTGAAAGTTCTGCATTAGCAACCGAGGTATCCACACCGGGCTTAATCCCACTTTTTACTAAGGCTGAGATTGAATTTTTTATACTTGTCACTCTCAATAAATTGCTGTTTTCAATCAATACAACATTGTAATCCGTCAGCAACTGGAAATAATATTTTATTACCTGCAGTTCCAGGTCTTGCTGATCAAGGTTCATTCCCGATTGTAAGGATGTGATATTATATTTTGCCGCATTTGCCAGTGCGCGATTGGCGCCAAAATCATAAATTTGCCAATTGCCATAAGCCATTCCAATATTACCGGAAACGAGTGTATTATTGCCGGGGTTATCTTTTCCCTGGCTTAAAGATGGAATAATACCCATCGTAAAATAATCGCCGCTTACTATATTGTTAGTACCCTCATCCACCTGGTCCATTAAAATAAGATTAGGAAGCCTGTTATCTCTTACTTGTGATAATTGATATTGGGCGGCTTTTACTTTATCTAAATCATAAAATAAAGAGGGAAAATGTTGCAGGGTGGCTTGTATTGCTTGTGATAATGACAGCCATTTGCCCTGCGCGGCAGTTTGTGAAAATGACAGGCATGGAACTGTAAGGAAAAGAAGCAGAGTAAATAACGCTTTCAATAAAACCGTTTTCTGTTTGTCCCTAAATAACCCAACAGTGATTATTTCTTTATTGGGTCTATTTGGTCTTTTTATGGAGTTACCCATCCAACAGGTTGTCACGCGTTGACTGCAATATTTATACCATTTTCAATAAAATCAATCAAAAATAGTAAAAAATAGTTAGCGCTGTCAACTATCGGTCTTGTTTCAGTTTGAATATAATGGACGTCTCAATTAAAAATTAATCCAATCTGCAAATTACAGCCTATTGTTGGCAATTCACTATTGCCAAACCTGGCAGGGAGTGATACCGCCGCAAAATAGTTGGCCGCTTTAGTGCGTTTAACAATTTCATTAAAAACGGGTGTAAAACCATAGCGCCCTGAAGTTTCAAAAGCAAGGCGCGGTATAAAAGTAAAACCATGTTTAAATCTAAACATTGGACCGGGTCAAATAAGATTTTACTGGTTTTAGTAACACCATCTTCGCTCTCTACGGTTGGCGTAATCTCATAGCTAAAACCAAATTTAGCGCCGTATAAAACATTTATGCCGACGGGAAAGCCAATGGCAAACCCGTTTTTAAAATCGGAGAAATCGTTTGTGGTTTCATTTTTGTTTATGGTAACAAGGGGCAGAATGAAGCTTAAATACCCTACTATTTTCGGGTAAACAACCGGTGCGGCAGCATTTGCAGGAGGAGTAGTTGTTTGGGAAAATACATTGCCTGCCGTTAATACAATAATTGAAAGGATTAGTGTAATAATTTTTCTCATGTGGTTTTGCTTCAGGTTAACTTAAAAAGTGCAGCAAATGTATATGAAAAAAACTATCATACTATCAATCTTAAAAAGCCAATTTTAATACCTGCAAAAAGTATTACAGTGGTATCAAAAAGCTCTCAATGATAGGTTTTACTTATTTGTAGAATAAGAAATAAAAAGTTATACGAGCCATAAGGTCATAGTCGCTCGCTACGCGACCTGTTACACCGTTAGAGCGATTATTGAACCCGTCATACCATATATTAGGCATAATATGAATTTGATTAATGGGCTGGTAATCCAAAGCAAACAGGAAAAATTGTTCCGTATAGGCATTTGAGCCGCTATAATTATAATTAGTATTTGCTTCATTAGTGGCATAAACGTAGTTAGCATTGAAATTAGCATCGGGATTATATAAATCATATCGCGCAACGAGACTAAATTCGGGGTCATGTGTATGCTTGTCTCTCGAAAGAACCAAGGAGCCCTCCACTGAAAAACCTGAACGGGATATATTTGCCGTGTCAAGAGGTTCAACGGTGCTGCCTGGTATATAAACAGCCTGGTTACCCAAATTTTCATTATAGTATTCGACACTCAGGTTATAATTTCTGGCTTTATATCCAACTATGCCCCTCCACACAAGATCGTTCTGCCCGGGAGTGACTGTGTGATAATCCGAATAAATATCAAATATAAGTTTATCGCCAAGCGCTCTGGCATACAAGTCGCCGTAGAACCTTTTAAAATTAGAAACATCGGTAGCATTAAGACTTATATTATCGGGTTGTGCATTAGTGTTGTTGCCCACCATAATATTATATCCTATAACGGCATTTTCCTTGCCCGCAATGCTTTTTTGACTCCAAAATTTACCGCCCAGGTTAACGCCCGCATCACTGGAGCTTACAATGCCTCTCATATCCATAGTGGATCGTTCAAGAGGACGATAGCCCCACAAAGGGTCTTCCGTTATAGGGTAGCCGGGTGTTGTTGTAGCGCCAACAGTAAGGTTTGAGCCCTTAAATATATTGTCCCACTCAAAATTGCAGATTTTAATATATAAAGTTCTATTGCCAACATTATCTACATCATCCTTAGTAAGGGCTGTAGGTCCTCCGTCATAAAATTCCTCATGTGAAAGTATTATATGAGCAGAAAATTTATTATTAAAAAAATAATCATATCCTAAATAAACACGCTGGATTGAAACCGCATCAAATCCCTGCGGAACCCCTGTATATTGAGTAGGGGTGGTTTTCACGCTTGTTGCATTATTTACAGAGTCGGCATGTACTTTAGCATAGGCGCTGCCGAAAACGTATCCCCAAACATGCCCGCGTGTGCTGTCTTTTTTCTCACCGGGAGTAGTTGTTATGGGATAGTATTTATAATCGGTAAGCTGTGCGCTTGACTTTCCTGCTATAAGAATAACAATTGAAAGACAGAGAATAAATTTTGTGAGTCGTTGTGTTTTCATGGTGGTTTAGGTTTATGTTATATTCTATATTATCTATCATTTTAATAGATTTTACAAATATAGAATACTTTTTTTCGGTTATGCAAATTTTTAGTCATTTATTTTTTATAGGATTATGCCTGAATAAAGGTTAAATTCAATATCCCATTATTTCAATCAGCTTTAGGACATTACCTTTGCACCGCTATTATGAAAACAGAACTGAAATACGGTTTAATTACCGGTGTGTTAATGATTGGCGGTATATATGCCGAATATTATGCAGGTATGCCCGGGGCTTCATTGGCAGGCGGTTTACCGGTTTTAAGCAGTTCACTTTTTTTAATTATCGGGGTGATATTGGGCATACGTGCAAAAAAACGGGAGGTAAAAAACGGGCTGTCTTATAAGGATGCTTTTTTCGGCGGCACAACAATTGCTTTCATAGCAGGAATTATTCTTGGCTGTTATGCCTATTTATACGTTCAAACTATTGACCCTGATTTTGTTAAGCGAGCATTGTACTCCCTCAATAATAAAATGGAGGAATACCATTTCACTGATGCAGAAAAAAAGACGAGAATAGAAAGTTACGCCAATTTTCTGTCACCCGCTTCACAATTTATTAGCGCAATCGGAACCTCGGTTATCATCGGTGCAGTGGTATCGTGTATTGCTTCTTTCTTTTTTAGAAGAAAAACACCTAACCCTCCTAAGGGAGACTTATTATCTTAGTTATTTATTTTTGACTCATCTAATTTATAATTTTGCCAACTATGGCGGCGGTTAAACCTTCAATACCAAAAGGCACAAGAGATTTCACACCCGAACAGGTGGCAAAGCGCAATTACATTTTTAATACGATACGAACCGTATTTGAAAAATATGGCTACCAGCCTATTGAAACGCCTGCGATGGAGATGATGTCAACGCTTACAGGTAAATACGGCGAGGAAAATGACCAACTGCTTTTTAAAATTCTTAATAGCGGCAATTTTTTAGACGGGGTTTCACCCGAAAAAATTAAGGGCGATAACTGGAAACAACTTATACCCGAAATTTCTGAAAAAGGTCTGCGCTATGATTTAACTGTTCCTTTTGCACGTTACGTTGTAATGCACCAGAATGAGATTACCTTTCCATTCAAGCGTTATCAGATACAACCTGTTTTTCGCGCCGACAGACCGCAACGCAGCCGCTACCGTGAGTTTTACCAATGTGATGCCGATGTGGTGGGCAGTAATTCTTTGTTGAATGAGGTGGAGCTCATACAGATTTATGATGAGGTGTTTACAAAGTTAGGAATTGATGTAACGATTAAGATTAACAGCAGGAAAGTACTTGACGGCATAGCCAACCTGATTGGCGCAACGGACAAATTTCATTCCATGACCGTTGCATTGGATAAATTGGAAAAAATCGGAATGGAGGGTGTAACGCATGAAATGCTACTTTCAGGCATACCCGGTGAAAACCTTTATCACATTTCAAGGATAAGAGAAATTGCCCATCGGAAAAAAAATACAGAAACGGATTTTGCGACTTTCCAAAAAGGTAAGCTGAATAGCGTATTCGGGAAGATAGTTGATAGAGTGCCGTATGGCATTGAGGACTTATTGCAAATTTTTAACTATTTCGATTTAGTGCCTCTGAAATCAGCCAAACTGGATTTTGATCCAACTCTCGCCCGCGGCTTAAATTATTACACCGGAGTAATTTTAGAAGTAAAAGCCAATAACGTTCAAATAGGAAGCATTGGCGGCGGCGGCAGGTATGATGACCTTACCAAAGTCTTTGGATACCCTAATGTATCCGGTGTTGGGATTTCCTTCGGCGCTGATAGAATTTATGATGTAATGGAAGAATTAAACTTGTTTCCACAAACAATTACTACTTCAACAAAAGTATTATTTATAGCTATTGGAGATAATAGTATTGAGTATACTTTACCGCTAATACAGCAAATTCGTTCAAATGGAATTGCAGCTGAATTATACCCTGCTTTTGACAAGATGAAAAAACCAATGAGTTATGCCGATGCAAAAAAAATACCGTTCGTAATATTAGCCGGTGAAGATGAAATAAAAGAGGGCAAACTCACTTTTAAAAATATGAAGAGCGGCGAACAGGAGAAATTGACGATTGAGAAGATAATTGAACGACTAAAATAAATAGCTCTTTGCGTACTTTGCGAAAAACTTTGCGCTCTTTGCGGTTAAAATTTATACAACGACACAGAAAAGAAAAATGATAATTGATAATTGAATTATGCCTGAAACCCATCATATAAGCTCTGAAACACTAACGATAGAACGAATTGCGGAAATATTGAACGGGCATTTTAAAATCGCTATTTCCGATGAGGCAAAAGAAAAAATAGTAAAGTGCAGAACTTACCTTAATAATAAACTTAAAAATTCCAATGAGCTTTTTTACGGCATTAACACCGGCTTTGGCGCATTAGCTAATGTAAAAATATCGCATCAGCAAATTGAGCAGTTACAACATAATGCTGTTATGGCTCATGCCTGCGGCACAGGCGAAGAAGCGCCCGGTGAAATCGTGAAAATAATGCTGCTGCTAAAAATCCAATCTCTCAGCTATGGATATTCGGGAATTGATTTAGCAACCGTGTGGCGGTTGGTTGATTTTTTTAATCATGATATTTTGCCTGTGGTGTATGAGCAGGGCTCATTGGGCGCGTCAGGTGATTTGGCGCCCCTCGCCCATCTTAGTCTGCCGCTAATCGGCAAAGGCGAAGTGTATTATAAAGGAGCAAAAATATCCACTGAAGAATTACAAGCCATTTTTCAATGGCAGCCCATTCATCTTAAATCCAAAGAAGGTATAGCCCTGCTGAACGGCACTCAGTTTATGAGCGCTTACGGTGTGTATCTTTTATTGCAATCCAAAAAATTAATTCAGCAATCCAATCTTATTGCTGCAATAGCTCTCGATGCTTTTGACTGCCGCCTCGAGCCGTTTGATAAACTGGTGCACAACATCCGCCCTCATAAAGGACAGGTTGAAACCGCAAAACATATTCGCGAAATTTTAAAAGGAAGCAAAATAGCCACACAGGAAAAAAAACAGGTGCAAGACCCTTACTCCTTCCGTTGTATTCCACAGGTGCATGGCGCATCGCTCGATGTGATAAATTATGCCGAGCAGGTTTTTCTGACAGAAATAAATTCCACAACAGACAACCCTAATATTTTTCCTGAAGACGATAAAATACTTTCCGGCGGCAATTTTCACGGGCAGCCTCTTGCATTTGCCCTCGATTTTCTTGCCATCGCTCTTTCTGAATTAGGCAGTATTTCGGAGCGACGACTATTTCAACTCTTAAGCGGTCAGCGTGGGTTACCTCTGTTTTTGGCAAAAGAATCTGGGCTTAATACCGGTTTAATGATACCACAGTACACAGCGGCTTCATTGGTTTCGCAAAACAAACAACTTTGCACACCTGCATCGGTAGATTCTATCGTGTCATCTAACGGGCAGGAAGACCATGTAAGCATGGGTGCAAATGCCGCCACAAAATGCCTGCGCGTGTTAAAAAATGTGCAAACCATTTATGCCCTGGAACTGCTGACAGCAGCACAGGCATTGGATTTCAGAAGACCATTAAAAAGCAGTGAAACGGTTGAAAAATTTATTGGCGATTACCGCAAAGTAGTTTCATTTAATGAGGCAGATAGGATTTTAATGGAGGATATAAATAAGACAATGGAGTTCTTGAAGAAATAGATAACAAATCATCTAATTTCATTCAACCTCATTAACTCTTACTTACCCTGCTTTTGTGCCGCACTCATGGTAATCAAATATTGCAAAATTAACTTCTGTTCATTGCTGTCAATTTTTTTAGCACGCTTTTTTTTATCTGCTTTCTGTGCCATTTCAGGTACAATTTTTATCCACTCATCCGCTGTTTTTCTTGCAGGGTCTCTTAACCGGTGGCATTGTGTGCATTTCTGTTCAAATAATGCTTTACCCGCATTTAAATCCGCCAGTGTGTATCCGTTATATTTGCCTGATACCCTGTCTACATCTGCCTGGGTTGGGGTAAGAAGCTTTACACTACTGCAAGCGCTTAGTAGAACAACAGAAAAAATGATTATTAGTCTTTTCATAATTATTTAATATGATTTTTACGTTATAAATTTTCCACGCCATATATTAAAGCCAATATTAAAGAATTTAGTTTACACTAACATCGGGCGATGCAAATAATTGTTTGTACCTTTGCGTTCCCTCTGAAAAATTAAGTGCAATAGATTTTGGATTAAAAACACAGGTTGAACGAAATTTTCAGTTGAGGGGTTTTAGATTGTTCATTGAATAATATCTGTTATTGACAGATTTAAGATATATCGCGGAGTGGAGCAGTGGTAGCTCGTTGGGCTCATAACCCAAAGGTCGTAGGTTCGAGTCCTACCTCCGCAACAAAGGTAAATCCCGTCATTGGCGGGATTTTTTATTATGAATCATCGCGCAGGCTTTGTAAGTATCATTGGCAAACCCAATGCAGGTAAGTCCACACTAATGAATACGTTGGTGGGTGAAAAACTGTCTGTCATCACTCCAAAAGCGCAAACTACCCGACACCGCATAATTGGTATTTATAATGATGAAAACCACCAGGTTGTGTTTTCAGATACGCCTGGCATTATGGAGCCAAAATACGAACTGCATAAAGTAATGCTCTCTTATGTTGATGCTGCAATAAAAGATGCAGATATGATTATTCTGCTTATCGGTATAGATGAACCTGATAATGGCATGGATGACATACTTAATAAACTGAAAGAGAACAAAAAACTCTTTATCATCGTTTTAAACAAAACTGATATCGTTTCAAAAGAACAAACCCTTAAACGCATTGAGTTTTGGAAGGAGAAAGCTAATCCAGAATCCATCTTTGCCATAAGTGCATCGAACAGGATAAAAACCGATGCTCTTCTTAACTATATTTTAGAGCATCTTCCCGAATCACCTCCTTTTTATGATAAAAGTGAGATGACCGACAAGCCTGAGCGTTTTTTTGCAGCAGAGATAATCCGTGAAAAAATATTTCTTAACTATGAGCAGGAAATACCTTATAGCTGTGATGTATCCATAGAAAATTTTGAAGAGAAAAAAGATATTACCGTTATCCGCGCTTCAATTGTAACGGAGCGTGAATCGCAAAAAGGAATATTGATTGGGGAAAAAGGGAGCGCTTTGAAAAAAGTGGGTATAGAAGCGCGGCAGGATTTGGAAAAACTCTTAGGCAAAAAAGTTTTTCTTGAATTGCATGTTAAAGTGCAGAAAGACTGGCGTAAGAATAGCGGCATACTTAAATTTTACGGGTATTAGCCTCCCCCCTAACCCCTCTCCATAAAAATGGAGAGGGGAACAAGCTTTGAATTAATAAATAAGGTGCAGAATAACCTATTAATAATTTTTAAAAATAAATTTGTAATTAAAGTTAAAACCTTATAGAACAAACTAACTGAGTGTCCCTCTCCAAATGGAGAGGGAGTAAGGGTGAGGCAAAAAAATATGATCAACACCGTAGCAATAATAGGCAGACCAAACGTAGGGAAATCAACGCTTTTTAACCGCATAGTGGGGGAGAAAAAAGCTATTGTTGATGATATAAGCGGTGTAACCCGCGACCGGCTTTACGGCATTGGCGATTGGAACGGCAAAACATTTAATATTATAGACACCGGCGGATGGGTGCCTCACTCTGAAGATATATTTGAAGCCGCTATCAGACGGCAGGTGAAAATTGCATTGGAAGAAGCCACCGTTATTATTTTTATGACCGATGTTACAACAGGCATTACCGATTTAGACAGTGAGGTAGCAGGTTTATTACGCCGCTCTGACAAACCGGTAATACTTGCAGTAAATAAAGTGGACAATTTTAACCGTGAAATAGCAGCCAGCGAATTTTATGGCTTAGGATTTAAAAATACCTTTTTCCTGTCATCAATAACAGGCGGCGGCACAGGAGAGTTACTGGATGAGGTGGTAAAACACTTAGCTGATTCTGATGAAGATGAAAAAAGCGGCATACCCAAATTTGCCATTGTAGGGCGACCGAATGTAGGTAAGTCATCGTTGGTAAATGCCTTATTGGGTGAGGAAAGGAATATAGTTACAGATATTGCGGGCACCACCCGCGATTCAATTCATACTCTTTACAAGTTGTTTCAAAAAGAGTTTATACTGATAGATACAGCGGGTATCCGCAAAAAGGACAAAGTGCATGAAGATTTGGAGTTTTATTCCGTTATCCGCGCCGTTAACGCCATTGATGAGGCAGATGTGTGCCTGTTGATGATTGACGCCCTTGAAGGATTACAGGCTCAGGACGTAAATATCCTTTCACTGGCAGAGCGCAAGAAAAAGGGTATAGTAATCTTGGTAAACAAGTGGGATGCCATCACCAAAGAGACTAAAACGGTAAAAGAATACACTGAAACCATAAAGAAAAAGATAGCTCCCTTTACGGATGTGCTTGTAATCTTTATTTCGGCTTTGCAGAAACAACGCATTCATAAAGCCATAGAAACCGCTTTGGAGGTTTACCAAAACCGGCAGAGGAAAATACCCACCTCGCAGCTTAACGACGTGATGCTTAAAGCCATAGCTGAGGTGAGCCCGCCCGCCTTCAGGGGGCACTTAATTACTATAAAATTTGTGACTCAATTACCCACCAACAGCCCTTCTTTCATATTCTTCACCAACTTTCCGAAGGAAATTCACGCCTCCTATAAGAACTATTTAGAGAATAAACTGCGCGCCAGCTTTAATTTCACAGGGGTGCCTATTAATATATTTTTCAGAAAAAAGTAGATTTTGTTTTATAAAATAAAAATATACTTATATTTGCAGCGCAATTAATTAACCTTTAAACAAAAACCAACACTATGAAAAAAGTACTCGCCATCTTAGCCGGAGTTACTTTCATTGCCTTTGTAGCTTGCAACAGCGGTTCATCTTCTTCAACTCAAGACACAACCAGCAAAATGAACACAATGAAATCTGCTGACTCAATGAAATCAGCCGCACCTGCACCAATGGATACAACAAAGAAAGATACATCTAAGAAGATGTAATTTTTGCAATGACATTAAGTTTTTAATTACTCTTAGCTAAGAGAAAAAGACAAAAAACTCTCCCACGTGGAGAGTTTTTATTTCATGCTTACAATGGTCTGATAGCCCTTTTCAAAGGTTTCATCGTTGCCGTTTACTATGGAATAAAAACCTGCCTGCCCCCATAGTTCACGGGCAATAAGCGCTTTAATACGCAGCCGGACAGGGGTTGATGACAACTTAATCTGTTCTGGGGTGCCTTTAACCCCGTTTTTAGTATTGTAGGCGATAAAATCATCATAAAGATTATCATCAACATTAAACCCTGCTTTAAAGCTTTCAATAGTTTTATATGCCCGCAGCATAT
The DNA here is from genome assembly GCA_963770495.1 of Chitinophagales bacterium. Taxonomy (GTDB): domain Bacteria; phylum Bacteroidota; class Bacteroidia; order Chitinophagales; family CAVYQA01; genus CAVYQA01. The sequence continues at coordinate 136,408 of CAVYQA010000007.1, read as the reverse complement.
CCTGGTTCCGGTTAAAATAATTGTATGAAAATTCAGTTATTGAACCCTGTGAGAGTAGCTTGGTAAGATAATCATTTGAAAAACTCGTATCCAGCGGCACAAAAATATCAGGCATAATGCCGCCGCCGCCATATACTACCCTGTGCTTAACAAGCGTATAAAATTTTTGCGATTTGTTAAATTTAATGCTATCGGCATTTTCTAATTCGCCATGGTGCAGACGGTTCATAAGATCACCATAATAGGCTTCGTCACCCTTGTCATACGGTTTTTGAATACAACGCCCGCAGGGAGTATAATATCTTGCTATAGTAAGACGCAAAGCAGAGCCATCGCTCAAAAGATACTGTTCCTGAACAAGGCCTTTACCAAATGTTCTCCTGCCAACTATTGTGCCCCTGTCCCAGTCCTGTATGGAGCCGCTTAATATTTCACTGGCAGACGCGGAACCTTCATCCACCAAAACCACTAACGGATCTGTTTCAAATAATCCTGCAACGCGCGCTCTGTAATCACTTTCAGGATATACGCGTCCTTTAGTATAAACTATAAGTTTATCCTCATCCAGAAATTCATCTGCAATTTGTGTTGCATCTTCCAATAAACCCCCGGGATTGCCACGCAGGTCAAGGATTAATTTTTTCATGCCTTTATCCTTCAAACCGGTAAGCGCCTTCATAAAATCACTATAGCTGGTTGCAGAGAATTCACCCAGTTTTATGTAGCCCACTTCAGGGTCAACCATATAGGCTGCATCTATAGCCGGTGTTGGAATAGTACCTCTCTTAATCGTAATTTTCAATAACCCGGGCGTTCCTTCACGCAGGATGCCCACAGTTACTTCGGTGCCCTTTGGTCCGCGCAACAGGTGGCGCACCTTGTCATCATTTATCTTTTTACCGGCTTCCACCGTGTCATTAATAGTTACAATTTTATCAACCGGTTTTAGCCCCGCTTCTTCAGAGGAACCGCCTTTAATGACCGAAATAACATTAATAGTATCGTTGATGATATAAAATTCAATGCCTATGCCCTGGAAATCTCCTTCTAACTCTTCATTAACAGACTGCAACTCCGAATGCGGAATAAATACGGAGTGCGGATCAAGATCGCTCAACATACCAGTAATAGCTGATTGAATAAGTTTTTTATTATTAACCGTATCCACATATTTAGCATCAATATAATTTAGAATCTCATTTATTACTTCGGGGTTTTCTTTTCCTTGTGCAACTGTTTGAGAATCAGCCCCAAGATGTGTTCCTATTTGTATTCCAAAAATAAATATCAATGCAATGCCTATGGGCATTAATATGTTGAGCCGTTTTTTTGTGCCTTCAGTCATAACTTAAAATTGTAGGTAAAGAAACAATAATTTTCACAAAAGCGTTTAATCACTTCGCGCAGGATAATATAAAATAATATAGTTCAGGGCAATCATTGCGCCACAGGTACTGTAGCATTAATAAAATCTTCAACTTTTTCCACCATGTCTTTTGAACCGAGAATAATTGGTGAACGCTGGTGCAATTCTTTTGGTTCAATTTCAAGAATCCGCTGGCGTCCGTTAATGGCTTTTCCCCCCGCCTGCTCGGCAATAAACGACATAGGATTACATTCATATAAAAGACGCAGCTTACCATTAGGAGCACTTTTTGTAACCGGGTATAAAAACACACCGCCATTAATAAGATTGCGATGAAAATCCGCCACCATACTGCCTATGTAGCGCAATGAATATGGTCTGTTCGTAGCCTTATCTTCCGTTTGACAATAAGTGATGTAATCTTTTATGGGTTGAGCGAATTTTAAAAAATAGCCCTGGTTAATAGAATAAACCGTGCCGCTTTCAGGCATTTTTATCGAGGGATGTGATAAACAAAACTCTCCTATTGACGGGTCAAGCGTAAAGCCGTTCACCCCATTGCCTGTGGTGTAAACCAGCATGGTTGATGAACCATAAATAATATAACCCGCAGCCACCTGCTTGGATCCTTTTTGTAAAAAATCTTCCTGTGTACATGCGCCTGAAAATGTTACGCGCCGGTAAATTGAAAAGATGGTGCCGATAGAAACATTTACATCTATATTGGATGAGCCGTCCAGCGGGTCAATAGCCACCACGTATTTGGCATTGCGCGATACCGAGTTTTCAAAAACGATAATGTCTTCATTTTCCTCGGATGCTATGCCGCAACATTCTCCGCCTGAGTTTAGTGATGAAGTAAATTGTTCATTGGCAAATACATCTAATTTTTTTACATCGTCGCCGGTAGCGTTGTTAATCCCCATGCTGCCAAGAATATCCACCAGCCCTGCCTTATTCACTTCGCGGTTCACTATTTTTGCGGCAAGCCCTATATCACGCAGCAACCCCGACAGTTCTCCCGATGCGTAAGAAAAATCTTTTTCATGTTCGAAAATAAATTCATCTAACGTAGTAATTTTGCCCACATTTTTCATAAATGCAATAGCTTAATTTTACCGCAAAGATAAGATGTAACGTTTTAATCGCCTATTTTTGAAACAGAAATTTATATGATTTAAAATTACTATAAAAAATGAAAATAACCGTTCGAACAGCCGGAAAAGCCGATGTTCCCGCCATTTATGGCTTGGTGAAACAATTAGCCGAATTTGAAAAAGCGCCCCATGACGTGATTAATACAATTGATGCCATGCTAAAAGACGGGTTTGGCAGCGATAAGATATTTTATTCTTTTGTTGCGGAAACGGAAAATAAGATAATAGGCATGGCTGTGTTTTATTTTGCTTACTCCACCTGGAAAGGGCGCCATGTGTATTTGGATGACCTTATTGTAAATGAAAACTACCGCCGCAGCGGGGCAGGCAAATTATTATTTGATGCCGTGTATCAGTTTGCAAAAGAGCATAATGCCAACCAGCTGCGCTGGCATGTGCTGGATTGGAACAAACCCGCCATTAATTTTTACAAAAAATATCCCGTTACCTTTGACCCCACTTGGATAACCTGTAAAATTGAAAAAGAAAATCTTTGAACTGTAATTATGTCCGGTATTAAAATATTCAAATTTGGCGGTGCATCTATAAAAGATGCTGATTCTATTCGCAATATGGCTGCTATTCTTAAAGGATATACGGGGCAGAAAATTATTTTAGTGGTTTCCGCTTTGGGTAAAACCACCAATGCGCTGGAAAAGATAGTGAATGCCTATGTGCAAAAAAACGGCGAAGCGCGCCGGCTTTTAATGCAATTGAAACAACAGCACCTTGACCTGGTGAAACAATTGATAGATGATGCTTCCAATCCCATCTTCAATCAAATTGAAAATACATTTGTAGAGATAGACTGGATATTGGACGATGAGCCATGGGAACAGTATGATTATATCTACGACCAAATTGTTTCCATCGGTGAGCTGGCATCTACACGAATAGTCGCCGCTTACCTTAATCATCTTAACATAAAAACGGAATGGCTTGATGTGCGCAGCATTCTTTTAACTGATAATACTTATCGCGAAGGCAAAGTGAACTGGGAAATCACTGAAAAAAATATTAACGAGCAGCTTCCCGCAAAACTGAATAACCGGTTTGTGCTTACACAGGGTTTTATCGGCGGCACAAAGGAAAACGTGACCACCACACTCGGGCGCGAAGGCTCTGATTATACCGCCGCTATTTTCGCTTACTCTCTTAATGCCGAAAGCGTCACTATATGGAAAGATGTGCCCGGCGTGCTTAATGCCGACCCGCGTTATTTTAAAGACGTGAAAAAGATTGATGCACTCACCTACCATGAAGCCATTGAAATGACCTATTTCGGCGCTACGGTTATTCATCCGAAAACAATTAAACCGCTTCAGAATAAAAAAATACCCCTTTATGTGCGCTCGTTTATAGATTCAACTAAAGAGGGTACTAAGATTATTGATACCATTGACAACCCCTCCTATCCTCCCATATTGGTGCTTAAAAAAGACCAATTGCTGGTATCATTATCGGCAACCGATTTTTCATTTATTGCCGAAGAAAATCTGAGCCTTATCTTTAACCTGCTTGCCAAACACCGGGTAAAAGTGAACATGATGCAAAATGCCGCCATCAGTTTTTCATTATGCACCGATGACCCTAAAGAGCGAACCGAATCATTTATAAAAGAAATGAAAGACCATTTTACAGTGCTTACCAATAGCGGGCTTGATTTGCTCACTATCCGCCATTATACCGATGAAGTGGTTGATAAATTCACTAAAGGCAAAGAAGTGTTGCTTGAACAAAAAACACGGCACACCGTGCAGTTGGTGTTGAGGGGCTAATACTCCGGTCTCTCCAAAATAATTTGTGCTATTACAGCTTTCCTCAAATCAAAATTATTTAAGATGGGGTTGGTCAACTCATCCTCGTAATTCACGGTAGCAGGGGCAACCGTTGTTTGCAGTTCACGCGGCTGTTCATATTTTATCATGTCCTGCATGGAAGTGTCCGTATAATTTTCATCCAGCTCTTCCTTAACGGGTTTCACCACCTGGTACTCCATCCTTGGCGCGGGCTTAAACTGCGGAGTGGGTTCTGCCTTCGTTTGTTGTTTCGGTTTCCGCTTTTCTTCAATTTGTTGTTGTGCGCGTTCAAATATATCTTTAAAAGTGTCCCTGTCTTTTTCGGGTGTTGGCGGCTGAATGGGGCGGCTATCATCGGCAGTAGTTTCCCTCCCTCCGCTTTGCGCTTGCTGTTCACGTTTTTTCTGCGCTCTCTTATATTGAACGTACAAATAAACTATGCCGATAACTATGTAAAAAATTGCGCGTGGGCTCATACGACTTAAAGATAACAGTTATTTTTTGGAATTACGTTTTGCTTCTTGTATTTTCTGTAATTTTTCTATATCGACTTTGTCTTTTAATCTGCCGGTATTAATTTTTGATAAAATTAATTGTTCAAGAGGAATAAAAGGCACTTTTAAGCCGCCTGTCTCAGCAATTACTTTTCCATTTGCAGCTTCTTCAAATGATACAAGATTTATTATGGTAAGGAAATCCACTCTTTCAGGTTCATTCCAGATACTAAACGCCAGGTGTTTTGTAAAATCAGATGAAGATACGTGCTGTAAAAATTCCTTGCCGAATCCTGTTTTAGCCAGCGCTGTTATAAGTTTTTCTTTATTAGTATTGTCAGGCTTTAACCAAATATCAAGGTCGCCTGTGGTACGCATGTAGCCATAAAAGATTACTGAATAACCGCCTATAATAATGAAATCCACCTTAACATTAATAAGGTTTTTTAGTAACTCCAAATGCCTGTCTATAAACAAATTCATTAGTAGTAATATCTGATTGTAATAGTATTATCAGGCTTTCGTTCTTTTAATTGCTGACGGGTAACGCCATATACCCTTAGAATCAACTCAACAGTTTGCCTTATGCGCTCCACCGGAGGAATTTTTAGAACTTGCTGCAAATGATATTGTTCTTCTTCTTCAAATGAAGAAAAGAAACGCGCTTCCGGATTTTCTTTTTTCTCTTCCATAATGCCAAACTACAAAACTATCTCTTTAATCTACTGATGAAATAAAAAATAAGCGACAATAAAATACTTATCACAATTGAAGTTACGATAGGAAAATAAAACGTGAAATTTTTTCTCTGAATCATAATATCGCCGGGCAGTTTTCCTAAGAAGGGTATTTTATTGAAGAAAAATAAAATTGCACCGAGCGCTATTATTGCAATGCCGACAATTATCAGCAGCCTGCCGAGGTTTTGAAAATCATTCATAGTGCAAAATTACTACAACTACATTGATGTAATCAACACGAATCTCCCATGAATAATGCGGTATGTTTTCCCTAATATATCAATGCTATCACCTTCTCTTAATTTCATCAGGTCATTAAGGTCTTCTTCCATCGTGTGCACCGAGCCCCCGGTGGCACGCGCAATGTCCAGGTAATCCGTATTTATTAATCCATTATATACCCCACAAAGAATGATATGAACCGGGCGCGTCACTTCTGGTAACAATGGCATATCGCGCACCGGCGCGTTGTTATCGGCAATCATCACAATGTCTTTGCAATTTTTTGATTTTTTTATTGCCGCCAGTACAGCTTCCAAATTATTCTCAGGCGCATCTCCCCCGTTGCCATTTTTCATGGCGGTATAGCACGTTTTCTCCACATCGCCAATGGTGTTGGCATGTATATAATAAATGCCGCCGGTTCTGCCAATCACTTTTTTATAATCAGGCATATTATCGCCGTCATTAAAAAAAACATAATCGTGCGACCGCCCTAATTTATAATTCAGGCGATTCCACACCAGCACCTGCAGGGTATAAGGACCCATACTACCCGTAACATCCTGCACAAACATTATGCTATCCCACTTTTTATTTCTACGCATTACGGCAAAAATGGTAGAATCTGAGTTGTATTCAAGAAATCTTCCCGCAAAAGGTGAGCCTGTAAAATTGATTGTTCTCACTAATTTATGCGTGGTGTCAATTTCAAGTTTATAATTCCTCATTCGATTCCAAATGCCTTTAGTATTGTAAACTATACCTTCTTTTCTTTTTCTGTATGAGCGGGGAAGATAGTTTCCCTGCCACACAAAGTGCCTGTGGGTGCGTGCCACCTCAATATATGTGGTATCAAATTTGCCAAGAGAGTCGCTGGACATTATCTTCGTCATCACAACCATCTCGCGCATATGAGAGGAATCTGTTGGCGTGGGGCGATAATACAATGCAAAACCATGAAACAGTTTGATCGCCCCGGTTTCCGTTTTGCACGAGGTTTGCGCTATAATATGCCAGTCAATGCTTGTGCTTGTAAATATCCATGGTGCAATTTTTCTCAGCATCCTTAGCCGGCTTATATTTAATTTAGGCTGGTTGAAGGTTGGCGACAATTTATAGTCGGTATAGATAAGGTCAATGCGGTCAATTTCTTTTCCGCGCAGTATGTTTATTTTCTTTTTGTCTTTAAAAGAAGAATCGGCAAAACCCATTTCCATAATACATACGTGCGGCGAAACAGGCATCTTATAGGTAGTAACAAGCTGTGGCTTAAGGTGGGCTATATAACTGAAATCAACGTTTTGTGCGGTGGAGTTTTTGAAAAAAACTACCGTAAGAATAACGGCAAGAATGATTTTCTTCAGCATATACAATAGCTTTTATTGTATCATAATGCATAAACGGTAAAAAGGATACAAAAATTGTGAAGAAAATTTAATTAGCAATGTTATCCATCTGTATTTTTTTTAGCTGGTTTATCTTTTTTCTCACTATCAGCAATGGAATAATCCCGATTAGCCCGAATGAACAATCAATAAGACTGTGAAAGAATGGAATACCTCTTATCGGTCCGGCAATCAAAGCCTGGGGCAAGACCAATAGACAGCATAAAATAGCCCAATCAATTATCCATTTATTTCTTACCGGGTTTCGCAGCACGCCCACAAATAATAATGCAATAATAAGATGCGCAAAGGCAAGCCAATCGGTGCCATACGCCATAAAAGGATAGGCGGCATTGGTTTGCACAACGCCTGTATATACCTCCTTAATCCATGGTATTAAAAAAGCGGGAAACAGATTTAAATGGTCATTCAGCCACTGCAATTCCGTAACAATAGGAAAAGCCGTTATGCCGCTAAGGACAATGCCCAACATAAAAAGCAACACCCAGGCTCTGATATGTTTTAGTAATGTTGATTCTTTCATGCTGTAAAAATAGAGGTTAGGGTTGAAAGATGAACTATCCATTAAAGCGCTCCGAGAATCGGAGTAATTGGCGAAATGGAAAGAGTAAAAAAACTTCTTGTCCCAACTTGTTTCACTGCATTAATCCAACCCATAATTTTGTAATAAAGGTTATACTTTAATTAAATGCTTTTATTTCACCTCATAAAAATTATTCTGTGTGTTCTTGTCATCAGACATACTATTAAATGGGTGAGCTATCACATTAATCACAAAAATAAAAAAGCAAGAGTCTTTCACGGGAATTGCAGAATGCCTATAGACGTGGAGCTTGCCCTCTTATATGGAATAAAACCAAAAACAAAATTCTGCGGCAAAGATTTATCCTATCGTAAAAACCTGGTAGAATGGATGTGCATTCTCAATAGCTTGTATCCGCCCGACAACTTAAATTTCACACGCCCATCCCGCGTAAATGCAAACTTAGTTGATAAGAAACGGAAACAGTTTCCGTTTCCTCAATTAAAAACAGGAAATAATAATTTTATACGAGTTAAAAAAATATATAATGTATTTTCGGCTAAGCCCTGTGCTAAAAATAACAATGTTGTTTCTTCATTTTTAATCAACACTAAAATCATCAACTTCAATAATTTAAAAATTCCCCAAAACCCAATTCCTTTCCCCAAACAAATTCTTGCATGCAGGCAAGAAAATAATCGCTTTGCTTATGGCTTACTTTCATTAATGTTTCCTTTCATCATCAAATCATCATATTACCAAATCATCAAATCACATTGGCATATCGGCACATCGGCATATTAATTCCATCACACATCTTATTCGCCAAAGAACGAATCCGCCTATGGCGGACATCTCACCTCTCACAGCCTGTCAAGTATAGCCTTGTAACAAATTGAATATCTGCAAGTTACAACTTTACAACCCTCGCTCTGTGTCAAGTATCCTTACCTCTGACAATTTTTTCCGGTTCAGCATTTTTCTTTAAAATTTTAAAAAAATCCCAACTTTTGACTTTTGACATCTTACATCTTAAATCTTACATCTTAAATTTTACATTTCGCGCACTTTAATTCTATGTTTATTGTTTAAAAATACTACCTTTGTACTCCCAAAAAAAACGGGATATTAAATACTTTAAAAAAGGAGGACACAAAATTTGGAAGAAACTAAAAATGAAAATCCAGAACAACAAAATGTAACGCCGGTTAATGAGCCGCCGGTTGCAAATACAGTCCAGGCATCGCACGATGATTTTGACTGGAGTGTAAGTAAAAAGAATACCCGCGCCTACAAAGAAAATGAGCGTGAAGAAATGGAGAAGGAATACGATGGCACGTTCGTTACCATCACCGACAATCAAATCATTAAAGGAACAGTCGTTTCCATCAACAACACAGATGTGGTGCTTAACATAGGGTTCAAGTCCGACGGGCTTGTGCCGCTCTCTGAGTTCAGGGATTTACCTGACATAAAAGTGGGCGACCAGATTGAAGTGCTGGTGGTGGAAACTGAAAATAATAAAGGCATATTGCAGCTCAGCCGCAAAAATGCCAAGCAGATTCGCGCCTGGGAACACATTGTTGATGCGTATAAAACCGGCGAAATTGTTACCGGCTTTATCACAAGCAAAACAAAAGGCGGGCTTATTGTTGAAGTGTTTGGCATGGAAACATTTTTGCCCGGCTCACAAATTGATGTGAAACCGATTACGGATTACGATTCATTTGTGGGCAAAACCATGGAGTTTAAAGTGGTGAAGGTGAATGAAGCCATTCGTAATGCTGTGGTATCGCATAAGGCATTAATTGAAAACGACCTTGAGATACAGCGCCAGGAAATTATGTCGAAACTGAACAAGGGGCAGGTGCTGGAAGGAACGATTAAGAACATTACCGACTTCGGCGCCTTTATTGACCTTGGTGGCGTAGACGGCTTATTGTATATAACAGATATTTCATGGGGACGCATCAGCCATCCTAATGAAGTGCTGAAAATAAACCAGAAGCTGAATGTTGTAGTACTTGATTTTGATGATAACAAAAAGCGCATCTCGCTCGGCTTGAAACAGCTTACCCCGCATCCTTGGGACGTATTGCCCGAGACCATACAGGTGGGCAGCATAGTGAAAGGCAAGATTGTGAACATTGAAGATTACGGCGCCTTCCTCGAAATTCAACCCGGCGTTGAAGGTTTGATTCACGTGAGTGAAGTATCATGGAGCAACCAGATGATAAACTCTAAAGAGTTCTTTAAATTGGGAGATGAATATGAAGCAAAAGTGGTAACGCTTGACAGAGCCGATCATAAAATGTCGCTGTCATTAAAACAACTTACCAAAGACCCCTGGAGTGATATTGCAGAGAAATATCCTGTTGGCAGCCGACAGAACGGACTAGTGCGCAATATAAATCCCTATGGTGTGTATGTGGAATTAGAAGATGGCATAACAGGATTTGTGCATATTTCAGATTTATCATGGTTGAAACGCTTTAATCACCCCAGTGAATTTACGAAGGCGGGTGAAAGAATGGATGTTGTTGTATTGGACATTGACAAGGAAAACCGCAAGCTTTCTCTCGGTCATAAACAAATTGAAGAAGACCCGTGGGATACGTTTGAAACGGTGTTCCCCGTCGGCTCCATTCACCAGGGCACTATCGCACGTAAAGATGATAAGGGCGCAACTGTTATTTTGCCTTATGGCTTGGAAGCTTATGCGCCTGTTAAGCATTTGAAAAAGGAAAATGGCAAGTTAGCCGAAGCGGATGAAGTGCTCGACTTTAAAGTGCTTGAGTTTGAACGCAACAATAAACGCATATTAGTATCGCATACCCGCGTGTGGGAAGAGAAAGCTGAAGAGGAAAAGAAAGAGGTTATTGAAAAGAAGAACGTTGAACGCAGGGAAACCCGCAAAACGTTGAAAGACGTGAACCAGAAAGTAGAGAAATCTACTCTTGGCGATTTAGGCGTGCTGGCTTCCTTAAGGCAGAAGATGGAGAACTCCGGTGATTCTACTGAGAAACCAGAGGAGAAGAAAGAGGAAAAGAAGGACGAGAACAATGATGAACAGGCACCCTATACTAAACCGGCTGAATAAGTAGTTTCTTTTTTCATAAGTTGTAAAGCCCTCAGAAATGGGGGCTTTTTTTATTTTCTGTAATTGAAAAGGGTAAGTTTTTTTTGTTGTTCCATTACTTTTCTAACTTTAACTTTAATTATTTACTGATAACTGTTCACCGATAACTGATTACTATATGAACTACTGGCTTGTAAAATCCGAACCTTCCACTTACTCATGGCAGAACCTGGTGGAAGATAAATCCACACCATGGACGGGAGTGCGTAACTATGCTGCAAGGCTTCACCTGCAGGCGATGAAAAAAGGGGATTTTGTTTTCTTTTACCACAGTAATGAAGGCACTGATATTGTAGGCATCGCTAAAGTTGTGAAAGAAGCTTACCACGACCCCACTACTGACGATGAGCGTTGGGTTTGTGTTGATATTGCTCCCGTAAAAGCACTAAAAAAACCCATTACACTTGAACAGATTAAAAAAAATGCGGCGCTTAAAAATATGGCATTGGTGCGTATAGGAAGGTTATCTTGCCAGCCGATTAGTGAAAAGGAATGGGAATTGATACTTAAATTGGGAAAAACAACAGTGTAATCAACCGTAATGCTTAACAACGTTCATCTCCATCATCTTTTGTGTATTGATATTGAAACCGTACCGGCAGTGGAACGTTTTGATCAATTATCTAAAGAGATGAAGGAGTTATACAATAAGAAAACCGAGCGGCTGCGTGAAGAAGGAAGTAATGATGAAGACCATTACTTTAATACTGCAGGTATATATGCCGAGTTTGGAAAAATAATTTGCATTTCGGCGGGCATCTTTGTGAAAGATAAAAGTACAGGCGAGCAATCGTTACGCATAAAATCATTTTCCGGCGACGATGAGAAAAAAGTATTGGAAGGATTTTTCGACATGGTGGTTAAAAATTTCACCCGCTATGAAGAATTGCTTTTTGCAGGGCATAACATAAAAGAGTTTGATATACCATACATCAGTCGAAGGGCACTTATAAACTGGATTTCTATTCCACCAATAATGGATTTTTCGGGTAAAAAACCCTATGAGGTAACTATGGTAGACACTATGCAGCAATGGAAGTTCGGTGATTATAAAAATTATACCTCGCTTAAATTGCTGGCTGCATTACTTGGCATTGAATCGCCAAAAGATGATATAGAAGGCAAAGATGTTGGCAGGGTATACTGGAAAGAAAAAAACCTGTCACGCATAATTAATTACTGCCAGAAAGATGTGGTAACCGTTGCGCAACTTATTCTGCGCTATAAAGAGTTGCCTCTGTTGAAACCTGAGGAGGTGGTGATTGTGAGTGGGTAATTTTGTTTTAATACTCTATCAACTTCATTAGTACTTCCTCTAACCTTGAATTCGCCAAAAAGTTTTTTTCCAGAGGAATAGCAAAAGGAACAGGAGTATCAAGAGACGCACAACGCATAACAGGTGCGTCAAGGTGGGTGAAACAATTCTCGGAAATAAAAGCAGCTATTTCACCGCCAATGCCACCGGTGAGCGTGTCTTCATGAACAATTAATGCTTTGCCTGTTTTATTTACCGATTTAACAATAGCATCCTTATCATAAGGTAGCAGCGTTCGCAAATCCACCACATCAGCAGAAATTTCAGGATGATTTTTTAATGTATCCAATACCCAATGTATACCTGCCCCATAGGTTATAATGGACATATCATCGCCTTCCTCTACCAATTTGGCTTTGCCTATCTCAACCGTGTAATACTCATCAGGCACTTCGCCGCTTATTGAACGGTAGAGCGCTTTATGCTCAAAAAACATGATTGGGTTCGGGTCTTCAAACGCAGAGAGCAGCAAGCCCTTTGCATCGTAGGGTGTGGAAGGATATAAAACTTTTAATCCGGGTGTATGAACAAACCATGCCTCATTGCTTTGCGAATGAAATGGTCCCGCACCAACGCCAGCGCCGGTTGGCATTCGCACAACCACATCGGCATTCTGTCCCCATCGGTAATGAATTTTAGCTAAGTTATTTACAATTTGATTAAATCCACAGGTCACAAAATCGGCAAACTGCATTTCAACCATACTCTTAAAACCTTTTACGGATAAACCGAGAGCTATACCAATAATCGCCGATTCACAAAGCGTGGTATTACGCACCCGATCTTTTCCAAATTGCTGAACAAAACCTTCCGTTACTTTAAACACGCCGCCATATTCTGCAATATCCTGTCCCATTAAAATAAGATTGTTATGCTTTTGCATAGCAAGCCGCAAACCATCCGTAATGGCATCTACAAAACGCTTCTCTTGTTTTTTTTGCGGGTCGGCCGGTTTGGTTTTCACGAAATGAAATGGCGCATAAAGGTCGTTTACTTCTATTGTAGTGTCGGCAGCAATCTCATGTTCTGCAAACACCGTTTCAGTAGCCCTGTCTATTTCATGCTTAATCCCATCCCGTAACTGCTGAATAAATCCTTCATTTATGATACGTTCCTTCAGTAAATAATTTTCATAATTAATAACCGGGTCGCGTTTGCCCCATTCTTCAACCAGTTCTTTGGGCACATATTTAATGCCGCTTGCCTCTTCATGTCCGCGCATTCTGAAAGTCATACACTCCACTAAATATGGTCTTGGGTTTTCACGCATTGAATCAGCTATGCGGTTTATAGTATCATAAACTTTCAATATATCATTTCCATCTATGGTAACAGATTCCATACCATAACCTATACCTCTATCCGCAAGACGCTTACAGGCATATTGCTCGTTTACAGGGGTTGAAAGCCCGTAACCATTATTCTCAATAAGAAAAATTGCCGGCAATTTCCACACAGCCGCCGTATTCAATGCTTCATGAAATTCTCCTTCACTTGTTCCACCCTCACCCGTAAAAGAAAGGGATACCTTTTTCTCTTTAAGCAATTTATGCGCTAATGCCACTCCAGCTCCAATAGAAAGCTGCGGACCAAGATGCGATATCATTCCAACTATATGATATTCATTAGAGCCAAAATGAAACGACCGTTCGCGCCCATGAGAAAAGCCGCTGTCTTTCCCTTCCCATTGCGCCAATAATTTTGTTAAAGGCATATTACGGCAGGTAAACACACCCAGGTTGCGATGCAACGGCATAATATATTCATCGGGATGAAGAGCCATGGTAGCGCCAACAGAAATAGCTTCCTGCCCTATGCCGCTAAACCATTTGCTTATCTTACCCTGCCGCAACAAATTGAGCATCTTTTCTTCAATCATCCTTGGTTTGAGGATGGCTTTATAAAGATTTCTCAATGTGTCGTTAGAATATTGTTTCCTGTCGAACTCCATCATAACCTGTTATTACAAATATCGGAATTAGAATCAATTACGTCGTAAAAGTGCATCTTACTTTTACGTAAAAGGAGGCATTATGTTTCTAAAATTAACCGTATAATTTTTTCATTTTCAGCTAAATCGTATTGCTTTTACCGGCTGAATACGTGTTATTAAATAGGAAGGAATAATTAACACCAATAGACAAGCGACAAGTGTTGCCACGTTAACAATCAGGATAAAAACAGGGTTGAGGTTTATAGGTGCAAAGGAAATATAGTATGATTCTTCAGGTAAACGAATTATATGAAAATATTTCTGAATTAAACAAAACCCTATACCTATAAGGTTACCCCAGATTAAACCAAGCGAAATAATATATCCCGCAAACAATAGAAATATTTTACGGATAGTCCAGTTTGAAGCGCCAAGCGATTTTAACACGCCAATCATATTGGTACGGTCAAGAATAAGGATAAGCAATGCCGTAATCATATTTATTATGGCTACTGTCGTCATTAGAGCAAGTATAATCCATTCATTGAGATTTTGAAGGTTAAGCCAATCGAATATGTTGGGATACACTTCCTTTATTGTAACCGCATCTATAGTTCTGCTTATATAATCCTCATTAATGATTTTGCTTAATTCATCAATACGGTTTGTGTTGTTTACAAAAATTTCATAGCCTCCAACCTGGTCATTTGTCCATCCGTTCAGCCACCGTATTTGTGCAATATCAACAAGAGCATATACTTTATCATATTCCAATAAACCTGTTTTATAAATACCGGCTATTGTAAATACGCGCCCCACCTGTTCGTTATCTTTTAAAAAAAATAACCGCATTTTATCATGCAATTTCAGCCGCAACCGGTTTGCGGTGGTTTGTGAAATAATGATCTTTTTATAATCAGCGGAATCCCCCGGATATATTCGGGTGCCCGCTACAATATATTGACTGAAAAGATTCCAGTCGAAATCTTTTCCTATGCCTTTTAAAACAATGCCTTCAATATCGCTGTCGGTTTTAATAATACCCGCTTTGTGGGCAAATGCCTGAATGTGGGTAATCCCATTTATCTTTTTTAGACTGTCATACAAGGTTGGGCTTATGGTAATCGGCTCGTCCTCGTAAGATGAAGAATGTTTGTCCTTCTGAATATGAATATGTCCCCAAAAATCGAATATTTTATTGCTGATGTCTTTTTGAAAACCGGTAACCATAGCCCCCGCAACAATCATCACCATTACACTTAGCGCCACTGCTGCTACAGCCACGCGAATGATAAACCGCGAGAATGATTTTCCCTTGGTAAATGCAATGCGGCGTGTGATGAATAGTTCGGTGTTCATTTAATATTTTTCTAAAAAGTCGGCTTACTGCAATGAAGCAGCTTAACTGATGAGTAAACTAATCCGCTTTCCCAATCCATCTTCAAAAATATGGTAAAGAGTAGATAGTTGAATATCACAACTACCATTTTCTATACGTGAAATGTAGCTTTTCTTAGTACCTATTCTCTTTGCCAACTGTTCCTGAGTGAGTTTGGATTCCCTGCGGGCTTCTTTCAATATTTTGCTTATTACAAAATATTGCGCCTTTTTCTCAAAGATATCGCGCTTCTTGGTGCCAATTCTGCCATATTTAATGTCAAGCAGCTCATCAAAATCTTTAGCTTTTCCTATTTTTTCATTTTTCATTTTATGATATTTTTTTAAAATATTCTCTTTTTAATTTTTCTGCTAATTTTATTTCCTGCGAAGGTGTCTTTTGAGTTTTCTTTTGAAATGCATTGAACAGAATTACCAAATTACTTTTATCAAAACAACAAAATATCCTGTAAATATTGCTTTCATATTCAATTCTTATTTCATAAATACCATCGCTTCCGGTTATGTATTTCAGAAATTTTTCAGGAACTCTGTCAACGAGCTTTATTAATTTTAAAACATAATCAATTTTCAGTTGAATCTTTGCGGGTTGGCTTAAATAAAATTCTTTAAAATAGTGTCTATAAAATATAATTTGCCGTTCACTTTTCACAGATGTGAAGTTAACTTATAAGTTAACAACAAACAAATTTTATTTATGAAACTTTTTTGCAAGTAATACAAAGATTTTTGTAGTTTAGTGTCATGTCATTTTCTATACTAATTGCAACCCCTGCCGATGCAGAATTGATTTCCCGACTCGCTGAAAAGATATGGAAACAACATTATGTTTCTATTATCAGCATAGAGCAAATCAATTACATGCTGGACAAAATGTATTCGCGCGACAGCCTTATTCATCAAATGACACAAGAAGGGCATTGCTTTTATATTGGTTATGAATCAGATATACCTACTGCTTATGCATCAGTAAGTGATAAAGATGGAGATATGTTTTTACATAAATTTTATGTGGATATCGATAAGCAAACCGTAGGATTCGGCACGAAATTGGCAGAAGAAATGCTGCGAAAATACCCGCATAAGAAAACCATGCAATTAACCGTTAACCGTCAGAATTATAAAGCAATAAATTTTTACTTTAAGCTTGGATTTAAAATTGAGCGTGTAGCTGACTTTGATATTGGCAACGGTTATTTTATGAATGATTTTGTGATGGTTAAGAAATTTTAAAAAGCGAACGTTTTTTGCTTTAGCATGGTTGAATACTGTTTTATAGGATGAAAAGAGCTTTTTTAAGCATTTTATTTATTTTATATGGAGTTTATGCCATGGCACAAACCGCCACTATAATTAAATTTCCTCAACTGCAAGCCATGATGCAGAACCATAACGATACCACCTATGTATTCAACTTTTGGGCAACGTGGTGCCCGCCTTGTGTGGAAGAATTTCCTAACTTTCAGAAATTTTCAGAGTCTAATTCCGGTAATAAAGTGAAAGTGATTTTTATAAGTATGGATTTTAAAAAAGATTTTGACCAGAAACTTATTCCTTTTCTTAAAAAAAATAATGTTAAAAACCGGGTTTATTTGCTTGATGAACCTGATTATAATAGCTGGATTGATAAGGTGGATAAATCGTGGAACGGTGATATACCGGCTACCTTGGTTATAAACAATAAATCGGGCGTTCATAAGTTATACCCGAATGAATTTACTTTTGACCAGCTTGAACAAACTTTGAAACCATATATTAATTAACCAAATAAAAAAATAAATTATGAAAACAAGGCATTATTCCGGATTACTGCTTATCGCTCTTATGATAGTTGTAAGCAGTTTTAAGTTTAACTCTACCGCCTACAAGGTAGGCGACAAAGCAATGGATTTTAAATTAAAAAACGTGGACGGCAAAATGGTATCTCTCAGCGATTTTAAATCGGCTAAGGGATTTATCGTTGTTTTCACCTGCAATCACTGTCCGTTTTCAAAATTGTATGAAGACCGTATAATAGCTTTAAACAGTGAGTTTGCATCAAAAGGTTACCCGGTAATAGCTATCAATCCTACCGATGCGTTAAATTACCCCGATGATTCATACGATAATATGGTAAGCCGTGCAAAAGAAAAGAACTATGCGTTTCCCTATTTGGTTGATGAAAACCAGGTAATAGCAAAGTCTTATGGTGCTACCAATACACCCCATGTATTTGTTTTGCAAAAAGAAAAAGACGATTTAACGGTTAAATATATTGGCGCTATTGATGATAATGCCCAGGATGCTTCTCAAGCAACCAAGCATTATGTAGAAGATGCAGTGAATGCCTTACTTAGCGGCAAATCTGTTCCGGTAACCCAAACAAAGGCAATCGGCTGTGGTATCAAGTGGAAAAACAGCTAATATCAATCTTTAACTTTTTAAATAGCCGGGTGTTAATATCCGGCTATTTTTGTTAAGGTTAGACTGAAAAATATGTGTTAAATTTATAGTCGAATACATTTCCCTATGAAGAAAGTAATACTGTTAATGCTTTTAATAATTCCGGTAGTGCATATTTCCGTTGCACAGCCCTGGATGGCAAACGTGAAACCGGATTCATCGCGGAATTTTTACGCCATAAAAAAAGCATTTGATACGTATTGGGCGGGTAAAAAACCGGCGATAGAAAAAAATGAAAAAGAGGAATCAGAAACCCCGGAAGATGGCAGCTACCTGCAATTTGAACGATGGGCAAATTTTATAGAACCACGAGTGTTTCCGTCAGGTAATTTATTCAATCCCACAATTCTGCAAAAAGAATTCGAAAAATATAAGAGCCGCATATCGTTAAGAGAATCCCGGTCC
Source organism: Chitinophagales bacterium (assembly GCA_963770495.1). Lineage (GTDB taxonomy): Bacteria > Bacteroidota > Bacteroidia > Chitinophagales > CAVYQA01 > CAVYQA01. Next base: position 118,069 of record CAVYQA010000007.1, on the reverse strand, counting down.
AATTCGTCAAACTGGTCGTTTATAGGTCCGGCGGTTATACCCGTGGGTGGTGGTGATGCGGGCAGGGTAAACTGTATAAGCATCTCGCCAAAGGATACCAGCACAATTTTTGTAGGTGCGGCAAGTGGCGGGTTTTGGGTAACTCATAATGGAGGCAGTACATGGTCAACTACAACCGACCTGTTGCCGTCTATCTGCATTGCAGATATTGCCATTAATCCCAATAACCCCGATACCATGTATGTGGCTACGGGAGATGGTTACGGTTATACTGTACCTGAAGGTAATGTGCAGGTATTTTGGGGCGGTACTTATAGCGCCGGTGTCATGAAATCTACAGATGGCGGCAATACCTGGAACACCACAGGTTTAGGTTATCCTGATGACTCATTAATCATTATTAACCGTCTGCTCATTTTACCAACTAATCCAAACATTCTTCTTGCAGCTACAACCAACGGTATATACAGAACCTCTAATGCCGGCACCACCTGGTCAAAAGTATATAACGGGCAAGTCTTCGATTTAGCTTTTAATACTGCTAATGCCGATACGGTTTACGCTGTAAATACAACAGATGTTTATAAATCCACTGACGCAGGGGCAACATGGCTGGCATTGACAAATGGATTATTTTCAGCGAGCGACCGTATAACCATAGCCACCACTCCTGCCAATTCAAAAGTTATTTATGTTATGAATGTTATTGGTGATTTTGACGCTACCGGAAATCTCTATGAATCAAATGATGGCGGAAAGACATTTAAATCTGAGACTTTTCCCTCCGGTGCGTCTTTTTATGGCTATTATGACGATGTTATGAGTGTGTCTCAAACGGATGCAAACACTTTGTATTGTGGCGGAGCAGATCTGGTTAAATCTACTGATGGTGGAATATCATGGTCTCCGGCTGCTAACACTAGTTACCCGGCGACAAATTATGTTCATTATGATAATCACGCCGTTGCATTTTACCCAAATAACAACGAAAAAGTTTTATGTGGTAATGATGGGGGTATATTCAGAACTACTAATGGAGATACTGCATGGACTGACCTGAGTAATGGACTGGCGATAAAACAATATTACCGGATGGCATCTTCTGCTTCAAATGCAAACTTCATTCTTGCAGGTTCACAAGACAATGGCACTGATCGTTATAATGGTTCAACGTGGGACCAGATATATGGCGATGATGGTATGCAGCCATTAATTGATTATACAAGTGATTTGATAGACTATGCATCGGTTGAAAACGGGGAGTTGTTTAAGTCTACTGATGGAGGAAATAATTTCAACTCTATCGCACCTTATCTTGGTATTGAAGGTAATTGGACTACACCTTATGTTCTTAACCCGGCTCATCATAATACTATTGTTGCCGGATTTACTGATGTTTACCGTTCCTATAATGGGGGAAACAGTTGGACCGATATTTCAGGTAGTAAAATAAGCCTGTCAGGCGGTTTTATTAATGCACTTGTAATTGCACCTTCGGATACTAATTATATTTATGCTGCTACATATAGTGATATTATGCGAACCACTGATGACGGCAATACATGGACGGATATAACAGGCTCTTTACCGGTATTCCAAAGCGCAATTATAGGCATTGCGGTAAGCTCGTACGATCCGCAAAAAATATGGGTCACTTTTTCAGGTTACCAGGATACCATTAAAGTTTTCGCATCAAATGACGGTGGCGCCACATGGACAAATTATTCGGGAACATTGCCCAACATTCCGGTGGATTGTATTACCTATCAACCCAACTCAAAAGACGTGCTTTATATAGGAACCGACTTTGGTGTGTTTCTCAGGGATTCAACTATGAGTGATTGGACTGCTTACAATAACGGCTTACCCAATGTTACTGTAAACCAGCTCGAAATTGTTCCTTCTGATTCACAGCTTCGGGCGGCAACTTACGGAAGAGGAATGTGGAAAACAGGTTTATATGATTGGACAGCAGGTATTTCAACAATTAACGCAGCAGGTAATAATATTACTGTCTTCCCTAATCCTTCGAGCGGCTTATTTACCGTTGATATTGACAGTAAACAAACAGATAATCTTTCATTGTCGGTGTTTAACCTTATCGGTGAAAAAGTGTTAACGACACAAAAACTGATGCAACCCGGCGATAACCAATTTGAAATAGATCTCTCAAGTCAGGCAAAGGGGATGTATTTCATATTTTTAAACTCCGGCAGCCACAGCGCCGTGAAAAAGATTATGCTGGCAGATTGATTGTAATTTATTTTCAGCTTAGGTGATACTTTACCATGCCGTCAATCGGTTCCCGGATAATAAGTCCCGGCTCCATGTCATAAGATAAACTTACTTGTTTAAGAATATCACTGAATAAAAACCCCACCGAGCCCACGCAATTGAACTCATATTGCCTGTAGTTATCATAATGAGTAACTAAATTTTTAAAAAAATCCTCGAATGAGTCGCGCACGAGCTTTGTGCAATAGTCATGGTCTTTATTTTCGACTATGAAAGGGAAAAAAGAGGCGACAAAACGGTTAGGCATCGGGTGATTATATGCCCTGTCAAAAATTTCTTCTTTTTCCAACGGTGAAAATGCACTGAATTTTTTATCCAAATCTTTGGGAAGATAGCCGCGCATTCTGTCGCGCAGTAATTTTTTGCCGGTATAAAAACCGCTCCCTTCATCTCCAAAAAAATGCCCGAGCGAATCAATATTAAATACTGCATCTTTACCATTGTAAATACCTGTGTTAGTGCCGGTGCCAAGAATGGCTGCAAATCCCTTTTTGTGTTGAAGCAAGGCTCGGGCTGCCCCCAGCAAATCATGGTTAACGGAAACCTTTGCGTTAGTAAAAAATAGCTTAAGCGCATCCGCAACAATTTTATTTTTTTCCGGTGTTGAACATCCCGCCCCATAGAAATTTACTTCTATTAAATCTGTGGGAGTAAGGTTAAGAAATCGTAGTTGGGATACAAGACTTTTTTTAAGCGAGTTCAGTATTTGTGGTGTATCTAAAAAATAAGGATTATAGCCTTCACTCTCTAATTTATACCGTTCAGTTCCTTTTATTATCAGGCACCAATTGGTTTTAGTTGAGCCGGAATCGGCGATAAGCTGCATGTTGAAATTGTTTTTTAATGTGTGACAAATATACTGATACCTAAATTGATTTTTGACAAGTTGAGACCGCATTATTAATGCCACAACATGTGAGTAAAATTATAGAGCATAAATAGTTGAATCCCTCTATCTTTGCCGCCGGAATAAACCTATAAACTTTGGCAAATTTTTTTAATCGCGCTTTTCTGGGTGCGGCAGAAAAGGATGAAGTAACCCCTTCGATATTAGTAGTTGGCACGGTAGCGTTTGACGAAATAGAAACACCCTTCGGTAAAACCGGTAAAATAATAGGCGGCGCAGCTACCTACATTTCGCTTTCGGCATCTTATTTTGTTAAAAAAATCAATATGGTGTCTGTGGTTGGCGATGATTTTCCCAAAGATGTTATTAAATCGTTTCATAAAAGAGGCATTGCAACAGAAGGGGTGCAAATCATTAAAAATCAAAAATCATTTTTCTGGAAAGGGCGCTACCATCTTGATATGAACAACCGTGATACACTGGTTACAGAGTTAAACGTTCTTGCCGATTTCGACCCCATTATTCCCGATAGCTACCAGGACAGCGATTACGTGCTGCTGGGCAATCTTACACCAACGGTGCAGAAAAAAGTTATTCAACGAATGAAAAAACGTCCTAAACTGATTGTAATGGACACGATGAATTTCTGGATAGAATCTGCCCGCAAAGACCTTGATGAGGTGCTTGGCATGGTGGATGTGCTTACTATTAACGATGCCGAAGCCCGTGAGTTAAGCGGTGAATATTCATTGGTAAAAGCGGCTAAAAAAATATTGACAATGGGTTCGAGATACCTTATTATTAAAAAGGGTGAGCACGGCGCTTTGTTATTTCATGAAAGCCATGTGTTTTTTGCACCTGCTTTACCGCTTGAAGATGTTTTTGACCCCACCGGTGCAGGCGACACATTTGCCGGCGGGTTTATCGGCTATGTGGCGCAAACGGAGGATATTGATTATGAAAATATGAAACGTGCCATAATATTCGGATCTGCAATGGCATCATTTTGCGTGGAGCGTTTCGGAACAGAACGTATTATGAATTTAAAAGAAGAGGAGATTGACAAGCGCCTGCAGGAGTTTGTCGACCTTGTTCAGTTCGATATTTCATTGGTAGATAACTAAAACGGTTTTCTCACGTTAAACATTTAGTTCAGAAAGATTAACAGGATGAGGAAAATAATAACGTTTCTGTCTGTAGTATTTCTTATTCTTATTTATTGTGGTGTGTGTGCGCAAAGCAATGCCAATACACAGGTATACATAGCCCGTTACAAAGATATTGCACAAGAGGAAATGGAGCGTACCGGTGTGCCCGCAAGCATTACCCTGGGGCAAGGCATTATAGAATCTGTAGCCGGAACAAGTGCGCTTTCGCAAAAAGCAAATAACCATTTTGGTATCAAATGTCATGATGACTGGAACGGAACCTACCTATCACCAGGATGATGACGCTAAAAATGAATGTTTCAGAAAATACTCCAGGCCCGAAGATTCATTCCGCGACCACTCCGATTTTTTGAAAAGCCGCCCGCGCTATGCTTTTTTATTTCAACTCGACCCGTGCGATTATAAAGGCTGGAGTTATGGTTTGAAAAAAGCAGGGTATGCCACCAATCCTAATTATGCGCAGGATCTGATAAAGGCTATTGAGGATAATAACCTGCAGCAATACGACCTTGGCGGTTGCAATAAACGGACTGTTTCAGCCGATTCAGCGAAAATAAAAAATAATTCAATTAACCGTCTGAATGATACTGCCTCCGCAAGTGCAAACGCCAATACAGCCCACGATGTATTTGTATTTAATAATATAAGAACAATTTTATTAAAGCCCGGCGACACCCCCCAAAAAATTGCCGGTGAATTTCAAACGCGCCCCAATTGGTTGTTAAAATGGAATGACATGGATGAAAATTCGGTGTTAATTCCCGGCACAAAATTTTATTTGCAACCCAAGCGCAATAACGGTGTGGCGCAATATCATATCGTGCAAACTCATGAAACGATGTTTACCATTTCACAATCGGAAGGAATTAAACTGAGCGAATTGTATAAAAAAAATCTTCTCGGCCCGGGAATGAGCCTGCTGTGGGGCAAAAGATATTCTTAAAAAAGAAGAGAAAAGAACCCCCCGTATTATACAAGCCTGATTCGCCCGCACCTGTTAATACTAACACGGAGAAAATTTATGTAGTGCAAAGTGGCGACTCGCTTTTCAGCATTGCAAAAAAATTTAACCTCACGATAGTTGAGTTGAAGCAAAAGAACCATCTGACAAGCGATTCTATCAAGGTTGGCGACAAATTAACGGTTCAGTAAATAAACCTGTATCTTCACTATCAATATGCCGGAAATTACGCTACATAATAAGCCGTTCCGCCTCTATATTGATAATGCCACTATTGAAAGGCGTATCCGCTCACTCAGCAGGCAAATCAACAAAGATTATAAAGACAAAGTACCGTTGTTTATTGCCATTCTAAACGGCTCGTTTATGTTTGCCGGTGAATTAATGAAACACATCAGTCTCACCTGTGAAATTACGTTTGTTAAAATACAATCGTATGAAGGAATGACAAATGGTAACGTAAAAAATAGTATTGGGTTGGATAAAGATGTTAAGGAACGTGACGTAATTATTATCGAGGACATAATAGATACCGGCAATACGCTTAATGCCCTGCTTGAACAGGTAAATAAATCTCAGCCATCCTCTGTTAGTATTGTTTCACTGCTATTTAAACCTGAGGCGCTGAAACACAACATAAAAATTAATTATATGGGCTTTGAGATTCCAAAACTCTTTGTTGTAGGTTATGGGCTTGATTATGACGGCTTAGGCAGAAATCTGACCGGCATATACCAGTTGATAGAATAATAATTTACCCGCAATAATCATAAAAATCCATTAATTTTCGGGTTCTTAGTTATGCTGAATCTCATCTTATTCGGAACCTCCGGGCAGTGGCAAAGGCACACAAGCTTTTAACCTTGTGAAACGCTTTCACCTGCTGCATCTTTCAACAGGAGATTTGTTGCGTGATGAAATTAAGCGGGAAACCAATCTTGGCATTGAAGCTAAACAGTTTATTGACGCCGGGAAATTAGTGCCCGATAATGTTGTTATAGGAATGATAAAAGATAAACTTGAGCATTACGATAAAGATGTAAAAGGCATTATTTTCGATGGGTTCCCACGCACGGTGCCACAGGCAGAGGCATTGGATAAATTGCTCGAGCAAAAAAAAATACCGGTAAAAAAAGTGCTGGCTCTTAAAGTGAATGATGAAGAATTGGTGCGCCGTATGCTCGCTCGCGGCGTAATATCAGGACGCTCTGATGATGCCGATGAAAAAATTTCGCGTGGCAGAATTTTGGAATACAATACTAAAACCGCACCGCTTGCCGATTATTATAAAGCTCAAAATAAATTCGTCGAAATAAACGGCGAAGGCAGTATTGAATCAATTTTCGATTTTTTAAGCAAGGAAATTGAAAAAAGCACAGTTGCCGTTAATTGAATAAACCTCCCCTAACCCTGTCTGCCGCTTAATCACGTACATTTGCTATTATAGATTTATATGGAGGGCAGTAATTTTGTTGATTATGTAAAGATTTTGTTTCGCTCCGGAAATGGCGGGGCGGGCTCTGTGCATTTTCATCGCGATAAATTCACGCGCAAAGGCGGTCCTGATGGCGGCGATGGCGGGCGAGGGGGGCATATAATATTACAGGGCAATAAGCAGCTCTGGACTTTGCTCCATCTTAAATACCGTAAACACATCTTCGCCACCAACGGTGTAAATGGCAGCGGCACGCTTTGCACAGGCGCTAATGGAGAGGATATAATAGTGGATGTTCCATTGGGAACTGTTGCCCGTGATTTTACAACCGGCAAAATTGTATTTGAAATTCTTAAAGACGGACAGAAGGGAATTTTATTAGCCGGCGGACGAGGCGGATTGGGCAATAATCATTTTAAATCGTCTACCAATCAAACGCCGCAATATGCACAGCCCGGTGAACCGGGCGTTGAGGCATGGAAAGTGCTTGAATTGAAATTGCTGGCTGATGTGGGTTTGGTGGGTTTTCCCAATGCCGGTAAATCAACATTGCTGTCAAAAATTTCAGCAGCAAAGCCTGAAATTGCCTCCTACCCTTTTACTACACTTATTCCGCAGCTTGGAATTGTGGCATACAAAAATCACAAATCATTTATAATGGCTGATTTGCCCGGCATAATTGAAAATGCCCATTTGGGCAAGGGGCTTGGTCATCGCTTTTTGCGGCATATAGAGCGTAATGCCGTGCTGCTGTTTGTTATCCCTGCAGATTCTGATGACATAAAAAAAGAATACAAAATTTTATTGCAGGAATTAAAACTCTATAATAAAGAGCTACTGGTTAAACCGCGCCTGTTGGGCATTTCCAAATCCGATTTAATAGATGCAGAATTAAAAAAACTAATCAAAAAAGAATTGCCCAAAATGCCTCATATATTTTTCTCATCACATACCGGCGAGGGATTGGATAAATTGAAAGATGCGCTGTGGAAGATGCTGGATAAGTAAGATTAATGTGCTGATATGTTGATGTGCCGATTATGGTATGATAGATATGTTTTTCGTTGGTTAATGAAATATAAAATTCTATTTTTATTGTCGAAATAAAACCTAATGAAGGCAATAGATGTTATAAGGATGATTGAAAAAGATGGGTGGTATTTGGTGCGGCAAAAGGGCAGTCATCGTCAATATAAACACAAGGTGAAAAAAGGATTAGTAACTATTGCCGCTCATAAAATGTCGGATGAATTGGCAAAAGGGACTTTAAACAGTATTATGAAACAAGCTCAATTATGACACTATGAAAAAGTTTTTAACCATTATTGAAAAAACGAAGACCGGTTATAGCGCTTACGTTCCCGACCTGCCGGGCTGCATTGCAACCGGTAAAACAAAAGCTTTAGTGGAAAAAAATATCTACCGTGCTATACAATTTCATCTTGACGGATTGAAATCAGAGGGAGAGAAAATTCCTGATACACGCACTGAAGGTGAAATGTTGGTTTTTGGTGTTTAATAAGGTGAATGAATATTCACGATACTAAACGGAGTAAAGTTATTACTCTTAACAATCTATTCACTTTGCAATCCAATCCCTATTAGTATATGCGCCTATTTTGTATTGGTAGAAACTATGCTGAACATGCCAAAGAATTGAATAATACTATTCCCGACAAGCCCGTAGTATTTATGAAACCCGATACGGCTATTGTGAGAGAGCGAATGCCGTTTTTTCTGCCCGATTTCAGCAAGCAAATGAATTATGAAACAGAAATCGTATTGAAAGTTGCCAAAAACGGAAAAGCGATTGAAGAACGATTTGCAAAGAAATATTATAACGAAATAACCGTAGGAATTGATTTCACTGCACGTGATCTGCAAAATGAATTAAAGAGTAAAGGATTGCCGTGGGAAATATCAAAAGCATTTGACGGCTCTGCCGTGGTGGGAAAATTTATTCCGAAAGAAAAATTTGACGATATATATAATATCAATTTCTACTTGCAGAATCATGGCACAGTAATACAGAAAGGAAATACGAAAGATGTTATTTTTTCTTTTGAAAAAATCATCAGCTACATCTCACAATTCTTCCTGCTGCGCGAAGGCGACCTTATTTTCACCGGAACGCCCTATGGTGTTGGTAATGTAAAAATCGGCGATGTGCTCGAGGGTTTTATAGAAGATAAAAAGCTATTTACCTGCCGCGTAAAATAATATCACCGAAAGTCTCCTTTAGAGGATTTAGGGGTAAAAATCATTTCTTTAAATTAGCTTTGAGTTATAATCTTTTATAATTGGCTTCAAAACTGTCCGATTCGCTTAATTTATTATCGCACCTCACGCCGGCGCGCGCCGCCAATGCCGCAAAGGTGTTCACTTCCTATTATTATTCCATGCTCACTAAACATCCTGTGCAATGGGGAATGCCTATCAGCATTTCCGTTGAGCCGACAACATCATGCAACCTGCGCTGCCCTGAATGTCCAAGCGGGTTAAGAAGCTTTACCCGCCCCACAGGTATGCTGGATACTGATTTTTTTAAAGAAACTATTGACAGCTTATATAAACAGTTATTGTATTTAATATTTTATTTCCAGGGCGAACCTTATCTGAATCCCGCATTTCTTGATATGGTTAGTTACGCTTCAGGAAAAGGAATTTACACAGCCACTTCAACCAATGCTCATTACCTGGATAATGATATGGCAAGAAAAACAGTAGAATCAGGTCTTGACCGCCTCATTGTTTCTATTGACGGTACAACGCAGGAGGTATATCAATCCTATCGCATAGGCGGCAAACTGGATAAGGTTTTGCAGGGTGCACAAAATATGGTAAAGTGGAAAAAACAATTAAAATTCAAAACGCCTCATTTAATTTTCCAGTTTTTAGTCGTAAAACCCAATGAGCACCAAATTGAAGACGTAAAAAAAATCGCAAAAGAGATTGGCGTTGATGAAGTTCGTTTTAAAACAGCCCAGCTATACGATTACGAAAACGGTAACGACCTGATGCCAACCATTGATGAATTCTCACGCTACAAAAAAAATATGAACGGCACCTATTCCATAAAAAATAAATTATTAAACCATTGCTGGAAGCTTTGGCATTCCTGCGTTATAACCTGGGATGGAAAAGTGGTTCCCTGCTGCTTTGATAAAGATGCGCAGCACCAGCTTGGCGACTTGCAAAAAAATTCTTTCGCCGACTTATGGCAAAACGGACCCTACCAAAATTTCAGAAAATCCCTGCTAAAATCCCGTTCCGAAATTGATATTTGCAAGAATTGCAGTGAAGGCACTAAGGTGTGGGGTTAGCAAAAAACCTTTAACCGCTAAGACGCTAAGTTTAAAAATTGTTTACTATTCTTTTAATTCCATCTTTTATTAATGGAACATTGAAATTGACAAGAAAACCTAATCTTTTGTCGGTCAGTCTTAGATATGAAATAATCTGTGCATCGAAAACAGGATGCATTATTTCTACAGATTTTATTTCAAGAACAATTTCATTCTCTACTAAAATATCAATTCTAAAATCTTTAGCTAATTCAATGCCTTTATAATAAAGTGGGATAAAAACTTCCCGATTCACTTTTAATCCGCGTAGCTCTAACTCTTTTGCAAGACAAAAAATATAAATATTCTCCAGTAATCCTAGACCCATTTCCTTGTGAACATGAAAACAGGCATCTACAACTTGTTTAGCAAGCTTATTCAATTCTTCGTTAGATTTCATTTTCTTAGCGTCTTTGCGACTTAGCGGTTACATTTGAGCTAACGCTCAAACCGTCATTATTTCCTTCTCCTTCGCCGCGAGGTGTTTGTCGACAAGGGTTATGAAAGCATCGGTCATGTCCTGCATTTTCTTTTCGCCGTTTTTCACATCGTCTTCAGATACATGCTCCGATTTTAATTTTTTCACATGCTCCATTGAATCGCGACGGATATTACGGATAGAAACTTTTGCCAGTTCAGCAAATCCATGCGCTTTTTTTGCAAATTCTTTGCGGCGTTCCTCTGTGAGAGGTGGTAAAAATAGTTTTATTGCTGCCCCATCGTTTTGGGGATTAATACCGATGTTGGCTGCCTGTATACCCCGTTCAATTGGCTCGAGCATTGCCTTTTCCCAGGGTTGAACTATAAGTGTACGCGCATCAGGTGTATTAATATTTGCTACCTGATTAATTGGCATCATCGATCCATAGTAGGATACTAATATGCCATCGAGCATGGATGGGCTTGCTTTACCGGTTCGCACTTTTGAGAGTTCTTCTTCGAGATGATTGATAGCCTTATCCATATGTGAACGGGCTTCTTCAATGATTTTATTGATGTCCATAATGGGAAATTTAATTTGAAACCAGTGTTCCGATATGCTCGCCTTTTAACACACGTTGCAGGTTGCCCTTTTTGTTCATGTTGAAAACTATTACAGGCACTGAATTTTCCTGGCACAACGTAAACGCTGTTAAATCCATTATCTGCAAATCGCGTTTATAGGCATCCGTAAATGTAATCGTTTCAAACATGGTAGCGGTTTTATCCTTTTCAGGGTCGGCAGAGTAAACGCCATCTACCCGCGTGCCCTTAAGAATCACATCGGCGCCAATTTCTATCGCGCGTAACGATGCGGCAGTATCTGTAGTGAAATACGGATTACCCGTTCCCGCACCAAGAATTATGATGCGACCTTTTTCAAGATGTCGTATTGCCCGGCGGCGTATATACGGTTCACATATCTGTTCCATTTTTATAGCCGATAGAAGACGAGTTTGCATTCCGATTTTTTCTAAAGCATTTTGCAATGCCATTCCATTTATCACCGTAGCCAGCATTCCCATATAGTCGCCCTGTACACGATCAACACCGGTATCCTCCGCTTCCATTCCCCGGTAAATATTTCCTCCTCCAATCACAATGGCAATTTGCACGCCGGAAGCAAATGCTTCTTTTATATCTTCGGCATAAGCAGCCACGCGGTCAGGGTCAATTCCGAATTCTTTATCCCCCATCAGCGCCTCGCCTGACAGCTTCAATAATACCTTTTTGTATTTTTTAGCCATATACCTCACCCTTTTATCCCCTCTCCACCAATGTGAAGAGGGGAATGGTTTGAATGTAAAAGTAAAAAAAAAGAGAGAATTTAATTCTCTCTTTTTTTTATCAACCTAAATTGATTCGTACAAAACGCGTTATCTTAAGGTCTTTATCTGTCTCCTTCAGCACATCGGCAACCGTTTTATTGCCGTCTTTCACAAACTGCTGGTTGAGCAGCGTACTTTCCTTAAAGAACTTCTGCAATTTTCCCGCTGCAATTTTCTCAAGCATATTTTCCGGCTTGCCGTCTGCGCGTATCTGTTCCTTGGCAATTTCCATTTCACGGTCAATCACCTCCTTTGGAATACCATCCTTATCTATCGCAATCGGGCTCATAGCCGCAATCTGCATGGCAATATCTTTGCCCACTACAGCAAGGCTGTCATCCTTTGATTTGTTAAAGCCCACCAACACACCAACTTTATAATTAGAGTGATTGTAAGCTACAACATACTCGGCAGAAATATGGTCAAATCTTTTCAGTTCAATTTTCTCGCCAATCTTTCCAACCATTTCTGCCACATTATCAGCAATGGTAACTTCCTTTAAGTTTTGCTGCAACAATGCGTCAAGTGAAGTAACATTATTTATCAAAGCAATATTCGCCACTTCTTTTGCAAAGCCGACAAATTCCGCATTCTTTGCCACAAAATCCGTTTCGCAGCTAAGGTGTACTATAACTCCATTCTTATGTGTTGGCGATGTGTGAGCATATACCACGCCCTCCTTCGATTCACGTCCTGCTCGAAGCTCGGAAACCTTTTGTCCTTTCTTTCTTAAATAATCAATGGCTTTTTCAAAATCGCCGCCCGCTTCGGTGAGTGCTTTTTTGCAATCCATAAGACCTGCCCCTGTCTTTTGGCGCAATTCATTTACTGCTGATGCTGTAATTACCATAATAATTAGTATTAACTTCTTTTGGGTCTTCCGCCGCCCACACCTGAACCGCCGCCGGGATGAATTCTCTTACGCAACTCTCTTGTCGGGCGTTTCGGCGCTCCTGTCCGTTCTTTTCTGCTGTCATCTTCCTCTACCACGTCAAACGCTTTCCGTTCATTAGCCGTTGCTGCTTCTTCTTCTTCGCGGGCTGTCTCAATTTCTTCCTTATCTTTTTTACGCTCTTCCAGTCCCTCAACAATTGCCTGTGTAAGATAGTTTACAACGATAGCAATTGATTTGGTAGCATCGTCATTTGCCGGAATCGGAAAATCAACATCGGTGGGATCTGAATTAGTATCCACCATGCCGAAAGTTTGAATGTTCAGCTTCTTGGCTTCTGCCAATGCAATATCCTCGTGCATAATATCAACCAGGATAACTGCCGAAGGAAGGCGGTTCAGCGATGCAATGCCACCCAACACCTTTTCCATCTTCGCCTTTTCACGGCTTAAACGCAGGCGTTCTTTTTTAGTAATATTTTCAAACGTGCCGTCGGTAAGCATTTTGTCAATGCTTTGCATTTTCTTTATGGATTTGCGGATAGTAGAAAAATTGGTCAACATTCCTCCCAGCCAGCGTTCGGTAACAAAGGGCATACCCACGCGCTGCGCCGCTTCGCTCACAATTTCTTTCGCCTGTTTTTTTGTAGCCACAAACAAGACACGTTTGCCCGAGCGCGCAATCGTTTTCAACGCGGCCGCCGATTCTTCAAGACATTCCAGTGTCTTGTTCAGGTCAATAATATGTATGCCTTTTCTTTCCATGAAGATGTAAGGCAACATTTTGGGATTCCATTTTTTCTTTAAGTGTCCGAAATGAACACCTGCTTCAAGAAGTTCTTTATAAGTGAGTTTTTCCATAGTGCTATTAGTACGATAAAATAAATCAGATTAACGTTTGGTGAATTGAAAGCGCTTGCGGGCTTTCTTGCGTCCCGGCTTTTTACGCTCAACCGTGCGCGGGTCGCGGGTAACCAATCCTTTGGCGCGCAAGGCGGGTTTGGTTTCAGCATTATTTTTAATAAGGGCGCGGGCAATTCCCAGTCGTATCGCTTCTGCCTGTCCCTTGGTGCCGCCGCCTCTTACATTAACCACTATGTTAAAATTTTTCAATACATCCAGGGCAACTAATGGCTGCGTGACGCTATTTTGCCATATTTTTAACGGAAAATATTGCTCAAGTGTTTTGCCATTAATTATAATTGTGCCATCGCCCGGTGTTAGTGTAATGCGGGCTGTAGCTTCTTTACGTCTTCCAACGGTTTGTAAATTTTCCATTAGTACTTATTTGATAGGTTTTAATTTCTGACTGGTATAAGGATGCGTGGCTCCCGCATACACATGCAGTTTGCGGAACATCGCCCTGCCAAGCGGTCCCTTTGGCAACATACTTTTTATGGAGCGCTCCAAAAGCGAGGTAGGTTTACGCGTAATAAACTCGCGCGCACTTTCAAGCTTGCGTCCGCCGGGATAACCACTATAGCGGTCAATTTCCATATCCTCCCATTTCTTACCGGTAAGGCGTACCTTTTCTGCATTAATAATTACTACATGGTCGCCGCAATCCACATGAGGTGTGTAATAGGTTTTATGTTTTCCGCGAAGAAGCGTAGCCACTTTAGAAGCTATGCGCCCAAGGACCTGGTTTTCGGCATCCACCAGCACCCAATCGTGCTTTACTGTTTTCCTGTTCGCCGAAACCGTTATGCGTGTTAAATTAGTTGCCACAACAATTAGTTTTATTTTTTAAGGGACGGCAAAAGTAAAAGTAATATCCCACTCCTACAAGCAATTTACTGATTATTTTTGATTGGGGCTTTGTAAGTGATTGAAAATGAGTGGTGAAATCGCCCCAAAATATAAGAACAATAGTCTGAACTGTGATTTATGGGATTAACATGATTTTGATGAAATCGGCAAATATCGGTAGCGTAATACGCTTAGGTTAGTTAGGAATGATTTGAATACCGAATCTTTTGCACCGTTAAATAGCTCACCCAAAAAGCCGATAATAAAATTATTAGAAAAATAATGTTATTCCATAATATAAAAAAATCAGAATCCATTATTGGTATTACAAATACCATCATTAAGGCTAAACCAGTTAAATAAAATATCAGGAACATTTTTCTTGCCGGAAGAAAAATTGAAATCAATACTAAAGTTATTCCTAATACCGCAATTAACCCCCAATAATCAGGTTGAGCCGAAAATGAAAATGGAATCAAAAACCATAAAGTACATTCCAAATCTCCGCTGTCAATATAAATATATAAATAGCTTAATACTGTTAGTATTACCAAAGATTTTATTATGATAGCTTTTATCAAAGGGTTTATAATTTTTCATAAAATTAATATTTATCTTAAGAATGAGAATACTCCAGTCGGTGTAGTCTACACCGTTTATTGTTGTGAATATTCATTCACAAATTTTCAGTTCCCGATTTCTATTATTTTTGTAATATATTTGTATAAATAATTTCTATGGTAACTGTAATTAAGAAAAAATCGAGTATAAAACAAATAAGGCAGGCATTAAAAAAGCTACGTGGCAGCAAGAAAAATAATGCCCGTAAATATTGTGGAGTTATTAAGCTTAAAGAAAATCCGTTAGTCATTCAAAAGCAACTACGCGATGAATGGCAATAGCTTTTTAATTGATACTAATATTGTATTATATCTTTTAGCCGGCGATAAAAATATAGTTGAGTTAATTGATAATGCCCAATGGCATATATCTTTCATAACAGAACTGGAATTATTGAGCTATAAATCCGTCACAAGCGCTGAACAAAAAGCAATTAAAAATTTCTTAGATGATTGTATCATCACAGATGTTAATGCAACCATAAAGAAAAACGCCATCCAAATACGACAAAACTATAAAATGCCATTGCCGGATTGCATCATTGCAGCCAACTCTTTATATTTAGATATTCCATTATTAACCGCAGATAAAGGTTTTCAAAAAATTGATTTGCCTTCCATAATATTATACGAGATATAGATTTCACCTCATTCAAAGCAGGCTATACCTACACCGCTTATTGTTGTGAATAAACTACTTACTCAATCACAAATTTCCCCTCACCAACCAAGCTGCCTTCTTCATCCAAAACCCTATACAAATAAAGTCCTGTAGAATGGTTGCTCAAATTTATTGGAGTGATAGTTGAATTAGGGGTTGCCGTATAAATTTCTTCACCCAGCACATTAAAAATTTGCAGTTGTGTTTTTTGATTTATGTTTTGCACCCGCAACGTGAAATTGCCGTTATTGGGATTGGGATATAATTTTATTGAATTGCTGTTGGCAGTTATTTGATTAATGCCTGTATTAGTATACAGGGGTGTTTCCCAAACCCCCCTGCCAAAGGTTGTAGCTACCAATTCGTTTGAAGGATAATTAATAGACAGGCTGTTTGCCCCAATGTTTGGAAATCCATTAGACCAATCAATCCAACTGTTTTGCGAGGCGTCTGTATAAAATATGCCGCCATCACCCGCAACATAAATGGCATCATTTGAATTAGCCTGGTACACCATAGGACCAAAACCTCCGCCGGCAAGCGAGCCAGTTATATCAGTCCATGAAGTTCCGCCATCGGAAGTATAAAAAATATGTCCTACATCGTTTACGGTGCCGTTAACCCATATTTTATTTGGATTAGTGTTGCTTACACAATAATTATATACAACCAGGTTAGAAATATTACCGGTTAAGTTGGTTGTTGCTCCTGTTATACCATTTATACTGAACAATTGTAAACTGGGAAGCAGCCATGCAAACATTATACTTGAGTCGCCGGTAGGAAAAGTGGGAGAAAACCCGAAATCAAGAGCAGAATCATTACTGGGTACGAGTGACCATGTGTTGCCGAAGTCATAAGATTTATATAAGCCATAGTCGTAAAGCGCCAGCGAATTTACATTTTGCGGGTTGAACATATACTCGCTTCTGCTGGGAACTATATAATTACCGCTGTCAACTATTACAACATTACTTGTTATCACCAATGAATAAATATCATTGTCTTTGTAATCAAAAAAGCTAAGTCCTGTGCCATCGCCGCCGGTAACCTGGAATGACGTATCGTTTTGCAGTATCATTGTGCCGTTATCCTGGCTGCCGCCAATAACCATATCGGGTGCCGACAGGGAAGCCTCTCCTCCCCGGTATTGCGTGGTGCGCATGTTGGCTGACAGTATGTTCCATGTGTTACCATAATCATTTGATTTAAATATTCCACCGTCATTTCCTTCGTAAATTACATCGGTGTGATAGGGGCTAATGAGAGTATAATGCTGGTCGGCATGACCGTTGGCAGCACTGCAAGTTACCGACGACCATGTAACACCTGCATCTGTTGATTGCCATAAATTAATGCCCCCCACAAAAACATTATCGGCATTGGAAGAGGAAACTCTTAGTGATAAATCGTAATAACCCTGCCCGTTGCCAAAACCGGGATTGCTGGAGCAATCATATCCAATAATATTGGGAGAATCGGATTGCAATGTAAATGTATTACCCCCATCCTTTGATAAATACAAACTATTATAATCTGAAGAGTTTGCAGTTAGCACATATAAGTAATTTGAATTGGCAGGTGTAACTCCCAGCAGCACATGATTAGCTGTGCTGTCGTTGGTAAGTGTTTGTGCAGTGAACGTGCTGCCCCCGTTAACTGACACATTTATTTGTGTGTTACCCGATGTATTAATAGTGGCGACATAAAGCGTTGAAGAATTGCCCGGCATTAGCGCCGCATCAATTTTGCCGCTGTATTGCGAAACCGCAGCCCCAAAAATTTCATTCCATGTATTTCCGCCATTGGTAGTTTTATATACTACATCGCTGTCCAAATCAATCATAGCGGCGGCATATAATGTATTGTCGTTAATAGGGTCAATTACTAACCGGCGTATATTTTGGTCGTAGAATATATAGCTGGTATTAAGCCAGCTTAAGCCGGTAGCCTGCCATGTTTTACCTGTATCTGTGCTTTTGTAAACACCAATTGACCATACTCCACTGCTGCTGGGGTTGTCTCGGTCGCCCATGGCAATATACATTATAGCAGGATTCTTCGGGTCAATTACAATATCCGATACACCAAGCCGTGGCAAGGTATCGGTATTGGTCGTCCAGCTTAAACCATTGTTAGTGCTTTTCCATAAACCACCTGTGGGGCTCCCTGCCCAAATAATATTTGAATCTACGGGGCTTATAGCTATACAATCAATTCTACCTACACAATCAGGGTTATTGGTATAATTATATGGAAACGGTTGCCAGTTGGCTGTGTTACCATTGGTTGAGCGTGACTTAATTTCTAATTGCTTACGGTTAACTATTGGGTCGTTTAATAATGTGCCGGCGGCGTTTATATGTTTACTCCAGTATTCTTCCCAACTGTAATACTGGTCGGTTATATCTTCATATTGTTCGGGGTTGCGCTTTATTTCAGTGTGCAGTTTTTCCCAGTCGTTAAACTCTTTTTGCACGGTAAAAAAATTCACGCGTGGGTCTTGTATATCATTTAACCACTGCTGTGCGTTTGAATTAAAACTTATAAGACAAAAAATAAGCAGTAAATAATTTTTCATAGCAATAGTATTATATAAAAAATATTTATGCGCTAAAGCTACTGATTTTTAACGGTAAATTATTATTCGATTTTAAAATTTTCTTCTATTAAACACGGCGTGGCATAAAAAACTTTCTGTCCCAACTTTCCGCATCGCTTTTATTACTTCAATAATTTTGCAGGTAAGAGATAATTGTTCTTTGAAAAACGACTACGTTTGATAATTGTGGGATGGCTTCGTCGTTCCTCCTCGCCATGACAATGCGATGTTGGGTATTTTCCGTCCGCGTTAGGCGGACGACTGCTCCCCTCAATACCTCGTCATTGCGAACGCAGTGAAGCCAATCCATGTGAACTCCTTTAAAAATAATTTAAAGGTGAACAATCTCTCTAACATAATTTAGGGGTGAAAAAGAAAATAAAACGAAACGAAAAAGAAACCATTTTTATAAAAAGTAGACTCAACTTGTTTACAGAATTGCTGCAATATATTGATTAGCAGCAAACTAAAAATTTGTTTGTAAACAAGTTCTCTTGCGTTTTTGCTTACATTTTTCATCTGTGTAATCATTTCATGGGCGGTTCCGATTCCGGTTTTAACTCAATATTAAATTCTTGTTAAGTGTGTTTAATCTTCTCTTTTTATTGTAAGTTCGCAGTCCTTTAAAGGAAATAGAGTGTGGACCAGAAAGAATTAAAACGGCTGGAGCAGGAGTTGGAGAGAATTGATGCCGTAATGCAACAGGCTGAAAAGCATTTTGCACGTCTTCTCAAAAAAGTATATCCTTCAAATTATAAGCGCGCCCGCAATTTATTGCACTACCTGGCATTGCGCAGTTTAGATATCAGGGAATTGCAGAACCATCTTCATGCGGCTGGGCTGTCGTCGCTGGCAAGCTCGGAGTGCCATGTCCGCGGTCAGGTGCTTGCTATTTTGCAGCGGCTGGGTAAACAAGTGCAGATTCCCAATGATATATTTGATTATACGAGCGGTAAAAAATCATTGGAACAAAATGCTGCATCCCTTTTCGGGCGGCGCGAAAACGAACTGATACCTTATATTATGGTAACGTTTGATACCCCTCTCGCCGATGAATATTCTGCCGTAAAAAACCTGCTTCAATCGGGCATGAATATAGCCCGCATCAATTGCGCACACGATAATGAAGGCACCTGGCTAAAAATGATTAAACAAATACAACGTGCTTCAAAAGCAACAGGTCTTAATTGTAAAATATATATGGATCTTGCCGGTCCTAAAATACGCACGGTTCTCTTTGGAAAGCATAAATTAAAAGTACAGGTGGGACAAAAGATATTTCTCACCGATGAAGCGCACCTTAAAAAAAATGAAGAAGCAACAATTGGTTGCACTATTCCGCACATTGCACAGCAACTGCGTGCCGGCGAAACGGTTTTATTTGACGATGGTGTGATTGAGGCAACCGTGGAAAAAACAGAAGGTGCGAAAGCAGCATTAAAGGTTATCCGCATTTCGTCAAAAAAACCGTTTATCAAAAAAGAAAAAGGCATCAACTTTCCGGGTACCAACCTGATGTTACCTGCACTCACCGAGTATGACCGCCAGTGCCTGCCTTTTATTCTTAAACACGCCGACATGGTGGGCTACTCTTTTGTGCGCAATACAAAAGATATCAGGGAACTGAAAGAAGCAATGGGTAAGAATAAAAAAACAGCGCTTATTTTAAAAATAGAAACACCGGAAGCTGTGCGAAACCTGCCCTGGTTACTGTTTTACGGTATGGAGAATAAAAACCTGGGCGTAATGATTGCAAGAGGCGATTTGGCCGTGGAAATAGGTTTTGAACGCATGAGCGAGATTCAGGAAGAAATTTTATGGATTTGTGAAGCCGCTCATGTGCCGGTGATTTGGGCTACCCAGGTGCTTGAGAATTTGAATAAATCGGGTATGGCTACCCGCTCCGAAGTTACCGATGCCGCCAATGCTGCACTGGCGGATTGTGTGATGATAAACAAGGGACATTATATTATACATGTGATAGAAACGCTGAAAGATATTTTGTTGCGCAGCGGCGGGCATCATGTTAAAAAACGATACACCTTCAGACTGCTGTCAATTGCCACTATGTTTATGACGCAATAGCAGGAATACTTAATAGAATCAGCACATCAGCAGCACAAAAGCACATTAATTTTTTATCTCCTTCTTCCGCTAAAAATAGATATATAATATAAAAGCGTGGCAAGAGAAGAAAGCGCTGCAATGAAATAGGTATACGCTGCCCATGTTAATGCGTTTTTAGCTTTTGAGTGGTCAACAGAACTCATAATATTGGTGCTGTCTAACCAGGCAAGCCCGCGGCGGCTGGCATCAACTTCTACAGGTAAGGTGATAACAGAAAACAAGGTGGTAATACCAAACAAAATTATGCCTGCAAGCAATAATTGGGGAAACGTTCTTATCATTAAAATGCCCGCCAACAGTATCCACATCACAAACTTTGATGAAAAACTTACCACGGGAACAAGAGCCGAGCGCAATCCTAACCACGCATAAGCTTGCTGGTGCTGCACGGCATGTCCGCATTCATGCGCTGCGACTGCTGCCGCTGCAACGCTTCTGCCGTTATATACTTCGGGACTAAGATTCACTATCTTTTTAGCGGGGTCGTAATGGTCGCTTAAGAAACCATTTATAGAAACAACCTGCACATCATTAATACCATTATCATGCAGCATCTTTTGAGCCACATCCGCCCCGCTCATTCCCGATGACAAGGGTATTTGCGAATATTCTTTAAACTTCGATTGAAGCCTGCCCTGAATAAGCATACTAAGCAGCATCGCTCCGATAATTATTACAAACATGGACATAATTTCTTTTGTTTTACTTTATAACGATAAAATAGTGAAAATAGTTGACTGCAAATTTAATACTAAATGCAAATTCGGCTTATTTGTCAGGTGTATAGAGCTTTTTGGCAATACTTTCTGTCAGGTTTTTTGGCAAAATTCCCACCGCTTTGGCTGAAATCAAGTTTGTAAATCCGGGTAATATCTCAGCTTTTTTATTAAACATACCTGCCACGGCAATTTTCGCCACTCGTTCGGGTTTCATATTGAATTTATCTGATGTCTTTTTAATCCGCTCGTTCATACGGGCGCGGGTTGTGAATCCGGTTTCCGTTGTGCCGGGGCTAAGACAGGTTACGGATATACCTTCACCCGCTAATTCAAGCCGCAAGCCGCGAGTGAATAATAATATAAATGCCTTAGTAGCAGCGTAAACTGACAAGTAAGGAACAGCCTGGTAAGCCGATGTACTACATACATTCATAATGTAAGCAGGTGTGTTTTTCTTCAATTCAGGAATAAATAAATGAGTAAGATTTACAACAAGAATCATATTCAACTGCATCATGTTGTTCTGCTCTTCAAGTGATATTTTTTCAAAATTGCCCCATAAGCCATATCCCGCATTATTAATAAGAATATTTACGTTAAGGTTATTTTTTATGCAAAAATCAAAAACCTGTTGCGCCGCATTTTGTCGCGATAAATCAAGAGCAAGTGTTTTAACATCTATTGAATATTTACTGCTAAGTTCACCTGCAATTTGTTGAAGCACATCACCAGTGCGAGCTACCAAAACGAGATTGATTTTGCGGCGTGCCAATTCATAAGCCATTTCTTTACCAATACCTTTACTGGCGCCGGTAATTAGTGCATGATTCATTCTCGCAACAATTTATTTAATTTTCCACAACTTGTGGTAGATGGGTGTCCAGCTTTTATTGGTTTTAGGTTTGTATTTACCGCTGATGATGGGAAAGTAAATAACCCTTCTGCGGCTGGCTTCACCTTTATGAGGCGACAATGCTACCCTGTGCCATAAACGCCCGTCGTGAACGGTTACATCGCCGGGTTTGGTATACACAGCCACTTCTTCAGGGTCTTCGGTATTATCCATAAAATATTTTTTGCGGAACATAAGATCATACAAATTCTGATTGTGTGTGCCCGGAATAAGGCGTAATCCACCCTTGTCGGCATCGGAATTATCAAGGCTTATACCCACATTAAGCATGGGCTGTATCCTTTTAATATAAAATACATCGCGCAAACAATCCGTGTGCCATCCTAATTTGTTGTAATTTCCGCCGGCATCAGTATTATAATAATGATTCGTCACCATGCCGTCTTTTTCCAATTCGCCAATGCGGGCGGTTTTAGGCAGCAATTCAAACAGTATGCGAAACCGCTTGTCTTTTAATAAATCATGTAAATACTCACTATAACAGGAAGTAAATGCATAGCGCTGTACTATCTTCTTGCCATTTTCATCAATACCATACTTAATAGGAATACCATACGATTTAACCATATTTTCGGCAATCCATTTATCCTGAATCTTCTCCAGTTCGCCTAATATCTCGTTTACGACCTCGGTGGAAAAGAAATTTTCAAAATGGAGGAAGCCAAATCTGTCAAAAAAATCTCTCTGCTCCTGAGTTAATTTGGTTTCAAGAGCGAACTTGGGGTAATCGAATTGTTTCATGTGTTTTGAAATTTTAAGGACAACAAAGTTAATAAAAAATGTTAAGTTAATGTTAACGGTTATAATTAAATATAATAAAAATCTTAAAAATATATTTTAACTAAATCAACGTACAATTTTCTTTTTGTTCCTGATGTAATCTTCAAACAAAAATTCACCCAACCCATCCAGTGAGCTGTAAAATGCCCTGCCATTATTGGTTTGGGTAAAATCGCGAACAAATGCCTGCAGGTATGGGTCGCGGGCAATCATAAATGTGGTGATAGGAATATCAACCCTGCGGCATTGCGCGGCAAGATTTAGTGTTTTGTTTAAAATCTTACGGTCAATGCCAAAGCTGTTCTGGTAATACTGCCCCTTTTCTTTAATGCAGGTGGGCTTGCCATCGGTAATCATAAAAATCTGCTTATTGTTCGACTTTTTCTTGCGGAGTATTTCCATTGCCAGTTCCAAGCCTGCAACCGTGTTAGTATGATAAGGACCTACTTGCAGATAGGGCAAATCTTTTATTTCCACGGGCCACGCATCATCGCCGAAGACAATAATATCTAAAGTATCTTTTGGATATTTTGTGGTGATTAGTTCGGCAAGCGCCATAGCCACTTTCTTGGCGGGCGTTATACGGTCTTCGCCATATAAAATCATGCTGTGCGAAATATCTATCATCAGCACCGTGCTGGTTAGCGACTTATGTTCACGCTCGTTTATCTCAAGATCGTCTTCAGTTAAAGTCAGTTCATCAATACCGTGACTGATTTGAGCATTCTGCAACGTGGTAGTTACATTAATAAAGTCAAGATTATCGCCAAACTGAAACTGGCGGGTATCGGCGCTTATTTCCTCCCCTGTGCCTGTATGAAACGTTTTATGATTGCCTGATTTGGTTTTTCGCAATTTGCCGAATATGTCTTCAAGGGCATTTTTACGAATGGTTTGATTTGTTTTCTCCGTCACTTCAAAATTGCCCGTTAACGGGTCTTCACGCAGGTAGCCTTTTTCTTTCAGTTCGCGGATAAAATCGCCCATGCCGTATTCGTTGTCGGTAAACTTGTGTTCTTTATCCAATTCATTCATCCACGATAATGCTTCGGCGGCATCCTGCCTGGTAAACGTAAGTAATTGCAAAAACAATTTCAGCAATCGCTGAAACGGGTCGCCGCCAGTATTTTGAGGAATATATTTGGAAAAACGAAAATGCACAGTGTTAATTTACGTAAAATTAATTCTTTAAAGATTTAATATTAACGATAACGTAGATAAAATTATTTGGTTCGTTTAACCAAGTTCTTAATTTATTAGTTTTGACATGATATATTTTACTGTCAACTCTAAATTTTCAGACCATGAACACACGTCGCCATTTTATCGAAAGTTCATCCTTACTTTCTGTTTTGTTCTTTTCATCTAAAGATAAGTTTTTTAATTTATTCTCCGGGAAAAAATACAATATGATTTCAGCTAACAAAAACAAGAATGTAATTATAAGCACGTGGAAACACGGCTTGCCCGCTAATGAGGCGGCATGGAAAACGTTGCAGGGCGGCGGCAGTGTGCTTGATGCCGTAGAACAGGGAATTCATGTTCCCGAACTCGACCCTGCAGTGAACAATGTTGGCTATGGCGGATTACCCGACCGCGACGGCTATGTTACGCTTGATGCCTGTATCATTGATGAAAAAGGTAATTGCGGCTCTGTAGCATTTTTGCAGCATATAAAAACGCCTATTTCCGTCGCGCGATTAGTAATGGAAAAAACGCCTCACGTAATGCTCACAGGAGATGGCGCTTTGCAATTTGCGCTTGATAACGGATTTAAAAAAGAAAACCTGCTTACCGATGAGTCAAAAGCAGCATGGGAATTATGGCTTAAAGACAATAATTATACGCCTAAAAATTTTGAGAACCATGATACCATCGGTTTGCTTGCCATGGATGCCAAAGGAACGCTATGCGGCGGGTGCAGCACCGAGCGGATTAGCCTGGAAAATGCACGGGCGCGTGGGCGACTCGCCGATTATAGGCGACGGATTATTTGTTGACAATGAAGTAGGCGGCGCCTGTGCAACGGGGGTTGGCGAAGCCGTGATGAAACTATGCGGCAGTCACCTTATTGTCGAATTGATGCGGCAGGGTAAATCTCCTCAACAGGCTTGCGAAGAAGCTGTTGACCGTATTATAAAGAGAGAAGCTAACGGCTCAACTGTGCAGGTGGGTTTTTTGGCTATGAATAAAGACGGCGACACCGGTGCATTCAGCATTCAAAAAGGATTTCAATATGCTCGGTGTATTGACGGGGATAATCAATTACTGGATTCGCAAAGCCGGCTGAACTGATTTTTTCTATTTCAGATTAATAACCGGTTGTGACTGCGTTAATTAATGCTGTTTAAATGGTAATGTATTTTTAAAGACTACTTATATTATTTTTTTATACATTTGCCACTGAACATTAAGTCAAAGTAAAATTAATAGCGCGGGTTATTCTATTTTTAAACCAAAAAAACAAACCAAAAAAATGACTGACAAACAATCATTACCAAATTCAGTAGCAGTTCTCGTGTTGGGAATTTGCTCCATATTATTCGGCTGCCTCTTCGTGGGTGTTGCCCTCGGAATCCTTGGCATCGTGCTTGCAGGCAAAGGACGAAAAATGTATAAAGAAAATCCGGATTTGTATGGCGACTATGGAATGCTGAACGCCGGCTACATCATGTCAATAATCGGTTTGGTGCTAAGTGGGCTGACTATTATTTATTGGATTGTATTTGTAGCCATACTTGGCGGGTCAATGTACTCTTTTCATAATGCCTATCACTACTAATTCTAATACTGCTGCGGGCGAAATAAATCTTCGCCCGCAGTTTTTATAGTATGACAGAGTGGCTTGAACATCATATGTTCCCTTGCGCCTACAAACAACTGTTTGGTATTGATTGTCCTATTTGTGGTTTTCAACGATCACTAATTTTATTGTTGAGAGGAGATATTGTGCACAGCCTCTTAGTTTATCCGCCGCTGATACCCATCCTATTGCTTTTTGCTTTAACAATTCTATACCTACTAAGAATTAAGCCAATTCATCAGAAACTCTTCAGGAATTATTCATTTGTCGTTTTAGTAATTATTATGACAAATTACATCATGAAGTTATTTTATGCTATTTAGTACCCAGTTGCTTACGCCCATTTTTTTATTTTATGTCCCAGAAGCGAGTAGTAGAGAATAAATAAATAACAGGGAACAAGAATCCAAAAGGCAAGATGATAGCCAATGGCAGGTATTTCCGCAAGCAGCCCGAACAGGCGCGGAATTACTGCGCCGCCAACAATTGCCATTATAAGCAGCGCTGAGCCGGTTTTGGTGAATTTGCCTAATCCGGCAAGAGCGAGGGGCCAAATGGCTGGCCACATGATGGCGTTGGCAAGCCCTAAAGAAGCTACAAAAATTACTGAAATGTACCCGTTTGATAGCACTATTAATAATGAAAATAAAATGGCAATTAGAGAAGATACAGTTAATGCTTTATGCTGTTTAATAAATTTGGGAATGGTGACAATGCCCGCTAGGTATCCAACACCCATTAACGATAATGTATAAACCCCGAAATATTTGGAACCCGCAATGGAAAAACCAATACTTTTTCCATAAATGCTAATATAATCTGCGGCAAGCACTTCAACGCCGACATAAAAAAAAATGGCAATTACACCTAAGATAAGGTTGGGAAAAGCAAATACCGAATTATGCTGCGTTAAATTAGTGTTATTGTGTTCCCTTTCTTCAGTTTTAATTTCAGGAAAGGATGACCAATAAATTATTAATGATACCGCTATAAGCACTGCTGCCAGTATAGCATAAGGAAAAATGATACGATGAGCAAGTTCGTTAAATACCGTCGTTTTATCTGCGCTGTTTATAGTCTTTAATTTTTTTTCAATATCATCCACTCCACCGAGTAAAATTGTTGCCAATACAAATTGTCCAAGAGCTCCTGCCGCTTTATTGCAAATGCCCATAATGCTTATTCGCTTTGCGGCGCTTTCATATGGTCCCACAATGGTAACATAAGGATTAGAGGCTGTTTGTAATAGTGATAATCCCGTGCCTATAACAAATAGCCCGAAAAGAAAAACGCTATAGTTACGTGATAATGCAGCAGGGATAAACATGAATGCGCCAACTGACATAATTAATAAACCCAGTATCATACCATGCTTGTAGCCTGTTTTCTTTAGTGTCCATGATGATGGCAGAGCCGTTACAAAATAGGATATATAAAATGCAAATGTTACCAGCGTTGATTGTGATGGAGTAAGCTCGCAGATAATATTAAAATAAACAATAAGAGGATTATTTAGCCATGTAACAGAGCCAAAAATAAAAAACAGCACACCGAGGATGAAGATAGAATAGCGGTAGTTTTGTTGGTGCATAGTTGCTCGCAAATATAAATGAGCAATATGCAACTACTTTGTAGTATGAGTTTAACTTATCAACAGGGAAAAGGAATTTGAAGATGTGTCAATTTGAAAATTTGAAAATGAAAAAAAACTATAACCGCGGAGGCACAAAGACGTTAAGAAAAAATAAGAAGATTTTTTAACCGCCTTTGCTATTTACTTTAATTATCCCTACTCCCACTTAAACGTTTTCACCGCAACAAAATATATGGCAATGCCCCATGCGAAAAGAATAAGAATATCCTTGCCTACTATAGGGTCAAAAAAGGAACTGCCTTCAAACGCTACCTTGCGCAAGGCATCGTTAAGATAAGTCAGAGGTAAAATATTACATATTGGCTGTAACCACTTTGGGAATACACTTATGGAAAAGAAGATGCCGGTTAATAAAAATTGTGGCAATGTAAACATATTAGACATTACGGGAATAGTACTCTCGTTTTTAGCAACTCCCGATACAATGAAACCCATTCCCATAAAAACAATTAACCCCATGCATGACAGTATCAGCATTTGTATCACTGTACTAAAACCATGTACTAATGTAAAACCAAAGGCAAACCAGCCAATGCCGATGATAATGATAGCTCCTAATAATTGAAATACCAACCGGCTCAAACACTCACCTAAAACGATATAAGTACGCTTAATAGGTGTCGCAAAAAAGCGTTTTATAACTAATGTACTACGCATATTATAAAATACAAATGCAGTACCAAACACACCTGAGCTAAGAATAGAAAATCCTAACATACCCGGTAAAATGAAATCTATTTCTTTATACTCACGCAGTTTTGCCGTCGTCAAATTTACCTCGGCAAGGGTGGGTATATTTCGTAATGTTTTAGCATTCATTTTACTTATAGCATCGTTAATAACCATTTGTAATATGCGCCCCTTTTCCTCCGATGCCTTTGTGGTTTGGAGATTAATAATATATAGTGCGTGTAAACTGTCTCTGACAGAATTATTTTTTTGAATATCAATAATAGCATCAATTCTTCCTTTAGATAAATCAGTATTCATATCAGTTGCCTTTTCCATTGTATCAAAATGGATTATTGGAATCTGTGACAATACCTTGTAAACAGGATTCTGAATATTGGAACCGGGTTTAAGTGCCACATCAACTGAAAAACCTCCTCTGCCGATAAAACCAAATACCAAGATAAATATGAGTGGAAAAGCTAAACTAAATACTACTGCCGAAGGGCTTCGGGTAATACTGCGAAAACTTGCCCTTGAGATGGCGAACATTGCCCTAAACTGATTGTACTTTTTCATATTTTAAACCGTTAATGGTTATTTGTTAATAGTTAATTGTTCTGTTTAAATGACTTTTCAAAATTTAACATCATACATTTCTAAATCTATTCATCTCTCCATTCTTGTCCTGTTAAGTTTAAAAACACGTCTTCAAGGTTTGCTTTTTTAACTTCCTTTTTCCGTTCAAAGCCTGTGGCTACTAATTTATCAATTAAATTATCAGGCGTGTCGAGAGCAATAATGTTCCCGGTTTCTACAATAGCAACACGGTCGCACAGATTTTCTGCTTCGTCCATATAATGTGTGGTTATTACAACGGTAGTGCCATTGTTACGAATGTCGCGAATAAGGTCCCATAAGTTGCGGCGCGCCTGCGGATCAAGCCCCGTAGTGGGCTCGTCTAAAAAAACTATTTTGGGCTTATTGATTAATGTAGTGCAGATTGAGAATCGTTGTTTTTGTCCGCCGCTTAACGCTTTATATTTTTCTTTGGCTTTATCGCGCAACCCCACTTTATCCAGCATGGCTAATCTATCTATATCTACATTATAAAGACCACTGAAAAGAGTTAATAATTCAAGTAATGTCAGTGAAGGGTAATAACCCGCTGACTGTAACTGCACACCAATTATTTTTTTAATCGCATTTTGATCTTTGTCTATTGATAAGCCATCAATTATCACGGTGCCGCTCGATTTCTCACGCAATGTTTCCATAATTTCCAATGTGGTGGTTTTACCCGCGCCGTTGGGACCAAGCAACCCGAATATCTCATGTTCAAACACCTCAAAACTAATTCCTTTCACTGCCTGAAAATTGCCGTAGTTTTTTACAAGGTCTTTTACTGAAATAATAATCTTTTTTGAATGCGTCATACTAAGTAATTTGAAGGCACAAAAATAGGGATTGGATTGATGGTAAATGTTAATTTTATCGGCTTATATTTAATTATCACTGAAAAAAGAAACAGATAGTTGATGAAACGGTTTTTAGCTATTACACCATATGGAGGTCGCAGCGGTTCGGAAATAGTTCTGTGGCAGTCACTGAAAAAATTGCCATTAGAAACTTTTCAGCCGGAGCTATATATTTTATCGGAGTGTGAATTAGCCAAAGAAGATAAATTACCTTTTCCTGTACACATTAATCCGTTACAAAAAAACAAGTGGCTGCATTATGCCGATAAAGTAACCCGCAACTTTGTTTCAACTGATTTGCTTGAGCAGGATATTATGCGTGTGCACAACAAGCTAAAACCCGATTTTTGGTATCTCAACACAACTTCATTGTACCAGGCAGCACAACTTGCCATTAAAAATAATATACCATTTATCGTACATGTACATGAAATAATGTGGCTGTACGATTTTATTCCCACATCATTATTTAAACCGATGATGGAAAAGGCAAAACTTCTTATTGCCTGCTCTGAAAAAGTAAAAAATATTGTATCCGTGCTTAATCCGAATGCGACTTTATTGTATTCTTGTTTTGATGCATCATCTATATCCAATGGAATAACTAACGACTTTAGAACAAAACTGCACAATAAATTGGGAATACCCAATGGCGCATGGCTTTGGGCAGTGGTGGGGCGTGCAGAGTATAACAAAGGTGTTGACCACATTCCCGGATTATTTGAACATCTTTCAAATCCTGATCAACACTACTTTTTATGGATAGGCATGGTGCCTGATAAGGGTATATATTATTATGTTTGTAAGAACATGGCATTGAAGGGACGCAGCCACCAGGTAATTTTCGCCGGGCAACAAACGGATGATTATTACAATTATCTTTCATCGTGCGATGGGTTGCTCGTACTATCTCGTGAAGATTCTTTTCCGATTTCCATGCTCGAAGCCGGGTATCTGAAGAAACCAATTTTAGGATTCCGCTCAGGCGGCATCACCGAGTTTGTTACCGCGGAAACCGGTAAGTTAGCGTCACAAAATGACGTGAGGGAACTGGCATCTTATATGGAAAATTGCAGACTGTCTCATATCGGGTTTGATGCAGAAGTTGCTCACAACCGCGCAGGTAAATACGACCTGTCAAATTATTTACCAAAATTGGTGGAAATTTTAAAGTCGCTATAATACGCTTAATATCGCCTATTTTTGAAAAATTTAAGATTTCGTCTCTTCCACCTTTTCAGCTTCTGCAGCAAGATGCTCCTGAAACTTCTTTAACTCATCCCATTTGCTTTCGGCTGCTAATTGCGCCTGTTCGGGCCACGATTTAGGATCATGAACAGCAAAACGATCTCCTGCCAAAACAAGAATTCTCCTGATATGTTCCACAGGTGTTTTGCTTAGCCTCTGAAATGTTTTAATACCTGAATTATATAACAGTTCCTGGATTTTAGGACCAATACCTTCCACCAATTTTAAATCATCAGGTATAACATCGTCACTATCCATTTCCTGCTCTGACATTACAGGTGTCGCAATTTCCTTTTCTCCAATCTCCTGCTCTGACATTACAGTTGTACTACTTTCTATTTGTTCAATTTCCACTTCATCTTCAATTTGAGCGGGTTTAATTGACGCCTCGGTTTCTATAACCTCAGATTCATAGAATTTAGCCATCTGCTCAAGCATCTCTTCATTTTCTTTTATCAGCTCTGTTACTGATCTCTCTAAAGCGGCTTTTTCATTCTGAAGTTGCAATAATGCTTTCCCCGCATCCTCGTAATTAGCTGCTACATTTTCTAAAGACATCATTTCTGTGAGAAGTTCTCCGTTTTGCTCCTGTAAATCTCTTATTGCTGTTTCGTTTTTTTCAAGCTCACCGTAAAGCGATTCAATTTGTGAATCAAAATCTACCACTGAATTTTTTAGCGCCGTATTTTCTTCATTCAGCTTTTCATAATCTGTTTGCAATGTTGTTGCAGTAATTGCATTGGGCGACTGTTCTTCATTTATTTTATTTAATTCATCCTGTAGCTGTTCAATTTTTTCCAGTTGCCCGGTTATTTCTGTTTCGCTTAATTGCAGTTCTTCTCTGAGGGTGGCAATGGTTTCGGCAGCTACATTATTGTCGCCCTGTAATTTTTCATATTCTGCTTTCATAGCGTCAGATAGCGAGGAATATTCTGCCAGCACGTTTTCAGTATCCTGAAATTTATTATTTAACTCGGTAAATGATGCATTAAGTTTTTCCTTTTCATTAAGAAGAATAGAATTGTCTGACTTTATTTTATTCAATTCTGCATGAAGGCGCTCTATTCTGTCCGACTGCTCGGCTGAAGCGCTGTCGCCTGATTGAAGCTGTTCTCTCAACGATTCAATCCGTTCAGCGGCAAGTGAATTTTCCAGTTCGAGAGATTCTGCTTTAGCTTGCAGTTGTTCAATATCAGCCCGCTGCATTGCAAGAGCATTTTGTTTTTCTGTAAGTTCGTTTTTAAGATTACTTACCTCTGAGTTTGCAGCCTCTAAAGAGGCAGCCAGTTTATTTTTTTCACTCTCGCTCCATGCCAATTTGGTGGAAAGGCTGTCAATTTGGGCTTTTAGTTCATTAATATGCTTTAGCAGTTTATCGTTTAAATAAAACTTAAACAGGTAGCCAAGACCAAAGGCTCCCGAAAGCATAAAGATGATTTGCAATGTTTGTGACATAGTATTTAGGGTTTTATGGATTAGTAATAGTGATTTCTACTCTTCGGTTTTTCTGGCGTCCTTCTTCGGTGTCATTTGACGCTATCGGATTTTTATCTCCACCTGACTTTGCAGTTATATGTCTGGGATTCACTCCGTATTTAACCAGTTCGCTTTTTATTGCCTTCGCCCGTTTTAGTGCTGCATTATAATTTGATTTGCCGGTGCCCTTGCTATCTGAATAGCCAATAATTGTGAGTGTAGATTTTTTTGATGCTTTTAATTTCGCAGCCAACTGTTTAAGATAGGTATCTACTATTGTATCAATTTTTTTAGAAGGCAAATAAATTATAATATGGTTGCCGTGTTCTTCAACCGGTTGCAACGTGGCATTGGTTACAACAGTAAGTTGCACCACCTCCACATCCGGTCTGCCGGCGGGATATTTAAAGGTATCAAGCTGTGAATTAGTAACCATCTGCGATTCAGGTACCTTGCCCTTAAAAAGTTCTTTCACCTTATTGGCTCGTGCCGTTCCCAAATCGGGAAACGAGGTGGTATTTTTTTCATCGCTAAAATATAAACCTGTTATCTGTAAATTATTTTTACCCACTGAAGCGGCTATTGAATCTCTGAACGTTTTGAATCCTTTACCGATTATAGGACTATCCGTTGAAAGACGGAATGATAATGGTCTGTTTACCTGTATAGCTGTTGATTCAATTGCCGTATTATGTTTCCCTTTTATCTTATGCACATACCACCACCAGCACCCAATGCCCCAAACTATGGCAACCAACAAAACTATCCATGCTTTTTTATTCATAATCCCCGTACCAATAATGGTGACAAACAATTTATTGTAGTTTTAAAATTACGGCTATCACTCTTACCTATCATAAAAAAGCCTAAATAGTTAGGCACACGTTTATCCACATTTTTTGGCACTTTTTATTTGAAGAATTGTTGGTGTTGATAATTCGAAAAACATTTTTTGAATGAACAATAAAGATTAACGAACTTACAGACCTATTGATATAATTTTTATTTAAACTATTTAGTAAGATGAGAAAACTATACCCCCTAATTTTTTTTCTTTCTTTAATTATTACTTTCAGCCGTGCACAAAATCCTACACCAAACGCCGGTTTTGAAGATTGGACAGAAAACCCCAATGGGGGAAGCCCCTATTATACCCCTAATGACTGGTCAAATCTGAATCCCGAAACTGCTTTTGCGTTTGGAATACTCACTTGCTTGCGCTGTGATACTGCGCACAGTGGCAGTTATGCAGTTGAACTGGTTACTGATTCAGCCAAAGGTGAACCACCCGTTGATGGAATAATTACAACAGGGCAAATTGACATACTTACACAAAATGTAGTGGGCGGCATTCCTTTTAACCTGCGTCCCGATAGTATTTACGGGTGGATAAGATATTATCCGATAAAAACAGATTCAGCCGGAATTATATTATCAGATTCAACGGAAATTCAATTCTCATTGTTAGGCAGCAGTGATAATGTCATTGGTTTGGCAACTTATACAGTTGGCGATTCCATAACAAATTATACACGTTTTTCCTCCCCTGTAATTTATACGGATACAATCAGTACCCCTGATACATCACAATGGATTATCTCATCCAGTAACGGTCACCATGCCTATATTGGCAGCAGGTTGTATGTGGATGATATAGGATTGATTGGTCCCGGAGCAGGTATAGCCACATCTGTTTTAAAGCCTGTTACCATTTCGGTTATGCCCAATCCATCTCCAGGTTTTATACTTCTATCAAACCCGAAACAATACAAGGGGATAATATCATTGTTCAATACTACCGGTGCAGAGGTAAAACAAATTCAATTAAATTCCGAACAGCAAACTATAGACATACATGACTTAGCAAGCGGCGATTATCTATATTCTGTAAAAGATGACGATGGTACGCCCCTTGCTAATGGCAGCATTATTGTAAAGTAACTTAAATATTTAGATGGGGAAATATCTACTCGCTTTTTTACTGGTATCATTTTTTCAGTTTTCATTGGCGCAAAAAACCGGCACATTAAAAGGTACGGTTACGGATGCCAATGAGCATACTACCATTTCATTTACCAGCTTTTTTGATCTTACACATAAAACGGGTTTAGGACTATCCAATTTAAGCGGCAATTTTTCATTTGATCTTTTGCCCGGTGATTACACCATTGTATGTTCATTTGTGGGGTACTCCAATGACACTTTCACAGTTCACATTGATGCAGGCAGTATTACTGTGAATGATGTGGTGTTAAAACAGAAACAGGAATTAATAAACGAGGTAGTTATCTCTGCAGGGAAGTATGACGAGAACCTAAGCGAGGTTACACAGTCTATGGAAATATTAACGCCCAAGACTATTGAAAACAGGAATGCCACTGATGTGTCGCAAGCACTTGACCAGGTGCCGGGACTTAATATACTGGACCAGGACCCACAGATACGCGGCGGCAGACGGCTTTTCTTTTGGTGTGGGCACAAGAGTGGATGTGCTTATTGATGGCATTCCAATTCTTGCCGGAGGTGTGGGCAAACCCGATTGGACATTTATCCCAATGGAAGATCTTGACCGGGTTGAAGTGATAAAAGGAGCATCGTCAGTTTTATATGGCTCATCGGCTATGAGTGGCATTATTAATTTCTTAACTGCTTATCCCACCAAGCCCCATGAAACCAAGGTGCGCATTTACAGTGGTTTTTATAATTCTCCACCTCCGCCCGCACAGCAATGGTGGAACGGGTTAGCTAACTATTCAGGCTTAAGTATAAGTCAATTGGAGCGTACAAATACCATTGACTTGGTTTTAGGAGCTTCAGTTATGTATGACCATGGTTATATTGGTCCCGATGCACCTTTACAAAGTTCAATCTTTCCAAAAGATACTATTTCAAACAATCAAGCAGCCAGTCAAACCGGGCGATTTAACTTCAACTTCCGTTATCGTCCAAAAAATGTTGAAGGGCTTTCTTTTGGCTTGAATGGAAATTTCCTGCTTGATAAAGACAACTACTCATTGATTTGGGAAAATGATAGTAATAATATCTACCGTGCTTTTCCCAATACATTGACTTTGAGCAGCACACAGGAATTTTATTTAGATCCGTTTTTAAGTTATGTTTCATCAACAGGATGGAACCAGGAATTCAAGTCCCGACTTTATGTAAATGATAATAATAACACTAACGGGCAGTCAACAGATGACCAGGATTATTATATGCAATACCAGGTATCAAAAGATTTTAATAAGATAAAAGATTTTCATGTTACATCAGGAGTAGTGGCTAATCTTGATTATTCAGAGGCGAGTCTTTTTGCAAGTAGTGGGTCTCCTCTTAATTACCAGCAGAACTATGCCTACTTTATCCAGGCGGATAAAAAATTCTGGAATGCGTTAAATGTGTCGCTGGGCTTTCGTTATGAATATTTTCATACTGATGAGTTACCTGCAGATGCCAAACCAATTTTCCGTGCCGGGTTAAATTATCAATTAGCAAAAGGAACTTTCCTCCGCGCCTCATACGGGCAGGGTTACCGTAATCCCACTATTGCAGAGCGTTATATCACCACCTCGGTGGGTGGCATAAATGTTTTGCCCAATCCAACTATTGTTCCTGAAACAAGCTGGAATACGGAAATTGGAATTATGCAAGGATTTAAAATCGCCAACTTCTACGCTTTGCTGGATGGCGCTTTCTTCTGGCAGCAATATTACAATACTATAGAATACAACTATGCCATTTGGGTTCCGGATACTTCAGGGTTTAAATTTATTAACACTGGAGCCACACGGGTTAAAGGCGTAGATATTTCTTTGAATGGAAGCGGTAATATTGCTAAAAACATTTCCGTTACTATTACTTCAGGGTACACTTATACAGTTCCTCAAAGCCTTAACCCCAACTATGTTTACGCTTATATACCAAGCACAGGTGAAGGTTTTGCCCCAACACAGCTTAGCTATGCCAGCACCAGTTCTGATGATGCCAACAATATTTTAAAATACCGCTTTCAAACTATTGCTAAAGGCGATATAGAAGTGGATTATAAAAAATCGGGTATTGGATTTACTTTCCATTACTATAGTTATATGCAAAATATTGACACCATATTTTATGTACTAAGTAGTGGTATATTGCCGTCAGGCATTGCTCAATGGCGTGAGGCGCATGATAAAGGCACATGGATATACGATGTGCGTATAACTCATAAATTTGACAAATATTATAAGGCTTCTTTAGTCGTAAATAATCTTTTCAATCTTGAATACTCTCTCCGCCCGTTGAAGATAGAATCGATGCGCACAATCGCTTTGGAGATTACGGCAGATATTATTTAGCTCTCAACATGAACCCCCACTTCGCTTTCCACTTGCTGGGGCATGTCTTTAAGCTTCGGTAGTTCGTTCATTGAATTGATGCCGAAATAATCCATGAAGTTTTTACTTACGGAATATAAAATCGGTTTGCCCACCATGTCGCTTCTGCCACTGATAATAATAAGGTCTTTTTCTAAAAGTTTCTGAACAGTATAGTCGCAATTCACACCGCGTATCTGTTCAACTTCAACCTTGGTGATGGGTTGCTTGTAAGCAATAATGGCAAGCGTTTCAAGAGATGCGGTAGATAAACGCTTTGGCGATTTATACTCTAATAAACCCGCCACCGAAATATGAAACGGTTTTTTCGTGAGCATTTGATAGCCGCCGCCTGTTTTCACTATCTCGAAAGGATATTCATCCGACGTATATTTTTCAATGAGCATATTAAGAACAGCTTCCAGTTCGCTGTCTACAATTTCAAGACCGGTGAGTTTAGTAAGGCACTCTTTAATATCTTCAAAATCCAGCGGCTGCTCGCTCGCAAAAATCATTGCCTGGATGTGGTTGGCTATTACTGACATAGTTTTCCTTATTATTTGTATGCAAATTATAACACAATTTTGCGCCTTATATTGTCACTTATCAACACGCAAATGGTACTATTCACTATTTAGTACATAACATAAAAAGCCGGAAATGGTTTACTCTTCGGCAAGGGCATTAGCCCCGCTTACAATTTCAGTGAGCTCGGTGGTAATAGCTGCCTGTCGCGCACTATTATAAGCAATACGCAATGCCCTTAACAGTTCATTAGCATTTTCAGACGCTTTATCCATAGCAGTCATACGTGCGCCGTGCTCTGAAGCATTCACATCTAATAACACTTTAAAGAACTGGGTTTTTAATATTTTGGGTATCAAAAACTCAACGATTTGCTCCACGTCAGGTTCAAAAATGAAATTAGCTTTACTTTTTGCGCCCTCATTTTTCTTCTCTGCTTTTGGAACAGGGAGGAATTGTTCTGCCGTAAAAATTTGTGAAGCGGCATTTTTAAACTGGCTGTAAACAAGCTGAACTTCATCAAACTTACCTTCTTCAAATTCCTTCATCACAAAATCGGTAGCGGTAACAGAATTATCAAATGTGAGGTTGGTTAGCAGGGTAGAATAATCGCTGATAACATTGTATTTTCTTTTCTTAAAATATTCCGTTCCCCTTTTCCCGACACACAACAAGGTTAAATTACCTGCCGCCGCCTGTGATGAAAATTTTTCTTTTATCAGTTGCAATGCCGTTTTAATAATATTAATATTAAAAGCGCCGCATAAGCCGCGGTCGGAAGTAACTACAATGATTAGAACATTTTTCACCTCGCGAACCTGTGCTAATTTTATATTCGCCTCGCCCTGGGCTGCCGTTACAATGTTGGCTGCAATTTCATTCAGCTTTTTTGAATAGGGGCGTATTTGAATAATACGCTCCTGCGCCCTGCGCAACTTCGCCGCCGACACCATTTTCATGGCTTTGGTTATCTGCTGCGTGGATGAAACAGACTTAATACGGTTACGTGTTTCCTTTAGTTTGCCTGGCATGTGTTAACCGGTTCTGTTTATTTTTTCAGGAATTCAATTTCAACGTCTTTAGCCACGTTGCGCAACACTTGTGTGTCTGTATCGGTGATATTACCGGCGCGCAAATTATCCAAAGTTTTACGCTGCGTGCTGTCCAGCATGGTGATATAATCTTCTTCAAACTCTTTAATACGGTCAACAGGAATATTTTGCAGCAATCCCTGTGTGCCCAAATAAATAATTGCCACCTGCTTTTCTACAGGCACCGGCGAGAATTGCTTTTGTTTTAGAATTTCCACATTGCGCGCACCCTTATCCAGCACGGCTTTTGTAGCGGCATCCAAATCAGAACCGAACTTTGAGAAGGCTTCCAATTCGCGGTATTGCGCCTGGTCGAGTTTAAGCGTGCCCGCTACTTTTTTCATGGATTTGATTTGCGCATTACCACCCACACGTGATACGGAAATACCTACGTTAATGGCAGGGCGGATACCTGAGTTAAACAGGTTCGTTTCCAAAAATATCTGTCCGTCGGTAATAGAAATTACGTTGGTAGGAATATAAGCGGAAACGTCGCCGGCTTGTGTTTCAATAATAGGCAATGCAGTAAGTGAGCCGCCCCCTTTTACTTTTCCTTTTAGCGACACCGGAAGGTCGTTCATCTTAGCAGCAATATCATCATTGCCAATAACTTTAGCTGCCCGTTCTAATAAACGTGAGTGGAGATAAAACACATCGCCCGGGTAAGCTTCACGTCCCGGCGGGCGGCGCAGAAGGAGCGATACCTCGCGGTAAGCCACAGCCTGCTTCGATAAATCATCATATATAATCAATGCCGGACGTCCCGTATCGCGGAAATATTCGCCAATGGCGCATCCGGCAAAAGGTGAATAGAAAATAAGAGGAGCAGGGTCAGATGCTGATGCAGCCACTATTACCGTGTAAGCCATAGCGCCCTTGTCCTGGAGCGTTTTGGCGACATTGGCAACAGTTGATGCTTTTTGCCCGCAAGCCACATAGATACAATATACAGGTTCTCCTTTATCGTAAAATTCTTTTTGATTTAATATCGTATCGAGGGCAATGGCAGTCTTTCCTGTCTGGCGGTCGCCGATAATTAACTCACGCTGCCCCCTGCCTATCGGTATCATGGCATCAATGGGCTTAATACCGGTTTGCAACGGTTCTTTAACCGGTTCGCGGAAAATTACACCGGGAGCTTTTCTCTCCAAAGGCATTTCCAACAAATCGCCTGTAATAGGACCTTTGCCGTCAATGGGCTGCCCGAGCGGGTTAATAACCCTTCCCAACATGCCTTCGCCCACATTTATAGATGCAATGCGACCGCTGCGGCGTACGGTATCACCTTCTTTCAGCTTATCGGATGAACCCATAAGCACCACGCCCACATTATCTTCTTCAAGGTTGAGCACAATGCCGCGCACGTTATCCGGAAACTCCACCAATTCGCCGTCTGCGCACTTTTGTCAGTCCGTAAACACGGGCAATACCATCGCCCACCTGCAAAATAGTGCCCACTTCTTCAAGCTCTGCTTCCGTCTTAAAATTTGAAAGTTGTTCTCTTAATATCGCCGATACTTCATCGGGTTTCACTTCTACCATAACACGGTTTTTAAAATTGTGGCGCAAAGATAGTTGTTGCGGCTTGATTTTAAAAGGCTCTTTTAGATTATAAGATATTAGACTATTAGATTTGAGAAACGGGACATGAGACGAGGGGGGAAAGGCGTAAGGAATAAGACTAGAAATAGCCAAGGGTATTTTTCTTGTCATTCTTGTCAAGAATGAAAAAATGAGGTTGATAACTACCTTATTATATATTATATTTTTTCGGCAACTATAACTAATTTGGGACAAAGGTTTAATGAAAATTAATATATGATAAAAGATGTTTATTTTTTTCTTAACTCTTTCATCTTTTTGCGCCCTTGTAGAACGGCTACTTTTAATACATCGTCTAACGTACCTTTTATAGCAAGTTTAGGCTCGTATTGTTTGGCTCGTTTTTTGACTTTTTTTGAACTCATTTAATACAAATATAATTATAATAATGAATAAAAAATATAGGGTGTTTGATTCAGCGTTTTGACGTCAGGCAATGAATTAATTAAGGCAACAAGTTTATAGAAGATGAGCGTAACGCCAAAAGCGACAACCCTTTTATTGAACTTGTTGTCGCCCTTTTTTTATTTCTTCTTTTATTTGATTCAAGGTGATATAAACAAGTTCCATATTAGCTACCATCTCATTAAAGTAAGTATTACTTATATAGGTAGGATAAACTTTCATTATTTGTCTTTTAACATCAAATTTCACAAATGTTATAATTTCCCCGTCAAACTTTTCAATGACATCTTTGATAGTAAATAATTGTTGATGCGCTAATACATTCCGTAAATTATTTAACTCTGTTATATCTTCAAACAAAGTCGGGTGTTGTTTTAATAATTCAAGATAGGAATTTGAAACTATGAATGATACTATTGTATGCTTAGTATCAAATGAAGTTAATTTTGTGCTGATTAATCTATACCCTAATTCATTTGCTTTTTTCTTATCGTCACAAAAATAAGAGGTAATTATTATGTCAAATAACATTTCTACCCTTATAAATTGATGAATAAAATTACCTCGCATTTCCATTGCGATTTTATTCATTTTATCTAATTTTTCTTGTTCCTCTTTATTTAATGTATGAGAGTTTTCCTGTAATGGTTCGTCAGACATAAGAGTAGCTTTTTGAGAGCCACAAAATAGTAAACTATTTAAAACTTCATATCCTTAGACCATCCGGTATCTTTTTTAATTTCATTGCGGAGCATATCTCTATAAGAAAAGACCTCATTACTCTTTTTAGCAACAAGGTCTTTATATTTCAATCTACCTTTAGTATGGGTGAGGATTTTATCAAAACGCTCTGTATCGGTTATTTTACGAGTGTTATACCTGTAAGAAAATTCCTCACAATAGCGTTGTAAATGCTTTGCGGACATTACATGATAAATCCCAATTAAACCACGTTTAAAATGCGACCAAAAATTTTCAATGTTTTGAGTGTGGAACTTACCATCAACAACAAATTTACCTGTATCGCCTTTTACAATAACATGATTGTAATTTTTATGAAGCCCCCGATATGGCATATAATCGTCCGTCACAAGGTTTGCGCCTTTCTCTACGTTGTCGAGCATTAAGCCCTTTAATACCTTTGCGCCTGTATTCTTTGTTACAAAGGCAATTACTTTGCCGTCACGCTCCAATAAGCCTACAACCGGTGTTTTATCCTTTGTGCTACGTCCTTTGCTTTGAGGTACTTTTTTATCTTTGTGACGGTTCTTATTCTTGCCACCCACATAAGTTTCGTCCGCCTCAATCGTGCCACGTAGCATGGTAGGTTTTTCC
Organism: Chitinophagales bacterium; assembly: GCA_963770495.1. Taxonomy (GTDB): domain Bacteria; phylum Bacteroidota; class Bacteroidia; order Chitinophagales; family CAVYQA01; genus CAVYQA01. The sequence continues at coordinate 76,507 of CAVYQA010000007.1, read as the reverse complement.
GATTTTAGCATTTCTCTAATTCTATGTTCTAAAAACCACGCTGTTTTTTGTGGAATCCCTAAGTCCCTACCTAACTGGAGTGAACTGATGCCCTTTTTATGCGCCGAACATAAATAGATTGCTGCAAACCATGTGCGGAGTTTAATATTTGAATTTTCAAATACTGTTCCCACTTTGACGGTAAACTTTTTATAGCACTTATTACTTGCACACTTAAAACCTCTATTGGTACGATAGACCTTATCGTGTCCACAAAAAGGACAGGTTATTTTACCGTTCCATTGTTGTTTTTCAAAGTATTCAATACAGGTTTTTTCGTCCTTAAAATAATCTAATAGCTCTGTAAGATTTTTGAATTTCATAGTCATAATATTTATTAAAGCAAAGATAATATTTGTCCCTTATAAATCCTAATATTTTATCAATTATTTTTAAATTATATTTTTGCTACTTTTGAAATGTCATTAGTGCGTTAGCTGTACTCGTTCTGAAAATTTCCACAAAAGAACCGCACGAAGTAAGCTACTGTGCCACGCTATGCGTGGGGCGTAGTTTATTTGTGCAAGGCATGTGGAAATGCCTCAGAACGGTAGGCTATTAGTCTCACGCATTTTTTTATAAATGCTCCGTTCAGGGATTAGACGGTCAAACTAATCCCTATGAAAAAAATCGTCATAGTTTTAATGATTATTTTTTTGTGTGTTAAAATCTCATTCATTCACGCACAAAATTTCAATATTCCTATAAACGGAATAGACGAACCCTATAAAACAATTATTCATTGGAATATTCAATTTGATTTATTGGCATCTGCTAATTCAAGTATTTATTACAGAATTGAAGATGGCTATGAAATACATTATTTCTTTGACAGTAACGATAATTGTAACACCGAAATGCTTTGTTTGGACGATTTACATCAATATGAATTTGATACTTGGATTTTAGAACAACAATACCAATATGACAGGGATGATAAATTTTATCTCATAAGCGGAGTTTATATCTATAAATTAAGAAAATTCTCAGATGGATTATGGCATTATTATTTAACAAACGAAAAATTAAAATAGCTATGAAAAACTTTCTGTATATTATCGTATTGCTAATTCTTGTATTTCAAATATTAGGTTGTGATGCCTATATGGAATCACAAGGCTATACCAATAAGCAGAAATTTACCGACTTAATGAATACTTCAATCGGGTGGACAAAGGCAGAATTATATCAAAAATTAGGTCCCGCAAATGAAATTACTGATGACGGACAGGGCGGAAGTATTCTCATATATACGTCAACTATTGTACAACAAAGCGCAGGTACGGTTTACCAATTATATGGTCAAACTTATTATACCGCTCCTCAAAATACAAGTTACGACAGAGAGGTGATGTTCTTTATCAATTCAAGTGGCACTATTTATTCGTGGCAAGCAAAAGGATATAATTTCTATTGAAATTTATAAACGAGTCAAGTATTCTAACTCAAATGTTTGAAGTTTGCCATTTAATGTAAATTTAAAATGGTCTAAAAATCTGGTTCCTAATACTAAGTCATATTCAGGATTAACATTTTTCAATGTAGTAAATGATGCCCTGAAAGGTTGATTACTTAAGTCAAGGACATTAAAAAATACATCATACACATCTTCATCGGCGTAAGAACCTTTTTGGGTGTCCCACACACTCACATTTTCCTTTATTAAATCACATTTTAGTTTCTGAACTATCAATGAGTTTATAAAGCATGTATTAGCCCCTGTATCCACTAATGCGTTAAGGGGTATAGATGCCATTCTTTCATTACCCTCTTTGCCATTATTTATTTTTACTTTTATTAAGGGCAAATAAAGCGGTTCTACGTAGCTTCCCTTTAGAATTAAATTGGGTTGCATAATTATATAGTGTTGATGATGCCCCGCAAAATAAACAACCTTATCCATATTATATGATTTATCTTGTCCCAAATTCGTTATAGTTGCCATTTTTTCAAACATTAAAAGCACTCCGTTTTTATCGGTGTATTTGATAACAAAATAACTCCATTTTATATTTAAAGAGTTGACTATTTTTATAGTTACGTTTATTAAAACTTCACTTTATGAAAAAACATTACTTCCTATTCTGTGCATTTCTTTATTTGGGAATGGCAACCGCCGGGGCGCAATATTCAGTCCTGCATAGGTTCAACGACACCACCGGGGCTAATAATGATGACGGAGGGTGGTCGGGTTCTCTTTTTTATGATGGCACCTCCCTCTATGGAATGACGTCATTAGGCGGACCCAACATAGGTCCACCCGGCTGCGGACCAGACGGGTACGGAGTTATCTTTAAAATAAATCCGGATGGGAGCGATTATGATACCTTGCGTTGTTTTAACGGCGCAAATGGAGGAACGCCTGCATTATCTTCTTTAATTTCTGTTTCACCCTACCTCTATGGAATGACATCGGCAGGCGGCTCCAGCTGTTGCGGAGTTGTCTTTAGAATAAAGTCCAATGGGAGCGGTTTTGATACCCTGGTCACTTTCAACGCCGCAAACGGATGTTCTCCTACGGGCTCTCTTCTTTATGACGGAACTGATCTCTTTGGAATGACATATATGGGCAGCGGCATAGGCAATGGACTTGCTTTTAAAATAGATACTAATGGGAGCGGTTTTGATACCTTAATAACTTTCGACGGCATAACAGGAATAAACCCGTATGGTTCTTTTATTTATGATGGAACTTATCTTTATGGAATGACGGAAACTGCAGGAGGACCAAGTGAAACCGACTATGGAACCATCTTTAAAATGAAGCCTGATGGCAGCGGTTTTGATACCTTGCACAATTTCAACAACACAACCGGAGCTTATCCATATGGCTCTCTTCTTTATGACGGAACCTACCTGTATGGAATGACAGAGGCGGGAGGCGCTTACAATTATGGCGTTATTTTTAAAATAAAGCCAAATGGGAGCGGGTATGATACCTTGCTCTCTTTCAATGGCACAAACGGTTCTTCCCCCTATGGTTCTTTTATTTCAATTGGCTCCTATCTGTATGGAATGACATGGTCAGGCGGCGCAATTGGTGGTGGAACCATCTTTAAAATAGATACTACAGGAACCGGCTACGTCGACTTGTATGACTTCAACAACGTTGAGGACTCTGACGGTATTAATCCCTACGGTTCTCTTATTTATGACGGGACCTACCTATATGGAATGACTCAATCCGGCGGTGAATACAATTATGGAGTTATTTTCAGGTTTAAGGATAACAGTTCGGGAATTAATGAATTATCCACAACTGAGGGAACAGTAAATGTTTATCCCAATCCCACATCAGGGCAATTCACTATAAAATTAAATGGTAACCAAAATGGTTACACTGTGGCAGTTTTTAACGTGATGGGCGAAAAAATATGCCAATCTGTTTTAAACAATTCACAGGACATTATCAATCTCAGTTCACAACCCGCTGGACTATATTTTGTTTATTTGAGATCGGGTGAGGGCATAGAGGTTGGGAAAGTGCTGGTGATTAAATAATAATGCCATGTAAAAACTCAGTCATCTTTATACTATATAAAAACCTGTTTATGAAAAACCTGTTACTAATCATTCTCTTATTTTGCGTGTCTTCATCGTTGTGCCATGCGCAAGACCCCGAATTTTATGGAATGACCTACCATGGTGGCAAGGGTGGTGTGGGCAGTATTTTTCAAACCGATGGCACAGGCGCTTCATTTAAAAGCGACTTTTCTTTTTATTCTCAATCCGCCAATCCAATGGGAAATGTTATACAGGCAAGCAATGGCTTGCTTTATGGAATGACTTCGGGCGGAGGCTTATACGGCGGCGGCACCATTTTTAGTTATGATACTTCAACAAATATTTATATAGATGTATATGATTTTGGCAATGGCACAGACGGGCGCATACCTTTAGGCTCACTCATCCAGGGAAGTGACGGCTTGCTGTATGGAATGACCTCCAGGGGAGGCACTTTTGTCAATTACGGCATCATTTTCAGTTATAATATTTCAACAGGCAAAGAAACCGTTTTACATAATTTCGCCTATGGCGCCACTGACGCTGCAACACCCAATGGCTCTTTAGTGCAGGTAAACGACAGTATGCTTTATGGGATGGCTAAATTTGGAGGTCCTCACACATTCGGCATTATCTTCAGCTATAATATTCACACAGGTGTGGAAACCGATGTACATAATTTCGGCAGCGATGAAATTGTTGATGGTAATTCACCATTGGGCTCCCTCATTTTGGCAAAGAATGGCTTGCTTTATGGATTAGCGCAGCAGGGTGGCGCCCATGATGCCGGTATGATGTTTAGTTTCAATCCTGCTGATGACAGTGAGATTGATATTCACGATTTTACCGGAGCTGACGGAGCTAACCCGCTTGGCTCGCTAATTCAGGGAAACACTGGTTTGCTTTACGGGATGACTTCAACGGGCGGCGCCAATCTTAGCGGTACTATCTTCAGTTACAACATTTCTAAAGATACACTAATAACCCTGCACAATTTTGGGAGTGGCACTGATGGTGAGGAACCCAATGGTTCTCTCATAGAGGAAAACGATAGTATGCTTTATGGAATGACATCAGTTGGCGGTCCGGGTCTTGGCGGTGGCAATGGCATAATTTTTAGTTACAATATTATTGAAGGCACAGAAATTATTTTACATGATTTTAAAGGCACTGACGGCAAAGGTCCCATCGCCTCGTTACTACAGACAACTAAAGGCTTGCTCTACGGTATGACACCCTCAGGCGGCTCGTTTGATGCGGGTGTATTATTTAAATATAATATTTCCACCGATACCGAAATGGTACTCCATAATTTTGGAATTGACACGGATGGAAATTCGCCAAATGCCTCGCTTATTAAAGCGAACAATAGACTGATCTATGGGTTAACACAAAATGGCGGTATTAATAATGATGGCTCCATTTTCATTTACAATATGTCTGCGAACATAGAAACCGATTTATATGATTTCGGCAACGGCACTGACGGGCAAATGCCTTATGGCTCCCTGTTGCAGGTAAATGATAATATGCTTTATGGATTAACTTCTGCCGGCGGCGTAAATGGCGTTGGAATAATTTTCAGTTATAATATTCTAACAAAAACAGAAAAAGATATTTATGATTTTAAAAACAGCACCACCGATGGGCAAAATCCTTATGGTTCGCTCATCATGGCAACTAACGGGTTGCTTTATGGAATGACAAATGTAGGGGGAGCAAACGGCGCTGGCATAATTTTCAGTTATTCTGTTTCAGAAAATAAAGAAACCAATGTGTACGATTTTGGCAGCGGCAGTGATGGTGAATATCCGTACGGCTCCCTTATCCAGGCAAGCGATAGTTTGCTTTATGGAATGACTGACATAGGCGGCGCCAAAAGTGAAGGCACCATTTTCAGCTACAATATTTCTACGGGTATAGAAACAGTTTTACATAATTTTGGCGGTGTGCTTAATGGAGATGGCAGCGGTCCTAATGGCTCGCTTTTCCAGGCAAACAACGGGTTGCTTTATGGGATGACTTATGGAGGAGGCAGCCAGGATTTGGGCTCCATTTTCAGTTACGATATTACCACAAGCATTGAGAAATTATTGGTTAGTTTTAACGGCACCGACGGACAAAATCCTGCCGGCGCATTTGTGCAAAGCAGTAACGGCTTGCTTTACGGGCTAACCTCAAATGGGGGACCTGATAATAACGGCGTGATTTTCAGTTTTGATATTTCATCAGGCAAAGAAACCGATATACATAATTTTACAGGCATTGACGGAGATAATCCAAACGGTAATTTGCTTGAGGTGGATACTTTTACCGCCGGCATCAATCAATTATCAGTTATCAATAACCAATTATCAATATATCCCAATCCCACATCAGGGCAATTCACCATAAAACTAAATGTTAACCAAAATGGTTACACGTTGGAAATTTATAATGTTATGGGAGAAAAAATATATCAATCGGCTAATAAGTCCCCTTTAGGGGATTTAGGGGTAATAAATCTCAATTCCCAACCCGCAGGGCTGTATTTTGTTTATTTGAAATCGGATAAAGGGGTAGAGGTAGGTAAGGTATTGATGACAAAATAATACCGTTATAAATTTAAGAGTTAAGTATTTTTATACTTGTGTTTTAAAAAGCACTATAGTAAGAATATGAAAAAGTTTATGGTGCCTTTTATTGTCTTATGTGTTATTACAACGTCATGGTGTAGAGCTCAATCACCAACTCTATATGGTATGACGAGTGCCGGTGGACAACTTGGTGCAGGTAACTATTTTTAAATCTACAATTGCCGGCACTGAAACCGATATACATGATTTTGGCGGCGAAGATGCCGGTTGGGGTCCTTATGGCTCGCTCATCCAGGCAAACAATGGGCTACTTTATGGTATGACATACGGGGGTGGGGCTAATAATGCAGGTGTAATTTTCAGCTATGATACTTCCACAGGTAAAGAAACCGATGTACATGATTTTGACTTTAATGATGGGGCAACTCCATATGGCTCGCTCATCCAGGCAAGCAACGGGTTGCTTTATGGAATGACCTACCAGGGAGGTGCTAATGGGTTAGGCAATATTTTTAGTTTCGATATTTCTACCGGCAAAGAAACCGCTATATATGATTTTGGTAATATTAATACAGATACGGTTGACGGGTATTATCCTCAAGGCTCGCTTATACAGGTGAGCGACAGTTTACTTTATGGAATGACTACCGAGGGAGGCGCTAATTATGATGGCATAATTTTTAATTACAATATTAAAACAGGTATAGAAACCGATTTGTGGGATTTTGGCAGCAGTGTTGACGGGCAATATCCTACCGGCTCGCTTATACAGGCGAGCGACAGTTTACTTTATGGAATGACTAATATGGGTGGTGTTAATGGAGCGGGCATAATTTTTAGTTACAGTATTTCTAAAGACACTGAAATCAAACTGTACGATTTTAGCAATTCGGATGGGCAATATCCTTATGGCTCGTTTATTCAAGCTAATAATGGTTTGCTTTATGGTATGACTTATGAAGGAGGCGATGCCGGTAAAGGCACAATTTTCAATTACAATATTTCTACAAAAACAGAAACCGATATATGGGATTTTGGTAGTGTTACTAATGACGGGCAATACCCTTATGGCTCACTCATCCGGGCTAACGATAGTTTGCTATACGGCATGGCTTCGGGAGGTGGAATTTATGATACAGGAACAATTTTTTGTTACAATATTTTGACGAACAAAGAAACTGTTGTATATGATTTTGGCAACGCTACTGACGGATGGGGTCCTGACGGTGCGGTAGTTCAGGCAAGTAACGGTTTGCTGTATGGAATGGCTTATGCGGGCGGTGCTAATAGTGTAGGAATGATTTTTAATTACAACACTTCCACACGTACCGAAACTAACCTATACAATTTTACCAATATTGACGGTCAAAATCCTTATGGTTCGGTCATTAGGGCAAACAATAATTTGCTTTATGGCTTGACTGAATATGGTGGTACAAACAATGATGGTATGATTTTCAGTTACGATATTTCTTCAGGTAAAGAAATCAATTTGCATAATTTTGGAAGTGGCTATGATGGTAAACATCCAAATGCCTCGCTTATACAGGCAAACAACGGTTTACTTTATGGATTGACTGAAGACGGCGGATTATATTGGGCAAGTGTTGGTGGTGCGGGCACAATTTTCAGTTACGATATTTCCACCGGCATAGAAACTGATTTACATGATTTTTATAACCCGCTTACAACTGATGGGTATCATCCTTTTGGATCACTAATCCAGGCAAGCAATAATTTGCTTTATGGTATGACTCAATATGGCGGCATAAATAGTATAGGAACTATTTTCAGTTATGATATTTCTACAGGCACAGAAACCGATATACATGATTTTGGAACCGGCACTGACGGGGGATGGCCTATTGGTTCACTCATCCGGGTAGGAGATAGCTTACTTTATGGTTTGACTTTTGGTGGCGGAGTTGACAGTGGAGGCATAATTTTCAGTTATAATATTGTTACCGGTATAGAGACCGATTTGCATGATTTTAGCGGAGGCACTGACGGAATGTATCCCGATGGCTCGCTCCTGAAAGCAAGTAATGGGTTACTATATGGAATGACTTCAAGCGGGGGCACTTATAGTACCTCTATGTTTAACGGCGGCATAATTTTTAGTTATAATATTTTAACCGGTATGGAAACCGTTTTACACGATTTTGGCAATGGGTCTGACGGTTCAGGACCAAATGGCTCGCTCATACAGGTTAATGACAGCTTACTTTATGGAATGACTGCGATCGGGGGGATTGATAGTAGCGGCACAATTTTCACTTATAATATTATAATGGGCAAAGAAACCGATATACACGATTTTATTGGTATTGATGGAGCGTCACCTTATGGAGACCTGCTTGAGATTGATACATCTACTACAGGCATAAATCAATTATCGCTTAACAATAATCAACTATCGATTTTTCCTAACCCTACTTCAGGGCAATTCACAATAAAATTAAATGATAACCAATATGGTTACACCGTTGAAGTAGATAATGTAGTGGGTGAAAAAATTTACCAATCGGGTTTAAATAATTCCCAAAACATAATTAACCTAAGCTCCCAACCCGCGGGACTATACTTTGTTTACTTGAAATCGGAAGAGGGGAGAGAAATGGGGAAAGTTTTGATAACAAAATAAATTACTGCCTTTTTTATTTATTGTTAAAATATCAATTCACCCTCTCTTTTGTCGTAAAATAAATTTCCGTTTTCAGTTCTTGCGGGTTTTGTGTAAGGATGCTCTTCAGATTTTTCCATATCCATAATATGCATAACTGTCCAGCCACGCAGTTTCAAGTAATCAGAAACCAGAGAGCGGTGACATCGCCACCATACCGATTCAGAACACATGTAAGCGACATTTTCTTTTTCAGCAAGCTGCTCCAGCTTTTCAATTTCTTTTTTAAATTCATCTGTTTCCATATAATCGGCATAGCCCCTGAAGGACGCATTATGCCAGGCAATATTTTTAGAATCGGGTTTTGGTTTTCGCCGCCCGCCTAGGTTCTTTAAATGAACATAGTTAATATCATATTTTGGCAGCGATAATATTAATTCTTCCTTATTAAAATGCGGGAATCGTTTTGAGCCCGGGAAACTTCTTATATCAATAAGCATTTTGATATGAAATGCTTTAAGTATAGCCATAAATTCATAAATGCTACGTGTAGAGTGACCAATGGTCCACATTATTTTTTGCATTTTGTTATCCATAAATGAAACAATTCAAAATAATCACGCCAATTTTAGCGTATTTCACCATAAAAAATATTACAACGCGAAAATATATTCAATTTCGATTTATGGCATAAACATTGAATTTAGTAAATAAAATTGTTCGGTTATGGCTAAATACTCAAAGAAAAGTCAGCAATCCGTTAAAAGCGCGATGAAAAAAATGAAGAAAGGCATATTAAAAAGCGGGCGGAGCGAGGAAAAAATATTAAAACCTAAAGAGGCTCGCGGAAGAAGAAATAAATTTTCAATTAAACCACGTCCATTATGGAAAATAGAAGAATAATGCAAAGTAATTACTTACTAAATTAAGCCCCGTTTATTTTAACCGTGTGGTTATTTTCATTTTAATTTGTAATTTTCCCATCTAATTAATTACACATGACCACAACCCGGAGAACATTTATGCAAAATATGGGCGGAGTTGCCACTGCTACTTTTGTCTTACCATCCTTTCTAACACCTGAGAAGATTTCTATGATAAATAAATCAATACGAGAATTAAATATCCCTGCCACAGGCGGCGCTCCCGATGATGAAGATTTCTGGGCAATGATTCGCCAGGCTTATTCTGTGTCAGCTGAAATGTTAAACCTTAATAATGGGGGGGTTAGCCCACAGCCCATTCATGTTGCGGAACAGGAATACAGGTACACGCAAATGTGTAATGAAGGACCTGCTTATTTCATGTGGCAAATACTTGATCAGGGCAGGGAACCGCTACGTAAGAAACTGGCGCTGCTTACCGGCGTCTCACCTGACGAACTTGCGATTAACCGCAATAGCACCGAGGGTCTTGAAACTATTATTTTCGGGCTTGACCTTAAAGCCGGCGACGAAGTAATAGTGTCAAAGCAGGATTATAATGCCATGCTACATACCTGGCAGCAACGTGAAAAAAGAGACGGAATAAAATTAGTGTGGCTTGATTTTGATTTGCCGCAGGAGAGTGATGATTATTTTGTGAACCTTTACAAGGGCGCTGTTACCGATAAGACGAAAGCCGTTTTAGTTACACACATGATTAACTGGACAGGACAAATACAACCTATACGTAAAATTTCAGATGCCGTAAAAGCCATCAATCCTAATATTGCTATTATCTCCGATTCAGCGCAATCTTTTGCACAAATGGATTTTAAAATACCGGATCTGGGTTGCGATTACTGGGCTACAAGCCTGCATAAATGGTTATGCGCACCTTATGGAACTGGGTTACTTTATGTAAAAAAAGAAAAAATAGCTTCATTATGGCCGCTTTTGGCAAATGAGACCCCGTTAAGCGATGATATAAGAAAGTTTGAATCTCTTGGTACACGGTCGTTTCCTGCCGAGCAGGGTATTGGCGATGCCATTGAGTTCCATAATGCCATTGGTATTGCGCGCAAAGAAGCCCGTTTTCGGTATTTGATGAATTACTGGGTAGACAGGGTGAAAGACCATCCTAAAATCAAAATACATACCTCGCAATTGCCGCAATATTCCTGTGGAATCAGTACCTTTTCTATTGACGGGCTAACCTACGGTGAGGTGAATGCCGCGCTTTCTCAGAAATACAAAATAACGGTTACCCCTATCAGTATTGGCAGTATACAGGTTATTCGCGTTACACCTAATATGTACACCTCGTTAGCCGATTTGGATTATGCCGTTAAATGTATAAGGGAGATTGCAGATAACCCATCAATTGCAACAGATCCTAAGAAATAAATTTTTTATCTATTGAATAAAACTTTCAATCGCCAATTTATAACTCATCATCCCAAAACCTGCAATAACCCCTTTGCATTTAGGAGTAATTAATGAGGTTTTACGGTAATCCTCACGGGCTGATGGATTACTTAGATGAACTTCAACCACAGGTGTTTTTATTGAAGCAACAGCATCCGCAATGGCAATTGAGGTGTGGGTGTAACCGCCTGCATTAAGAATTATGCCGTCATAAGAAAAGCCAACCTCATGCAATTTATTTATTATCTCACCCTCAAGATTACTTTGATAATAATCTAATTCTATTGTGTTAAATTCTTTGCGGGCTTTTTGTAAAAACTCATCCATGGTTTGTGTGCCATAGATGGACGGTTCACGTGTGCCGAGAAGATTGAGATTGGGTCCGTTAATAATTATTAGTCTCATTAAAGCCGTTAATAGTTAATTGTTATTGGTTAATAGTTGCCTCATCCCTAACCCTACTCCTAAAGGAGAAGGGCATTTTGTTAGTTTGTTTCAGAGGCGCTAAAATAATATCAAGCGCCAAAACATTTTACATTTTACTTTTCACATCCTGCAAATCAGCTATTTTTATGGCTGAAAGATAATAAACATTGAACTGGACTGCATATATCAACGGATTTATAGCCTACCTGAAACTGGAAAAATCGCTATCGGGTAATTCCATCTCGGCATACGAACACGATGTGCGGCTTTTATATCAATTCCTGGAAATAAAAGAATACGACCTCGTTCCTGAAAAGGTAGAAATGAAACATTTGCAGGAGTTCATTAAATATGTTAATGAACTCGGATTGAATGATTATTCGCAAGCCCGCATTCTTAGCGGGCTTCGTGCGTTCTATAAGTACCTTTTAATGGAAGATGTTATTTCGGTTGACCCGACTGCTTTACTTGAGGGACCCAAACTGCAACGGAAAATTCCTGATGTGCTGAATATAGAAGAGGTTAATAAATTATTGGAATCTATTGATTTAAGCAGTATGGGCGGGATGCGTAACAAAGCTATACTTGAAACGCTTTATGGCTGCGGGCTGCGGGTGAGTGAGCTGGTGAATCTGAAAATCTCCAATTTATATCTTGATATTGGTTTTATTAAAGTAACAGGCAAAGGTGATAAGGAACGGCTTATACCTATCGGCAGGGAAGCCAGTAAGTTTATAACCATTTATAAAGATGAAGTGCGTGTGCATGTACCTGTGCAAAAAGGCAATGAAGATTATATTTTTTTAAATAACAGGGGAAGTAAATTATCGCGTATATCGGTGTTTAATTTTATAAAAGCCACAGCTTTAAAGGCAGGAATAAAAAAAAGTATTTCGCCGCATACGTTTCGCCATTCATTTGCAACTCATCTTATAGAGGGCGGAGCCGATCTGCGCGCCGTGCAGGAAATGCTGGGACATGCCTCAATTACCACTACTGAAATATATACACATCTTGATAGGGACTTTTTACGGCAGACAATTATGCAATATCATCCGAGATATAAGAAAGAAGTGTAGACATCAATCCCATTTCTTAAACATAAGATACACTGCTCCCACCAATAATGCAAAAGCCACTAAATAATTCCATTTAAACGACTCTTTAAAATAAAGAATGGAGAATACAGAAAATACAAGTAGCGTTATTACTTCCTGTATGGTTTTAAGCTGCACTACGCTAAAACTATAACTACCAATTCGGTTGGCTGGCACCTGGAAACAATACTCAAAAAAAGCGATGCCCCAACTAATGAGTATTACTTTCCATAGATCAACTGTCCTGAATTTAAGATGTCCATACCAGGCAATAGTCATAAACGTATTGGATATGATGAGAAGAATAATAGTTTGCATACGGGGAAAATATTTCATAGTTAAAAAAATCAAAATTTAACATTAACTTTAGGCGATGCTAAAATAAAATTTCTATGGCATACAAAGAGAAAGAAGTTGATAAGATGTATTACAGTATAGGCGAGGTGTCTAAGCTGTTTGACTTAAGCGTGTCGAACATCCGGTTTTGGGAAAATGAATTTGATGTTCTGCACCCTAGGAAAAACAGCAAAGGCGATCGTTTGTTTACCAAAAAAGACCTTGAGACCCTGCACACTATAGTTCATCTCGTAAAAGAGAAAGGCTATACGCTGGATGGTGCTAAAAAAGTATTGAATGTGAAAAAAGACAAAGTTGAAACACGTCTTGAAGTAATTGCTTCGCTGGAAAAATTGCGGCACACCCTTGCCGAAATTCGTAATAATCTCACAGAAATGAAAAGTGGGAATTAATTACTTTGCAATAATCTTCACATTGCCGAACACGGCATTGGCTTTAATTTTAAGTACAGGTTTCGAATCGTCAAAGTTTGGCGAGCGATAATTGAGTTCGCCGAAGCTTACCTGGTTACTATCTGGCGCAACTACGGAACCAAATGCTGCCGACAACTTTGCTGAAACGTTTTGGTCTTTACCGATGAATACAATTTCTTCTCCAAATACCGCGTTTACTTCCACATCGTGCGAAGCGCTGTCTGAAAGGATATCGGAAAGGTCAACTGTTTGGCTGCCGAAAACGGTGCTATATTCGCCACGGCTGCTATTTGATGCTTTGATATTGCTATTACCAAATATGACCGTATTATCATGCCGGCTACTATATGAATAATTCCGTCGTGAAAAACCGCCGCCCGTGAGAATACGAAAACCAAAATAGATAATGATTAATGCGATAAATATTCTGAAAAAAGGGATATTGGTTTTAAAAACAATATTAATAATGAGACAGATGCCAAATAATATTAGCATTGCTCCCCAAAAAAGTCCTCTAAACATAAAGTCCATGTTTTATAGTTTATAATCTACATACAAATTTAGTGCTTAATTTTACAAAGGTCAATAATCCCATTGAACCTGGGCAAGATTCATTCGCAGAGTAAGCGTAACGATTGAAGTATTCAATTGACCTGATAAGGCATTATTGAGATTGCGCTGAGTATAACGAAGGTCAATGAAAAGGTTATGCCGTATCATATACGACACCGTAAAATCAGCAATAAATAAAATATTATTTACGCCTTGCCCGATGCTATTGCCATAAATTAGCGGATGGTTAGTATAATTGAGAAAAATATTATTACCCCAATTTATAGAATCTTCATCACTGCCATATGTTGAATAGATAAATTTTGCTGTTAAAAAAAGATTGCCGAATGGCTGGTATTTTATAATGGCAATATGCTCATAGAAATTTGCCCCTAACGGATCTGCCAGCGGCTGGTTGTAATTACTATAATTTGCTACCGTATAAGGTGTCGGCAAGCCGGCAGCAGTATAAGTAACATCATCATGACTATACGTATAAGGACGCGCCAGGTTATATTCCAGTTGCAGGTCGAGATTAGGAATACCAAACACATCAATCCATTTTATGCCAATCTGGTTAGCATATTTGTCGCCAAAATACCCGCTACCCATAGATGAAGCTCCAAAATTATAATCATCAAGCACAAACTGTCCATAAAGAGAAAAATGCCTGAGGAAGTTTGCTTTATAATCGAAACCTATTAATGCATTATCATGTGTGCTACTACCTAAACCATACTCAACGGGGTCATAAAAAATTATGGGATTTAAATACGTATAGTCAAAATGGTCTGTCCTGGTAAAAACAACAGCGTCAAATAGTCCTACGTTTAAAAATTTGGTAGCATCGTAGCTTACGTGTTGTATGGCAGCATATTTTTTAGGATAAAGTGAATCCTGCGGGTAATTAAATTGCGGTGTAAGCTGCATATACAGGTTTTCGTAATTAAATTTCCATACCTGTGTGCTTAACTTTAAAAAAAGATAGTTGTTGGAGAAATCAGATAAAAAAAGCGAACGGTAGCCATCGCCGATAAAATTCTTATCCTGCCCGAATTGAACTAAAATATATTTTGCCAGGGTAAAATCAAAATAGCCATCAGCAATACTATAATCTACCCCTCGTGTATGGTAAGGTATATATCTTCCGGCACCCGGCACAACCATGGTTTGATTAATCAACGCCTGTTCAAAACCGGGTTCAAGAGCATCGGTTTCTAAAAAATCAGCATAAAAACCAACTTTCTTATCTATCCATCCCCTAACATTAACGCCACGCGAATTCTGCGCCACTATCTTAGATGAATCCGGTTCTTCTCCCAAAATAAAATTAAACTCAGGATCTATCTTTATCATAAAAGCATCAGATACATGAGAGAAAAAATCTGCTTTTGTCTGGTAAAAATATCTCAGTATAGTGTCTTTGCTCATTATCTCACCACGGCTATACCATTCGCCATTGTCTGAAAAGATGTAATACAGATTTTTGCGGTCAAGGCTCGTCATAGGAAGACGTAATGAATCCATCATTTCAGCAAAAGCATCAGCATTCATTCGGGTATAGGGTTTTGTTGAGGAAAAAATGATGTGTGATAATTTGCCCGACTTTATTTCCATCCGGTCAATAATATCATAAGCATTATTATCAAGCGGTACAAAAGCGCTTTGCGCAAACGTTTGAAAAGAAGAGAATGATAATAGGATGACTATGATTAAACAGCTCGCATTAAATTTTGTAACTACTTTCAACAAGAATGATTTAATTGTTATAATAAAATGTATTTGATACTCTTAAATGTTGTTTAAGAATTAGTAGAGGAATCGTATTATTAACCGCCACATCCACACACACAAACACCAGCTCCAACCATATCGTCCATAAATATAAAACATATTGTTTTATGTTTAAGAATATGGTTATTCGCTTTGTGGAAATCCTATCTTAACATTGCTGGATGAAATTGTATAATTTTACGCTCCAAATTATTATGTCTAACTCATCACAGGAATTTTTTAAAGATGCCGAGGTAAAATCGTTTGATAATGATTTACATCGCAAAGTCAACTATAATATTCTTCAATACAACAATACAGTCAAGAAAGGTGTATTACAATATAATGATGTTGAATTAGCCAAACAACGTGCGAAGAATATTAAATGGAAGGCGATGGAAAATCTTGATAAATATCTTATCGAGTTTGAAAAGAAATGCACTGAAAACGGTGGCAAGGTGATTTGGGCTGAAACGGCAGAAGAGGCGCGCCAGGAGATAAAAAAAATTCTGCAGGAGAAAAAATGTAAGCGGCTGGTGAAATCAAAATCCATGATTACGGAAGAGATTCACCTGAATGATTTCCTGGAGAAAGGAACTATTGAATCAGTAGAAACCGATTTGGGGGAATACATACAGCAAATGGATGGCGAACCGCCGTTTCATATCGTGACGCCCGCCATGCATAAATCAAAGGAAGATGCCGCAAGGGTATTTCATGAGCACCACGGTACGCCGCTTAATTCCACGCCGCAGGAGTTAACAATGGTTGCACGAAAAATATTGCGCGAAAAATATGTTACCGCCGAAGTGGGCGTTACAGGCGCAAACTTTATTATTGCAGATGTAGGCGGCATTTTAGTTTTGGAGAATGAAGGTAATGCACGGCTATGCACGGCATTTCCAAAAACGCATATTGTAATAGTGGGTATTGAAAAGATGATACCTTCTATTTACGATCTGAATATCTTTTTACCGCTATTGGCTACTTACGGCACAGGACAGCAGGTGGCAGTTAATAATGCCTTATTTATGGGACCTCGCCAGGAAAATGAAGTGGATGGTCCTGATGAAATGTATGTAATCCTGCTTGATAATGGAAGAACCAATTTGCTTGCAGAAGCCGAACAACGTGAAGCGCTGTACTGTATACGTTGCGGCGCCTGCTTAAATGCTTGCCCGGTTTATAAAAACATAGGGGGTTTTAGTTATGGCACTACTTACACAGGTCCCATCGGCGCGGTAATTACACCGCATTTAAAAGGCATGGAAGAGTTTAAACATTTAAGCTATGCCTCCTCGCTTTGCGGCAATTGCACAGAAGTGTGCCCTATGAAAATAAATTTACATACTCTTCTTGTCATTAACCGCCATGATGCCGTGAAAGATGGTTTTTATAACCGCTCTGAAAAATTCGGGTGGAGATTGTGGCGCAGGGGGATGCTCAGCCGCAAAATAATGAATCTTGCCTCCGCCAAAACAAAAAATTCTCTGCTGAACTTTTTGTTTAAAAAAACATGGGGAAATCGCCGGGATATGCCGGTGGTTCAAAAGTCTTTTAACGAAAGATGGACTAGTAGGGAAAATTAATGAACAATTAAATGTGGGGTTATAACGAGATTGAAACCTTTCCCATTTTTAAATTATTTTTTTGCCACTAACCATATTTTAAGCATATTCTCCTTTTCGTACAACACTAAGGTGTCTTTTGTCAATTTCTTCACATCAATGGTATCTATGCTATTGGTAGTTTCATTATGGCGTATAATCTGTTTGGACATTTTATTGAATTGATAAGTACCGTTAGTAGTGTCTCCCATTAATTGGGCAGTATAGTTCTTTCCGTCAGAAAAATCAAAAAAATCGGTACTGCCTTCTGTGCGAATAGTTTCAGTTGTCATTGCTGGAATCGAATCGGATGGAGTGATATTAGTAACCACCTCTGTCAAGTACCATTTTCGGTTTAGCAGGTTCTGCTGCGGCGTTGAACAGGATATGACTAAGCCGTAAAAGCACGCCAATGAAAAAACACTCGCTAATAGTTTTTTAGCCCTGAAAAACATTTCAATCTTAATTGTCAACTTTCAACTGAATTACGGCCAAATACCAAGTTTAGTATACGATTCAGCAATTTTGTTTATGGAAGTTACAAATGCCGCTGTGCGCATGTCTTTTATTTTTTTGTTCGCCTTCCAGGTGTTGCGTACCTGGTTGTAAGAACTAATCATGGTTTCTTCAAGTCCTGAATTCACCAAATCAATTTCATCTCCGCCGCGTGTAAGGTCTTCCCGATCTTCAATCGAAATTTTTTTACCTGTAAGTTTTTCAATCGTATTTATGAAGTTCAGGTGTGAGTACTCATTAAATCTCTTATCCATTCTGCCAAAACGAACATGCGACAGGTTTTTAAGCCATTCAAAATAAGATACGGTAACGCCACCTGCATTAAGAAACATATCGGGAATAATAAGCACATTTTTCTTCAGTAATATTTCTTCAGCTTCGGAAGTTACCGGTCCGTTAGCACCTTCGCCTATAATTTTTGCTTTAATTCTTGCGGCATTGTCAATGTTTATCTGGTTTTCAAGAGCGGCAGGCACTAAAATATCGCAATCCAATTCAAGAACCTCAGCAGGGTTTTTATAAACCTTCCCTTTAGGATAATTATTAAGGCTCTTATTTACCTGGTTAAATTTGAATACCTCATCCACATCTAATCCTTTAGGATTATATATTCCGCTGTCAATTTCACTTATACCCACAATTATAGCCCCACCCTGCTGGAGAAATAGTGCTGCATGGTAACCCACATTACCAAGTCCCTGTACGATAACCCTTTTGCCTTCGAGACCTGTTTTAAGACCCAGTTTCTTCATGTCTTCAGCATTTCCCACTGCTTCCCTGATACCAAAGTAAATGCCTTTGCCTGTTGCTTCCTTTCTGCCACGCACACCACCCTGGCTTATCGGTTTACCTGTGACACAACCCATTCCATCAATCTGACCGGGGTTGAAAGCCACGTAGGTATCAACAATCCATGACATTTCACGTTCACCGGTTCCGTAATCGGGAGCAGGCACATCAATGCCGGGACCAATAAAATTTTTCTTAATCAGCTCCGATGTATAACGACGCGTAATGTGTTCAAGCTGGTCTTCGGTTAATTTTTTAGGATCGATTTTTATTCCCCCTTTTGCGCCGCCAAATGGCACATCCACAATAGCGCATTTGTAAGTCATAAGTGCGGCAAGCGCCATCACCTCGTCCTGGTTAACCCCCATGCTATAACGGATGCCTCCTTTACACGGCAGCCTGTGCTGGCTGTGTTGCACGCGGTATGCTTCTATCACCTGCACGTCTTCGCCAATGCGCACCGGAAAGTTCATTTTGTAAACACTGTTGCAGGTTTTAATCTGGTCTAATAAACCCTTAGGATGATTGGTAAATTGTGATGCTTTATCAAAGTATGCTTCCACACTGGCAAAAAAACTGTATTCTTCTTCTTTAATCTTGCTCATAGTAAATAATTTATATTAATTTTTATTGGTTAACTTTTTTTCAAGGCGGTTTAATTTTATTTCCTGGCGGATAAGCATAATAATAATGGTGGCAAAAATAGTAATTATCACCGCAAACACAACATACAACTTGCCGGATTCGCGAAGGAAGTTGCCGAATTGGTCGGCTACGTTATTGCCCTGTGCCATACACATTACTGGCAATAATAATAGAAGGATAAAAAATAGTTTTTTCATATTAATTAGATTCTAATTTTATTTGAAGTTTCCGTATTCTGCAGCGAATTGAGACCAGCCAACTGCCAAGCAATATCCATCCTAAAACGGCAGGATAAAAAACAATTCGCATGTGGTTATCGAGGTCGTAAGTATTAAAGCCGGGATTACCGCCATTACCCGGGTGAAGTGAATCGGTGAGGCGCGGCAAAACAAAAATCAACGGTATAAAAATGGCATAGAAAAAAATGTTGGTTACGGCTGCCACTCTCGCCCGTTTATCATGGTCGGCAATTGAATTACGCAAAACCAGGTAACCAAAATACATTAATAAGCCCACGGCGGCGGCGCTTTCTTTGGGGTCATTATTCCAATAAGCTCCCCATGTTGTTTTTGCCCACATAGAACCCGTTATGATACCGCAAATACCAAAGAGCAATCCCACCTTGGCGCTTTCTGCAGCAACAAGGTCATCGTTTTTATTAAATGTATATAAATAACGAATGCTGTAAATAGCCGATACCAGCAAAATAACAATCATAGTGAACCACATGGGCACATGAAAATATAAATTGCGAATAGATTCAAGCAGAATATCCCTGTATGGAAAAGAAAAGAACTGCGGGTCGCTGTTTTTAATAATTACGTTGCAATTCGCAGATGTGCTGCCTGAACTTTTGGTGGTATCTTTTGTGACTCTTATAGCGCTGAATTCGGCAAACGTGCCATCCTGATTGTTATTAATTGCAGCATCTAAATATTTTATTTTATCATTGCCGTTAAATAAATTATTACCAAAATAAAAACCGGCTGTGAGTTGATGATTGTTTTTTACATGTATATTTTCCCCGCATAGCATTGTCTTGCCGCTATCGGCGGAAAGAAAGCATTGAAGAGAATTTGCATTAGCAGTAAGATGGGCATCCTGGCAATAAAAATTAAGTGTATAGGAGGAATCGGAACTAACGGATTCAGGCTGAACATCTGAAATTCCCGGGGAAAGCGGGGTGAGAATACCCGCTGTAATAGCAAATGCAAGACATAATACACCTAATATTTTCCACCAATGTTTTCTCACAAAAAGAGGGAGATCATTTCAAATTTAATCGCGCCAAAGATAAGGAAATAAGATATACGCTGTCATTACTACTATAACATCCATTAAAGCAAGTAGAAAAAAATCTTTTAATGGAAACGGATTGCCTGTAATACTACTCAACGATACTTTCATTAATAATAACAAAACAGGAATGATGACGGGGAAACTTAAAATCGCCATCAGGGTAAAATTATTACCCGCTTTTGATGCTATGGCAGAAATCATGGTTAAGATGAGAGAAAAACTTATGCTACCCGCCAGGACGGTCAGTAAAAAATACCCCGGCAAAGCAACCGGGTTGCCTACAAGTATGCTGTAAATAATTAACCCAAGCACGCTAAGCAGCAGCATAAGAACGGTGTTATATATCATTTTCGACAATAAAACCGCTTGCGGCGATACTATAAAATAGTAATACAATAGCCGTCCAGAACTTTCCTGTAAAAAGCTTTTGGCAATGGCATTTACGGCTGTGAATAACAGGATAATCCAAAACAGCGTGTTCCAGGCTTCGGGTTTTACCTCAAAAAAAGAAATGTAAATGATAAAAACTGTGGATATTAAATAAAGCAGCACACCGCTAAAGGCATACTTTTGCCGCCACTCTAATTTTATTTCTTTGGCTACTAAATACCTTATTTCGCTAAATAGTTTCACAGGATAAAGATAGAGAAAGGATAATAACTAAAAAGTCAAAAGTAAAGTACATATTGCATAATGCGGGGTAAGTGAAAATGGTAAACCCTGATGAACCCTGTCGACTTTTGAAAATATAGTATTTATTATAAAATAATTATATATATGAAATAGTCCCATTTCACATCTTTAAAAAAAATGAGTATTTTTAAAATCATGTTTTTTAAAAAATTGATTTCATGAAAAGCCTTTTACTGCCTTTATTAACTCTCTTTGTTATTATCTCATCTTTGTCTGAGGCGCAATCCCCTATCCTGTGGGGAATGAGTTCGGGAGATGGTGCTAATGCCGGAGGCACTATTTTCAGTTACAACAGCTCAAACGGCACGGTAACGGATGTACATAATTTTGGCGCCGGCTCTGACGGGGTTGAACCTTTTGGCTCGCTTATTCAGGCAAGCAACGGCTTGCTCTATGGATTAGCTTCGTCAGGGGGCTCTTTTGATTCGATTTCGGGCGGTGATGGCACCATTTTCAGTTACAACATTTTAACAGGCGCAGAAACGGTTCTGTACGATTTTGGCAGTGGCGCTGACGGGAAACACCCTAATAGCTCGCTCATCGAGGTGAACGATAGCCTGCTCTATGGAATGACTACCTACGGCGGAGCTGACGGCGACGGCACCATTTTCAGTTATAACATTTTAACAGGCAGTTATACCAAACTGCATGATTTTGACAGTCTGACCGACGGTGAAAAACCGTGGAGTTCGCTAATACTGGTGAATGATAGTTTGCTTTATGGAATGACTGCAAATGGCGGCATTGCCGACGGAGGCGTAATTTTCAATTACAATATTTATACAGACCGTGAAACGGTTGTATATGATTTTGGCAGCTTTATTAATGACGGGGTGAATCCTTTAGGCTCGTTCATAATGGTGGGCGATAGTTTGCTTTATGGAATGGCTCAGCAAGGCGGCAAACTTGGCGTGGGCACAATTTTCAATTACAATATTTATACGGAAACTGAAACAGTTACCTATAATTTTGGCGACTCCCTTGACGGGATATATCCAAATGGCTCGCTGATTCAAGTGGGAGATAGTTTACTGTATGGAATGACTGCCGGAGGCGGTACTAACGATACGAATCATATTTATGGCAACGGCATAATTTTCAGTTATAACATTTTTACGGGCAAAGAAACCGTTCTACATGATTTTGGCACCGGCAATGGTGGATTTGGATACAATCCCCAGGGTTCACTTTTCCAGGCAAGCAATGGCTTGCTCTATGGAACGACTGAGAATGGAGGTATTAAGGATTCGGCTGACGGTAGTGATGGCACCATTTTCAGTTACAATATTTTCACGGGCGAGGAAACGGATGTATATGATTTTACAGGTGCTGAAGGAGCTTATCCTTTTGGTAATTTAATTGAGGTGGATACAACAACAGGCGTTAATCAGTTGAGAGTTGACAGAGGACAGTTGACAGTTTATCCTAATCCATCATCGGGACAATTTACAATAAAGTCGTTAGTTGTGAGTAGTAAGTCATTAGTTGAAATTTATAATGTAATGGGCGAAAAAATTTATCAATCAGTTAATAAGTCCCCTTTAGGGGATTTAGGGGTAATAAACCTTAGTTCACAACCTACGGGCATGTATTTTGTCTATTTGAAATCGGATGAAGGTGTTGAAGTTGGGAAAGTGCTTGTTACGAAATAAGTATTTAAACTGCCTAAGACAACAGTACATTATCAATCAGCCGCACATCCCCAGCTAGCACTGCGGTTAAAACTACAACATGTGGGGCATCTTTTAGTTGTTTAACGGGTTGAAGGTTTTCAGTATTGCAAAATTCTAAATAATCGGGTTTGAAGGAAGGAATCGCTTTCCAGTTATCCAACACTTTATTTTTTAAATCACCAAAAGAAAATTTGTTACAGTTGTGTTTTATATAATATAATCCTGCATAAATTTGGGCTGCATCTTTACGCTGCTGCTCAGTTAAACGTACATTTCTTGAACTCATAGCCAGTCCATCCTCTTCGCGAACAATGGGGCAAACTTTAAGAATGGTTTTTTTGCCGGTTATTTCAAGCAACCGTTTTACGACCAGAGTTTGCTGAAAGTCTTTTTGTCCCATATAAAGCATGTCAGGTTCAACTATATCCAAAAGGCGGTCAACCACCTGGCAAACCCCCTGGAAATGCCCTGGGCGCGATTTGCCTTCTAATATATTTTCCAATGCACCTATGTCGTATTTTTTAAGGTTTGACTTGCCATTGGGATAAATTTCATGCTCACCGGGCGCAAAAAGTAGTTTACATTGGGCAGTATATAGTTTTTCTATATCTGTTTCAATGGGTTTAGGGTATTTCTCAAAATCAGAACGCTCATTAAACTGGGTAGGATTAACAAATATGCTGCAAACCGATACCTGTGTTTCGGTGTTTGCATACCGGATAAGTTCTAAATGCCCATTGTGGAGTGCACCCATAGTAGGCACAAAACCAATGTGTTGCCTGTTTTTGCGGGCAGAATCAAGCATGGGGCTAAGGTCTTTTATCTTCTTAAAGAGTATCAATTTTTTACGGGATAAATATGAATTTTCGATGAGTACCTGCTTTTTTTGAAAATATATTTGCTAAAGTAACGGAAATTTTTTAGTATCTTTGCAGCCGCAATTTTTTTCGCCCAAAAAACTGTTTTTAACAGTTAAAACGCTATGACTAAGAAAAGAATTCTGATTATCACCCAGGAGATGAATCCTTACCTGATTCTATCCGAGATTGCCAAGATAGCCAACCAACTGCCTGTTAACTTACAGGAGCAGGGGATGGAAATAAGAGTGTTAATGCCAAAGTTCGGCAATATAAACGAGCGCCGGCATCGCCTGCACGAAGTGGTGCGCCTGTCGGGCATTAACATCATCATTGATAATGATGATTTCCCTCTTATTATAAAAGTGGCTTCGCTGCCCGGAGCCCGTTTACAGGTTTATTTTTTAGACAATGAAGACTTTTTTAAAAGAAAAGACGTTTTTACAGATGAAAACAATAAGTTTTACGAGGATAACGCAGAACGTATGATCTTTTTCTGTAAGGGAGCTATAGAAACCATAAAAAAATTCGGGTGGCCACCTGATATTATCCATTGCCACGGCTGGATGACGAGTCTTATCCCTTTATACATAAAAACAGTTTATAAAAAAGAACCTGTTTTCAGCCATACCAAGGTGCTCTTTTCAGTTTACGAGAATACGTTTAAAGATAATCTTGCCAAATCATTCTTAAAGAAAGCCATCATTAATAAGGATATCAGGGAGCAGGATTTTGAACACTATAAAAAAGCCACTAATACAGGGCTGTTGATGGGAGCTATATCACACTCCGACGCCATTATCGTAGGCAGTGAGAAAATAGATGCGTCTATAAAAAAAATGCTGAAGAACGGAATAAAAAAACCCGTTTTAGATTATGTGGAGGAAGAAAAACAAATACCGGTTTACCTGGATTTTTACCAATTGTTGCTTAAAAAATAACCTCCCGCATGAAGTTTATCCGTTTGTTGGTGCTACCGGTATTGATGAGTGTTCCTATCCTAATCATATCCTGTAAAAAAACAACTCAAATAGGCGTAAACGTATTACCCGCCATTGATATTGTTAATGCTGTTTCCACCGACACATTTACAGTTTTAACGCAGGAAGAAGCCGAGTTTCCTGTTCCTACCAGCGGTCTTACCAATTACCTTTTAGGCAGTATGAAGGACCCTAACCTTTGGTACATCTTATGCATCCATATTTACGCAGGTTCAATTGCCGCCTGGCGTTACTTTTGGCGATTCAATAAGAGTTGATTCTATGATATTATCAATGCCATTCTATAATGCTCCTTCATATTATGGTATTCAAAATATCCCTCAAACCATTAAAGTTTACCAGGTTACACAAAGTCTTGGAGCGTCAGGCACGACATATTATTCTAACCAGCAGTTCTCCTTTAATCCTACACCAATAGGGGTTAGAAAATTCCTGCCTAATGTAGCTTCGTATTCTATCGATTCGCAAAAAATATTTGGTGTTACGTATCCGCCTCAATTGCGTATTAAATTATCGAGCGAATTTGTGCAGGAAATAATGAGTCAATCGGGCTCAGGAACTCTTTCTACTAACTCTGCCTTTCAAAATTTTCTTAAAGGGATTCTTATCGCCCCGGATACCAGCGCCGGTTTTGGCGGCGGTATTATGTATTTCGACATGACTAATGCTAATATTTACGTATATGGAAAACAAGGCAAAGTTGATACAACATCGCAATTACCTTATTCTTTCCCTATCAACTCATCTTCTAATGTTACCACTGGTTATTATAAACACAACTACACAGGTACAGTGATTCCGGCTCTTTTAAGCAACACTGCCCCCACTGATCCAACACTATACCTACAATCTATGTGCGGGCTTAGGGTAAGAATTACAATACCTTATCTTAAAAACCTTGGTAATAAGGTGCTTATAAATAAAGCCGAATTAGAGTTTGCTCAAATTTACAATGGCGCTGTTAATACTGATAGTTTTCCTGCGCCGGCCCAACTTGAGGTGGTTAACGATTCATTGAATAATGATTACACAATAGAAGATCTTAATAATGCATTTCTTACTTATGGCGGTACAGAAGTAAAAACAACAGATTTAACCGGGGATTCTATTGCTGAATATAATGTCAGTATTGCCGACCAGCTTCAGTATGAGCTCACCGGCAATCCTACAGGTTCAACAAATAATTATTCCCAATTTAACTCGTTATTCCTTCTTACCAATCCCAATCCTGAAATTGCAGGCAGAATTGTTGTGCATGGAGGCAACGCAAAAAGCTCTAAATTAGTCTTACATTTAATATACACAAAGATTAATAACTGAACATTATGTGCGGTATTGTTGGCTATATCGGTCCACAGCAGGCATATCCTATCTTAATCAAGGGGTTACATCGCCTTGAATACCGCGGCTATGACAGCGCCGGTGTTGCCCTGCTTAATGACTCAATGCGTGTATATAAAAAAGCAGGTAAAGTGAGTGAACTTGAAGCTTTTGCCAGGGGTAAAGATTTAGAAGGAACTATAGGCATTGGGCACACCCGTTGGGCAACACATGGCGAACCCAATGATCGCAACGCCCATCCACACCTGAGCCAGTCCGGAAATCTTGCTATTATTCATAACGGAATAATTGAAAACTACGCTCCCCTGAAGGAAGAATTGTTGGAACGGGGGCATAAGTTCATATCAGATACCGATACAGAGGTACTTATACATCTTATAGAAGAAATTCAACATGTAGAAAATGTGGATGTAGCAGAGGCTGTTAGAATGGCTTTAAATGAGGTGATAGGTGCCTATGCTATTCTTATTTTATCTAAAGATGATCCGGATAAGCTTATTGCCGCACGTAAAGGCAGCCCGTCTGGTAATAGGTATCGGCGAAAAAGAATTTTTTATTGCCTCAGATGCAACTCCCATCATCGAGCACACTAAAAATGTGGTTTATCTTAATGATGAAGAAATAGCAACCGTAACGCGCGATGGAGAGTTAAGCATAAAAACCAATGGCAATAAAGTTAAAACTCCTTATATACAGGAGTTAGAGCTAAAACTGGAAATGCTTGAAAAAGGCGGTTTCGAGCATTTTATGCTTAAAGAAATTTATGAGCAGCCCAATTCCATTCTTGATAGTTTACGCGGACGTTTAAATGCAGCAAAAGGTATTGTTGCACTCGGTGGTATTAAAGATTACGAAAAGCGTTTTATAAATGCCAAATATCTTACCGCCGTTGCCTGTGGCACATCGTGGCACGCCGCCATTGTGGGAGAATATTTAATTGAAGATTTGGCGCGCATTCCCGTGGAAGTGGAGTACGGCTCTGAATTCCGTTACCGCCACCCGGTAATAAATACTGACGACCTGATAATTGCCATTTCACAATCAGGCGAAACGGCGGATACCTTAGCCGCTATTGAACTGGCTAAATCTAAGGGAGCGCTTATTTATGGTATTTGTAACGTAGTGGGCTCATCTATTGCGCGTGCTACTCATGCAGGCTCGTTTACTCATGCCGGTCCCGAAATAGGGGTGGCTTCCACCAAGGCATTTACCGCACAGGTGGCAGTGCTTACCTTGTTTGCCTTAAATTTAGCGCATAAAAAAGGCACTATCTCCGAGTCAAGGTTCCAGCAACTGGCGAATGAATTGGAAAAAATTCCGCAAAAGGTGAAAGAAGTTTTGAAGACAGATGCAGCAGTGAAAAAAATTGCCTACGAGTTCAGAAACGCAAGAAACTTTCTGTATCTCGGTCGCGGGTATAATTTCCCGGTTGCCCTGGAAGGGGCATTGAAGCTGAAAGAAATTTCTTATATACATGCCGAAGGATATCCTGCCGCCGAAATGAAGCACGGACCTATTGCCCTGATTGATGAATACATGCCTGTGGTAGTATTGGCAACTAATAGGAGCGCTTACGATAAAATTGTAAGCAACATACAGGAAGTGAAAGCACGCAAAGGCATTGTGATTGCTATAGTTACCGAAGGCGATGAGATTATTAAAGACCTTGCCGATTATGTGATTGAAGTACCTGAAACAGAGGAGCCGCTTACACCGTTGCTTACGGTAATACCCTTACAACTGCTTGCTTACCACATTGCCGTTATGCGGGGATGCAATGTTGACCAGCCTCGTAACCTTGCCAAATCGGTTACGGTAGAATAAAGTTACTGCCGTTTCCAATAGGCATGATAGCGAATAGATTGCCTGGTGCTATCTGCTGAGTTTTCCATATTTGAAAAAGACTTTGCGTATTTTTTATAAAAATCTTCGGAAGAAATTCCCCTGCCTTGAAGAAGAGCATTGGTTTTTTGGGCTAATTTTGAGTCGGGATAATTAAAAAGCAATTTAGCATAAAGGGTATCAGCCGAATCCTGATCTTTAATATTTTGCTCATACAATGTTGCCATTAAAAAAATAGCATCGGGAACTTGTCTTGATTTGGGATAAAGTTTTTCTAAGCCATTAAGCGTGTTGATTGCTTTCTTATAATCTCCGTCTATCTGGTATAATTCTCCTTCTCTATAAACAAAACCGGGGGTGAGAGTGTCGTAAGGGAAATACATAATAAAAAAATGGTAAGCAGTAATGGCATCGGTAATTATTTTAGTATCTAACTTACCCTCCTTCTTCGCTTTTTTCAAATCTTTTTCAGCATCATTAATATCACTTAACGAAGTGCTGTGCCACGGATAACAACCTGCCAATAAGAAAAACATTGAAATTGATATAATCAGCTTATAGCCCCGTCTAAATAGCATTGCACAAATTTGGTGCAAATTTATGGTTAATTTTTCTATTGGTGAATTTTTAAAAAATAATGAAAATGCCCTTATATAACATCAAATGCTCGAAGCAAAAATCAACTCGAGGTCGGTAAATTTCAAATCGAACATCTGGCTTAGATTCCGGTTGGTGAGTGCGCCTTTATAAATATATACCCCATGTCTCAGGTTTACATTTTCAACAAGGAATTTATCAAACCCGCCAAATACAGCAGCTTCCAAAAGCAGGGGTGTTATCACGTTACTTATAGCGCTTGAGGCAGTGCGCGGCACCCGCGAGGCAATATTGGGCACACAATAATGAATAACATCGTATTTTTTGAATACGGGTTTAGTGTGGGTGGTTACCTCCGATGTTTCAAAACAGCCGCCCTGGTCAATACTAACGTCAATAATAACAGAGCCGGCTTTCATATTCGATACCATTTCTTCTGTTACCACAACGGGAGCACGACCGGTTTCAGAGTGAATAGCTCCTATGGCTACATCGGCATCTTCTAACTTATCCATAAGTGTTGTAGGGCTGATTACCGAAGTAAATACACGTATGCCCAAATTATTCTGAAGGCGCATGAGTTTGTAAATAGAGTTATCAAATACCTTTATAATAGCTCCTAATCCCAATGCTGTGCGTGCGGCAAATTGCCCCACTACACCGGCGCCAAGAATTATAACGTTAGCCGGCGGCACTCCTGCTATGCCACCCAGTAGAATGCCTTTGCCCTGGTTAAGATTGGATAAATATTCTGCAGCGATAAGTATGGAGGCATTACCTGCAATTTCGCTCATGCTGCGTACAATAGGAAAAGTGTTTGAGTTGTCTTTTATATATTCAAAGGCGAGGGCTGTTATTTTTTTATTCATTAGGTCGTGCAAATATTTCTCATTCACCATCGGTAAATGAATAGGCGAGATGATGATTTGGCTCATGTGCATCATTCCAATCTCGTGAACGGCTAATGGTGCAGATTTAATAATAATATCTGCTTTGAAAACCTCGGCGGCATCTTCAGCAATTTCGGCTCCTGCTTCGGAAAAATCGGTATCAAAATAGGAGCTGCCTTCTCCCGCCTTCGATTCAACTACCACCCTGTGCCCGTTATTAATAAGTACGGCAATGGATTCAGGCGTTAGCGACACCCTGTTTTCCTGGAAGGTTTTTTCTTTAGGTATACCTATAAATAATCGGGCACCTTTTGTATTCACCGGAAGCAGCGATTCTTTGGTCAGCAATCCAAATCCGGGTGTAGTTTCTATGGTTTTCCTCTTTTCTTCGGTCATGGCGTAAAATAAATAAGTAGGGGTTAATGTTACTTTTATTGGTTACAAATTACAATCTTTTTATTAGACAAAAAAAATATTTGTTGAATGTTTATATTTTTTCAAGCGTTAACTCCCGCATTCCGTTTTCTTTTACCGTAATATTAATTTTTATTGTGCTCTTTGGCAATAACGGTTCTATTATTTGGGACCATTCGATAAAACAATATTTTTTACTGTTTATGTATTCATCTATCCCGATGGCGAATGCCTCTTTAATGGTTTTCAGGCGAAAAAAATCTATATGATAAACAGTTTCTTTTCCATTATATTGATTTACAATTGAATAAGAAGGACTGCTCATTGAATCCGTTACTCCCAGTTTTTTGCACAACGCTTTAATGATGGTGGTTTTGCCCGCTCCCATTTCGCCGTAAAATGCAAATATCCTTGCTTCAGGAAAGGCGGAAAGAATTTGTTCTGCTGTTTCATTTATAGAATTAATATTGCTGATAATCAGGGTCATTTCTATGTTAAATAGCTTCAAAATTAATATATTATAAAGTATGGTATCTTTGCGGTCTGAAAAAATTACAATCAGTTAATATAACCCATGATTAAGATACACCGCGAAGGCTATAAAATACTTATAGGACTGGCGCTGCTGTTAATCGCTTTTAATTTTGTTCTCTATCATTTCTTTTGGGATAACCTGCTGGTTATTCGGATTTTCGGGTTGCTTTCCATCGGGTTTTTTCTGGTGGTAGCTTCATTTTTCCGCAGCCCGCGCAGGTTTACGGTTCAACATGATAAGCGGGTTATCTCACCGGCAGATGGCAAGGTGGTAGTAATTGAAGAAACAGAAGAGTCTGAATATTTCCAGGATAAACGCATCCAGGTTTCTATATTTATGTCGCCGGCTAATGTGCACGTAAACCGCAACCCGATAAGCGGAGTGGTTACTTATTCCAAATACCACAAAGGATTGTATTTAGTGGCGTGGCACCCCAAATCATCCACAGCCAATGAGCGCAACACCATTGTCATTGAAAATGACGACCATGAAGTATTATTACGGCAAATCGCAGGCAAGGTAGCCCGCAAAATTGTGAGCTATGTTGATGTGGGCGATGAAGTGGAACAGGGACAGGAATTCGGCTTTATTAAATTTGGCTCGCGTGTTGATTTGTTTTTTCCTCTCGGAACAAAAATTTTAGTTCAAATCGGCGATAAAGTTAAAGGCGGGGTGACGGTTATTGCGGAGTTTGAATGATTCTCACCCCTCTGAATCTCCCCTAAAGGGGAGACTTTTAGCTTGTACTGTCCTAAAGAATGTTTTTCAATTCACTCAAATCAAAAATTTCATACATTATCTTTTCTCTGTGTTTTGATTTTTTAGGGTTAAAATATATATAATCCATTCCCACACCTTTTGCCCCGTTAATATCAGCTTCAATGCTGTCGCCGATAAAAATGCTGTCTAACACCGTTGCACCTGTTACATGAAAAGCATATTTGAATATTTCCTTATTCGGTTTTTTGCTGCCCGATTTCTCTGAAGTGATAATGTGATGAAAATATTTATCAAGCGAAGCATTGCTGAGTTTTTTATGCTGTATCTCATCAAACCCGTTGGTGATAATGTGCAAATCATATTTTTTTTTCAGGTGGCTGAGAACATCCTGCGCTTCCGCTATCAGGGCTATTTTGGTAGGAAGAATATTGAGGTAAACCTCTGCCAAATGCACAGCAAGTTCTTCATTGTAAATCTTAAAATCTTCAAGCGTTTTTATAAATCGTATCCGGCGAAGTTCATCGCGCGTAATGCGACTCATGTGGAATTCTTCCCAGTAGAAATCATTATGAATGTGATACTGTTTTTCAAAAGCTTCATAGGAGGGGACGGAGGGTAATTGTGATTGGTATTGATTAAAAATATCAAGCAGCGTGCTTTTGGAATTGCTTTCAAAATCCCACAGCGTGTGATCGAGATCAAAAAAGATATGTTTATAGATTCGCATTACTTTTTTACCCCTAAATCCCCTAAAGGGGACTTGAGCGTAGGAATAGTTTTAATCTTATTTAGAAATTAAAGATATTATAATTTAAATAAAATCTATTTTGAAATAGATATGTAAGATTTGGCACAAAGCGGTAAGTCCCTTTAGGGGATTTAGGGGTAATGGTAATCTTTTAAATCGCATTAAAGGAAGCAGCCAGCGACCAGCCGAGAAACGGGAACGACAACCAAATCCACTGTGGTTTGTAAAGCAATAAAAGTACAAATGCGGTTGCGGAGATGAGGGAACAAAGCCAATAAAGGACGCGTGATTTCTTTTCTTCAGCCATGATGTATGTTTTAAACCGGGGCAAAAATAAGGATAATTGAACAGAATAAATAGACTTTTTGGGATACGGAATTGGGGACACGGGACATGAGACACGAGACATGAGACTTTTAGATGTTAGACCTAAAACCTTGTCGAGAATTGAAAGTACCACATTGATAATAAACGACTTACATTTTACTGAATGTTGCATGCAAAATGCAACTCCATTACTTGAGATTATCAATTATTTCCAAGCCCTGTAAAATAATTTCACGTAGCTCTACTGATGATGGTGCGCTTGCTATTTTTGGGCGCAACAGTTCTAAAGATTGTTTTTGATATTCTTTGATTTTTCTTGTTCGGTATTTATCAATGGCATTGTTAAGATATTCTTTGATCTTGAAAAGTTGCCTCTCTGTACCGGCAAGATAAGCATGCCCTGCTTTACCATTTTCGGATTCAATTAAATTTCTCATAAATGAAATATCGGCACCATATTTTGTGCCTCGTTCACATTTAAAAGCCCTGATAATAAATTCTTCGTATGGGGCTGCTTCGGTATAACTATTAGCCATGCTTTATTTTATTTCCTGGCATAGCTCAATAAGAACGCCATTAGTGGATTTGGGATGTAAGAAGCATATCAATTTATTATCTGCTCCTTTTTTTGGCTGGTTGCTAAGAAGTGTAAACCCCTCTCCTGCCAGGCGCTTCATTTCAGCGTAAATATCTTCCACTTCAAAGGCTATATGATGAACGCCCTCGCCATGTTTTTCAATGAATTTTGCAATGGCGCTGTTGGCATCGGTAGCTTCCAATAATTCAACCTTTGTGGTGCCTATTTTAAAAAAAGAGGTGTTTATGCTTTCAGATTGAACGCTTTCCACTTTATAATGTTTAGTATTAAATAATTTTTCAAACAGGGTGTTTGAACCTGTTAAGTTTTTTACTGCAACGCCGATGTGTTCTATTTTGAGCATGATTTTCAGCGACAAATTAAACGAAATTTTATTTAAACGACTGGTAAATAACCAAACTGAAAATATACGCCAGCCCCGTCATATACGACAACTGGATGAGTGGCCATTTCCACGATTTTGTTTCACGCCGCACAATGGCAATAGTACTCATACATTGCATGGCAAGTGCAAAAAATATCATGAGTGAAAATGCCGTGGCAACGGAGTAAAGCGGCTTGCTGTTTTTAGGGTTTATTTCTTTAAGCATTCTGCCTTTGAGTTGCTGATAATCTACCTCTTCATGTGAACCAACATTATAAATTGTAGACATAGTGCCCACAAATACCTCGCGGGCTGCAAAAGATGTTATAAGGCAAATACCGATTTTCCAATCAAAGCCAAGCGGAGCAATTACAGGTTCAATAAAATGCCCCAGTCGCCCGGCGTAAGAGTTTAACAGCAAATCCGATTGCTGTGACTGGTCAATCTGTGTCTTTGTCATATTTTGTGTAATAGCGGGATTGGCATATTTATCTTTCACCTGTTGCATAGAATCACCGGGACCAAAAGATGCCAGAAACCAAAGAATTATTGAAATCACCAAAATAATTTTTCCTGCATCCCAAACAAACACGCGCGCCTTTTCAACCATAGTGGTGAAAACGCTTTTCCAGCGCGGCATACGATAGATGGGCAGTTCCATCATATAATAGCTGCGCTCTTTTGAGCGGATTATAAATTTCATGACAAGAGCGGATAAAATAGCCATTATAAAACCGAACAGGTAAAGCCCCATCATTGTTAGCCCTTTTAAATTCAGAAAATGGAAATACCTATGGTCGGGTACAATCAATCCAACAAGTAACGTATAAACAGGCAAGCGGGCAGAGCAACTCATCAGTGGTGTAACCATAATAGTAGTGATGCGGTCTTTCCAGTTTTCAATATTTCGTGTGCTCATAATTGCAGGTATGGCGCAAGCCATTCCACTCATCAAAGGCACAACAGATTTGCCGCTTAATCCCACCTTCCTCATCAGTTTATCCAATATAAAACTTACACGCGCCAAATAACCGGTGTCTTCAAGTATGGAGATAAATCCAAACAAAATCATGATCTGCGGAATGAAAACCGCTATACCGCTCAGGCCGCTTATCACCCCTTCAAGTAAGAGCCGGGTGAAAAAGTTTACAGGTAAAATGCTTGCCAGTGAATCATGCAGTAATTTAAATCCACTACTTATCCATAACATAGGATATTGCGCCCATGAAAAAACCGCCTGGAACACGACAAACATGATAACCAGGAAAATGAGATAGCCGATAACAGGATGGGTAAGTAATTTATCAATACGGTTTGCGCGCTCTATCGGCTCAACTCTTTTGGGCTTGGTTTGAACGACACTTTTTTCAATGATTTGATTGATTTTATCATAGCGGCGGAAAATTTCTTCACCCTGCAAACGGGCAGGATTAAATTTATATTTTTCCACTATACCTTTTACTTTTCGCTTTTGCATGGCATCCAGACAAAACACATTTATATAGTGCGATGCTATAAGAAAGGCGGCATAATCGCTTGATGCGCTTGATTCAGCTTTAATTTCAGTCACTACTTCAGGTGCAATGTCACGAACTTTTGAAAACTCGGGTGGTATATCGTTCAAATGCGCAGCTAACGCAGCTTTTATTTCATCCACCCCTTTTCCCGAGCGCGCGTTAATAGGAACAACCTTCACACCGAGTTGTTTTGATAATTCGGGAATATTTATTTCAGTACCGTTTTTCTTCGCCACATCCAGCATGTTCAGCGCAACAATGGTGGGCTTTTGCAAATCAATTATCTGCGAACAAAAAAGAAGATTGCGTTTTAAATTAGCGGCATCGGCAACGATAATGATAACATCGGGATATGATTCGTTTTGATTATTTATCAATACATCAAACACAATAAACTCATCCACCCGTTTCGGATAGATAGAATACGTACCCGGCAAATCAATTATTTCCGCCTGGCGGTTCTTGCCAATGCTGACAAAACCTGTTTTTTTATCAACGGTTACCCCGGCAAAATTGCCCACCTTTTGCCGCAGACCGGTTAACGCATTAAATAAAGAGGATTTGCCGCAATTGGGGTTGCCCACCAAGGCAACTTTTACTGTTTCTTTCATAGAATGCCTTACGGCATGGTATTAAAGCCTAAATCAATCTCAACTAAAATAACCTCGGCTTCATTTTTCCTTAAGCTTAATATATAGCCGCTTACACGAATTGAAATAGGGTCGCCAAGAGGAGCTATTTTTTCAACTTTCACCCGTTCGCCGGGCAAACATCCCATTTCCATCAATTTCAGCGATAAATCCCCGCTTTTCAGTTCACGGATAATCCCTGAAACGCCACGTTTCAAGCTGGATAAGGGTTTTAGCGTTGTCGTCATTTGTTAGTCTTATTTAGACTCATTATAAACAAGGCAAAATTAATGTAAGTTCAGGTAATAAAAAAATAGTTCTTTACGGTGTTAAAACAGGGTGATTTTTAGCCATTGCCATATCACCTGGCGAACGGACAGTATTATACGAAAAAGTGGGGCATGTTTTACATTTGCTTTTGAAAATAAAACAACCGTTGCACAGTACTGCTATTATACTTACGAAAAAAATAAGACGCAGGTATTTGAAAAGACCACCCCAGTTGCCCTTGTTGCCCTGCCCCCTCCTTGAAAAAAGGAGGGGAATAAAAAAGTATATGTGAATCGGTTTACTCATAAATGAAAAGCCGTTATTAAAAGTATAGTGTAAATTTAGCACCATTATTTTTGTCAGTGAAACGAAAAAAACGTATTCTCATTGCCCCGCTTGATTGGGGATTAGGACATGCTACACGCTGTATTCCTGTAATAAATTTATTGCGGGAATTGGGTGCGGAGGTAATTATTGCCGGCAGACGGACAAGCATTACAGCTTTTACAAACAGAATTCCCCAATTCAGAGTTTTACAAGTTGCCCGCCTATGATATAAAATATGGTAAAAATTTCAATGCCTCAATTGCACGTCAATTACCAAAAATTATTGCCACAGTAAGCAGAGAGCACATTGCGCTTCAGCGATGGATAAGAACCAAAAAAATTGATGCCGTAATTTCCGATAACCGTTTTGGCTTATGGACAAAAAAAATTCCCTGTGTTTTTATAACCCACCAAGTGCGCATTATTATACCTGAACATCTCAGCATTTTTGAGCGCATGATTCTATTTCTAAACCGCTCTTTTATTTCAAAGTACAATGAGTTGTGGATACCTGATTTTGAGGGCGATAATAACTTATCGGGAAAATTATCACATAACATCAGTAGTTATGATGCCATACACTACATTGGCCCGCTATCAAGATTAAAGAGTTGTGAGCCCCAGGAGAAAAAGTATGATGTTGCCGTTATATTAAGCGGACCTGAGCCGCATCGTACAATTTTTGAAAAGCAAATTACTGAACAATTACGAAATTCTGAGCATAAAGCAATTATTATACAAGGAAAAACGGAACAGAAAAAAGAATCAAAGCTTACAGATAGGATTAAACTGGTTTCTTATTTAAACAGCAACGAATTAAACGATGTTATCTGCTCATCGTCCACTATTATTTCACGTAGCGGTTACAGCACCGTTATGGATGTTGCAGCCACAGGAGCTAAAGCCATTTTTATACCTACACCCGGGCAAACCGAACAGGAATATCTTGCCGACGACCTGAAACGAAAAAAAATATTTTATTCTGAAAGACAGGATGGATTTTCATTAGAACGTGCACTAAAAGAAAGCGAAAACTATACAGGTATACATTTAGAAAATAATTATCAATTGCTAACTGATTTCCTCTCAAAGTGGTTGCAAAGGATATAAAACTCATTTCTCAAGCATTTCCCAAAGCGGGTAATGCTGAAGGTTTATATTTTCGCCGAAGAAAATTTTTGTGGTTTGCTGAAAAGCATTCGTTAAATCGGAAACATAAAATTCATGCTGTTCTTTAGCCCCGGTGTTCAGCAGATTCTTTTCTTTAAGCACATCGTCAATACGCAAGGCAACAGTAGCAGTTGAATCAAATATTTTTATCCGGTCGTGATAAAAGAAACGGATTTCTTTTTTAATAAGCGGGTAATGCGTGCACGCCAGCACAATACCGTCAATATCCTGAAAATCGGGATATGTTAAGTAAGAATTGATAATAGCCTGGCTCACATTATTGTTATAAAATCCTTCTTCAATCATTGATGCCAGCAACCCTGTAGCTAATGACACTACTTCCAGCGATGGTTTTAACGCCTTCAATTTTGTTTCGTAAACACCTGAACTAATAGTATTTTTAGTCCCGATAATTCCCACCTTCTTCAGCTTATTATCTTTAATAACTTCATTCACTACGGGGTCAATTACATTTTCTACCGGCACTTTGATGCCGATAGTAGAGTGGAGGTAGTCGTAGGCTGCTGCCGATGCCGTATTACAGGCAATGAGAATAAGCTTACAATTTTTCGATAGTAAAAACTCAGCAATTTTTTCGGAATAATGCCTTATGGCTTCCGGCGATTTATCGCCATAAGGTAAATGAGCCGTATCGCCAAAATAAATGATTTGCTCGTTTGGCAGATGGTTTATAATAGCATTGGCGACCGTTAAGCCGCCAATGCCGGAATCAAATATTCCAATGGGTTGTGCTTTATGAGCAGGCACTGCTTATTTTAAATTCATGAATTTTTTTACCAAAGGAAGAAGGTCATCACTATCCGGAAAAGCGACAACTGCGCCTCCGGCAGTATCAAAAACGTAGGTATAGCCATTTGCCCTGGCAACAGCTTTAATGGCATCCTGCGCTTTTTTCAGGATAGGTGTATAGATGTCTTGTTTTTTTTGTGAAAGCTTATCCTGTGCGCTTTGCTGAAAGGTTTGAATACGATTTTGAAGGTCGGATATTTCCTGTTTCTTAACTTCTTTAACAGCGTCAGTCCATCCTGCTTGATTTTTGGTATAATCATCAGTTTTCTCTTGATATTCAGCAAGCATTGAAGTATTTTCATCCTCAAGCGTCTTTTGGTAAGCCTGTAGGGTTGAGTCGGCAACTTTTACTTCGGGCATGCCCTGAAGCAGGTCGGCTGAACTGATATGTCCTAATTTTAATGTCTGTTGGGCATTGGAAAAATTATACATCAAAAATAAAGACGCAATAAGAATTATTTTTTTCATATACTATTTATAAGTTTTGAGGTTGCAAAGGTAATATTATTTGCCTGAATTTTTATTGTGATTGATGAGGAGTAACCGTAGGGGTGGGTACGGGTGAGGGGGAAGGATTAGATGAAGGGGTGGTCGAAGGAGTAGTAGATGCCGGGGTAGACTGGGAGCCGGGCAATTGAAAGTCTATTGCGGGCAATTTGCTCCCATTATTACCTGCCGGATTATTTTTTGGTGAATAGCCAAGGTAAGTTAATACCTGGTCGCTTACATCTAATTTAGGGTTGACATACATGATATACACACTCTCTGATTTATCAAAAATAATATCATATCCCTTAGTGGTAGCCAGCTTTTGAACGGCATCATACACCTTGTCTTGTATGGGTTTTACTAATTTTTCATGCAGTTTAAATAAATCTCCCTGGTAGCCAAAATATTGTTTTTGCAATTCTTTAGCTTCCTTTTCTTTGGCTTGTATCTCCTGCTGTTTTTGTTTTTTCATATCATCAGTCATCAATACCTGCTGGCTTTCATAATCTTTGTTCATTTTATTAATAGCATCATATTTATCCTGTATTTCTTTTTGCCATTTAGCCGACTGATCATCCAATTTTTTCTGCGCATCGGCATATTCAGGCATATTGCTAAGAATATACTTCATGTCTATAACAGCAAACTTTTGTGCAAAACTCATTGTAGTTGTACCAAGCACTAGTATTAAAAGAATGATGGCTTTTTTCATGGTAATTTAAAAACTTTTATATGTAATACTACAAAATCATTTCCAATTTATCAATCCGGTTCGATGCCCAGCACAATGTTAAATTGTCCGTAATTAGAGAAAATATTTTCACCGGGTACCCTGGCTTTATTATCCCAACCCAATCCGTAATCAAAGCCAATAGTGCCAAAAGCGGGTAGAAATACACGCACACCTAACCCGGCAGCCCGGTCTAATTGGAACGGGTTATAGGTAGCAAAATTTGCCCAGGCATTTCCCGCTTCCACAAAAGCTAATGCATAAATAAAGGCATTAGGATTGGTTGTAAACGGATACCTGATTTCCATAGTATATTTATTAAATATGGGGTCGCCTATTGCGGGGGTTAGAACCGGATAACCCCTGAGTGCAATAAGATCCTGCGCATAAAAATTATAGGTTCCTAACCCGTTGCCATCACCACCTAATTGAAAACGTTCAAATGGCGGATCGCCGATAGCGCTGTTGTAATAGCCCAAAAAGCCAAGCTTTGCCGCAGTTCTCAGCACAAATTTACCTATAAGAGGGTGATACCATTCTGCTGTAAACCGCCACCTGTGATATTCGACCAGCTTGTATAATTCATTCTGATTTGAATAGTCAATTGTTTCATGAAAAATATCCGATTCAATTAAGGAATAAGGTGGAGTTAACTGGCAGGAAAGGTAAATATTGGAACCTGAAGTTGGAAATTGAAAACTAGGGCTTAAAGAATTACGGCTTAAAGTTCCTTTAACATAAAAGTTGTTAAAAATGCCGTTACCCAAGGGAAATCCAGGCTCCACAAAATTGGTTAGCTGGTATTGCGCATAACCGCCTATAAGCTGAAATGAGAAAAAGTCATCGGGAAATTTAAGCTGCCAGCCAATTCCCGATGTTATCTCGTTAGTAACGAATTTGTCATAACCTGCTTCACCTACCGTTAGTCCATTTGTTTCCAACGACCTGGAAAGAGACATTGTAAATGAGGTGGGCTTGTTGCCGCCTAACCAGGGTTCGGTAAATGTAGCGTTATAAGCCTGGTAAACGCTTCCGTTTGTTTGAACACGCACTGAAAACCGTTGCCCGTCTCCTGAAGGCAGGGGTGTCCAGGCATCTTTATTTAAAATATTTCTTAATGAAAAATTATTGAATGTAACACCTAATGAGCCAATCAATCCCTCGCCCTGACCTCCATAGCCGGCTGAAAGTTCCACCTGGTCTGAGGGTTTCTCGGTAACATTGTAATTGATATCAACGGTACCATTTTCAGGGTGGGGCACCGGGTTTATTTCAATCTTTTCCGGATCAAAAAATCCAAGTGTTGACAATTCACGTTCCGTCCTGATTACATCGGCACGGCTAAATTTATCGCCGGGTTTAGTGCGAATTGCCCTGCGAATAACATGCTCATTGGTTTTTGTATTGCCGGTAATGGTTATACGGTTAACAATAGCTTGCGGTCCTTCATAAATTCGCATCTGTAAATCTATAGAATCATGCACAACAGCCGTTTCAACCGGGTTTACCTGGAAGAATAAATAACCGTCATCCATGTATAATGAAGATACGGTATTGTCAGGGTCATTAGTAATTCTGTTTTGCAATCGTTCCTCGTTATAGACATCTCCTTTTTTAATCTGTAAAACTTTATTCAATTGGTCGGCGGTATATTTGGTATTCCCATCCCAGATAATAGTCCTGAAATAATATTTATCTCCCTCATGAAGGGTGATAATTATGTTCAGCCAATTATTTTTCGGATCGGTATACATAGTATCTTTTACAATGGAAGCATCGCGGTAACCGATAGTGTTATAATAATCAATAATACTATTCTTATCGTCTTTATAGTCATCAGGTCTTAGTCTCGACACATTGAAAATACTATACCATCTTTTTTGCTTTGTGTTTTTCATAACATGCCTCAGTTTACGATCGGGTACATTAGCATTTCCTGCAAAATAAATGTTCTCAATTTTCACCCGGGACCCCTGTTTATGTTAATAAGAAGGTATAAACTGTTTCTATTTAAAGAATCCGGTTTGGTGGTAACCGTAATTATAGGTTTCAGAAATCCCTTTTTAACAAAATAATCCTTTATAACCGTTTTGGTATTGCTTAATACATAATCGGTAACAACACGTCCTCTCATAAGATTAATTTTGTCTCTTATGTCGTCCGCTTCACCTTTTCTCGCCCCTGTAAAGGTAAATCCCGACAATTTAGGTTTCTGCTGCACTTTAAAAACCAGGAATGCACTATTGCCAATTACTTTTTCAAGATAAAGGCTTACATTTTGAAAAAGATTTTGTTTCCATAACCGGGTTAGAGCCTGGTTTGTTTCATCCCCGGGAATATTTATACGGTCACCCACTTTAATACCGGTTAAAGTAATAAGCAGGTCTTTATCAAGATATTCGGCTCCCTCAACATCAACGCCTCCGATTTCATAGAGCTGAGGTTTACCGTAATCCACCGTACTATCCGAACTTATCCCCGAAGTCACCTGTGCTTTCGCTGTGCTCATGTATAGCATCAAAATAAATAAAAGGTACTTCAATTTCATAGTGGTGGAAGCTGTGCAGCAGTCAAGCCAAACCGTCGCTCACGTTTTTGATAATCAATTATTGCTTTATATAATTCATCTTTGTTAAAATCTGGCCAAAGGGTTTCCGTAAAATAAAGTTCAGTGTAGGCAATTTGCCATAACAAAAAATTACTGATTCGCTTTTCACCGCTTGTTCGTATTAATAATTCCGGATCAGGATAATCTTTTGTGCAAAGATATTGATTTAAAAATACCTCGCTAATATTGTCGGGATTAATTTGATGATTATAGGCTTCGCGTGCAATTTGCCTGGTAGCTTGTGTAATTTCCCATCTGCTGCTATAACTTAAGGCAATAATAAGCGTGAGCCCGGTGTTATTCTTAGTAATATCAATTGCTTTCAGCAGTTCATTTTTACAGTTTTCAGGCAATGTTTCAAAATCACCTATTGTTTTTAAGCGAATATTATTTTTTATTAAAGTCTTTAACTCCCCGTTTATGGTCACCACCAGCAACTCCATCAGGGCATTCACTTCATTTTTCGGGCGAAGCCAGTTCTCCGTAGAAAAGGCATATAAGGTCAGGTAAGCCACGCCAAGTTCAGCACAACCTTCTGTAGCAGCCCTAACGGCATCCACTGCATTTTGATGCCCTTTCACGCGCTCTTCACCGCGCTGTATAGCCCAGCGACCGTTGCCATCCATAATTATGGCAATATGCTTTGGCAGTCGCGTTATGTCAATGCGTGATTTCAGATCCATTATGGGCTGGTTTACTTATAGTAAAAATCATTTCCGCCGGGGGTGGGGCATTTGTAGGGGTTGAAGGTATAAACAATTCCAATACATGAAAAAAGATAATCATCATCCCTGTTATTATTACTTCGCTCAGTACCCGGTTTAAATACCGGTTCGCCTAACACTTCGGCTGAACGGTCACTTAACGCCGCAACAATAGGACCCGTAGCCGGTCCATGCTCATTAAGCAATACAACAGGGTCTGCATACACCCCGCCCACATCATCTAAGTAATTGGTATGAGTTTTTCTTTGCCCTAATTCAATAAATGTACTCCAATGCCTGCTTATTCTAAACTTAAATCCTCCGCCGATTAAAAAAGCAGTGCTTATTAAAGGATATTTTTTTAGGTTAGGATATTCCGGCAGCCCTTGTCCCTCGGTTCCAAGCGGCTGAAGATAATAGGTCTTCCCATCATAAAAAGTTTCAGGGTTAAAATGAAATATGCCAAATCCAAGCAACATGTATGGGGTGAATATCTCTTTTGAATCGTTGGGATTAAATGGTAAAAAATTAAATTCTAACTGTTCTGATACCTCAAAAATATCGGAAAAAAAACTCAAATTACGTAGCCGCTGATAGTAATTTGTCGACTGTTGTTGGTCGGAGCCCGATACCATGCCCGCGTTGAACATGGTTTTAAATGAAATACGGCTGTCAAGGCTATAATTATAAAGAATACCCCCCGCCAATTTGGTGAGGTTAAATTTTTCATCCTGATTCAGGTCTCCAAAATAGGTGAATCCGCCACCTTCAACACCTATACTGCTATATTGTGCTTTTGATAATACAGGCGAACATAGTCCTATAACAAAAATGAAAATTAACCTGTGAATACGCGGAAGCAAATTATTGTAAAAGTTTTTTGCTATTATTAAACGCTCTGTTGAATAATTTATTTCTTAGGCGTAAAATTAAGCATTTAATTCAAAACCCGTCTCGGCTGAACCGAGACGGGTTTTGACCACATAAATTCGTGACTAAAAGTCTATTGCTTGTTTAATTCAATCTGGATATAGCCGGTTTGTGCGGGATTATATAATATCTGGCTCTCCAGGTACATTGTTTTAGAGTTTAGAGTTACTATAATAAACCTGAACTGGTTGCTTGCATATCCCATGGCGTTAGCATAGGCATCTATCGTTAAGTAATACGTGCCTGTACTGCTTGTAATGGAATACGGAACATTCTGCAATACAGTATCTTTATCATTTCCGGCTGCAGGTGAATAAACCTCATTGGTTCCATCAGCAGTGTTTGCGGCATAAAAAGACAGTGTGCAAGTACCATTGCTGTTGAAAGACCATGTATCAGGCGTTGCTGATACTATCGGGTCAGATGCCCATGTGCCTACTATTTGTGTTTTTACCGACTGAAACAGGGATGTGGTACAACCTGAAAATAAAGCAAACAATAAGACTATTGCCGCTAAATTTATTAGATGTTTGCTGATACATTTCATATCTGTAGTAAGTTTATTGAGGAGCAACTGCTGTAATACCGGGTATTCTATACACTAATGTAATGCCGCTAAAAACATAGTGGTCTAAATGAGACGGGTCACCTCTTTGGTTACCGGGCGTAGATTCTTCCGGATCCCTGCCGTTTATATTCCTGTTAGAAAAGTAAACTGAATATAACGCCTGCTGTGTTCCCGCGCCATATTGTTGGGTAAGATATGCCGGGTTGGGATAAGTGGTGCTCACATCATCAAGATAATCAGTAGTTGTAAGACGAACACCAAACTCTAAGGAAACCGTTACCTGTTTATCAATATTATATTTTACACCGCTGCCTATAGGGAAACAACCTGCAATTCGGCTATAATATGGTCTGTCGGGATATTGAGGCGTGCCCTCTCCTTCTGTGCCCAGTGGCTCAAGGG
The DNA here is from genome assembly GCA_963770495.1 of Chitinophagales bacterium. Classification (GTDB taxonomy): domain Bacteria; phylum Bacteroidota; class Bacteroidia; order Chitinophagales; family CAVYQA01; genus CAVYQA01. The sequence goes on along the minus strand of CAVYQA010000007.1, from coordinate 32,189 downwards.
CAATGTAGTTGCCCGGTCTTAAAACGCTGTTTGTTCCCGGAAAATAAGGCGCTTCAGGATTGAAATGAAAAGCTCCTATTCCAACCAAAAGATAAGGAACGTATTTTCTATGCACAATTCCCAACGCATCTGTTTCCGGTATTATATTTATTTCAGCTGTTGCAGATAATTCTGCTATGGAAGATCTGAATCGGGCATTGCGGTTATATCTCCAATAACCATTACTGGCACCGGGAAAATCAGGGTCCGAATAACTATCATCACCTTTCACCCATGCGTAATAAAAATTTAATCGTGCTGTAATAAACCGGTTAAAATAATGCGCAGCAAATACACTAAAATATGGTTCCGTTAAAGCAAAATTTACTTGTGGAAAATAGTTAGGATTGAGATCACCATTATAATAGGAGGTGCCCATACTAAACCCAGTATAAAAAAGGATTTTCTGTCCATCAATTACCTGGGATCTGGAAGCAAACGGTAGCAGTAGTAACACTACAATAAGTAATTTTTTAGTCATTTGCGTAAAATTTTATTAACACTGGATACAATGCAAATATAGTAATAACATTGATAGTTGTGCCGGTAAAATAAAAAAAAAATGGTTGGGTGAATAACTGATTGATTTTCAATTCCTTTTATCAGCACCCCACATCAATTTTGCCGACAAAGTATTCAAAAAATTGGTATCACTGAGCCGAATCAGCGTGAATTGGAAAGGGCACTTCTTAACAGCCAATTGCACTTCTGAATCTACTTTTGAAAATCTGGCATCCATAGTGCATAAAAAGCTTCCGGTGCGGTGTTCCACCTCAAAAGAAATAATAGAATCGTCAGGTACAACAATAGCGCGAACATTGAGATTATGAGGTGCAATAGGTGTAATTACAAAATTACCCGATGCAGGAATTACAATGGGTCCCCCACAGCTGAGTGAATAGCCGGTTGACCCCGTTGGCGATGCTATTATAAGCCCGTCTGCCCAATACGATGTAAGGAATTCGCCGTTAATATAGGTGCGCACAATTATCATTGACGCATCTTCGCGTTTGTGAATGGTGAATTCATTAAGCGCATAATTCACGCTGCCAAATAAATCTAAATTGCTATCCAACTGAATTAACGTTCGCTTATCCGATACATATGAACCGGCTACAATTGCATCAATGGCATCGTTAACTTCTTCTTTATTAATAGTCGCTAAAAAACCAAGCCTGCCAAGGTTTATGCCCATTACAGGTATATCATAATTTCTCACATAAATTAATGTATCCAGCAGGGTGCCGTCGCCGCCGAGCGAAAACATAAAATCAGCTTTGCCTGCAATATCTTTATGTGAAGAAAACGGGGTGATATTATAACTACCAGTCCAGTCTTTAGGAAGTTGTTTTACCAAATGCTCATAGCCCGAAATGGTAATATTTTTTTTATGCAACAATTCAAGCAGATGCCGCAAGAAAGGCAAATCTTCTTCGCGTAATGTGCGGGCATAAAGTGCAATTTCCAAATTATGTTTATTTTTTGAACGCGTAAAGATATTACTTTTTACCTCATCCCCGACTAAGTTTTGGTTTGATGTGTGAGAGTGTGAGCAAGTGTGGGTGGGGTACTAAATCTTCAAATAATTCATCAATCCGCTGTAACGTTCTTTAAGATCCTCTATATAATTAGATTCATTAAAAAAGTTTTTAATGATATAATGATGTTTTTCAAGAATACCGATAACCGTGGTAAGATCAGCCGTATTTACTTTTAAGGTAACTTCCATGGTTTCGGCTTCAGGATGTTGGTTAACCGAGCAATAAATAACGCCAATCTGCATTTCCTCAATAAGCGTGCATACCGCCGCCATTGAAAAATCCTTGCGTTCAACTTCTAATATTAAAAGGCTGCCGGTGTCTTTAATAGCAGAGTCCCCATTCCAGGCATAAAGCAGTTCATCGGCAATAACACTTCCTAAATAATGTTCTTCTTCATCAACTACAGGGATAAGATGGATTTTAAGAAAAGATATTTTTTTTATCGTTTCCAGTAAGTGTTCATTGGCAAACACAAAATATTTTTTTATCCGCTCCTTACATTCAATAAGAAGTAATTGACTGCTTAAGTTCAGCAAATCACTTTCAATGATTATTCCAAGACACTTCTGCTGGTCTACAACCGCCAATTGCTGAAGACGCGACTCACTCATAACACTGTGAATATGGTCTAATGAGTCATGCAAATAGATGACCGGTAAATTAGGGGTGATGGCATTAACGGTTTTCATGAACAGCAGGTATTTTTAGCTTGTCAAGAAACTCACCAAGCAATGCGTTAAATTCTTCCGGTTCTTCCATCATAGGCGCGTGTCCGCATTTATCCATCAATTTCAATTCCGAATTAGGTAACAATTTATGAAACTCTTCTCCTACAAATTGGGGAGTAATATTATCGTTTTTGCCCCATATCAATAACACGGGTATTTTTATTTTCGGCAAATCATTTGCCATATTTTGTTTCATGGCAGAGCGCGCCACCGAAATAACGCGGAACGCTTTATTTTTATCATTCACAATATCATAAACCTCATCCACCAATTCCTTGGTGGCAGTTTTAGGATCGTAAAAAGTGTATTCTGTTTTTAGTTTAATGTAATCGTAATCGCCGCGTTTGGGAAATGAGCCGCCGAAGGTATTCTCAAATAAACCTGAACTCCCTGTCAAAATCATTGAAGTCACACATTCGGGATGTTGCAAAGCCGTTAGCAAAGCCAAATGCCCGCCTAAAGAATTACCTAATAAAATGCAGTTCGTCAGTTTTTTGTATTGAATGAATTGATAAATATAATCTACCAGCCCTTTAAGATTTGCCTCGGCAATAGGCAACTGGTACAATGGCAAAATCGGTATCACCACGCGGCACCGGTCTGAAAACTCATCCACGATATACCTGAAATTGCTGAGGGCGCCAAACAAGCCATGCAACAGCAACAACACAGGACCTTCGCCCACGTCAATATACCTGAACTTGTCTTCCTCTTTAATTAAAAATTCCACTGTTTTGCTTTTAGCCTTTAACCGTTGCTAAGGTAATTTTTTTACTTATATTATGACTATTTAAAAAGTTTCTGACTTCATCACTTATTATATACGAAATTTTTAAACTAATGTTTAGATAAACTCATGGTATCCTTATCCAATAACTTTTCTACATCATCATACGTACTTTTCACTGTCGGAAAAATACTGCTTAATCCTTTCATGCCCACCTCCGAAAGCGGCTCCACTAAATTATAGCTTTTCGACTGCAATTTCATTTCAGGCGTTATAAAACCTGCATGGTTGCATATCCACAGCAAGGTACTGAACAAAAAAATATAAACAACAGAAATGAGCGCCGCACCCGAAATTTTATTCACCAGCCCCAGTTGTGCAATATCAATAATCTTTTCCAGCAATTTTCCCACAAAATAGATAACAATAACTATAACGATAAATATCAGAAAAAATGACAAAAACGATAAATATACCGACTGCGAATGAAACGCTTTTTGCAGGTACCCTGTTCCGTAAGCGACAAAATGCATCGCCACTATTACACCCAAAATCCATGCCAGCGCGGCGAATATGGAGATGATCAATCCTTTAGAATAGCCCTTATAAATTCCAAAACAAAGCACCAGCAGCAACGCAATATCAATAGCCATCTTATTTTGTAAGCAGTTGTTTTACCAATTCAGAAATCTTTTTCCCGTCGGCTTTTCCTGCCAGTTGTTTCATGGCTACACCAATCACTTTACCCATTTCCTGCGGCGATTGAGCGCCTGTTTGCGCAATAATTTTTTGCAGCTCCGCTTTCAAACCCTCATCGCTCATCTGCGCGGGCAGATATTTTTCTATAACATCCAATTCTTCCTGTTCTTTTGTTGCAAGGTCGGCGCGGTTTTGTTGTTTGTATATTTCCAGCGAGTCTTTCCGTTGCTTCACTAATTTTTGCAGCAGCTTTATTTCTGTGTCTTCAGATAATTCTTTGCTGGCGCCCTTTTCCGTCTGTGCGATAATGATAGCCGCCTTAATAGCGCGAACAGCGCGCAGCCCGGCTTCATCCTTTTTAAGCATGGCTTGTTTAAGGTCGTTATTAACACGTTCTACTAAACTCATAGCTACATATTTTCTACAAAGGTAAAAACTCCCTTTGAACCCTTAATACAGACTTGCCAACAGGTAGAACAGCAAAAAGCTAAACCTAATAATGCCCTTTCAATCTTCTAACCTTTTAACCTTCAAACTTTCAAACCTTCCAACCTTTTCCGTAATTTCGCCCTCTTACTTAATATTTCAGGAATGGAATTGATTGCTGAACGAATTACCCGCCTTGCCGAATCGGAAACGCTGCAGATGGCTAAGATGAGTCGCGAGATGAAAGCAAAAGGCTTTGACATTATTGACCTTAGCTTAGGCGAACCCGACTTTGATACGCCTCAGCATATCAAAGATGCCGCTAAAAAAGCCATTGACGAGGGCTACACCAAGTACACGCCCGTGCCCGGTTACCTTGATTTGCGCCAGGCAATTGTTAACAAATTCAAGCGCGATAACCGGCTCGATTATACTGTTGACCAAATCGTTGTTTCAACCGGCGCCAAGCAATCGCTTTCAAATGTGATGATGGCGCTTCTTAATCCCGGTGACGAGGTGATCGTTCCGGCGCCTTATTGGGTAAGCTACCGCGAAATGGTGAAAATGGCTGACGGCAAAATGATAACCATAAAAGCAGGCGTTGAGCAGAATTTTAAAATAACGGCAAAACAACTGGAGGCCGCCATCACGCCCAAAACAAAAATTCTTTGTTACTCTTCCCCTTGTAACCCAACAGGTGCATTTTATTCAAAAGAAGAATTGAAATCTTTTGCCGGCGTGCTTGCAAAGCATCCCAATATTTTTATAGTGGCGGATGAGATTTATGAATTTATTAATTATACGGGAATGCACGAGTCCATCGCCCAGTTTCCGTCCGTCAAAGACCGCGTGATTATTGTTAATGGCTGTTCCAAAGCATTTGCCATGACGGGCTGGCGCATCGGTTACATGGCGGCGCCTGCATGGGTGGCAAAAGCCTGTGAAAAAATCCAGGGGCAAATTACATCGGGCGCCTGCTCCATTTCGCAACGCGCGGCTTTGGCGGCTTTATCTTCCGACCTAACACCTACTTTTAAAATGCGCGATGCGTTTCACCACCGCCGCGATTTAATTTATGGCTTGCTGAAAGATATTCCCGGCTTGAAATGCCCCTGCCCCGACGGCGCGTTTTATATGTTTCCCGATGTGAGTTATTTCTTCGGAAAATCAGATGGCACAACGACTGTTAAAAACGCTGAAGACCTTTCTATTTACCTGTTGAACAAAGCGCATGTTGCCGTAGTAACGGGCACGGCATTTGGCGATAGCAACTGTGTGCGCATTTCTTATGCCGCTTCTGATGAAAAAATAACCGAAGGCATGAAACGACTAAAAACCGCTTTGGCGCAACTGAAATAACATGAGCGTTAAGAAAATTTTTGAGCAGTTCTCACAGTTGAAAGTCCTCATCATTGGTGATGTGATGGTTGACGAATATATCTCCGGCAGTGTTGACCGCATTTCTCCCGAGGCGCCTGTTCCGGTAGTGCATGTAACTACCACTGAAGAACGCCTTGGCGGGGCAGCTAACGTGGCTCTTAATATTAAAGCATTGGGCGCAACACCAATATTGTGTTCAGTAACCGGTAAAGACGGCAACGGCAAAAAATTTTTATCGCTGCTGAAGAAAAATAAAATGGCAACCCAATATATTATTCAAAGCAGCGAGCGCATTACAACAACTAAAACAAGGGTACTCAGCCACAACCAGCAAATAGCCCGTGTTGACTCTGAAATGACGGATGACCTAAGCAATAAAGACCATGAGCAATTTTTAAAAACCGTTTTATCTGCTTTAAGTAAAGAAAAAATTAACGTGTTGATTTTTGAAGATTATGATAAAGGAATTCTGGATAAAAAATCAATAGAAAAAATAATCTCTGTCTGCAACAAAAAGAAAATTCCTGTTGCCGTTGACCCCAAGAAAAATAATTTCTTTAATTACAGGAAGGTGGATTTATTCAAACCCAACCTGCGCGAGATGCGCGAAGCGTTTAATTTGCCGATTGATTCCATTTCAGTAAACGCGCTGAAAAGTGTTTCCGGTAAACTAAGGCGGTTAATTCACAATGGCATTACCATGATAACGCTTTCCGAATACGGCATTTTTATAGAAGACGATGCCACACAATTTATTTTACCCGCTCACCGCCGTAATGTGGCAGATGTATCAGGAGCAGGTGATACGGTTATAAGCGTGGCGGCGATTGCACTTGCATTGGGATTGAGTTTGGAAATTATTGCAGAACTCTCCAACCTGGCAGGCGGTCTGGTATGTGAGCAGCCCGGCGTTGTTCCGGTAAATAAAAAACAACTCTTGAATGAAGCGCTGAAATATGTTGAGTCATAAAATTAACATAACATTTAAATATTAAGATTTAGATAATATAAATTTTAATAAACAATAAAAATTATTGAATACTTTTAAAATTTTCGCTAACTCGTCCCCCTCTCCATGCAATGGAGAGGGGTTAGGGGTGAGGTAAAAACGCAATGGCAAAATTTAACAGAACAAAAATTGTAGCCACATTGGGACCGGCTACCGACCATCATACCGCACTAACTGAAATTATTAAAGCGGGTGTGGATGTTTGCCGTATAAATATGTCGCACAGCGACCATGCGCACCATCAAAAAACGATTGACCTGGTTCGCACCATTGCCAAACAACTCAACCGTCATATACCCATATTACTTGATTTGCAGGGACCTAAAATCCGCATCGGCGAAGTTGCCAACGGTAAAATTTTTCTTAAAAAAGGGAAAGAAATTACCATCACCACTAAAAGCAGAAGTATTTCAACGGAGGATAAAATCTTTATTAATTATTCTCATCTTGTGCAAGAGGTGAAAGCAGGCGACAGGATATTATTGGATGACGGGAAAATAGAATTAAAAACACTCGGTACAAACCCCGATGGAACGTTTACCGCCAGGGTAATGAACGATGGTTTTCTCACCGCCAAAAAAGGTGTCAATCTCCCCAACAGCACCATCTCAGTTCTGAGCATGACAAAGAAAGACCACGAGGATTTAATCTTCGGGCTAAAAAATAAGGCGGAGTGGATAGCATTGTCATTCGTTCGCAAAGCGGAAGATATTCATCATTTGCGCTCGCTGATTAACAGGCACAAGTCGCTGGCTAAGATTATCGCAAAAATTGAAAAGCCCGAAGGCGTTGCTAACTTTGATGCCATACTTAAAGAAAGCGATGGCATTATGGTGGCGCGCGGCGATTTGGGAGTTGAAATAGCCATGGAAAATGTTCCTATTATTCAGAAACAGTTAGTGCGTAAATGTATCATCGCCTCTAAGCCCGTCATTATCGCCACACAGATGATGGAAAGCATGATTGATTCGCCCACGCCCACCCGTGCCGAAGCCACCGATGTCGCCAATGCCGTGATGGACGGCGCCGATGCCGTCATGTTAAGCGCAGAAACATCCGTCGGAAAATATCCCGTAAAGGTTATCGAGATGATGTCGAAAATTATACGTGTCGTCGAAACCCAAAACCAGGTTTACTATAAAGGCATTCGCCCCGTGCCCGAATCGCCTTCATTTTATTCCGATGAATTATGCTTCACCGCCGTGCGCGTTTCCGACCACCTCAATGCAAAAGCCATCATCGGCATGACCTATATCGGCTACACCGCTTTTAAAGTGGCTGCCTTCCGCCCCAAAGCAAGCATTTTTATTTTCACCAGTAATAAATTATTGATGAGCACCCTGAGTCTTCTTTGGGGAGTGCGTTGTTTTTATTACGATAAAAAAGTGAGCACCGACGAAACCATGCACGATGTATCCGAAATTCTGAAAAAAGCAAAGCTCATTCAGCCCAAAGATGTTGTCATTCATTTAGCCAGTATGCCTATCACTGGCACCAGTCGCACTAATACAATGAAGATAACGGTGGTGGAGTGATTAATTTGAGAATTTGAAAATGTGCAAATTTGAAAATTGAAAAATCAGAAGATTATTTTTTGGGCGTAGAAATAGATGAGTATTCTTACTATTAATAACCAATCATCGTTGGAATTAGCTCCGTTCGCTAAAGAACCCTCCAAAACCAATCTTCTTCATTAAATTTAAGAGGGGTTTTACAAAAATCTACATTAAATTTTTTATGTAGTTTCTTTAGAAATTTAGGATGATTAGTATTAATGTAAATACTGTGAGAGGGACTGTGTGAATAACATATTACGTTTCCTAAACCATCATTTCGAGAGGTAGTTGTTGTTCCAATATCAATAATTGAGGCTTTTGCTTTTTCTAGTGCCTTATCTGTATTAAGGTATATTATATGCCAACTCATTTTACTGAATAAAAATCTGTGTTATTGAATATATTAAAAATCCACGTGTGGCAGAATTGTTATGCAATTTTTACAACGACTTTGTGCTAACGCTCTTTCAATATAAGCATCGCACAGAGTATATTTAGTAACTGCTGTCATTATATCTCTGATACCTTTATTATCGGGATCGTTTGGGTCTTCTGCCCAAATATTCTGTTGAGCATAGCTTGGAATATTCGTGTAAAACTCTTTTGTAAATGAAATAATATTTGATAAAGCTTGGAAACTTTTTACTGAATCTGTTATATACTTTCTATTTGATAAATATGCTTTATTAACAATGTTAAAATAATATCTTGATTTATGCAATAAGGTAGTATCATAGTATTGGCTTTTATGCCAATTAACAAGGAATTGTAGTAAATAATAATTATTTAGATAAAAATTATTCCAAATAATACAAAAGGAATCTGAAGGATAAGATTGTTGTGTTAAGTTATTTGTAGGTGAGTAAACGATAGTTTTAGCACAATCATTATATGCTATCAGCTTCTTTTCACAAGAAAATATTATAAGCAATAAGAAAAGGGGAATTTTATATTTCATATATTTAAAAATACAGTCGTTATAATAACATATTGTTGTAAAGTTATCATAAAATAAAAATATTTTCGGCTAAAGCCTATATATATTTATAAATCACCACACCCTAAAGGATGGCAATTTCTTTGAGCCGTGGTTAGTGTTAGTGCGAGCAATTAGCATTAGCCAACCAATCACAGCAAGGAGGGTTTATCTGCCTAATCTTTGTTGGTGAAAAACACCAACAAAGGCACAAAATCAGAATTGAATAATTCAGTTTAACAATTGATAAATCATTTTTATTCAGTTTTTGAGTTGCTTTTTAAAAACCCATTTTTTATCTTCCATAAAAACTAATATCTATGGAAAATAATCAAAAGACAATTGAACAACTTGTGAAGAATGATTTACAAGGATTAGGATTTGTATTTGCCGAGGTTAATATACCTTTATTGACACGTGAGTATTTATTAGCAACAAGTCCTATTTGGCAACTTTTAATAAAGGTTACTGCAAATGATTTATCAGAAAGAGAAAAAGACATCTTAAAACAAGTAGCAAAAGAAGAAAAGGCGAAACCTATAATTGCCTACGTTAAAAATGGTAAAATAACTTATGATACATTTGGTATAGATTTAAATGATTATAACCAATTATCAGGCATTTAATTTTCGGCTAAAGCCTATTTTTATATTAACTACAATCCCTTAAAGGGCACAGTTGTCTCCCGCATGCCCCAAACAAATTAATTATATAAAAATATATAATTATCTCATAATAAATATTATATCTTTCAATCTCGACAAGGTTTTACTGAATTGCCGTCTGCTTTAGCTGACGGAAAAAGTATAATAAATTAAGGCTTTAGCCCAAAACAAAAACAAGCTGTCATTCTATTAAAAATAAAATTTAGGGCTAAAGCCTTATGGGAGTATTTGATTGTTATCCGTCAGCTAAAGCAGATGGCAACAAGGGATAAAAACTTTCTGTCCCAACTTCCCACATCGCCTTTATTACTTAAATAATTTTGCAGGAATAAATTATCGTTCTTTGAAAAGATGTATTGCGTTTTTTTTACCGCAAAGTTCGCAAAGAAAAAAAATACGCAAAGAGGCGCAAAGCCTTTGCGTTCTTTGCGATCACTTGGCGTCCTCTGCGGTAAAATTGGAAAGGAAAAAAGCAAACAAAAGATTACTAAAACAAAACCATTTTTATAAAAACCCTATAAATAAGTTCCTGACAGAATTTTACAATTTGCTGGTTAACAACAAACTAAATATTGATTTGACAGGAACTTTTCTTTCGGTTTAGTTGCGGATTTTTCCGAGCATTGATAATTGATTACTGATAACTGTTCACTGTTATTCAATGTCGCCCTTAATAGGTCTTACCAAAATTTCCTCAACCACCGTCAGCGGCGAGGTGTTATAGCAGCTCCATATTAATTCGGCAATATCGTCAACAGGGATGAAACGCTCTTTTGGAAAACCTGCTCCCGCCCACGATTGAGTCCACACGGCGCCGGGAATAACAGAGGTTACTTTTATGTTGTGCGGTTTTAATTCCTCGCGAAGATTTTTTGAAAAACCGAGTAATGCAAATTTCATAATACCGTAAGAGCCGCCGCTTTTATATGCCTTAATGCTTGCCACAGAACACATATTAAAAATGTGCCCCGATTTTTGTTTTATAAAGCCGTTAATTAAATATCGTGTAAGTCGGTAAGCGCTGTAAAGATTAGTTTCTATCAACGATTCAAGCGTGCCTTCTTTCTCATTATAAACGCTGCCCGGCAAAAAATCGCCCGCATTATTAACCAGCACATCTGCATTCTGCCACTGGTTTATTATTTCATCGCCAAAATATTCCACCTGCTTTTTATCCGACACATCGCAAGCCACAGCCAGCACATTTATCTTCGGGAATTTTATATTTAAAAAATCCTTAAACGCTTTCACCTCTTTGGCAGTGCGCGCGCAAATGGCAACATCAAAACCCTGCCCGGCAAATTTTATAGTAATCGCTTTGCCTATTCCTTTGGTGGCGCCTGTGATAACGGCTTTTTTATTTTTGGACATAATTAATAATGAAGTAAACTGTCTTGAGGTAAATTTATTAATTTGGTAAAATATATTTTGGTACCATGCCTATTAATGTAATAAAGAGGTATTTTTTTATTGCTTAAAAAATATATGCCATCAGGACTTACTCCATACCCATAACCACAATAATCGTTGTCATCCGTTGAGCTTATTAATAATTTATTTGAATTAAATTTAAACGTGAGTCTGCATTTGAAACCTATACTTGTATCTAAATAAAATACACTGGAATCTTTACTTCCAATAGTTAGCCGTCCGGTTATTGACCCGCTATTATAATCCATTTTTCTCCAATCTTCTACGTAAAATAAGATTGTTGAATCGTTTTCGGGATATAAATCTATAACCCCTGTTGTGTCTTTATATTTTTTATATTCTCTTACATATACGCCACCAAATTTTGTTGTCTGAGCATTGCTATATATATAAGTTATTAGAAAAAACACAAACAAAAGTTTTTTCATAGATTACATGTTACCATTTTGTGTAAACACATATTGCACCAAATTAGCTCCCATTTCAAGAGCTTTCTGTCTTATGTCTTCGGGGTCGTTATAAATATCATCCCAGCCGTCGCCAAGGTCACATTGGTAATCGTAGTAGCATACCAAGCGCCCCTGGTAAAACAATCCGAAACCCTGGGCGGGCAAACTGTCGTGCACATGTATTTTAGGCGGTCCGTGCTGAAAATCATATTTCTGGTGATAGATGGGGTGGTTAAACGGCACTTCTAAAAAATCCAATTCGGGGAAAATCTTTTTCATCGCCGGTCTCACATATTTATTTAAGCCGTAAGAATCATTAATAATGAGGAAACCGCCGCCGATAAGGAATTTGCGCATATTCGCCGCTTCCTGCGGTGTGAAATCGAAATTACCATGACCGGTCATGTATACAAACGGGTAATTAAAAATATCGGCGCTGCCCGATTCAACTGTGGCATACTGAAGATTGAAATCGGTGCCTAAATTCTGGTTACAGAATTTGGCAAGATTATGCAGCGAGTTTACATCATTATACCAATCTCCGCCGCCGCCATAGTGCAACAATGCCAGTTGCATAGTGGGCGGCGGAGCGAATGCCGTTAATAAAATAAATAATAGTACCAAAGTTGATTTTTTCACAGTGCAAAATTAATCATTTACGAAATGAATAGCATCACATGCCACAATGCCCGCTGTTTCCGTGCGCAAACGGTTAGCGCCTAAATTAACAGCAATAAATTGTTTTTCTATGGCAAGGCTTATTTCATTTTCAGAAAAATCTCCTTCGGGACCGATAAGTATTACGACATCGGTGCCTTTATGATAGGCATTTTTCAAATCTTCATTCTCCTCTTCCCAATGACAAATAAAAAGATGGCTGTTTGCAAATGCTGTGGAAACAAAATCCTTAAGTGAAACTAACTTATTCAGTTTCGGCAAATATGCCCTGTGCGATTGCTTCATGGCAGCTACTAGTATTTTTTCACAACGCTCGTTATTAATTTTTCTGCGCTCCGAATGCTCGCAAATCAACGGTGTTATTTCATCAATACCTATCTCTGAGGCTTTTTCTAAAAACCATTCAAAACGGTCAGTATTTTTTGTGGGGGCTATAGCTATATGAACGTTAAAATCGCGCTTGCCATAGTCTTCGGTTTTGTTGATTATTTCAAATGAACATTGTTTTGCATCGACGGAAACAATTTTTGCCGTGTAAAACCCGCCCTGCCCGTCTATCACATTAATCGCATCTCCCGATCGGTGGCGCAACACTCTAATACAATGACCGCTTTGTGCAACATCTAAAACGGTTTTCCCGTTTAAAATGCCGGGGGCATAAAATAGTTCACTATCTTTTTTCAAGTTCAAAAATGAATTGTATTTTGTTTCAAAAATAGGTTAATTATATCAGTCTTAACGTAACGAAAATGATGTCATTAAATTTCACACCATTTCCACTTTTAATAACGGAGCATTTGATGCTGCGCAGACCGGAACCGGGAGATGACAATGAAATATTTCTATTACGAACAGATGAGGGCGTAAATAAATTCCTCGACCGACCCAAAGCCAACTCCATGGACGACGCCCGTAAATTCATTCATAAAATACTCACCGGCATAAGCAAAAATGAATGTGTGATGTGGGTAATAACCCTTAAAAAAAGCCAGAAATTACTGGGCACCATTTGTTATTGGAACATTTCTAAAGAAGAGGATAAGGCGGAAATAGGTTATGAACTCTTGCCCCATTGCCAGGGAAAGGGAATAATGCAGGAGGCAATGGCAAAGGTGATTGACTACGGATTTAACACCATGAAACTAAAAACCATTGAAGCCTATACCCACAAAGAAAATGACCCTTCATCAAAGCTTTTGGAAAAATATAATTTCATAAGAGATGTAGCTGCCGAAAGCAAACACGCTGGCAATGAAGAATTTAAGAATATGGTAATTTATTCACTGCATAACTCCGCACTTCAGAGTTAAGTTATCGGATGAGAATAGGACAGTATATAGCCTCTCATTTTCAAATTCTCAAATTGATGAATTCTCAAATTTCCTATGCTTCCTTCCCGTGGCAATTTTTATATTTCTTCCCGCTTCCGCATGGGCAGGGGTCATTGCGTCCTACTTTTTTCTCTACCCTGACAGGCTGTAATTTTTGAGGTCTTTGTTCAGGTTGCCCGTTCCCGTTTTCCTGCCCGTTGCCGCTATTGCCTGTATAATTTCTTCCGGGATTTGTAAGCGCTCCCACATTTTCCCTGCCGGTTTTCATTCGGCTCATATCCGTTTTTTGCTGGCGTGCCTGGCTCACCTGCTGTGGCTGTCCCTGCTGGTCGGGTAAATTACCTTTAAACAGGAAAGAGATTACATCGCGGTTCACCTCGCTTATCATCTTTTTAAACAACTCAAATGCCTCGAGCTTGTAAATAAGCAATGGATCTTTTTGTTCATACACGGCATTCTGCACCGATGTTTTCAATTCGTCCATTTCACGCAAATGCTCTTTCCATGCATCATCAATAATTGATAAGGTTATTCCTTTTTCAAATTCATTAACCACCTCATGCTGGTTTTTATCAAGGGCTTTTTTAAGATTTACAATAACCTGTATGCCCCTGCGTCCATCTGTAAATGGTATTACAACATTTTCAATCGTTTCACCGCGCGTATCAAGAATATCTTTCAGCACCGGGTAGGTTGTATCTGCAATGTGCTGCGATTTTCGTTTATAATATTCCGTTGCGGCATCAAATAATCGTTGCGCCAATTCATTCTCCTTAGCTTCTTTAAATTCCTGTTCCGTAAACGGCACTTCAGTAGCCAGCAGGCGCAACACATCCAATTTCAATCCCGCATAATCATCACTTTCCCTGTAAGAATCTGCTAATTCGTCGCACAGGTCATGTAACATATTATTTATATCTACCGATAAACGGTCGCCATACAAAGCGTGAGTGCGCTTTTTATAGATCACATCCCGTCTGCGCATTCATCACATCGTCATACTCGAGCAAACGCTTACGGATACCAAAATTATTTTCCTCCACCTTCTTCTGCGCGCGCTCGATAGAGTTGGTTATCATAGAGTGCTGAATCACCTCGCCCTCTTTGTAACCAAAACGGTCCATAAATTTTGCAATACGCTCCGAGCCGAACAAACGCATCAAATCATCTTCCAGCGAAACATAAAACTGTGATGTTCCCGGGTCGCCCTGGCGTCCTGCGCGACCGCGCAGCTGGCGGTCAACACGGCGCGATTCATGCCGCTCGGTGCCCACAATAGCCAGTCCGCCCGCTTCTTTCACGCCCGGTCCCAGTTTTATATCCGTACCGCGACCAGCCATATTCGTAGCAATGGTCACCGTTCCCGCTTTACCGGCTTCTAAAATAATTTCCGCTTCACGCTGATTTTGTTTTGCATTCAACACATTGTGCTTAATGCCTTTCATCTTCAACATACGGCTCAATAATTCCGATACTTCCACAGACGTAGTACCGACAAGTATCGGTCGCCCTGCATTTCTGAGCGCATCTATCTCGTCAATGGCGGCTTTATATTTTTCGCGCTTGGTTTTATACACTAGATCTTCCCTGTCGGCGCGAATCATATCCCTGTTAGTGGGAATTACCACCACATCCAGCTTGTAAATATTCCATAACTCACCCGCTTCCGTTTCCGCCGTACCCGTCATTCCCGCCAGCTTATGATACATGCGGAAATAATTTTGCAGCGTTACGGTGGCGAATGTTTGTGTTGCCGCTTCCACCTTCACATTTTCTTTGGCTTCAATAGCCTGGTGCAAGCCCTCAGAGTAGCGCCTGCCCTCAAGCACACGCCCTGTTTGCTCATCCACAATTTTAACTTTGCCATCCATCATAACATATTCCACATCCTTTTCAAAAAGGGTGTAAGCTTTCAATAACTGCTGCACAGCGTGAATACGTTCTGATTTTATTGCAAAATCAGCCAGCAATTTATCTTTACGCGCCACTTTTTCTTCCGGCGGAAGATCTGTTTTTTCCAGGTCAGCCAGCACAGCGCCCACATCGGGTATAATAAAAAAGCTTTTGTCCTCGCCCGCTTCCGTTATCATATCCACACCCAAATCTGTTAAATCAACCTGGTTGTTTTTTTCATCAATCACAAACAGCAGTTTAGCATCCACCTTAGGCATGTCTTTTTGCTGGTCGGCTAAGTAGCGGTTTTCGGCTTTCTGCATAATTTGCTTCATGCCCGGCTCGCTTAAAAATTTTATAAGCTGGCTGAACTTCGGCAAGCCGCGAAAAGCGCGCAACAATGCCAGCCCGCCCTGCCCTTCTTCAGCTCCGTCATTGCCTTCGGCTATCAGCTTGCGCGCATCATTCAAAAAGCCCGTAGTCAACCGTTTTTGCGCTTCGTATAATTTTACAATACGCGGCTTCAAATGCTGAAACTCCTGTTCCTCGCCTTTCGGCACCGGACCCGAAATAATCAGCGGCGTGCGGGCATCATCAATCAACACGCTGTCCACCTCATCCACCATGGCATAATGCAGTTTGCGCTGTACGCGCTCTTCAGGCGTGCGCACCATGTTGTCGCGCAAATAATCAAAGCCGAATTCATTATTGGTGCCAAACGTAATATCGCAGTTATAGGCTGCACGGCGCTCTTCAGAGTGCGGCTCGTGCTTATCAATACAGTCAACCGTCAACCCTAAAAAATTATATATCGGACCCATCCATTCGCTGTCACGGCGGGCGAGGTAATCGTTCACCGTAACCATGTGCACACCCAGCCCCGGCAAGGCATTCAGGTAGGCAGGCAGCGTAGCCACCAGCGTTTTACCTTCACCCGTAGCCATTTCCGCAATCTTGCCCTGGTGCAACACCACGCCGCCGATAAGCTGCACGTCGTAATGTATCATGTCCCAGGTTATCTTATTGCCTCCCGCCATCCACGAGTTTTGATAAATGGCATACTCGCCCTCTATCTTCACAAAATCCTTTTTCACCGACAAATCGCGGTCAAGGTCATTGGCTTTTATTCGTATGGTTTGATTATGAAAAAAGCGTGTAGCCGCTTCTTTCACCACGGCAAATGCCTGAGGCAAAATCTCATTCAATACCTCCTCCAGATTCTCATCGCGCTTCTTCTCAAGCTTGTCAATCTCCGTGTATAGCTCCTCTTTTTCCTCCACGGGCAAATCACCTTCACTGCGGCTTTTCATTTCTATTATTTCCGCATCAATATCAGCTAAATAGTCGGCTATGCGGGTTTTAAATTCGCCGGTTTTGGCGCGCAAATCTTCATTGCTCATTTGCCCGAGTTTGGCAAATTCCTCTTTAATTTGTTCAACAATAGGCATAATGGCTTTAACGTCTTTTTCAGACTTGCCGCCACCGAATATTTTTGTTATAAAATCTAACATTTCAATGGATTAAAACATACCGTCACTTAAACCGGTTCACAAAGTTAAGATTTAATTGTGGTTAGGCAATGACAGCAATAATTACTCCGAAAGGGTGAAAAGTGACAGAATGGCGGATTTTGATGTGCCGATATGCTGATGTGCCAATGGGCTAATGTTCTAAAATCTTATATTTATGTCATATTTGTTAGTGATAGAATGCCAACAAATGCAAAAAAATTATTTTCTATATTATTAGAAATTATTCATGGAAATACAAGATATATATTTTGGAGTAACTGGATTATATAGACCATCATTTTTTCAAATGGAAATTAATCATGAACACCCTTTAAACGACATTGCCAAATTACCAGACCATATACTTGAAACATATTTGCACGAGTATGTTCATTTTCTACAAGATATTTCCACCACCTTTGGTCTTACCAATGCGTGTTACGTAGTAGAATATATGAAATTTGCTGCACAAGAAATAAGACAATCTTATGGTGATACTTTTCCAATTCCACTTCCATTAAAGCCTTCAGTGCAGAATAAAGTTTATGAGAATACCCAGTTAATGCAAATATATGCAGGAACATCTCGAATGCCTGTTGATAATTTAATTATCGAAGAAATTAAAAATATTAAACGAACTCAAGTTAATATTCCAATTAGCAGCACCGATTTTAAATTAGTACCGCAAATTATTGTATATTATATTGATTCCAATAGACAACATAGAGATTTTTTCTTTGGAGCTACTTGTATTATCGAAAATATGGCTTTTCTAATTGAAAGGTTATGTTTTAAAAAGGATAAATTTCTTTCTGACATTCCATATCACGCTGCTGAAATGATAGCATATTATCAATATGAGGAATTTGCTAAAAATCCGCTTAATATGTTAGCACTTTGTGATGTTTCATTGTTCTCATTTAACCCAGGTGATTTATTTGTTTGTGCCCTGAAAGAAATGAAGGAGAAAAATTGGCTACCAAAAACACCCTTGGATATTTATGCTTTTTGTAAGGAGTTCTTCAAATTGAATTATGAAACAGCAAGGAATATTTTTGAACTATATGAAATTCAACAAAAAGAAGCAATCAAAGAATTGGGTGATTATTTCACAATTGATGAGTTTAAGGATAATAAAAAATGGGTTGAATTGATAATACAAAAAGCAGCGGAATTTCGTCAAAAACAACCATCATTTATTATAGATTTAGCAGTAAATGGTAATCCTAGACAAAATAATATTTTTGCAATCCTCATTAAAGAAATCGGAGTTCCTCAAATTACTAATGCGGTTGGTGAAAGTTACTTCTATCATAAAGATGCCGCAAACTATAATTTTCATCCCTATATTTTTGTTGCAATTAATCAAATTTTTAATATTTTAAATAAAAAGCAAGCATATTGTAATATTCGTTATGCTTGTAAATTAACCGCAGAAGCACAGGGTATTCCTGATTATACCGATGATAGATGCAATCGCCCGTGGGAAAGAGTTACAGATGAGTTACTCTGCCCTTTTGCACAAGTTTGGAAAATGTGGGGATTGGAAGGTAAAAAGCCCAATTTTGTATAATAACATCATTCATCTAAAGTTATAATTCAGCCTCTTTAGCTGTAAATATTCTCTTTTAATAGTTGAATTATGAGATATAAATGGTCGTTGGGGTGTTTAAAATATTTTCTGGATAAGATAACTTTTCTGAATCTTCCCTGACAAAAGTATTTTTAAGTTTATCTATAACCATTTCTATATTTATATTTTGGAATGTATCAACTGTTAGTTGGTCAATATGAAATTTGAAGGATTTTTTAAATTTCTGTTTGTCAGAGGTTGATATAATTAAGTTAGCTTTATAATCCCCTGAAGTCCAAGAAAAATACTTTTTATAGACATTTTGCATGTCAATAAAATGCTCATTAGTTTCAAGTTGTCTAAGGTCTGACTTACTTTGTAAAATGTAAAAACGCTGAGTTCTGATCGCAGCCATTAGTGTATCAAATTTATTACGAAACTCAAGATTAATAAAATTGAGAATCGGCTCAGTATATGAATCTTTTGAAAGTTTATAACCAATTGCATTTAATATTTTATCGGTTGGCATAATTGTCTCATTAACTTGTGTTTGGGTAACATGCTCAACAATTTGAATCCAATGGAAAACCCTTGTTTCTCCATTTGAATGTTCTATTTCAATAGTCATTTTATCTATAAAAGCATCTTTAAATTTAATATGCAACCCTATTCTTGTTGAAATAAAAACATTAAATTCATTCTCAATTATTGCAATGGATTTGTCAAGGTAAATATCAATACAAGTTTTAGTTTTCTTATCACTATAATATTTATAAGCAATTGGAAGCCAAGATAATGCTCCAAGCGCTGCAAGAATAAATGTTGTCCAATCGATTGCTGTCATAATTAATTATTGATATAAATATTTTCGCCTTTTCGCCTTTGTTGTGTTCTTTCGCCAACAAAGATGAAATAAATATTAGATATTAAATATACCTGCATGTAGTGATTTTTCATTCTGCCTGGAAACAGGTATTACTCTTGTTCGACTCCTTCGGAGTCGTTTTACTATGGATTTACTTTTCTATAAACGTGTGATGCCTTTGACATCAGGCAATAATTCCGAAGGAATTTAACGTTTATAGAAACCCCGCAAAAACACAGCACACGATACCGAAGGTATCGAACATTTTTATTAAGCTCATTTATCCTCCGTTCTCGAAATAATATAAGAGCCATCCATAGCAACCATTCCTCCATCGGTTATGTTAATAATACGTCCGTTCGTGGCTTTTATGGTGCCGTCTGTTCTAACGATAAGTCCGCTTTTCAGAGTTGTGTCTTTTTTCAATTCCGCCATATAAAGCATTTTGCCGTTATGCATATACATGCAATTCATGGCTGTTGGGTTTATGTCTGCTTTAATCTCATTACCGTTCTCATCAATTCCATCGTGGTCGTGCATGGTGTATGTTTTACCATCCTTCGTTTTTACCGTGCCATCAACCATTACTGTTGTGCCGTTTTTTGTAGTCATAGTAGTTGTCATAAACTTCACCACCCAAAATTTTCCACTATCCTTTCTTATACATTCTTCGTTTGCTGTTTTTACGAGTGAAGTTATTAATAGCATTTTATCATCATTCATAACAAAGCCATTTGTGAATACGGGGTCAATATCCAGTGTAGCTATATTCCCATTCGCATCAACATAGTCGCCGTTTTTTAATTGGGTGATTTTACCATCCCTGGTTTTAACAGAGCCGCCGGGCATTACAATTGCGCCATTGTTTGTGGTCATTGCAATTGTCATTACTTTTATATACCACAATCTGTCGCCTTTTATTAACGTACTGTCCATTCCATGACCTGCTAATATTCTGTTCTGCGCAAGGGAAGTTGCTGCAAAAGCAATTGCCGCCAATAATACAATTAAAGTTTTCATGGCGTTTTGTTTTTAGATTTATGAAATTAAAAAAACTTCTTTCAAAACGAATATCCCGGTTAGTTATTATATGTAATGCCGGCATTAGTGTTTGTAGTTATTCCTTCACCCACAAAAACACAGCGCAAGATGCCCCACTCGGCGTAGGTTGCACCTACGCCGTTATTGTTGTGAATATTCATTCACGTAAACTAGCCAAAAACTTCTTGTCCCAACTTGTTTCATCGCATTAATTCAACAGCTAATTTTGCCTGGCATGTTAAAAACTTTTGCTTTAAAAAACAAACTAACCGAGTACCCTTCTCCATTTTTTCTGTGGAGAAGGGATAGAGATGAGGTAAAAACTTCTTGTCCCAACTTTTCTCATCGTATAAAATCATGGCGTAATTTTGTAATAATTCAAAATTTTAGTCTAATGTCTAATAGTCTAAAATCTAAAAGTCTATAATGCTGATTCTTCTTCTAAAAATACTATTGTTGGTTCTGGTAATTAGGTACATTATCAGATGGGTAAGCTATCATTGGCATCACCGTAATAAAAAAACAAGAGTCTTTCACGGCAATTGCAGAATGCCTTTTGACGTAGAGTTTGCACTCATGTACGGATTAAAACCAAAAACAAAATTCCGCTATAGAGATTTATCCCATCGCAAAAGCCTGGTAGAATGGATGTGCATTCTCAACAGTTTGTATCCGCCCGACAAGTTAACTATCACACGTCCATCACACTATAACCTCAAGTCCCCTTCAAGGGATTTAGGGGTAAAACACGGAAACAACCTTGTTATTTTTGGCACAGGGCTTCGCCATAATTACATTATATATTTTTTTAATTCGTATAAAATTATTGTTTCCGTGTTTTACCCCTAAATCCCTTGAAGGGGACTTGAGGTTATAGTGTGATGGACGTGTGATAGTTAACTTGTCGGGCGGATACAAACTGTTGAGAATGCACATCCATTCTACCAGGCTTTTGCGATGGGATAAATCTCTATAGCGGAATTTTGTTTTTGGTTTTAATCCGTACATGAGTGCAAACTCTACGTCAAAAGGCATTCTGCAATTGCCGTGAAAGACTCTTGTTTTTTTATTACGGTGATGCCAATGATAGCTTACCCATCTGATAATGTACCTAATTACCAGAACCAACAATAGTATTTTTAGAAGAAGAATCAGCATTATAGACTTTTAGATTTTAGACTATTAGACATTAGACTAAAATTTTGAATTATTACAAAATTACGCCATGATTTTATACGATGAGAAAAGTTGGGACAAGAAGTTTTTACCTCATCTCTATCCCTTCTCCACAGAAAAAATGGAGAAGGGTACTCGGTTAGTTTGTTTTTTAAAGCAAAAGTTTTTAACATGCCAGGCAAAATTAGCTGTTGAATTAATGCGATGAAACAAGTTGGGACAAGAAGTTTTTGGCTAGTTTACGTGAATGAATATTCACAACAATAACGGCGTAGGTGCAACCTACGCCGAGTGGGGCATCTTGCGCTGTGTTTTTGTGGGTGAAGGAATAACTACAAACACTAATGCCGGCATTACATATAATAACTAACCGGGATATTCGTTTTGAAAGAAGTTTTTTTAATTTCATAAATCTAAAAACAAAACGCCATGAAAACTTTAATTGTATTATTGGCTGCAATTGCTTTTGCAGCAACTTCCCTTGCGCAGAACAGAATATTAGCAGGTCATGGAATGGACAGTACGTTAATAAAAGGCGACAGATTGTGGTATATAAAAGTAATGACAATTGCAATGACCACAAACAATGGCGCAATTGTAATGCCCGGCGGCTCTGTTAAAACCAGGGATGGTAAAATCACCCAATTAAAAAACGGCGACTATGTTGATGCGAATGGGAATATAGCTACACTGGATATTGACCCCGTACCCACAAATGGCTTTGTTATGAATGATGATAAAATGCTATTAATAACTTCACTCGTAAAAACAGCAAACGAAGAATGTATAAGAAAGGATAGTGGAAAATTTTGGGTGGTGAAGTTTATGACAACTACTATGACTACAAAAAACGGCACAACAGTAATGGTTGATGGCACGGTAAAAACGAAGGATGGTAAAACATACACCATGCACGACCACGATGGAATTGATGAGAACGGTAATGAGATTAAAGCAGACATAAACCCAACAGCCATGAATTGCATGTATATGCATAACGGCAAAATGCTTTATATGGCGGAATTGAAAAAAGACACAACTCTGAAAAGCGGACTTATCGTTAGAACAGACGGCACCATAAAAGCCACGAACGGACGTATTATTAACATAACCGATGGAGGAATGGTTGCTATGGATGGCTCTTATATTATTTCGAGAACGGAGGATAAATGAGCTTAATAAAAATGTTCGATACCTTCGGTATCGTGTGCTGTGTTTTTGCGGGGTTTCTATAAACGTTAAATTCCTTCGGAATTATTGCCTGATGTCAAAGGCATCACACGTTTATAGAAAAGTAAATCCATAGTAAAACGACTCCGAAGGAGTCGAACAAGAAGTAATACCTGTTTCCAGGCAGAATGAAAAATCACTACATGCAGGTATATTTAATATCTAATATTTATTTCATCTTTGTTGGCGAAAGAACACAACAAAGGCGAAAAGGCGAAAATATTTATATCAATAATTAATTATGACAGCAATCGATTGGACAACATTTATTCTTGCAGCGCTTGGAGCATTATCTTGGCTTCCAATTGCTTATAAATATTATAGTGATAAGAAAACTAAAACTTGTATTGATATCTACCTTGACAAATCCATTGCAATAATTGAGAATGAATTTAATGTTTTTATTTCAACAAGAATAGGGTTGCATATTAAATTTAAAGATGCTTTTATAGATAAAATGACTATTGAAATAGAACATTCAAATGGAGAAACAAGGGTTTTCCATTGGATTCAAATTGTTGAGCATGTTACCCAAACACAAGTTAATGAGACAATTATGCCAACCGATAAAATATTAAATGCAATTGGTTATAAACTTTCAAAAGATTCATATACTGAGCCGATTCTCAATTTTATTAATCTTGAGTTTCGTAATAAATTTGATACACTAATGGCTGCGATCAGAACTCAGCGTTTTTACATTTTACAAAGTAAGTCAGACCTTAGACAACTTGAAACTAATGAGCATTTTATTGACATGCAAAATGTCTATAAAAAGTATTTTTCTTGGACTTCAGGGGATTATAAAGCTAACTTAATTATATCAACCTCTGACAACAGAAATTTAAAAAATCCTTCAAATTTCATATTGACCAACTAACAGTTGATAAATTCCAAAATATAAATATAGAAATGGTTATAGATAAACTTAAAAATACTTTTGTCAGGGAAGATTCAGAAAAGTTATCTTATCCAGAAAATATTTTAAACACCCCAACGACCATTTATATCTCATAATTCAACTATTAAAAGAGAATATTTACAGCTAAAGAGGCTGAATTATAACTTTAGATGAATGATGTTATTATACAAAATTGGGCTTTTTACCTTCCAATCCCCACATTTTCCAAACTTGTGCAAAAGGGCAGAGTAACTCATCTGTAACTCTTTCCCACGGGCGATTGCAGCTATCATCGGTATAATCAGGAATACCCTGTGCTTCTGCGGTTAATTTACAAGCATAACGAATATTACAATATGCTTGCTTTTTATTTAAAATATTAAAAATTTGATTAATTGCAACAAAAATATAGGATGAAAATTATAGTTTGCGGCATCTTTATGATAGAAGTAACTTTCACCAACCGCATTAGTAATTTGAGGAACTCCGATTTCTTTAATGAGGATTGCAAAAATATTATTTTGTCTAGGATTACCATTTACTGCTAAATCTATAATAAATGATGGTTGTTTTTGACGAAATTCCGCTGCTTTTTGTATTATCAATTCAACCCATTTTTTATTATCCTTAAACTCATCAATTGTGAAATAATCACCCAATTCTTTGATTGCTTCTTTTTGTTGAATTTCATATAGTTCAAAAATATTCCTTGCTGTTTCATAATTCAATTTGAAGAACTCCTTACAAAAAGCATAAATATCCAAGGGTGTTTTTGGTAGCCAATTTTTCTCCTTCATTTCTTTCAGGGCACAAACAAATAAATCACCTGGGTTAAATGAGAACAATGAAACATCACAAAGTGCTAACATATTAAGCGGATTTTTAGCAAATTCCTCATATTGATAATATGCTATCATTTCAGCAGCGTGATATGGAATGTCAGAAAGAAATTTATCCTTTTTAAAACATAACCTTTCAATTAGAAAAGCCATATTTTCGATAATACAAGTAGCTCCAAAGAAAAAATCTCTATGTTGTCTATTGGAATCAATATAATATACAATAATTTGCGGTACTAATTTAAAATCGGTGCTGCTAATTGGAATATTAACTTGAGTTCGTTTAATATTTTTAATTTCTTCGATAATTAAATTATCAACAGGCATTCGAGATGTTCCTGCATATATTTGCATTAACTGGGTATTCTCATAAACTTTATTCTGCACTGAAGGCTTTAATGGAAGTGGAATTGGAAAAGTATCACCATAAGATTGTCTTATTTCTTGTGCAGCAAATTTCATATATTCTACTACGTAACACGCATTGGTAAGACCAAAGGTGGTGGAAATATCTTGTAGAAAATGAACATACTCGTGCAAATATGTTTCAAGTATATGGTCT
Organism: Chitinophagales bacterium; assembly: GCA_963770495.1. Classification (GTDB taxonomy): domain Bacteria; phylum Bacteroidota; class Bacteroidia; order Chitinophagales; family CAVYQA01; genus CAVYQA01. Next base: position 6,963 of record CAVYQA010000007.1, on the reverse strand, counting down.
GGTAATTTGGCAATGTCGTTTAAAGGGTGTTCATGATTAATTTCCATTTGAAAAAATGATGGTCTATATAATCCAGTTACTCCAAAATATATATCTTGTATTTCCATGAATAATTTCTAATAATATAGAAAATAATTTTTTTGCATTTGTTGGCATTCTATCACTAACAAATATGACATAAATATAAGATTTTAGAACATTAGCCCATTGGCACATCAGCATATCGGCAAATCAAAATCCGCCATTCTGTCACTTTTCACCCTTTCGGAGTAATTATTGCTGTCATTGCCTAACCACAATTAAATCTTAACTTTGTGAACCGGTTTAAGTGACGGTATGTTTTAATCCATTGAAATGTTAGATTTTATAACAAAAATATTCGGTGGCGGCAAGTCTGAAAAAGACGTTAAAGCCATTATGCCTATTGTTGAACAAATTAAAGAGGAATTTGCCAAACTCGGGCAAATGAAACGTTGCAGATTTGCGCGCCAAAACCGGCGAATTTAAAACCCGCATAGCCGACTATTTAGCTGATATTGATGCGGAAATAATAGAAATGAAAAGCCGCAGTGAAGGGGATTTGCCCGTGGAGGAAAAAGAGGAAGCGATACACGGAGATTGACAAGCTTGAGAAGAAGCGCGATGAGAATCTGGAGGAGGTATTGAATGATATTTTCTCGCCGAGGTATTTGCCGTGGTGAAAGAGCAGGCATAAACGCTTTTTCTCAAGATCAACATAAGTTACAAAAGCCACCGCCAGTTGCTGATTGCGATTTGTCGGTGAAAAAGGATTTTGTGAAGATAGAGGGCGAGTATGCCATTTATCAAAACTCGTGGATGGCGGGAGGCAATAAGATAACCTGGGACATCATACATTATCAACGCCGTAGCTTATCGGGGGCCGTCGCACCAGTGCACCTTTGTGGACCTGGCTACTGGTGAAGGTAAAACCGGCGGCTATGTGCCCGCTGACCTCGATGCCTTGCCGGGGCTGGGTGTGCACATGGTTACGGTGAACGATTACCTCGCCCGCCGTGACAGCGAATGGATGGTTCGATATATAATTTTTTAGGGTTGACGGTTGACTGTATTGATAAGCACGAGCCGCACTCTGAAGAGCGCCGTGCAGCCTATAACTGCGATATTACGTTTGGCACCAATAATGAATTCGGCTTTGATTATTTGCGCGACAACATGGTGCGCACGCGAAGAGCGCGTACAGCGCAAACTGCATTATGCCATGGTGGATGAGGTGGACAGCGTGTTGATTGATGATGCCCGCACGCCGCTCATTATTTCGGGTCCGGTGCCGAAAGGCGAGGAACAGGAGTTTCAGCATTTGAAGCCGCGTATTGTAAAATTATACGAAGCGCAAAAACGGTTGACTACGGGCTTTTTGAATGATGCGCGCAAGCTGATAGCCGAAGGCAATGACGGTAGCGAAGAAGGGCAGGGCGGGCTGGCATCGTTGCGCGCTTTTCGCGGCTTGCCGAAGTTCAGCCAGCTTATAAAATTTTTAAGCGAGCCGGGCATGAAGCAAATTATGCAGAAAGCCGAAAACCGCGGACTTAGCCGACCAGCAAAAAGACATGCCTGGAAGGTGGATGCTAAACTGCTGTTTGTGATTGATGAAAAAAACAACCAGGTTGATTTAACAGATTTGGGTGTGGATATGATAACGGAAGCGGGCGAGGACAAAAAAGTCTTTTATTATACCCGATGTGGGCGCTGTGCTGGCTGACCTGAAAAGAGATCTTCCGCCCGAAGAAAAAGTGGCGCGTAAAGATAAATTGCTGGCTGATTTTGCAATAAAATCAGAACGTATTCACGCTGTGCAGCAGTTATTGAAAGTCTACACCCTGTTTGAGATGGATGTGGAATATGTGGTGATGGATGGCAAGGTGAAAATTGTAGATGAACAAACTGGTCGTGTACTGGAGGGCAGACGCTACTCCGAGGGCTTGCACCAGGCTATTGAAGCCAAAGAAAATGTGAAGGTGGAAGCGGCAACACAAACATTCGCCACCGTAACGCTGCAAAATTATTTCCGCATGTATCATAAGCTGGCGGGAATGACGGGTACGGCGGAAACGGAAGCGGGTGAGTTATGGAATATTTACAAGCTGGATGTGGTGGTAATTCCCACTAACAGGGATATGATTCGCGCCGACAGGGAAGATCGAGTGTATAAAACCAAGCGCGAAAAATATAAAGCCGCCATTGACGAGATAGATGCGCTCAGAAATGCAGGGCGACCGATACTTGTCGGTACTACGTCTGTGGAAGTATCGGAATTATTGAGCCGTATGTTGAAGATGAAAGGCATTAAGCACAATGTGTTGAATGCAAAACAAAATCAGCGTGAAGCGGAAATTATTTTAGAAGCCGGAAACCGGGAACGGTGACCATTGCTACGAATATGGCTGGTCGCGGTACGGATATAAAACTGGGACCGGGCGTGAAAGAAGCGGGCGGACTGGCTATTGTGGGCACCGAGCGGCATGAATCGCGCCGTGTTGACCGCCAGCCGCGCGGTCGCGCAGCGCCAGGGTGACCCGGGAACATCACAGTTTTATGTTTCGCTGGAAGATGATTTGATGCGTTTGTTCGGTCGGAGCGTATTGCAAAATTTATGGACCGTTTTGGTTACAAAGAGGGCGAGGTGATTCAGCACTCAATGATAACGAACGCTATCGAGCGCGCGCAGAAGAAGGTGGAGGAAAATAATTTTGGTATCCGTAAGCGTTTGCTCGAGGACGACGATGTGACGAATGCGCAGCGGGATGTGATCCATAAAAAGCGCACTCACGCTTTGTATGGCGACCGTTTATCGGTAGATATAAATAATATGTTACATGACCTGTGCGACGAATTAGCAGATTCTTACAGGGAAAGTGATGATTATGCGGGATTGAAATTGGATGTGTTGCGCCTGCTGGCGACCTGAAGTGCCGTTTACGGAACAGGAATTTAAAGAAGCTAAGGAGAATGAATTGGCGCAACGATTATTTGATGCCGCAACGGAATATTATAAACCGAAAATCGCAGCACATTGCAGATACAACCTACCCGGTGCTGAAAGATATTCTTGATACGCGCGGTGAAACGATTGAAAATGTTGTAATACCAATTTTACAGATGGACGCAGGGCCATACAGGTTATTGTAAATCTTAAAAAAGCCCTTGATAAAAACCAGCATGAGGTGGTTAATGAATTTGAAAAAGGAATAACCTTATCAATTATTGATGATGCATGGAAAGAGCATTTGCGTGAAATGGACGAATTGAACACATCGGTGCAGAATGCCGTTGTATGAACAAAAAGATCCATTGCTTATTTACAAGCTCGAGGCATTTGAGTTGTTTAAAAAGATGATAAGCGAGGTGAACCGCGATGTAATCTCTTTCCTGTTTAAAGGTAATTTACCCGACCAGCAGGAACAGCCACAGCAGGTGAGCCAGGCACGCCAGCAAAAAACGGATATGAGCCGAATGAAAACCGGCAGGGAAAATGTGGGAGCGCTTACAAATCCCGGAAGAAATTATACAGGCAATAGCGGCAACGGGCAGGAAAACGGGAACGGGCAACCTGAACAAAGACCTCAAAAATTACAGCCTGTCAGGGTAGAGAAAAAAGTAGGACGCAATGACCCCTGCCCATGCGGAAGCGGGAAGAAATATAAAAATTGCCACGGGAAGGAAGCATAGGAAATTTGAGAATTCATCAATTTGAGAATTTGAAAATGAGAGGCTATATACTGTCCTATTCTCATCCGATAACTTAACTCTGAAGTGCGGAGTTATGCAGTGAATAAATTACCATATTCTTAAATTCTTCATTGCCAGCGTGTTTGCTTTCGGCAGCTACATCTCTTATGAAATTATATTTTTCCAAATAGCTTTGATGAAGGGTCATTTTCTTTGTGGGTATAGGCTTCAATGGTTTTTAGTTTCATGGTGTTAAATCCGTAGTCAATCACCTTTGCCATTGCCTCCTGCATTATTCCCTTTCCCTGGCAATGGGGCAAGAGTTCATAACCTATTTCCGCCTTATCCTCTTCTTTAGAAATGTTCCAATAACAAATGGTGCCCAGTAATTTCTGGCTTTTTTTAAGGGTTATTACCCACATCACACATTCATTTTTGCTTATGCCGGTGAGTATTTTATGAATGAATTTACGGGCGTCGTCCATGGAGTTGGCTTTGGGTCGGTCGAGGAATTTATTTACGCCCTCATCTGTTCGTAATAGAAATATTTCATTGTCATCTCCCGGTTCCGGTCTGCGCAGCATCAAATGCTCCGTTATTAAAAGTGGAAATGGTGTGAAATTTAATGACATCATTTTCGTTACGTTAAGACTGATATAATTAACCTATTTTTGAAACAAAATACAATTCATTTTTGAACTTGAAAAAAGATAGTGAACTATTTTATGCCCCCGGCATTTTAAACGGGAAAACCGTTTTAGATGTTGCACAAAGCGGTCATTGTATTAGAGTGTTGCGCCACCGATCGGGAGATGCGATTAATGTGATAGACGGGCAGGGCGGGTTTTACACGGCAAAAATTGTTTCCGTCGATGCAAAACAATGTTCATTTGAAATAATCAACAAAACCGAAGACTATGGCAAGCGCGATTTTAACGTTCATATAGCTATAGCCCCCACAAAAAATACTGACCGTTTTGAATGGTTTTTAGAAAAAGCCTCAGAGATAGGTATTGATGAAATAACACCGTTGATTTGCGAGCATTCGGAGCGCAGAAAAATTAATAACGAGCGTTGTGAAAAAATACTAGTAGCTGCCATGAAGCAATCGCACAGGGCATATTTGCCGAAACTGAATAAGTTAGTTTCACTTAAGGATTTTGTTTCCACAGCATTTGCAAACAGCCATCTTTTTATTTGTCATTGGGAAGAGGAGAATGAAGATTTGAAAAATGCCTATCATAAAGGCACCGATGTCGTAATACTTATCGGTCCCGAAGGAGATTTTTCTGAAAATGAAATAAGCCTTGCCATAGAAAAACAATTTATTGCTGTTAATTTAGGCGCTAACCGTTTGCGCACGGAAACAGTGGGCATTGTGGCATGTGATGCTATTCATTTCGTAAATGATTAATTTTGCACTGTGAAAAAATCAACTTTGGTACTATTATTTATTTTATTAACGGCATTCGCTTCGCCGCCCACTACGTACCTGGCATCGTTGCACTATGGCGGCGGCGGAGATTGGTATAATGATGTAAACTCGCTGCAGAACCTCGCCAAATTTGTAACCAGAATTTAGGCACCGATTTCAATCTTCAGTATGCCACAGTTGAATCGGGCAGCGCCGATATTTTTAATTACCCGTTTGTATACATGACCGGTGATGGCAATTTCATTTCACACCGCAGGAAAGTGGCGAATATGCGCAAATTCCTTATCGGCGGCGGTTTCCTCATTATTAATGATTCTTACGGCTTAAATAAATATGTGAGACTGGCGATGAAAAAGATTTTCCCCGAATTGGATTTTTTAGAAGTGCCGTTTAACCACCCCATTATCACCTCAAATATCATTTACTGCACGACCGCCTAAAATACATGTGCACGACAGTTTGCCCGCCCAGGGTTTCGGATTGTTTTACCAGGTGCGCTGGTATGCTACTACGATTACCAATGTGACCTTGGCGACGGCTGGGATGATATTTATAACGACCCCGAAGACATAAGACAGAAAGCTCTTGAAATGGGAGCTAATTTGGTGCAATATGTGTTTACACAAAATGGTAACATGTAATCTATGAAAAAACTTTTGTTTGTGTTTTTTCTATAACTTATATATAAGCAATGCTCAGACAACAAAATTTGGTGGCGTATATGTAAGAGAATATAAAAAAATAAAGACACAACAGGGGTTATAGATTTATATCCCGAAGACGATTCAACAATCTTATTTACGTAGAAGATCGGAGAAAAATGGATTATAATAGCGGGTCAATAACCGGACGGCTAACTATTGGAAGTAAAGATTCCAGTGTATTTTATTTAGATACAAGTATAGGTTTCAAATGCAGACTCACGTTTAAATTTAATTCAAATAAATTATTAATAAGCTAAACGGATGACAACGATTATTGGGATGGGTATGGAGTAAGTCCTGATGGCATACTCTTTTTAAGCAATAAAAAGGTACCTCTTTATTACATTAATAGGCATGGTAACTGAAAATATATTTTACCAAATTAATAAATTTACCTCAAGACAGTTTACTTCATTATTAATTATGTCCAAAAATAAAAAAGCCGTTATCACAGGCGCCACCAAAGGAATAGGCAAAGCGATTACGATAAAATTCGCCGGGCAGGGTTTTAAATGACGTTGCCATTTGCGCGCGCACTGCCAAAGAGGGCTAGTATTTTAAGGATTTTTTGAAATAAAATTCCCGAAGATAAATGTGCTGGCTGTGGCTTGCGATGTGTCGGATAAAAAGCATGTGGAATATTTTGGCGATGAAGCAATAAACCAGTGGCAGAATGCAGATGTGCTGGTTAATAATGCGGGCGATTTTTTGCCGGGCAGCGTTTATAATGAGCAAGAAGGCACGCTTTAATCGTCTTTATAGAAACTAATCTTTAGAGTGCTGACCCACTTACAGGATATTTAATTAACGGCTTTATAAAACAAAAATCTGTATATTTTTAATATGTGTTCTGTGGCAAGCATTAAGGCATATAAGGTGTGCGGCTGGACGGTATTATGAAATTTGCATTACTCGGTTTTTAACAAATCTTCGCGAGGAATTAAAACCGCACAACATAAAAAACACCTTTGTTATTCCCGGCGCCGTGTGGACTCAATCGTGGGCGGGAGCAGGTTTTCCAAAAGAGCGTTTCATCCCTGTTGACGATATTGCCGAATTAATATGGAGCTGCTATAACACCTCGCCGCTGACGGTGGTTGAGGAAATTTTGGTAAG